>NZ_JACFPL010000002.1 GCF_016102005.1 Bifidobacterium choladohabitans
CAGATACCCCAACACCACACTCTGACCAACACACAACCAAACCCACACACAGAACCTAAAACAACGCGTTTAGTTCCTATAGGCCCAGTGTTGGGAATCTGGTAATTGCTCTTCAACGAAGAAGACCCGGGGGATTGCCAAGCATGAGCGGACACCCTTTTCGCCCACCAGTCACGATTTTGTTCAGGCAACTCTGCCTCTTAGCTATTATGTAGCTTTAGCTAAAGAGCACAGCAACAGGCTAAGGAAATGGGTGGCCCGGCAATCTTGGGGTTTGCGGGGCCACCCCGCTTACTCGTGCAAAGAGTTTAGTGGCGACGGCTGCTGCTTTCTCGTTGGTGGGAGGCTGCTGCCGTGGCGCCTGCTGCAGTGAGCAGTCCTGCGGCGAGCAGGACCAGGAGTCCGGCGCTGCCGGCCCTGGGCAGGATGCCCTCGTAGGTGTAGCCCAGGTGGGCGGTCGTCTGTGCGGCCTGGTCTATGGTCCAGTCGACGGCCACGTCGACGAATCCTGCGTCGTGGGGCGGGTTGGTGATGCTCCAGGTGACATCGGCGTTCCGGTACAGACTGGTCCCGGCGATGCCGCCGAACTTGACGCCAGTGAGCACCACAGGCGTCGGATCGAAGGCAACCGCCAGGGGGGTTGTGCTTTTGGCTGCCGTTCGGTTGCTGCCCAACTGCCCGTATTGGTTGTCTCCCCAGGCCCAGAGGTTGCCGTCCTGCCTGATGGCCAGTGAATGGAGCTGTCCGACGCTGCTTCGAACGGCTTTGAAGGTTTGGGCCTTGTTCGCGGGGTCCTTGATGGTCGCGGGCTTGTTCTGATTGACGGTGCTGCCGATGCCCAGCTGCCCGTTGCTGTTCCATCCCCATGCCCAGAGGCTGCCGTCACGGCCGACGACAAGGGAGTGGTTCACACCCGCGCTGATCTGGGCGGCTTTAAGGTTTTGGCTGGTATTGGTAGGGTTCTGCACGGTTTGGGGCTTGTACTTGTCGCTGGTGCTGCCATCCCCCAGCTGGCCGTACCCGTTGTATCCCCAGGCCCAGGTGTTTCCGTCCGTATCGATGGCCAGGGCGTGCCAACTCCCCGCGCTGATTTGGGTGGCTTGGAAGGACTGATTGGGCAGTCGGGCCGGATTGGATGCGTAATTGGTGCTGTCGCTGGTGCCGTTGCCGAGCTGGCCGTTCGTGTTGTATCCCCAGTTGTACACGTTGCCATCGGCGTCCAGGGCCATGACGAAGCTCCAGTTGAGGCTGACCTGGACCGCACGCAAGGCCTGCCCAGGATTGTCCGGGTCGGCGACTGGAGTCGGGGTATTCCTGGCCGTGCTGTATGCGGGCGTCTGGCCCTTGCCGGTGCTTTCGCTGCCCCAGGTGTAGACGCGGCTTTCGGAGTCGATGGCGGCCGAGTCTGCGACGCCGGCGCTGACCTGTACGGCTTTGAATGGCTGTCCGCTGGTGTCCTTGACGGGCTGGGGCTTGTACCGGTCCGTTGTGGTGCCGTCGCCCAATTGCCCGTGGTCGTTGCGTCCCCAGCTGTAGAGGATGCCATTTGATCCTATGGCCAGGACGTGCGAGTCGCCGGCTGCAACCTGGGTGTAGGTAAAGCCGGAGTCCGCGCCGTCGGGCAGGGGGATTCTGACTGGAGTTTTCTGCATGGCGGCATCTGCCGGTTTCTGAGCCAGTTGTCCGTATTTGTTGTTGCCCCATGCGTAGGCGTTTCCGTCGCTGGCGACGCCTATGGAGAAGGAGCCTCCGGCGCTGGCCTGGTTGAAGCGGATGCCCCGGTTGATGGTGGGCGGGGTGATGGTTATGTGCTGGCCGCCGAGCACGTTGCCTTTTTGTGGGTTCAGGGCCCAGTGGGTGTCCATTATGGTCCAGTGGGCTGCCAGGGTGATGTTGCCGGTGACCTGCTGGCTGAAGTCGTAGGCGATCCAGGAGTCGTTGCTGGTGTCCTTGATGAACCAGCCGTCGAACAGGCAGCCATCCGCTTTCGGATTGGGGAAGGGGCGTTTGGCCTGTTTGCCTTCGGTGACGGTCTGGTTTTGGGGCATGCCGGAGGGTGACGGGTAGGAGCTGTCCGTGCTGGTGAAGGTGACGGTGTAGGAGTCCAGGTACCTGTAGGCCAGGTGGGCGTCCGGCTGCTGGCCGTTCAAAGTCCATGAGACGGTTGTGTCCACTTTTCCTCGCGCATGCGCGGGTGTGGTGACGCTCCATGTACCATTCGCGTTCTTGCTTATGTTCGTGCCTGCCGTTCCACCGAAGCTGACTGCGGTGACTGTGGTGGTACCGGGCAGGTTCACCCGGCCGGGGATATGCCGATCGTTGGTGGTGTTGTCGCCCAGCTGGCCGTTGGCGTTTTTGCCCCAGGAGTACAGGTTTCCGTCTGAGGCCAAGCCGAAAGAGTTGTTGTCCCAACCGGCGCTTACCTGAACCCAGGTCAGTCCAGTTGGTGCGTTCTGTGGCGCAGCAACCCGGATAGGGGTGTTTCGCTGGGTAGTGGTGTTGTCGCCCAGCTGGCCATTGTTATTGGCACCCCAGGAGTAGAGGTTTCCGTCTGAGCCAATGGCCAGTGATGCAACAGATAGGAGGCTTACTTGTTTCCAAGAGAAATTAGGTAGCACTCCATTGGGTTTATGCGCTTGAGTTGGGCCGTACACGTCAACGGTGGACCCATTGCCAACGTTGCCGTTTCCGCCGTAACCCCATGTATATATGTTGCCGTCGGACCCGATAGCTTGCGAGTAGTAGTCCCCCATTTGGAACTGTCCCCAGGTGAAATTGGAGGGAACACCTTGCGGTGTGGCAATTCGGACGGGCGTGATCTTATTATCGGTGATTGATCCTGTACCCACTTCACCACGGGTATTTGCGCCCCAGCCGTAGATCCAGTTATCCGATCCCAAGGCCAGAGAATGCCATCCCCATCCGCTCATCTGCTTCCATGTGAATCCGGAGGGTACTCCGCTTGGCATCTTCACCTGGATGGGGGCATGCCGTTCAGTGGTAGTGCCGTCCCCCAGTTGGTTATGATCGTTGTCGCCCCAGCTGTAGAGCTTGCCGTCGGATCCTAGGCCAAGAGCATGCAGGCTACCTACCGCTTCCTGCTTCCATGTGAACCCGGATGGGGCATTTTGTGGCAAGTTAACAGGTTCGGGAGTGTAATGCGCGGTTGTAGTGTTGTTCCCCAACTGACCATAGGTGTTGTCGCCCCAGCTGTAGAGCTTGCCATCTGATCCCAGACCCACGGAGAACAAGTATCCGGCTGAGGCCTGGACCCAGGTAAAATCCTGGGATACGCCCTGGGGTTTCTTCACCGGGACCGGCTCATGACGTTCAGTGGTGGTCCCGTCGCCGAGTTGGCCATGATCATTGCTTCCCCAGGCGTAGAGGTTGCCGTCCGAGGCGACTGCAAGAATGTGCCCCCTTCCAGCGCTGACCTGGCTGAAGCGTATTCCTCGGGGTCCGGGCGGGGTCAGGGTGACTTTCGTGCCGCCGGCGACCGGCCCCTGCATGGGGCTCATGCTCCAGGCATCCGCCTTGGTCCAATGAGCGGTGAGCTTCAGATCGTTGGTGATGGGCTGGTTGAAATCGTAGGCGACGGGTGTTGAACCGATGAACCAGCCGTCGAACAGGTAGCCATCTTTGGTCGGATTCGCTGGACGTTTCGCGCGCTCGCCGTCAGCTATGGTTTGTGCCGTGTCGGTGCCTTGGGGGTTGCTGAAGGTGACGGTGTGCGATGTGAAGGCGCGTGATTGCAGTCCAGCGTTGTCTTTGTCGTCGGGAGTCCCGGTCTTGTCCGGCGTGGGGGAGATGGAGGGGGTCGGTTGTGTGGGATTCAGAGGGGAGGATGTGGCCAGAGGAGATGGAGAAGTAGGAGTTGTTGCCGTTCCGGTTGGCTGGGTGGTGATGTCAGGAGCATTGCTGGACTGTTGCTTAGCTTCACGATCCCCCTCCTCCCCGCTATTCCCATATGGGGTCGGCGCTACTGCGCGGGCCGCACTGGATTGGGTTGTGGCGCTGTCTGCCGTGGCATAGGTGCAGATCAGGAGACTTGTGGGCAGAATAATGGCCAGCAGGAGGCTGATCAACAAGGCCGGTCGAGCGGATACAGTTATATTAGAGTGCTGACGAGGCATAGTATGATCCCCTTCCCCAGGAATCGCAGCCATATTGTCAAGAATCCCCAACATCCGGCGAAACACGTGCCGAAGACAACTTTGGCCGCTAATGACACAGTAGCATAAGCGCTGATGGTCTAGAACAAATAAAATTGAGAAATTTCTGTTTACTTTCTGACGATTTAATGGCGCTCGTCGGCTTTTCATCCATGGTTGGCCTTTCGTTTCTGAGGGTCCATTACCGATTTGGTAAGCGAAACAGAAGGGATGCCAGGGAAATAGGTATTGTTATCAATGCATCAGCGAGGAGAGCGAACTCAAAACAGTGCTATGCATGCCAAAAGTTCATTAGGGAAAACCGATAGCTATGAAACCATGGAGTTCTATGCAGGTATGCGAGAGATTCGTAGCGGACGATGTGGGTTTGTCGATGTGTTGAGAATGCGGTGTTGACAGCAATACAGGACCTGGTGATGTATCATCCAGGCTTTCTATTCGGTTGCTAGTACACACATTCTGATTGCAGTCGATCTTATGCTAGATGGCCATAGTTGATTACTTGATCAAACTTGGTTTTAGCGGCAGCAATTTATCAAGGTGATGGCAAATATCGACACAAAGTGCAACGACTCGGTATGCTTGCGTGCAAAAGTTCTGTTAATCAATGCTGACTTTTTCTGCCGTCATACGCCAAGCAGCCCAACAGTATGCGGAAGCACAAGAGCGACCTTCCGAGTCCTGACTTGGGTATGAGGCGCCAAGAGCAGACTGTCGGTCTGCGGCAAGATGTCATAGAGACAGGCAAAGGGGCAGCGAGGTAGAACTGAACACGTCGACTCACTTGCCTTTTATCTCCATGATCGTCCCATGTGGTTGCTGATATTTGGCCGAGTGCAGCAAAAGGATGGAGGCATGTGCAGAAGAACGGCGAGGCTGGCGTTGGGCATCAGCGAGGTGGAGCACCGGCAAATGGATGGGATGGTCTTGCAGCGCAGGCCGAGCGGAGGGGGTCTTTAGCATTAGCCATGCCAACAAGCTCTCTTTCTGGTTCTGTAAAAGCCTAATTAGAGCCTGTCCATCCATAACAATCGGCGATGCAGTTCCCCTCGTTGTCAATGGCTGGTCCCTCGTGGCCCTGCTGTAGCTGGTTCCACAGGTTGGGGTAGTCCTGAAGATTGAATCCGCCGCTGTGCTGAGTAAATGGGATAGATCCGCCTCTTCCACCGGTCAACGTGTCGGTGGAGGCGGCGGAGCCTCGCAGGCTCCGGCGGCCCCATCAGCCCCTCAAGGAGGTAACGGAAGTACAGATTGGCACCAATGGGTAGATCAAACAACTCCGAGTAGCTGTCATGCCGGGGAATTCTGCCCCATTGGATGATTGATTGAGGATTTACCAGCGGGACCGGTTGCTTGGAAGGTCTCCCATCCCGCTGGCGTTACTTGTGAGCGACCATAAGGCTGTCTCTTTACGGTATTCTGCTGCACCCGCTCAAGAATGCGATCTGGTCCGGCTTGGGTCTGAACGTGTAGGCGTGGATAAGGATGTCAATGGCATTTTGAATCGGCCTTGAGCCACAGACAAACGTGAGAACTTATTCTTAAACTATATGCATCGCTTTAGAGCTACACCGCTTTCCTTATAGGGTGTAGGTAGTAGCTTGTAATTGGGGATTATCAGCAGTGAATGTGGGCCGCTACTGCTGGAGCGAGTGCTGATACGGCCGTTGCGGATGTGATGAATACCCGTAGAGCTTTGCGTCGCACTTTCTTCATTGCATCAATATGGCGATGTGCCGGATCAGTGCAGGAGGCTGTACCCGGAATTATGCGGCCTGCTTCGGCAAACTCCGAACGTGAGGATCGAGCAATGCAATCAATTTGACACCATTCGGCTGGTCGCATGAGAGTTTGTGCGGGTCCCCCTGTTTAATGTCGATCTTTGCAAAGGGGAAGAAATTCTGACCGTCGCCTGCTGGGTAATTCAAGTTTGAAGAAGAGCGCTGCATGGCTTGTCCGTTCACCTTGCATTGCGCGGCTTCTGTCTGCTTAAGATCGGCCCGGCGCGCAAGTACATACAGGGTTCCCGACTTGTTCGCGGAGATGGTTGTGACGCTGCTGTCACCAGAAACGTCGTACTTTGTCAAAGATGAAAGGTAATTGGAGACCTGTTCCACGGACGGCTCTGAACGATTCGATCCTTGGCAGCCCGAGAACAGGGCCACACTCATCAAAACTGCTACAAGGGCGATTATTTGTTTTTTCCAGATGGCGCCAGCCGTCCTTGCTTCGCTATGGAACCGGGTTGGCAATGCCGTGAGCCGCCCCAAGTGTCCGTGGGAATCCCGCTGATGCGCCACTGTCGAATTAAAGTCCGTCTGCTCAAAAGCCTTTGTCTTCTTCATCAGTTCTCCTTAGGCAGGTAGGGGAGGGTTCACGACGTTGTTAATTAGATTTAGTTTCATAACTCAGAAGAGCGGTTATTAGTTAAAGCCATGTTAGCTCGTTATTCAGGATATACGAATATTTACCAGTTTGTACCTTTCGTGGTCGAAATCTGGCTATATTTACCTGATTAGCCGCCACTCTTCTTATTAATCGGATTAGCACCATGCATGCGATTCCTACCTGCTTTAAGCTTGAGATCACAACAGGAATTGTGATTTACCTTGAGGAAGTCTCTGAAGACGTGTGCTTGTCACATTGTTTTCTTACCGGCTATTTACCAATACAGAAACAATTGCTAGAAATTCATATGAGTCTGGCTGCATTTCTGAGTTGTGCGGCTTGTTCAGTGAATGTTGTCTGTCTGCTGATCATTTCTCGTATCCAGCGATACATGCCATTGCGCTTAGGTTCGTCTGAATCGTCAATATCCAATTCGTTGTCCATTTTGAAAACCCAAGAAGACGAATCTTGCAAGGCGACTCTTTTGCCGGCTTGTTCCTTGCAGTGTTACCTTATGAGTCTTCCAGCAGTTTCAGCACATTTGGGAATCGCTCATCGACTGCACGAACACCTCCGGCTAGGGTTCTCCGCAAATCAGGATGATCAATGCCATCGTGAGAGCGGAGCATGGCCTCTTCAGTAATTTCTTTGTTCTTGCCGGATTCATATACAGCTTTCCAGGCTGAACCGTCGCGATGTAGATAGTCCACAAGTTCGAAGGCTGCCAATGGCCCGTATAAAGCGGCAACTCTTTGAACTACATTTCTCACTGCTTGGAGTCCGACTGAAGAATCGGTTTGATCATGCTCATCTATTATAGCTGGGGCAGTTATCCGATTTGGGCCATACTCTTTGAATGCTGCATAAACGCTCGGTGCCACGGGGCCGCATTCCCAGGCTTGTATAGGTTCGTCGAAAAGCCTATGCCTGTGTATCCGAAGGCACTCAACCTGTGCGAAATACACCAGCTTGTTGATTTTCATATTTGTCAAATACAGGTGTGTATGAGGATAGGAGATCAACATGTTGGCGATAGTCAATGCAAGCATGTGATTCTTGCCTCCTTTCATGCTGATTTGCGTCCTCAGGGCAGCTGGTACATATGCCCGCTGTAGTCATGGCTGACAGGGTTGGTGTTCCAGGGGTAGGGCAGTGTGGTCTGCGGATAGATGTCCGCCAGCAGATGGATGGCGTGGCCGAATTCATGGGCCAGTATGGACTCGTTTGGGTAGCGGGTCTGGCGCACGCCCTCAGCGATGCGTTCGATGTTGGCGGGGGAGATGGAAGTGATCGGGTCTTCGATAACGCCCACATAACCTGATTTTGTCTGGTCCAACCGCGGCGAAAACGAGATGAGGGTTTTCCTGGACGTGGACTGAAGGTCATTCAGCCATCCCTCAAGCATTTTGCGATTTCTGAGAGCGGCGCAGGGCGGCCAAGACTAGCAGAACCTCAAGGGCGACGATGATTAATAACAGAATCAGTGCATGCTGTGAGCCGTTGATGGTGCCCAGTCGTCTGTCTGCGACTGCGGCCTGGCCTGCTGCGACGATGGTGGCCCCCAGGCTGCTGCCGATGGCTGCTGCGAACTGCTGGACGGTGTTGAAGATGGCGTTGCCGTCGGCCTGCTGCTCCTGGCTCAGTCGGTGCAGGCCGTTGGTCATGATGTTGCCCAAGCTCAGCCCGATGCCCAGCATGAAGAAAATATAGAGTATTAGGATGGCCAGGACTGTCAGATGGCGGGCCGCGAGAGCGAATCCCAAGAGGCCGATCAGGGCCACACAACTGCCGCTGATGATGGGGATGCGTGGACCAAGCTGATCGTAGAGCCTGCCGGAGAGCGGGGCCAGAACGGCTCCGATTGCCGCACCCAGCAGCACCACTAGCCCGGCCTGTAGCGAGGTGCAGTCATCAACCAGTTGCAGGTGGTTGGGCAGGATAAATGAGAGGGCCAAGGCGCTGATCTCGAAGAGGATGTAGGCACCGACATGCAGGGAGAAGCGGCTGTCTTTGAACAGGCGCACGTCGATGATTGGTTGGGCCTGATGCCGGGCGTGGAGGGTGAACGCTGCCAAGGCGATAAGTCCAGGGCCAGCGCTCTGCCGAATCTCCAGGAGAGCCATCCTGCCGACGCGTTGCTGATGCCGAAGATCAGACCTGCAAAGCCCAGGACCATAAGGAATATGTCAATCGGCTCCAGTCCGGCCTGGTTGCCATCTGCCGCCACCGGAACCGAAGGTATGCAGGCCAGGCCCGTCACCAGTGAGATCAGCAGTACGGGAATCAGAATGATGAAGACGAAACGCCATCCGATGGTGGTCGCTACCAGACCGCCGAAGGTGGGGCCGACGGCTGGTCCGATGGCCGTAATCAGGGTGCCTACACCCATCATGGTGCCGATGCGCTTTGTCGGAACCTCCTGGAGGATGATGTTGAACATCAGGGGCAGGGCGATGCTGGTTCCCAGCCCCTGTATGGCCCTTCCCGGCAGCAGGAGGGGAAAGACCGGAGCCAGTGCGTCGGTTACCAGTCCGGTCAGGAAAAGCAGGTTGGCGCACAGAAAGAGGGTCCGGCTCCGGAATCGGCGCTTCAGGGCCGCCGAGAGCGTGGTGATGGAGGCGACGACCAGCAGGTAGAGGGTGGTCATCCATTGCACGCTGGAGGTCCCGATACCGAAGTGGCTCATGAGGGCCGGGAAGGTGATGTTCATGGCCGTTTCCACAATCACGCCGCAGAAGGACATGATGCCGGTGGCCACCACCGCGCCTATTACCCTGCGGGGGATTGCTGTGTTTTGCGCTTGTTGCGTTGCTTGGGTTGCGCTCATGAGCGAGACTCCTTTCCAGCCTGGGAGGGATCGTCGGAATTCAAGGTGGTGAAATAGGCCAGCACGCGGTCGAAGGCAGCCAGATCCCGCTGATTGAACCGGCGCTCCGTCGCCTTTTGCTGGTTGTCGATATATGCCCGCACGGCTTTCTGCAGGCCCCGTGCCTTGGTGGTGGGTGCAATGATGCGTTGACGGCCGTCCCTGGGGTCCCGTTTGGCGGCGACCAGTCCGCTGGCCTCCATACGCTGCAGGATTTTGGTTGTTGTGGACGGGCGGATGTCGAATTCCATCTCGATGTCCCGCTGGGTGTGGTCCTGGGACTCTCCCAGGAAGTCGATGATGGACATCTGGGTGCCGGTCAGCCCGTACTTGGTCGCATAGGCATCCATGGACCGTGACATAAGGTTGGCCGCCCTTTTGATCCGCTTGCCGTAGTCTCCGCTCAAAGGCTCTCCTCGGTTAGATCGTTAGCTACCTAATGAATAATCTCCCGGGTATGGACAAGCTGTGCAGCATTGGATAATTGACCGCTTTGCCGGATCGCTTGTGCCGCAGCCAGCCTGAGGTTGCGGCTGCCTCGTATTGCCGGATTTCGGCAACAAATATCATCTTCTTGCTATGCAGGGAAAATGCCCGATTCCCGGGCTTACCGTATAGGCAAACAGAAGTCTTTCCTTCCGGCTCATATGTAGGTGGTTGGAAGCTGGCAACTCCCGCATGGCATGGTCTGCGACAGAGCAGTGCACGTAATCATGTCTCGTGACAGGGTCCTTATTTTGTAGCAATGGCGCCTTAAATGCCAGGACCCCGGGATGAGCTGACGGGTGGACAGTCTGACTATTCAGAGAAGAATGAAGGTACAGGACATGAGCATATCCCACAGGGTACTTGCAGGATTGATGGCAGGGGCCGTTCTTCTGACTGGTGCATCGATGGCGACTCCAGCCATGGCATCGGAGGATGAGCAAACAATCAATGTGACGCCGAATCCCTGGTATGCCGATGGCCCCTTCCAGGGTTGGGGAACTTCCCTGGCATGGTTTGCCAATGCCACAGGCAACTATGGAGAACCCGGTTCAATCAGTCAATCCAGCGGAGACCCTCAGACCGATGCCAAGGCTTTGGCCTATGGGCGGCAACTTCGTGAGGATTTCTATACGAGCATCTTCGGTAAGGAGGGTCTTGGTCTCAACAAGGCTCGCTACAACATAGGCGGTGGCAATGCCTCGGACGTGGCATATGGTTATCCGTTCATGCGGCAAGGCGCCGCCATGCCCGGCTACTGGGCCCAGGACCCGGACGGCTCTTTGGGCCTTTACGGCGGTCTGGCGACGACGATGGCCAACAAGGCCGGCATTGATCGGGCTTTCGATCCTCACAGCGATGCCTCCTATGTGTGGGGATCCGCGACCTCTGATTCCCCACAGGCCCGCGACGTCAAGGCTCAGGAGTGGTGGCTGAAAAGGGGAGCTCAGAACCATGACATCGACCACGTCGAAGCCGCAGCCAACGCAGCTCCCTGGTTCATGACGGAAAGCGGGTATGTGAGCGGAGGTGATAGCGGGAATGCCAACAACCTTGCGGATGCGGACAAATTCGCACAGTATCTGGCTGCGGTAACCCGGCATCTGTCGCAGCTCCAGGCCGACAATGGGAACCGGGTTGGGGTCAATACAGTTGAGCCGCTCAACGAGTCGGAGACCGGATACTGGAGTTCGCCGCGAGGACGGGCTTCGGATGCTTGGCCAGCCGAGGACAGTGCTCTGATCGACCGATACTGGAATCGGTATTACCAGGGTAAGAACAAGGCTGTTACGCCATATACCACCGAGGTCAAAAAGCCCCAGGAGGGTATGCATGTCGATACTGGGACAGCCGGCAATGTCATACGCGCGCTCAGATCGGCTCTGGATGCAGAAGGCCTGCAGCAGACTTTGGTTTCAGCTACCGATGCGACGGATTCAGGCCAGTTTGTCGATTCCTACCATCGCTATCCGCAGGATGTCAGGGATGCCATCGGCCAGTACAACACCCACGGGTATGGCACCAACCGCCAGCGGGCTGCCCGGGACATTGCCCAGGGGGATGGCAAAGCCTTGTCCATGAGCGAGGTGGATGGCTCCTGGCAATCCGGAGGCTTCAATCCCTATGGTTTCGACAATGCCTTGGGCATGGCCGGTAAGATCAACGCCGATGTCTACGCCTTGCAGTCCAGGGATTACACCTTCTGGCAAATCGGTGAGGACCTTTACAATGTGGCCACTGGCGACAAGGATATGAATGGCAACAGTGCCAATCCCAAGGGGGAGGACACCAATTGGGGCACTGTCTTTCTCGATTATGATTGCTCGGTCGCCGGCGTTGACGGCAAGCTCTACTCTCGCAGGGAAGTGGACAACAATGGAGGCCAGACCTCGGGAATTCGCCCCTGCCGGATCGTGGTCAACGCGAAGTACAATGCTGTTCGCGCCTACACCAAATTCATTCATCCAGGGGATTTCATCACCGCCAATAACGCCACCAAGGACAATATGACCGCCAGCTCGGCAGATGGCAAGACCCAGACGGTGATACACCGTAACGGCAGCGATCAGCCGCAGACGCTGGTCATCGATCTGTCAAACTACGGGGACATCGATTCCGACGCGAGCGGGAAGCTCTTCCTGACTACCGAACCTGATCATCAGCAGGATATATACACGGCTGATATGAGCTATATGAACAAGTACTCCAATAAGGAGCAGCCGCATGGAGTCACCATTGATGCGGCAGCCAAGACGGCCACAGTCAAACTGCCGGCCCGTTCCATCGCCTCCATACAGCTCACCGGCGTATCCGGGGTCTCCCCGCAGGCCCAGGTCAAGGATGGCAGCACGATTCAGCTTCAAGGGCAGCAGTCAGGAAAGATGCTCACCGCGTCCTCCGATGGTCTTCTCATGCTTGAAGGCATGGCCAAGAATCCGGATCAGGGACGATCCCAGGCCTTCACTGTTCACAGCGTCGAGCCGTCTGCCGGCAGCCCTATGGTGCGTCGGTACCTGATCTCTTCTTCGGACGGGGACAAGTTCCTGTGTGCGGATGGCCGGATGCGGGCGGGTACCAGAGCATCGATCGGTACCGATGGACGGTTCATCTGGATGCTCAATACGGAAAATGGCAAGACCTTCAGTCTGGTCAACCAGGCAGACAAGGTTGCCCTGGACGTGACTGGTCAGCGGACTGATGCGGGTGCCACGATCGCTGTGGCAGAATCGACCGGTGCTGACAACCAAGGTTGGTACTTCAGATCTACGGAGCCGACCGGTGCCGAAAAGACTACGGTCCAGGTGCCGCTTGGCGGATTCGTGACCATGCCTCAAACTGTGATTCCCTATTATTCCTGGGGTCAGGGGGAGCCTGTACCAGTGGTCTGGAAGACCGAGGCCGTTGATGTGGGCAGAGAGGGAACCTATCAGGTTCAAGGCGTTGCCACTGATTTCTTCGGCAATACATTCCCTTGCCAGGCATCGGTTTTCGTGGGCGATCTTACCGTGACCGATCCTGCTTCCGCCACTATTTTCTTCGGTTCAGATGCCCGGGAGGCCCGCAAAGCGATGGAAGCCACCACCGTTTACGCCCATGTCAAGGCTTCGCCGGCCATCAAGGTCGACCCTCATGCCGTCAGCTGGGATTGGGCTGATCTTCAAGGAAAGCTGGACCGGGCGCACGAGGGTGACGTGGTGCCTGTGAAAGGTACCCTGTCCGTAAGCGGAGGACGTTCCCTGCCCCTATCTTTCAGCCTGTATCTGGAGGCAGCCAAACCACAGAACGTGGCTGATGTCAGTTACAATCTGACCGTTACCGACCAAGACGTTGAGTATGGCAAGGAGGATCAGTGGAGGAAACTCACTGATGGCAATATGCGGGAGGAAGCCTGGGCGACATGGAATTCGGCCGGCAACTACCGCCATAGCCCAACTGCCAATCTTGACTTCGGGCAAGTGCGTCAGCTGGATCGGGTGGCCATCACATACAAGGATCATCCGCCGGTGTCGGCCAAGGCTGAATACACCAACGATGGTGCCAACTGGAAGCCGCTGGGGAAGGTCGTCAACAACCCGCAGCCTGGTCAGACCGTGACCTTCCAGGCAGCAGGGATGGTAGGGGCCAGCAAGGTCCGCATCGTCAACACGGTAGACAACGCCTGGATGGATGCGGCGGAAATCGAAGCCTGGGCCCGTCCATGGGTAGGCCCGGTCAGAAATCTGGCTTGGGGCGCCGGCACCCACTTCTCAGTCAACGTCCAGGATGGTGATACGGCTGGAAAAGCCATTGACGGACATGTCGCCTCGGGGTGGTCCACCCAGTCGGCATCTTCGGATGTCGATCCGACAGCCACCTTCAACTTCGACAAAATCCGGACTATCAGCCAGGTCAAGACCGTCTTCCACTGGGATGGGCGAGCATCCTGGCCAAAGTCGCAGACCTTGGAATATTGCGATCAATCCGACAACTGGCACCGGCTGGAAACCAAGACGGGATGGTATCTTCCCCAGGCCGGTGGTACTGATGCCTCCACAGAAGCCGATGCGCCTACGGTGACCTTCACCCTGGCCAGCCCTGTCCAGGCAAAGGCGGTGCGGCTTGTCAACAGTCTC
The DNA here is from genome assembly GCF_016102005.1 of Bifidobacterium choladohabitans. GTDB lineage: Bacteria > Actinomycetota > Actinomycetes > Actinomycetales > Bifidobacteriaceae > Bombiscardovia > Bombiscardovia choladohabitans. Next base: position 14,025 of record NZ_JACFPL010000002.1, read on the forward strand.
CAGGACACCAAAACGTATATCAACGTGGCCGAGATTGAGGTAAACGGCACGGAGAGTATTTCGGCCTTCGAGCCTGAGCCAGGCAATGATGCCAACCTGGCTGATCTGCGCTTGGACGGACAAACCATTACAGATTTCTCGTCCGATCGCAATGATTATGTAGTCGATTTGCCGGTTGGCTCCGAAAGCAACCCGGTCTTGCAGGCCTTTAGCAGGGACAACGCAGCCAAGGTGGTTCGGACTGATGAAAGAACCGGGATTGGAGGCAAGAGCCTGATTACCGTCACCTCTGCTGACGGTTCGCGCTCCAGGGTCTACTCGGTCCGCTACCGATCCTACGATTTGCAGGGTTTGCAGGTCGTCCCGCCAACGAAGACCAGCTATGCCATCGGCGAGCGGTTTGACCCAAGCGGATTGGCGGTCAGTGCTGTGTATGTCTCAAAGGACACGAATCACACAGAAGTCACGCCTTTGACCTTGGATGATCCCGAGCTGTCTTTGACGGGCTTTGACTCTACCGTGGCCGGCAAAAAGACCATTGTCGTGGCCTACCGCGGGGTGAACGCCAGCTTCAATATTTGTGTGAAGACCTTCGGGACGAATGCGTCCGGTATTGGCGCTGGGGGTTTGAACGGGAGCCATTCTCCGCTTGATGGACCTTCACATGCGGTTCTGGCGCATTCAGGAGCTTCGATAATCTCGGTAGCCCTGCTGATCGGAGCTCTGGCACTGACGTCGTTCGCGGCATTGCTCGGCAGGCGATACCTGTCAAGCAGACGATAAGGTCACTACGGGTTTCTTGGCATCTCACCTTACGCGCGGTTCTGGTTCACCAATGTTGCAATAGGCTAACCTGAACCGCGTTCAGGTGGTTAGTAGACAAACCTTTTTAAGTGAAAGCAATATTTCGATATTAGATAGCAGTTTTCATGTACGGAGCCTTGTAATTGTTTATAGACTGAAAGTACGTTAATGATTGCACTATCAACGTAATGAAAAGAGGCACAAGGATGTGTGCATGTGAAAAACAGTCGTGACCGTTTACAGCAAAACATCTACATTCAACAGAGTTGTCTGAATGGCTGACAGTTTCTGACATCTCGATGCTCAACGGCCGGTTGCAGGGGCGTCCGTTCCCTCGATTCCGGGTTGTTGACCCAGTTCTTCTTCGTCGTTGTTGACAGTAGGGGGTTGGGTTCACGCAATCAGACATCTCAAAGGAGAATAATGACATTTTCCAAATCGGCGGCAGGGCCAGCTGATGTCGCGAACAATCAGCAGTCGAGCACCGTCAACAAGCACAGACGGGATTGGCGCGGTTGGAAGTTCATGGGGCCTTTCGCTGTGGCTTTCCTGCTGGTGTTCATCATCCCGATCATCTACGCAATTTATATTTCTTTCTTTGAAAAACGAATGGTTGGCGGCACGGTTTTCGCCGGGCTCAGCAATTACAAACGTTTGTTCGCAGATGGTCATTTCTGGAGTTCGGTCGGCCGTGTCAGTGCTTTTACGCTGATCCAGGCGCCGCTCTGCCTCTTTCTGGCAGCCTTGCTGGCTCTGGCGATTGACTCCATGAGATTGCACGGAACCAAGTTCTTCCGAATTTCCACCTTCCTGCCTTATGCCGTTCCTGCCGTCGTGTCCACGCTAATCTGGGGGTTCATGTACGGGGCCAAGTATGGACTGGTCGGCTCTTTCAATTCATGGACCGGCTTGCATCTGGACCTGCTGGCTTCCAATATTCTTCTGGTGTCTATCGGCAACATCGTGACCTGGGAATACACCGGCTACAACATGCTGATCTTTTATTCCTCCCTGTCTACGATTCCGCATTCGCTCTATGAGGCGGCGGCAATCGACGGGGCCAGCGAATGGCAGATCGTTAGGCGGATCAAGATGCCGGAGTTGCGTGGAAGTCTGGCCATCACCGTGATTTTCAGCATCATCGGCTCCTTCCAGCTGTTCAATGAACCCTCGATCATGCAGAACATGGTGCCTGGGAACACCATTACTAGCTACTACACGCCGAATATGTACGCCTACAGTCTGAGCTTCGCGGGCAACCAGTCGAATTATGCCGCGGCCTTGGCCATTGTCATGGCGGTGATCACCATGGCGATCGCTTATGCGGTCCAGTTGAACAGTCTGAAGGAGCAGATGAAATGACCTCTGACATTTTGGATGAGACGCCTTCAGCGATTCGGGCGCGTGAACGCAGACGTGCCAAGCGAGTGGCCAGGGATGAAAGGGCGGAACGCAAACGCGCCGCAAAAAACGGATTCTCCAATCCCGCGAACCCCCGTCGCTCGATGACGCTGACGCTGGTTACCGGCATCTTCGCTCTGTACTGCTTGTTTCCATTCGCCTATCTGATCATCAACGCCACCAAGACGCAGTCTGACTTCACATCGACCTTCGGCCTCTGGTTTGGTCACACCTTCGCGCTTTGGGACAATATAACCACGGTCTTCACCTATGAGGACGGCATCTTCGGACGTTGGCTTTTGAACACGCTGCTCTACGTGGTAGTGGGAGCGGGTGGCGCAACCGTACTGGCCATCATGGGCGGGTACGCTTTGGCCAAGTTCACGTTCCCTGGCCGCAAGGCAGTCTTCGCTGTTGTGCTGGGTTCCATCAGTGTGCCTGGCATTGCCCTGGCTGTTCCGCAGTTTCTTCTGTTCGCCAAGATGGGTTTGACCAATACGCCCTGGGCCATGATTCTGCCCAGCCTTATCAGTCCCTTCGGCCTGTACCTCATGTGGATATTCTCCGAGCAGGCTGTCCCTACAGAGCTCCTGGAGGCGGCCAGGGTTGACGGTGCGGGGGAGTTCAGAACCTTCCTGACCATCAGTCTGCCTCTGCTGGCTCCCGGAATCGTCACCACAGCCTTGTTCGCCATAGTGGCCACCTGGAATAACTACTTCCTGCCCCTGATCATGTTGAAGGATGCCAATTGGTACCCCCTGACCATCGGACTGAACCAATGGAAGAACCAGGCCAACACTGCCGGCGGTCACGCCATACAGAATCTCGTCATCACCGGATCGCTGATCACTGTCATTCCTCTGATGATCGCTTTTCTGATTCTCCAGCGGTACTGGCAGTCCGGATTGGCTGCAGGTGCGGTCAAGGAATGAATGAATTTTGCGATTGCGGCCACTTAAACCAATCGCAGGGTGAGTGGCCGGGAAGGGAGTCTTTCGTCTGTCATGCGGCAAGGATTCATGCCAATAAAAGCTGATGAAAAGCACTAAGAGAAAAGAGTGATGTAATGAAACATGCAAAAGGGCTGAAGCGTCTAGTGGCTTGTGCCGGCGTGCTGGCCATGTTTCTCGGCGTCACCGCCTGCGGCGGTAGCAAGCAGAGCAGTGGCGACGAGAATGTGGAGCTGAACGTCTGGGCATGGGAGCCCACCTTGAAGGCCGCAACCAAGGAGTTCGAGAAGAAGTACCCGAACATCAAGATCAAGCTGCAGAACGCCGGGACAGCCAAGGAGCAGTACACGGCGCTTGACAACGCCTTCCAGGCAGGCAAGGGGGCACCCGATGTGGCGCAAATCGAACTCTATGCCCTGAGCCAGTATGCCATCAATGATCGGCTGACTGATCTGAGTGACAGGACCAAGGGCTACTCGAAGTTCTACAATCCCGGCACTTGGAATTCGGTTCTGGTCAACAAAAAGCCCTACGGACTGCCCTTTGGTTCTGGAGCCATGGCCTTCTTCTACAACAAGGATGTGTTTGACAAGGCTGGCGTTGATGCGACCCAGATCAAGACCTGGGATCAGTATTACGAGGCTGCTAAGAAGATTCGGGCGGTGGGTTCCTATATCGCTGCCGATTCCGGTGACGCGGGCTTCTTCGACGCCATGATATGGCAGGCCAACGGGCATCCTTACAAGCTGTCCGCAGATGGCAAGGATCTGTCCATCAACCTCGATTCCGACAAGGGGACTCAGAGTTTCATCAAGTGGTGGCAGAAGATGATCGACGAGGATTTGGTCGACACCAAGACCGTCATCTGGACCGAGGACTGGAACAAGAGCCTGAACAATGGCAAGCTCGCATCTGCGCTGATCGGCTGCTGGATCCCAACCACGCTGGTCAACGTGGCACCTGACCAAGCTGGCAAGTGGAGGGTCACTACCATGCCCACCCAGGATGGATCCGCGGTCAACTCCAACCATGGCGGTTCGTCGCTGGCGATTATGGCTTCAAGCAAGAAGACCGATGCAGCCTATAAGTACATTGATTTCATCTCGCGAAATCAGGCCAGCATTGACGCTCGCGTGGCAGGCGGTTCATTCCCTGACGACGTGAAGACCACCGAATCGAAGAAGTTCAAGGAGGCCACCACCGTCAAGAACACCAAGGGCGATGACATCGAATACTTCGGCGGTCAGAAGTATAACGAGGTTCTGGCCAAGGCGGCAAGCGATGTGATCCCTGGCCACGCCACGCTGCCCTTCGAGGTCTATGCGCGGACCGTATTCGCTGACGACGTCGGTTCCGCCTACACCGACAAGAAGATCACTCTGAAGCAGGGTGTGGATGCCTGGCAGAAGCACCTGAAGGAATACGGTAAGCAGCAGGGCTTCAACGTACATTGATCTTCATAAAGTAAATGAAAACGCCGCCGTTGCCTTGTATTGTTTGAGTATGAGGCAACGGCTTTGCTGTAAGGGCAGGGACGATGCCCTGTGACTGATGAATGTATTGTCTCGTGGCTTCATGCGTAAGGTTGAAGCTGCCGGTTGCTTGCGTACTCCTGCGTTTGTTTAGGGGTCGTCAAGAGCGGCTGTCCTGATTTGTAGGAACGTGTTTTTGCGGGAAGGAGGGGAGATTGTGGCGAAGCCTGCTGAACACGGCATTGATGTCAAGGCCTCTGACTTTTTGATTCACACCCCTTCGGCTATTGCGCGAACAACATTTTTCTATCCGCTACGGGTGGGCAAATTCTCCTATGAACCCGGTTACAGGTTGGAGCGACGATCCTTTGACAGCTATCTGATCATTCATATCGATAGCGGCAGGCTGACACTGGACCTGCCTGAAGGGTCCTTCGTAGCCGAGGAGGGCCGATTTGCGCTGGTCAACTGCTACGCACACCATGCCTACGGCACTGATGTCCCGACGACCGCCCAATGGCTCCACTTCGACGGCATCATGGCCCGGCCCTACTACGACTACATCATCAGGAAGCTGAGCAACGTCTTCATGCTCTCCTCCGAGACCTACGCCTTGGAGCGGATGCGGACCATCACTTCTTTAATGACGGCGGAGAACGGCTATTCGGAAGCGAGGATGTCCAAATACATCACCGATCTGCTCACCGAGTTTGCCGATGAGCAGCCGCGTTCCTTCAAACGAAAGCAGGAGGAGGTGGTTGAGGACACGATCGCCTACGTGTCCTCCCACTTGTATGAGCCGCTCACCGTCTCCGAGCTGGCCAAACGGGTCTTTCTGAGCGAGTACCACTTCATTCGGTTGTTCAAACAGGAAACAGGCATCACGCCGCATGCCTACCTGGTGGATTCCCGTATCCACGCGGTGCAGTATTTGCTGGTAAACACCGGGATGTCCATACGCCAGATTTGTCAGCAGTGCGGTTTCACATCCGAATCCTCATTGTGCGCCTCCTTCAAGAAGAACACGGGCATGACGCCCATGAAATATCGCAGGCTCAAGCAAGGCGAGTAACTGACACGTATTGATTGGGCTGTCGGCTCCAGCGTCTTACCCATATAAACGCATTTCTAAAATGCGCGGTTTACCCAATCTCACAGCCTGGCCTTCCACGGATCTGTCTCTCGACATTGGCGGGATCGAAGGTGAACGATAATGCGTTATCGTAATTCGGCACGGAGTGCTTCTGTTAATTGCGTTGCGCAAGTTATGCTGCAACGCAATTAACAGAAGCCAATCTGCTGGACGGGCCGCCGGGCCAAGTCAGATCATGTCTAAGCAAAACCACGCTCGTACTTGCCGGTCAAACTTTCTTTCTGGCTACCATCGAGAAGGTCAGGGGGATCTGAGGCTGATTGAGGGGCATGATCCATCCCTGGAGGTCTGGACTGTACTCAAGCATTGGCAGTGACTGCCAGTCGTCCACATTATGCTCGCCGATGGCCTCTATAGTCAGTCCGGCATCCAGAAGAGCGCCGCTTATTTCCTGGAAATCATGAGCCCAATTGTGATTGGTGGTGTGGGTAATTTGGGGTTTTGTCCCATCTTCGAGCGAGTCGGTTGCTGACGTGTAGCTTTGATCCGTCTCGTAGGTCGTTTCTGTTCCGCCAAAATAATCTTGAACTATCGACATGCCCTCATTGTTCAAGGCGAAAAGCAGTGGATGGTTGTCGCGGATCATGAATATTCCACCGTCTGCTAGAAGAGAGGCGATTGAACGAGCCCAGTCCTTCAAATCGGGAAGCCAGGTGATGGTTCCGCAGCTGGTGACGATTACATCGAATGAGCCTTTCTGCTCGGGCATGGCATCGGCAGCGCAACGAGCATCGCTTTGAACATAGGTTACGGATGCGCCGGCCCGTTCAGACAGTTTCCTGGCATAATCCAGCGAGGTGGGAGAGAAATCCAGTCCATATACATCTCGTGCTCCCAAGCGCCACCATGACAGGGTATCAGAGCCTATATGGCATTGCAGATGCAAAAGGTGCAACCCTTTGATGCTGTGTCCTGGCAGATGGGGCTTCAAGACCTCCAGATCTCGCAGGGTTACTGACGACAGGGCCGATGGGTCATCCGCAAATGCGTCAAGGTCTCCATAGCCACCGTTGGCATGCACAACTGCCCTGTCATTCCAGTTGAGGAGATTATCCTCTACATCCTCTTTCTGGTGCATTTGATGAGGCACGGTATTCCTTTCTGATTAGGCTTATCAACAGTGATCGAGCCGGACAGTATCCAGAGCAGGTTTTCAAGTGCATATTTGCGCAGACTCGTCAGTCATGTGCGAATATGCAACTCTTTATTATCCTGAATATTTACTTCGTTGGCAAATACAGGGTGCCCCGGATGCGATTCGAACGCACGACACCTTCTTTAGGAGAGAAGTGCTCTATCCCCTGAGCTACCGGGGCAACGGAAACTACTGTACCACGAGGTGGGACTTGGGCAGGTCGCTGGTGTGGGGCCAAGGGAAGGCCTTGGGACCGTGCTCTTCCTGGAGAAGTTGGCCCCCTATCCCTGCTCGCCATGCGGTCATGGTTTACAATTGCTCAACGGCCGAGCTGACTGTGCATTCCTCACAACGGGACCGGGTCGGCGATGATTTGCTGGAGGAGACCATGGCGAGATTCAGACAGTCCTTCCTGGTGAAGCATGTCTTTGGGTGGACGGCCAGGCTGCTGGCGTTGGTCAGCTTGCTGGCTCTGGCGGCGCGTGCCTGCCCGGCATGGCTGTCAACGATCCCATACCTGCCGGACCTGGCCGCGCTGACGCCCTGGTTCATCCTCTTGGGTCTGCTGGCCCTGGTCCTGGCTCTCATGGCTTCACGATGGTTCACGGCTTTGGTGCTTATCGCCGCCTTGGCCCTGAATGTCTACTGGCAGTACCCCTTCTACCAGGAGGGTTCCGAGCTCAATGGGAAAGCCGATCAGCTCATGGCCCTTGGGCATCCCGACCGGTACGACGATGTGGCCCGGGTCATGACGCTGAACGTCTACAAGGGTCGGGCCGATGCCGATCAGGTGGTCAAGACCGTCAGCGACAACAGGGTCGAGGTGCTTGCTCTGCAGGAGGTCAGCGAGGATTTTGTGGACCGTCTGCACAAGGCCGGTATCGACCGCTATCTGCCCCACGAGCAGCTTTCCACATCCTCGAAGGAATATGCCAACGGCCTTTGGACGGCCGCGCCAATGCAGTCGCCCTCAAAGGACGACGTGGGTTCCCGCTCCTCCATGATGCCGGCGGCCAGCATCGACTTCGGCAGGGGCAAGACCAGCGTCAGATTCGTCTCGGTCCATACCACCTCGCCGCAACCGGGCAGTTGGAACGCCTGGCGACGCAGCGTGTCTGACCTGGGGAAACTGCGAAAGCACGAGCACACGCGATACGTGCTGATGGGCGACTTCAACGCCACCTATGACCATGCGGTATTCCGAGACATGCTGGGGGAGCGGTTCAGCGACGGGGCGCGTCAGGCCGGACATGGCATGAGCATGACCTGGCCGGCCGACAAGGCCCCCTTGCCCAGGTTGGCAGCCATCGATCATGTTGTGGTGGACCGTGACATCAGGGCCAATCGGCTGCAGGCCGTACCCATAGCGGGCTCGGATCATGCAGCTCTGCTGGCCACAGTGATGGTGGAGTAGGGGACTTCAGGCATCCAGGTTGGACTGGGTGCCAGCCTGGGCCCCGGCGCTGGCCTGCTCCTGCTGGGCCGCATCGAGTTTGGCCCGCACCTGGCCCAGCAGCTCCTGGGCGCGCTTGGCGAGGGCCTCGCCAATCTCCCACTGACGCATGGAGGCATCCAGGTCCAGGCCGCCGGCCTCTAGCGCCTGAACCGCCTGGATCAGCTGATCCCGGGCCTGCTCATAGGGCAGTTTGGCGATGGTCTCGCGTTCCTTCTGGCTCAGGGCCGAAGCCAATACCGGCTCTTCCTTACCCTGGTCCTTGGTCTGCTCCTCGTCGGTGTCGCTCATGCCTGCTCCTCTTCCTGTATGATTGCTATCTGGTGTGTTATCGAATTTCTGACGATGTGGATGATCATCGCGGATGATTATATGTGGTTGAACATGCCGGACCGGTCACTGCACGCTGACGACCCTGGTCTCGATCCGACCTTCTTTGACGGTCAGGGTCAGATCCTGATCGGTCTGGACCTGCTGGGGACTGACGACCACCTTCCCGTCCAGGGTCTGCACGACTGCGTATCCGCGGTCCAGCGTGGACTGGGGAGAGAGGGCAGTCAGCGAGGACTGGAGCTTCTCCACGGTCAGAGAGGCGTCGTCCACGATCCGCCGAAGGGCGATGTCCAGGCGAACCAGGGACTCATCGACCAGCCGCTGGGGCTTGTCCAGCATGGTCTGCGGCTTGGTCAGGCTGGGGCGGTTGGCGTATCCCTCGATCAGCCGTGTCTCGCCTTCGACCATATTCTCGATGCGCGCGTTTATGCGCATCCGGGCCTCTTGGATGATGCCCTCCTGCTCGACCAGGTCGGGCACCACCCGCTTGGCTGCGTCGGTGGGGGTTGAGGCGCGCAGATCCGCCGCCAGGTCTATCAGGGTCCAGTCGTCCTCGTGGCCGATGGCCGAGACGATGGGGGTGACGCAGGCTGCCGTGGCCCGGACCACGGACTCGTCCGAGAAGCCCAGCAGGTCCTCGAAGCTGCCGCCGCCCCTGGCCACGATGATCACATCCACAGCAGGATCAGCATCCAGCTTCTGGATGGCTTCGACCACCTCGGGCGGGCACTGAGGACCCTGGACGTGGGCGTGCACCACGGAGAATTCGATTGTGGGCCAGCGCAGACGGGCGTTGGTGATCACATCCCCCTCGGCCCTGGCCTTGGGCGCGCAGATCAGGCCGATGCGTTGGGGAAACTCAGGCAGGGGAACCTTGTTTTCTGCATCGAAGAGGCCCTCCCCCTTGAGCTTGCGCCTGAGCTGGTCGATCTGCTCTTTCAGGTCGCCGGTGCCCACACGCTTGATCCGGTCGGCCATGAAGCTCAGACGGGTCTGTTTGATCCACAGGTCGGGCCGCCCGTGCACCACCACCCGGTCGCCCTGGCGGAAGTCCCTGGCCTGGGTGGCGAAGGCGCGGAAGCCCATGACGTTGATGGAGATGTCCTCGAAGTTGTCGCGCAGGGTCAGGTATGCCGAACCGGTCCGGCGGGTGTTGATCTCCACGATCTGACCCTCCACCCAGGCTCCGGGCCAGCGGGCCACTGCGTCGTGGTACTTCTGACTGAGCACACTGACCGGCCAGGGATCTTCCTCGGTGGTATCTCGTGCCAGGCGGGGCAGCTGATCCAAGGGCCTGGGGGCCAGTCCGGATGGGGCTGAGCCAGTCGACGCACCCATCGACCCGCGCATGTTCGAACCCATGTATGCTCGCACCTGATGCCTCCTGACCATCGGTTCCGCCAGCCTGACCAACTCATCCGGCATAGCCCGTACAGGATGGTATGCGGGTTGGTCAGCGAAGGAAACGTCCTCTCAGGGTCTCTCAATACGGGGACAATTCCATGTCTCTGCCGGTCTGCTGCAGGCCCTCTGCCGATTGTTCTTTGAGCCGATTTCGCCGAGGGCACAGTGGCATTTCTCCCGTTTGCAAGGAGGCTGGATTGAGGTCAAAGTGTGAAGGAGAGGGGTTGGAACAACGCCTTGCTGCGCCTGCCCTCGTCTGCGGCTTGCCTGCAGCAGAGGCGGTTTTGCTGGTGGCTGTGTCATAGGAGGCTGTGTCATAGGAGACAGTCTTGTTTCCCTGGATCGCGGAAGTTATTCACGCTCTGGCGGTAGCATAAATAAAGTAAGCCGGATATGATGTGGTGTCTGCTTTTCGAGCCCATCATGCGGCGGTCTCACGGATTGAGGTTGTTTCATGTCTGATGGCGTCGACATAGCGGGTCGATATAAGGGCACAGGACCGCGGGATCTCCTGCGTGTGGGTTTGGACATTGGTTCCACCACAGTCAAGGCCGTGGTTCTTGGCACAGGAGACAGGCTGGATCAGGCGCTTTTCAGCGACTATCGCCGCCACCACGCCAATGTGCGACAGTGCGTGGCGGAACTGGTCACCGACATCAGGCTCTCCCTGTCACGGGTTGGCCTGGCTGGCAATCCCATCAGCCTGGTGATCACCGGCTCGGGCGGGTTGGAGCTTGCCAGCCAGCTTCAGGCTGAGTTTGCCCAGGAGGTCATCGCCGAGACCGAGGCCATCAACGCCACCTATCCCGAGGGGGATGTGATCATCGAGCTGGGCGGCGAGGATGCCAAGATCACCTATCTGAAGCCCACCCCGGAGCAGCGGATGAACGGATCCTGCGCAGGCGGGACCGGAGCCTTCATCGACCAGATGGCCACCCTGCTCAATACTGATGCTTCCGGCCTGAACGATATGGCTTCCAAGTACAAGACCATTTATCCCATTGCATCGCGTTGCGGGGTCTTCGCCAAATCCGACCTGCAGCCTCTGATCAACGATGGAGCCGCCAAGGAGGATCTGGCCGCATCAATCTTCAACGCCGTTGCCACACAGACCATTTCAGGTCTTGCCTGCGGACGTCCCATCCGTGGCAACGTGATCTTTTTGGGCGGACCTCTCTTCTTTATGAGTGAGCTGAGGGAAGCCTTCAAGCGGATCCTCCAGGACAGGGTCAGCCGCTATATCATTCCCGAGAACGCGCACCTCTATGTGGCCTATGGCGCCGCCATCATGGCTGGTCGCCACGACCAGGACGACCAGGACAAGGCCGCGAAGGTCAAGACCGACTACTCGCCAGAGACCGATGTAAACGACCCCTTCGGCCCGGCTTGGGGGCTCGATCAGGCGGAGGTCGACAGGGCACGGTCCGAGAAGGCTTCGAACCTGGACAAGATGGCTCTGCAGGATGCCATGCAGGACGGCCGCACCACCACCTTGGTGGACGGTGGGAACAAGGTTCCGGCGGCTGAGGCCGCCACGGATGCCAGCCGAAATCAGGACATGAACTTTGATCTGACTTCCTTGGATGGTGTCCTCTCCGCCCTGAAGGGCCTGGAGAACATGCCTTCCACGGCCAGAACGATACGGCCGCTCTTCCTGGACGAAGACGAGCGCAAGGAGTTCAATGACCGGCATGGTGCCCAGGTCATCCCCACCGGGGATCTGTCCGGAGCCGAGGGGCCGCATTTCCTGGGCATCGATGCGGGCAGCACCACCATCAAGGCCGTCCTGATCAACGATGACAAGACCATCGTCTGGTCCACCTACGGAGTGCATAAGGACAGCCCGCTGATCGCCGCCGCCAACATCGTCAAGGAGGTCAGGAAGTCCCTGCCGGAGGGCGCCTACATCGCCCGTGCCTGCGCAACCGGATATGGTGAGGGTCTGGTCAAGGCTGGTCTGCATGTTGACGAGGGTGTGGTCGAGACCATGGCCCACTACCGGGCCGCCGAGGAGATCAGCCCCGGCGTCACCTCGGTCATCGACATCGGCGGGCAGGATATGAAGTACATCGCCGTCAACGACGGGGTCATCGATTCGATTTGCGTCAATGAGGCCTGCTCGGCAGGCTGCGGGTCCTTCCTGCAGACCTTCGCCCAGTCCATGGGCATCAGCATCCAGGACTTCACCAAGCAGGCGCTGGCCTCCGAGGCCCCGACCGATCTGGGCTCCCGCTGCACGGTCTTCATGAACTCCTCGGTCAAGCAGGCTCAGAAGGAGGGCGCCTCCCCGGAGGACATCGCCGCCGGGCTCTGCTACTCGGTGGTCAGGAACGCCCTCTACAAGGTCATCAAGCTGCGTGACGCCAACGCCCTGGGGCCGGTGGTCGTGGTCCAGGGAGGCACCTTCCTCAACGATGCCGTTCTGCGGGCCTTCGAACTCCTGACCGGCCGCAAGGTGACCAGGCCCAACATCGCCGGGCTCATGGGAGCCTACGGCGCCGCGCTGACGGCCCGCATGCACTGCCCGCAGAATGAAGAGGTCGAGGATATCGTCGCGGCAAGCTCTCACGTGGTCGACGGGGCGAAGTCCGTGGGCAGCACGCCGACCACGCCCAACAGGGCTCCGACTTCCACCCAGTCAAAGGTGTCACCGGTCGCCGTCAACAAGATTGCCTCCAAGAACGACCAGGGCTTCAAGACGACCCTGCCCGACCTGAAGGTGCGGGACGGCCATGTGGTCAGCTCCATCCTGGCGGGGGATGATCTGGACAACCTCTCCATGACCACGACCCACGATGTCTGCAAGCTCTGCCAGAACCACTGCAAGCTGACCATCACCGAATTCGAGGACGGCGGTCGCTATGTCACCGGGAACCGCTGCGAGCGTGGCGGAGACAAGAACAGGAAGCGCTCCGACCGCCCCAACCTCTACGACTTCAAGTACAAGCGGGCCTTCGCCTACCGTCGCCTGACCCCGGACAAGGCCACCAGGGGTGATATCGGCATCCCCCGTGTGCTCAACATGTACGAGGACTACCCCTTCTGGTTCACCCTGCTGACCTCACTGGGCTTCCGTGTCATGATATCCGGGCGTTCCAACCATGAGCTCTTCGAGAGCGGGATGGAGTCCATCGCCTCCGAGAACATCTGCTACCCGGCCAAGCTGGTCCACGGGCATATCCACTCCCTGGTCGACAAAGGCATCAAGACCATTTTCTACCCCTGCGTCACCTATGAGCAGGAACTGGTTCCCGATACGGACAACCACTACAACTGCCCCATCGTGGCCAACTACCCGGTGGTGATCGAGGCCAACATGGCCGAGCTCAAGGAGAACGGCGTCCGCTTCATGCGGCCCTACTTCAACCTGTCCAACAAGGAGAAGATGGTCGAGCGGATCGTCAAGGTCTTCGACTGGGCCAAGGTCAGCGAGGAGGAGGCCCGGACCGCTGTCCAGGAGGCCTACCGTGAGGATGCCCGGTTCAAGGAGGACGTCCGCCAGGAGGGTCTTCGCGCCCTGGCCTACATGCAGGAGTACGGGGTCAAGGGCGTGGTCCTGTCGGGACGCCCCTACCATGTGGATCCCGAGGTCAACCACGGCATTCCCGAGACCATCTGCTCCCTGGGCATGGCCGTGCTTTCAGAGGATTCGATCTGCGAGCTGGACGTGCATAAACTGCCCAAGCTGAGCGACTATATCATTCCGGCGGCGGGGGAGCGGGCCCTGGCCTCCAACAACCCCACGGCCGCCAAGTTCCGCAAGACCGTGCCGGGCTTTGGTGACGACCATCAGAAGATGCCTCTGAGGGTGACCGACCAGTGGGCCTACCACTCCAGGCTCTATTCCGCCGCCAGGTTCGTCTCCGAGTATCCCGACCTGCAGCTGGTCCAACTGGTCAGCTTCGGATGCGGCGTGGACGCCATCACCACCGACCAGGTCCAGGAGATTCTGGCCGACAAGGGCGATGTCTACACACAGCTGAAGATTGACGAGGTCTCCAACCTGGGCGCTGCCAAGATTCGTCTGCGCTCGCTGAAGGCTGCCATGGACGAACGCCATCAGCGGGATCTGGCCCAGGAGGACAGCGAAGACCGGAAGGAAGCGCCCGTTATGGAACAGGCGCCTGCGAAGGTCGCGGTCAAGGAAGTTGGTTCATCGCCTGACCTGGTTCGGGTGGAGGATTCGTCTGATTCTCAGAATTCTCAAGACCTTGCAAGCCATATTGAAGCAGTGGAAGCGGATGCGCCTGATCAGCTGAAATCCGATGGGTTCCGGTCCACCAACGCGCAGAAGATCAACCTCTCCCAGCGCAAGACCGACATCGTGGCTCTGGCCCGGTTCGTGGCCCTGCACGACAAAAGCGATCAGGGTCTGATAGGTCTTCACCCCATGGGCATCAGGCCCATCCGGGAGACCATGGCATCGCGGCAGAAGGAAGCCGAAAGCAAGTCGGCAGAGCGCCCGGCCGGACAGGTCAAGGATGTCCAAGCCAACGGAGCCGCCGCCAAGCCGACCCTGTCCAAGTACGCCACCGAACATCGCTTCACCAAGGAGATGGGACACAAATTCACGGTGGTGGCACCGCAGATGTCCCCCGTGCACTTCTCCCTCCTGGAGGCGGTCTTCTCGAGCGCCGACTACCACTTCGAGCTCCTGAAGCATGCCACGCCCGAAGACATCAACACCGGGGTCAAGTACGTCAACAACGATGCCTGCTTCCCGGCCATCATCGTGGTGGGGCAGCTGGTCAACGCCTTCCTGTCCGGCAGATTCGACCCGCATAAGTGCGCGGTCATCGTCACCCAGACCGGCGGCATGTGCAGGGCCACCAACTACTATGGCCTTCTGCGCAAGGCCATGGCTGATGCCGGCTATGGCTACGTCCCCATCATCACCCTGAGCGTTCAAGGATTCCGGGCCAATCCCGGCCTTCAGGTAACTCCGGCTCTGCTGCACCGCGCCGTCAAGGCCTTCTATCTGGGCGACGCCATGATCGAGTGCCTGCTCAGGGTCCGCCCCTACGAGCAGGAGCCCGGCTCAGCCAACAAGCTCTACAAGCTCTGGGACACGATCTGCAAGGAGACCATCGAGCACCACGGGTACTCCAAGACCGCCAAGAAGGTCTATGGCCATGGCTATCTGCCCTATGGCACGCTGATGAAGCGGATGATCCGGGCCTTCGACCAGCTGCCCCTGCGCAATATCCCCCGCAAGCCACGGGTGGGCGTAGTCGGGGAGATCTTGGTCAAGTACCATCCCGATGCCAACAACCACGTGGTCGACCTGATTGAGAGTCAGGGATGCGAAGCCGTGCTCCCCGGTGTCTGCGACTTCATGGTCAACGGCATCTCCAACGCTGAATGGAACGAGGAGATGCTGGGCACCGGCGGCCAGGTGGGTGTCAAGAAGATCGTCCTCAAGGCTGCGGATGTCTACCGTGCCCCTATGATCGCCGGCTTCAAGGCCTCCCATGGGAAGTTCGACATTCCCGCCCACATCAGCGATCTGAGGGAGAAGGCCGCATCGGTCACCTCCCTGGGTGTTCAGGCCGGAGAGGGTTGGCTCCTGACCGGTGAGATCATCGAACTGATCCAGTCCGGCGCGCCCAACATCGTCTGCGCACAGCCCTTCGCCTGCCTGCCCAACCACGTGACCGGGCGTGGCATGTTCGGCAAGATCCGCAGGACCTACCCCGAGGCCAACATCGTCTCGATCGACTACGATCCCGGCGCCTCTGAGGCCAACCAGCTCAACAGGATCAAGCTGATGATCGCCGCTGCCAAGAAGCCGGGCGACCAGGAAAAGCTCGGCCAGGACCACAAGGCAGCCGTGGAATCCCAGCCGGCGGAATCGACCGGCCTGGATGCGGGGCAGGCAGCACCCGTCCAGGACGAGGAGAAGGTTCTGGAGAGCCTGTAGCCGCCAGGCCGAGGCCGGTGTTCGGAGCCAACGCGCCGGCCTCGGAATTGCTGAACCACGAGGATCAAGGAAAGAGGGGGTTCCCATGACCAGCCGTGAGGAGATCAAGGCTCTGCTGGACACCGACCAGATCTACATTGCCGATACACCCGAAATGAAGCAGGTCCAGGACGCCCAGCAGGATCTGGTCTTCGAGCTCAACGCCTGCCGTCCCAGCCAGGTGGAGAAGAAGCAGGACCTCTGCAAGAAGATGTTCGGCTCATTCGGCCAAGGCAGCTGGATTGAGGGGCCGATACGGGCCAACTGGGCCTGCAACACCTACTGGGGGAGCAAATGCTACGCCAACTTCAACCTGGTTCTGGTTGACGACGGACGCGTTGACATAGGCGGCCACACCATGTTCGGTCCCAATGTCACCATCGTCACCACCGGGCACACCATTCGCCCCGATATACGAGCCTATGGAACACCCCAGTTCACGGTTCCGGTCAGCATCGGCAGGAATGTGTGGATTGGAGCAGGCGCCATCGTCATGCCGGGAGTGACCATCGGAGACAACACGGTCATCGGGGCGGGGTCCCTGGTCACCAAGGACATCCCCTCCGACGTGGTCGCCTACGGCCACCCCTGCAAGGTCGTCCGTTCAATCAATGACCACGATTATGAATACTTCTGGAGGGATCGCCGGTATCAGGCGCCTTATGATGCCAGGCCCTTCAGGATGGACTAGTCGGGCTGGCCGGTGCCCGGTATCACTTTGTCGGGTTGACTCCTGCGGTCGTGGGTTTGATCAGCAGTACCCATCCCAGAGCGGGGAGGGGAAGATCAGCGCCTTGAACCGGCTCCATTCCCGGATGTAGTCGATTTTCGGCTCACGCAGCAGCCGTATCTGTATGCCGTCCATGACTTCCAGACTCATTCTCACCTTGCCTGGCATGTCTGCCGCCCACTCTATGCCATCAGGAAGCAGCCAGGGGAATTTGGAATAGTGCGCCCAGACCTCTGTCGGCCTGCGGATGAAGTAATCGTGCAAGGGATGGTTGGTGGAGATGGCCTCGGTTTCCAGGACCGTATATAGCTGGGTGAGTTCGGGCCGCCCCGCGTTGTGGGCGACCAGATAGTCGAAATAGGCCGGAAGATGCGGATGATCGGGGTCGGACCCGGGCAGGCCTGTCTGCATGAATTCCTCCGGGGTGCCATTGACGTCATAAATGTCCGTGACCAGGAGGGATAGCAACCCTTCCTTGCTGCCCACATAATGGAGGACGCCCGGCTGTGACATCCCCACCATGTCAGCGACATCTTTGAGGGATATGCCGTTGTATCCATGCTGGCTGATGAGATGGGCGGCGGCTTGTGTGATTTCCGCCCGTCTCACCTCTGGTGATTTTCTGGTTCGGCTCGCCATTGTCTGGTCTTGCGGCTCCTTTTCGTTGTCCTTGAAGGTCTGGGTGCTGCCGGTCGTTTGATACTCATGGTACATGGTGGCCGGATTCATAACGGTGACGCCCGTAGGCTCGACAGGGTCTCGACTCGGTAGGGTATCGGACAAGTAAGTCCTTGTCGTTCGCGAATCCGTACTGGGTCATTGATTTGACAAATATATCGAATGCCTGTTGAATATGTGATTATCTAATGGTTGGTAGATATGGTTGTCTGCCACACATTGGACGTGTCAGAGAAGACTAGTTGAAAGAGGTCGACACCATGAGCGACTCAACAACCCCTGCATCGGACGATTCTGAACTTCTGCAGGCGCATAAGGCTGCCCTTGCTGCAGCACAGAGTGATCCACTATTATCGCCTGAGACTGGTAGACCGGTTCCCAAGAAGACCCTGTTTCGGTTTGGTGCGAGCTTCCTGGCTTTCGGTATTCTGTGGATGTCGGGCTTGGGAATTGTCAGCGTCGTATTGCTTCCCGAACATCTCAAGCTGGTCCCCGGCATCGCTCCCGAGGCGTTGATGGGCATAGTCAATGCTTGCACGGCCGTGGCTTCACTGGTCTCCAATCTGCTCTTCGGCAACTTCTCAGATCGCAGCCGCTCCCGGTACGGGCGTCGAACTCCATGGATTCTAGGTGGTGCAGTCCTTGGTGGTGTAACCCTGTTCCTGACGGGCATGACCACCAACCCCGTTCTGCTGACTATTGTGTATTGCCTCTGCATGTTCGGACTGAACTGCATGATCGCCCCTATGGTGGCCATCCTGTCCGACCGCGTGCCATCCGGTGTACGCGGGACCCTGTCCGCCTTCTACGGGGCAGGCTCCACCATCGGTTCACCCATCGGTTCTCTGATCGGTGCTGCCCTGGTGACCCATATGTTCACTGGCTTCGTTCTCGCCGGCGTACTCATGTTCCTGGGTGGTGTTGTGGCCGTTCTGATCATGCCCAGGGAAGGCTCGGCTGCTTACCTGCCCAAGGATGAGGGCACCCTCATGGACGTGCTCAAGTCTTTCCGGCCTCCGCGCTTCCATGGAGCCCACGACTTCTATAGGGCCTTCGTCGGAAGACTCTGCATGCTGCTGAGCTATCAGATGATCTCCGCCTATCAGCTCTACATCATCGAAAAGTATGTGGGCCAAACCGTAACACAGGCAGCTGCAACCATTTCGGTCATGTCCGTCATCACCATGGTCGTTTCCCTGCTGGGCTCGTTGGTCTCGGGGCCCGTTTCCGACCTGATCGGGCGGCGCAAGGTGCCGGTGGTCATCGCCTCCGTCCTCTTTGCCATCGGCATCGCCATGCCCTGGATCAGCCCCACGGTCATGGGCATGTACCTGTACGCCGGCATCGCCGGGTTCGGTTACGGGGTCTATTCGTCCGTCGACCAGGCGCTCAACGTCGATGTCCTGCCCAGCAAGGAGGAGGCCGGCAAGGATCTTGGCATCCTGAACCTGGCCACCACACTGGGGCAAATGGCCGGTCCTCTGGTCATGTCTTTCATCACCCTGAACTGGGGTTATGCGGCGGCTTTCCCCACGGCCATCGTTTTTGCCCTGTTGGGATGCGTCTTTATCCTGATGATCAGAAACGTCAAGTGATCCTGGCCTCTACGGTCATACAGGGAAAATATGCAAAGGAGCAGAAGATCCATGAATAGGAATGCAGAACCAATCTGGGTTGCAACCACTCGGCAGCAGGCCATGCAGGAGCAGCACTTGGCTGCCTCCGCCATGGAGACGTCAGCTGATCTGGAATGTACCGGTGCCAAAAAGCAGACTCTGCGAGGGTTTGGCGGCTGCTTCAATGAGTTGGGGTGGCTGCCCTTGCAAGAGCTGGGGGAGGAGAAACGTGAGGGGATCATCCGTGAGCTCTTCAGCCCGGATGAGCTGAATCTGACCTTCAACAGGACTCCGGTGGGCGCCAATGACTTCGCTGCAAGTTGGTACAGCTACGACGAAACCGACGGTGACTATGATCTGAAGCATTTCAGCGTCGACCACGACGAGCAGACCCTGATTCCGTATATCCGCCAGGCCCAGAAGTATCAACCGGACATGGGACTGTTCGCCAGCCCATGGAGTCCGCCAACCTGGATGAAACGACCCAAAGTCTACAATTTCGGGCGAATCGACATGAGCGAGCGCAACCTATCTGCTTATGCCCGTTATCTTCTGCGGTATGTGCGCGAATATGACCGCCGCGGCATCCACATCGACCAGCTGCATGTGCAGAACGAGGTCTTTGCGGATCAGAAGTTCCCCTCCTGCCTCTGGTCCAGCGAGGACATGCGCATCTTCATCCGCGACTATCTGGGTCCCCTCTTCGCCAAGGAGGCGCCGGACACGGCCATCTTCTTAGGAACCCTGAACGGTCCCGAGGATATGAAATTCGGTCCTGAAGGCATGATCCTGGAGAACTACAACCGCTATGTGGACAACATCCTCTTCGACGAGGACTGCCGCAGGTACATCGCCGGCATCGGCTACCAGTGGGCCGGCCAGCATGTCATCGAGCGCACTCACCAGTCCTGGCCTGAGATTGAGTTGGAGCAGACCGAGTCCGAATGCGGCATGGGCGGCAACACCTGGGAATACGCCGAATACGTTTTCTCGCTGGTGAACCGGTATCTGCGGGCTGGAGCCACTTGCTACACATATTGGAACATGGTCCTGGGCCAGGGCATATCCACCTGGGGCTGGCGGCAGAACTCCCTCTTCACCGTCGACACCACCACTGGCCAGGTCAGGCGGAACCCCGAGTACTACGTCATGCGCCACTACTCGCACTATGTGCGCCCGGGCGCTCGCCTGCTGGATACCCGCGGCCATTTCAGCTCCATGGCCACAGCCTTCGAAAACCCGGATGGGTCGATTGTTGTGGTGGTCCAGAACGCCCTGGATCGTGCCATGCCCTTCTCCTTCTCCGGGCCGGGAGAAGATAACGAAGGGAGCCAAGGCTTCAAGGCGACTCTGGAGCCGCGATCCTTCAACACCTTCGTCCTATGAAATGAGTCTTGTAGATTAAGATTGGAGTTCATCATGTCAGACAAGGCAGTCCGAACCAAGGACCACTCAGCTTCGTCAGGCAGCACGCGTCTGCCGGACAGGCTCATCTTCGGATGCGCCTACTACGACGAATATATGCCCTATGAGCGGGTGGACAAGGACATGTCCATGATGAAGTCCGCCGGCATCACCACCATTCGTATCGCCGAATCCACCTGGAGCACCCTGGAGCCCCAGCCTGGCGTATTCGACTTCAGCCATGTGGATCGGGTGCTGGAAGCGGCTGGACGCTTCGACATCCAGGTCATCGTGGGCACGCCCACCTATGCGGTCCCCTCCTGGCTGGTCGCCATGCATCCGGATGTTCTGGCGGACACCCCCAAGGGCCACAACCGGTATGGCGCCCGCCAGATCATGGACATTGTCAACCCCTCCTACCGGTACTATGGCGAGCGCGTCATCCGCAGGCTGATAAGCCATGTCGCCGACAACCCCCAGGTGATCGGCTACCAGGTCGACAACGAGACCAAGTACTACGACTGTGTGTCGCCCGACATGCAGCGGCTCTTCGTCAAGGATCTCCGACGGCGTTTCGACGATGATCTGGACCGTCTCAATGCGGCCTTCGGCCTGGACTACTGGTCCAACAGGATCGACTCCTGGGAGGACTTTCCCGATCTGACCGGGACCATCAATGCATCCCTGGGGTCGGCCTTCGACCGCTTCCGCCGAAGCCAGGTCAGCCGCTACCTGGCCTGGCAGGCTGGCATCGTGCGCGAATATGCCCGCGAGGACCAGTTCGTCACCCACAACTTCGATTTTGACTGGGGCCCGGGCTGGTCATACGGCGTCCAGCCGGCTGTCGATCACTTCGAGGCGGCCGAGTGCCTGGATGTGGCCGGTGTGGACATCTACCATCCCACCGAGGATGACCTGACCGGCAAGGAGATCGCCTTCGGCGGGGACATGACCCGCAGCCTGAAGGGTGGGGCCAACTACCTGGTCCTGGAAACCGAGGCCCAGGGGCAGAACGGATGGCTGCCCTACCCGGGCCAGCTGCGGCTGCAGGCATACAGCCATCTGGCCTCGGGGGCTGACGGGGTCATGTACTGGCATTGGCATTCCATCCATAACTCCTTCGAGACCTACTGGAAGGGTCTGCTTTCGCAGGACATGGAGCCCAACCCTACCTATGAGGAGGCCGGCCAGTTCGGCAGGCAGGTAGCGCAGAAGGGTATGGGGGAGCGCCTGATCAACCTCCGAAAGTGCAACAGGGTCGCCATCATGGTGGGCAACGACTCCCTGACCGCCCTGGACTGGTTCTCCCTGGAGACCGGCTTCCCCCGTGAGCAGGGGCAGATCTCCTACAACGATGTGGTCAGACGGGTCTACGATGCCCTCTTCGAGCTCAACATCGAGTGCGATTTCCTCAGCGACAAGGCTGACCGGTCCCATCTGGGCCGATATGCCATGGTCGTGGTCCCTGCCCTCTACAGCACCGATGAGGATACGTTGACGGCCCTGGCCGACTACGTCCATCAGGGAGGTCACCTGGTGGCCACGCTGCGCTCCTTTGTGGCGGACGAGAACCTCAAGGTCTGGCATGACAAGGCTCCGCACCTGTTGACCGACGTGTTCGGCATCGACTACAACCAGTTCACCCGTCCCGGCAAGGGGCTCACCCTGGATCTACATGGGTCCGACCAGGCCGGACCGACCTGCCAGGGGCTGATTGAGTTGCTGAATCCGCGAACCGGAACCCAGGTCCTAGCCTCCTATGACCATCCGGTCTGGGGGCGGTATGCAGCTGTGACCCGTCATGATTACGGCCACGGAAGTGCGGAGTGGATCGGCACCCTGCCCTCGGCCCAGGGCATGCGGATGCTGCTTTCGGATGCGGCGGATGCGGCTGGCCTGGGCGGCCCCGCCCGGGACCTGGCTGGCCTGGTCACCGTGCGGGAGGGCATCAATTCCCTGGGGGAGCAGGTTGCCTACCTGCTCAATTATTCATCCAAGGAGGTCAGGCTGGCCGCGCCCTATGGGGGGCATCTGCTGGTGGCCGACGGGCAGGCTGATCCTCAGGCTCATGTCGACCAGGGCCAGCCCATGACAATCGGACCCTGGGATCTGGCGATCATCGTTCGATAGACCGGTCCCGGTCTGATTGGCTTCGGACTGACCGGATATGAAGAAAGGAAGGTGCCCAGATGGCATCAAGAAAATTGACAGGGGACCTACCCTACCGCAATCCCGACCTGAGCGTGGATGAGCGAGTGGCCGACCTGCTGGGCCGGATGACCCGTGAGGAGAAGGTGGGCCAGATGATGCAGCTTGATGCCCGCTCGGGAGTGGACAAGGAGGTGGTGGACCAGCACGCCGGATCCCTGCTGCATGTCTCTCCGCAGAGCATGATCAAGGCTGACAAGGCCGTTCATCGCACCCGTCTGGGCATTCCCCTGCTGATTGGCGACGACTGCATCCATGGCCATTCCTTCTTCCGCGGGGCCACCATCTTTCCCGAGCAGCTGGGCATGGCAGCCTCCTTCGACCCTGAACTGGTTCAGCGGATGGGGCGGGCCACAGCCCAGGAGGTCGCCACAACAGGCGTCCACTGGACCTTTTCGCCGGTGCTCTGCATCGCCAGGGACACCCGCTGGGGCCGGGTGGATGAGACCTTCGGCGAGGACCCCTTCCTGATCGGCGAGATGGCCTCGGCCATGGTGCGCGGCTACCAGGGAGGATCAGCCATGACCGGGACCCTGCCCAAGGATGCCGTGCTGGCCACGGCCAAGCACTTCGCCGGCTACTCCGAGACCCAGGGCGGGCGCGATGCCTCCGAGGCCGACCTCTCGCACCGCAAGCTGCTCTCCTGGTTCCTGCCGCCTTTCGAGCGCCTGGCCAAGGAGGGCGTGGCCACCTTCATGTTGGGCTACGAGTCCATCGACGGGGTACCGGTCACCATCAACAACTGGCTGCTCAACGACGTGCTTCGTGGGGAGTGGGGCTACCAGGGCACCCTGATCACCGACTGGGACAATGTGGGCCGGATGGTCTGGGAGCAGAAGGTGCAGCCCGACTACACCAGGGCCGCTGCAGCCGCCGTCAAGGCCGGCAATGACCTGATCATGACCACGCCCGGCTTCTACCAGGGGGCCTTGGATGCACTGGATGCCGGGCTTCTGCACGAGGAGGACCTTGACCGGGCGGTCAAGCACATCCTGGCCCTGAAATTCCGCATGGGGCTCTTCGAGGATCCGCGTCTGCCCGACCCCCAAGCCCAGAAGACGATCATCAACTCTAAGGAGCACCAGGAGCTCAACCTCCAGGTGGCCCAGGAGTCGGCAGTCCTTTTGAAGAACGACGGCATCCTGCCCCTGTTCGGCGGGGTTGATGCCGATGGCCGCCCTGGCGATGATTCAGCGCATAGCATCGCCCTGGTGGGGCCGCTGATTGACGATGCCCAGAACCAGCTGGGGGACTGGGCTGGCGGTTCGGGTCAGTGCGACTGGATCAAGGACCAGCCTCGGGAGATGATCTCGACAGTGGCCGACGGTCTGCGCCAGGAGTTGCCTGCAAACTGGCGGCTCGACTGCGAGCAGGGCGTCGATGTGCTCCGTCTGGTCGACGACCCTGCGGGTCCGCTCTTCCCCGATGGCCAGCCCAGGCCCAAGGTGGCGGCCCCGGCCAGGATCGATCAGGGCCGCTTCGACAGGGCCCTAGACCTGGCCAGGCAAAGCGACCTGGTGGTGGCCGTGGTCGGCGACGTGGTCCAGCTGGTGGGCGAGGGCCGTTCGACTGCCACCCTGGAACTCTACGGTCCTCAGCGCGATCTGCTGGATGCCCTGGCGCAGACGGGCAAGCCCATGGTCATCGTGCTTATGTCCTCCAAGCCGCTGATCCTGCCTCCGTCCGCACGGGCTGCCAGGGCCCTGATCTGGCAGCCCGATCCTGGTATGCAGGGCGGTCGTGCCCTGGCCAGGATTCTCACCGGCAAGGTTGAGCCCACAGGCAGGCTGCCCATCACCTTCCCCAGGCATGCCGGGCAGCTGCCGGTCTACTACAACCAGATCCGGGGCCAGCATGGTGACCGCTATGCCGATCTGACCCAGGATCCGGCCTTCGCCTTCGGCCAGGGTATGGGCTACACCACCTTTGCCTACGGAAAGCCTGGGGTCGATAGGCCGGATACCGTCGGACCCGAGGATACGGTCAGGGTGACCGTGGATCTGACCAACACCGGCCGGCGCTCAGGCACCGAGGTCGTCCAGGCCTATATCAGCGACCTGGTGACCTCAGTCAGCTGGGCTGATCGGGAGCTCAAGGCCTTCCAAAGGGTTCAGCTGGATCCAGGGCAGACCCGGAAGGTGGTCTTCGATCTACCGGTGTCCGAGTGGGCCCTGGTCGATGCCGACTGCGAACGCAGGGTCGAGCCCGGTCGGTTCCAGGTGCTGGTGGGGTCCTCCTCACGCAGGGCTGACCTGCAGGCCGTGACGGTGACCGTATGCTGACCACCATCCGACAGCGGAACTCCTCGCGTGTTGGTTGCCCAGAGCCCTCGCCCGCTCTTACCATGACAGCATGAGGAAAAGCGTAGGCGCTGGGTATGCGCACCTGTTGACGGTTCCCAATCCGCGGCATGTGGCCAGCCTGGTCGACTACTTTTCGCGGGGGTCAAAGCCGCGGTCCCAGTGGCGGTTCGGCATCGAGATCGAGCATCTGCCGGTGCGCAACGATGGGTCCGATGCCCCGGTTCCCTATGAGGGGGAGCGGGGCATCGAAGCCCTGCTGTCGGCCTTGGAGCCCTGCTACGACGGCGATAAGGAATACCGGGAGGATGGCCACCTGGTCGGGCTGAGCAGGCCGGGCTGCGTGGTTTCCCTGGAGCCCGGGAGCCAGGTGGAGTGCTCCCTGGGTGTGGTACGTGACAGCCGAGAATTCGAGGATCTCTACCGTCTCTTCCGTGCCGAGGTCGACCCCATTGCCGAGCGGCTGGGCTTCCGGCTGGTCGAGTACGGGTACCGTCCGGCTGGGTCCTACGCGGATGTAGGGGTCAATCCCAAGGAACGTTATGCGGTCATGAACACCTACCTGGGTCGCATCGGACAGTGCGGTCCCATGATGATGCGCAGCACGGCGTCCACCCAGATCAGCATCGACTACCAGGATGAGGACGATGCCATCGCCAAGATCCGTCTGGGCACGGCTGTCGGCCCCGTTTTGGCCTACTTTTTCCGCAACACCCCAATCTTTGAGGGCAAGCCCAATCGCATGCCCCTGCGGCGCCAGCGGATCTGGGACTGGCTCGACACCCAGCGCACGGGCCTGATTCCGGGGCTGTTCGAGGACGGCTTCTGCTGGGAGGACTATGCCGTGGACATGCTCTCCACCCCGCTCATGGTGGCCGATGTCTCCCACACACCGGAGGTGGAGGGGCCGCATGGGCAGCAGGTCTTCATCGCCTGGCACGAAAACGCCGGGGAGATCTATCCTGACCGTCGGCTCAACGATGCCGAGATAGCGCACATCCTGACCACCCACTTCAATGATGTCCGTCTGAAGAACTACATCGAGCTCAGGCACTGGGACTCCCTGCCCATGGAACGTGCCAGCCGACTTATGGACGTTATCGGTGGCATCTTCTACGACCCGGATCAATTCGCCGGACTTGTCGGTCTTTTGGACGGGGTGAGCGAGGAGGATGTGCTCCAGGCCAAGGCCGACCTGCAGGTTCGCGGGGGCCAGGCCAGCCCCTATGGCCGTTCCCTGGACTTCTGGCGGCAGGCGCTAGGTGCCGAGGACACTCTGGATGATCTTCCGGGCGATCCACGTCATCCCGATCTCTTCCAGTCCTGACGACTGTTTCGTTATGCGAACGGGCGGGTCCGGTTTCCTGAGGATGGTATAATCTGGTCACCAATGGGCCTTGATCCGTCATCAGCGGGGAGCCCTCGGAAGAACGGGATCGCCTGCGGCGGTCCTCAGTAGAACCGACGGGTGGGCCCGCACAGCCCAGTTCAAGCGGTCCGGCGCGGGTCATTGGCCGGGCAAGCGAGGTGGTACCGCGGTGGGCCCCATGGGTCCCTCGTCCTCGACATGGCGACATGAACGACCAGCGAGGAGCGTGAACGGTGAATCAGACCACTGATACCTCAGATGCGACAAATCGGGACGGCGAAGTCTATCCCAAGGCGGTGGTGGACCCGGCTCTGGCCAAGGTGAGGCCCAATCCCTCCTTCCCCCATATGGAGGAGTCCGTCCTGGACTACTGGGATCACGACGACACCTTCAACAAATCGGTGGACCGCCGACCGTCCGGCGACCATGCCGACAATGAGTTCGTCTTCTTCGACGGCCCGCCCTTCGCCAACGGCCTGCCCCACTATGGGCACCTGCTGACCGGCTATGTCAAGGATGTCATTCCCCGCTACCAGACCATGAAGGGCCACAAGGTCAAGAGGGTCTTCGGCTGGGACACCCACGGTCTGCCCGCCGAACTGGAGGCCCAGCGCGAGCTGGGCATCGACAGCGTGGATCAGATCGAGCAGATGGGCATCGAGAAGTTCAATGACGCCTGCCGCGCCTCGGTGCTCAAGTACACCAGTGAGTGGAAGGACTACGTCCACCGTCAGGCCCGCTGGGTGGACTTCGACCACGGATACAAGACCCTGGACGTCTCCTACATGGAGTCGGTCATGTGGGCCTTCAAGACCCTCTACGAGAAGGGTCTGGCCTACGAGGGCTACCGGGTGCTGCCCTACTGCTGGAAGGACCAGACCCCGCTGTCCAACCATGAGCTGCGCATGGATGCCGATGTCTATCAGGACCGGCAGGACACCACCGTCTCCGTGGCCGTCAAGCTCAGGGACGAGGACGCCTATGCGGTCTTCTGGACCACCACCCCCTGGACCGTCCCCACCAACCTGGCCATCGTGGTCGGCGCCGACATCGAGTACTCGGAGGTCAGCCCGGTGTCCGGGCCCTTCGCCGGCAAGCGCTTCTACATCGCCACGGCCCGTCTGGGCGACTACGCCAAGCAGCTGGGGGAGGGCTACCAGGTGGTCCGCACCCTCAAGGGCTCCCAGATGGAGGGCTGGCGGTACTGGCCGGTCTTCCCCTACTTCGCCGGGGAGCAGGCCGAATCCGAGGGCGGCACCCCCGGTCCCAACGCCTATACCATCTATACGGCCGACTACGTGGACACCGTGGAAGGCACCGGCCTGGTCCACCAGGCTCCCTATGGCGAGGACGATATGAACACCCTGAACGCCAAGGGCATCCGCAGCGTGGACGTCCTCGATGCCGGCGCCGTCTTCACCGAGCAGTGCCCCGACTACCAGGGCCTGCAGGCCTTCGAGGCCAACATGCCCATCGTGCGCAATCTGCGCGCAGGCGATGGCCCCCTGGCACAGATCCCAGCCGAGCACCGGGCTCTCCTTTTCCAGGAGAAGAGCTACGTCCACTCCTACCCCCACTGCTGGCGTTGCGGCACACCGCTGATCTACAAGCCGGTCTCCAGCTGGTTCGTCTCCGTGACGAAGATCAAGGACCGTCTGATGGAACTCAACCAGCAGATCAACTGGATCCCCGGAAACGTCAAGGACGGCCAGTTCGGCAAGTGGCTGGCCAACGCCCGTGACTGGTCCATCTCCCGCAACAGGTTCTGGGGCTCGCCTATCCCGGTCTGGGTCTCGGACGATCCCAAGTACCCCCGGGTGGATGTCTACGGGTCCCTGGATGAGCTCAAGAAGGACTTCGGCCGCTACCCGACCGATGACAAGGGGCAGATCAACATGCATCGGCCCTGGATCGACCAACTGACCAGGCCCAACCCGGACGACCCGACCGGCAAGTCCACCATGCACAGGATCACCGATGTGCTGGACTGCTGGTTCGAGTCGGGATCCATGCCCTTCGCCCAGTTCCACTATCCCTTCGAGAACAAGCAGTACTTCGAGGACAGGGATCCCTGTGATTTTGTGGTGGAGTACATCGGTCAGACCCGCGGCTGGTTCTACACCATGCACATCATGTCCACGGCCCTCTTCGACCGGCCGGCCTTCAAGAACGTGATCTGCCATGGCATCGTCCTGGGTTCCGACGGCCAGAAGATGAGCAAGCACCTGCGCAACTACCCGGATGTGAACGAGGTCTTCGACAAGTACGGATCCGATGCCATGCGCTGGTTCCTGATGAGCTCTTCCATCCTGCGCGGCGGCAACCTGGTCGTCACCGCCGATGGCATCCGCGACACGGTCCGTCAGGTCATGCTGCCGGTCTGGAGCTCCTACTACTTCTACACGCTCTACGCCAACGCGGCCAACAAGGGCGCCGGCTACCAGGCCCAGGCGCTGGCACCGGAGCGTGTGGCCGACCTGCCGGAGATGGACCGCTTCCTGCTGGCACGGACCCGGCGGCTGATCCAGTCGGTGCAGAAGGCCCTGGACGACTTCGCCATCTCGGAGGCCTGCGATGCGGTGACCGACTTCATCGATGTGCTGACCAACTGGTACATCCGCAACAACCGAGACCGTTTCTGGAGTGAGGATCACCAGGCCTTCGACACCCTCTACACGGTCCTGGAGGCCTTCGCCCGTGTTCTGGCCCCCTTGGCGCCCATGGAGGCCGAGCAGATCTGGCGTGGTCTGACGGGCGGCGAATCGGTCCATCTGACCGATTGGCCCTTCCTGGCCGATGAGACCACCGGGCGGGAGACTGAACTGGGACAGGTCCTGCGCGACGATCCTGCCCTGGTAGCCGCCATGGAGAAGGTCCGCGAGGTGGTTTCGGCCACCCTGGCCCTGCGCAAGGCCGAGCAGATTCGTGTCCGCCAGCCCTTGTCCCGGCTGACCGTGGTGGTCCGTGACCCCGACGCGGCCCGTCCCTATGTGGACGTGCTCAAGTCCGAGCTCAACATCAAGGATGTGGAGTTCTGCACCCTGGACCAGGCCGGTCAGCACGGTCTGCGGATCATCCACGATCTCAAGGTCAATGCCCGGGCTGCCGGACCCCGACTGGGCAAGCAGGTCCAGTTCGTCATCCGGGCCTCCAAGCAGGGCGACTGGTCAGAGCAGGATGGCCATGTGGTCGTCACTACACCCGACGGACCGGTGGCCCTGGAGCCGGGCGAATACGAGCTGGACAACCGGATCGAGCAGGAGGACGGCTCCCAGGCCGACCGCTCGGCCTCCGCAGCCCTGCCCACCGGCGGCTTCGTCATCCTCGACACCCAGCTGGACGACGACCTCCTGGCCGAGGGCTACGCCAGGGATCTGATCCGCCAGGTTCAGGATGCCCGGAAGACCGCCGGGCTGGACATTGCCGACCGGATTCGGCTGACCCTGACCCTGCCTGCCGAGGATGCCCCCAAGGCCCAGCAGTTCAACGACCTGATCGCCCACGAGACATTGGCCACCAGCCTGACCGTCAACGCCGGCGATCTGGACCAACCCCGGGTCGACCTGGTCAAGGCCTGACCATAGTCGCATAAAAGGGCTCCCATCCTGTATTGGGCGGGAGCCCTTTTCATTCGATTTGTCTGCTGGGAAGGCCGATTGCGTCAAAATCGGCCCTGCTGCTGGCAACGAAGCTTGCAGATCAGCCCTTGACCTTGTCGCTGACCTGATCCAGGGTCTGCATATCCTGGTCGCTCAGTTCCAGATGGGCAGCATCCAGGAGGGCAGGCAGCTGCTCGGGGGTGCGTGCAGAGGCGATCGGGGCTGCAATCCCAGGCCTGTGGTTGAGCCAGGCCAGGGCGACGGTGGCCAGTTCGACCCCGTGGGCCTTGGCGATGCCGTCCATGGCGGCGACCACGTCCAGTCCCTCCTGTGTAAAGAAGTCCTTGACCATGCCCTCGCGCTTCTTCCCCTTGAGGTCGTCCATGGTCCGGTACTTGCCTGTCAGGAAGCCCGAAGCCAGCGAGAAGTAGGGGAAGACCGCCAGATCCTCGTCCTTGGCGACCTGCATGAGGCCACCCTCATAGTCCTTGCGGTAGACCAGGTTGTACTGGGGCTCCAGGGCCACCGGCAGGGTCAGGCCCTCCTTGCGTGCGATGCTGAACCACTCGCGGATCCGGTCCGGGGTGTAGTTGGACAGACCGATGGCCCGGACCTTGCCCTCCTTGACCAGCTTGTCGAAGGCTGCCGCAGTTTCCTCCAGGGGGGTGGAGCTGTCGTCGAAGTGGGCATAGTAGAGGTCGATCACATCCAGGCCCAGCCTGAGCAGGGAGGCATCGGCGGCGGCTTCGATGTTCTTGGCCGAAAGACCTGAGTACTGGGGGTGCTGGCTGACTTTGGTAGCCACCAGGACCTTGTTGCGGTTGCCGTTCTTGGCCAGCCAGCGGCCCAGGACGATCTCGGACTCGCCGCCGGAGTGGCCGGGGGCCCAGGCCGAATAGACGTCAGCTGTGTCGATCAGGTTGCCTCCGGCTGCCGTGTAGGCGTCCAGGACCTGGTCAGACGTGGATTCATCGCTGGTCCATCCGAAGGTGTTGCCACCCAGGACCAGGGGGAAGATTTCGGCGTCGATGCCGCGTAGTTTTGCCATGTTCATCCTTTCGGGTTGAAGGCTTGTTAAGCCGAGTCTATTACGGCTTGTGCGCCCCGACCGATTATTCAGACGGGTCCTTCATGTATGGTGATGAGAGGAAAAGCCGGAATGGTGCGGTTTCCAGGTCCGGCATCCAAGGGTTTAAGCTCGAAGGAGAACACTCATGCATCTAGGCATCGCCATCGTGATCGCCGTGCTGGTTCTGGCGCTGATCATCTTCCTCCTGGGGATTTTCGTAGTGCCCCAGCAGCAGGCGGACGTCATCGAGCGCTTCGGCAAGTACCACCGGGTGGCGCTGGCGGGCATCCACGCCAAGATCCCCCTGGTTGACCGTATAGCCGCCAAGACCAACCTGAGGGTCAACCAGTTGAACGTCAAGCTGGAGACCAAGACCAAGGACAACGTCTTCGTCACCGTGGAGGTCTCCGCACAGTTCCGGGTGGAGGCGGCCAACGTGTCCACGGCCTACTACGAGCTGGTCGACCCGGCGGGCCAGCTGCGCTCCTACATGGAGGACGCCCTCAGGTCGGCCATTCCCGCCCTGAGCCTGGACGATGCCTTCGCCCGCAAGGACGACATCGCCTCCGACGTGCAGAAGACCGTGGGCCAGGAGATGCAGCGCTTTGGTTTCTCGGTCATCAAGACCCTGGTCACCGCCATCGACCCCTCCACCCAGGTCAAGCAGGCCATGGACTCCATCAACGCTGCCCAGCGCGAGAAGGAGGCCACCAAGGAGCGTGCCGAGGCCCGTCGGATCGAAATCGAGACCCAGGCCAGGGCCGATGCGGAGAAGACCAGGATGCAGGGCGAGGGCCAGGCCAACTACCGGCGGGAGATCGCCAACGGCATTGTGGACCAGATCAACAGCCTGCGGGCCGTGGGCATGGATATCGATGCCGTCAACAATGTGGTGCTCTTCAATCAGTATCTGGATGTGATGCGCTCGCTGGCGGAGTCCGGCAATGCCAAGACCCTGGTCCTGCCTGCGTCAACCCCCGGCGGGTATAACGAGCTCTTCAACCAGATGACCGCAGCGCTGATGACCGCCCAGAGCACCCAGGGCAGTGCGGATCCCCGGCACGGCCGCAGGAATGCGGGTACAGAGGGCGGGACCGGGACACCGGTTCTGTAAGGTCTTGTTCAGCTTTCCAGGAAGTCGGCTATAGCCTCGGCAGCCCGATAGCCCTTGTCGTACATGGCGTTGAGTCCCTTGAGAGACTTGCTCAGCGTGGTCAGCCCGCACAGACTGTCCGGGGCCAGGATGAGTACCTGGCCCTCCTTCTCGGCTTGTTTGGCCAGGGCCACCTCGTCGTTGTAGGTGCGATAGCGCTTCATCAGCCGCTCGCCAGCCGCCGGATAGGTCCTGGCCAGGATTCGGGCCGGCAGGACATCCTTCTTCTGCTCGCGCAGAATATCCCTCTGCCGTGTCAGGACCAGGACGATGCGTTCATAGCCCTCGTCCATGGCCTTGCGGACCGGGACCGGGTCCGCGATGCCGCCGTCCAGATAGGGCACGCCATCGATCATATAGGGCTTATTGGCCACCGGCACAGTGGAAGAGGCCTTGAGGACGTCATAGTTGTCCTGGGCCAGGTCCGACTTGTCGAAGTAGACGGTGGATCCGTCGGTGGCTTTGCAGGCCACTACGGTGAACAGGGCCGGGTTGGCCTTCAGAGCCTGGTAATCCAGCGGGCATTCCCCATCGTGGGCCGACAGTTTGCCATAGACATAGTCCAGGTCGACGAAGGTGTGCTTGGTCAGGAAGTTGCTTACACTCGCGTACTCCTTGCGGGAGGAATACACAGTGTAGAAGCGGTAGCAGCGTCTGAGCTGGCCCGACAGGAATGAAGCCAGATTGGCACTGCCGGCCGAGACCCCGTAGCAGTGATCGAAGGTGATGCCCTGCTCCATGCAGCGGTCGAAGACGCCGGCGCCGAAGATGGACCTGTAGCCGCCGCCTACGTCGATGACGGCTGTTCTTTTGCGTGCCATGGGCACCTCGATTCCTGACAGATATTCGCGCTTGATGACAGCTTATGCGTGAACATTGGACAAGCCGTTCAGGGGCGGCAGGAGGTCAGCAGCCGCTTGGACAGATCCAGCATGGCTGGTGAGGTGTCAGAGTTGGCGATTTGCACTCTTCCGGGGCCGGGGCCCGGGTTGAGGGCATCGGCTTGGGACAGCAGATCCTTCAGGTGGCGGGCCGTCCCAGGGTTGCCGTCGATCAGCGCCAGGTCCGGCGGGCAGATGCGGGCGATGGACTGGCGGAAGAAGACGAAGTGGGTGCAGCCCAGAACCAAAGCATCCAAATTCTGCAGATCATAGGGGTCCAAGTAACGATGCAGGGTGGCATCGACCAGAGTTTGATCCTTTAGCTTGTCAGACTCCACAATGGTCACCAGGTCTGGGCAGGGCTGGGTCAGAATGGTGTGCCTGCCGGAGAACCGTGCCATCAGGCGCGAGAACTTGGCCTCCTTCAAGGTCAGCGGGGTGGCCGTGACCAGAACCCGCTGGGGTCGGCCTCCGCCACGCGTGCAGGCCAGTTTCAGGGCCGGCTCCATGCCGATGACCGGGATCGGGTAGCGTTGGCGCATCTGATCCACGCAGACGCTGGTGGCGGTGTTGCAGGCGATGACCAAGGCCTTGACACCCTGGTCCATGAACCGGTCGCCGATGATCTGGCAGCGCTGGGCGATCTGGGCCGGTTCCTTGGTGCCGTAGGGGGCGTATGCGGAATCGCCGAAATAGAGCAGATTTTCCTGAGGAAGGAGGTTACGGATGGCTGCGGTGACGCTCAGACCGCCGAGCCCGGAGTCGAAGATCCCGATTGGTGCATCTGATGCCATGTGATCCGCTCCTTTCGCAGCCGAAAAACCAGCCTAGCCTGTCGCCGAAGGGCCGTACGCTACAAGCATGAGTATTCCCCGGACTGTATACAAAATGCAAGCCACCGGCAACGATTTCGTGGTCTACGCCGATCCCCGGGGGGATCTGGAGCCCACGGCCGACCAGGTGCGATGGCTGTGTGACCGGCATTTCGGGGTCGGAGCTGACGGGGTCATCCGGCTGACCCATCCGGCCGATGTCAGCGACCTGAGCCAGGAGCAGGTGGATACCTGCGACCGTTTCGGCTGCCAGTGGTTCATGGACTACCGTAACGCGGACGGTTCCTTGGCCCAGATGTGTGGCAACGGGACGCGGGCCGTCACGCTCTTCGCCCAGAAGCAGGGGCTGACCCCGACCATGGAGGGCTCCTCCTTCCTGCTGGGGACCCGGGCCGGGGTCAAGCGAATCGTGTCGCGCAGTCCGATGAAGAACGATGGCGAGCATGTGTTCAAGGTCAAGGTCGGGGCCTGGCGGATGGGACCGGTAGGGGACCAGCTGGTCGACGGCGGGGCACTGGGTGGCTCTGCTCCAGGCACCATGGTGGATATGGGCAATCCTCACGCAGTCGTTCTGAACTCGGTCGCTGCTGAATCGGAGGCCGGTGGGCTGCCCGGGACGGTGACCGACCTGCTGGCCAGGGCTGATCTGCCTGCCCTGGGTGATCTGGACCTGTCGATCCCGCCGCGGGTCAGGCCTGGGTTGGATGAAGGGCAGAATGTGGAGTTTCTGCGTCTGGATGCCCTGGATGATGAGCATGGCGGCGGGCGGGCCACGATGAGGGTCTATGAGCGTGGCGTCGGGGAGACCCTGTCCTGCGGGACCGGTCTGTGCGCCAGCGGCGTGCTGCTACGTGCCCTGACCGGGGTCGATCACTGGACCATCCAGGTGGGTGGGGGCCGTCTGAGAGTGGACGTGGATTCGCAGGATGTCTGGCTGACAGGACCGGCCAGAATGGTCGCCCGTCTGACCCTGGAGCATGTTCCCGGCTGCTGATCAGCCGAAGAGGGCGGATCCCTCCACAGCCAGGACGATGGTTGCCAATGCGACCAGCCAGATTAGGTCGACCATCAGATCGAAGTGCCGCTGGTAGTAGATCTGCAGCCATCCCGACCTCTTGCGCGGAAGACCCTGCTGGGTCACCGTGGCGTGGCTGAAGGCCATGAATTGCAGGCTGGTGGCGAAGGTCATGACCAGGCACCAAGGGCAGAGGGCGTGGATGACGAAGAGCGACTGGGTGAACAGCCAGAGCGCATAGGCCAGGGCGGCGACCGAGGCCAGCCAGGTCCCAGCCGCCAACAGCGCGGGCATCCTGATCCGGCACAGGCCCACCACGGCCAGCGTCAGGAAGACGGACTCGGCAATCAGTCCCAGGAAGGCATTGGGGACCGGCAGCGTGCCCAGGCGAATCAGCTCGGCCTGGGGGGACTGGGCCACGGCAGAGCAGGAGACCACCGAGTTGATGTCACAGCTGAGCTGGCCCTGGGGGTGACGTGCCAGCTGAAGGGTTTCCGCTGACAGGACCAGGCTGGCGTAGAGCGCTGCGAGCGAGGCCAAGGCGGCAATCAGATAGCTGGAAGGGGTTGACGAGGTCGGTTCGCTCATGGGGTCCATCACCTCAATGGTCGGGAAGGTTCTCTGAGACGGGAACGCGTTCTCGAGTTTAGGATGGAGGCATGACGCATGAGGATACTGCCACGGTCTCCGGCTGGGACCTGCACTGCCACACCGTCTTCTCCGACGGCACTGTGACGCCCCGGGGGATGGTCGAGCAGGCGCAGCAGCTGGGACTGGAAGGTCTGGCCATCACCGACCATGACACCAATGCCGGGTGGGATGAGGCCCGTCAGGCGGCCAAGGCCCTGCGAATGCCCCTGCTGCCAGGCACCGAAATCACCGCGCAGGATGGCCGTGTCTCGGTCCACATGCTGGCCTACCTCTATAATCCGGAGGATCCGGTAATCGCCGGTCTCTTCGCCAAGACCAGGGAGGCCAGGCTGACCAGGACCAGGATCATGGTGGAGCGGATCTCCCGGGACTATCCGATCACCTGGCAGGATGTGCTGGACCAGGTCAAGGAGGGGTCGAAGACCACGGTGGGGCGTCCGCATATCGCCGATGCCCTGGTCAAGGCCGGTGTCTATGCCGACCGGAGTCAGGCCTTCGCCGGGGTCTGCTCCTCCGGAAGCACTTACTACCTGCCTACGCCCTCGCCGACCACCCATCAGGTGCTGGAAGCGGTCAACCATGCGGGTGGTGTTCTGGTCATCGCCCACCCCGGTGCCGTCAGCCGCAATCCTGTTCTGCTCTCCGACCGGCAGATTGCCGCACTGGCTAGGGAGGGGCTGGGCGGCCTGGAGGTCTGGCACCGGGACAATCCTCCTGAGCAACGTCGACGGCTGCTGGCCCTGGCCCAACGCTGGGGGCTGCTGGTCACCGGAGGATCGGATTGGCACGGCCAAGGCAAGCCCAATCGCATGGGGGAGAACAGCACCAGTGGCGACGTGGTGGCCCGAATCGTGGCCAGGGCCCGGGGGAGCCGTCCTGTGGCCTGGAAGGGTTAACCGATATGGATGGGGGGCGGTCGGACCACAAGGATCCGGCCGCCCCCGTCAGGCGATCACAGCCTCAGTCGGCGGAGCCTCCCAGAACGCCGAA
The DNA here is from genome assembly GCF_016102005.1 of Bifidobacterium choladohabitans. Taxonomy (GTDB): domain Bacteria; phylum Actinomycetota; class Actinomycetes; order Actinomycetales; family Bifidobacteriaceae; genus Bombiscardovia; species Bombiscardovia choladohabitans. The sequence continues at coordinate 50,585 of NZ_JACFPL010000002.1, forward strand.
GCCCACCGGATGGGTGGTGTCGGAACCGACCACTGCGTAGCCCAGGGACTCCTTGGGGACAATGATGTGCCGACCCTTGTCGTCCACCAGGTCGATGGGTCCGCCCTCGTTCAGGGCCTGGGTGATGTGGGCAGCCACCTCGTCCGCCTTGGCATTGGTGCTGAAGTTGACCGTGCGGGCCACGTTCTTGATGCCGAATTCGATATCCATTGCTACCTCCAAGGTTGTTCTCCGTCGCCCAGACCTGCCGGTCCGCGGATCTTCCGGTCTCATTATTCGCTGACCCAGGTGATTACGCTCTAAGCGTCTCCCTGATGTTCCTCTAGGGCAGAGCCGGTTTCCGACGGGGATGCCGATGCCTGCCCGTCTGCTGTGAGCGTGGGGGTCTGCTCGGGCTGGGGTTTTCTGGGAAGGATGATGGTCTCTGCCTGATCGCTTGCCAGGGCTTGAGCTGGTGGGGCATCATGCGGCTGGGGAGCGGCTTCTCCCGGCACAGGGGTGTTCGAGGGCTGGTCGTCTCCGGACGGGTCTGCGGACGAGCCGCTTACCGCAGCCTTTGGCTTTGTTTCGCCATCCGCATCCTCGTCACTGGTGGCTGGGTTGCCGATGCCGCGGAAGTGATCGCTCAGGCCTGATGCCTCCTCCTGGGCAAGGTGAGGAACAGTCGGTGGCTTGGATTGATCGTCGGTGCCAGTGTCTGTGCTCCGGGACTGCCTGATGGGCTTATTCCTGGCATCGGAGTGGTCCATGGCGGTCTGGGCCAGAGCCAGGTCAGCCATTTCCACCCTGCTGATGGCGATGGTGGCCGAGTTCTCATCCGAGGCATTCGTCGAGGCGGGGTCCGGCTCTGGAGCCGGTTTCTCCTGTACTTTGGCTGCAGAGGGGGCTTCAGCCTTGTCGTCGCCCAGCAGGGTGCCGACAGTGATAGTGGAGGGCGCGCCGGCGGTTGAAGAACCGGGCGTCTTCTGCTGCCGACGGGCGCGCTGGCCCTGCTCGTGGTCGCCCAGCTGCTGGGCCAGACGCTCCACTTGTGCCTTGAATTGGATGATCCGCTCGTTGTCCGCATGATCCAGGGCGGTGATGAAGTCGCCCACCTGCTCCATCTGCAGCCAGAGATTGGCCCGGAGCATGATTAGGTCGTCCAGCCGGGCCCCCATCATCCTGCCGTAGGCTGCAATGACTGCGTTGCGGCGGGACCCGTCCAGTTTGGCGAAGATCCAGGCCAGGTCGCGGGCAGGATCGTTGATCTGCATGTCCTGCCAGCCGTAGACCCCGCTGAGCCCGGAGCCTGTATAGAGCAGATCACCGTCGGAGAAGCCCCCGTGCACGGTGCATGTTTCAAAGGACCAGAGCCCGTCGGTCGCCACGATGGAGGCCCAGGAATCGGTGATTTCCTTGGGCACGTGGCCGTCCATGCGCAATCGCTTGATCCATCCCCGCAGTTGGGCCGCAATTTGGGCGGTTGAGAAGGCCGGATAACCGTGGGTTTTCAGAAAATCGGGGCGCACCCGGTGGATGGCGCCGATGGCGGTGCCCGCGGCGGTGCATTCGTTCAGGGTCAGCAGATGGAGGGGACGGATTCGGCCTGGGCAGTGGGTCATGACGGCAACAGCGGTGGTGCCGGTCGGGCTGTCCGCCCTCTCGCCGGGCTGGTAGGCCAGGATGCGCTCGACCCGGAAGCCCATGGCCGCCATCTCCTTGGCATCGGTCAGGGCCTGAGCCGCCTTGACCCGAGCGCCCAGCCGACGTTTGCCGGCCTCCGAGCTGGTGGCCCAGACGTCGTAGACGTTGCCGGTCGCGTCCTGGACCACGGCGCAGTCCACGCCCTGTGCGCGGTCCAGGCTGCTGAGCTGGTCGCAGTCCCGCGCGCCGGTCATGGGCACCTCGGGCATGGCGGCCGACGCCAGGGCGGCCAGGGTCAGCTTCGTTCGTTCAGTCACATTCTCAAGGATAATACAAGGACCGTTGTGAATACGGTTGTCCACTTGACCACATGGGCACGCCGCCGCTGGTTCAGGTACCGGCCTTTGACACAATGGGGGTGTGCATGAGGATGAGGAACGATTGCTGGAGGGACTGGATCCTGCCCAGCGGCAGGCGGCTACCGTGCTTGAGGGGCCTGTGCGAATCGTCGCAGGGGCCGGGGCTGGAAAGACCAGGACCATCACCAGGCGGATGGCCTATGCCTGCGCAAGTGGCAGCTGGGAACCCTCCAGAACCTTGGCAGTGACCTTTTCGGTCCGTGCCGCGGCTGAGATGCGCGATCGACTGACCAAGCTTGGCGTGTCGGCCTCCCTGCAGGCGGCGACCTTTCACTCGGCGGCCCTGCACCAGCTCAGGCGGGTCTGGCCCCAGGTCAGCGAGACCTACCCTCCCGATCTGATCGAGGATGTGGGTCCCCTGGTGTCCTCCGCCTACCAGCGGGTCTGCGGGCAGGAGGCCGACCCGGGCCAGGTCAGGGACCTGACTGCGGAGATCAACTGGGCCAAGGTGGGGCTGATTGCCCCCCAGGACTACGTTCGGGTCTGCGCGGCCAGCCACCGTCTGCCGCCGGCCGGTCTGGAGGCTGATCGGATGGCCGACCTGTACACGGTCTTCGAGAGCTCCAAGGCCGCCCATAATCAGATGGACTTCAACGACATTCTTCTGCTGGTCTGTCACATATTGGAAGAAGGCGGCCAGGCTGCTGCTGACATCAGGGGCCGAATCGGTTGGCTGACCGTGGACGAGTACCAGGATGTCTCGCCCCTGCAGCACCGGTTGCTCAAGCTCTGGCTCAACGGCAGGCAGAACCTGTGCGTGGTGGGGGACCCGGCCCAGACCATCTATTCCTTTGCCGGGGCCACCTCCTACTACCTGCTGAATTTCCCCCAGGAATTCCCGGGCATCAAGGCCGACCTGGATTTGTCCACGGATTACCGGTCCACGGGAAGGGTGGTCCACTACGCCAACGGCATTTTGGCGCGCTCGCCGGTGCGGGATGACTATCTGAAGCTGACCTCGGCCCGCCAGGAGGGCAGCAGGGTCGCGATGACACGTTACGAGGACGATGCTGATGAGGCTGGGGCCGTGGCCTCCCGTATATCCTCCATGATCCGGAAGGGTGCACGACCCGGTCAATTTGCAATCCTGACGCGGATCAACGCCCAGCAGACCCTGATCTGCCGAGCCCTACACGAGCGCGGAATCGGCTACCGGGTCCGCACCGAGTCGGGCTGGCAGAACCAGTCGGTCGATCTGAGCAAGCAGGAAGTGCTGGAGCAGCTGGAGGGCGGCACGGGCCTGGGGAGGGTCACGGTCTCTACCATTCACGCCGCCAAGGGGTTGGAGTTCGCCCATGTCTTCATCGTGGGCTGTGCCGAGGGGCTGATTCCCTTTGGCTCACCGCCGGAAGGGGATGCCCTGGAGGAGGAGCGCCGCCTCATGTACGTAGGGGTGACCCGTGCCGAGGACACTCTCCACCTTTCCTATGCGGAGCACAAGGATGGCAGCGCCTTCGTCCGACGCACCCCCAGCCGGTTCATTCACCACTGAGCGCTAACGTCTGTGCCCTTGGAACACGGGGGGGGGGTGGATGCGATTCAGGCTTGGTGGCTGTCCGAATCACCCTTGTCCGAGTCGTTCTGATTCGGGTGACCGTCATTGGGGTCTTTGGAATCCTTGTTGGCGCTCTTCTGGCTGTCGGAAGGTTCTTGGTCTGGATGCTCCTGCTCATTTGAAGCGTCGGAGTCTGCAGGGGTGGTCGTTTCGGCGGGTGGCTGCTTCTCCTCGGCGTTCAGTAGTTTGTCCAGCTCGGCATCCCAGTCCACTGAGGTGGCGGGAGTGTCGGCCTCCTGCTCGGATTGCCCCTCTGCAGAGGTCGATGTTCCACCTTCGTCGGCTTCCTCTTTGACGGGCAGGGAGGGCAGCAGATCCGGATGGGACCAGTGGTCGTCACGGCCTTGGACGCCCTCTTCAGCGGTGATGCGCCCCCAAAGGTCGGCGGCCTCGCGCAACCGCTTGGGATGGAGATGCAGGCCCAGCAGGGACTCGAAGGTCTGCTCGGCCGGCCCTCCCACGGCACGCTCGCGTCGGGTCATCTCCCGCAGCTGCTCAAGGTGGGGTAGGTGGGCCATTCCGGCGTTCCAGACCACACAATCCACCCAGCCATCCACCAGGGCCAGCAGGTCGCCCAGGCTGCGCAGGGCCTCCTTCTGCTCAGGGGTGTCCTCGATGCCGACGTTGCTGAGGTTGATGGCGCCGGCGATGGATTCAGGATTGATTTGCTCAGCGTCGCGCAGCTGGTCCTCTACGGCGTCCAGGTCGATGGAGACTCCCCGGGCGTACTTGCCGATCAGGGCCTCGAAGCGCGGCATCAGCCAGGGGACGGCGGCGTAGAGCCGGGCGTGGGCGGCCTCCTTGAGGGCCATGTAGCTGGTGACCTCGTCCAGATCCAGCTCGAGGGATTTGGCGTAGGCCTTGATGTTCTGCGGTATGAGGGCTCCGGCCGGGTTCTTCAGCAGTGGTATGCCCTGGTCGAATCCTCCGCGGACCTCCTTGGCCAGTTCCCCGGCGGCTTGTCCAAGCTGCATGGCGAATGAGGTGTTCCCCAGCAGCCTCATCAGGGTGGTCGGATCCTTGAGGTTGTCGGGCAGGGGGATGGGCACAGGTCCGGCGAACATTCCCGAAATCTCGCCCTGATCGAAGCCTTGGAAGCGCTGGCTTATGACGGAGGTCAGGGCCTCGCTGACCGCCTGGGCCACCGGCGAGGCGAACTGGACCCAGGCGTCTATGCTGCCCTCGATCCATCCGGCACGGGTCAGGGCTTCGGTTTGGCCCGGGGCGGGGTCGAAGGCGCAGACGGTGTCCAGCCAGAGGTTGGCCTCGCTCATGACCCGGGCCACCCGGTCGCTGTCCTCGGCTGTGACCGTGGTATCGGACTGGTCGACCCTGGTGCGCCCCAGAGCGATGTTCTTGGCCAGTGCAAGGTTGATGGGCCCCTGGTCGGCCTGGGCTTGCATGTCGGCAGGGGTGTTCAGCCCCCCGGCCGTGAAGGCCTGGATCAGGGCCTGGACCTCGGCGGGTTTGGGCAGCTGATCGGCTCCCTGGGCCGCCATCTGGGAGCGGATGGACTCAGGCAGCTGTGAGAACTGACTCCAGGCCAGCTCGCCCTGCACCGGGCCGAAGCACTCGATGAGCCATTGGTGGATTGCATTCTCGTCCATTGCTTTGATTCCAGTCCTCGCCAAGGCAGGTCGTCCGCCATCAAGGTTGACGTCTGCCGGGATTATCGTCTTCATCAACCATAATATTGGAGCTATGACACTTCCGCACGGGAAATCGGATCACTGCGCCACAGGCGCACCCGAAAGGCAAATCGGGAAGCTTGGCGGACCCACCCGCAAAATGCTGGTCGGCGGTCTTCTGGTCATTCTGGCCATCTTGTTTCTTTTCCTCCCTTCGCCTTATACCATCGAGACGCCCGGACCCACCCAGGACGTGCTGGGAAGTTCAAAAGGCTCACCGGTCATCAGGGTCAGGGGCGGTCAGGTCCACCATGACAAGGGCCGCCTGCTGATGACCACGGTCAACGCCCGTGGAATCCCCGGCTACCCGGCATCCAACCTGGATGCGCTGGTGGGCTGGGCCGACCCCCACGCCACGGTGCTTCCCCAGGAGGCCGTGGTCCCTCCCGGACAGAGCGTCGAGGAATACAAGCGCCAGGAGCAGGGAGATATGCACGGCTCCCAGAAGGCCGCATCGGCCCAGGCCCTGGCCTTCCTCAAGGCTCGGGGATATGACGTATCAGGCCTGCAGTTCAGCATGAGGGTGGCCGACATAGGCGGTCCTTCGGCCGGACTCATGTACACCCTGGGGGCCATCGACAAGATCACCCCGGAGCAGGAGACCGGCGGTCTGACCATCGCCGGCACCGGCACCATGGACCAGAAGGGACGGGTCGGGGCCATCGGCGGTATCCAGCTGAAGATGCTGGGTGCCAGGCGGGACGGCGCCACCTGGTTCCTGGCCCCGGAGGCCAACTGCCCCCAGGTTGCAGGCCATGTGCCACAGGGGCTGCGCGATGTGCGGGTATCCACCTTGGATGAGGCCTACAAGGCCCTGGTGGCCATCGGCCATGGCCAGGGGGATGGGCTGCCACGCTGCACGGCCACCAAAGGCAGGTAAGACAAGGCCGGTGCAATTGGTGAATTCCGGCAGTCTTGTTATGCTGAAGCCGTGGCTGAGACTACAACCTATACAGCGGAAGAGTTCGGTTTTCATCCCGGAGATATCGTTCAGGAATGGATGTGGGACGATGATGTCGACGACGGGATCCGGACCAGGATCGAGGATCTGACCGGCGAAGAGCTGGTGGACGAGGACTATGACGCAGCCGTGGATGGGGTCATCATCTGGTGGCGGGACGGCGATGCCGAGGACGATCTGGCGGATACCATCATGGATGCCTCGGCCATGGTCAACAAGGGCGCGCCTTTCTGGGTGCTGACCCCCAAACCCGGCAGGCCCGGAGCTTCGGCGCCGGGGGTCGTCTCCAACGCGGCCAAGACCGCGGGCATGAACGCCCTGATGCCCACCACCGTCAGCAAGGATTGGAACGCCACCCAGCTGCGGGCTTTCGGCAAGGGCAAGTGAGACTTCTGGTTGCATAAGCGCCACTCAACGAGGTGGTGGGGGATCAGGGTCAACCGATGCCCCACCACCTCATTGTCATTCAAGGGGAATTCCCGAAGGAATCCGTCTGGTCAGAGGCCTTTACTGCTCGCCCTTCTCAGCAATGGCAGGAGCCACCGTAGTGGCCTTGTTCTGGTATTCGGCCAGCAGGGTGCGCGAGCGGATGTCGCAGAGGTTGGCCACCAAGGCCACGATCAGGATGACCAGGCCCACCAGGAAGATCCAATGCAGGCCGTCGAAGACGATGGTGCGGGCCGGGCCCAACAGGCGTGAGGGGATGCTCCCTGCCGTAGCCGGGTTGATCATGCTGTTCATCATGTCCTCGGTCAGTCCCTTATGCTGGGGCACCTCGCGGGCGATGACCGTGTTCATGACGATGCCGAAGATGGAGACCATCAGGGTCTGCCCCAGGGAACGGGCCAGAGTGTTGAAGCTGGTCGAGGCGCCTACATCGCCGGCTGGCACCACGCTCTGGGCGGTGATGGTCGAGGTGGTGATGGTCAGGCCGAAGCCGAAGCCCACCACGGCGGAGATGACCAGGAAGACCCAGTAGGCGGTGGCCTGGGGGACGGCTATGTAGCAGATGCAGGCCGTCAGGATGAAGGCCAGACCGATGTTGGTGGCCCGGTGCGGCGGGTGGTGCATGGTCAGCGGTCCGGCCAGGTAGGCGCCCAGGAGCCAAAGAATCGAGGAGGGGGTGACCACAAAGCCGCCCAGGGAGGGGTTCATCCCCAGAACAGACTGCATCCAGATGGGCATGTAGGTGTCGAAGCCCATGAGGAATCCGGCCACCAGGAGCATGCAGATGTTCTGAATGACGAAAGTCCTGATGCGGAAGAGGCGCAGGGGCAGGATGGGATCCTCCTGGCGGCCCTCCACATGAAGAAGCAGGGCAAAGGTGACCACGGTGGCCGCAGCCAGGACCAGGGTGATCCGCGTATCGCCAGCCGATCCCAGGCTCTGCAGGCAGAGCATCAGGCAGATCAGGCAGACGCTGAGCAGCCCGATGCCGATGTAGTCGACGCGGGTTTCACGCGCCTGGATATGCTCGCTGAGGAAGATCTGGATCATGATGATGACCAGCAGGCCGATGGGCACGTTGATGGCGAAGACCCAGTGCCAGCTTATCTGCTGGACGATGAAGCCTCCCAAGAGGGGGGCGATGATGGAGGCGATGCCCCAGGCCGATCCGTTCAGGCCGATCATGCCCGCCCGCTTGTCCAGGGGGTAGATGTCGGCCAGGACCGTATAGGTCAGCGGCTGGATGGCGCCTGCCCCCAGGCCCTGCAGAAAACGGGCGCCGATCAGCTGGGGCATGGACTGGGAGAGTGCGCACAGGGTGGACCCTATTGCGAAGACCAGCAGGCCGATGGTCAGCAGGGGCTTGCGGCCGAAGCGGTCCGAAAGCTTGCCGTAGATGGGCGTGGTGACCGCCGTCATGAGCAGATAGATGGAGTAGACCCAGTTCATGATGGACAGCCCATGCAGGTCCCCGATGATGGTGGGCATGGCGGTGGAGACGATGGTCCCCTCGATGGCCGTCATGAAAGTGGCGATGAAGACCGCCACCGTCACCAGGGTGCGGTTGGTCTTCCTGCCACTGCCTGTATCGACTGTCTGTGACAATCCGAACCCCCTCTTATATGGTGAATATGGTGTGTTTCTCTTCTTTTGCGGACAAGGCCCGCGAATTCCTAGTGGATTATAGCCGCACCGTGCAGCCTTGTCACCGTGTATTCTGCTAAGGTAGTGTGCTGGTCCCGTGGCTCAGTTGGTTAGAGCGCCACCTTTACACGGTGGATGTCCCCGGTTCGAGTCCGGGCGGGACCACAGGGGTTTTTAGGGGGCGTGCCCGAAGTCGCGTCTTAGCGCTCACGTAGAATCGATGCACGACGATCGTTGGCAAGAAAGGTCAGGAGGTCGATGCCTGATGTCAGCTAAGCCTGATGCCCGTGGAACCGAGGCGACCATCGCGCGCTCGGGCAAGCGCAAGTGGGGATATGACACCAAGCAGGTGGACGCCTTCCTGGAGCGGGCTCACTCACTTTATGAGAGCCAGGACCCTGATCTGACCCAGGAGGAGATAGCCAACGCCTCCTTTGATCTGTGCAAGAACGGCTATATCATCACCCAGGTGGACGCTGCCCTATCACGGCTGGAAAGGGTGATTTCCGACAGGCAGACCAGTCTGGAGATAGCCCGGGTGGGCGTGGATGGTTGGACGACCAGAATGGTCAGTCTGCAATCGGAGCTGACCACTCATGCCGGCAGACCATCGGGCAGTGTCTTCAAGCGTGGGGATCCCGGCATGCCCTCATACGACTGCAAGCAGGTGGAACGGCTGATTGAGCAGGTCCTCAACAAGACCTCTGACCAGCTCAACCTCCAGGAGGGGCGGAAGACGGATTCGGGCAAGTCGAAGAACACCGACATCACAGCTGACCGCGTCTCCAACGTCATCTTCACCCAGCGGCGGGGGCCCAAGGGTTATGACGAGCGCCAGGTGGACTTCTTCCTGGCCAAGGCCGTCGAGCTTCTGGAGCAGTTGGAGTCCTTTGCCAGGGTCAGCGAGAGGGCCAAGAGAGCCAGCGCCAATGCAACGGCGTCCGTTGCTGTTCCTGTGCAGTCGCAGCCAGCCGTGCAGGACCCCTCAGCTTCGGGTGTTCAGCCGCTGATTGGACAGAGCCAGGCACCCGCCTGGAGCATCCCCAATGCCTCCGCTGTCGCGAGCGCCCAGGGCAGTCAAGACGATTTCGCTCAACTGCACCAGGCGGAGCGGGCCATCTTCGAGGCTCCGACAAGCAGCACGCAGACGACGCCTACAGCTCCGACGGCGCAGCCCAACAGTTCTCTGAGTGCTCTGGCTTCGGCGGTCAACCAGCGACTGGCCCAGGAAGGCGTTGGGGCAGCCACGGCGGCATCTGCGGTAGCTACGCCTGCCTCATCAGCAGGCATGAGCGGCGGAGCCCCCGTCGCCTCTGCCGATCCCGCCCCTGCCAATCCATTCGTCTCCGGTCAACAGGAATCGGTCATGCCTGTCTCCGTGCCGCCTGCGGTTGCACAGCCGGTCTCTGCGCCAATCAGCCACAATCCTGTGCCTGCCAGTGCAACGTCAGCGGCATCCGCGCCGGCTGCGCAAGCCGCCCCCTTCAACCCGGTGACGACTTCTTCGCCTTCCACTGCACCACAGACTCCTGAACCCGCTGCATTCCAACCGACTCCTTCGGCACCCGTAGCCTCCGCCCCGCCTACATCGGCAGGGAATGCTTTCGTCCCCTCCACAAGGCCGGAACCGCCGGTGTCTGCCTCGACGACAGGGGCTGATACTGACGGCACGTCTACGCCGGGATCCACCTCGATCATCTCCTCGCCCTTCGTCGATGGTCCTCTGGGCGCAGGCGGACCACTTGGCAGCTATGAGGAACCGGCACCAGCAGTGCCCGAGGCCCAGGAGCGTCCCTGGGCTGAAACAGCCGGGAGCAGCACGGATACACCCGACTGGGCCAAGCCTCGGTACTCACAAAACATGCAGGGGAGCAAGCAGGACCAGGACCCGGATTCCTATCTGGCCTCCCTGCTCAACCAGGATCTGCCCAAAATGGATCTGGACATCCCCGATATTTCCTTCCCGGCCTTCGGCGACGAGGGGGAGCAGGATAAAGGCGGTCGATGAGTCATCTGACAGCAATGAATACAGGCAGTGAAGGCAGGCAGGGCGGTTTGTCGGTCGGGTGTGAGCGCACCTTGGTGGATTGGTCGCCCAGGGATGATGCCGACCAGTCTCGTAGTCTGGTCATCCTGGGATCCACAGGCTCCATCGGCACTCAGGCCCTTGATCTGATCAGTCGCCATAGGGATCGTTTCCAGGTGACCGGGTTGGCCGCTGGCGGTGCCCATGTCGAGCTTCTGGCCCGACAGGCCCGTGACTTTGGCGTGACTCGTCTGGCTCTGGCCGACAAGACCCGGGTTCCGGCCCTGCAGCGGGCTCTCGGGGCCCTGGGGTTGACCGGCATTCAGGTAGAGGCAGGCATGGATGCGGTCCAGGCTCTGGCCGGCTCCGGCAGCGATCTGGTCCTCAACGGCATCACCGGATCAGTCGGTCTGCGTCCGTCCATCGCGGCCCTGCAGGCCGGATCCCAGCTGGCTCTGGCCAACAAGGAATCGGTGGTGGCCGGCGGCCATCTGCTCTTTGACGCCGAGATAAGGCCGGGCCAGATCAACCCGGTCGACTCCGAGCATTCGGCCATCTGGCAGTCCCTGCGTTCGGGGCAGCATGGGGAGGTGGCCCGTCTGGTGGTCACCGCCTCGGGAGGTCCCTTCCGGGGCTGGAGCCGCCAAGCCATGCGCGAGGTCACCCCTGAGCAGGCCCTGAACCATCCCACCTGGTCCATGGGTCCGGTGGTCACCATCAACTCCTCCACCATGGTCAACAAGGGTCTGGAGGTCATCGAGGCCAGCAGGCTCTTCAGGATCGAGCCCGAACGGATCACTGTGGTGGTCCACCCCCAGTCCGTGGTCCACTCCATGGTCCAGTTCCAGGATGGGGCCACCATAAGCCAGGCTTCGCCTCCTGACATGCGTCTGCCCATCGCCCTGGGCCTGTCGGCACCCGCCCGTCTTGACAATGTGGCTGCGGCCTGTGACTGGTCCAAGGCCAGCACCTGGACTTTCGAGCCCCTGGACGACGAGGCCTTCCCGGCGGTCAACCTGGCCAGGCGGGCTCTGGGCAGCTGCGAGCCCATGACTGCGGTCTTCAATGCCGCCAACGAGCAGGCGGTCAGGGCCTTCCTGGATCACCGGCTGCCCTATCTGGACATCGTCGAAACCATCCGGTCGGTCATGGATGCCATGGAAAAGCATCTTCCGGGAACATTCACATCCGTGGAGGTAATGGAGCAAGTCGAGCATGAGGCACGCCAAAGGGCCGATGCTTTGATAGACATGACAGCGTGAGTAGCATTCCCAAGACCGAACAGTCAGCATCCTCCCAGGGGTTCCGCAAGACAGGCGAGCAGGCCATCAGCCAGAGTCCGCTGCATCCTCGTCGCCGCTCCCGTCGGATCATGGTGGGGCCTGTGCCGGTCGGCGGGGGAGCCCCCATTTCGGTGCAATCCATGACCAACACGGTCACCGCTGACATCAACGCCACCCTGCAGCAGATCGCCGAGCTGGCCGCCGCCGGCTGCGACATCGTGCGGGTGGCTGTGCCCAGCCAGGATGATGCCGACGCGCTTCCCATCATTGCGAAGAAGTCGCCCATCCCGGTCATCGCCGACATCCACTTCCAGAGCAAGTACGTCTTCCAGGCCATCGATGCGGGCTGTGCAGCCGTCAGAGTCAACCCGGGCAACATCCGCAAGTTCGACCAGGTCGGCCCCGAAATCTGCAAGGCGGCCACAGACGCGGGCATCTCCCTGCGCATCGGGGTCAACGCCGGCAGCCTGGACAAGGACATCTACGCCCGCTACGGCGGCCCCACTCCGGAGGCCCTGGTCGCCTCGGCCCTGAAAGAGGCCCATATGTTCGAGGACGTGGGCTTTCACGACTTCAAGATCTCCGTCAAGCACCACGACCCCGTCACCACGGTCCAGACCTACAGGCTCCTGGCCTCCAAGGGCGACTGGCCCCTGCACCTGGGCGTGACCGAGGCCGGGCCCTCCTGGCAGGGAACCATCAAATCCTGCCTGGCCTTCGGCGCGCTATTGGCCGAGGGCATCGGCGACACCATCCGGGTCTCCCTGTCCGCGCCGCCTGTGGAAGAGGTCAAGGTGGGCTGCAAGATTCTGGAATATCTGGGTCTGCGCCAGCGCCACTTCGACATCATCTCCTGCCCCTCTTGCGGCAGGGCCCAGGTGGACGTGATCGAGCTGGCCAAGGAGGTCACCGAGGGGCTCAAGGACATCACCGCCCCCATCCGGGTGGCCGTCATGGGCTGCATCGTCAACGGACCAGGCGAGGCCAGGGAGGCCGACCTGGGGGTGGCTTCGGGCAACGGCAAGGGTCAGATCATCATCAAGGGCAAGGTGGTGCAGACCGTGCCTGAGGACCAGATCGTCCCCACCCTGCTGGAGCGTGCCAAGGAAATCGCCGCCCAGATGGATGCCAAGGCGGCGGCCGAGGGTGAAACCCTGCCGGAGGCGGGCCCCATGGTGGTCCCGGTCACCGGCCGTGCCAGCTGAGGGCGTAAGCGCCATCCCCGCCACCGGCTACAATGACCGACGTGTCCCAAGAGGTTGAGCGTTCCCTCCCTGCAAGCGGGTGGAGCAGGGTCAGGCGGCTAATGACCAGCCTGCCCGTCTTCATCATCCTCATGGGTCTGCTGGCCTCTGTCTCCCACTTGACCGCCGTTCCCTGGAAATACGAACCGGTGGATCAGAATTTTCCCACCCTGACTCCGGACACCGCAGTCACCTTCGACTGGCCTGCCGGGGTTGACCGGGATACCGTGGGGCAGTATCAGGTCGAATCCCGTCACCAGGAACTGAGCGTGGAACGGCCCTCAACTGGGGAGCATCAGCGCATCCGGATACTGATCCGCACCCCCAAGGAGGCTTCAGGGAATCGGCCGGCAGTAGTCTTCATGCATGGCGCCGGATATGGCACCTGCGACAACTCCTTCGGGGACGTGGCCCGGACCCTGGCCTCTGCCGGTTTCGTCACCGCCGTGCTGGACAAGCCGGTCTGGTCCACCACGGATGCCGACCGGGACTATCCTGCTTCGGCCAAGGCCTACGAGCGGGTTGCCAACCTACTGCGCGACCGGGATGATGTGGATGCATCCAAGGTAGGCATCTATGCCACCAGCGAGAGCACCTGGATCGCCGCCATGCTGCTGACCATGGACCACCGGATCGCCTTCCAGATCCTGCTCAGCCCCATGGTCTATTCCCCGCGGCACGCCATGGGCTTCTTCGTGGCACAGGACTTCGCCATCGCCGGGGCCAACCAGGGCTACCAGTCGGTGGTCCGTCGGCTCTTCAGCACCGATGCCTCCCTCTTGGGTCTGAACAATCTGGACATCGATCCCACCGACCGCTACACCTATGCCATTCCCACCCTGCTGGCCTACGGGGCCAAGGATGTGATGACCGCCCAGGTGGAGGGGGTGCAGCGCGTGCTGTCCCAGGCCCACGCCTCCGGCAACGAGAACGTCACGGTGCGTTCCTACCCGGTCTCCAATCATGTGCTGCGGCTCGGGGATGAGGCCCGGACCGGCACGCCCCTGGCCGACCACTACCAGCAGGACATGATCGACTGGGCGGTGGGTCAGGTCCACGGCCTGCATCAGACCAGCCCCAGCGTGGGCGGGGCCACCATCCACCAGTCCATAGCCGTGCCCACTGATCTGCGGGGGCGGCGCTCGCTGACCATCTATATGCTGGTCCTGCACCTGCTGACCCTGGTGCTTTTGCTGGCGGCCCTGGTCATGGCCCTGGTGGCCGGTCTGATGAAATTGTTCCGCCTGCGACGACGCAAGGAACCGGTCCTGGGTTTCAGCCATGGCTTCGGAGGCACCCTGGTCACCATCACCGGCACCACCCTGGCTACCCTGGTCCTTTTCGGAGCCGGTCTGGGTCAGGTCATCATGGCTGTGGTACGCCTGGGCTGGGGCGGCGTGCCCGACCAGGCTGGGGTCAGCTACTGGAGCTGGCCGGTCATCCAGGTGGTCTGCGCCCTGGTCATCTGGGCCTGGTCGCGCACCTTCGCCCGCATGGTCGAAGTGGCTTCTCTGAGGGGATTGGACCGGCTGCCCGACCAGGTCCGCACAAGCAAGGCCGGCGGCCCCAGTCTTCGCCAGCAGATGCGGAACATGGACCCCAGGCCTGTGCTGGCTTCCACCCGCTTTGGCGTTGCCCTCTTCATCGTCACCACCCTGGCCATGTTCGGAGTCCTGCTGATCTTCGCCTTCTGGGGCCTGTTCATCTACCAATGAAAGGACGGGACCGTCGTGGCCATCTATCGTGACGAGGGCCTGGTCCTCAGAACGGTCAAACTGGGCGAGGCCGACCGGATCGTCACCATTCTGACCAGGGGGCACGGCAAGGTCAGGGCCGTGGCCAAGGGGGTTCGACGGACCAAATCCCGTTTCGGCGCCCGGCTGGAGCCATTCATGCGTGACGATCTGCTCATCTCCCGTGGCCGCAACCTGGACATCGTCTCCCAGGCCGTCTGCATAGCCGCCTATGCGGATGCCATATGCGCCGACTATGACCTCTACGCCAACGGGGGCGTCATGCTTGAGACCGCCGACAAACTGGTGGTGGGCGAGCATGAGCCGGCCCCGGAGCAATACCGTCTGCTGGTCTCCGCCCTGGCCAGCCTGGCAGGTCACCGGCATGGACCCCGCGACATCGGTGCCTCCTACCTGCTCCGTTCCCTGGCGCTGGCGGGCTGGAGGCCCCGGCTGGATTCCTGCATCGTCTGCGGCCGGACCGACCAGCTGACCCATTTCTCGGTGCCCGGCGGCGGTGTGGTCTGCAGTCGGGACAGGCCTACCGACGCCGTGGCGGTGGATCCCGCCACCCTGACACGCTTCCGGGCGCTGAGCACCGGGGACTGGTCCAAGCTGGACGGCAAGGGTTCCACCCCCCTGTGCGACGGTCTTGTCGAGAAATGGGGCGAATATTACCTGGAGCGGCCCATCAGGTCCCTCAGGCTATTAGATTCTTGAAGCATGAGCTTTGACCCCGTCGACTACACCTCCCTGGATGTGCCTGCAGCCCCCTTCTCCGATCCCGCTCGTATCCCGCACTTCCCCAAGGGCTCAGTCCCGCGACACCTGGGTGTGATCATGGACGGCAATGGCCGCTGGGCCAAGCAGAGGGGCATGGAGCGCACCCAGGGTCACCGGGCCGCCGAGCCGGTGGTCTTCGACACCATAGCCGGAGCCATCGAGGCCGGGGTCCGATACCTGAGCCTGTATACCTTCTCCACGGAGAATTGGAAGCGCTCGCCGGCCGAGGTCCGCTTTCTGATGGGCTTCTCCCGGGACATCATCCACCGTAGGGTGGCCCAAATGGATGACTGGGGGGTGCGCGTGCGCTGGGCTGGCCGTCGGCCCCGGCTCTGGAAGTCGGTCATCGACGAGCTGGAGGCGGCCATGGAGCGCACCCGGCACAACACCAGAATCGATGTGATCTTCTGCATCAACTACGGGGGCAGGGCTGAGTTGGCCGATGCAGCCACCGATATCGCCCGGGAGGTGGCGGCCGGGCATATCAAGGGCTCCAAGGTCACCGAAAAGATGATTGCCCAGCACCTCTACAACCCAGACATACCGGACTGCGACCTGGTCCTGCGCACCTCGGGGGAACAGCGCACCTCCAACTTCCTGCCCTGGCAGGCGGCCTATGCGGAGCTGGATTTCGTACCCGAGCTCTTCCCTGACTGCGGGCGCGATGTGCTTTGGCGGGCCATCGACGATTACATCCACCGGGACAGGCGCTTCGGCGGCGTGAACCAAGCCTGAGAAGACAGAGCCTCCAATTTTGTGAGGTTAGCCATAGTCGTCCAAATTCACAGGTCTGAACACTCTCGTAACACCCATGAAAGGTAGTCTGTGACGTATCACAGCGGAGCAGGCCATGTCCGCCGTGGAAATCAGCGCAGCAAACGAAACGAAGGAGTCGACAGGCGTGGACGACAAGCAACGCATCATGCAGATCATCGAGGATAAGTCACAGGAGTTCATCGAGGCAGCCGATCATATTTGGGGCACCCCTGAGACCAGGTTTGCCGTGAAGGAGTCGGTCCAGCAGCACTACAAGGTGCTTGAGCAGGAGGGCTTCGAGATAGAGAAGGGCGTGGGCCATATGGACTATGCCTATGTGGCGACCTGGGGTTCGGGCCGTCCGGTAATCGGCATCACCGGCGAATACGACGCACTGGGAGGCCTCAGCCAGGTGGCCGACCTGGGCGAGCACAAGCCCTTGGTCGAGGGCGGCAACGGGCAAGGCTGCGGCCACAACATCCTGGGCATGGCGGCCGTCGCGGCCGGAGTCGGGATCAAGACCTTCATGCAGGAGAAGGGCCTCAAGGGGACCATCAAGGTCTTCGGCTGCCCAGCTGAGGAGTCGGGCTATGGCAAGGCCTTCATGGCCAGGGACGGGGTCTTCGACGGGCTGGATCTGGCCCTGTCCTGGCATCCCTCGGATGTGACCCAGGCCTGGGGTTCCTCCAGCCTGGCGGTCCTGCAGGCCTACTTCGACTTCACCGGTGTGCCGGCGCACGCGGCTGCGGCTCCCGAGCTGGGCCGGAGCGCCCTGGATGCCGCGGAGCTCATGAATGTGGGCGTGCAGTTCCTGCGCGAGCACATGATCGATGCGGCCCGCGTGCACTACGCCTTCATCGACGCAGGCGGTGAGTCGGCCAACGTGGTGCAGTCCCATGCCCGGCTCTACTACTTCGTGCGCGCCCCCAGGATGGACCAGGCACAGGATCTGTTCAAGCGTGTTGAGAAGATCGCCCAGGGTGCGGCCCTGATGACCGAGACCCAGGTAAAGGAGGAGTTCGACGCGGCCTGCTACAACTTCATTCCCAACCATCCGCTGACCGAGGCCGTAGACAGGAACCTGGACCTCGTCGGCCCCCTGCCCTTGGACCAGCAGGAGCTGGACTATGAGCGCCGCTACACCGACACAGTCCCCGAGGCCGGCAAGCAGCGGGTGCTCAGCCGCACCAAGGAGGCCTTCCCTGATCTGACGGATGAGGAAGTCAGGAAGATGGCCGAGTCGACCATGGCCCTGAAGAAGTATCCACTGGTCTTCACCGATACGGCATCGGGATCCACCGACGTCGGCGATGTCAGCTGGCAGACGCCCACCGCCCAGTTCAGCGGCGGGTTCGAGCCCCAGGGCACCTCTGCTCACTCCTGGCAGTGGGCGGCCAACGGCAAGTCCTCGGTGGCCCACAAGGGTCTGCTGGCTGCGGGCAAGACCCTGGCCCTGACCGCCTACGATGCGTTTACCGACCCGGATCTGGTCAAGGCCGCCAAGGAGGACTTCGACAAGACCTTCGCCGGCCAGGAGTACAAGGTCGTCATCCCCGACGATGTGATGCCCCACTGACCTACTGTTCGGCTGCCGCCTGCTCGGTGGCGGCCGGTTTCTACTGAAGGATGACAGACCAATGGCAATCAAGCAATCCTCAAAAACGGCGAGCGGAACGCTGATCTTCTCCCTGATGGCCGGTTACTCGATCGTGTACATGGACAAGAACATGATCTCGACCGCCATCATCCCCATCTCCGAGCAGTTCCACCTGGACTCGGGGCAGACAGGCATCATCATGTCGGCCTTCTTCCTGGGCTACTCGCTCATGCAGATACCCAGCGGCTGGCTGGCCGACAGGCTTGGGGCCAAGCGTGTGTTGATGGCCTCCATGATCATCATTGGTCTGTTCAGCTACCTGTTCGGCCTGGCCAATGGTCTGGCCTTCTTCATCATCGTCCGGTTCTTCGCCGGCATGGGCCACGGCGGCTACCCGCCCTCCTGCTCCAAGTCGATCGCGGAGAACTTCCCCCAGGAACGGCGTACCTTCGTACAATCCCTGATTCTGTCGACCTCGGGCATCGGCGGCATCCTGGCCTTCGTTCTGGGCGCCAACCTGGTCGCCATCAACTGGCACCTGGCCTACGCTGTGCTGGGCACCCTCTATCTGCTGGCCTTTGTCTGCATCCTGATTTTCGTGCCCTCCAAACCCCGCCAGCCCGAGGTTGACCAGAAGCCCGGAGCCAGGGGGGCGGGCTTCCTCGAAGTTCTGAAGAACCGGAACGTGCTGGTCCTTTTCGTGGCCATGCTCTTGCTGAACATCCTCCTGTACGGGAACATCTCCTGGATGCCCACCTTCATAAAGAACACCTTCGGGCTTTCGATCGGTCAGGCAGGCATCCTGCTGGCGGTCAATGCGGTCTTTACGACCGTCGCCACCATCTACGCCGGTCAGCTGCTCTCGAAGCTCTTCCTGGGCAGGGAGAAGTTGGCCATCCTTGGCGCCGGGGTGATCAGCGCCGTCCTGGTTGTATGCTTCGTCTTCTCACGCAACATCTGGCTCTCCCTCCTGCTGCTGATCCTGGTTTCCTGCGTCTCCGTGGTGGCCTTCACCGGCATCTTCACCTGGCCCCACAAGATCATGGACCCGCACATCATCGGCTCCGCCATCGGCATCATCAACACCGGCGGCACCCTGGGCGGATTCCTGGCTCCCATGATCATCGGCTACCTGGTCAAGGCCGCCGGTGGCTCCTTCGTCGGAGCCTTCCTCTTCATGGGTGCGGCGGCCATCGCCTCCGGGCTGATGGCGCTGTTGGTCAGGGTCGGCAAGTGAAGCCAAGGCTGAGGCGGCCTCGTTCGGGCTTCAGGTTCCGAAGATCAGAAGCCTGGGCCAGGTCATGGCCGCCGGTCCATGGCAAGGAGTCATTGTCAAAGGACCGTTACTTCTTCGAGGATCTCTGATTCTTTGGTTCTGACAATGGATGTCTGAAGCCGGCGCTTGCCAGACAAAAGGCCCGCCCCTGAGTGGATTTCAGGGACGGGCCTTTCCTGTGCCGACCAGGACAGCGGGATCAGCGATCCGGCTCTTCCCAGATGGTGCCCAGCCTGGCGATGGAGAGGGAGTCGATCAGAGCCTTGCCCTCGCCGGATTCGGCGATCAGGCGGATGCCCCGCGGTCCTTGGGCGGGGAAGGAGTAGGAGGACATGATCTCCAGCCCGTCGTTGACGACAACCTCGATCGAGCCCCGGTCTACGATGATGCGCAGCTTGAGCTTGCCCGAGGACTTGTCGACTGGAGCAGTGCGGTAACCCCGGTCCCCGTAGGTGTTGCAGTGGCGGTCGAGCACCACGCGGCCCAGCTGGTCGTCATAGCAGACCAGCGTGTGGTCGCCGGATTGCGTCCGGTGAATCTCCAGACCGATGCGCTCTGCCTGGGACTTGGCCAGGTCGATTTCCATAGCGATGTCGGCGGTCTGCGCGTCGTCAACCAGATCCTGGCTGCCGTTGACCTCCAGCTCGATGGAACCGAAGTCCTGCCTGTCCTGGTCCAGGTCGGAGAACTCGCGTACCGGCAGGCAACGCAGGTGATCGCCGGCCAGGGTGACCTCGCGGGGTACAGTGAACTGGCCGCACCAGCCGTCCTCCTGCATGGGGATTGGCTCGGTGAAGGGGCTCATCCAGCCGAAGACCAGCCGGCGGCCGTCAGGGGCCTGGAAGGTCTGCGGGGCATAGAAGTTATGGCCGTCATCCCAGAGGTGGAACTCAGTCTCCTGCTGGAAGTCGCCGCCGGGCTGCCAGCTGCCGATCACGTAGCCGGCATTGTTGTGGTTGCGCGCCTCAAACCCCTGGGGCTTAAGGCCCATGGCCGAATAGCAGATCACCCACTTGTCCTCCAGGGGGAACATGTCGGGGCATTCCAGCATGAAGACCTCAGGGTCGGGGTGCCGGTAGATCACCCGGTCGAAGGTCCAATGCTCCATGTCGTTGGAGGTGTACATCCAGATCTCGCCCCGGTGGGCGGGGGTGCTGACTCCGAAGACCATATACCAGAGTCCGCCCATCTTCCACACCTTGGGATCGCGGAAGTGCAGGATCTTGTCGTCCGGGCAGGGGATCACGACCCCCTTCTTTTCGAAGTGGATGCCGTCTGAGGAGACAGCCATGCACTGCTCCTGGAGGTTGCCGTCATCATCGTTGACCCCGTTGCGCCAGCGGTGACCGGTGTAGTAGATGGTCAGACGGCCGTCGTCGCCCACCACGGCCGATCCGGAGAAGACCCCGTCCTTCTCGACCTCCAGGGTGGGTGCCATGGCCAGGGGCTCGCGCCTCCAGGTGACCAGGTCGGTGCTGGACACATGCCCCCAGTGCATGTTGCCCCACTCGCTCCCGTAGGGGTTGAGCTGGAAGTAGGCATGATAGCGCCCCTTGTAGTAGCTCAGGCCGTTGGGGTCGTTGATCCATCCGGCCTTGGAGGCGATGTGGCACTGGGGATACCAGCGGTCATTGCGGGTGGCGAAGAGCCGATCGATGCTCTTCTGGGCCTTGTCCAGTTGAGCGCTCATATCGGCGTTTTCCTTGGTTACTGACTGGTTCATCCTTGAATCCTTTCGGGTTGGATCGGTGCTGTTTATGATTGACGTGGGGATCAGCCCTGGGTCACGGCGGACTTCTGCGAATCCCTGATGAAGGGATCGCCGTCAACCTGCTGGTCATCGCGCTTGAGCACGAAGATGCCGTAGATCAGGGCAGCGAGCACCACCAGGGAGATGGTGTAGAAGGTGACCTGGTCGCCGGCCCGGTCGTGGAGCATGCCCAGCGGGGTGGAAAGGGCCACCTGGCCGACCTGGGAGGCGATCTGGAAGCCCACCATGTAGAGGGTGGCGGACAGCTTGGGGTTGAAGTGCAGGGTGAAGTAGCGGAAGGCCGGCAGGCTGAAGAGCGGGACCTCGATGGAGTGGAAGAGCTTGACGATGGAGACCATGACCGGGTCGTGGAAGAAACCGCACAGGCCGATCCTGGCGAACATGACCGTAGCCCCCAGCAAGAGGGAGTTGCGCACGCCTATCTTGCGCATGATGACTGGGACCACGCCCATCATGGCCGATTCCAGGAAGACCTGGAAGGAGTTGAGGATGCCGTAGACCTGGTTGCCCAGCTGCGGTGTGGCGAAGAGGTTGGCGTAGTAAGTGGGGAACATCTGCTGGTCGAAGACCGTGTAGAAGGTGTTGGTGAAGACCATGAAGATGATCAGCAGCCAGAGGGCCGGCATACCCAGTACGTGGAGCATATCGCTGAGTGAAGGCTGGGACTTCTCACCGTCTGGTGTCGATTCGCGGCGAATCTCGTCGCGCTGCTCGTCCGGGATCCAGAAGGCGTAGACCAGCAGCATGCACAGCCCGAAGGCGGACCCCAGCCAGAAGTTGATCATGGGGTTGATGTTGAAGACGAAGCCGGCGATCAGGGCCACGATGGCGTAGCCGAAGGAGCCCCAGGCCCGGGACTGTCCATACTCGAAGCCGAACTTCCGGGAGTAGCGCTCGGTGATGGCCTCGATCAGGGAGCAGCCTGACATGAAGCCAGCCGAGAGGACCACGGCGCCGAGCATGGCGCCCAGCATTATGTTGGAGCGCATGAGCGGCGCATAGATGAATTGGACGAAGGGCCCCACCAGGGCGGCGATGGCAGCGATGAAGATGGCCAGACGGCGTTTGACTCCCAGTTCGTCCTGGATGACCCCGTAGACAAACATGATGATCAGGGTTGCCACGGAGTTGATGGAGTAGATGTTGCCGACCTGGGTGTTGGTCATGCCAAGTCCCGTTACCAGCCATCGCTGGTAGAAGGACCACCAGACTCCCCATGCGCAGAAGAAGAAGAATATTCCGGTAGAGGATTCCAAATATGATGGATTCCTCCACGCCGATAATTTGGTGGCCATGCTGCCCCTCTTTCCTTGGTGTGCACCGCTTCTCCGCAGTGCCTCCAGGTCCCAAGCACTTCCTGTGTGCAAAGCGGACCCTGGTAGGTATAGTAGGCCGTCAATCGATTTACGTCAAACGATTGACGATTGCTATGCGTACCTTGCACGATAAGCAACCAGCCGGGGATGCTGACCGATTGTCGATTGGTGCGAAGCCCGCCAGTATGCGACCTTGGTTCACCATCTTGCGACGGTGAGAGGGGTGAGGGAAGGGTGATTCTGGCTCAGCGGCTGGCTGGGCCCGGGTCCGAGGCATCATCGAGGCGGGTGGAGCCCTTGCGGATCAGGGCGCAATGGATGCGCACCCCGTCAGCTTGATCAAGCGGCGGCAGGACGGCACGGGTGTCGGGCAGGGGAAGAGCAGCGCGACAGGGATTGATTTGCGCCAGCAGTCGCCGCACCGCCCAGAAGCCCATCTCGTAGTGGGGCAGTTCGACCGTGGTCAGGGGAGGTGCCGTGGTTTCGGCCACGACCTGGTGATTGTCCACGCCCACCAGATTAAGGTCCCTGCCGATGATCAGATGGCGGGCTGCGGCGGCCTGGTAGAGGTAGAAGGAACGTGAATCATTGAAGCAGAAGACGCCATCGGGGTGCTGGTCGTCCATCAGATCGTTTGTCTGATCCATGGCCTCCTGGTTGAATCCCGCCAGTCGGATCAAGGACTGGCCTGCAGGTAACCCAGCTTCCTTGAGAGCGGCCTGATACCCCCGCATTCTGTCTTCCTGCGCCGGCAGATCCTGTGTGGTGCCCAGGTAGGCCACCCGGCGGCAGCCTGATTCAATCAGATGGCGGGTGGCATCGTAGCCGATCAGAAACTCGTCAGGGGCGATGCTGGGGCAACGGTCGGCCCGCTCCACCGCGTTGACCACCACGGCAGGGCAGGAGCGCAGAGCCTGGGGCAGGTCGACATCCTGGTCATACATCTTGGCGAAGAGGAAACCGTCCACCCCATAGCGCTTCAGAGCCTGGATCTGCTCGGCTTCCCGAACGCCCCCGTCGGTGGAGACGGTGAGAAGCACATAGCCACGCTCGGCTGCCGCATCCTGCGCACCCTGAATGATGGCGCCGGCGTATGGCGTGGTGGCCACCTCTTGGCTGATGAAGCCCAGCATGCCGGTCTTGCTGGTGCGCAGCGACCGTGCCATGGGATTGGGCCGATAGCCCAGGGTCTTGGCTGTGTTGCGCACCTTTCGGGCGATCTCCGACTTGACCCTGCCCTTGTCGCGGCCGTTGAGCACCAGGGAGACCGTGGAGACGGACACGCCTGTGCGTTCGGCGATCTGCTTCATCGTGATCATGGGCACACCTTAACCTGCTCAGGCGATTTCAGCCTGGCTGATCTTCGGTGACAGTGAGCTTTCAGCGGTTTTCCCCGCCCAGGATCCGGTCGACCCGCTCCACCTTTTCGTGGATCTGGTCCCGCTTGCCGTGACGGATGTCCAGCTTGAGGCTGACGCCGGTCCTGTACCCCTGCTCGGCCAGGACCCGTGTGGCCTCTTCCACGACCTCCATGACCCGGTGCAGATCACCTTCGATCACGGTGCTCATGGCATTGGTCTGGTTGGGTAGCCCCGAGTCCCTGATGACCTTGATGACCTGGGCCACATAGGTGGACAGCTCCTCACCCTGACCGGAGGGTGCGATCGTGACCTCGGCTACGGTGTTCAGATAGGATGGGTCGTTCATATCGGGCATATTGGGAACCTTTCCGCATCGATTGGTGTTCGTAGGCAGGATGCCCGGTGTCCCCTGCGGTCACCTGCGCGGCCTCCCGCACCTGCCTTGATGGTAGGCCTCCACGCTGACAGCAGGTCACCCGCCGAAGGTATGCTGGAGGCCGGTCATCAGGTCGTAGCCCCCAGGAGGGGGTTCCCGAGCAGAAGGTGTGATCAGTGGCAGTATCGAAACTGGATGAGGTCATCTCCCTGGCCAAGCGCCGAGGGTTCGTCTTTCCCGCAGGGGAGATCTACGGCGGGACGCGCTCGGCCTGGGACTATGGTCCTTTGGGCGTGGCTCTCAAGGACAATATCAAGCGTGAGTGGTGGCGGACCATGGTGGTCACCCGCGACGACGTGGTCGGCGTGGACACCTCGGTCATCCTGCCCACGGCGGTCTGGGAAGCCTCGGGCCATGTGTCCGTCTTCAACGACCCCCTGATCGAGTGCCTGAACTGCCACAAGCGGCACCGGGCCGACACCCTGGAGGAGGCCTACGCCGAAAAGCACGGCCACGATCCGGAAAACGGCCTCAGGGACATCCCCTGCCCGGACTGCGGCACCAAGGGCCAGTGGACCGAGCCGCGCGACTTCAACATGATGCTGCAGACCCACCTGGGACCCGTCCAGGACGAGAAGAGCCTGCACTATCTGCGCCCCGAGACCGCCCAGGGAATCTTCGTGGACTTCAAGTCCGTCATGGCCTCCTCCCGCTCCAAGCCCCCCTTCGGCATCGCCAACATGGGCAAGAGCTTCCGCAACGAGATCACGCCCGGCAATTTCATCTTCCGCACCCGCGAGTTCGAGCAGATGGAGATGGAGTTCTTCGTCCACCCCGGCACTGACGAACAATGGCATCAGTACTGGATCGATGCCAGGACCCGTTGGTACGTGGACCTGGGTGTCAAGCCGGAGAACCTGCGCCACTACGAGCACCCCAAGGAGAAGCTGGCCCACTATTCCAAGCGGACCGTGGACATCGAATACCGGTTCGGCTTCCAGGGCTCCGAGTGGGGCGAGCTGGAGGGCGTGGCCAATCGCACCGACTACGACCTAAAGGCCCATGCCGAGCACTCGGGCGAGGATCTGAGCTACTTCGACCAGGCCAGCGGGGAACGCTACATCCCCTACGTGATCGAGCCTGCAGCCGGTCTGACGCGCTCGCTGATGGCCTTCCTGGTGGATGCCTACGACGTGGACGAGGCCCCCAACACCAAGGGCGGGGTCGACCGGCGCACCGTGCTGCGTCTGGACCCGAGGCTGGCCCCAATCAAGACCGCGGTTCTTCCCCTGTCCAAGAAGCCTGATCTGCAGCGGATCGCCCATGACCTGGCCGCCGACCTGCGCCAGAATGAGTGGATGGTGGACTATGACGAGTCCGGCGCCATCGGCCGCCGCTACCGTCGTCAGGACGAGATCGGCACGCCCCTGTGCATCACCGTGGACTTCGACACCCTGGACGACAAGGCGGTCACCATCCGCAACCGCGACTCCATGCAGCAGGACCGGGTGGCTCTGGACCAGGTGGAGGACTATGTGCGCCAGGTCGTCGGCGAGCAGCGGGTGCGTTACCCCATGGGTCCGTCGGACCTGACCGGTGCGCGTGCCGCTGACGGCTACACGGACCTGGCCAGCGAGCCGGGTACGGACGAGAGCGAACCCATCAAGGTGGCCGAGGCCGGTGGCCGGTACTGAGACTGATTGCACGACCCCAAAGGTTGCCCCGGTGCAGCTGGGCCCGATAACCGTACCTGTTCCGGTCATGCTTTCGCCCATGGCGGGCGTGACCAACTGGCCCTTCCGCCTGCTCTGCCGCGAGTACGGACCCGACGGACTGTATGTGGGGGAGATGGTCACGGCCCGGGCCCTGGTGGCGCGCAACCCCAAGGCCTTCAGGCTATGCCGCTTCGCCCCCCAGGAGAAGGTGCGCTCCCTGCAACTGTATGGGGTGGACCCTCAGATCATGGAGCAGGCCACCCGGATGGTGGTCGATGCCGGCTGGGCCGATCATATTGACATGAACTTCGGCTGCCCGGTCCCCAAGGTCACCAGACATGGCGGCGGGTCCGCCCTGCCCTGGAAGACCGACCTCTTCGCCGAACTGGTCCATCGTGTGGTCGCTGTCTGCTCGCCTGCCGGGATCCCCGTCACCGCAAAGATCCGGGTGGGCATCGACCACCAGCACGAGACCTTCTTGGAGGCCGCCCACATAGCCCAGGAGGAAGGGTGTGCCGCCGTCACTCTGCACGCCAGAACCACGGCTGAATACTATGGAGGCCATGCCGACTGGGACCGGATCGCCCAGCTGGTCCAGGCCGTAGATATCCCCGTCTTCGGCAACGGCGACATCTGGACCGCCGAGGATGCCCTGGACATGTTCGCCCAGACCGGCTGCGCAGGTGTGGCCATCGGCCGGGGCTGCCAGGGCCGTCCATGGCTCTTTGCCGACATCGCGGCGGCCTTGGCCGGCTCCCCGGAACGGCAGGAGCCCACCCTGGGCCAGGTGGGGGCCATCATGGCCCGCCACGCCAGGCTCCTGGTCGAGTTCTACGACGGCGACGAACGCATGGCCGTCCATGATATGCGCAAGCACGTGGCCTGGTATCTCAAGGGCTTCGCCGTGGGCGGCCAGGTGCGCCGCGACTTCATGGCCTGCGAGAGCCTTGAGGATATGGACCGCTGCATCGCCAACCTGAACCAGGACATGCCCTATCCGCGGGCAGTGGCCGGCAAGCCCCGGGGCCGGGTCCGCTATGCCAAGAAGGTCCGCCTGCCCTATGGCTGGCTGGATTCGCGGATCACCACCCATCAGGAGCGCGAGACGCTCTTCGGCAACGACCCCATGGATGCCTCCTACTGAAGCCGGAAATATTCCCGTCACCAACCGTGCGCATCCGGGTCTAGAATCAGGGTTTAGAATACGGACAGAACGGCGTGGAGGTTCTCTCGGGAGGCCAGGACGGTTGGCTCTGACCTCCCGGACCCTGGGCCCACGGCCGTCAGGAAGGGTCGGAACGCCTGTGGGCAAATGCGTGTTGGCGTATATGACCTGCGCTAGAGTTGAGCGTAACGTGAGTGACGGGAGCATACTGTGAGCGAGATTGCCCAGAATGACAATTTCAACGACAAGACCAACATCAAGGTCGTTGGTGTTGGTGGAGCCGGTGGCAATGCTGTCAATCGCATGATCGCCGAAGGTCTGCAGAATGTTGAATTTGTGGCCATCAATACCGATGCCAAGGATCTTCTGCGCTCAGAAGCCGATGTGAAGATCTCCCTTTCCGATGCCAACAGCCGCGGCCTGGGAGCCGGAGCCGATCCGGAGAAGGGCGCCAAGGCCGCCCAGGATCATCAGTCCGACATCGAAGAGGTCCTCAAGGGCGCCGATATGGTCTTCGTCACTGCAGGGGAGGGCGGCGGCACAGGCACCGGCGCCAGCCCCCTGGTAGCGCGTGCAGCCCGTCAGCAAGGCGCGCTCACCATCGCCGTAGTCACACGCCCCTTCACCTTTGAAGGCCCCAGGCGCTCCGCTTCCGCCGAATCGGGCATCGAGAACCTGCGCAAGGAGGTCGATGCCCTTATCGTTATCCCCAATGACCGGCTTCTGGACCTCTCGGATCGCACGGTCTCGGTCATGGACGCCTTCAAGACGGCCGACACCGCCCTGCTGGCCGGGGTTCAGGGCATCACCGACCTGATCACCATGAACTCCTACATTCACGTGGACTTCTCCGATGTCACCGCCATCTTGAAGGATGCCGGCACCGCCCTCTTCGGCATCGGCGCAGCCAGGGGCGAGGATCGAGCCACCCAGGCCGCCGAGATCGCCATCTCCTCTCCGCTCCTGGAGGAGAGCATCGAGGGTGCCCATGGGGCCCTGATCAACGTGGCCGGCCCCACCGACCTGAGCATGCAGGAGGCATCTGCCGCCGCCCAGCTGGTTCAGGATGCCATCCATCCCGAGGCACAGATCATCTGGGGCCTGGCCTTGGACGACGCCTACGGGGACGAGGTGCGGGTCACGGTCATCGCCGCCGGGTTCGATCCCACCCCTAAGAAGGACGAGACCCCGGCTCCTGCAGTGGACACGACCACAGCACCGGCAGCGGCCACCCCGGTCCAGGAGCCCCAGCAGCCGCTGACGACTCCATCCGCCCAGGTGGAGTCCGATGAGACCTCCGAACACGATGTGGTGCCCCCCGCCTCCGGCGATGACGGCACCTCCGACCCGGGATATCTGGATATCCCTGACTTTCTGCGGTAATCAGGCGAAGGAGCAGGTATGGCAGGATTGATGAAGAACGCAATGTCCTTTTTCGGCATGTCGGATGTCGTGGATGACGATGACGACGACCTGGCCGACGATGACGAGGCCCGCGACGGCTTCGACACCGATCACTCTGTGACTCCCATGGCTCCGCAATCCACGTCCAGCAGCCAGGAAGCCGAGTCCACGCCCTTCCAGAGCCGGATCAACCGCATCACCACCATCCATCCCAAGTCCTACGAGGATGCCCAGATGGTCGGCAGGGCCCTGCGGGACGGGGTTCCGGTGGTCCTCAACCTGACAGGCGTGTCCGAGTCGGTTGCCTACAGGATTGTCGATTTCTCCGCCGGCGTGGTCTTCGGGGTACGCGGGTCCATTGAGCGGGTCACCCCCAGGGTCTTCCTGCTCAGTCCTGCACAGGTCAACATCAAGGTGGAGGAGCCCGAGTCAGGCTCCTCGGCCAAGGGGCTTTTCGCCCAGTGACCGAAGCCCTGGCAGCCTTGTCCGCAGGAGCCTGAAGACGCATGCTTGTTCCTTTTATTCGATATCTGATAGACATCTGCATTGAGACCTACCTGCTCATCCTCTTCGTGCGGATGATTCTGGACTGGGTCCTGGTTCTGTCGCCCCGCTGGTACCCCCGAGGCTTCGTGGCCTCGCTCATCCGGGTCATCTATGCCTTGACCGAGCCGCCCCTGCGCTGGCTGCGCCGGTACATTCCGCCCCTGCCCATGGGCAGGATCCAGCTCGATGTCTCCTTCATGGTGCTCTACGCCGCGTTGATCATCATCCAGGTGCTGCTGGGATAAAAGCAAGACCGCGGATACGGCAGACTCCGTGCTAGCATGCAGTAAGAGAACACAATCGGGCTGGTTGGCCTGAAGCGAGGTGGAGAAACATATGGCTCTATTGACGCCTAATGACATAAGGGAGCATACCTTCCAGACAGTGCGGTTCAAGGAAGGCTACGACGTCGACGAGGTTGACGACTTCCTGGATCAGGTCACGGAGACGGTTGAAGCCTTGGGCAAGCAGGCCATGCAGGGCAACTCCGCTTCCACCCAGTCCCTGGGTACCGACGTGGCCTCGCTGAACTCCAAGATCTCCGACCTGACGGCTCAGGTGGAATCCCTGCAGACGGAAAACAGGGATCTGAAGCAGGCCCAGGGTAATGCCGCCCAGCAGCCTGTCGTGGATGCCCAGACCAAGCGGCTCCTGGCCGAGTCCCAGAGCCAGGTCAAGACCCTGGCCTCCCAGAATGACCAGCTCAAGCGTCAGGTCGAGCAGCTCAACTCGCAGATCGACCAGCTGACCGCCCAGGCCGCCGCGGGCAACAACACCCAGGCTCTGACCAATCAGCTGACCGCCATGCAAAAGGAGCGCGACCAGGCCCGCCAGCAGGTCCAGGCTCTGACCAACCAGCTCAATGCCTCCCAGCAGAGCATGGCCACGGCCCGCCAGCAGGTCACCCAGGCACAGAAGGCCTCTCAGGAGCAGCAGCAGCGCACCGAGCAGCTCAACAAGCAGCTGGAGGAATCCCGCAAGCGCGAGGAGCAGCTGCGCCAGCAGGTCTCCAAGGCCGAGCCCTCCACCGAAACGGGCAGCCTGCAGCGGATCGCGGGCGCTGGTGCCGAGGCCAGCAGCGAACCCGAGAGGGCCACTGCCATGCTCACCCTGGCCATGCAGCTGCACGACCAGTACGTGGACAAGGGCAAGGCCAACGCCTCCCAGCTGGTTGCCGAGGGCCACGCCCAGCACGACGACATCGTCAAGAAGGCGGAGGACTACTCCAAGAGGACCCGCGCCGAGGTGGACGAGTATTCCAAGCGAGTCCACTCCGAGGCCGATGGTTACTCACAGCGTGTACGCTCCCAGGCCGACGAGTACTCGGTCAAGACCCGTTCCGATGCCGACGCCTATTCCAAGCGCCAGCACTCGCAGGCCGACGAGTACGAGACCCAGGTGCAGACCCGCGCGCAGGAGTATGACAAGAACACCCGCGACAGTGCCGATCGCTATGCCGCCGATGTCAAGAACAAGCTCATGGATCAGTCCAAGGTTCTGGAGGAGAACATCCAGGGGCTCAAGCAGTTCGAGGCGGGCTACCGCAGCAAGCTGACCGAGTTCCTCAACCAGCTGATCAACCAGATCTCGGACACCAGCAATTACCAGTCCATGGAAAAGAAGTCCGAACAGGCTCACTGATTCCATCCGGTAATGACGAAGAACATACACAAGGGACGGCTGCGCGGGCGCGTGGCCGTCTTCGTCGCTCTGGCGGCAGTGGCCATAGCCCTGGACCAGGTGACCAAGGCCCTGGCCCTGGCCCGGCTGGGCAACGGTGTCAGGGTGGTCCTTCCTGGACCGTTGCGCGGACTGCGTCTGGTACGCAACCCCGGGGCTTCGCTTGGATTGGGGTCCGGGAGTACCTGGGTCATATCCCTGATTGCCCTGGCGGCCTGTCTGCTCATTATCGTTCTGGCTCTGCGCACCACCTCCATGGCCTGGACCCTGGTCCTCTCCCTGGCCTTCTCCGGGGCGGCAGGCAATCTGATCGACAGGGTGGCCTATGCATCGGGCTTCCTTGACGGTGCCGTGGTCGACTTTCTGGACTACGGCTGGTCGGTGGGCAATGTGGCCGATATCTATCTGACCCTGGCAGGCGTGGCCGTGGTGGTGCTCATTGTCTGCAATGTGCGGTTCAGCGACAGGGACAAAGCCAAAGAGCATGGGGGAGCGGCCAAGTGACCCGGCTTCTTCCTGCGCCGGATGCTCTTGTGGGTCGGCGTCTGGACATGGCCCTGTCCAAAATGCTGGGTCTGTCCAGGGCCAAGGCCAGCGAACTGGTGGCCCAGGGGCATGTGCGGATCATGGGCCGCCGGGTGAACAAGGCCACCACCCTGATGAGCGGCGATCTGATAGAGCTGGACGAGCCCGAGCCAGCCAAGCAGGTGGAGCCGGTGGCCGAGGACATGCCTGTGGTCTATGAGGACGAGGACGTGGTCGTCGTAGACAAGCCGGTGGGGGTGGCGGCACATCCCTCCATAGGTTGGACCGGCCCAACCGTTCTGGGCAGCCTTTTGCAGCGGGGCACCCACATCACCTCAATGGGGGCCCAGGGCCGTCAGGGCATCGTCTCCCGCCTGGACGCGGGCACCAGCGGCCTCATGCTGGTCTGCAAGTCCGACCTGGCCTACAAGGAGATGCGTCGGCAGTTCGCCCGGCATGAGGTGGTCAAGATCTACCACGCCCTGGTCCAGGGCAATCTTTCCGAGGACAAGGCCACCATCGAGGCCCCCATAGGACGGGCGCGTGTCTCGGACTTCCGCTTCACGGTCACCCCTGCCGGCAAGGAGGCCATCACCCACTGGGATGTCCTGGAGCGCTTCGGCTCGGCAACCCTGGTCAGCGTCAATCTGGAGACCGGGCGCACCCATCAGATACGCGTGCACTTCTCCTCCATAGGCCATCCCCTGGTGGGTGACCACATGTATGGGGCCAACCCCGACCTGGCGGAGCGACTGGGCCTGAAGCGGCAGTGGCTGCACGCCATGCGCCTGGAATTCCGCCACCCCCGTACCAAGATCTGGACCAAGGTGGTCTCCTCCTACCCGGCTGATCTGCGCCGCTCCCTGCAGATCGAACGTCAGAGCGCCGCTGGTATACGCAGCTAGCGGACTCCGGCGATTCGGCCAGGGTCCTGGGTAAGTTGGAGATATGTCCTCAACCCGGTCAGACTTCGTTCACCTTCACACCCACACCCACTATTCCACCCTGGACGGGGCCAGCAGGATCCCCGACCTGGTCGCCGAGGTGGGACGGCTGGGGCAGCCGGCCGTGGCCATCACCGACCATGGCAACATGCATGGGGCCTACGAGCTTTGGCGGACGGCCGTGGATGCCGACATCAAGCCCATCATCGGCATCGAGGCCTATGTGACCCCTGAGACGGCCCGCCAGGACAAGAGCCGGGTCCACTGGGGAACCGACGAGCAGCGTTCGGACGACGTCTCCGGCGGCGGCTTCATCACCCACATGACCCTCTGGGCCAGCGACGATACGGGCCTGGTCAACCTGATCAAGGCCTCCTCGGTGGCCAACCTGGAGGGCCTGGTCGGCAAGTGGCCCCGCATGGACAAGGACCTGCTGTCCACCTACCACAAGGGGGTCATCGCCACCACCGGCTGCCCCTCGGGCATCGTCCAGACCAGGCTGAGGCTGGGCCAGTTCGACGAGGCCCTGCGGGCCGCCGGGGAGTTCCAGGACATCTTCGGCAAGGAGAACTACTACGTGGAACTGATGGACCACGGGCTGGAGATCGAGCATCGGGTGACCAAGGATCTGCTGGAGATCGCCCGTCGTCTGGATGCCCCCCTGGTGGCCACCAACGACTCGCACTACGTGCGCAAGGAGGATGCCTCGGCCCAGGACGCCCTGCTCTGCATCAACTCGGGATCCCGGCTGACCGACCCTGGCCGCTTCAAGTTCGACGGCACCGGCTACTACATCCGCTCGGCCCAGGAGATGCGTGAGATCTTCAAGGAGTTCCCCGAAGCCTGCGACAACACCCTGGAGATCGCGGAGCGCTGCAACGTCATGTTCGACGACCACGAGGACGGGGCCTTCATGCCCCGCTTCGACTGCCCGGAGGGCTGGGACGAGACCTCCCTCTTCCTGAAGAAGGTGGACGAGGGACTGAAGAACCGCTATCCGGACGGGGTACCCGAGGAGGTCTCCCACCAGGCCGACTACGAGTGCGGTGTCATCTGCCAGATGCAGTTCACCGGATACTTTCTGGTGGTGGCCGATTACATCAACTGGGCCAAGAACCACGGGATCATGGTGGGACCGGGCCGTGGCTCGGCTGCAGGATCCATGGTGGCCTACGCCATGGGCATCACCGAGCTGGACCCGCTCAAGCACGGGCTGATCTTCGAGCGCTTCCTCAACCCCGAGAGGGTCTCCCTGCCCGATATCGACGTGGACTTCGACCCCGAGGGGCGCATGAAGGTCCTGGACTACGTGGGCCGCAAGTACGGTTCCGACAAGGTGGCCCAGTGCGTGACCTATGGCACCATCAAGACCAAGCAGGCCCTGAAGGACTCGGCCAGGATCATGGACTACGAGTACTCCGTGGGTGACCAGGTCACCAAGGCCCTGCCGCCCACGGTCAACGGCAAGGACATGAGCCTCAAGGAGATCTTCGACCCCCAGTCCAAGCGCTACCCGGAGGCCAAGGAATTCCGCGACCTGTATGAGTCCAACCCGGACGTCAAGCGGATCACCGAGGAGGCCAAGGGCATCGAGGGCATCATCCGCCAGACCGGTGTGCACGCCTGCGCCACCATCATGGCCTCCAACCCCATCACCAACACCTCGCCGCTGATGGAACGCACGGACGGCACGGTGACCACCACCTTCGAGTACCACACCTGCGAGACCCTGGGGCTGGTCAAGATGGACTTCCTGGGGCTGTCCAACCTCACGGTCATCAGGGATACGGTCACCAACATCCAGCGCAACGGCAAGGAGCCCATCAGCATCGAGAAGGTCCCCCTGGACGACAAGGAGACCTACCAGCTGCTGTCCCGGGGCGACACCCTGGGCGTCTTCCAGCTCGATGGCGACGGCATGCGCTCCCTGCTGCGCATGCTCAAGCCCGACAACTTCAACGACATCTCCGCCCTGATCGCCCTCTACCGGCCGGGGCCCATGGATATGAACTCGCACATCAACTATGCCAAGCGCAAGAACGGGCTGCAGAAGATCGAGCCCATCCACCCCGAGGTGGCCAAGCCCCTGGCGGGCGTGTTGGACGAGACCTACGGCCTGATCGTCTACCAGGAGCAGGTCCAGTCCGCTGCCCGGATTCTGGCCGGCTACTCCCTGGGCCGAGCCGATGTGCTGCGAAGGGCCATGGGCAAGAAGAAGCCCGACGTCCTGGCCAAGGAGCAGGTGCCCTTCTTCGAGGGCATGAAGGCGCACGGCTACTCCCAGGAGGCCGCCCAGGCGGTCTGGGACGTCCTGGTGCCCTTCTCCGGCTACGCCTTCAACAAGGCGCACTCGGCGGCCTACGCCCTGATCGCATACTGGACCGCCTACCTGAAGACCCACTATCCGGTGGAGTTCATGGCCGCCCTGCTGCAGAACGAGCGGACCAACAAGGACAAGACCGCCCTCTACCTGGGCGAGGCCAGGAGGATGGGCATCCGCATCCTGGCGCCCGACATCAACGAGTCCGTGTCCGAGTACTCCGCTGTCGGCGACGTGGTCCGCTTCGGCCTGGGGGCCATCCGCAATGTGGGCGACAAGGTGGTGGCGGACATCATCGAGGAGCGTCAGGGGCCCCGGGGCAAGTACGTCAACTTCATGGACTTCGTCAAGCGTGTGCCCATGGAGGTGCTCAACAAGCGGACCGTGGAATCCCTGATCAAGGGGGGCGCCTTCGACAGCATCGACCCCAATCGGAGGGCCCTCTTCCAGATTCATGACGAGGCCGTCGACCAGGTCATGCCCATCAAGCGCAAGCAGGCCGAGGGCCAGTTCGACCTCTTCGCCGACGCCGATGACGACCAACCCCAACAGGATGCCTTGGGCGACGCCCAGGTGACCGTGCCCGACATCGACGAGTGGGACAAGTCCACCAAGCTCAACTTCGAGCGGCAGATGCTGGGCCTGTACGTGTCCGACCATCCCCTGAGCGGCATGACCTCGGTTCTGGCCGGCATGCGCGATATGTCCATCGCCCAGCTGCTCAACCGGTCCAAGGGCATGGACGGCAAGGCGGTGACCCTGGCCGGGCTGGTCACTGCAGTGGACAGACGGGTCTCCAAGAAGGGCAATCCCTGGGCCATCGTCACCATCGAGGACCTGGAGAGCTCCATCCAGTGCATGTTCTTCGGCAAGGTCTACGACGCCCACTCCGAGGACCTGGTCCTGGACTCGATTATCCGGGTCAAGGGTGTGGTCGAGCTGCGGGACGAGGCCACCAACATTCGCGTCAACGATATGGAGGTGCCCGTCCTGGAGTCGGCCGACGAGCGGCCACTGACCATCACCCTGCCCAGGCAGGCCCTGGACCGGGGGCACATGGAGCGGCTGGCCCGGATACTCAAGTCCCACCCCGGCTACTGCCAGGTCCGTCTGGCGGTCACCGACGACCGGGGCAACGTCCGTCTGCTGACCTTCGGCGACGGATTCCGCACCAGGCACGACACCTCCATGATGGCCGAGATCAAGTCCGTCTTCGGACCCTCCTGTCTGCCGTCGGCCTAGGACGCGTCCGGAGCCGTCTCACCATTTGGGACGGTGGTGAGTCGCCGGCATTGGCGACACAAAAGTTCACTACCATCAAAGTATGTCAAAGCTCATGATGAGAACCATGGATCTGCGCGGTAAAACCATGTCCCGCGCCCAACTCCTCGCCGCCATGCCCCGGGCCGATATGGGTACCCGGGAGGCCAGCGCCCAGGTGCAGCCCATACTGGACCAGGTGCGCGAGCATGGGGCAGCGGCTCTGCGGGATCTGGAGCAGAGGTTCGACCATGTGCGCCCTCATGATCTGAGGGTTCCGGCATCGGCCATGCAGGAGGCCTTGGAGGGGCTGGATCCCAAGGTCAGGGCGGCGATCGAGGAGTCCGTTGCCCGCCTCCGCAAGGTCTGCACCACCCAGGTGCCCAAGCCCATGGCCACCGATCTGGCACCCGGCGCTCGGGTCAGCGAGCGGTGGATTCCGATTGAACGCGTGGGCCTCTATGTGCCGGGAGGCAAGGCCCTGTATCCCTCCTCGGTCATCATGAACGCGGTGCCTGCCCAGATTGCCGGGGTCGATTCCCTGGCCGTGGCCACGCCGCCTGCCTCCGATGACCCCCGTGGCCTGCCGGCGGCCATCATCCTTGCCACCTGCGCCATCCTGGGGGTGGACGAGGTCTATGCCGTGGGCGGTGCCCAGGCTGTGGCCATGTTCGCTTACGGGGCCAAGGGATCCGAGCCTCAGGACGGGGAGATTCTCTGCGACCCGGTCGACAAGATCACGGGCCCGGGCAACATCTTCGTGGCGACGGCCAAGCAGATGGTCTCCGGCATGGTGGGCATCGACGCTGTGGCCGGACCCACGGAAATCGCTATTCTTGCCGACGGCCAGGCCAACCCCGACTGGGTTGCTGCAGACCTGATCGGCCAGGCCGAGCATGACGAGCTGGCCGGCTCGGTGCTGATCACCGACAGCCGGGACCTGGCCCAGGGCGTTCAGGAGGCTCTGGATCGCAGGGTGCCTAGGACCGAGCATGCCGACCGGGTGCGTACCTCCCTGGGCGGCAATCAGTCGGGGATCATCCTGACCGACGGAATCGGCCAGTCCATCGACGTGGCCAATGCCTATGCCGCCGAGCACCTGGAGGTTCAGACGGCCGATCCGGATGCCGTCATCGACCGGATCAGGAATGCCGGCGCCATCTTCCGCGGCCCTTACTCCCCTGTGCCCCTGGGCGACTACATGTCCGGGTCTAACCACGTTCTGCCCACCGGCGGAACCGCCCGCTTCGACGTGGCGCTGGGCGTCCATACCTTCATGAAGCCTGTCGAAGTCATCGAATATGACCAGGAGGGGCTCAAGCCCATCGCTGCCAAGATCAATGATTTCGCCGTATCCGAGGATCTGCCCGCCCATGGCGAGTGCGTCCTGAGCCGGTTCCTGGACGACCCCTACGACAAGGCCGACCTGGAAGCCAACGAAGAGAAGGCCGGTCTAAGGTGAGTGCCATACCAGCCGATCTTCCCCTCCGTGCGGACCTGGTGGGGGAGGAGCCCTACGGCGCCCCCCAGCTGGATGTCCCGGTCTGCCTGAACGTCAACGAAAACCCCTACCCCCTGGACCAGGAGGTGGTCGATGCCATCTGCGAGCGGGTGCGCCAGGTGGCCCCCGGTCTCAACCGCTATCCGGACAGGGAGCATGAGGAACTGCGGCGGGCCCTGGCTGCCTACCTGAAGAAGGAGTCGGGGACCTCGCTCCAACCCGGGCAGCTCTGGGCGGCCAACGGGTCCAATGAGATCATGCTCCAGCTCTTCCAGGCCTTCGGTGGTCCGGGCAGGACCGCCTTGGGCTGCGACCCGACCTACTCCATGTATCCCGAATATGCCAGGGATACCTTCACCGATTGGAAGCTGGCCCACCGGCTGCCCGATTTCAGTCTGGATATGGACACGACCATCGAACGCATCAAGGCGCTGGGGCCCGCCATGGTCCTGGTGACCAGCCCCAACAATCCCACGGGGACGCCCCTGCCCATGGACCAGCTGATCAGACTCCTGGAGGTCTGCTCCAAGGTCCCTGTAACGGGTGCGGATTCCTCCGCCCGACCCATCGTGGTCGTGGACGAGGCCTAC
Source organism: Bifidobacterium choladohabitans (assembly GCF_016102005.1). Lineage (GTDB taxonomy): Bacteria > Actinomycetota > Actinomycetes > Actinomycetales > Bifidobacteriaceae > Bombiscardovia > Bombiscardovia choladohabitans. The sequence continues at coordinate 88,094 of NZ_JACFPL010000002.1, forward strand.
ATCGAGTTCCGCGACCCGGGCACGCCATCGGCGGTCAGTCTGATCGGGCAGTACGACCACCTGGCGGTCAGCCGGACCATGTCCAAGGCCTTCGCCTTCGCCGGTGCCAGGGTGGGCTACCTGGCAGCATCCCGGGGAATAGTCGACGCGGTCCGCATCGTCCGGATGCCCTACCACCTGAGCGCCCTGACCCAGGCTGCGGCCCTGGCTGCCCTGGAGCACACGGACCTCCAGCTGGCACGGGTGGATCAGATCCGCCAGACCCGGCAGGAAACCGCTGAGTGGCTGGCCGAGCAGAAGTTCCATGGCCGGCCCTTGACCGTGGTTCCTTCTGCATCCAACTTCATCCTCTTCGGCACCTTCCCCGACCGGGATGCCGTCTTCGAGGCCATGAAGGATGAAGGCGTGCTGATTCGGGCCGTTGGTCCCCAGGGCTACCTGAGGGTCTGCATGGGCACGGACGCGGAGATGGAGCGTTTCCGCCGAACCCTGGTCCATGTCCTTACGCGGTTCTAGGAGGATGCAGACCAGCGGAACGGCTATGCTGGTGGTCTAGACGCCGCGCAGAAGACCTAGTGCGGACTGGAGTGTGCGGCAGAAAGCGGAGGAGCAGCAATGGCAGGCAGAACAGCCACCATCACCCGCCAGACCAGTGAATCCAAGGTGAGCCTGAGTCTGGACCTGGATGGCACCGGGGTGACCGACATCGACACCTCGGTTCCCTTCTATGACCATATGATGACGGCCCTGGGCAGGCATTCCCTGATCGACCTGACCATCAAGGCCAGCGGGGACACCCAGATCGACGTCCACCACACCGTCGAGGACGTGGCCATCGTCTTTGGCGAGGCCCTGGCCCAGGCCCTGGGGGACAAGCGGGGCATCAAGCGCTTCGCCGACGCAACCGTTCCCCTGGACGAGGCCCTGGCCCGAGCCGTGGTCGATATTTCCGGCAGGCCCTATGCGGTCTGCACCGGTGAGCCGGAAGGGTTCGAATACGCCATGATCGGCGGGCACTTCACCGGTTCCCTGGTCAGGCACGTCATGGAGTCCATCGCCCTGCACGCCGGCATCTGCCTGCACCTGACCCTCTTGTCGGGCAGGGATCCGCATCACATCGCCGAGGCTGAATTCAAGGCCCTGGCCAGGGCTCTGCGTTTCGCCGTGGAGCCGGATCCCAGGGTGAAGGGCATCCCCAGCACCAAGGGGTCGCTATGAGCACTGATGAACACGACAACAACGACAACAAGGATCAGGACCTGCCGGATTCCGGCCATCATCTGAGCGAGGAGGAGGTCGAGCGGGCCCTGGCCAGCTTTGAGGCTGAGTTCAATGAGGACCAGGACCAAGCGGATCAGCCGGTTGAGCACTCCGGATCGAGCGTGGATGACGAGGCTGGGCCGAATTTCGAACCCGCCGACCAATCGTCGGTGGAACCGGACGGGGCTGATGGTGTTGCGGCTGACTTCGATCAGGAGCTTGAAGGCCTGATAGGCAACCGGGCCAAGGCCGCCGTCATGGTGACCCGTCTGGCTTCGGCAGAGCTTCTGGCGGCCTTCTGCCAGATTTCCGATATTTCGGCCTGGTGCATCCAGGCCCATGAGGGTGCCGTGGCCGTCCTGAGAAACCTGGATGGGGACGGACCCGAGGCCGCCATCCGCGATCTGACCACGGTGGTATCCGGGCTCAGTGCCATCCTTGCGGTCAACCGGGCCGACAAACTTGAGGTGACCCTCTGGATCAGCGGGAAGTCGGGGCAGACGCTTGCGCCGCCCATCCTCTTCGCCGCCACCGCCGACTTCGTGGAGGACCTGATGATCGGGACCACCACGGTGGACAGGCTGCGCCAGGACGGGGCCGCCATCTTCGATTCGGGGGAGTACAACCGCGAGAAGGCCATGGGCATCATCGCCTCGCACACCAGGTTCGGGGCCGGCGGATCGACTCGCCAAGGCCGCGTCGAGTAATCGAGTCGAGTAGAAGTTCAGGCAAGAGGCTTGGCTAGGAGGAACATGACCCGGATACAGGTGCTTGACTATGGGTTCGGCAATGTCAGATCCATGGTGCATGCCCTCTCCCAGTTGGGGGTCGATGCGCAGATCAGCGCCGACCCGGACCTGGCCATGAAGGCCGACGGCCTGGTCATCCCAGGTGTGGGAGCCTATGGGGCCTGCATGGCGGGGTTGCGCGCCGTGGGCGGCGACCGCATCATCCTCGATCGTCTGGCCCAGGGACTGCCGGTTCTGGGGGTCTGCATAGGCCTCCAGGTCATGTTCCAGTTCGGGGACGAGGACGGCCGCAGCGAGCCTGGTCTGGGCCTGATTCCCGGTCGTGTGACCAAGCTGGATGCCGATGTGGTGCCCCATATGGGCTGGGACCATGTCCAGGCGCCTCAGGGAACACGACTCCTGGCAGGGGTCCAGGACCAGCGTTTCTACTTCGTCCACTCCTATGCCGCCATGGCTGCGCAGGGCGATGACCGGGTCAGCGGGACGCAGCCCGATCTGTGCCTGCGGGTATCAGCATTCAAAGAACATGGTGACAGCCGGCCAGGGTCATTCCGGCCAGGGTCGGACAAAACCTCACAGGGCGCCTCTTTCGGTGAACCGCTGGTTACCTGGGCCACCTATGGACGCAGCAGGTTCGTGGCCGCCTATGAATGCGGTCCCTTGAGCGCCACCCAGTTCCATCCTGAAAAGTCCGGACAGGCCGGCGCACGGTTGTTGACCAATTGGGTGCGGACCCTTCCCGGGGCTTCCGGACTCCCTTGTGAGAAAGGTGAATGAGATGCTGACGCTTCTACCCGCTGTCGATGTCCGTGACGGAAAGGCGGTCCGCCTGAGGCAAGGGATCTCCGGCTCCGAGAAGGTCTATGGTGAGCCTGCCGATGCAGCCAAGGCCTGGGTGGACCAGGGTGCCGAGTGGCTCCACCTGGTCGACCTGGATGCGGCCTTCGGCACGGGCGACAACCGCGACAAGCTGGCCGCCCTGGTCAACGAGCTGGGCGATCGCGTCAAGGTGGAGCTCAGCGGCGGCATCCGCGACGATGCCAGCCTGGAGGCAGCCCTGGATGCAGGCGCCACCCGGGTCAACATCGGCACGGCGGCCCTGGAGAACCCGGAGTGGACCAGCCAGGTTCTGGGTCGCTACGGAGAGAAGGTCTGCGTGGGGCTGGACGTGCGCGGGCACACCCTGGCCGCCCGGGGCTGGACCAGACAGGGCGGGGACCTTTTTGAGGCCATGGAGCGACTGGACCGGGACGGGTGCAGCCGGTACGTGGTCACCGACGTGACCCGCGACGGGATGATGACCGGTCCCAACCTGGATCTGCTCGGCCAGGTGGCTGACCGGACCCCGGCCAAGGTGACCGCCTCGGGAGGTATATCCAGCCTCGATGACCTGGGCCGGATCCTGGATCTGGCCGATCGGGGCGTGGACAGCGCCATCCTGGGCAAGTCCCTCTATGAGGGGGCCTTCACCCTGGAGCAGGCGCTGGACCTGGTCTCGGGGCATTGTTAACGCTATAAGCAAGTCTGCGAAATATAGGAATGGGAGCATAGGCTCTATGGATAAGCAAGAGGAGTTCGCGCTGCGCACTGTCGAGGAGCGCGATGTCCGGTTCATTCGTCTCTGGTTCACCGACGTCTTGGGAACCCTAAAATCGGTGGCCATAGCGCCCACCGAGCTGGAAGTGGCCTTCGAGGAGGGACTGGGCTTTGACGGCTCGGCCATCGAGGGCATGACCAGGGTCTCCGAGGATGACATGATCGTCAAGCCCGACCCGTCCACCTTCCAGATACTTCCCTGGAGGGGCGGACCCCAGGGTACGGCGCGGATTTTCTGCGACGTGCTCACACCGGACGGCGAGCCCAGCAGCGGTGACCCCAGGCATGTGCTCAAGCGTGCCCTGGCCAAGGCCAAGGAGAAGGGCTTCATCTTCTATACCCACCCGGAGATCGAGTTCTACCTGTTCGAGAACCAGGATGACTGGTCCCAGGTTCCGACCCCCATCGACGAGGGCGGCTACTTCGACCATGTGCCCCGCAGCCCGGGGATGGACTTCCGCCGGGCCTGCGTCAACATGCTGGAGCAGATGGGCATCTCGGTGGAGTACTCCCACCATGAGGCCGGACCGGGGCAGAACGAGATCGACCTGCGCTATGCCGACGCCCTGACCACCTCCGACAACATCATGACCTTCCGGACCGTGGTCAAGGAGATCTCCCTGGAGCGGGGGATCTACGCCAGCTTCATGCCCAAGCCCTTCACCGACAAGCCGGGTTCGGGCATGCACACCCATCTGAGCCTGTTCGAGGGGGACACCAACGCCTTCTACGAGGTGGGCCAGGAGTTCAACATGTCCCAGACGGCCCGGCAGTTCGCCGCCGGCATCCTGGCCCATGCGGCCGAGATCTGCGCGGTGACCGACCAGTACGTCAACTCCTACAAGCGGCTCTGGGGGGGAGCCGAGGCACCCAGCTACGTCTGCTGGGGGCACAACAACCGATCCGCCCTACTGCGCATACCCCAGTACAAGCCCGGCAAGGGCAACTCGGCCAGGATGGAGTTCCGGGGGCTGGATCCGGGGGCCAACCCCTACCTGGCATACTCGGTGCTGCTGGCTGCCGGCCTGGACGGGATCGAGCAGAAGATGACCCTGGGCGAGCCCACCAGCGACGACGTCTGGGAGCTGACCGACGCCGAGCGGCAGGCCATGGGCATCGAGCCCCTGCCTGACAGCCTGGACGCGGCCCTCAAGGTCATGGAGAAGTCGGACTTCGTGGCCCAGGTGCTGGGCGAGCAGACCTTCGAGTACTTCCTGCGCAACAAGCACCGGGAGTGGGCCGGATACAGCCGGCAGGTCACCCCCTACGAGCTGGCCTACTACCTGCCCAGGCTTTGAATCCGGGGCTCACTGGTCCGATCGGCCGAACCAGCTGTTGTAAATGATGACGAAGTTGCGATTGCCATAGCTTGAGCAGCGGTTGCCCTCGCCGTCGCCTGCCCGCAGCGCTGCCTCGTTGGGCTGGTAGGGCGTATAGATGTAGAGCAGGGCAGTGGCATCGTTCTCGATGTAGACCTTGCCGCTGCCACAGGAGGCATCGGGGCTGAAGCGCACATCGTTCAGGGCCTTGGTCCGGTAGCCGTATTGGTCCCGGTGGGCCTGGTAGTAGCGGAACCGGTGGGCGGCACCGTAGACCTGGTTGAAGAATCCGGCGTAGCGGGCGTCGCAGTCTGCATCGTCAGGGCAGGAGAGGCCCATGGCCGACTGGAGCTGGACCTGGGTGGGGGGCTGGTCGGTGGCCACCAGGTGCTGCTCCTTTTGCAGCATGGTCAGGAGGACCTTCTGACTGATCCCGCAGGAGCGGGCTGACCCGTCAATGATCTGAGCCGCGCTCTGCCCCTTGCCGCCCTTGTAGGCATCACATAGGCCGTCGCCAGGGCGGTCGGGGACATCCATCTGCAGACTGCGCAGGCAGGTGGAGCCGTTGCAGGATCCCCCCTTCTGGTCCAGGAAGGCCTGGACATCGTCGGCGTTCATGTCCACCGTGTCATGGAAGCGGTGATCGGTGATGATCCTGCCTGGATTGAAGACGTACTCCTGGGAGAGCTGCTCCTGGTGGCGGATGACGCGGCCGACCATCAGCCGGTAGGAGACGAAGCGGACGGCCAGGATGCACAGGGCGACCACCAGGACTATGGCCATCAGGGCTGCCCCCAGGGTCTGCGCGCGGCGGAGGGTCATCCGTCCGCGTTTGTTGCCGCCCCTGCGTGCTCGTCCCGATGGCCTTGTGCTCATGGTTTTCCTTCCAGCGCCTTCCTGATCCTTTGCAGGCTGACGGGGATGGCCGTCCCCAGCTCCTGGGCCCAGATGGAGACAAAGTACTCCTCCATCATCCAACGTCCCCTTTGCGCACGGTCCATGGCCTGGTCTCGTCCGGGACCGGCGGGCAGGGCCTGGGCCGCCTGGTCCACCTGGTCCACCAGATCCTGGGCGGTCTGCGCCTGCCATGCCCATCGTACGTCACGATCCTTGTCCCTGCGGGCCTTGTCCAGGCGCATCAGGTCCGCCTTCAGGTATGTGTGCAGGCGGGGGAGGGCATAGGGCGGATCGGCGCCGATGAAGCCCTTGGCCACCAGATTGGCAGAATGCTGGCGTATCCACTGCAGGACCGAGAGCAGGGGAAGATCGGCCGGGCCGGACACGGCCTTGTCCACCTGGGCCGAGGTCTCCAGAATGGCGACCACATCCCTGGCCACCTGATAGACGGTGTCCTCGTAGACCTGGCTGACGCCGGCCACAGCCTCCTGCAGGGTCCGGTCGTCGGTGACGGCTTCGGTGTGGGGGATCAGGCGCTTGACAGCGGCCATCTGCAGGTCCTCGGCAAGGGCAGAGGTGCCCGGGTAGGGGGCCGAGGCCAGCATCAGGGCCTCCCGGCTCAGCCAGCGTGAGGAGATCCGCTGGGCAGGCAGGTGGAGCTTGTCCAGGGCGGCCTGCCAGATCAGTTCCTCGCGCGGTTTGGTGGTGGCGCCGGACTGGTGGAGCAGGTCGGCGCTCTTGACCACCTGACCCTGTCGGGCGGCCTTGCTGGCCTGGGAGTCCACCCGGGACCGGGCCGACTGCCGGGCCTGTCCGGCCAGGTCGCGCTGCAGGTCGGCCAGGGACTTGGACCGGCCCAGGACCTTGGGGTGGCCCTGGCCCTTGCGGCCGTGGCCCTGGCGCCGATCCTCCTCCACCTGGAAGGTGGGGCGCAGGTAGTCGGGTAGCCGTTCCAACCTGGCCTGGGTGAAGACCGCCGGGTGCAGCTGGGCGCCGACCGTATTGATGGCTGCGGCGGTGAAGGCCTGCTCGAAGTCCGGCCAGCCCCCGGCGGGGATGGCTCCTGCACCGTTTTCATCCCCGGCTGCAGGCTGGTCCGCCGACCCATAGGTGGCCTGCTCTGCCGATGCCGGATCGGCGCCGGGCAACAGGGGATAGTGGCCGTCTATCCAGGCGCGGATGGTCCGGGCGGCGTCAGGGGCGGGGACGAACTGGACCCGCAGGGCCTTGGGCAGGGACTTGATGGTGGCTGTGATCAGGTCGTCCAGAAGACCGGGCACGGTCCAGCTGAACTGTCCGGGCGTCAGCTGGTTCAGGCAGTGCAGGGGGATGTGGACAGTGATGCCGTCGTCCGGCTCTCCCGGCTGGTAGCGGTAGGTCAGGGGCAGATCCATGGGCCGGCCGTCGATGCCCAGGGTATGCCAGTGGTCGGGGTAGTCCCCGGGTCGGTAGGAGGCGGACTGGTCGTTCAGGCGCTCCACCTTGTCGGGGTCGAAGTCCAGCAGGTGGGGGTCCGCATCGTGGCGCTTCCGCCACCAGGCGCCCAGTGCGGCCAGGGAGGTGGCCTCCTGGGGAATGCGCTCCTGGTAGAAGTCGTAGAGGTCCTCCTCGGTGACGGTGCCGGTCACCTGGCGGGTCCGGCTGGTCCGCTCTCCGGCTTCGCTGAGCACCTGCCTGTTGGCCTGAATGAAGCCGTCATGGGGGAAGCGCTCGCGCACGTCACCCTCGACCAGGCCCTGGCGTATCAGCATGTCCCGGGCCTGGCCGGGGTTGATGCGGGCCCACTGGACCGTCCTGTCGCGCACGATGGGCAGGCCGTAGAGCAGAACCTTTGAGGTCGCCACCGCGGCACCACGGGAGGCCGACCAATGGGGCTCGGCGTAGGCGGTCCTGGTCAGGGACTTGGCCAGGGGCTCGGCCCAGGCGGGGTCGATGGCTGCACAGCAGCGCGCCCAGAGCCGGGAGGTCTCCACCAGCTCGGCGGCCATGATCCAGGGCGGATTGGCCTTGGCCAGTGCAGAGCCGGGGAAGATGGCGAAATGCGTGCCGCGCGCCCCCTGATAGTCGTTCTTGGCCTGCCGGCGAGCCCGCTTCATGGCCTTGGCCCGGGCGGCACCATGCAGGCCGGCGAAATCGGAGGCCTTGGGTTCGTGGACCACCTGCATGCCCATGCTGGAGAGCAGTCCGGCCAGCATGGACCGGTGGATGCCTTGGTCGTCCCAGGAGCAGACCAGGGCGTGTGCCGCCTGCTGCCCAATCGGCAGGGCCAGCAGGGCCTGATCCGGTCCCTTGACGGGGACGGGGGAGCCCACCTTCATGTGCAGGCCCCGGCACATCTGGGCAAGCTGCCGGTAGAGGTCATGCCACTGCCGCATGCGCAGGAAGGCCATGTACTCCTGCTTGCAGGCCTTGCGCAGGGCCCCATTGGAGGGTTCCTTGTCCTGCGGGAAGAAGCGGTTCCAGATGTTCAGGGCCGTCAGGAAGTCGCTGGATGGGTCCTCGTAGCGGGCATGGATCCGATCGGCCTCCTCGCGCTTCTCCTCAGGTCGCTCGCGAGGGTCCTGCAGGGAGAGGAAGGCCACGACCACCAGAACGGCGGCCAGGGTGTCCGGGGTGGCATCCTGGCCGGCCTGCAGGATCATTCTGCCCAGACGGATGTCGATGGGGATCCTGGCCAGCCGTCGTCCCAGATTGGTCAGCCGGATGAGGCCCTGCTGGCGGGAGATGGCCTGCAGCTCGGTCAGTTCCCGCAGACCGTCGCTGACTGCTCGGGTGTCGGGCGGGTCGATGAAGCCGAAGTCGGTAACGTCCTCGGCCGTATGGGCCACGCCCACCGAGAGCATATGCAGGATGACCGAACCCAGAGAGGTGCGCAGGATCTCCGGGTCGGTGAACTTGGGACGGGTGTCATAGTCGTCCTTGGCATACAGGCGGATGGCGATGCCGTCGGCCACACGTCCGCAGCGGCCTGCACGCTGATCGGCCGAGGCCTGGGAGATGGGCTCGATGGGCAGGCGCTGGACCTTGGCCGACTTGGAATAGCGGCTGATCCTGGCCAATCCCGGGTCCACCACGTATCGGATGCCCGGTACCGTCAGGGAGGTTTCCGCCACGTTGGTGGCGATCACGATGCGCTGATGGCCGTGGTGTTCGAAGACCCGGTGCTGTTCCTTGGCCGACAGGCGGGCGAAGAGGGGGATGATCTCCAGGGCGTCCGGGCGGCGCATGTCGGAGGTTCGCGGGCCGAAGTGGCGTCGCAGGGCGGTTTCGTACTCACGGATGTCGCGCTCGCCGGCTGCGAAGACCAGGATGTCCCTGGGGCCGTCCTCATGGGTGGAGTGGATGACCAGCTCGGCGCAGGCCCGGGCCACCGCCTTGGGGATGTCCGGTTCCTCCCTGTCCTGGCCTTCCCCATCGGAGTCGAACCCGGGTACATGCCGCATCAGGGCAGGTGCCGATCCGGCGGGCTCGTAGAGGGTTTGGACCGGATAGGTCCGGCCGGAGACCTCCAGCACGGGCACCTGGGTGTGCAGGGCCTTGGCGAAGTGGTCCCGGAACTTGACCGAATCGATGGTGGCCGAGGTGATGATCAGCTTCAGATCGGGCCGTTTGGGCAGCAGGGCGGTCAGGTAGCCCAGCAGAAAGTCGATGTTCAGGCTGCGCTCGTGGGCCTCGTCGATGATGATGGTGTCGTAGGCCCGTAGCTGGGGATCGCCCTGGATCTGCGCCAGGAGGATGCCGTCGGTGACCACTCGCAGGCGGGTGCTCCTGCTGGACTTGTCGGTGAAGCGCACCTGGTAGCCGATCTGTTCACCCAGCCTGGTGCCTGTCTCCGAGGCGATGCGCTCAGCCACGGTTCTGGCGGCGATCCTCCTGGGCTGGGTGTGCACGATCTGGCGGCCGTGGTCGCCACGACCCATCTGAAGGAGGATCTTGGGAATCTGGGTGGTCTTGCCCGAGCCGGTCTGACCGGAGACGATGACCACCTGGGAGGACTGCACGGCGTGGACGATGTCCTCCTTGGCCGCACTGATGGGCAGCTCGGTGGGATACTCGAACCTCATGCCCGGCCCACCTCGATGATCCGGTAGCCCTTGGACGAGGCATATTTCTCCGCCGTCCAGCCGGAGCCCAGGGCCTGAGCCAGCCAGGGAATCAGGGAGTCGGCGCCCAGGTTGCGCTGGACCACCAGGTAGGCCCGGCCTTGGGGTTTCAGTCTGGGCAGGTAGGTCATCAGCAGGTCGTGCAGGGCCGTCTTGCCCACCCGGATGGGCGGATTGGACCATATCAGGTCAAAGCACAGATCGTCCGGCACCTGCTCCGGGGTCAGCGTGTGCACCCTGTCAAGGCCCTGGGACCGGGCGTTGCGGGCGGTCAGATCCAGGGCCCGCAGGTTGGTGTCCACAGCATAGACGCTGGCCTTTGGCGACTGGATGGCCATGCTCAGGGCGATGGGCCCCCAGCCGCAGCCCAGGTCCAGAAAATCGCCCTCGACCGGGGGCTGGGGGACGCGTTTGAGCAGGACCGAGGTGCCCAGGTCAAGCCTGCCCGACGAGAAGACCCCGTGGGAGACCTCCACCTGGCAGGTGCGGCCGGCCAGCTCCACCCGGATGGTCCGCCGCTGGTCGGGGGAGGCCGGACGGGCCACGAAGTACTGTTCGCCTCCGCCCGTCCCGGTCCTGGAGGATTGCCCCCGGCTGCTGCCATGGTCCCTGTGCGTCATGTCCATCCCGTCCGTCTTTGAAGTCTGCCCGTCCCTCGGGCGCTCGCTGATGTCTGCTAAGAAGATGATAATAAAGACTGTGTCATGATTCCGCCTACACCGGATTCGTTCCCTAGTCCATAGATCAATGCAGAGGTGCCTTTGACCCAAGAAAAACCGACCCAAGAGCATGGTTCAGCAGTTGTCGACGCCCACCAGGACCCGCTCGCCCACAAGTCCGAGGTGCTGACCGGCAGTGAAGGGCAGGTCGGGCAGGACCAGGATCAGGAGTGGCAGGAGCGCAGCCGACGTAATGCCTTCCGTCATGTCGAGGGGCTGGGCGAGCTGCAGGACGTGACCGAGGTGGAGTATCGCAAGGTCCGTCTGGAGCGGGTGGTACTGGTCGGCGTCTGGTCGGGTTCTCGGACCACGGTCGGCCAGGCCGAGGAGTCCCTGCGCGAGCTGGCCGCCCTGGCGCGGACCGCCGGGGCCGAGGTGCTTGACGGCCTGCTCCAGCAGCGTGTCAAACCCGATCCGGCCACCTACCTGGGTTCGGGGAAGGCGCGGGAGCTGGCGGATATCGTGGCCCGGCTGGGCGCCGACACCATCATCACCGATGACGACCTTCATCCCTCCCAGCGACGTGCCCTGGAGGATGTCACCAAGGTCAAGGTGGTCGACAGGACAGCCCTGATTCTGGACATCTTCGCCCAGCATGCCACCAGCCGCGAGGGCAAGGCCCAGGTGGAACTGGCCCAGCTGGAGTACATGCTGCCCAGGCTGCGCGGCTGGGGCGGATCACTCTCCCGCCAGGCCGGAGGTCAGGCTGCCGGGCAGGCCGGCGGCATAGGCTCCCGCGGCCCGGGCGAGACCAAGATCGAGACCGACCGGCGGGTCATCAGACGTCGGATTTCCCGGCTGAAGCGTCAGATCGCCCAGATGGCCCCCTCGCGTCAGGTCAAGCGTGGATCCCGGCGACGCTATCAGTTGCCGGCCGTGGCCGTGGTGGGGTACACCAACGCCGGCAAATCCTCGCTGACCAACCGGCTGACCGGGTCCGAGGAACTGGTGGAGAACGCCCTGTTCGCCACCCTGGATACGGCCGTCAGGCGCACCAAGGCCGCAGACGGTCGGCTTTATGTCTATGTGGACACGGTCGGGTTCGTCCGCCGCCTGCCCACCCAGCTGGTCGAGGCCTTCAAATCCACCCTGGAGGAGGTGGGCCAGTCCGACCTGATTCTGCACGTCGTGGACGGCTCCCATCCCGATCCCTTCGGGCAGATCAGGGCTGTGGATGCCGTGCTGGCAGAGATCCCCGGCGCTGAGTCCATTCCCCGCCTGTTGGTCTTCAATAAGGTTGATCTGATCGACCAGGATGCCCGGCAGCGGCTCGCCAACCTTGAACCCGAGGCCTTCCTGGTCTCGGCCAGGCAGGGTCAGGGTCTTACGTCCCTGCGCAGGCGGGTGGAGGAGCTGCTGCCCGCCCCCGCCGTGCACGTCCAGGCCGTCCTGCCCTACACCAGTGGCTCCCTGCTGGAGCAGGTGCGGCGGTTGGGACGGGTGGATTCATTGGAATACCGGGCCGATGGGGTTGCGCTGAGCGCTGATGTGGACGACCGGCTGGCGGCCGCCGTGCTTGACCAGGCCATTGATCAGAAGCCCTTGCGGGCTCCAGCTGGTGACACGCCATCGGGAAGGCTGGGCTCCTAAGGGGCAGATGCACGCCAGGTCACCTATGCTGGGTAGACTACGTATGTTGTGTCAGCGGCAAACCCGTTTCCCGGGTTCCGATAAGAGAGGTCCATAAAACAATGGCGGAATCATCAATCAAGCCAACCAAGCTAGCGATCGTAGGAGCCGGAGCCGTGGGGTCGACCCTGGCCTTCTCGGCAGCCCAGCGCGGTGTGGCTCGGGAGATCGTCCTTGAGGATATCAACGCCCAGCGTGTTGAGGCCGAGGTCCGCGACATGCAGCACGGATCCAGCTTCTACCCCACGGTCACCATCGACGGCTCGGACGATCCGCAGATCTGCGCCGATGCCGACATGGTGGTCATCACGGCCGGAGCCAGGCAGAAGCCGGGCCAGACTCGGCTTGACCTGGCCGGCGCCACCATCAACATGATGAAGTCCATCATTCCTCAGATGGTCGAGGTGGCACCCAATGCCATCTTCCTGCTGATTACCAACCCCGTCGACATCGTCACCCGGGTCTCTCTGGAGCTGTCCGGGTTGCCTGTCAACCAGATGTTCGGTTCGGGTACCAACCTGGACTCCGCCCGCCTGCGCTACCTGATCGGCCAGCAGACAGGGGTCAACGTCAAGAACGTCCATGCCTACATCGCCGGCGAGCACGGCGACTCCGAGGTCCCGCTCTGGAGCTCGGCCACCATCGGCGGGGTGCCCATGTGCGACTGGATGGAGCTGCCCGGCCATGAGCCTCTGGACGCGGCCAAGCGCGAGGAGATCCACCAGGAGGTGAAGAACGCCGCCTACCAGATCATCGAGGGCAAGGGGGCGACCAACTTCGCCATCGCCATGTCCGGCGTGGACATCATCGAATCCATCCTGAACGGCACCGACAGGATTCTGCCGGTCAGCTCCCTGCTGGAGGACTTCCACGGGATTTCTGACGTGTGCATGTCGGTTCCCAGCGTGCTCAACCGTGACGGGGTCAACACCCACATCAACACCCCGCTGAGCGACGGCGAGCTGGCTGCTCTGAAGCGTTCCGCCGAGACCCTGAAGGAGACGGCAAGCAAGTTCGGTTTCTGAGTATTTCTCGGAAGACCTTGCCTTGTGACCCCTGGTGGCATACTTTGGTGATTGATGAATCGGGGTATGCATGAGCGCTCATGAAGGTGGTGTCCAGGGCGGCGGGTCCGCCCATCGTCGACAGTTGCTGACGACCCTGGCGCTGACGGGCTCGGTATTCGTGGCCGAAGTCGTCGGTGCCTTGGTCACCCGCAGCCTGGCCTTGCTGGTCGACGCCGGGCACATGATGACCGACATGGCCGTGCTGATCGCCTCCACTGTCACGGCAGTGTTGATGGAGCGCCGTCCCACAAACCGGAGGACATGGGGCTGGTCCCGTCTGGAGGTCATCACGGCGGCCGGCGGTGCTCTGGTTCTGCTGGCTGTGGGCGTCTACGCCATTGTGGAGGCTGTCTTGCGGCTCTGGTCGCCCGGGCGGGACCAGGTTCATCAGCAGGGGCTGCTGCTCTTCTTCGGCATTTTGGGCCTGGCTGCCAATGTGGGGTCCATCCTGGTTCTGGCCTCCGGGCATAAGGACAACCTGAACATGCGTGCCGCTTTTCTCGAAGTGGTCAACGATGCATTGGGTTCGGTGGCGGTTCTGATATCGGCTGTGGTCATGATGATCACCGGTTGGGCTGGATTCGATGCTGTAGCGGGAGCCCTGATTGCTCTGCTGATGATTCCCCGCGCGATCAAACTGCTGGCCAGCAGTGTCTCCGTGCTTCTTGAGGAGACCCCGGCGGACCTCGACATGGCCAAGGTCAGGAAGCACCTGGAGGGTGTGCCCGGCGTGCTTGAGGTTCACGACCTGCATGCCAACAGTGTTTCCACCGGCCTGCCGCAGCTGACGGCACATGTGGTGGTGCGTCAGGGAACGACGGCCGTTGAAAACGAACGCATTCTGACCAGCATGCAGCGCTGTCTGCGCAATCATTTCCCGGTCTCGGTCGAACACACGACCTTCCAGATAGAACCGCAGGGTCACCGGGACAGCAGCGGCGAGCATTTGGACATGTAGCCTTCAGACCTTGCGCAGGACTGTGACCACCTTGCCCATGATGACGGCGTGGGTGCCGTCAATAGGGGAGTAAGCCGGGTTGTGGGGAATCAGCCAGACGTGGTCCTTCTCGCGACGGAAGGTCTTTACCGTGGCCCCATCGTCCAGCAGGGCCGCGACGATGTCTCCATTCTCAGCCTCCTGCTGGCGGCGGACGACCACGAAGTCCCCGTCGCAGATGGCGGCGTCGACCATGGAATCCCCATGGACCTCAAGCATGAAGAGCTCGCCGGATCCGGTCAGGCGCTCGGGCAGGCGCATGACATCATCCACATGCTGCTCGGCCAGAATGGGCTGACCTGCGGCGATCCTGCCGACCAGGGGCACGTCACGCGACTGCATGATGGCCTCGTCGGCCTGTGTGTCGGGGAAGGGCATGATCCTGGCGGTTCCAGCAGTCGGCTCAGGTTGGTCCTGAACCAGCTCTATGGCACGTCCCTTGTTGGCAGTCAGACGAATGTATCCCAGATCCTGCAGGACCTGAAGCTGGTGTTTGACGGAAGAAGTGCTGCGTAGTCCCGCGTCCTTGCCGATTTCCCTGTAGGAGGGCAGAAATCCGCGTTCCGACAGGTGCCGCTTAATGGCTTCCAACACCCTGGCCTGGCGATCGGTCAGCTTGGGCCTGGACCCCTGATTCGGATGCTCGGTGCTGGCGGAGGTCTCAGCGGTTTCCTGAGAGGTTGCGCCATGAGCGGCGCTGGACTTGCTGTCGGAGCTCATGGTTGCAGGCCCGACAAAGGGGATGGTGCTCACGGATGGCTCCTTTCCTTGGAAACTGAACTCAGTCTAACCTGCCCAAAGTGAAAAATCAAACAAATGTTCGAATCGGCCTTGCCAAACGACGAGTGAGATGCCAGAATGAGAACATCTGTTCGATAGAACAAATGTTCGAAAGAGGTGTGCTGTGGTTGTTCGTGCCGGTGTCGGTTCCCGCATGTCTACGCCGTCGAGCCTGCCCTCGGCCTGCCGGGTGTATGTCAGTTCCCTGTTCTCGTCCGTCATGCTGCGTCTTCGCAGTGCCGCCAAAGCCTGTGTGTCCAATCAGGGTTTCGTGGGTGTCATCGTGCGCAGATTCGCGGCTTTTCTGGCTGTCGGCGCGATGACCCTGATTGGGGCCGGATGGATGGCTCGTCCGGCCAGCTCCGCTCCAGGACCGCAGGAGGTCATTACAAGAACGGTCCGTCCGGGCGATAATGTCTGGTCCTATGCAGCCTCGATCACCCCGCAAGGCGAGGATGTCACTGAAAACGTGGACCGCATCATGCGGATCAACAACATGTCCTCGCCCAACCTGCGCGTTGGTGACCGAATTCTGATTCCCAGCGACGATTGATGCAGCGACTTTCGGTCCAGGGAATTACCGACGCGGCTTCAATGACTCGTCGCCGGGATGAAGGTACTAGCTGAATTCAAGGAGTTTGTCCAGGGTTATACGCTGATAGGCCCGGTATACGTGGGTCTTGAGGTTCTTTGGCGCTATGATATTACATATGCATTGTCCTTTCTGCCAGAATCCCGATACCAAGGTTGTGGATACACGAATCAGCGACGACGGCCATGCCATAAGACGCCGCCGTGAGTGTCCGAACTGCTCGCGTCGGTTCACCACGGTGGAGACCTCGATCCTCCTGGTCATGAAACGTTCAGGCAACGCCGAACCCTTCAACCGCGACAAGGTCATCTCTGGTGTAAGGAAGGCCTGCCAGGGCAGGCCCATCGATGAGAATGACCTGAAGCTCCTGGGCCAGCAGGTCGAAGAGGATCTGCGTTCGCGCGGCCTGGCTCAGGTCGATTCGGAAGAGGTCGGCAGGGCCATTCTGAAGCCCCTTAGGGAGCTGGACGAGGTGGCCTATCTGCGCTTCGCCTCGGTCTACCGCAACTTCAGCAACCTGGAGGACTTCCAGCAGGCCATCGACACCCTTCGCGCCGAGGACCAGTCAGCTGAAGAGCAGCCTGCGACTGCACAGTCCTGAAATTAGACTCTTAGGCGCATCATCCCAGATTCAGCAACCTCTGATCCTCGGAAGTCTGAGCGATGACCAGTTCCTGGGTCGGTCGCGTCATGGCCACATAGAGGTCGGCCGCCGCGCTCAGCCTGGAGGGGGCTTCATTCTGAATGGCTCCAGGCTCAACCAGAACCACGGCGTCGAACTCCAGGCCCTTGGTGTGGCCGGTGGTTGTGACCGTGATCTGGTGCTGCTGAGCCTTATCGATATGCAACTGTGAGCCGACCTCGGATTCCAGGGCGCTGGGAACGATGATGGCCAGGCGTCCGGTACCGTCTTTGCCCAGGTGACGTTCCGCCAGTTCGCCCACAAGGTCGGGCAGCTGGTCCAGCAGGCTGGCCTGATCGTCGGCCCGCAGGTGGCTGACCGAGCCTTCCACCTCACGCACAGCCTTGAGCGTGGAAACCTCAAGACCCTCGGAGGCGGCGAAGGAGGAAGCCAGGTTGGATACCTGACGAGGGTTGCGATAGTCGATGGTCAGCTGCCGCAGGTCCCATCCGTCCGGGCCGAAAAGCCTGTCCATGGTGGAGGCCCATGACCGGGTGCCGCCAAGGGCCGCCGTCTGGGCCACGTCCCCGACGATGGTGAAGGACCGGGATGGGCAGCGCCGGACCAGCATCCTCCAGTCCATGGCCGTCAGTTCCTGGGCTTCGTCGACCACGATGTGCCCGTAGACCCACTCTCGGTCGGCGGCCGCCTGAGTGGCTGCCTGGTTCTCGTCCTCGCCATTGATGGAATCCAGCAGCATCTGCGAGGTCACGATGCCTGTGCCGATGCCGTTCTGGGCCAGGGTGTCGCTGGCAAATTGACGTTCCTCATCGCGTCGGGCCTTTTCGGCCTGTTCACGATCCGCCTGGCGGGGGTCTGGGCCCAGCAGCTCCATGGCCTCATCCAGGATGGGGATGTCGGATACGGTAAGTTCGGCGCCGTCCTGGCGGGTCAGCAGGTCGATCTGTTCCGGGGTCAGCCAGGGGGCGAACCGGCGCAGACGATCCGGCCTGGACCAGAGGTCGTTGACCAGCCAGCGGGGGTTCATGGGCAGCCAGGCCAGGTTGAGGGTACGCCGCACCTGGTCGTTCAGCCGTAGCAGGGAGGTGACCCGGGCAAGTTCCTCGGCTCCGGGCTGATAGTCCACCCCTTCGGCATAGCGGGCGGTCATGGCGTTCAGGGCCGAGCGCACGAAGGTGTTCCTGGCCTTGTTGTGGGGCTGGTGGCTGCGTCGGGCATCGACCAGGGCCTGTTCCAGGTCGACCGCAAGCATGGGGACTGCCACCCCATCCACCTTGACCGTTGGCAGGGAGGCAGGCACCCGCTCCCGGGAGGCGACGGCGTTGGCTACGGCCTCGGCCATGCGGATGTCCCCCTTGAGCCGGGCCACCTGAGGATCCTCCTGGCGTTCGGTGCTGATGCCGGGGATGAGGTCGCCCATGGTTCGGCTGAGCACTCCGGTCTCGCCCAGGGAGGGCAGGACCTGGTCGATGTAGTGCAGGAAGGCGTTGCTTGGCCCGACAATCAGCACGCCTGAACTCTCGAGTCTGCGCCTATGGGTATAGAGCAGATAGGCCGCCCGGTGCAGGGCCACGGCGGTCTTGCCGGTGCCTGGTCCTCCCTGGACCACCAACGGGCGGGTCATGGGGGAGCGGATGATCCGGTCCTGTTCGGCCTGGATGGTGGCCACGATGTCGGTCATCTGCCCGGTGCGGCGGCTGGACAGGGAGGCCATGAGCGCGCCCTCGCCGGCCAGGGTGCCGCCCTGGGCCGCCTTGTCCACTTCGGGGGCCGACAGATCCAGAACCTCATCCTCGATGCCGGTGACCTGGCGGAAGTTGAGGGTGATGTGCCGACGCATGACGATGTCGCCGTGGTCCGCCGGGGTGGCCTCGTAGAAGGGGCGTGCCGCCTCGGCACGCCAGTCGGTCAGGATGGGCTCATGGTTGCTGTCCAGCAGGCCCAGTCGCCCGATATATCGTCGGCCGCCTTGTGCCGTATCCAGCCGGCCGAAGACCAGACGGTCCTCCACGGCCCGCAGCTGGGTGAGCCGGTCCTCGTACATGTTGGCGAATGAATCCCGCTCGGTGCGCTGGGTGGGCGATCCGTGGGAGCCGGCGGCCCGGACCGCGTCCAGTCTGGTCCTGGCCTGGGTCCGCAGCTCGTCCAGACGGCCGTAGGCCTTGTCCACCGCCGTCTGCTCTTCATACAGCTGTGAGGAATAGCTCGACATGTGCGTCCGTTCTGTCCAATGTTCAAAAATCGGATGATCCAATATACCGCTGGACCTCTACTTTTTCGGCCCGGCAGATCCGTGGTAGCGCCCTCTTCGCCGGGTGGCGAAACGCCGGACCGGACACTTTGGCGAGTCGAATGGTTGGGTTTGGGCCTGAAGTGGTGTCAAGGTGGTGAGCAATGGGGATAAGTGGGGTAAAGTGGGGAGCACTGCGCAGGGGACACTACCCAATGGGGCCGTCCCATGGTTACCGAACTGGCATTGGAGGTGGGGCATGGCCGATACATACGACGCAGATGCTGCCTTGCCTTCCCTGCCGCCCATGCTTCTGGGCACCTACACCCCCAAGATGGATTCCAAGGGCCGCCTGGCGCTGCCCGCCAAGTTCCGCGCCCAGCTGGGTCAGGGCCTGGTCATGACCCGTGGCCAGGAACGTTGCGTCAGTCTGCTGCCCGCTGAGGAATTTCGGCGGATGGCCGTGCGCATCCAACACACCTCCATGGGCGACAAGTCGGCCAGGGACTACCTGCGTGTATTCCTGTCCGGCGCTGTCGACCAGGTCCCCGACAAGCAGGGTCGCATCCTGGTTCCGCCCATGCTCCGCTCCTATGCACGGCTGACCGGTCCCGTCGTGGTCATCGGTGTGGGCACCCGTGCCGAGATCTGGAATCTGGATTCCTGGACCGCATACCTTGAGAGCAAGGAACAGGGCTACGCCGACATTGCCGACGATGTTCTTCCTGCGGTGGATTGCTGATGGAGGCCCTCATGGAAAATCGCAATCCACCCGATCAGGAGGCCGTGGACAGAGGCATGGTCCACCGTCCCGTACTGCTGGAGCGTTGTCTTGCGCTGGCCCGGCCCGCCTTGGAGCACCCGGGGGCCGTGGCTGTGGATTGCACGCTGGGTCTGGCAGGGCATGCCACCGCCTTCCTCAAGGCTTGCCCTGAGGCCTGTCTTATCGGCATCGACAGGGATCTTGAAGCCCTGGATCTGGCCACTGGCCGGATGCGTGACGAGGGTCTGGCCGACCGCTTCACGCCGGTACACGCCCCCTTTGACCAGCTGGACCGGCAACTGGATGCACTGGGAGTGGGCCAGGTGGACCTGGTCTTCATGGATCTGGGGCTCTCCTCCCTGCAGATCGACCAGCGCGACAGGGGCTTCACCTACCGGCAGGATGCCCCGCTGGACATGCGCATGGACACCAGCCAGGAGCTGACGGCCGCACAGGTCCTGGCCGAGTACGACCAGGAACACTTGGCCGACATCTTCTCCCGGTATGGGGAGGAACGCTATGCGGGACGCATCGCCCGGGCCATCGTCGAGGCCAGGCAGGAGCAGCCGCTGACCACCTCGGCCCAGCTGGACCGCCTGGTCGACAGGGCTGTGCCGCGCGGCCACCGTCCTCCGGGCAATCCGGCCAAGAGGGTCTTTCAAGCCCTGCGCATCGAGGTCAACGGGGAGCTGGACCGTCTGAGGCGAACCCTGCCCCAGGCCATCCTGCGGCTGGCCCAGGGGGGTCGTCTGCTTGTGGAGTCCTACCATTCCCTGGAGGACCGCATGGTCAAGCGCTTCATGGCGCCTGGGTTGCATGTCGACCTTCCTGCGGGCATGCCGGTGGTGCCCGATCAGGCCCGTCCCTACCTGTCGGATCTGACTCACGGGGCCATCAAGGCAGACCCGGCCGAGCGGGAACGCAACCCCCGGTCCGCCTCGGTCCGCCTGCGGGCTGTGGAGATGAGCGGAACCATCCCTGAGGAACGTCGTCGTCGGCTTCAGGCCGAGGCCCGTGGTGAGGGTTCGGATGGTCGCCGTCGCCGCGTCGGCCACGGTTCGGAATCGAGGCGCCGGTCATGACCATGCCAGCACGTTCAGTCCGTTCCAAGGCCTCTGCAGACAAGGGCCATCCCCGCATCCAGGAAATGCCCACCAGGCCTGAGCTCAGTCTGATCAAGGGCACAGGCAAGCCGGGCAAGGCCCGCCAGCCAGAACGAGGCCCGGTGGCTGAAGGGGCCCGGCGCCTGATCAGCTGGACGCGGACCCGTGGCAATCCTCTGCTGCGGATCATGACCTCCGTGGTTTTTCTGGCCGCCTGTATGTTCAGCTCCCTGATGTTGCGTACCCAGATGGTCCAGGATTCCTTCGAAGCCACCCGAATCCAGCGTGAGATCAGCAATCTCAACCAGGACGTCCAGGATGACCAGAACAAACTCGACCAGCTCCAGGCCTCCCTGCCGGACAAGGCCCAGCAGTTGGGCATGCAGCCCCAGCAGGGTCTGAACTCCATCGATCTGCAGGGCTACAGGCCCCCTCAGGATGCCCAGAGCAAAGCGGGGCATCCATGAGCGGCAAGGGAACCAAGCGCTCCTGGCACCTGTCTTTCTGCAAACGTTCCCTGTCCGTGGGCCTGATCCTGATCCTCGTGGCCGCGCTGGCCCTGGGCAAATTGGCCTACATCCAGCTCTTCGACGGAAGGTCCATGGCCCAGGCAGCTGCGGCGGGTCGCACCGTGCCGCATACCATCAAGGCCCAGCGTGGCCGCATCCTGGATGTCAACGGCCGGGTGCTGGCCCAGAGCCTGGAGCGATACAACATCATCGGCGATCCCGAGGCGGCCGCTTCCTTCATACCCATCAACTGCACCAAGCGCACGGGCAGTGACTGCCACAGCATCAAAGGCCATCCGGTGGGCGCTGACGGTGCTGCCGGCGTGGCCCGCCTTCTGGCGCCTGCCCTGGGGATGAACGCCATGGAGCTGGGAGGCAAGCTCAGCGTCCCCGGACGGTATGTGGTCCTGGCCAAGCGGGTGACCCCCGAGGTCAAGCGTTCCATCGACAAGCTGGGACTGCAGGGGATCATCACGGCCGAACTGAGCAGTGAACGCACCTATCCGCACGCGGATCTGATGGGAGCCCTGATCGGGGGCATCGACGACAGCGGCAAGGGCGTGGCCGGGATCGAGCAGATGGAGAATCGGCGGCTGACCGGCACTGACGGCTATACGGTCTATCAGCAGGGGATGCTGGGCCAGGAGATTCCCGGAACCATGACCCGTCAGCGCAATCCGGTCAATGGCAAGGACGTGAGGCTGACCATCGATCAGGACGTGCTCTGGTACGTCCGCCAGGCCCTCAAGTCAGGCTGCCAGAACTACCATGCGGACTGGGCCCTGGCGGTGGTTCAGGACACCCACACCAACGAGATCCTGGCCCTGGCCGACACCGACGACTACCAGGCGGGCAGCGACCAGGCCAAGGTCAACTCCTCCAGGGCTGTGGCGGAGACCTTCGAGCCCGGTTCGGTCGGCAAGACCATCTCGGCCGCAGGCATGCTCCAGGAGCGGGCGCACTCCATGACCGACCGCTTTACCGTGCCCGACCACATCACCCTCGACAACCAGCAGTACAAGGATTCCTTCAACCATGGGGACGAGCATTGGACGCTGGCCGGCATTCTGCAGAATTCCTCCAACGTGGGCATGGTCATGGCCGGTCAGAACTACCCGGACCAGAAGCGCTACGACTATCTGACCCGCTTCGGCATCGGCCATGTCTCGGCCCTGGGTCTGCCGGGGGAGTCCAAGGGACTGCTGACCACGCCTCAGACCTGGGATCGACGCACCCGCAACACGGTCCTGTTCGGCCAGGGCTATGCCACCAACGCCGTCCAGCTGACCAATGCCATCGCCACCCTGGCCAACAAGGGGGTCCGTTCCGACCAGACCATCATCCGCGGTCAGGGCGCCGTCAAGGCCAATCAGGTCAGGGTCGTGGATGAGAAGGTGGCGGCTGAGGTCATGAACGCGATGGAGTCAGTGTCAGAGAAATACGACAAGACGATCAAGGTGGAAGGCTACAGGATAGCCGCCAAGACCGGCACCGCCGAGGTGGCCGACAGCTCCGGCAGATTGAGCGGCATCGTCAGCGACTGGGTGGGCATATTGCCCGCTGACGATCCCCGCTTTGTGATCACCGTGGTGCTGAAGAATCCCCACAGCAGTGCCGGGGTTTTCGGCGGCGTCACCGCTGGTCCCATCTTCGCCCAGATCGGTGAATTCCTTATGCAGAAATACCAGGTCCCCACGTCCCAGCCCAGAACCGATGCTATCCCGGTAACATGGTGATACCGGCAGGCATCATGGCGTTCCCGGACGAAGGAGAGATTGCAGCATGAGTGCGCTGAGTGAATCAATCTCCCGACGGTTGACCCTGGGTCAGCTCAAGGGGCGCTACGGGCTTACCCTGGTCCCCGACTTCGCTGAACCAGTGACGGTGACCTCACTGGTGGACGACCTGCCCTCGGTGCGGCCCGGCAGTCTTTACGTGCCTGCAGACCAGCAGGTGGACCAGGGCATGATCGAGGAGGCCGAGCGTCGGGGGGCTTACGCAGCCCTGCTGCCGACTGCAGCCCGTCAAGAGGTGGGACGAGCCCGCATACCCCTGCTCTTCGGCACCATGCACCCCTGGCAGATGGGCCAGCTGCTGGCCAATGCCGCCGGTGATCCTTCGGGAGCACTGGCTGTCTTCGCCCTGGTCGGTTCCCAGGTGCAGGACCAGGTGGATCTCTTGGCCGACTTTCTGCACGTGCTGGGCAATCCCGTCGGCATTCTCAGCGCCAAGGGCTCATACTCGCTGGACCGGCGGCTGGACCTGGAATACCCGCTGAGCATGTTCGATGTGCAGCGCAATCTGTCCATCGCCCTGGAGGACGGGGCGGCCGCCGTGGTCATCTCCGTGGAGGAGCAGACCCTGGCCAGGGATGCCCTGCAGGCGGTGGACCTGGATGTGGTGGCCCTGGGCGCCCAGGAGGGCTCCACCCGCGATATGCGGCACGTGCGGCTGATCTCCAGGGCCCGCCGATACGGATTCAACCTGGGTGGACACACCATTGTGGCCCGGCGCAACGAGGAATCGGACGGGCTGGCCCGCCAGTCCCTGCCTGCGGATGCGGAAAGCGACGACCTGTCCCTGTGCATCGCCATGACCATGGCCGCCGGCGTCAAACGCAACAACATCAGGAGCGCCCTGCGCGTCTCCCGCGAAATGTCCTGAGAGGTGAGGATGAGTCAGTCTGTAGGGGCCGGGTCCATGCCCATGACCCTGGAAGAGGTCGTCGAATATGTGCACGGTCGGCTGGTCGAGGCCGGTCCTGGTCGCGAACCCGACCGGCGGTCCGTGCGCATGCGGGTGGTGACCGACTCCCGGCAGGCGGGGGTCGATGGACTCTTCGTAGCCATCAAGGGCGAGCACGTGGACGGTCATGACTATGTTCCCGGCCTGGGGGCCAAGGGTTGCCGGGCGGCCCTGGTCGACCACCTGGTTCCGGACGCTGACCTGCCTCAGATTCTTGTGGACGATACGGTTGCGGCCCTGGGGCTGCTGGCCAGGGCCAACATGGACCTCCGGCGTGAGGCCCCAGGCCCCTTCACGGTCATCGGCATCACCGGCTCAGTCGGCAAGACCACGACCAAGGATCTGTTGGCCTCCCTGCTGGCCCTGCTGGGCTCTGTGGTGGCCCCGGTCGGGTCCTTCAACAACGAGATCGGCCTTCCTCTGACCGCCTTGGAGGTCGGGCCGGACACACGCTACCTGGTGGCGGAGATGGGTGCCAGCCACGTGGGCGAGATTGCGGGCCTGACCCGGATGGTTCCCCCGGACATAGCCCTGGTCCTCAAGGTCGGAGTGGCCCACCTGGGCGAATTCGGCTCCGTGGAGCGTATCGCCCAGGCCAAGAGCGAGATTGTGCAAGGCCTGGTGCCGGGCGGGACCGCCGTGCTCAATGCAGATGATTCCCGGGTGGCCGCCATGGCTGATCTGGCCTCCGGGCCTGTTCTGCGGTTTGGCATGGCCGTTCAAGGCGGCGGGCAGGGCAGCGACCTGGACGGTTCGGCTCGCTACCTGGACAGTGACAGCCTGGATAGGCCGGCCTTCGAGCTGTGCCTGCGTGGCCAGCAACCAGTTCGGCTGCGTCTGGGCATTCCGGGACGGCACAACGTCATGAACGCCCTGGCCGCCGCCACGGTAGCCCATGCCCTGGGTCTGGACGCTGAGCGCATCGCCGATGAACTGGGCCGTCAACGTCGGATCAGTCCGCATCGGATGGCCCTATCCTCGGTCCGGCTGCCGGAAGCCTCCTTCACCCTGATCGATGATTCCTTCAACGCCAATCCCGACTCCGTGCGGGCCGGTCTGGACGCTCTGGCCGCCTGGAAGGGATCCGATGGCCCGGTCTATCGGATAGCCGTCCTGGGTGTCATGCTTGAGCTGGGCGATCGAGGGGAGCGGCTGCATCAGGAGGTCGGCGCCTACTGCCGTCGTCAAGGCATCGATGCATTGGTCGCGGTGGGTTGCCGGAACCAGCAGATGGATGCTCTGGTCCAGGCCCTGGTCCTTGGTGCCGGCGGCCCATCCGATCCGGGCGAGGATCACCCTGGGTCCATGCGTGTCCTCTTTGCCCAGGACGCTGACCAGGCCGACCGGATGGTCCGCCGCCTGTGCGCCAGGCATTCGGACCGGCAGAATCTGGTTCTGCTCAAGGGCTCGCACATGTCCGGCCTGTCCGATCTGGCCGACCGGTGGCAGGGCTGAGCCATGGGTCCATCGGCATCCCCGCAGCGGGGTCTAATATTCAAGGACAGAATCCAAGAGTTGGAGTACACACTGTGATTGCCCTCATCATCGGAATCCTGGTCGCCCTGGTGGTGACGCTGGCGGGGACCCCCCTGCTGATACGGCTGGTCCACCGCCTGCACTACGGCCAGTACATCCGTCAGGACGGGCCCAAGTCCCACCTGGTCAAGCGCGGCACCCCGACCATGGGCGGGCTGGTCATCAACCTGGCCATTCTGCTGGGCTGGGCGGCCTCGGCGCTCTACCGTTACCTGTCGCGGGGGGAGTCCGTGTCCCTGTCGGCCATGCTGGTCCTGTTCGCCATGCTCTCCATGGGCTTTCTGGGCTTCATCGACGACTTCGCCAAGGTGCGCAAAAAGCAGAATCTGGGCCTGTCGGTCAGGGCCAAGTTCATCGGCCAGTTCATTCTGGCCACCATATACGCGGTGCTGGCCCTGAAGCTGCCCACCAAGAACGGCTACCCCAGCGCCCAGGCGGGCATATCCTTCGTGGAGCAGCCCATCATCGACTTCCGAATGGCGGGCAGCGTCCTGTCCGTGGTGCTCTTCATCATCTGGGTCAATCTGCTGATGACGGCCTGGAGCAATGCGGTCAACCTGACCGACGGCCTGGACGGACTGGCTTCGGGATCCTCCATGATCGCCTTCGTGGGCTATACGGTCATCGCCTTCTGGGAGAGCTACCACTTGAAGGGCGGCGGCCATCCCGGCCATGCCTACGCGGTCTCCGACCCCCTGGACCTGGCCATCATCGCCTGCTGTGCGGCCGTGGCCTGCTTCGGCTTCCTCTGGTACAACACCAATCCTGCCTCCATCTTCATGGGCGATACCGGATCCCTGGCTCTGGGTGGGCTCTTCGCGGCCCTGTCCATCGCCACCCATACCGAGCTTCTGGCGGTCATCCTGGGCGGGCTCTTCGTGGGAGAGGCAGCCTCCGATGTCATCCAGGTGGGCTACTTCAAGCTCACCCACAAGCGGGTCTTCAAAATGGCGCCCATCCACCACCACTTCGAGCTGATGGGCTGGCAGGAGTCCAAGGTGGTCGTCCGGTTCTGGATGGTGGACCTGATCTTCGTCCTGTTGGCCCTGGTCTGCTTCTATGCGGACTGGGTGGTCCGCTCCGGGCTGCCCATCTGAGTGCGTCCATTCACGGTACCGGACTTCGGCAGCCGGTATCATGCCAAGCAGATGCCGGAGCTAGCGGAATGAGGTGTTCATGGATATGGACTTGAGCCAGAAGCGTGTACTGGTCGCCGGGCTGGGCATTTCCGGACGGAGTGTGGCCGCAGCCCTGCGAGGACGAGCAACCGGGGTGACCACTGTGGACCAGCGCGCCCCACAGGCCGATCTTCATGACTTCGGCCAGGTGGATTGGTGCCAGGTGGACCTGGTCATGGCTTCGCCTGTCTTCAATCCGCGCACCCCATTTATCCTCGAGGCGCAGCGTCGGGGCATTCCCGTGGTCAGCGAGGTGGAGATGGCTTGGATGCTGCGGATGCCCTCAGCCAGGACCGGTCGCCCAGCCCCCTGGATAGGAATCACCGGAACCAACGGCAAGACCTCGACCACCAGGATGGTCGCCTCCATGATGCAGGCCAGCGGGTTTACAGCCCCTGCGGTGGGCAACATCGGCAAGGCCGTCTCCACAGCCGTCCTGGACCCCGACAATGACATGCTCTGCGTGGAGCTGAGTTCCTTCCAGTTGCACTTCACCTTCTCGCCGGCCCTGGAGTGCGCGGCCATCACCAATCTGGCCGACGACCACCTGGACTGGCATGGGGGCTTCGAGGCCTATGCGGCCGACAAGGCGCGCATCTACCGGGGCGTGCGCAAGGCCCTGGTCTACAACGCCGATGACTCCCGGGTCTCCGATCTGGCCAGGCAGGCACAGCCAGCCCCGGGCTGCCGACGGGTGGGCTTCACCCTGGGGCGGCCCGAGTCCGGACAGCTGGGCGTGGAGGACGGTTGGGTTGTGGACCGCAGCGGATTGACCGGTCAGGACCTTGATGAGGGTGTCAGGTTGGTTCGGGTGGCGGATCTGACGGACCTGTGCGAGCCCGATGGCACGGTCTATCCCCATCTGCTGGCTGATGCCCTCTGCGCTCTGGCTCTGGCACTGGGCGCCGGGGCCAGGGTCGATGCGGCCATCGAGGCCATGCGCGCTTTCACGCCCGGCGACCACAGGATCAGCACCGTGGCCACCCTGGGCCAGGGTTCGCAGGCAGTCCGATTTGTAGACGATTCCAAGGCCACCAACGCCCACGCCGCCGAGGCCTCCCTGGCCAGCTACCATGACGGCCAGGTGGTCTGGTTGGCCGGCGGACTGGCCAAGGGCGCCCGCTTCGACGATCTGATCCGGTCCCGCAGATCCAAGTTGGCCGCAGCCGTAATCATCGGCCAGGATCAGCAGCCGATGCTCCAGGCCATCAAGGACCAGGCGCCCGATCTTCCGGTTACCCTGATCGACCCCGATGCAGGCGACCAGGTCATGGCCCGGGCCGTTCGTGCGGCCGGTTCCTATGCACGCCCCGGGCAGGTGGTTCTGTTGGCACCTGCCTGCGCCTCCATGGATCAGTTCGCCTCCTATGCCGACCGGGGTGACCAGTTTGCCCAGCAGGCAACACAATGGGTCCACGAGCATGAAGCGCGACACTGATCCGCACACGGCTTCCTCCCGGGGGTCTGGCGGCAAGGGGGACTACCGGGGATGGCGGGCCATCCTCAATCCGCTCTGGTGCTACTACGGCTTTCTGGCTACTGTCGTCGCCACCACGGTCTTCGGCCTGATGATGGTCTTCTCCTCCTCGGCTGTGGATCTGGTGGCCCAGGGCAGCTCACCCTGGAGCCAGGTCATTCGTCAGAGCATATATGCAGTGTTTGGGCTGCTGCTGGCCCTGCTGGCCGTGAGAATCAGTGTCGACCACTACCGGAACTGGAGCACTTGGTTCCTGATCGCCAGCCAGGGCATCCAGTTGCTGACCCGTACGCCGCTGGGGCGTTCTGCCAACGGCAATGAGGGGTGGATCTCGGTGGGGGGTGTCTCCATGCAGCCGGCCGAGCTGCTCAAGCTGGCCCTGTGTCTGTGGTTGCCCCAGGCCCTGATCGAAGCCCAGCGGCAGGTCGGCAAGGATTCCGACCTGAAGAGCCTGGCCAAGGCCTTTGCCAAGCCGGCCACCGGTTTTCTCGTCAGTTTCCTGCTGATCATGCTGGGCAAGGACCTGGGAACGGCCATGATCATCGTCATCATCGGCTTCGTGGCCTTCCTGGTCTCGGGCTTCCCCCTGCGCTGGCTGCTCAGCCTGGCAGTCCTGGGCATGGCCGCGGTCATCGGCTTTTCGGTCTACGGCAACAGCAACCGGACCCAGCGGATCATGGCCGCCTATGGCAAGTGCTCGGCCGATGACATTCAGGGGGTCTGCTACCAGTCCATCCACGGGCTCTACGCCATGGCCTCGGGGGGTCTGACCGGGGTCGGGCTGGGCAACTCCAGGGAGAAGTGGAACTACCTGCCCGAGGCACACAATGACTTCATCTTCGCTGTCATCGGCGAGGAGCTGGGCTTTGTAGGGGCGGCCATGCTTATTCTGGTCTTTGTGGTCATGGGCTGGTGCATGCTGAGAATCGCCCTGACCACCAAGGACCGGTATGCGGGCATGGTGCTGATCTGCCTGGATGTGTGGCTGGTGGGCCAAGCCCTGGTCAACATCTGCGTGGTTCTGGGGCTGCTGCCGGTCATCGGGCTGCCCCTGCCCTTTGTATCGGCTGGAGGGACCGCCCTGATCTCCTGCCTGGCTTCGGCCGGGGTGGCTCTGAAGATGATTCGGACCCAACCGGACGTGATGGCAGCCACGGACGGGTCCTGAGATGTGGAATGGACAAGGCGGAAAGGAAGCGGATTCGCGGATGACGACAGCGACGAGGACTGAGAAAGGGATGCCTGGGGATGCCCAGGAGCATGCCGGGAAAGGCGCTGGTCTCCATCTGGTGCTGGCCGGCGGGGGGACGGCAGGGCATGTCAACCCCCTGCTCAGTGTGGCTGCGGCCATTCGGGAGCGCTGCCCCCAGGCGGCTGTCAGCGTGATCGGCACTGCCGTCGGGTTGGAGCACGACCTGGTCCCGGCTGCCGGACTTCCCCTGGATCTGATTGAGAAGGTACCCTTCCCTCGTCGTCCCGGCAAGGCCGCCCTGGACTTCCCCCGGCGTTGGCGGCGTGAGGTGCAGCGGGTACGAGGGTATTTGCAGGATCGGTCGGCCGACCTGGTGGTCGGCTTTGGCGGCTATGCCTCGGCGCCTGCCTACAGGGCCGCACGAAACCTGGGTCTGCCCATCGTCGTCCATGAGCAGAACGCCCGGGCGGGCATGGCCAACAAGCTGGGTGCCCGCTGGGCCGATTTCGTGGGTACGGCCTATGAGGATACCGGCATCCGGGCCCGGGCCGGAGTGCCCGTACACCGTGTGGGCCTGCCCCTGCGGCCGGCCATCGCCCGACTGGCCAGGCAGATGGAGGCCGACCCCGCACGAGCCCGTCGGGAGTCTGCACAGTCCTTGGGTCTGGATCCCGACAGGCCCATCCTGCTGGTCACCGGAGGATCCTTGGGTGCGCTCAGCCTGAACAAGGCGGTGGCTGGCGCGGCAAGGCAGCTGCTGGATCGAACCCAGGTCATCCATCTGACGGGCCGTGGCAAGGCCGACCAGGTCATGGAGCAGGTGGCGGCTGACATGGGCGATGCGGCAATCAACGATCTGGACCCGGCTCATCGGGGCCAGGGGGACTACCACATGGCCGAATACCTGGAGCGGATCGATCTGGCATTTGCCTGCGCTGATCTGGTGGTCTGCAGGGCTGGTGCCGGCTCCGTCAGCGAGCTGGCCGCCCTGGGTGTGCCCGCCGTCTACGTGCCCCTGCCCATCGGCAACGGTGAGCAGCGGTTCAACGCCCAGCCGGTCGTGCAGGCCGGGGGAGGGCTCATGATGGATGATGCGGCCTTGGATGCCCAATGGGTGGCTGACCATGTCCCTGCTCTTATGGCCGACGGGGATAGGCTGGCTGACATGCGCCGACGGGCCTGGGGGTACGGGATTCGCGATGCCGCCCAGGTGATGGCCGAGCAGATCCTGACCATGGCCGACCAACACCTTGCCCGCAAGGACTCCGGGAGGGCCTAATCGGGCATAATGGAGGCAGGCGATTGGCGACCGTCCTAAATGGTCCTGAACTGTTGGAGGAGATGCAACTACTGTGCCCAAGCATGAATTGAATACAGTGCCCGGTCGACAGGACGGCGGCGACCGGTCCCTGCCGGTCCTGGACCCCTGCCTGCCTGCCCTGGCCCAGGCCGGAGTGTGCGACCCCGGGGATCTGGGGCCCACACACTTCATCGGCATCGGTGGGGCCGGGATGAGCGTGCTGGCCGAGATGCTCCACCAGGAGGGGGTGCAGGTCTCCGGATCCGACCGTGCGGAGGGGGACAAGACCCGTCGTCTGCGTCAGCTGGGGATCCGGGTCGCCATCGGCCAGGACGCCCGCAATGTAGCCGGGGCGCGCACGGTGGTCTGGTCCAGTGCCATCAAGCCAGACAATCCCGAGATTCTGGCAGCTCGTGATGCCGGAGCCCGGATGGTTCATCGCAGCGACATTCTGGCCCTGCTCATGGCATCCAGGATTTCGGTCACCGTGGCCGGCGCCCATGGCAAGACCACTACTAGCGCTCTCTTGGCCCACCTGTTGGCCAAGGGCGGCCAAGGGGATCTGGCCGATCCCAGCTATGCCATCGGGGGCAGCCTCCAGAGCGGCCAGGGGCCCATGGACGGCGGGCATGTGGGAGTCGGACGGGTCCTGGTGGCCGAGGCGGACGAGTCCGACGGCAGCTTTGGCAAGTACACTCCCGACATCGCCATCATCACCAACGTGGAGCCCGACCACCTGGACCACTATGGCACGGCTGATGCCTTCCACCAGGCCTTCGTGGATCATGCCCGGCATGCCCGACGATTCCTGGTGGTCTGCGGGGATGACCAGGGCGCCTTGGAGGTGCTGCAGTGGCTGCACGGGGACTGCCAGGCCAAGATCATCGTCTATGCTTCGAATCCCCGACTGAGTGCTGAATCCCTGCCTGGGATTCTGGGCCTGGTCCGCATCGGGTCCGAGTCCGAAAGCAGTGGCAGCGGTCGTGAGCATTGCCGTCTGGCTCTCCCCGCGCAGGTGCTCCAGGCGGCAGGCTTGGAGGTCGGCAAGCCGCTCGAACTGCAGGTGGACCTGGCGATTCCCGGTATTCACAACGCCCGCAATGCCGCCGCAGCCATCATCGCCGCCATCCTGCTGGGGATGGATCCTGATACGGCCGCCGCTTCCGCCGCAGACTTCCGTGGGGCCTCTCGTCGCTTCGAGGTCCGTGGCTGCCGGCATGGGGTCACCGTGGTGGACGATTACGCCCATCATCCCACGGAGATCGCCGCCTTGTTGACCGCCGCCAGACGGCGTTATCCGGGTCGGACCATCAGGGTGCTCTTCCAGCCACACCTGTATTCGCGCACCGCCATCTTTGCCGACCGTTTTGCGCAGGCTTTGTCCCTGGCGGACGATGTGACCGTCACCGACATCTTCCCTGCGCGTGAGCTGGCCAGCGATTTTCCGGGTGTGGATGCCGGAACCATCCCCGCAGCGGCCAGCAAGGCAGAGGACCAGGAGTCTCAGGATTCCGGGAATAGGCCGGCTGGAGCCATCTTCCGGGCCTGCCCGGACATGCATCAGGCGGCTCTGGACCTGGCCGAGCGGGCGGAGCCGGGGGATGTGATCCTGACCGTCGGCGCAGGCGATGTCACCGACATGGGGCCGGTCATTCTTGACAGGCTGGCTGAACGGGACGAGCAGTGAAGACCGGCAAGGGTCGCCGCGTCTCCAGCGGGGCTTCGTCCAGGACCAGGGCCGTCCGGGCTGCCAAGGCCGCACGGGAGGCCCGGTCTGGGCGCACCAAGTCTTCGGCAGAGCAACAGAGGACCAGTAGAACCGCCAGATCGGCCAGGTCGACTGTTCCCGATGATGCGGCACTGGCAGGCCGCCGGTCCAAGACTGGGAAAACCGGCAGCGAGGGCAGGCGTCTGAAGCGGTCCGAGCATCTCAAAGGGTCGAAGCGTCTCAGGGGTCGTCCGGGTCGTACCAGGAATCCAGGCGGATCACGGACTCGAAGCGCCAGATCCGCCTCCTCATCCTCCCGCTCCCTGGTAAAAAGGAACAACGCCTCAGCTTCCAAGTCTGTGGCCTCACACTCTACAGGTTCGGCCGGCGGATTCGTCGATGCCCGGACCATACCGCCGGACCGGCCCGTCTCAGGCAGGATAGGCACCGATCAGGAGGAGCAGGGGCTGGGGATCTTCGTTCGTCCCAAGGTGCTGGACTTTCAGGCCCGTGTGCGTGAGAAGAAGAGGGTCAGCCGCAGACTGGTCCTGATTCGGACAGGTGTCGTCATCCTGGTCATGGCTCTGATTGCAGGACTGGCATGGCTGCTCTTCCTCTCGCCGGTCTTCCGCCTGCAGGCCGACCAGGTCAATGTCAGCGGCGGCAATGCCTGGGTGTCCGACGATCGGGTGGCCTCAATCGTGGCCCATCAGGGGGATCGCTCGCTGCTGCTGATTTCCACCAATGGTGTCGAGCAGGAGATCAGCGGCATGGCCGGAGTGACCGATGCCAAGGTCCGCAAGAGTTTTCCGCACGGTCTGGAGGTGACCTTCGATGCCCAGGAGCCCACGGCGGTCTTCAAGGATGCACAGGGCAAGCTGACGGCCGTCGACCGGCAGGGCAGGGCGCTCAACACTGTGTCCAAGCCGGTGGACGGGGTGCCGGTCATCCAGGTGGCCACCGTCAAGCGGGCCCAGCAGGATCAGGCGGTCAGGCAGACCCTGCGGATTCTGTCGAGCATGCCCGAGGCCATGCGCCATTCGGTGACCAAGGTGACTGCGGAAACCCAGGACTCCATCACCACCGAGCTGGATCAGGGCAGGCATGTCATCATCTGGGGCGACGGCTCCGAGCTGAAGCTCAAGCAGGCCGTAGTCGACAAGATCATCAACGATCCCTCCAAGATCGGCGACAAACATCAGCTGGATGTGTCGGCGCCTCTGCGGCCCATCGTCAAATAGCCGCTGTAGAAGCTGCCGGCTTCATCAGCCTGTCGGTGTCCAGCAGGATGGTCACAGGGCCGTCGTTGACCAGATCCACTCGCATGTGGGCACCGAAGCGACCTTCGGCGACAGGGACACCGGTCGCGGCCAGGGCCCGGTTCAGGTCCTGCCAGATGCTCTGGGCATGTTGGGGCTCTCCGGCCGCCATGAAGCTGGGACGGTTGCCGCGACGCAGATCAGCATATAGTGTGAACTGGGAGATGGAGAGGATGGAGCCGCCGCAGTCCAGGACCGACCGGTTCATCCGGCCCTCCTCGTCGGCGAAGATACGCATCCGGGTCAGCTTGCGGACGGCATAGTCCACCTGGGAATCACCGTCGCCGTCCTGGACAGCCACCAGGAGCAAGAGTCCTGTGCCGATGCTTTGGGGTTTAAAATCAGGATCCGGCTGCCCCTGTTCGTCGACCACATCGACCCGGGCACGGCTGACCCGCTGTATGACGATTCTCATGGTTCCAGTCTAAATACGTCAGGCGTTGTTGTAGTGCCGCAGGGAAAAGCTGGAGCGGTACCTGGTTGGTGTCAGGCCGGAGAACCGTTTGAAGACCCGCATGAAGTACTTGGGGTCGTCATACCCGCAGGCCTCGGCGATTTGGCTGACGCCCATGGAGGTCGACAGGAGCAGCTCCTGCGCCCGTTCGATGCGCACCCGCCTGATCTGTCCAGTGATGCCCATGCCGAACCGTCGCTTGTATATGGTCGACAGGTAGGAGGGCGAGTAGTTGAAGTTCTCTGCCACGCTGGCCACACTGATCCGGTCGCAGGCGTTGATGCGGATCCAATCCTGGATCTTCTGGAGGGTGCTGTCCTCGTCGTCCGCTTTTTGAGGGTCCTTTGGTGCAGGCCTTCCCATGGAGATCTCAATGAGCAGACAGGTCATGAAATAGCTGCAGTAGGGGCTGGGATCCGGGTAGGTGCGCTGATAGATGTCGAGCAGCTGGTTGAACATGACGGTCACCCGGTTGTTGTCTGCCAGACGAAAATCCAGGGGCAGCACCACGCGTGCCGCGCCCTGGTCCTTTCCGTCACTCTGTTCGTCGGGCAGACCCTGGGCCCGTTGCCAGTCGGGCAAGGTGAAGTGGGCCCAGTAGAAGGTCAGCGGCTCCTGTCCCAGCCGTCGACTGCCCTCATGTGGGATGCTGGGAGGGATCAGCAGCAGGCCGCCTGCCTTCAGATCATGATGTCGCCCGGCTACGGTCAGCGGGAGGACGCCCTCTTCAACCAGAATCAGCTCAAAGCTGTCAACGGTGCGGCGCTCGTGGATCCATCCGGGGGTGCCGATGAAGCGTCCGGCGGATTTGAAGACCGCCGCATCGTTGGGGAAACTTGTGATGATTGCCTGATCCGTGCTGACCGTCCTTCCTGTCGCTGAAACCTTGGCCTTAGAACGCGGTCAGTGGCTGGCCACTTCGACGTAGGCATGATAGGGCTGGTTTTCGTCAATGATCCAGAGGGGGACAAATTCCAGGCCGCTGTCCCGGTGACGGAAGACCAGCTTCTCGCCCTGGCGCTCGAAGGCGGACCCGGGATCCTTCCGATTGATGTCCAGACTCTGCATATCGGTGCTGGGACTCAAGGCGGCAAGCACGTAAGGGCCCCAGGCCACGGCGGCCAGGGAGGGTCTGTCAGGGGTGCCGATCAGCCGGATAGTCGGGTCGAACGTCAGCGTAACGGTGGCCCCTGACCAGGAATCCAGCCCGCAAGCGCTTGCCTCCAAGATCGCTACAGCTGGGTCGGTGCCCATGAGAGCCTGGGATGCCGGGGCTCCGTCGATGTCGATGTGGACTCTGCCACGGGTCCAGGCTGGAACGCGCAGAGCCAGGCGCGGTCTGTCCAGGGCTTCTATGGTGATGGTCACCTTCTCGGGGTGGCGGTCGTCCACCTTCATGCTCAGCGCCATCTTCTGGTCGATGTCGTTCAGGCTGCAGGGCAGATACTGCTCGATCCACAGGGCCGTTTCATCCGTGTAGAAGGCTCCATCGGCGTAGTAGAAGTGCGATTCCAGGCCAGTGCCGTGACAGCAGCTGTTCTCCTCGTCGAACTCCTTGCGGCCGCCCGGCTGGGTGGGGAAGAAGTAGAGGCTGCCGCCTTGGGGCACATGGTCGGTGCCGGCAGCGATGTGGTTGAGTGTGGTCAGCTCAGTGTAGTCTGCATAGGTCTGGTCGGGATCGAAGGAGAACAGGAGCGCCGACAGTTTGAGCAGATTGTAGGAGGCACAGGATTCGGCTGTGTTGTCCTTGAGCAGGGCACCGATCACATCGGGCTGCTGGAACATCTCCCCCTGACCGGTGCCGCCCATGGCGTAGATGTGATGGCCCATGACCGACTTGAGGAAGAATTCGGCTTGATGCAGGTAGTAGGGCAGGCCGGTATGGCGGAAGAGCTCCACCGAGCCGATGACCTGGGGGATGTGTTGGTTGCCATGCAGCCCGCCTAAGGCATCCACTTTCTGACGCATGGGGACCATGAGGCGGTCGTTGTCGAAGAGGCGGGCGGCCTCCAGGTGCTCACGGCGTCCGGTGATGGCATACAGATGGGCCAGGGATTCGTTCATGCCGCCGAACTCACCGGCGATGTACATGCTCCACATGTTCTGCAACTGCTCATGGGGAAGCCGGTGGACGCGGTCATAGACCCAGTCGCCCAGATCCGAGGCCACTCGCAGAGCCGTTTCATTGCCCCCGAAGTGGTAGGCGTCGATCAGCCCGGCCAGAATCTTGTGCAGAGTGTAGTACGGCGCCCAGATGGTGGGGTAGGGCGCGTACTGTTCCAGCTTGTCGAACTGGCTCTCGTCGTAGGCAGACAGGAAGCCCGGCTTGGTGGTCCCGCCCTTTGCGAAGGCGGCCTGGACCTCGGCCAGCCCGTCGACCAGATAGGTCAGCTTGGCCTGGATGTCCTTGTCGCCGGTAGCGGCATACCCCAAAGCGTATGCGGACAGGACATGCCCTGTGGTGTGGCCGCGCAGGTTGGAGTCCGGAGCGTCCCAGCCGATCATGGGCTTGGCTCCCTTGGTGTCCAGGTGGGAGGCTCGGCGGAACTCAACCAGGAGCTGATCGTCGTCCAGGGTCTTCAGAAAGGCTATCCGTCGGCGCTGGTTGTCTGCCAGCATTCCATCGCCGGTCAGCCGAACCCGGCTGATAGGCACGCGGCGGACCTTAGGGCTGGAATCCACTGGCTGTTCGGGGTCTTCGTCAATCACCTGAACCTTGCATTGCACACGGATGCCGCTGCCGTCGATGGATCCTTGGAAGTCGTGTTCACCGGTCTGCCCGTCCCGCTGCTGAACGCCTTCGTCCCAGTTGACCCGCTGGGAGACTTTCTGTCCGTCCTTGGTCAGTACGGCCGTGAACATGGGCAGATAGTAGGTAGCGCCCTTGCGAGCCTTGATCTCGATGGGGTAGACCTTGCGCACTTCGATCCTGTTGGGCATCTGCAGCACGGTCACATCAAAGCTGCGCTGGGCCTTGGCCTCGCCCTTGGTGACGGTCGCGGTCAGGGTCACGTTACGGTCGCCTCGACCGTATTCGGGCTGATTGACCTTGCCCTGAGGATTCACCCATCGATCGTCGCTGCTGGCCCATTCGATGGTGGCTTCCTCCACCCCTTTGGTCGGCAGCGTCAGGTCAAAGTCCACGGTGCCTGTGTTGCCGATATATATCCGACGGGCTGTCTCGTCGACGCAGTCCTGATCAGTGTGCATGGGTGATGTCATGATGAATTACCTACTCCCGCCGCTGACGGGCGGATTCTGGCCGGTCATGCTCTCCATCGGGTCGTCTCCGATCCGTCGGCGCCGCTCTGCCCTGATGCCTTTGCGCGCCTTACCTCATCAGTTTATGGACGGCTGCCCTATCGAGAAGGTGGGGGATATCGTCGAATGGGTGGACAATCTTGTGTCTTTGGTTTGGAGTCGTTCTGGTTAGCGTCTCTTTCTTCGTAATCCTTTGCCATGGCGCGGTTTCCGAGCAAGCTACAACTTGTCGGGGGGCCTTGTCGAGTAGCGTTCAGACAGCATTACCAAGAAATATCCACCTTTTTTCCCTTCGGTTTGCACCTAGGCCAGAAAGGCTGAGGATTTACCGTTCCAAGTGGAACAGCTTGTGGTTCCACGCAGAGCAAAAGGGTGCCGGACAACGAGGGTCGGCACCATTGAGAAGCGAGGAGAAGCGTATGGCTACACCAGCGGAAAACGGTGACGAGCAACCGGATATTGTGGTCGATGAATCCGGTCTCAAGGTTGACCGACAACAGGAGGAGGAGTTGAACCGGCTGAGGGCGGACCGCTCCTTTTTCGGCTATCCCAAGGGCATCGGCGCCCTGGCAGCCGGCAATTTCTTCAATTCGATCTGTTGGGCCTCCTACGGGGCCGTGACGATCTACTACCTCTATAAGCCTTGGACCCAAGGTCTGGGATTCAGCCAGGGGGAGGCAGCCCAGCTTATCGCTATCGTGGCGGCCATCAATTCCATGTTCGGCATTGTGGGCAGCTGGCTGGCGGACCGGGTGTTCGGGGCGCGCAAGGCCCTGGTCATCGGCAACATCGTCAAGGGGCTGTCCTGCGGGCTCTTGGCTATTCCGGCTTTCTCCGTCAGCCAAGGTCGAGCTATGGCCATCGTGGGCATGATCCTCATGAACCTGCCCATTATGGGAGCTTCGAACGCCTCGCTGACCGGCATGCTGTTCCACCGCAAGGACAACCGTCGTGATGGTGCTTTTGCTATTCACGCCATCGCCAACAACATCGCTGGGTTCATTACCCCGATCATCTCCGCGCAGCTGGGACTGATCAACTACCATTATGGATTCGCGATAGGAGCGGTAGCTGCGCTGATCTACGCCGCCATCATCGGTGTGCCGGGCAATCGTTTCTTTGGATCCTTGGGTTCCAAGCCTACGCGTCCGCTCAACAGCCAGGAGCGTAAGCGCTATGGCTTTGGCGCCCTGGGTGTGCTAGTGGCGATCGGCCTGGTCATCGCCGTCCTGCTGATCACCCATAAGGTCAGCGTTAATGCGCTGGCCAGCACGGTAAGCTCCTGCACCTTTGTAGTGGCTATAGCTTTCTTTGCCGTCATCTGGCGGTCCAAGAGGATTGTCGGAGTGGAGCGTCGGCGGCTCAAGGCCTTCGTGCCCATCGTGATCATGCAGATTGTTGCCGGAGTGGATTACGCCATTCAGGGCACCACCCTGCTCATGTTCCTGGACCAGCGGATCAACAGAAAGTTCGGCGGCATTGAAATCGCTCCGGGATCCTTCAACACTCTCGTGGGCATCATCGCCATGCTGGCCGGCATCTTCTTCAGCTGGTTCTGGCTGACCGACACGGGCAAGCGGTGGAAGTCAACCAACCGTCTCTGGTTCGGATTCGCCTTCTTCGGCATTTCCAACCTGCTGCTGATCGTCCCCACTGTGGTGCTCAATCCTCATACGGCAAAGTATTCCGTGCTCTGGCTGCTGCTCTACTATGTGGTCTCCAACTTCGGCGGCTTCCCCTATGGCGTTGCGGCCAACTCGACCGTGGCGGCCATCGCGCCCAAGTCCTACGAGACTCAGATGCAGACCGCTTTCAGCTTGTCGGCTGCCATCGGCACAGCTATTATGCTGCTGATTTATGGGAAGCTGACCACCCTGGACCAGCAGCTGCCGCTGATGCTGATCATCGGCATCGCCGAACTTGTCGTGGCCGTGGCGGTCATGCTCTTCCGCGGCAAGATAGACGCTACCGTCATGTCGGATTGAGCAACTTGATCCCTGCCGGAGGATGGGTCTTCTGCCGGGGATCGTCCCAACAGGCTTCGACCCCCTAGCTATGGCGTACAGGACTGTCAAGGCAGCCCCAATGCCGACCCAGACAGCGTAGGCCGTGCTGGAAGGGATGCTGAGAATCAAACCCACAATAAAAACAATGTAAGGAACGATTTCGGTAAAACCCTGAGATTTTCCCAGGGCGGTGGCCCATACCGATTCACGGATGCCGGCGAGTATGAGTACGATCCACGAGGAGATGGTTCCCTTCGGCATGTCTTGTCGCTGTCCGGGTGTTTGACCATCGTCCGGGAACCTGAATCTAATCCTGAGTGATGGTGGCCCAAGCAGGGGAGTGGCCGATGGCCTCATGTAAGAGGAATCAGGGTTGATTCAGGGTCGAATAAGGGGTTTGCCGGATACTGTCTTCCGCGTCGATCGACTATACATGTAATAGAGGGATTTGGCAGGTGAATGAATCATGACTTGGGCCTTGCGTGATCTGAAAGCCAATAATGGCATCTGGGCTGGTGTCTTTATCGTTCTTGCGGTCGCCCAAATCCTGCTCTGTGCCATGAGCGTGAGCATGGGCGTCAACAGCTATTACCAAGGCCTATCGGTCAAGACCAGGGATCCTGCCAAGAGTCTGGCTTCGGCCCTGAGTTTGGTCTTCTTCACGGTCATTGTGCTCGGCTGCCTGGTGATCAAGCACACCCTGCAAGCATCAATTCGCCAACGTCGCCAGGGGCTGGCCCTTCTCTCGCTGCTGGGAGCTACGCCTAAGCAGATCCTGGTGCTCACGCTACTGCAGGTAATGATTTTGGCCCTGCTGGCCTCTCTTGTTGCTGCGGCTCTTTCGCCTGTACTGGCTGGAAGGATCCTCGATTGGTATTCCGCCGGGATGCGAAGGCCAGTGCATTTCGCTTTTACCTGGCACGGTTTTCCCAGGTCTGCTTTGACCGGTCTTGCTGTGGGCTTTGCCACGGCCATCTTGGCGACCAGCCTGACTTTGCGAGATTTGGCGAAGATGACACCCGTCCGGGTGGTGCGCCGTGCCGAGGAGAGTGAATCAGTCGAACGGCTCCGACATGGACGCGGTCTTGTGCCGCTTTTTCTTGGGTTGGCCTTGCTGCTATTGCCGTTGCCTGTTTTTGCCTATCTTTCGAGCAGCGGCCCCAGGTCATTGGATCCTAAGCAGGTCTCGGCGGTCCTTAATGCTGTTGGAAGTGGACCGCTGTTCGCCATTCTCTTGCTGCTGATCGCCCTGGCTCGCGCGGGCGAGCCGGTTATTGGCAGGGTCACTCAACTCTGGACGGCTCTGGTGCCGTCATCGTCTGCCGTCTGGCGAATAGCGCGTTCGCAGGCGGAGGCCAGAAGTCGAGACACGACATTTGGCTCTACGGTCATAGCGTTGACCGCCTGCATGTTTCTGGTCGGCGGTCTGCTGACTGCCGGAAGCACCAGTACCGTCGCTATGAACAAAGTACCGGGAATAGAGAACATCACATCAGGCGGAACCCTGGAGTTGCTCTATGGCTTCTGGGCAGCGCTGCTGATCGCCCTAGTCGGCGTGATCGCGGGGTTCACCATTGCTGCCCGGGATCGTGACCTGGATCTGGCACTCCTGTCAATTGCTGGTGCAAACCCGCAGCAGCTGACTGCTATATCCATATTGGACGGCACCATCGTGACGACCACAGGCATTATCATCGCAGCTGTCGGTACCGGACTGGTCGGGCTGAGTACGGCCCTGGTCTATTGCCCGCTTGTCCACAGTCTGTCCATAGTTTTTCCTTGGCGGTTCTTCCTTATATGCGGGTTGCCGATTATCGTCGTCGGCTCGCTGGCGACCATGCTGACGGCTCGGCCTGCATTGAGGCGCTCGCCCATAGCAATTCTGCAAGGCGCCATAGGCGAATGATCGACAGTGGGCTTTAATTGCTGAGCCCGATCTGTAATTGAGCGGTTTTGCCAAGCATCGATTCCGGCCAAGGCTGTGTGTGACCAATTGATCAAGGGGACAGTTCCTTGTCGTATTGACAACTGGTCAATACGACAAATACATGCTGGATGCTCAGAGACGGGTATCCCATTATGACAGGTCAATCTCTAGGTAGTTTAGTGCACGATCATCTATGAAGTGGATAAAAGTGCAAGCAAACTAGCGCCTTGATCGCAGTGATCGAGTATATCGGAACCAGTCTCAATCGCCGAGATACTCGATTGCATCATAGTGTTCGGTCATGGCTGCCAGTGGTCATCAAGGTAAGAATCATTCAGTTCTTGACACGTTTCTACACCAGGGGCCAGTCTGCGACGACATGAAGCTCTTCGTATTTAGACCAGCGACCTTCCAACCGTTGGTTTCGATATTTGCGCTTAGGCAGTGCTGAATTGCAGCCAGCCAAGTCGTCGAGCTCTTGATCGAGCCTGCTTAAGTCGAAATGCTTCCTCTTGATTCTCTTGACATCGCGCAGGAATTTTTGCGTATATCCAAACTCATTCATGATGGATGATGTCTTTCATGTTCTTTGCATCACCCGCGTGAGTGATCGGTAAAGCCTCAGCTTCCTCCATTCTCTGTCAAATTTTGAAAGTCGAGAGCGAAACGGAATGCCTCCTTCGCGCAGCGACAGAGAGAGGAACATATTAATCGCCTCAATGTGGAGCTTGACTACCGTCGATTGAGAAGATCATCATTTGGTATTTATTCCCAGGTTGTATGGTAACCATTCCAGTCTGCTTGACCGATGCTCTCGTTTTCTATTCCTGCCTGGTTGATTCTCTCCTGAGCCCTCGGGCGTGTGGCAGAGGATACATCCTGTCGTATGGGGGAAAGTCTGGATGAAACCAGGGATGCGAAATCAGAGATCGGGAGAGCGGATACTCCCAGCCGTTCGAGGGCCCTTCTGAATAGCGTAGGGAGCCGTCCGCCGAAGGGACGTCCAGGACACTATTCCATGCGCCCGTGGTCCTTGTCCTATGTTGTTGGGAAGCAGCTGTTCCGAAGGAAGGCGGTTTTCTGAGTTGCTGCTGCCGAGCATGGAATTACTGAGGGTGCCGTCGCTGGATATGAACCTCCAGGCGAACGGGGAGCCCAGCAGGAGCAGGCTGTGCTCGGGCTCAGTGAAGTCTTTTGTGGTTGAAGCATCGATGTCCAGTCCCACCAGGTTGACCATCTGCTGGTGGTTCATGGTCTTCAACCGTGCACTGCTGGTCTATGGTGATGCTTTTTGCTTTTCATTGGGCGATGAGTGTTTCGGAGGATTTGGATTTACTGATTCCTGAGGTTTCGCCGATATGCTTAAGGTTGCCTCTTGTGTTTTTGCCTGGGCTCGGCTGTGGTTTGTGTGGTTGGTGACTGGGCGGGGCTGTTGGAAGCTTGGGATGTGCTATTGGTTCCGCATGCTGATAGGCTTCCCAGCAGCAGGCAGATGATGGTGAGGGTGCATAATCTTTTATAGGAGCCTTCCGTGCCGTCTGCGACTTTGTACAAAAGTTATCAAAGTAGCGGGACCGGGTTTGCTGGTACTGGATTACAATAATAGGGCTTCCGTATTGGCGACTTCGACGATATGATTGTTTTACCCAGCAACTTCAGGGCCCGGGACTGCTTGCGGCTTCTGGCTATTTTGCTACATTACCTTGGTAGGAAGCGGGCGTATGACCGCATCTGTATAAGGAGCGGATGATGCCACTGTGCGTGTCAAGGAGCCTCTGGAAGCCCCTCATGATCTGGAGCTCTACGTTCGATTCTGTTTAATAGGATCTGAGCTTATTGTTTACAGACCGTCAGCCTCAATTCTCGATTGTGCCAGACTGTTCCGGCACCTGTCCAACAAGACCCTGTAATCCTAGATGACTCGTAGGATCACGTCGAGTTCGCAGACGATCTGGTACGGGTCTCCCTCGTATATGGTTTCAGCAGTCTGGTACTCCAACTGGTCGATCAGCTTCTATGCGGTCTCCCTCTTAGTGCGGTGTTCGATACGAGCGCTGTAGACTCCTGTTCTGGTCTTGTCGGCATGCTGCCAGTGGATGAGCTCATGCAGGAGCGTGCACCGTTTCTGCGTGTAGGTCATGCTCCGGTCGATGAGGATCATGTTGGAGAATGGAACCAATGGCAAAAGGCAAGCGAGGAGGAGATGCCATGGATGAACACGATCTGACGGAGTCCACAGGCATCCAATCAACGGGAAAGCAGCGGGGTAAACTCGGGCCAATCAAGGGTGAATCCGCGCAGGATCCGGCTGGCGAGGCCGATGCCGGGCCGAAGAATGGCGGCAGGCCCGGGCGGCGCACCATCGTGATCGCGGCCGTTGTGGCTGTCATCGTGATCGTCGTAGCTGTGGTCGCAGGGGTCTGGGTGTCCAGGCAGCGTCATGCCGATGCGCTTGAAGGCTGCGACCACGCCTACCAGGCGTACACGGCCAGCGCCGCCAAACAGCAGCACGAACAGGATGAGGTCAGAAAAATGCTCCAGGCCACGCCCGAGCAGAACGTGGCCGACCCCGCCGTCCGCAAGACGCTGGAGCAGGCCGTACGGAAGCCGGCCGGCCATACCGCTGCCACCTGCACGGCCGGTCAGGATACCGGGCAGCTGGACCGGAACAGGGACGGGCTGGCCAGGGCCGCCAGCATCAACAAGGGGCTCATCGGCCGGTACAGGGCCGCTGCTGCCAGAGTGCGGGCCTCCGTCAAGGCCAAGAGCCTGGCCGACGGGAAGAAGGGGCTGGAGGATGCCATCGGCTCAGCCTCCTCCCTGCTGGGCGGTTCGGATGGGAAGGTGGCGGACAATGCTACCAGGGATGCCTTGGTCAAGGCCATCGACGCCGTCAGGCAGGCCTGCGGCAGGAAGGATGTGACCGATCCGAAGACCTATGCGGATGCGAGGAGGAGCCTGGATGACGCTGTCAAGGCCGTCAACGACTCCATCAGCCGGAGGCAGGCCGCTGACGCGGCAGCAGCCGCGCAGGCAGCCGCACCCGCAGCCCCCGCCACGGGAGGCGCCGGAACCGGCTACAAGAGCAGCGGCCATGCGAGCGGCAACGGTGGCAGCCACCGGAGCACCAGTGGCGGCCACCGG
Organism: Bifidobacterium choladohabitans; assembly: GCF_016102005.1. Taxonomy (GTDB): domain Bacteria; phylum Actinomycetota; class Actinomycetes; order Actinomycetales; family Bifidobacteriaceae; genus Bombiscardovia; species Bombiscardovia choladohabitans. The sequence goes on from NZ_JACFPL010000002.1 coordinate 132,297, forward strand.
AGCACTGGCGGCGGCCACCGGAGTACCAGTGGCGGTCGCTCAGGTGGTGGAGCCAGCAGACCTGCACCTACCCCGCAGAATCATCAACAGACATCAAATGACGATGGTTATGTGGAGTTGCATTTTTGCGGTACAAGCGACGGGAATGAGTTCACTCCCTGTTAGCTGTAAATAAACAATTGAAAGGACAAGGATGGAGAAGGTGTTGCATAAGACGCTGCGGGCGGTTCTAGCGCTCGTGGCTGCTGTAGCGGCCCTGGCCACCGGAACGATCACCGCTCATGCGGATTCTGGCCCTGGGCTGGTGCATGGGTATTACGTGTCTCCTATCTCCATGGGACCGCACTTTATAACCTCGCGAATCGCGGGCGTAGGTGTAATCGCAATGGATGGGGGCAACCCCGCTTATTGCATTCAGTTCGGAGAAGTGTCCCCGCGCATGCGGGGATGAGCCCTGAAACAGGAGGGATTGAACCCTTTTACTTGGGTGGATTTCAGAAGCAGGACGTTATCTTTTCGCGGAAATTGAGGAATTGAGTGTCGGGTGCTCTAAGGCTATCGGCATCCAGAACACCAGGCTCCTGTGCAAGAGCTGCCACCCGACTTGGCACACCTTCGCAATTCAACAGGACAAAGCTTTCAACCAGTTCATGCTTCAGAAAGACCGGGACGAGGAGGACAAGACCAATGACCGTGAACTCGTACACGGATTCGCGGGAGCTCCACATATCGACGCCAACGACATCGCATCGTTCAACACGGGCATAGCGGGCCCTGGAGATTACATGCTCAACACCAAAGGGCTGCTCAAGGCAAGCATGAGCAACGCCAATACGTTCGTGCTCGCAAGCGGCGACCTACTCATGCAGGGACGCCATGTGACCTTCGTCTCCTCAATCTCCGCGACTGTTGTTTCCGGCGCCCAGGGGGTGAAGAGGAACGACCCTGCCGTTTGCCCGTACTCAAGAGCGTCCAACGGTGTCGAGACGGCAGAGCTGAAGATTCTCCAGGAAGCCGCCATGCAGGGAACGCCAGCCGACCTCCGTATATCACAGAAGGGCCACATGATCGAAGGCGCAACCGTCTCGGATATGCCCCTGTACTGCATCCCGATCTCCGGCATCACTCCCGGCGCGCCCATCCCTCTCTGCAACCGCATACCCAGCATGTGGGATTCCGTAACCCGCACGGGTTGGACGCAGGCGGCACCTGGCGGATGGTGGCAGTGGGGAAAGACGGATGATCCCCACCTCTACGTCGCAAAATGGGGGAGCCACCTGGTGGAGCTCCGGAGTGTGATCGGCCGTACAGGTGGCCGGAAAAGCGGCTGGATGGTTGTCACCATACCGGCCGGCCAGCTATCGTCCGTCCGCACGGGTCTGGATGACCTCGAGCAGACGGAACGTCAGTCACCTCTACGCCGACCCGGACGGGACTCTGAGAGTGACGAACGACACCCTCACAGGGGCCGTCTTCGTCGACCTATTGATCCATGCAACATGGCTCATCTGAACAGGCCGGCTCTACCGTCCCAATACGATCAGATAGGAAATGTCAATGAGGGCACCCTTGTTGATGGGCTTGTTCATCCTGACGGCCAGCCACTTCACTCCCGGCACATAGTCGCAAGCGATCGCAGATGTTGTCGAGGAGTCTGCCCGATTCGACAGCATGACTGCCACGAAGTCGCGGGCCTGGTCGAACGACCTGCCGACAATCGCCTTGAGCTGAGGATCGTCGAACAACCTTGAGGATTCCGTCCCTTCAGGAGTCAACATCTTCCTGCCAGTACGCATGCGAGTTACGGAAACCCATTTCTACATGCTCATGATGGTGTTGGCCTGTTGCTTCTGTGCTTCTTTGAGGACATGGAGGTCGGGTGAGGCAGTAGCGTGCGGTGGTTTCGATGCTGGGATGGCCCGGGGCGCGGCTGACGACGGCCACGTCGACGCCGGTGGCGAGGGCCGTGGAATGGGCCCATGAGTGGCGGAGGTTGCGTCTGGGCGCGCAGGGCAGGCCGTGCTGGCGGCACCATGCGCGTTAGCGCCTGTCGACCTGGTACGGTTGAGGTCCCCGATGAGACAGCGTTTGCTTTTAATTTGGCGCAGCCGCATCACGGCGAACCAGGGAGGACCACGGTGCGTCTGCTCAGTTCGGCCTTGGGTTCGACGGTCAGTTCATGCCCGGGTACCCATCGCAGGCCGCGACAAATGTGGACGTGTCATGCGGTCAGGTTGATGTCTCTCTCCCCCCCCCCCCCCAAAAAAAAACCGCGGTCTCTTCGGTCCTGAGGCCGAGCGTCACTGAACAGATGAGCCAGGCCTCCAATGGGGGTGGCCATAGAAGTTCTAGAGGAATCGGTGGATCTGTCTGGCATCGAGGGCCTCCGGCTGGTATTCGGTTCGTATGAGGGGGTTTCATCTGGATGGTGGGGTCGCATTCGATTAGTCCCCAGCGCATGGCTTTGCCCAGGATGGAGCGGAACACAGCCCAGGCTTTCTGTGCTGCGCCTTCGCTGGGCATGCCGGCCATCCACAGTTCTATCCGCTAGGAGCTTACCTCGTCGAGCTCGGAGACTCCAAACTCCGGCAGATGGCCAGTAAGTAGCACGGTGTAGTTCTTTCAAGCTAGAAGTGCCTTATTGCAAGGAAAGTGCAGTTTCGCCCTTGTTTCGGGAGACCGGGATGGGGGCGTTTTTCTTGTTTTGGTGTGCTGTTTTTGCGCGGCTGGCTTGTGGTGGTATTGTGAAAACGATGTGATGCCGCGGTGTCTGCGGGTCGATTGTTAGTGGGGGTGGATATGTCTGGTGTTCGAAGGGGATTGTTGACAAGGCTCCCGGCTTTTGCTGTGGGTGCTGTGGCTTGTGTGGGGATGCTGGCGGCGTTGGGTCCGGTGGCGCCGGCTCGTGCGGATGGGGGCGGCGGCTCGTTGCCGCCTGCGGCTGCCCGTGCTGTCCGTGAGGCCAGGGCGAGGAAGGATCCGGCCCGGCTGGCTGCGGCTGCGAAGGCGGCCAGGCCGGTGGTGGAGCCTGTGGCGCCTGCGGCTGCTCGGTCGGCGGAGCCTGACGGGCTGGTGGCGTCGGGCGTGTGGGGGTCCAGCCCCTGGGAGTACCGGGTGGAGAACGGTCAACGGGTGCTGACCCTGCACGCCGGAATCATAGACAACACCTATTCCCCGGGCGAGTCGGCCTCCGAGCATCCGGTTGCTGATATGCTGCCGGACAAGGGGTCGGGCTTGTCCGTGATCCGCATCGACCCTGGCGTGGCGGCCGCATATGGTTATCACCTGTTCGCTGGGCTTCCCTCGCTGTTGAGGATCGAGGGCGGCGGCAACTTTGATGTCAGCAAGATCACGTCGACAGAAGCAATGTTCGAGGATGACGTGGCTTTGCAGAGCGTCGACGTGGGCGACTGGGACATGAGCAACGTGCACATCACGGCAGCGATGTTCAAGAACTGCCGGTCGCTCAGGAGCCTGGACGTGGGCAACTGGAATACGAGCAACGTCTTTCAGACGGGATATGGCGGTGAGGACCAGTATGACCGTGGCGATGGCCAGTACAACGAGGCTGACCCGATGCATGCAACGCGGGGGATGTTCGAGAACGATTCGATGCTGACTTTCCTGGACGTCGGCCGATGGGATGTGGGGAATTTATATAACGCGGCCGGGATGTTCAGGGGCGACACCTCGTTGCAGTATCTGGATGTCAGGGATTGGAACACGAAGACCCTCTCCTACACCGCTCATATGTTCGAGCATGATGCCATGCTGGATAATCTGGACCCAAGAGGCTGGGATCTGTCTAACATTCTGGGGATGGCCTACACGTTCAGGGATTGCGGGAGCCTGAAATCCATCACCCTCAGCCACCAAGCCAACCAGCAGACCGCCTTCGACTCCATGGTGTACATGTTCGCCGACGACGCTTCCCTGGTGAACGTCGACATGGACCATGATTATTTTGCTTCCTTGGAAGCTTTCGGGCACATGTTCGCCAATGATCCCGCCCTGGTATCGGTGAATATGAGCCACACTTCATGGCAGTCAGGCTACCGTATGGACTACATGTTCGCCGGGGACAGATCCCTGACGGACGTCAGTTTCCGCGGTGAGACTCCATGGATGGGGGACGGGATATACCCACCCGTCAGTTCGAAGCATATGTTCGACGGGGATTCATCCCTAGCCTATCTTGACCTCTCGACATTTTCCCGGACAGACTCTTGGGAGAATCCTCCCTACTGGCATGCCCCTTCTGAGGGCATGTTCGCGGGGGCTACGTCGCTTCATACGCTGGTGCTGCCACGCATAGCCTACCGTTGGATGGCGAATTCCGGCCTGCCGGATGTGCCGGCTGCGGGCAGCCGTGTGCCGGGGTCGTCGCAGGTTGTGGCTTCCTCCCGGTGGGTGGCCTTGAACGGGTCCGCGAAGGGTTCGATGTACACTTCGCAGCAGCTGATGGACATGGGCCCGCTCCCCGAGACGACGGTCTACCAGTGGGATATGAGGGACGCCTGATTCCCTGGTCCCTTTGTGTTCGGTCCCCCCCCCCCTGAGCGCCGTGTCCGCATGAGCGGTTCTTGGGGTTGGGACCGGCCGTTGTTTTGTGTCCGATGTGGGTGCGTGGCCGATGTCGTCGGGGGCAGGGAGATGCCGTGGGCCATCGACATGCAGACCACGGGGCCTGATTGGTGTGCGCGTGCTTCTGGCAGCCGTGGGACACGGTGGCAGGGGGATCCCTCCTGGAGGCGCGCAGGCCTCTGTCATCCGAAGGCATGTGTATTCCCGATGATGTCAGCCAGATGCCCGACAACCATCCCGGCTACGTGTCGGCCCCGGAGGACCGCCGCGAGCGCCTCACCATCCCCCTGCACCAGCGGCTCGACCAGGCCATCGACCGGAAACACCAACCCAATTGCGGCAAACACAAACAAGAACAGCTCAAAGCGCTACACCAACAAATTCGTCAAGAACCCACCATCATATGATACAGCGCCAGAGAAGCGGACATCATCTAGCTCGAACGCAAATACCACACTCACAACTCCTGAAGCCGGGCCACCAGATCCGCACGCTGCCTCGCCAAATCAGCAATATCATCATCAATCCTTCCGATCTGTGTTCGCAGGAGCTCAGGTGTCTCATCCGGCAGGAAGTTGGCACTCAATTTTCGGCCAGGATGTCCTTTTATCTGTCGAGAGAGTGCTGATAGCGCATGGCCGTGTCCACGTCCGCGTCCGTGTATCCCACTGCATCCATGAGTTCACTGACTGTGGCCCCTTCCGCAGCAAGCCAAGTCAATCCGGTATGCCTTAGTTTATAAAAACGGAGGTCAGGGCGGCCGGCCTGGTTCCGAGCCTGTGAGTACCAGGAGCGTGGTAAATTCGGGTGGACGGGTTTGGTGGGGCCTTCCCATTCCGGGAAAAGCCAAGCGATCTTCTCGGTTCGGACCTGGTCATCCAGGAACTGTTGGAGGAGCGGTAGCAGTTCCAGTAGTATCCGTTCGCTCCTGATGCTGTTGTCGGTCTTGGGCGTATCGGTGAGTCTCTCGTTATCCATGGTCCCCCTGCCTCGTCTGATGTGCAGGATGCTTGTTCCCGGGTCGATGTCCCGGCGTTGGAGGGCGCACACCTCGCCTATGCGTAGCCCGTCCCTGAATACGTCCAGGTAGATGCTTATCCGGTAGCGTTCCGGCATGGCGTCATAGATGGCCTTGACCTCTTCCGGTGTGGCCGGGATTGTGTTTGATTTTCTTTCTGGTTTCGGCAGTGAGTGTATGCGGGTATCAGAGGTGGTTCCCCTACAGGCCGGGCTGGCTGGTGGTCCGGAGGATGGATTTCAGGGCCTGCTGGTCGGGAGGCATGGAAGCCAGCCGCCGATTGATGCCGGCCTTCAGTGGCCGGCCTTTGAAGGTGCGTCCTTCAAATCAGGGATGTAGTAGTCGTTCATGGTGACACGTTGGGCGACCGCGCGGCTCTTTTTGACTGCAGCCGGTTCCCAGACGCCGGCGTCTATCCTCTTGCGTGCCTGGCTCAGCCAGGCCATAGCGTTATCCTCCATGCCGGGTCTGAAGATCTTGCTCTGCCGTATGGGCAGGCCGGGCCAGCGGCCGAAGGCATCGACCGGCGTAGGGTAGGATGCTGCCGAATGCCCTGGTACTTCCGATGCGTCTGTCCTATTAGAAACGATTTCAAACGGTTCGAGATCGAGTATGCGCTTCAACTCGGAAACGGCGGTAAATGGCGAAATTCCAACAAAAAGCCGCCTGGGATAACCCGGGCGGCTGTGTTTGAGTGGAGCTGCGGGGAATTGAACCCCGGTCCGGTGACCGCACCCTCAGTCTTCTACGTGCGTAGTCTGCTGGCCTTTGTGGCTATCTGTCTGCCCCCACCTGTGTCGCAGACAACCGGTGGCGGGCATAGCCGCAGTAAAAGTCCCCGAACCGCCCTGTGGCGCAGCAGTTCAGGCAAGTCTTCTTAATGACGCTCAGCATCCCCCCGAAGGCGAAGGGGAGTGAACGGAGCAGCTGCTCACTGGTTAATCCTGGCGCGAAGCTCAGGCAGCGAGAGCGAACTCAGTGCGGTTAGATTTAGCACTTGTTGTTTGCGGGAGGACATTAACGAGCGGACCCCCGCGTTCTCGGCACGCTTCCCTGCGACGAACAGGTCACCGTCGAAACCGATCAGCCCCAATCTTGAATTATCAAGCTCTGCCGGTGCCGTTGCGGACCAGCCTCGTCAGTATACAACAGATGGACGCTGCGGATATTCCCGCTTCTCCCTCGGCATTGAATTGAATCCCGATCATGCCACGGAGCCCAGTCGACTGGTGGCATAGTCGCTGAAGGCGTGCACCTCCTCCACGTCCTCGTGGAAGGCCTCCCGCTTGGTGTCGTTGAAGAGGAAGATGTTGAAGCGAGGCATGTCATCACCGGCAAAGGGGATGAAGCGCAGGCCGTCGCCAGGGTGTACGCCGGCCGAGGTGATCAGGCTGCAGACCAGGCCGGATGTGGTCACCATCTTCAGGGTCTCCACGTCGGAGACCTCAATCAGATGGCTGACTGGTTCAGACAGGCGAATCAGCCTTTGGGCGGCCTGGGCATGGACGAAATCGCGGTTGAGGGTGGCGAAAGGAACATCCCCGGGAAGCATGGACAGATCCTCGGGGTGCAGGCTGGTCATTCCCGCCGTACCCAGTCGGTCGACCATGGACTGGGTGCAGACCATGCCGAAGGGGAAGGAGGCCAGCTTGGTCGTCTCCACGCCATCCACGCTCAGCGACTCGTCGACGCTGGCCACCGCCCCGTAGTCCACGCGGTGGTTCTCTATCTGGCTCAGCAGCTTTTGGGACCCTATGGTTTCTACGGTCGTGTTCTTGTCTGGTTCATACTGCCCTTGCCGCCCTTGTTCCGAGCTCAGCAGCGATGAGATGATGGGTGGCAGTCCGATGGTGCGCCGTCGAATCCCGGTCCTCGCAGCCAAGGCCTCGGGCAGGGTGTTGATCAGGTCCAAGGCCTGGCCGATGTGGTCCACCACTGTTCTTCCGGATTGGGTGAGCTGCGTGCCGTCACCTGCGCCGAAGCGCTGCCTTTGGACCAGCCTGGTTCCCAGACGTTTTTCCAGTCTTCTGATGGCCTGTGAGACGGCAGGCTGGGAGATGCCCGCCTCCAACGCGACGTCGGTGAAACTGCCGTACCGGGCCAGCATGGTAAGCAGCTCGAGGTCGCGGACATTATCCATATAGGTCATGAGCCGCTTCCCTTGATTGGTGCTCAGATTATTGCTTATCCGTCAACTTTGGCGAAAAACTATTCACAACCACACTATCATCGTCACTTGGACTTGAGAAGATCGACACTTGAAAATATAGCCAGGGCCCGACTCATGACCGGGGTCCGGTCGCCACGATCATCTGTTATCAATCGTGCCGGCCGGACCCCAATTTCAATGTCGCAAGAAGCGAAGGTGCCGGTTTCGCTCAGGCGTCGTAGTGCCACTGGGCCTTGGCGACGGCGGCGTCCACATCCTCAATCGGCTCCCGGTTCAGACCCTCCTGGACCGCCTGTTCAGCCACAGCAGTGGCCACCCGGCGTGAGATCTCCTTGAGATCGGCCACCGGCGGCAGCACGGCTGTTCCGGGCTTGTCCACGTCGATCATGTCGGAGATGGCGTAGGCTGCGGCCAACAGCATCCCCTTGGTGACCAGCCGTGCCTTGGCGACGATGGCCCCGAAGCAGATGCCGGGATACATGAGGGCGTTGTTGCCCTGTCCGATGGAATAGGTGACCCCTTGGTAGTCAACAGGCTTTGAGGGGGTGCCGGTGATGACGAAGCCGCGGCCGTGGGTCCAGGCGATTACGTCGGCAGCCTTGGCCTCGGCCAGTTCCGTGGGGTTGGAGATGGGGCAGATTAGCGGCCGCTCCACATGCTTGGCCATGGCCTCAACAACGTCCTGATTGAAGGCTCCGGCCCTGGTCGAGGTGCCGATGAGCACCGTGGGTTGGAAGGCGTCGACGACCTGTGCCAGCGAGGTTTTGTCGGTGGCTGAGGTGAACTCGTCCGGCTTGCGGGCATATCGTGTTTGCCCCTCGGTCAGATCATCCTGGCCCTGCTCGATCAGCCCCTGACGATCGAAGAGCAGAACCCTGTTCCGGGCGGTCTCAGGATCCATGCCCTGGCGAATAATCAGGTCGTCCACGATCTGGTCGGCGATGCCCACGCCGGCGGTCCCTGCCCCGAAGACCATGATCCTGGTGTCCTTGGGGTCGGCTCCGGCGATTTTCCTGGCGGCGATCAGTGCGGCCAGGACGGTCACGCCGGTGCCCTGGATATCGTCATTCAGTGTCAGGATCCGGTCTTGGTAGCGCTTGAGGACAGGTGCCGCCTCAGGCCTGCCGAAGTCCTCCCAGTGGATCAGGGCCTCCGGATAGCGCTGCAGGACCTGCTGGACGAAGTTATCGATGAAGTCGTCGTAGCGCTGGCCTCTGACCCTGGCGAAGTGGTTGCCCACATAGTCCGGATTGTCCAGCAGGGCCTGGCGGTTGGTGCCGACATCCACCATCACCGGTAGAACGCGCGAGGGGTCAATGCCGGCAGCAGCGGTGTAGACCGCCAGCTTGCCCGTCAGGATCTCAGCGCCCTGGGCGCCCCAGTCGCCGATGCCGAGAATGCCTTCCGCGTCGGTGCAGACCACCAGATCGATGGGTCGGTCGCCGGCGTACTGGTCCAGGGCGTCGCCGATCCCTTCGGGGTGATCGATGGAGATGTAGGCCACGTCGCTGCCCGAATAGAACTCGTCGTAGCGTTGGATGGATTGGGCCACGGTGGGGGCGTAGACGATGGGCATGTACTCGGTCAGGTGCTTGTCCATGCTCCTGTAGAAGAGGCGACGGTCGGTGCGGCAGATGCTCATCAGGTAGATCCGCTTGTCCAGATCGGTGGGCTGGGCCAGGAAGCGGCGGTAAACGATGCGCTCGCGCTGTTCGTCATCCTGGACGGCAGCGGGCAGCAGCCCGTCCAGCTTGAGCTCGCGCCGTTGTTCATAGTCGAATCCCAGTCCCCGGTTGGCATAGGAATCGTTGATGGTATCGAATCCTGTCATGGTCTCACTTGTCCTTCACGATTGGGGCCGGCCGCGTTGCCGGACCTCTGCAATCAGCCTAGAAAAGCCCTTGGCAGCCCGGCAAATAAGCATTGTCTATATGCCGCCAAGGGGATCATTTCAGTCTTTGACGGGTCTTTAAGGCCTTCAGCGGCTGCCGGATGCGGCGTCCTTCATATAGGCAGCGCTTATTTGTCGTCCCTGCCGCCTGCCGCATAGCATAAGTCCACACGAGCAAGCCGACGAGGAGGTCGGCGGTTTTCAGGCGGTCATACGCCGGACCATGAGCGAAGGAGCAATGATGGGTGAAACAGTACGAACAGGCGGGGGCGGGGGAGACCCCCAGACAGGGGCCAGGCAGCCGTTCAATACGGGCCAACTGGTCAAGGCTCTGATCTGTGTAGCGGTCGGGTTGGTCATCTTCCTGATTCCGCCTCCCAAGGGACTGACCGCCCAGGGCATGCACATGCTGGGAGTCTTCGTGGGCACCATCCTAGGGTTGATTCTGCAGCCTCTGCCCACTTCAGCGGTAGCCATCATCGGCATGACCGTGGGGATGCTGACCGGGGCATTGGACCCCAAGAAGGCGGCTTTCAACGGACTGGGCAGTGCCTCCATCTGGCTGATCGTGGCGGCCTTCTTCATCGCTCAGGGATTTGTCTCCACTGGACTGGGCCGCAGGATCGCCTTGGTCTTTCTGTCCAAACTGGGCAAGTCCAGCCTGGGCATAGCATACGGGCTCTCGGCCGCCGACCTGGTCCTGGCTCCGGCCACCCCGTCAAACACGGCTCGTCTGGGCGGCATCCTTTTCCCGATCATCACGTCCATCAGCGACGTGCAGGATTCAAAGCCGGACACTGATGAGTCCCGGCGACGCATCGGCGCTTACTTGGCGATCACGGCCAACAACGTCAACGCCATTACATCGGCCATGTTCCTGACGGCTATGGCGGCGGGCCCGGTCGTAGGACAGCTGGCCCAGAAATTCCATGTGGACATCGGGTGGGGCACCTGGGCCCTGGCCGGCATAGTGCCTGGCCTAATCTGCCTGATCCTCATCCCCGCCCTGATCTACCGCATCTTCCCGCCAACCCTGAGGAACGTTCCTCAGGCTCAGGAGGATGCCAAGGATGAGCTCAAGGGTCTTGGCCCGCTGAGCATGCACGAGTGGATCATGGCCGTGACCTTCCTGGTCATGCTGGTCCTCTGGGCGACCGGCTCGGTGATCCATATCAATTCCACCACCGTGGCCTTCCTGGGCGTGGCCGTGCTGCTGTGCACCAAGATCATCACCTGGCAGGACATGGTGGCCAACAAGTCGGCCTGGTCCACACTGATCTTCTTTGGTGTTCTGGTAGGCATGGCGGAACCGCTGAACACCCTGGGCGTCACCACTTGGGCGGGGGAGATCATCGCCGGACTGGTCAAGGGCATGCCCTGGGTGTTGGTCCTGGTCATTCTGACGATCTTCTACTTCTTCATCCACTACATGTTCGCTTCCGAGCTGGCCCAGGTGGCGGCCATCTACACGCTCTTCGTCAGCGTGGCCGTGGCTGCCGGGGTCCCCGCCATGCCTGCAGCGCTGATGCTGGGATGCGCCAGCGGTCTGATCGGCGCCATGACCCATTACGCCTCCGGACCGGCGGCCTTGATTTACGGTGCCGGATATGTCAAGACCTCTGAGTTCCTGCGGATCGGCCTGATCTGCGGACTGGTGACCGTGGCCATCTTCCTGACCGTGGGTCTGGGCTGGTGGCGGCTCATCGGCATCTGGTAAATCCCGATACCGTAGATATAAGTTTGGCCCCGTCCTGTCGACAGTTCGACCTGGCGGGGCCAAATCATATTCAAAGGACGGGGATCATTGACCCTGCTGGCCCAGGTAGTCGGGGATATGCTCGGGATATTCGGGCCAGGCGCCCGGCTGGGTGCAGACGAAGGCAGCGGTGTTGACGGCAGCCCGGTGGGACTGGGTCAGGGAGGCCCCCAGCAGGCGGTTGATGGCGAAGGTGCCGGAGAAGGCATCGCCGGCACCAACAGTGTCGGCCACAGTGATTTCAGGCGTGGGCAGGTGGGAGGACTGGCCGTCCGCCAGATAGATTGTGCTGTAGTCGTTGCCGGCGGTCAGCACGATGGTGTCCAGGTACCACTGGTCCATGAACCAGCGGCAGAGTTCGTCGTCGGTGGCTCCGGGCACACGGAACATGTCGCGCAGGGCGACCAGCTCCTCGTCGTTGAGCTTGAAGACCGTGGCCATGTCCAGAAGCTCCTGGATCAGGTCCTTGCTGTAGAAGGTGCCGCGCAGGTTGATGTCGAAGAAGCGCATGGCATGGCTTTTGGTGTGGCGCAGCACCTGCAGGCAGGTCTCGCGTGACTGGCTGCTGCGCATGCTCAGCGTGCCATAGCAAACGGCGTCGGCCTTGCTGGCCAACCCGGCCAGGTCATCCGTGTATTCCAGATGATCCCAGGCCACATCGGGCTTGAAGACGTACTGGGGGATGCCCTCGGTCAGCTGGACCTCGACGGTGCTGGTGGGGTGGTCGTTGTGCTGCAGGACGGCATCGACGCCGGCCTTCTGGACCGCCTCCTCAAGCTCCCGGCCCAGGTCGTCGCGTCCCACGGCGCTGATGGCGTAGCCTTCCGCCCCGTTCTTCGCGGCGTGATAGCTGAAGTTGACCGGCGCGCCACCGGCCCGCTTGCCTGTTGGCAGGACGTCCCAGAGGATCTCGCCGATGCTGAGGACCACGGGTTTACTGGTCATGGTGTTCCTTTCCTGATGACGGGCGATGCGTCCGCCTTGTGCTTGTTGACTTCACAGCTGGTCGGCCCATACTGGCCGGATGTTCCAAAAATTGGCTGGCAGCCACCGCAGCGGCCCCGGTCAGCGTGGCATCGGCAGGTAGGTTGGAGAGCAGAATCTGCGTGTGCTCCCGTAGGCCGGGCAGGGCACGTTGGGATACTATGGCCCGAACTCGTTCAAGCAGGCGGGTACCGGCGGCGGCCACCATGTCTCCGATGACGATCTGGGCGGGGTTGTAGGCGTTGACGATGGTCACGCAGCCATATCCCACGTAGTCGGCTATCTGATCCACCAGGGTCTGGGCGGCCTGCTGGCCTGAGCGGGCCTGGTCGAACAGGACCGCGCAGGCCTTGGCATGGGTCATGGCTTCGATTCCAGGGAAGTGATCCCGCATATCCGGCTGGCGCATGCGGCGATGGATGGCTACCGCCGAGCAGTAGCATTCCAGGCAGCCGCGGTTGCCGCACTCGCAGGGCAGGCCGTTCAGATCGATGCTGACGTGGCCGATTTCGGTGGCCGCTCCCCGGCTGCCGTCCACCAGGGCGCCCCTGTCGATGACTCCCAGTCCAACGCCTTCGCCCACCAGGAAGTAGGCCATGCTGGATGCGCTCACGCCTGGGTCGAACAGACTCTGGGCCAGCGCACCGGCTCGGGCATCCTGCTCGATGAAGGTGGGTACGCGGAAGGCCCGGCCGAATTCGTGGATAAAGTCCACCCCACGCCAGCCGGGCATGCTGGTGACCAGGGCGATGCGGCCGGTATCGCGCAGGTAGGGGCCCGGTACGGCCATGCCCACGGCCACGATGGCGGGGTGCGCCTCCAATCGCGCTTCCACTCGTGTTCTGACCTCGGCCACAGCGCCGGGGATGTCATCGGGGTTGACGGGGGGCAGCTCCTCCGAGTCCAGCAGACGGCCGCTGATGTCGAACAGTCCGATGCTGACCAGGCTGCGGGCGAACTTGACGCCGATGACCTGGTAGCGGTCGGCGTTCAGTGCCAATCCGATGGATCGACGGCCACCCTCTGAGTCCATGCTGCCGGTCTCGCTGATCAGGCCCAGGTCGATCAGGCGGGCCACCAGCTTGCCCACGGCCGCCGGCGTCAGGTTGATGTCCCGGGCCATCTGGGCTCGGGAACTGGTGCCGTGCTGGTGCAGGTACTGGACGATGCGTGACTGGTTGAGCTCGGAGAGGGCCTTTGGTGTGCTGGCGTATGGGCTGCCGCGCATGTCAACCTCCTCCTTGAGTGGTACAGTCACTACATTTTCGTGTACTTTATAAACAACGTTTATATATTAACATCGTTTATTAATCTTGCGCAACCTGTATCAACTCGTTTCAACCTGTTAAAGGTTTCTCGATAGAGGCAATTCCATCGTTGAACGCGTCATCGTTGACCAGAAAGTTCGCCAGTTTCTGCTTCTTGACCAATGCGACCAATCGTAGGTTCTTGCAGGCTTGCCGTCTTGTGGGAATGCTGTTTGTGTAGAGGATATTCGACTCTGCCGGTGTCCGCTCGGCCTGAATGCCGGAATCTCTTCTTGTCTCCGGCGTATGGGTAGGCTGAGGAGGTGGCCATCGTTGGCCATGGCTGGAGCATGTCTCTGACGCGGTCGTCAGTGGCATCAGCCTGTTGCGGGAAAGGTATGGAGTATGAGTCTTGATAATGGCATCGATGCCGTCGCCGATCCGTCCAGGGAGCGGCCGTTGGCCCTGATTCCCCGGCCGCTCCACTTGCAAAGGGATCGGGGCCGGTTGTTGTTGCCGGTGGCGGGCAGAATCGTCTGCGGTTCAGCGGTTGACCAGGAGCTGGGTTCAGTCCTGAGTGGCCAGCTGACAGATACCATTCAGCAGGCCACGGGGATGGTCTGGGATCATTCGCGAGGGCAGGCGTGGAATGGCGCGATCAGTCTGGATCTGGACCAGAAACTTGGTCCCCAAGAGTATCTTCTGTCCATCGCTGATCGGGGGGAGCGCCGGCCGATTGTCGATATCCGCGGCGGCGACGGTCAGGGACTGCGATGGGGGGTACAGACCCTTCGCCAGATCATCATGCAATGCGGTCTGGTGCTTCCCGCCCTGCACATCCAGGACCGCCCCGCCTATCCAACACGCATCTACAGCCTGGATGTGACCCGCGGTCGGGTGCCCACCATGGACTGGCTGCGGCACTGGGCGGACATATTGGCCCTGTATAAGTTCAATCAGCTGCAACTCTACATTGAGCACACCATGGCTTTCCCGGGCATGAGCGAGGCTTGGAGGGGCACAAGCCCCCTGGAGCCCGGGCAGATCACCGACTTCGATGACTATTGCGCCCGCCTGGGCATCGAGTTGGTGCCTTCGATCTCCACCTTTGGCCACCATTACACCAGCCTTCGCACTCGCGGATTCAAGGATCTGGGCGAGTTTCCCGAGCAGGCGGACCGGCCATACTCTTTCATAGAGCGTCAGGAGCATCACACCATCAATGTCAACCACCCACAGGCTCTGGCATTCTCTACAGGGCTGATTGACGCCTATGCGCCGCTTATGCGTACGCGAAACTTCAATATCGGCGGAGACGAGACCTTCGATCTGGGCAAGGGGCGTTCGCGGCAGGACGGTTCCAGCAAGGATCCTGCTGACATGTATGCCGACTATCTGATCAGCCTGTGTGATCACCTGCATGCACAGGGCCGCCATCCCATGTTCTGGGGCGATGTCGCTGTGTCCATGCCCAGGGTCCTGGACAGGCTGCCCAAGGACTGCACGTTGCTCAACTGGCTCTACGAGCCACAGGTGAAACCTGACAAGGTTGCTCTTGTAGCCTCTACAGGGGCCCGGCAGATAGTCTGCTCGGCCGTTCACGACTGGAATCATCTTCTGCCTGGAATCGACAATGCATGGAACAACATCAGCCGTCTGAGCCGATACGGGATCCAATACGGTGCCGTTGGGGCCATGGTCACGGACTGGGGCGATTACGGGCATATCAACGATCCGCGTATGAGTTTGCCGGGCATGGCCTACGCCGCCCAGTGCTTCTGGAATCCCGATGACGATGATCGGGACCGGGTGGACAGGGATATGGACCTGCTGGTCTATGGGGATGCGACGGGGGACTATCTGCCGGCGCTGATTCAGGCAGGCTCCAGTGTGGTCTTCGGCTGGGACGATATGGTGCGCTACTGGGAGCTGGACGACCGCCACGGCGGTCTTAATCAGGATGTGGCATCTACAGTGCCAGGCGTGCCTGAACCGGATCCGTCTGCCGATGTCGACGAAGCTCGCCGTAACCTGCTTATGGCTTTGCGCAATCGTCTTGAGCAGGTGGATCAGCGTGACGCTCTGCTGGTCGACGCGGCTGCACGCATGGGCAGGGCGGCCGCCGAAAGCCAGGCTGATGCGCGCAGAACTTTGCAGGCTCAGTTGGTGGCTGTCCATGGCCAACGCCTCTTCAACGCATTGGGTCGTAGTCTGGCCGTTTGCCATGGCGTTCTGCCTGGAGCTCCGGATGCCGGCGCCGACCGGGGCCTGGCCGATGCCTTGGAGATCTGGTTCGAGTCCTACGCCACGGTTTGGCGTCAGGTCAGTCGCGAATCGGAGTTGGGGCGGATCGCCTCCGTGATTTGGGGCTTCGCCGACATTCTTCGGAAAGGGACGAACTCCTGATCGGATCGGTTGCGATGGTCATGTCGAAAGGTCGGGAGAGCGCAAAGATGACCATCAATGAGTAGAGCGTCGCTCTGCGGCATTTTGAGCGTTTCTTGCACGGAGTCCCAGGATTGCATAAATCTCGAACCAGGCAAATTGTCATGCCAGGAGGAGTTCGGCTTTCGTCGTTGGGTGCTAGTTGAGCGCGGGGTCTTATAGGGCGAAGGAGTTTCTTGAAAACCACTGAGTGGTACCTGGGTTGGCGATACCACATCCATATAATTCAACGAATTGACAAAATCGATCCGTCCCTCTACTCTTGATGTTCAGGAGGCAGGAACTGGTTTCCTCCCCTGTGAACGCCGTAAAGGCAGATGCAATAGGCAAAGGAGCATTTCGTATGGGTCTGTGGGACGTCGACAAGATCGAATACGTGGGTCGCCAGGGCGTGAAGGAGGGCCTGGGCTTCCGTTACTACGACAAGAATAAGGTGGTGGCCGGCAAGCCTATGAAGGACTGGCTGCGCTTCGCCGTGGCCTGGTGGCACACCTTCAACCAGGGTCTGGTGGATCCCTTTGGCGATCCCACTGCGCAGAGGCCCTACTACCGCTACACCGATCCCATGGATCAGGCGCTGGCCAAGGTGGACTACGCCTTTGAGCTCTTCACCAAGCTGGGGGTCGAGTTCTTCTGCTTCCACGACCGTGACCTGGCTCCCGAGGGCGACACCCTGCGCGAGACCGACGCCAATCTTGACAAGGTGATCGACCGCATCGAGGCCGCCATGAAGGACACCGGGGTCAAGCTGCTCTGGAACACCTCGTCGCTCTTCACCAACCCCCGTTTCGAGGCCGGCGCCGGCACCTCGCCCTTCGCTGACATCTACGCCTACTCGGCAGGCCAGCTCAAGCACAGCCTGGAGATCGGCAAGCGGCTGGGTGCCGAGAACTACGTGTTCTGGGGCGGCCGCGAGGGCTACGAATCCCTCTGGAACACCCGTATGAAGGAGGAGCAGGACCATATGGCCGCCCTCTTCCACATGTGCGTGGACTACGCCAAGGAGATCGGCTTCGACGCGCAGTTCCTGATCGAGCCCAAGCCCAAGGAGCCCACACTCCACCAGTACGATTACGACGCGGCCACCACCATCAACTTCCTGCGCACCTACGACCTGCAGGACAACTTCAAGCTCAACATCGAGGGCAACCACGCCAACCTGGCCATGCATACCTATCAGCATGAGGTCCGCGTGGCCCGTGAGGCCGGATTCCTGGGATCCCTGGATGCCAACCAGGGTGACAAGCTTATCGGCTGGGACATGGACGAGTTCCCCTCGGATCTCTACGATGCTACCGCAGTCATGTGGGAGGTGCTGGCCAACGGAAGCATCGGGCCCCGAGGAGGCCTGAACTTCGACGCCAAGCCTCGTCGCTCCTCCTTCCTGCCTGAGGACCTCTTCAGGACCCACATCGTGGGCATGGACACCTATGCCGCCGGTCTGCTGGTCGCGGCCAAGATGCACGAGGACGGCTACATCGAGCAGCTGCAGCAGGATCGCTACTCCTCCTTCGAATCCGGCATCGGCTCGACGGTCAAGGATGGCACGGCCACGCTGGCCTCCCTGGAGGAGTACAGCCTCGACAAGCCGCAGGCCGAACTGATCGCCGCCGACAAGTCCGACCATCTTGAAGTGGTCAAGGCCACCATCAACAACTATATTGTCGAGGCTCTGGCCCAGGCCTGAGCTCTGACTAAGCATCACTCAACCCTGTACGACGGAATTCGCCTGGTCGCGCAGGGTTTCTTATGCGTTTTTGGCTATCGGTGATTTCCTGTATGTCATGGTCAAGAGACACTCGGATGTGTCTGTGGAAAAACAAAGCGGGTATTTTCTGATCTGAGTAATGCCTAAGGCTTGAGGAATAGCCATTCCTGGCGTTTTTGTATTTCCCTCTTTTTAGGCGACTTTTCTGTGTTTCCGAGGATTTTTGCGGCTCTTGTGTGGTAAGGGGCTATAATGAAACTAAATCGCTTTAGTAGATCATCGGAGAACTACTGCGAACAACATGGAGGTTGTCGATGTCGAATGAGGCAGAGGGCAGGCCAGACAATAATAGTGAAAGTGACGAACCAAGACCTATTTTGGCCGGTTATTACCGCGCCTGGCACGATAACTGCGGAAAGCCAAAAAAGGATTCGATTTCGCTTGGCGATGTGCCCGCAGACCTGGATCTTGTGTCAATCATCACCAATGGAGAAGTCGATAATGATTTTTGGCTTGCTTTGCCGTCCTACATTGAAAAACTCCATGCGCAAGGCACAAAGGTGGTCAGAACCCTGTTTTTGGATTGCCTCTATCGGGATACCTACGAGGATTGCGGCAAAGTCCATACTTTCACCAGGCTTGGCGAAAGAAACGGCGGACCGGATCGTCGTGCCGACGAGATAATTGCCAACTATCTGGAGCCCTTTGACTACGACGGCCTGGTGATCGATGTCGATCATGAACCTGAGTCCGAGCAAATGGCTGCCGTAGCCGAGGTGTTTCACGCTTTGGCAAAGAAGTGGGGACCGGGTTCAGCGTCCTCACGCATCATGATTTTCGATCAGGATATTCTTCTGCCCCAGACCAGCCTGATTGCTCAGGTCTTTCATGATTGCTCCTACTACTTTGCAGACACCTATGGCATGGATGTTCGCCGTATTCAGGGACTTTTCGAGCAGGTTCGCGACTTCGTCCCTGCTTCAAAATTCGTCACTGGTTTTTCATTCTATGAAGAAGGAGGCCCTCGATGGGGTGATGTCACGTATCCGATTGAAGGAAGCAGGGTCAAAGATCTCCTATCCTGGCATCCGTTTGATTCGAACCGCACGGGGGGACTGTTCGCCTATGCAATAGATCGCGATGGGGTTGCCCAAGGTGACGATCGGTTGCGGCGAACCGATTTTAAAACCATGCACTATTTAAAAGAAGAATTGGAGAACAAAGGAGTTTCTCATGAATAAACTAGGGAAGATATCAGTTATGCTGCTGGCCGCGACTACCAGCGTCGGGATTTTATCGGCATGCGGCTCTTCCGAATCGGATAAAAAAACGGTCAAGTTTGCCTACCAGGCCACCGGAGACACCAGTGCCATAAGCAAGTGGATGAAAGACGTCAAAGCTCAGTTTGAGTCTGAGAATAAAGGCGCTACTTTGAAGCTGGAGCCTATCAAGTCGAACGGGGATGACTACGGCAGCAAGCTGGCCTTGATGAGCAAATCCGAAAAAACCGCTCCAGATCTCATGATCCTTGACACGGAAATGATCCGTCCCTATGTCGCAGCCGGTTACCTGAAGCCCATTGATGACCAACTGAAAGGGTGGAAGGACTGGTCGCAGTATTTTGACAGTTCCAAGAACGCCGGCAAAGCCGATGATGGAAAAATCTATGCGGTGCCTCTGGGCACTGACACCAGGGGCATCTGGTATAACAAGGACATTCTCAAAAAGGCCGGCCTCAGTGACGACTGGCAGCCTAAATCCTGGGATGAGGTGATTGATGCAGCGACAAAGATCAAGAAAACGCAGCCTGATGTAATACCGATGAACCTCTATGCCGGCCGTCCTCTGGGAGAGGTCTCCGTCATGCAGGGCTTCGATATGCTTCTTTACGGCACCAAGGGTGGCACACTGTACAACACCAAGACTCAGAAGTGGGTCACTGGTTCCAAGCAATTCAAAGACTCCCTACAGTTCATCAAGGATATTTACAGCAAGGGTTTGGCACCCACGCCCCAGCAGGCTCTGGATCCTCAGCTTGGTGACAAGGTCGGGCAACAGTGGATGCCTCAGTCGAAACTTGGTATGTCAATCGAGGGCAACTGGCTGGCTTCATCGTGGATGCCCGGCGGCGACAGCGAATGGACCGACTGGCAGAAGCATATAGGTTGGTGTGGATTCCCAACTCAGAACGGTCAGAAGCCTGGTCTGATTTCCATGTCTGGCGGTTGGGGCCTGGCGCTGTCCAGCCATACGCAGAATCCTGATCTTGCTTTCAAAGCACTCAAAGTTTTCCAAAATGAGAAGCATGCTGCCGCGTACGACACAATCTCCGGATCGATCGCGGTGCGCAAGGACGTAGAGCAAGACAAGAAGTACCTGGGATCCAATCCCACTATCAAGTTCTTCACGGATTTGGCCAAGTACAGTCAGTACAGGCCGGCGAACTCCCAGTACAAAGAGGTTTCCGACCAGGTCGCCATAGCCACGGAAAGTGTATTGACCGGCCAGAAGTCAGTCAAGGATGCAGCGGCTGAATACGATTCTGCGATAGCCAAAACCGTAGGTGCCGATCATACAGAAGCCGCGAAGTAAACGAATTCCATTCGCGGGTTTTCTTTCGTGACTGAGAGAAGAAAATGAATAGCAGTACAAGAAAGAAATTGATAAACGCTGAGCACTACACCCCGATTCTGCCAGCAGCGGCGATGATGTTGATTTTCCTGCTTGGCCCAATCATATGGTCCCTGTATGCCTCGCTGACCGACTATTCAATGGTTGGTTCAACGGCTGTCAACCCACACTTTGTTGGTCTGAAGAACTATGTGGCGCTCTTTACGGATCCTGTTTTCCCCAAGTCCCTCTGGCTGACCATTCTTCTGATTCTGGCCTCGGCACTAATTGGGCAGAACATATTGGGCATGGTATTGGCTCTACTCAGTCAAAAAGCGCCCAGAAGACTGACGAAGGTCGTTGACTCAATAGTTGTTCTGGCTTGGGTCATTCCGGATATCGTCGGGTGCTACTGCGCCTACGCGCTCTTTGCTGGCGGAGGCACTCTTGACGCTTTGGGCAAGGTGTTGGGAGCCGATTGGTCGGCTCTTCTCTACTACCATCCAATGACCATCGTCATCATTGTGAATGTCTGGCGCGGCACCGCCTTTTCAATGCTCATCTATCAAGCTGCTTTGAACGACATCTCCAAGGATGTTATCGAAGCTGCTGAGATAGACGGCGCGAACGCCTGGCAGTCTTTCTTCAGAATCAAGCTGCCTATCATGCGGCACTCGATTCTTACCAATCTGATGTTGATCACCCTGCAGACACTCTCTGTCTTCAGCATCATCATTGTGCTGACGGGTGGGGGGCCTGGCACGAATTCGAGCACCCTTCCCGTTCTCGCCTACCTGGAGGCTTTCAACTTCTCGAAGTTGGGATATGGAACCGCCATCTCGGTGATATTGGTCGTCGTGGGTGCCCTCTTCTCGGTGCTCTATATCAAGCTGCTAAGGACGAATGATGAAGACTGAAGCCACTCTTGATCCACGGATGAACGCACCACACAGGTATGACTGGATGAAGCTGGTCGCTGCGGTACTGACAGCTCTGATAGGGTTTCTTTTCGCTGCGCCCATGCTCTGGCTGCTGGTGGCCTCCTTCAACACGCATGCAACCTTGTCTTCGTTCAACTTGGGTTTTTCCTTCCAGAACTTCGTCAAGGTATTCAACATGCAGACCTTCGGGTTGCCTATCGTCAACTCGCTGATCATCAGTATTGGCACATCGGTGCTGGTGGTGACTTTTTCGGTCCTGGCAGCCTACCCTCTCTCCAGATTCCGTTCAAAGACCACCAACCGGACCGTCAACGCCATCCTCTTCGCCAGCTGTCTGCCGATTACAGCCATGATGGTCCCTGTTTACGGGATATTCGTCCAACTTCATCTGATTGATTCACTGACCGGGACCGTTCTTTTCATGACTGCCTGCGGATTGCCGCAGGGCATCTTCATGATGAAGAATTTCATGGATTCAGTGCCGGTTACCTTGGAGGAAGCCGCTTGGGTGGATGGAGCCACGAGGATGCAGGCCTTGTTCCATGTAGTCGTGCCTCTGATGGTTCCATCGCTTCTGGTCATCTTTATTTCGGAATTCGCCGGGAACTGGGGGAACTTCTTCGTTCCCTTCATGCTTCTGATGTCTCCGGATAAGGAGCCGGCAGCCGTCAGCATATACACCTTCTTCGGGCAGCATGGCACGGTTGCCTACGGCCAGCTGGCAGCTTTCTCGCTGCTGTATTCGATACCTATTCTGATCATTTATGAAGTAACGAATAGATATATCGGCAACCAAACCCTGCTTGCGGGTGCGGTCAAGGAGTAAAGACGAAGCGTCGATGCTACGGGGAGGAGGGAATCGACATTTTATCTGCTTCAGTAAAAGCGAAGGCAAGCACGAAAAGAGATCAACCATGAAAATCCGGAGATTGTTAACAGCATCAATGGCCGTTCTGGCCTTAGCCGGAACGTCCGCGATAGGGGCTGCCACTGCCTGGGCCGAACCTGCTGTTCAGGGGAAGACCCATGAGATGACCGTCGCCTATTTCAGGGCCTGGAGGGATACGCATTCGGATCCGACTGTCAATTTCAACTCGATGTCAGATCTGCCCAAGCAGGTGGACATTGCTATCGCCTTTCCCAACCCGGAGACCACTCAGACCTTCTGGGACACTCTTCCTGGGCAGATTGAGTCTCTGCACAAGCAGGGGACAAAAGTGATCAGGAGTCTGGATATCAGCCTCTTCTACAAGGATGATTTCAACGACCCCCATGACCATCAGTCTCTTTCGCCCATGGAAAGCAATGCAGAGGGGTACGCCAAACGTGCCAGCGAGCTCAAAAAGTCCTATCTTTACTTCCCTGGACTTGATGGCTTTGTCGTCAACGCCGAGGCGAGTATGACCTCTACCGACGTTGAACGAGCCACTGGGGTTCTCAGGGCCATGTCCCGCTACTACGGCCCCAAGTCGCCTGAGCCGAGTTCCATCTTTGCTTATAACACCAACAAGCCTGGGACCAACAGCCTCTATAGGGGAGTGTCCGACGTGGTCTCTTACGTATTCGCCGATGCCTATGGACGTTCGGTCGGAGCCCTCCAGCGGGACTGGGAGACCTACAAGGGTACGATCAAGAGCAGGCAGTATATTCCAGGTTTCTCGTTCTATGAAGAGCGTGGCGGATGGTGGTATGACACCGAAGAGCCAATGTCGACCAGCAGGGCCATGCAGTACGCTCTTTGGGAGCCTGATAACGGGGCCGATGGCGCACAAAAAGGCGGCATTTTTGAGTATGCCGTCGACAGGGATGGAGTACGTCGTGGCGATGACAAGCTTCAGCCTACAACCTTCGAATGGACCAAGGCCCTTTCGGCGGCTATGAATAAGAAGTAACGGCCATTTGAAAAATTGAGGGTCCTTCTGCCTCCTGGCACTCGGACCCTCTTTCATTGTTGGTTAAGTTGCCTTGATTGTTTGGGCTGCATTCCAGGTTTTGGGAGGGGGGAATCGTTGAGTACAAAGTGCCATTTCAACATAGGGGGGATAAAGATACGATCTTGCATGTTTGTCGCGGGGAGTTATCAATTCGCGAACAGTGAACAAGAGCCATTTTGAGAAGCCGCAGTATAAGGCTGCAAGTGTTTTTCGGAGGTC
Organism: Bifidobacterium choladohabitans; assembly: GCF_016102005.1. Taxonomy (GTDB): domain Bacteria; phylum Actinomycetota; class Actinomycetes; order Actinomycetales; family Bifidobacteriaceae; genus Bombiscardovia; species Bombiscardovia choladohabitans. The sequence goes on from NZ_JACFPL010000002.1 coordinate 155,804, forward strand.
ATAAGTCTTCCATGGGCCGATGGACTTTCGCGAAGCGTGTGCAGGTCACAAAATGTTGTGATGCTGCCCTTCGTCAGAAACTCATCCAAGTGGAATGCAGGCTTGCCTCGTTTTTGAACTGGAGAATAGAAGCATGCCATTTTCGTCGACACCATATCTTTTAGATATAGATAGGGTACAATTGTACTAAACCGCTTTAGTAGAGATGCAAAGCGGACCTACGAGGAGGTTGTAAGGATGCAGCTGAAGATAGAACGCGTGCTTGACAAGTGCGATCGTGTCATGCGTCAACGCGTGCTACCGAAGATTGAGCGGCCCATGGGCAAGGTCCAAGTCCGCTCTTTCGTCATTTCCGGGGAACCGATACCGTCATCGGAGTTCTTCGAGAAGGTACAGAGCAAGAGTGTGGACTTCCGGCCTCTCTCCTTGGGGGATACCTGGGGCACGACCTGGGGGACCACCTGGATGGAGGTTACCGGTCGCGTCGATGCCGACTGGGCGACCAGGGCTCCTGTCGAGCTGGTGGTGGATCTAGGTTGGCATCCGGATGCGCCGGGCGGCCATTTTGAGGCCCAGGCCTATAGGAGCGATGGTTCGATCATCAAGGCCGTCAATCCCCGCAACCGCTGGATTCCGCTTGACGGCACCGACCTGGACGGGAATCCAATCCATGAAGAAGCTTCGGTCATCAACGCTGATGGAACCTTTACCATCTATCTGGAAGCGGCCTGCAATCCGCTCCTGCTTGGAACCCCCGCATTCGTGGAGACGGAGCTGGGCGAAGGGACCACGGGTCGCGCCGATGAACCCAATGTCCTCAAGCAGATGGATGTCTGCCATTTTGACCATGAGGTATGGAACTACTACATGGATCTTGAGGTCACAGCCCAGTTGATTCGCGAATGCAACGAGAGTCAACCTCGGTACTGGCGTCTGGGCAAGGCCCTCCAGCGCTCGCTGAATATTTACGATGAGCGTGACCTGGCTACACTCGCGCCGGCTCGACAGGCCCTGGCTGGCGTGCTGGCAGTGCCTGCGACTCCTAGCGCACTGGATCATGCGGCAGTGGGGCATTCCCATATCGACTCCGCCTGGCTCTGGCCCAAGCGGGAGACCAGACGCAAGGTGGCACGGACGGTATCGAACATGCTCGCGCTGATGGAGCGCGACCCTCAATTCATCTATGCCATGAGCTCGCCCCAGCAGTATGCATGGCTGGAAGAGGATCATCCCGATCTCTTCGCCCGCGTCAAGCAACGCATCCAAGAAGGCAGGTTTATCCCCGTCGGAGGGATGTGGGTGGAGTCCGACGGCATGCTGCCTTCAGGGGAGTCGTTGACCCGTCAGTTCACCTATGGCAAGCGGTACTACCGTGAGCATCTGGGGGTAGACACGACCGTCGTCTGGGAGCCGGATAGCTTCGGCTATACGGGCCAGTTCCCGCAGATTGCCCGCCGTGCAGGAATGACTTCATTCCTTTCGCAGAAGATCTCCTGGAATGACACGACCAAATTCCCGCACCATACCTTTGATTGGCAGGGCATCGACGGCACGGCCATCTTCACACATTTCCCTCCCATGGATACCTATGCCTCCAGCATGACGGCCCGGGAACTCAATCACTCCGAAGAGAACTACCAGGACAAGGACATCTCGACCAGGGCCCTGGTCCTGTTCGGCTATGGCGATGGCGGCGGCGGCACTACTAGGGAGATGCTAGGGCGTTATGACCGTCTGCATGACGTTGAGGGGTCGGCCAAGGTCCGGTATCAGGCTCCTGCAGACTTCTTCCGCCAGTCCGAGGAGGAAATCCGCAAGGAGGCCGGTTCCGAAATGCCCGTCTGGAAGGGCGAGCTCTACCTGGAGCTGCACCGCAAGACCCTGACCTCCCAGCAGGATATGAAGCGGGGATGCCGGCAGGAGGAGGCCATGCTGCGCACGGTCGAATATCTGTGCGCTTACGCCGGCTTGGTCGATGACTCCTACACCTACCCCCGTCAGGAGCTGGACGAAATCTGGCGCACGCTTCTGCTCAACCAGTTCCACGACATTCTTCCAGGTTCCGCCATCTCCTGGGTGCATAGGCTGGCCAGGGAAGACTACCGCAGGGACATCGCCCGTCTGGAGCAGATCGGCGACGAGGCAGCTTGCGTCATAGCCTCCGCTCAGCCACAGGCTCCCATGGTGTCCGATGCCAAGTTGGTACCCATGGAGGGCAAGGGGCAGACAGCTTGGGAGGCTGTTGGGCCAGTCCATGCCCAGGAGGGGCCTGAGGGCATCCGGCCTGTCCAGGTCAGTCAAGAAGGCGATGGATTCGTCATGGACAATGGGCTTATCCGTGCCGTCGTCGCTTCGGATGGTAAAGTTCATTCTATTCTTGACAGGACCTCCGGCAGGGACCTGGTCCCGCAGGGTTCCTCGGTTGGCGGATACGAGCTCTTCAAGGATGAGCCCTACATGTGGGATGCCTGGGACCTGGAGCGCGATGCCCTGCTGACTGCTTCTCCGGTCGATGACCCAGTCACCGTGGAGTCCCTGGATTCCGGTGTTCGGGTATCGCGTCGGCATGGGGAGACCACCATCGTGACCACAATCGGGTTGACCCCGGGCAGCAGGCAGTTGGACTTCACTGCTGATGTGGACTGGCATCAGGATGAGCAGCTGCTCAAGGTGGACATTCCCGTCGCTGTTCAGGCCAGGTACGCGCAATTCGAGTGCCAGTATGGCTTCATCGATAGGCCCATCCAGAAGAACAACGCCGCTGAAGAGGCTCAGTTCGAGAGCTGCACGCACCGATTCGTCAGGATCAGCGACGACGATCTTGCCGTCGGCGTGGTCAACGCTTCGACATACGGCGGTGATACCACACCGATCCACTACGACGAGAAGGCCGGCAAAGAGGCGGGTACCCTGGTCAGACTGACCCTTCTGTCCGCTCCGGTCTTTCCTGATCCGCATACCGACAGGGGCAAGCACAGTTTTGCCTGGTCCATTGTCCCTGGGGACACCCAGGCCGACATCCTGCAAGCAGCCTACGCCCTCAACGCTCCGGTCTTCCACCATGGACTGCCTGCAGTTGAGCCCCTGGCTGCTGTAGAGGATATTCAGGGCACTACCGTCATCGACTGGATCAAGACGGCTGATGACGACAGCGACGATGTGATCGTCAGGGTCTACAACCCGGATTCTTCGCCATCCAAAGCCAGGTTGCGCACAGGATCCGTTCTGCAGGGTGCGACTGTGAAAGAGACCAATTCCTTGGAGGACGGACCTGTGCCCGAGGGTGTGCGGCCAGGCCTGTGCTCCGAACAGGGTGCACAAGCTGATGGGGCCTTGCTGGATCTTGTTCCCTTCCAGTTCACCACATTGAGACTCTCCAGGCGCTGAATCGCCTGACCAAGGGTGTCTGTCCGGCCGGTTCGCTCGTCGTTTTGGACCGGCCGGAAGCTCCACAAAGAAGTGAGTAGTAAAAAAGAAAGGAAGCTCCGATGAGAGCACTGAAGAAGGTAGCAGTATTGATCTGCACGACTGCCATGGCGGGTTCGTTGGCGGCGTGCGGAGGAAGCAACAGCAGTTCAGGCGGGTCGAAAGACGGCAAGCCGTCAGGCGAGATCTCCTTCCAGACCTGGAACCTGAAGAACGACAAGTACACTCCGTATTTCAAAAACCTGATTTCGACCTATGAGAAGTCGCATCCCGGCACCACCATCAAGTGGATCGATCAGCCCTCGGACAACTATGAACAGAAGCTGTCCGCCGACGCAGCAGCCAACTCCCTGCCCGACATCATCGATGCCGGCCCCTCCCTGATGTATGGCCTGGCCAAGGCCGGGGCCCTGATGAACATCAGCAAGGAAGCTCCCAAGGCTGAAAACAACTATTACAAGAATGCCTGGGATGCAGTCACCTTCAAGGGCAAGGACATCGAGGAGGGAGCCTACGGCTTCCCCTGGTACGTCAACGATGGACCGACCTATTACAACACTGAGCTCATGCAGAAGTGTGGACTGGACCCCAACAAGCTGCCTGTGACCTGGGACGACTACTTCTCTCAGGCGGACACCATGGTCAATAGCGGCTGTGGGGCCTACATGTCCACCATGATGGGAAGCTCCGTCGATGACTATGCATCGGCCGGCATCCCCATCATGAACAAGGATCACACCAAGTACGTCTTCAATTCCCCTGATGCCGTCAAGCATCTGCAGCGCTTCGTCGACCTGTATAACAAGAAGGGAATCCCGCCGGAGGCTCTGAGCGCACAGTGGTCTCAGCAGGGCGAATTCTTCCAGAAGGGCTCCATCGTGGCCATGGGCGGCAGCGCCTACTCGGCGGCGGATTTCAAGCAGAACTCTCCAGACCTGTACAAGCATCTGGCTGTGGGCACCAAGATCAGCGATCAGGGCAAGTCCGCCAGCCTGGCCTTTGAGATGCTGGCCGTCAACGCCCAGACCAAGAACAAGACGCTCGCTCTGGACTTCGTCCAGTATGTGACCAATGCCAAGAACCAGCTGGAATTCGCCAAGAAGTCCAACACCTTCCCCTCCAGCAAGGGCGGTCTTGATGATCCCTACTACGCCAACATCGACACCAGCGATGTTCAGGGCAAGGCCCTGAAGATCACTCTGAACTCCGTAAAGAATGGATACTCAAGCCGTCCTGCCGAGTTCACCGATGCCAATGGCAACCGTTACCTGCAACAGCAGGCCGCTCTGGCCCTGCAGGGCAAGCAGACAGCCAAGGAGTCCTTGGACAAGGCCGTCAAGTACGCCAACGAGAAGCTGCAGTAACTATGCGCCGCACCGACTCTTCCGCCATCCGGCCGAAGGCTTCCGCCCTCGGCCGGCACGGTGGGTCCCAGGCCGGGGTCCAAGGCGGCAAGGGGACCCACTGGACCACGACCCTAGCCCCCTACCTCTTTGTCTTCCCGGCCTTTGCCATCGTCTTCGTCTTCGTCATCGTAGCTGCGCTGAATACCTGCCGGCTGGCCTTTACTGATTCCACGTTGTTGCGCCCGGGCAAGTTCGTGGGCATCGAGAACTTCGTAAAGATTGTGCATGACGACTATTTCTGGACCGCGTTGCTCAATTCCTCACTGTACGTGGTCTGTGTGGTCCCCTTTATGGTCATCCTTCCCCTGATACTGGCCAACCTGGTCAAAGGGAACTCCAGAATCATGGGGTTCTTCAGAACCTCCTTCTACACTCCTGTGGTCATGTCGGCAGTGGTGGTGGGAATGATATGGACCAACCTGTTGGATCCCAAGGGGCTGGTCAATTCAGTTCTGGAGTCCTTGCACATCATCCACAGCCCGATTCCATTTCTCAGCGATCGCTGGCTGATACTGTTCACTTCCATGTTCGTCACCATCTGGCTGGGTCTGGGATACTACATGGTCATCTACCTGACCGCGCTGGCCAACATCGACGTCTCCCTCTACGAGGCCGCCTCACTGGATGGGGCAGGACCGGTAAGGCAATTCCTGTATGTCACCATCCCAGGAGTGAGATCCACCATCGTGCTGATCATGATGCTGTCCACCATTGCGGCCTTCCGTGTGTTCAACGAGATCTACGTGCTCACCAACGGCACGGCTGGTCCCGGCGGCGAGGACATCACCATGTCCATGCTCATCCAGAGGGAGGGCACGGGCATCCAGGCCAGGACGGGCTATGCCAGTGCTCTGTCACTGATTGTCCTGGTTGTGGTCGGAGCCATGCTGATTCTGCAGCAGATTATCCAGAAGCGGGGGGAGGACTCATGAAAAGCGGTCACTCCAAAGTCACTGTTGGCAAGGTTATTCAGTATCTTGTGCTCATACTGGTCTTCATCCTGCTTGTGGGGCCCTTCGTCTGGGAGCTCTCGCTCTCCTTCAAGGGCAAGGGCGACAATGTCTATGCGGTTCCGCCCTATATCATCCCGAAGACGCCCACCTGGAACAATTACATATCCGTCTTCAGGCAGGTTCCGGTCTTCCGGTACATGCTGAACACGGTGATCGTCGCCATACTTTCCATCGGAGGCAACGTCATCTTCTCAACCATGGCCGGATATGCGCTGGGCCGGCTCAAGTGGCGCGGACGCAACCTGCTCTTCACGATTTTCATGGGCACCATGGTCATCCCCGTCGAAGGTGTGGTCATCTCCCAGTTTCTGATTGTTAGAAGCGTCGGTCTGCAGAACACCCTCTTGGCTGTCGCCCTGCCTGGCATGGTGGGTGCCGTCAACATTCTGCTCATGACCAATGCTTTCAGGGGCATCCCGGACGAGCTTGAGGAGGCGGCCGAGGTGGACGGCGCCAATCTTTGGCAACGGTTCTACCGGATCTGCGTGCCTCAGGTCAAAGGCACCATGACCGTCGTCGGCATCTTCGCCTTCGTGGGAGCCTGGAATGATTTCCTCTGGCCCCTGATTGTCATCTCCGACGAGTCAAACTACACGCTCACTCTGGGCATGAACCGACTCAAGGGTATGTTCATTTCGGATCCCAGATTGATAGCAGCGGGGGCCCTGGTCTCCCTGATACCGATCCTGGTCTTCTTCGCCTGCTTCCAACGCTACTTCTTCCGTGGTCTGGAACAGGGTGGCATCAAGGAATAGCGTTATCATGAAATTTGGAGTCAATTACACCCCCTCCCATAACTGGTTCTATTTTTGGCTGCATCCGGATTGGGATGCCGTCGCCAAAGACCTCGACGACATTGCCTCCCTCGGGCTGGATCATATCCGCATCTTCCCGCTGTGGACGATTCTTCAGCCCAACAGGACCTGGATCAATGATGCAGCCCTGGACGACCTGAGGCATATGGCCGCCCTGGCGGATGAGCGGGGATTGGATGTCTATTCGGATGTGATCCAGGGGCACATGTCCAGTTTTGACTTTGTGCCCTCCTGGCTGGTCTCATGGCATGAAACCAATATGTTTAGGGATTCGGACGCAGTCCAGGCGCAGGCCCGGTTGGTCGCTGCGGTCTATGAGGCCCTGGCGGACCTGCAGCATTTCCGCGGTCTGACCATTGGAAACGAATGCAACCAGTTCACTGACCATGTCCATCCGCGTCGAATGCCTTGCACCTCCGAGGAGGCTGAAGACTGGCTGCAGGAGCTGCTGACTCCGTTGAGGGAGAGGGCATCCCAGGAGGGCCGTGTGCTCCTCCATTCCGAAAACGATGCGACTTGGTATCAGGATGGCCACGCCTTTCTTCCGCGATATGCATCCAACATCGGAGACATGACCTGCATTCATTCCTGGGTTTTCAACGGAGCCGCGCAGGAGTGCGGCCCCTTGGCTGAGGAGAGCACGCGTCATGCCGAGTACCTGGTGGAGCTGTCGAAGGCCTTTGCCAGTCAGCCCCACCGGCAGGTTTGGTTGCAGGAAATCGGTGCACCGCTCAATGTAATGAGTGCAGGGCAGGCCGCTGACTTTTGTAGGTCTTCGGTGGAGCATGCTCTCGATTGCAGCGACATGTTCGGCGTCACCTGGTGGTGCTCGCATGACGTCGACCAGCAATTCGGCGATTTCCCTCCCTTTGAGCATCAGCTGGGTCTGTTCGATCAAGACAAGCACCTCAAGCCCATAGGCCAGGCCTTCGCCCAGGCGGTGAAGGACTACTCAGGCAAGCAGGATTCTCGGCCCAGGCCCACGGCTCTGGTCGTTGATGTGGACGAGCACGATGATCCCCTACTCAGATCTGCCTGCGCGCCTGGCGGGTCCATCTTCAATAAGTGGATGGAACTCAGCCGTCAGGGTGCAAGGCCGACCCTGGTCACCTCCCTGCATGCGGCGGATCGCAGCTGGCTGCAGGACAGGGGCATAAGCGAGTGCATCGCCGTCAAATCTGTTGGCGGAAGCTCCTACAGCGCCGTATCCGACCCATCCCTCCTGCGGAAAAAGTCCTGACCGCGACATACCCGACTTCCAGTTTCTGCTACAGTTTCGTCTGAGGTTAGAATGTGAGCGGTAACAAGCTTTTTGGCCTCAGACGAGGTTGTCGACCATGGTTTTGTGCTGATGAGGGTCTAAGTTAGGGTTAGAGGCCGATATGCGTGTACGCCTAAAGTGTGTGGCAGGCAGTCTGGTTTGCTAAGTCGGCCGAGCCGGATCACGGGTGTCGACGAGGATGGTTGATATGAGGTGGCGCATGGGCGGCGAGTCCGATGGCGGAGAAACAGAAGCCAGGGTCAACCTCAAAGACATAGCCAACGAACTGGGGATATCCCAGACCGCGGTTTCCTTCGCCATCAATGATAAGCCCGGAGTCTCCATCCAGACCAAGCGCAGGGTTCGCGAAGCGGCTGCCAGGATGGGTTGGAAGCCAGTATACGCAGCCCAGGCCTTGGGCAGTTCCAGGACCATGACAGTCGGTTTCGCTCCGGCCAGGTCCATGGATGCCTTCCAAACCGAAGGATTCATGCTGCATTTCATGGCCGGCATCCACGCCTCCCTGAGCCGGTCGGGCTACGGCCTGCTCTTTCGCCCGTGCGCCACGTTGGACGAGGAGCTGGATACTTATCGGGACTGGGCCAGACGCAAGCGGGTCGATGGGGTGGTGCTGGTGGATCTTCTTTCCAATGATCCCAGGCCGCGGCTCCTGCATAATCTAGGTCTGCCCGCAGTCTTGGCCGGGGGGCCGGACTCGGACAACTACCTGCCCTCGCTGTCCATCGACGATTCCAGAACCATGACGACGATCATGAACCATCTGAGCTCGCGTGGGCATGCCCGGATTGCTTATTTGTCGGGGGATGAAAACCTTGACTACAGCCGAGCCCGTGTCTCCTCCTTCAAGGAGTTCGTCCGTCGGAAGAATCTGGGGGAGCCGAAGGTGGAGTTCACGGACTTCATCCCGGATAAGGCAGCCTCACTCACTCTTCGTCTCTCGTCTGGAGACAATCCGTATACGGCTTTTATCTATGAGAACGAGATCATGGCTGCGGCCAGTCTGCGCGTAATGCTGGAAAACAGGATGACGCCCAATAATATTGCGGCCTCTGATTCGGCTTATATGAGTCTGCCGGCCATGGTCAGCTTCGAGGACAGCTTCATCTGTCAGAGTACTTATCCCTCCATCACGTCGGTCCATCGTGATGCCGGGCTCTACGGCACCAAGGTGGCCAACCTGCTTCTGAAGATATTCCGAGGGGAGCAGGTAGGGGGCAACCGCCGCATCCTGACCCCCAAGCTGGTCATCCGCGAGAGCACGGCGCGTCCGGTTCGATGAAACCCGTGACAACTGCCGGGAATGGTGTGCTATGTAATCGGTATCATGGTCGCATGTGAGCGTAAACAGTCATACCTGTGAAACGTCTGCTGCCAAGGCCACCGAGGAGGATGGAGTCGTCATGTTCATACCACGTTATTACGAGGATCCGGCCACACTGCATGTGGGGACCGAGCCCAACCGTGCCTACTGCGTGCCGGCCGGCGCCCCCATGGACACGCGCGGCGATCTGCGCAGGCGCTCCGACCGGTACCTTGACCTGGATGGAGATTGGGATTTTCGCTATTACGCCAGTATCGACCAGCTGGACGCCGAGGTCCAGTCGGCCACCGAGGCCGAGGATCCGGTCTTCTTCCAAGCCGACTACAGCCCTTCCAGGGATGCGGGCCGAGGGGTGTACCAGCCCATCCATGTGCCGGGCGTCTGGCAGACCCAGGGCTATGACAACCCCCAGTACACCAACGTGCGTTATCCCTTCCCCTTCGATCCGCCCAGGGTGCCTGCCGACAATCCCTGCGGCATCTACCTGCGCGCCTTCGACTACGAGCCCGATCCCTCAGCGCCCCGGGCCCTGCTCAATTTCGAGGGGGTGGACTCCTGCTTCTACCTCTGGGTCAACGGTGAGCTGATCGGCTACAGCCAGGTCTCGCACGCCACCAGCGAGTTCGATGTGACCGACCACCTGCGGCCGGGCCGCAACCAGCTGGCCGTCCTGGTGCTCAAGTGGTGCGATGGCAGCTATCTGGAGGACCAGGACAAGTTCCGCATGAGCGGCATCTTCCGCGATGTCTACATCCTGCGTCGGCCCAAGGCACGTCTGCGTGACTGGTTCGTCCACACCGAGCTGGACGAGGACATGGGTCATGCCAGGGTGACCCTGGACCTGGATCCGACCGGCGTGTCGGGCCAGGCCGATGCCGCCCTTGACGTCCAGGCTCTGCTGACCGACCCCGATGGGGTGGAGGTGGCCCGGGCCGAGCTGACGGGTTGTAAGGAGCCTGAGCAATTTGTCCTGGAAGTCAGCCATCCTCGTCTCTGGAACGCCGAGGATCCTGAACTCTACCGACTGACCCTGTCGACCAGGGCCAGCGCATCCGACGCCGACGATTCCGGCGAGGTCATCACCGAGTACATCGGTCTGCGCACCATCAGCGTGGACGGGCAGGTTGTCAAGGTCAACGGCAGCCCCATCAAGATCCACGGGGTCAACCGCCATGACGGGGATCCGCGCACCGGCTTCGCCATTGATCAGAAGCAGATCATGCGTGACCTGACCCTGATGAAAGAGCATAACGTCAACGCCATCCGCACATCCCATTACCCCAACAGCCCCCAGTATTACGCCCTCTACGACCAGCTGGGCTTCTATCTGATCGCCGAGGCCGACCTGGAGACCCATGGCATTGAGACCCTCTACCACGGTCCGGACTGGAAGGAGCCAGATTACTGGAATGGCCGCATCGCCGACGAGCCGCGCTTCACCAAGGCCATCGTCGACCGGGTCCAGCGCAGCGTTGAGCGGGACAAGAACCATCCTTCGATTCTGATCTGGTCCATGGGCAACGAAAGCGGATACGGCTGCGGCATCGAGGCGGCCCTGGCCTGGACCAAGTCCCGGGACCCCTCCCGTCTGACCCACTATGAGTCGGCCATCCACGGCTCGCCCCGGAAGGATCTGGACTATAGCAATCTGGACATCACCTCGCGGATGTATCCCAGCATCAAGCAAATCGAGGACTACTTCACGCCGGAGGGTCCTCACGGCATCAGCAGCCACGGGGATGACGGGGATGGGGGCCGTCGGCCATACTTCCTCTGTGAATACTGCCATGCCATGGGACTGGGACCAGGGGATCTGGAGGACTACTTCCGGGTCATCCAGGCCTATCCAGGGCTTCTGGGCGGCTGCGTCTGGGAGTGGGCCGACCATGCCATCGACCAGGGCAGGGACCGCAAGGGCCGTCGGATTTATACCTACGGTGGCGACCACGGCGAGTACCCCAACGATGCCAATTTCTGCATGGACGGCCTGGTCTACCCCGACCGGCGGCCCCACACCGGCCTCAGGGAGTTCAAGAACGTCTTCCGCCCAGCACGTCTGGTCGGCTACGATCCCCGGACCCGGCTGCTCACCCTGCACAACTATCTGGACTTCACCTTCCTGGATGAATATCTGAGCCTGAAGTGGACCCTTCTGTGTGATGGGGAGCCGGTGGCCTCCGGAACGCCGGAGCTTGACCGGGGGACCGGCCTGCACATCGCCCCACATGCTGAAGGCACCGTGGGTCTGCCGACCATGGATCCTCCTGAGAAGGGCCGTCTGACCCTGCTTGTGGAGTATGCCCTGGCCAAGGCCGATCCAGTGCTTCCCCAAGGGCATCCGTTGGGCTTCGATCAGCTTGAAGCTGCCGATATGGGTATGTCTGAACGTCCCAACGGCGTGGCCAGGGTCATCAGTGCCGATCCCGGCAGCGGAGCCCGGGGCGCCCACCGGCCGGTGGTCAGGCGGACTGATGCCCGCTTCGATGTGGAGGGGGCCGACTGGCGCTACGTCTTCAACCGCCGCACCGGCATGGTGGAATCCATGAGCATCGACAACCGTTCCCTGCTGACCGCCCCTATGGAGGTCAATCTCTGGCGGGCCCCCACCGACAACGATGCCACCATCAAGGAGGAATGGCGCAAGGCCGAATACGACCGGGCCAGCACCAGGGCCCTATCCTGCCAGCTGCAGACCGATCAGGAACGGGGGTTGACCACCATCAAGGCCGAACTGTCCCTGGTGGCACCCTTCATTCAGCCCATGGGCACCATCCTTGCCACCTGGACCCTGAGCGACCAGGGTGGGCTGGATTTGAAGATGGAGCTGCATCGGGACCCCGAGTTCCCCTATCTGCCCCGGTTCGGCCTGCGGCTTTTCCTGCCCAAGAGCCTGCGGCAGGTCACCTACTGCGGCTATGGGCCCTACGAGAGCTACCGGGACATGCACCGTGCCAGCCACTACGGCGTTTTCCATGACACTGCGCAGGGTATGGTCGAGCACTACCTGCGTCCCCAGGAGAACGGCTCCCACTATGGCTGCGACTACGTCCTGGTGGAGGATGACCGCTCCCTGCTGCAGGCGGCGGGGGATGGGCCCATCAGCTTCAACTGCTCCCCCTATACTCAGGAGGAGCTGACCGCCAAGGGGCACGACCATGAGCTGGAGGAATGCGGCTCGACCGTGCTCTGCCTGGACTATGCCACAAGCGGCGTAGGTTCCAACAGCTGCGGACCCGAGCTGGCTCCCGCCTACCGCCTGGATGAAACCGATCTGGACTTCGGACTGCATCTGCGGGTCCGTTCCAAGTGACACAGGCTGGCGGGGCCTTTCATCCCCGCCAGCGCAGGTACTGCTGGTAGACCTGCTCACAGGGGGCTCCGGTCAGCGTGGTCTCGACGTCCACCGGCCAGACGGGTGGCTCCTCTTCCCCGGTCAGAGCCCAGACCGCCTGACGGGCCGCACCGATGGCCACATACTCGTCCGGCCGGGGCAGCTGCACATCCATGCCCAGGATTCCCGGGGCATAGGCTCTGACCGCCGGAGACTTGGCGCCGCCGCCGACCAGGAGGATCCTGGAGACCGTGGTGCCCAGTCGTTTCAGCAGCTCCAGGCAGTCACGCTGGGAGCAGAGCAGGCCTTCCACAAATGCCCTGGCCAGGTTGGTACGGGTGGTGTTGGCCAGGGTCAGCCCCTCCAGCCTGGCGTGGGCATCCGGGCGGTTGGGGGTGCGCTCGCCGTTGAAGTAGGGGATCAGGGTGATGCCCTCGGCCCCCGGCGTGGACTTCTCCGCCAGCTCGGCCAGACCGTCATAATCCGTCCCCAGGGCGGCCAGGCCCGCATCCAGGATGCGTGACGCGTTGATGGTGCAGGCCAGGGGCAGCCAGTGGCCGGTGGCATCCGCGAATCCGGTCACCGAGGCGCTCATGTCATAGGCGGGGACCGGGCTGACCGCTGCAGCGACACCCGAGGTTCCCAGGGATATGGAGACGTCGCCCACCTGCATGGCCAGGCCCAGGGCCGTCATGGCGTTGTCGCCTCCGCCCGGTGCGATGATGCAGCCGCCGGGCACATCTCTGCCGGCGACGCGGGGGTCGGCCTTGGCTCCGACCTGGTGGGGGCCGAGAACCTTAGGCAGAATCACACGCTCAGCCATGCCGTCGGGCAGGGCCATGGCCAGCAGGTCACGCCGATAGCGGTCGGCGGCTGGGTCGTAGTAGCCGGTGCCTGAGGCATCCGAGCGATCGGTGAAGAGATCCTCCAGCCAGGGTTCGGTTCCCGGGTCGGCCATGGGCCCATGACCTGCGATGACCCAGCTCAACCAGTCGTGGGGGAGGCATATGGCCGCGATGGCCCTGGCATGATCCGGCTCCACCCGGCTGACCCAGGCCACCTTGGTGATGGTCAGCGAGGCTACGGGGGAGGAGCCCACAGCACGAACCCAGGCCTGCTTGCCCCGCATGGCCAGGTCCTGATCCGAGTCCGGGTCCTTGTCTGACCTATCGTTTTCCGCCTGGTAGCTTTCAGCCTCGCCGGTCTTGGATCTGGCCAGCCGGATGATGAGATCGTCGGCATCAGGAGCCGAACGCGTGTCGTTCCAGAGCAGGGCATCCCTGATCACCTGCCCCTGGCGGTCCAGCAATACCATGCCGTGCTGCTGGCCGCCCACGCTGATGGCCGAGACATCGTTCAGGCCTCCCGCCTGGGCTGAAGCCTCCTGAAAGGCCTTCCACCAGGCCATGGGATCGACGCTGGTGCCTGCCGGGTGAGGAGCCTTGCCGAAGCGGACCAGCCGACCGGTCCGGGCTTCGGTGACCCTCACCTTGCAGGACTGGGTCGATGTGTCCACTCCCGCCACCAGGATCTCATTCATGTCAGCCTCCTCGCTTTCCGGGCTCCTGTCTGTGGAGTACTCCATCATAGTATCTCAATTATTAAATCGATAAACTAAATGGCCTTGCTCCGGGTGCCTCTCAATTGCTGACCTGCCGTCGGGCTGGAACGTAAGATGTTGAAGAGGCCCAGGATTCAGCGGGCCTATCTTCCCTCATGAAAGGTTGCTGAACCGTGACTGCCCTGCGCTCCATCAATCAGGATGATCTGAGGAACCACAACCTCTCGGTCATCATCGACACCATTCTGCGGTCGCCTACCTCGCTCAGCAGGGCTGATCTGGCCAAGGCCACAGGGCTGACCAAGGCCACCATGTCGCTCCTGGCGGGGCTCCTGCTCAGGAATCGGGTGGTGCGCGAGGAGGAGCCTGACACCTCACAGAGCAGCCACGGCCGACCCAGCACCCCGCTGTCCATCGCACACGGACGCTGGGCCGGCCTGGGCCTGCAGATCAACACCGATGGCTACGGCTGTCTGGCCATGGATCTGGATGGGACCCTGATCGATTCGGCCTGGGTCAAGGACGATATGCACGAGGCGGAACCCGATCAGGTCTTCGCCAACCTGGAGAATCTGACCAAGCCCATCGAACGCAAGCTGTCACGTCGGCACTACCACACAGTGGGTTCGGGTCTGGCCCTGCCCGGACTGGTCGGCGGTGACACCACCCTGCTCATGGCCCGCAACCTGGGATGGGAGCGTCTGGATCTGCAGGACTTCCCCCTGGTTCGCCGCCTGTCTCCAACAGTGGGCAACGAGGCGCGTCTGGCGGCCCTGGCGCAGATACCCGGCTACGCTGCCCAGCGCCCAGACGGCGGAGATGAGGGGCCGCTTTCACCCACCGACTCCTTTATTTACATCTCGACGGACATCGGCATCGGCGGGGCCGTGGTGCGGCGCGGGACCGTCGAGACCGGGGATCATGGGTTCGCCGGTGAATTGGGACATGCCTCGGTGGATCTGAATGGACCCACCTGCCGTTGCGGCCGCCGCGGATGTCTGGAAACCTACGCCGGGCGCAGGGCCCTGGTTGAGGCCGCCGGCATCGCCACCGGAGCCGAGGCGGTCACGCCCCAGGCCATGGAGGAACTCTACCAGCGCTGGCAGCAGGGTGACACCAAGGCCGTCGATGCCATCGACCGCGGGCTCGACGCCATGATCTCGGTCATCGCCTCAGCCATCAATATTGTGGATGTGGACACGGTCATCCTGGGGGGATTCTGGTCGCACTTCGGGGGAAACCTGGCCCAGCGCCTGCAGAATCGCCTTAATCAGCTGACCCTGGGCCGGGATGCCGTTGACATCCGTGTGCTTATCCCGACCCAGGCTGACTATCCAGCCCTCAGGGGGGCGGCGCTGGTGGGCCTGCGGCGCTTCATCGACGATCCGCTGGATTTCTTCGAGGACTGAGCCGTCAGGGACTGAGCGGCCCAAAGGTTCAATGGTCAGCCTGAGACCGGTCGAAATCGGACTGGTGGAAATCGGCCTGGTCGGAATCTGCAGGCAGCTGCCTGCCATTGACCCTGAAGAGGGCGTGGGCGTCACCGCCTTGCAGGCGCTTGAGATAGGTTCGAGCCCGGGTCATGCGTTCCACAGTGGTCTGGGCCAGAGGGGCAGGAAGTTGACCGGGGTCGAACCAGCCGACTGACAGGCTCTCCTCGTCACCCACGAAGGGGTCGGTGTTGCCGCTGGAGTCTGGCCGACAGATGAACAGATGATCCATGTACATGGTCCGGTCACCGTTGGCATAGGTGACCACCTCCCGGGAGGATGTGACCGCCGCCAGGTCGGTGACGATCACATCCACCCCGGTTTCCTCCTTGACCTCGCGGACCACGGTGTCGGCCGGATCCTCGCCGGGCTCGTTGATTCCGTAGACCAGGGCCCACTGGCCGGTATCGGAGCGCCGGCCCAGCAAGACACGGCCCTGGTCGTCGCTGACGAAAGCCGTGACACCATTCAGCCAGAGCAGGTCATGGCCTATGGATCGGCGCAGTTCGAGCACGAATTCGGGAGTGGGCATATGTCAGTCCCGGTCCGGGTCGGCCAGCGCAGCCCGCTGCGCCATCCAGGCCTCCACCTCTTCCACGGTCTTGGGGATTCCTGCAGACAGCCACTGGGGCCCCTGCTCGGTCATGAGCACGTCGTCCTCCACGCGTACGCCGAGGCCGCGGAACTCCGGTGGCACCAGCAGGTCGTTCTCCTTGAAGTAGAGTCCGGGCTCGATGGTGAAGATCATCCCAGGGGTGATGGGGGCACCCTGGTAGGACTCGTACCTGGCCTCCGCGCAGTCGTGTACGTCCAGACCCAGGTGGTGGGCGCATCCGCAGGCGTGCCAGCGGCGGTGCTGCTGGCCCTGGGGGGAGAGGGACTCCTCCACGCTGACCTTGAGGATGCCCCACTCGTGCAGGGTTTCAGCCAGCACACGCATGACGGCATGGTGGATGTCCGAGTAGGTGGCACCGGGCTTGGCGGCCTCAAAGCCGGCCTGCTGGGCCTTGAGCACGGTCTGGTAGATCCGCTTCTGCAGGGGGCTGAAGGTGCCGCCTACGGGGAAGGTGCGGGTGATGTCGGCCGTGTAGAGGCTGTTGACCTCCACGCCGGCGTCGATCAGGAGCAGGTCACCCTTTTGTACTGTCCCGTCGTTACGCATCCAATGCAGAATAGGAGCGTGCTTGCCCGAGGCGATGATGGACCCGTAGCCCACGTCATTGCCCTTCTCGCGGGCGTTGGCGTTGAAGACGCCCTCCAGCATCCGCTCGGAACGGGGCTTGCCCACCACCTGGGGCAGGTGGGTCAGAATCCGGTCGAACCCGTCCTTGGTGGCGGCGATGGCCTTGCGCATCTCGCCCACCTCGTAGTCGTCCTTGATCATGCGGGCCTCGGAGGTGAACTCCTCGAGCTTGTCGTCGGCTTCCTCATTGCGGTCCGGACCACCGATGCCGTTGGCCTTGCGGGCGGCCTCCACCTGGTTCAGGACCTCCTGGTCGGCGGTGCGGATCACCCGCATCTTGACCGCCCCCTGGTCCGGCCCCAGATCCTTGGCGATGGCATCAGGGAAGGAAGCGATGTCCTTGGTGGGGATGCCGGTCATGATGGCCAGCTCCCGCAGTCCGGCCCGGGGACCCACCCAATATTCCCCGTACTGGGCGGACCGGTAGTAGTCGCGAGTGGACTGGTCGGCCCGGGGATGGACGAAGAGCTCAGGGGTATGGGTCAGGCCCTTGGCGGCCTCAGGACTGTCGGGGTCCACCGGGTCCAGGACCAGGATGGCTCCGGGTTCATAGTCCTCGCCCAGGCCCGTGTAGTAGGCGAAGGTGGTATCTGGGCGAAAGGCGTAATCGTTGTCGTTGTTACGGGTCTTGTAGGAACCGGCGGGAATGACCAGGCGTTCGCCAGGGAAGCGTTTACCCAGTTCACGCAGACGGCGCTCGGTGTATTTGCTGGACTCCAGCGGCTCGATCTGCGGCTCCTGGGCCTGCCAGCCGGTGGTCATGAACTTCTGGAAGGCGGGGGAGTTGGGGCGCAGGGTGCGGTTGTTGACCCGGTCCTCCATGTTCTGCTCATCCAGGTCCACGTTCTTGGGATCGGTGTCTCCTTGTAGATGCTCCTGAGCGGATGCGGTCACGTCCAGCCTCCTTGAAATTCCGGTGCTTACTATGTTGGTTCCATGGTAGTGCGTTCGGCCGATGTGACAGTCGGCTGTTTCGGCCTTCAATCGGGGTCGGTCGCGCATAGAATGGGCGGGAAGCATCCACAGCCAGCAGGAGGCGCAGGCAGAATATGTCATTCGAACACCCCAACAGCAAGGGTCAGAATATTCGCGATGTCGAGCGGGCCATCATGGCGCGTCCCGCCGAGCATGACAGCCCCAATCTAGACTTGGACAGGATGGGGATGATGCTGGACCTGCTGGGCCACCCTGAGCACAGCTTCCGGGTCATCCACGTCACCGGGACCAACGGCAAGGGGTCCACGGCGCGGATGGCCGAGGCTCTGGTGAGGGCCTATGGTCTACGCACCGGGCTCTATACATCGCCCCACCTGGAGCGGATCAACGAGCGGATCGCCATCGACGGCAAGGAGCTTTCAGACGAGGACTTCGTAGACCTATACCAGCAGATCGAGGATTTCATCGCCATGGTGGATGACCGCTTCGCCCGGCAGGGCAGGGCTCCCATGAGCTTCTTCGAGGTCCTGACCGCCATGGCTGTCTGGGCCTTCGCCGACGCCCCCGTGGACGTGGCCATCGTCGAGGTTGGGATGGGCGGCCGCTGGGATGCCACCAACGTCCTCGACGGGGATGCCTCCATCATCGGGCCGGTGGACATGGATCACATGCAGTGGCTGGGGGATACGGTCGAACAGATAGCGGGGGAGAAGGCTGGGATCATCAAGCCCAAGTCCACGGTCATCGTCGGCGCCCAACCCCATGAGGATGCCGTCATGCCCATCATCGAGCAGGCTGTACGCGAGCAGGGAGCCCCAACTCTTTTAAGGGACGGCAACGAGCTGGAGGTAGTCTCCCGCATGCCCGCAGTGGGCGGTCAGGTGGCCACCTTGCGCACGCCTCAGGGACTCTACAAGGATGTGCCCATCGACAAGTTCGGCGAGCATCAGGCCCACAACGCCCTTGCAGCCCTGGCCGCGGCCGAGACGGTCATCCCCGTCAACGGGGCCCTGGACCAGGATCTGGTGGCCGAGGCCTTGAGCCAGGTGCGCATCCCCGGACGGATCGAGCAGGTGCGCACCTCGCCCACCATCATCATCGATGGCGGGCACAACCTGAACGCGGCCCAGTCCCTGCGCTCGGCCATCGAGGAGAACTACGACTTCAAGCAGCTGGTGGGCGTGATCTCCATGATGGCCGACAAGCAGGTGGAGGACTATCTGGGCATACTGGAGCCCGTGCTGGACAGCGTCGTGGTCACCGAGAACTCCTGGAAGGGCCGGGTCATGCCGGCCGAGGATCTGGAGCGGGTCGCCGTGAGGGTATTCGGGCCAGACCGGGTGGTCCGGCGCGACCGGATGCCCGACGCCATCCAGACCGCCGTCGACATGGTCGACAGCGAGGACCAGACCGGCGTGGGCTATGGCCGGGGGGTGCTGATCTGCGGCAGCTTCGTCACTGCCGGCGACGCCCGCACCCTGCTGGCCGAGCGTCCCAATCCCGATCTGGCCAAGCCTAAGGCGGAGCGCGCCTGATGTATCTCAAGGAGCTGACCCTCAAGGGCTTCAAGTCCTTCGCCTCGGCCACCACCCTGCGCTTCGAGCCGGGCATCACCGCTGTGGTGGGCCCCAACGGATCAGGCAAATCCAATATCGTCGACGCTCTGGCCTGGGTCATGGGCGAGCAGGGGGCCAAGAGCCTGCGTGGCGGATCCATGGAGGACGTCATCTTCGCAGGCACCTCCTCCAGGCCGCCGCTGGGCCGGGCGCAGGTCACCCTGACCATCGACAACACCGACCGGACCTTGGACATCGACTACACCGAGGTGACCATCAGCCGGACCATCTACCGCAACGGAGGATCCGAATACGCCATCAACGGGTCCGACTGCCGCCTGCTGGACATCCAGGAGCTGCTCAGCGACACCGGGCTGGGCCAGCAGATGCACGTGATCGTCGGCCAGGGGCGGCTGGATGCCATCCTTCGGGCTGATCCGGCCGGCCACCGGGCCTTCATCGAGGAGGCGGCCGGCATCCTCAAGCACCGCAAGCGCAAGGAGCGGGCCCTGCACAAGCTGGCCAACACCGAGGCCAACCTGTCCCGCCTGGACGACCTGATCGGCGAGATTCATCGGCAGCTGGGGCCGCTGGGCCGCCAAGCCAAGGTCTCCCGCCGTGCCGACATGATCCAGGTCAGCCTGCGGGACGCCCAGGCACGCCTTCACGCCGACGACGCCCTGACCTCGCAGAAGAAGCTGGAGGATCTGCGCTCGCGGATGGTTCAGACCCGTGGGCGGCTGGCCAGGGGGCAGGAGGACCTGACCAGGGTCAAGCTGCGCATCGAACAGCTGGAGGGGCTGGACCGCCAGTCCAGCCCGGCCCTGGAGGCGGTCAACCAGCAGTGGAACGACCTGACCAAGCTGGCTGAGCGGGCCGGGTCCCTGGCATCCTTGGCCAGGGAGCGCAGCCGTTCGCTTGAGGCCGGCATGGTGGCCGACCAGGGACAGGACCCCGGGGTGCTCAGGCGGCGGGCCGACGAACTCAAGGGCCAGGCCGACCAGGAGGAGGGCCAGGTCGGAGCCGACCGGATCGCCCTGGATGGCTGCGTCCAAGCCCGTGCGGATCTGGAGAGGCGGCTGGCCGCCCACCGGCAGACCATGACCGAGCTGCGGCAGGCGGCCAGAAAGCGGCAGGCTAGGCTGGGCGACCTGGCGCAGTTGGTGGCCAAGGAGGAATCAGCCCTGGAACTTTCCAGGCAGCGCGAGCGTGACCTGATCCGCCAGCAGGATCAGGTAAGGGAGGGTCTGGAGCGTGCCAGAAACCGGGTGCGGGACCTGGATGACCGGGAGGAGAGCCCTGACCAGGACGGCAGACAGGCCCTGGACCAGGCGGGCCAGGTTAGGGATCAGGCCCGCGGCAGTCTCAACGATCTTCAAGAGCGGGAACGTCGCATCCAGTCCGATGCCATCTCGGCCCAGGCCAAGGCTGATGCCCTGGCGGACACGCTGGACCATCGCGGCGCCGGCGAGGCCCTGTCCCAGGCTGGAGACCCAGCCCTACTCGGTCAGCTGACCGACTTCGTCCGCGTGGAGGAGGGCTGGGAGGAGCCCCTGGCTCAAGCCCTGCACGACTATGCCTCGGCCCTGGTGGCCAAGGATGACCAGACGGTCGACCAGGCCCTGGAGCGGGCCCGCCGGGACCGTCTGGGACGCGCTGCGCTGATCTCGGCTTCAGGCCCGCTCAAGGGGGCGGACATCAAGCCCGGAGACGACCAGTGGAGGTCGGCCGCCGACCTGGTTGCCCTGCGGGAGCATCCTGCCGATCCTGACCGGGCCCAGGGGGTGCTGGCGGCTGTCCGCAGCCTGCTGGCCTCCACAGCTGCCGTCGATGACGCTGGCCAGGCCCGCCGTGCCCTGGAGGACGGATGGCAGCAGGCGCTGACCCGCTTTGGCGACCTCTATGACCGGATCGGTGCTGTTGGCGGATCCGCCCCGGCCACCAGCGACCTGGCTTTGACCGCACGCAGGGACAAGGCCCTGGCGCAGGTGGAGGCCCTCCAGGAGGAGTCGCAGACCCTGCAGCCGCAGATGGAAGCGGCCCGTGCCGCACTTGAGCAGGCCGAGCAGCAGCTGCAGGAGGCGCGCAATCAGTGCACCGAGGCCCGGGTCAAGGCCGAGCAGGCTGCCCGGGAGCTGGCCGCTGCCCGCAAGGAATCGGATCGGGCACAGGCCGGGGTCAAGGATCTGGATGACCGGCTGGCCCAGGTGCGCGACCAGGTGCGCACCCACGAACTCAAACTGGAGGATCTCAGGGCCGGCCTGGCCCGCGCCCAGGAGGACGGAGGGTCGGACCCTGACGACCCGGAGGGCATGGAAGACCGGCAGCATGAATTGGAGACGGCCTTGGACCAGGCCCGCACGGCCGAGATGGAGGCCAAGCTGACCTGGACCGAGAGCGACCGGCGGCACGCCTCCCTGCTGCGTCAGATCGATCTGCTGCGGGATCAGGCCGACCAGGCCGAACGCCATCGTCAGCGAGTTGGAGAGGAGAACCGTCGTCGCAAGGCCGGCATGGCCTCCCTGGGACTGATCGCGCTCAGGGCCGACCTGCTGGCCCAGCTGATCAAAGGGAGGATGGAGCACGCCGCCCGCCGCCGGGAGCAGCTCAGGGCCAAGGCTTCGGCCCACGATAAGGAGCTGACCGATCTGCGGGCAGACAGGGACGCTCTGGAACCCAAGGTAGCCGGTCTGCGCCAGGATGAGCACGGCCTGGATCTGGAGCGGGAGCGCCTGGCCGGTGAGGACGGCCGCCTGCGTCAGCGCATCCAGGATGACCTGGGCATGGAGCCCGAGGAGCTGATCCGCGAATACGGCCCCGATCGTCCGGTGCCCGTCCTGGACGACGAGGGCAACCCGGTGCCCCTGGACCAGGAGGGGACGGAGGAAGACGGGGATACGCCAGCCTTCAAAACAGTGCCTTACCAGCGCGGTGAGCAGGAGAAGCGGCTGGCCAAGGCCAAGCGGGACCTGGCCGCCCTGGGCAAGGTCAACCCTCTGGCCACCGAGGAATACGAGGCTCTGGAATCCCGCAACCGCTACCTGCACGAGCAGCGTCAGGATGTGATAGGTTCCCGGGACGATTTGATGGCCCTGGTCAAGGATCTGGATTCGACCATGGTCACGGTCTTCAAGGAGGCCTTCGACGACACCGCCCAGGCCTTCGAACGCATCTTCGCCACCCTCTTCCCCGGCGGGCGCGGACGGCTGCGGCTTGAGGACCCGGACGACCTGCTGACCACAGGCGTTCTGGTCGAGGCCAGTCCGGCCGGCAAGAAGGTCCGCAGGCTCTCCCTGCTTTCGGGTGGTGAGCGCTCGCTGACGGCCCTGGCCCTGCTCCTGGCCATTTTCACGGCCCGGCCCAGTCCCTTCTACGTCATGGATGAGGTCGAGGCCGCCCTGGACGACGTCAACCTGACCCGGCTGCTCAAGGCCTTCGAACAGCTGCGGGAGCATGCCCAGCTGATCATCATCACCCATCAGCAGCGGACCATGGGCATCGCCGACGCCCTATACGGGGTCACCATGCGGGGGGACGGGGTGACGGCCGTCATCTCCCAGCGGTTGAAGGATCCGGATCGTTCCGGTCGCGAAGAGCCCGAGCCCGATCAAGGGTGACCTGCGCCAAAACGGCCTGGGAGTCCACGATGGGCAGCTGCGGCATGGGGTAGGCCTCGTTGAGCACCGAGAGCTCGGTGCAGCCCAGCAGGACCGAATCGCAGTGGTAGTCCTTCAGGAAGGCATCAAGGACACCCAGGTAGCGGTCCCGGTCCAGTCGACCTTCCTTGACGTCGTCGTAGATCAGTGCGCTCACCCGGTCCTGCAGGGCCCGGTCCGGGTCCACCAGCCGGTAGCCGGCGCTGTCGGCCGGGCCCTGGTAGATGGCGGCATGGCGGGACCCCTCGGTGCCCATGTACCCCATGCGCGGATGGGTTTTCGCCGGATAGTGCCGATCGGCCCAGTCGATGGTGGCCTGGGGCATGCTCAGAATTGGCACCGGGGTCAGGGCCTGGAGCCTGGGCAGAATCTGATGGGCGGTGTTGCAGGCCATGACCATGAAGGAGGCGCCCATGGCTGTGGCCTGGCGCACGTCCTCGGCCAGGTAGGGGAAGGGGTCATCCTTGCTGCGGCCCAGGATGAAGTCGGTGCGGTCGGGCACGGTGGCGTGGTTGAAGACCACGTAGTCCAGAAAGTCCTGGTCCCGGTGCGCCCCGGTCAACCGGTCCAGCACCCGTACGAAACTCTCGGTGGCCAGCGTGCCCATGCCACCCAGGACGACGAAGAAGTTCCTCATGCCAGTGTCCTCTTGTCACGGAAGTAGCGCCGGTACCGACGCCGGTAGATTGCGAACATGTGTCGGATCAGCAGCCAGCGCTTGAAGTTGCGGTCCTTGCCGTACTCCAGGGTGGTGCCCCAGTCCCCGCGGCGGATCATGGCCATGGCCTGTCGCTTGTCCTCGGAATCGGCGCAGTATTTGCGGAAGATGTCCTTGGGGATCTCCATCCAGAGGCGATGTCCCCGACCGAAGACGGTGCGTCCGTTGAAGGGGGTGTCCAGGACCAGGTCGTCCACGAAGTAGCGGGCCAGGTTGAAGCCGTTCAGGGTGACCACGTAGCTGCTGCGGCCCTGGCGCAGATTGATCTCGAAGAGTTTGTAGACGCCGTCGCGCGGGTCGTACTTCATGTCGAAGTTGGCAACCCCGCTGTACTTGATGTCCTCGAGGAAGGCCTTGATCCGGTCGAAGATGTCCTGGTTGTAGTCGGGGATGATGGCCGCGTAGTTGCCCACGGCCTCGGGCGCGGGATCCTCCAGCAGGGGATGGCCCAGGAACATCATGCGCACCCGGTGGTGACGGTCCACGTAGGCGTTGAGCACCCTCATATTGTCATCGCCCCCGGGCACGAAGTCCTGGATGACCATCTGCGAGGTGTACCCGGCCTGGTAGGACCTGCGGATCATGGTGTCCAGCTCATCCGGGTTGCTGAAGATGAAGGCCTTCTTCCGCCCGGGGAAGTCGATGCCCAACCACTCGTCGCTGTCCGCGGGCTTCATGGCCACCGGGTAGTCGAAGGGCAGGTTGCGGTGGCGGCCGGCTTTGACGTCATCGGCATCCACCGAAATAGTCTTCGGATGGGGCAGGTCATAGCGGTCACAGAGTTCGTAGAAGGAGGATTTCAGCGAGAGGGACCGGTTCAGTTCCTTGTCGATGGCGTTGAAGACGAATCGTTCTCGCAGGGGCTCGCCGAACTCGTCCAGCAGGTTGGCGTAGGTGTCCCCGCAGGGCAGCAGGAGCAGGGTGGACCCAGGGTGGTCCCGGTGATAGGCATCGGCCCAGTCGTTCAGGGTGGACACGAAGACCTCGGGATTGGTGAAGTCGTGGACCAGGTGCAGGTCCAGGATCCTGCTGTACTTGGTGGGGGAGAGCTGGTAGTGGCCGAATGCGGTGGAGACCAGGCCGTAGGCCTCGTGGAAGGCTCGCGCCATCCCGTAGGTGTTGATGTCGGTGCCCAGTATGACCGGTTGGAATTCTTTCATGTTTCTGAAACCACCTACCATGTGCTCGTGCGCCCCACCCTGCAGCGGGGCATTCGGCTTTCCATCTTAGAAACCTGTCGGGATCGTCAGACCTTGGCTGCGCCGGTGGCTCCCAGGTCGTAGCTTTTTGTGCCCAGCAGACGTGCCACCACGTGGTCGTCGCCCTCGTAGGGCACGTGGCGGCCTTTGTTCTTGAACCAGCGTTCCTCGCCCTTGCCGGTGACCAGAATGATCCGCAGACGATCCCCCGGCTGGCCTGGTTGGCCAAGACCCTGTTCGATGGCCTGGGTCCTGTCCAGCACCATGCTGGTCTTCAGGTTGGCGTTGGTGACGAAACTCAGCATCTCCTGGTCCACATGTTCCGAGCTTTCCTCGTTTTCGTCGTCAGCGGTCAGGATGAGCCGATCGATACGGTCCTGGGCTGCCTGGACGATGCCCTTTCGGCGGTCGATTCCCCTGCCGCCGGTTGCTCCGCAGACCAGGGTGATCTCAGGTTTGCGCTCGCCGTAGCGCTCATCCACAAAGTCCAGAAGGGCCTTCATAGAGGCGTAATTATGGGCGTAATCGACATAGACAATCCGGTTGTCGGCTTGGAAGCATTCCATCCTGCCTGCGATGCGGATCTTCTCCATGGCGTGGAGTGCATCGGCATCGGGTTCCAGCCCCAGCCGGTTCAGCATGGCAAAAGCGGCTATGGCGTTCAGGGCGTTGAAATCACCGGCTATGGACAGGCTGATCGGGGTCATGGGACCACTGGAGGGGCCGATCAGATAGTCGTTGCCCTTGCCTGGAGCCTTGCGAGCCACGAAGTCGGCCTCTTGTTGGCCGAATCCGAAGGTGGTCACTGGAATGCCGGCGGCTCTCGCATCCTGACGGATCAGGTCGGCCCTCTGGATGTCGGCTCCCATGACCAGCTGCCTGCTGTTGTAGGCTATGCGGCGCTTGCAGTAGAGGTAGTCCTCGAAGGTGGGGTGCTCCATGGGACTGACGTGGTCCGGGGAGATGTTCAGGAAAGCACCCAGGTCAAAGGTCAGTCCATAGACACGATCCACCTTGTAGGCCTGGGAGGAGACCTCCATGACCAGGTAGCGCATGCCGTCATCCACTGCCTGGCGCATCATGCGGAAGAGGTCCAGCGACTCGGGCGTGGTCAGCTGGGATTCTACGTAATGGCGGCCGTCCAGGCAGTTGTCCACCGAGGAGAACAGGGCCGCCCGACCTCCGGAGAGTTCGCCCAGCATGGCGTGCAGGTAATAGGCGGTGGTGGTCTTGCCCTTGGTTCCGGTGATTCCCACCAGGGTAAGCTGGTTCTGGGGGTAGCCGTAGAAGGCGGCCGAGAGCAGGCTCATGGACTTGCGCACGTCATTGACGATGATTCCCGGGGCGCTGGTGTGAGCGGACAGGTCCTGCTGGGCCACGTAGGCCGCCGGACCTTCGGGACCACAGGCATCCATGTACTCGGGCAGGAAATGCCCCTTGCAGAAGAGCAGGCTGCCGGGTCCCGCCTGGCGGGTGTCGTAGGTGACGTCGGTGAAGGGCTTGAGCAAATGGTGATCCGCGGGCTGATCCAAGGTCCATCGATCACCCTGAATTACCTCGCGCAGCTGATCGTGTTTGCGCAGCAGCTCCAGGGCCGAAGCCATCGTCAGCGCCATGCCGTCTTCCTCCTCGTCTGATGGGATTCTTTCAGCCCGACTGCAATCCGGTCAAGGCCAGGTCCAAGTCTATAGTCCCGGCCAGGCAGGCACAGAGGAGTCCTGCCACCCCTTGACCGAAAATATACATATGCCTCGGGTCCCATACAGGAAGTGACCGGGTCCGGTGATGAAGGCTCAGAGCCAGGAGTCGGTGACCGGGCGGCGGCCCTGGGAGATCAGGTGCTGGTTGAAATGTTCCCGCCACTTGGCCTGTGCCTGCCGCTGCCAGTCCATGAGGGAATCCATGGTGATCCGGGCCACCTGGGGGAAGAGGGTGGTCATGGGCTTGATCAGGTCCACGGCCGCCACCGTATCCGCCGTGGCATTGTGGAAGTTGCCATGGGGGATGACGCCGTAGTACTCGCTGGTCAGACCCAGGGTGCGGCGGCCGGACCGGTGGGAGATCTCCCTGTCCAGGACCAGAGGGTCCACCACCAGCAGATCGCCCTCGCTCAGGGGCTTGACCGAACCCGCGCACCAGCGGGCGATGTCTCCGTCCAGCATCTGCACGTCGAAGGGGGCGTTGTAGGCCAGCAGGGGAATGCGCTTGTCCTGGGCGCGGGCAATGAACCCGGCCATCTGTGCTGTGGCCTGCTCAGGCTCCATGCCTTCGGCGGCCAGCTGCTGATCGGTGAACCCGTTGACCCGACTGGCCCCCTTGCTGATATGCCGGTGCGGATTGACTATCCAGGTGGCTACCGCATCCCCTGAGTAGCCCTTGGCCGGGTCGCGCAGAACCAGGCTGGCCGAAACAATGCCGTCCTTGCCCGGTCTGGTGCCCGTGGTCTCGGTGTCGAACCCCAGAAGCCAGGAGTCCCCCAGGCGTGTCGACCCCTCCTGCTGCGGGGCGGACGCAAGCGCCTGCTCCATGCTTGTGTGCTCGGTGTTTTCCATAAGCGATTTCTCCTCTGGCATTATGGTAACCGAGGAGCGACCTGCCCGCGACCGGGTCGGAACCGCAACGGGCGAGGGGGGATGGCACAATAGGGGTGTGGCAGATACCAGCGAACTCGAAAGCAGAAAACGTCAATTCGAGGCCCTGGCCATGCCTGCGGTGGATGTGCTTTACCGACAGGCCATGCGCCTGACCAACAACCCGGACGACGCCCAGGATCTGGTCCAGGACACTTTCGAACGCGGATTCAAGGCCTTCGACCGCTTCCAGCCCGGCAGCAACTTCGAGGCCTGGATGACCACCATCGAGCGCAATGCCTACTTCAACCAGTACCACAAGGCCAAGCGGCGCCCGCAGAGGGCCAACGACTCGACCGGCGAGTACAACGACTGGGACATCTATTCGGCCTCTGAACATGGGTCCGAGGGGCTCAAATCCGCCGAGCAGGAATACATGGAGACCTTCGCCCCCGAGGAGATCATGGCAGCCCTGAACCGGCTCAGTCCAGAACGCCGACGGGTCTTCATCGACGCCGCCATCGACGGCAAGAGCTATCAGCAGGTGGCCGATGAGGAGGGCATCAAGATCGGCACGGTCATGAGCCGGCTGAACCGTGCGCGCTCGCAGCTACGCCAGGAGCTGGAGCGGTATGCCCAGGAGCGCGGCTACCAGCAGGGGCGCGGTGCTGCAGGCAAGCCCTCAGCGGAACAACATGGTGCCGGTGCTGCCAGGCCTAGTATAAAAAAAGAGATCAGCAGCAAGGGGCACTGAGGGCCCCCGAAGATCGGGTATCAGGAAGCGGGCAGGAGCATGGACGGACGCGTGGAGATGAGTCACTACGCCTACGATAACGGCGGCTCCGTCAGGGTGTCCCATACCAGCCTGCGCATCTACCAGGATGCCTCCTGCGTGGATCCCAACGACTGCTTTGATCCGGAATCCTGCTGCGACGAGCGGGAGCGCATGGTCATCGAGGAGCTGCGCCGGTATCTGCGTCCCGAATGCGCGCCGGACTGTCTGCTGGATCGGCTCAGGCACATGTTTGATCAGATGGATGAACTGGAGCAGGGGACACCGGATCGCGCCACGGACAAGTAGATAACGCCAAGCAGGCCCGGTCGGCTTCTTGGTAGAGCAACGGTTCTGTCCGGCTGTCTCGGTAGTAGCAGGAACCAGGGTCATGCCTATGCAGCCATGGTTTTCTTTTTTATGTATATATGCAAAACCCCGGCACCGTTGGTGCCGGGGCAGACGATCAGGTGTTCGGCCTCTTGCCGTGATTGGCGGCCTTCTTGCGGCGATCCCTGCGCTTGCGTCCGCGCATGCCCATGATTGGACTCCTTTGCTACTGATGAACCTATAAGCCTTGCCGATTATCGCACACCGGGCTGACCTTTGTCGACCAGCCAGGCTGCTCAGACCTCTTGCGCCCGGTATCCCACCTGGGTGGTGTAGACGGCGGCAGGCTGCAGAATGACCAGGTTCCGACCAGTTCTGAAGGCGTTGGCATAGGCGGTCATGGGTTCCACGGCAACGCCGGCCGGACGCATGCCTGCGTCGAAGCCTGTCCCGGTGCAGACCTGCCAGGAGGTGATGGTTTCATCGCCCCAGAGCTGAATGCGGATGCCATCCGGCCGGGTGAACCAGGCCGAGCAGGTGCCGTCATCGTCCCGCTCCACATCGGTCCAGGCATCGTCGAATTTCGCATCCTCGCCCAGCACAGGGCCCTGGCGCAGATCGGTCCGTCCCTGGACGGGTTCGGTGCCGGTGGGCAGCAGCCTGTCCGGATCGACCACCACGTGGGTGCGGCAGGGGATGGACAGGGTGCAAGGGGCGTTGTCCTTCTGGATCTGGTCACCGACGCCCTGCTTGCCATTGGCCAGCCAGGGGTGGATGCCGAAGGCCCAGGGTGCGGCTTCGTCGCCCAGGTTCAGGGCCCGGGTGGTCATGGTCAGCCCCTGGTCGTCCAGGGTGTAGGTGACGGTGACCACCACGTCGAAGGGGTATCCGCCCATGTCCGGTACCCGCCAGGAGAGGCTGACGGAGTCCTCGGTCAGGGCCTGCAGCCCCCAGTAGGCCCGGTAACCGTAGCCGTGGATGGCGGTGTTCCGGTCGTGCTCGTCGATGGGCAGGGTGTAGGTGTGGCCCTGGAAGTCGTAGGTGCCGTCCTCGATCCGGTTGGGGAAGGGGACCAGCACGTTCCCGTTGCTGCAGGGTACGGTTCCATCCGGGTCGAATGAGGCCAGCAGGTCCTTTCCCCGGTATTTCAGGACGCGCAGGATGGCTCCCAGCTCGGTCACCACCGCCTCGTAATCCCCGTGACGGATGCTGTACTGCTGTCCTGTCCGGGGCACGGCCCCGCCCATCATCTCGTTCGTATGCATGCTCCCACTTCCATAGTGCCGTTGATGCTTGGTACGTCACCATCCTAGCGCCTGGACGGTCTTGGCTTCTTGGTGAAAGAGTGGCGGATGGACTACCGGGGGCCGCTCCGGCTTTCTACCATGGACTTGCAGCGTCCGGGATTGTCCGGATTGACATCGATAAGGAGCGGCAGTGGCAGGATTTCGGACCACCGTGTGCGAACAGCCGACCCCGCAGGGGCATGGGCGGGTCATCCTGGCTGATCCACGCGGGTTCTGCGCGGGGGTGGACCGAGCCATCCAGACCGTGCAGACCATCCTGGATGCGGACAACCCCCACCAGGATCAGGGTCTGCCACCGGTCTATGTGCGCCGGCAGATAGTCCACAACCGGCATGTGGTCGAGGACCTGTCCCGGCGGGGGGCCGTCTTCGTGGACGAACTGGACCAGATTCCCGACCAGGCCGTCCGTGCCGGGGTGCCCGTGGTCTTCTCGGCCCATGGAATCGCCCCCTCGGTCGTCAAGGAGGCCCAGCGGCGGGGGATGCGCGTGGTCGATGCCTCATGCCCACTGGTCAGCAAGGTCCACCGGGAGGTCCAGCGCTTCGTTCGTGACGGCTACTCGATTATCTACATAGGCCACCGTGGGCACGACGAGGCTGTGGGAGTCATGGGGGAGGCCCCGGACCGGGTTCACCTGGTCGAGCATGAGGCCGATATCGAGGCCCTGGACTTCGGGCCCGACACCCCGCTGGTCATGCTGACCCAGACCACTCTGAGCCTTGATGAGACCGCCGACCTGGCCGCGGCCCTGCGCCGACGCTTCCCCTGGATTCAGGAGCCACAGGGTTCAGACATCTGCTATGCCACCCAGAACAGGCAGCAGGCGGTCAAGCTGGTGGCCGGTCAGGCGGACTGCATGATTGTGGTGGGGTCGGCCAACTCCTCCAACTCGGTGCGCCTGGTCGAGGTGGCCCGTCAGGCCCTGGATACCCGGTTTCCCGGTCAGGGCGAGCAGAGGGCCCATCGGGTCGACGATGCCGGTGAGCTGGACCCGACCTGGCTGCAGGGCATGGACTCGGTAGGACTCACCTCGGGTGCCTCGGTTCCTGAAAACCTGGTTCAAGGGGTGCTGGAGACCCTGGCTGCCCGAGGGTTCACCCAGGTGACCCGGGCCCGGGCGGTCGACGAGCACATGCACTTCGTCCTGCCTGCCGCCCTGCGCCCCGCACGGGCATCCAGGAAGGTTCCACAGCCGCAGGGCTAGACCCCACGCTAAAATCTCTCAGTCGGTGGCCAGAGGGGCGGTCTTGGCCTTGAGAACGCGGATCAGATCCCGAGGGTCCAGGCCCAGGCTGATGCCGCGCTTGCCGCCGGAGACCATGATGGTGTCGAATTCCAGGGCGCCCTGGTCCAACACGGTGATATGTGCGGTGCGTTGGCCGAAGGGCGATATGCCGCCCAGGACGTACCCGCTCTCACGCTCGGCCTGGGCCTTGTCGGCCATGCGGGCCTTCTTGGCGCCCACGGCCGCCGCCAGGTGCTTGAGGTTCAGGTGGCCGGTCACCGGCACAATGCCGATGACCCGCTCCTTGCCCGTGTCGGCCATCAGGGTCTTGTAGACCGTGCGCGGGTCCAGGCCCAGCTTTTTGGCTGCCTCGATACCGTACCCCTGGTCCATGTGGTCCGCGTTGTGATGATACTCGTGGATGGTGAAAGGAACCCCCAGACGCTTCAGCTGGGCCATGGCCGGAGTCGAGGCATCCGAATCCGGCCGATTCTTCTTGCTCATGACTCCATGCTAAGGTACTGACCGTTTAGGGAGGCTGAGGGGTGTCTTTGGCGCAATCGCGCGGAAAGGGTGGTCCATGACCGCTGTCAATGCCTGGCTGCTCGATGCGGTGACGGGCGGCTGGGGGCTGGCTGTGCTGTTCCTGGCCGCCTTTCTGGATGCCCTGATCATCCCCATACCCACGGAGCTGATGGTCCTGGCCACGGCTTCGGCCTTCCGGGCCACAGGAAGACCCCTTCCCGTCCTGGTCTTTCTGGTATGCGCCCTGGCCTTCGCAGGCGGCGATGCCTGCACCTATGGGCTGGGACGGCTGGTCCCGCTGAATCGTCTGGCCGTCTTCCGAGGTGCCGCAGGCAAGGCTGTGACCTCGTGGGCCCATCGGGCCCTGCTGCAGGGGGGTGGCTTCTTCACACTGGCCTCGCGCTTCGTGCCCTCGGGCCGGACCGTGGTCAATCTGACGGCCGGCGCGGCGCGGTATCCGCTGAACCGTTACCTGCCCCTGGCTGCCCTCGCCGGCCTGCTTTGGTCGATTTATATGTGGACCCTGGGGTATCTGGCCGCCTCCTGGCTGGAAAACAATCCTCTGGCCGTCATGGCCTTCGGCTTTCTGGCGGGGATGGTCGTCGGCCTGGTCTGCGACCTGGCCATGCGGGCGCTCACCCGGAGGCGCTGATTACAAACAAGGGGCCCGCCCCACGTAGGGAACGGACCCCGAAATCGTTATGGCCGGAGGAGCCGGTCGGATGCTCAGTCGCCCAGCTTGGCGAAGTAGAGCAGGGTGCGGATCATGTTGCTGGTGAAGCCATACTCGTTGTCGTAGAAGGCAACGGTGCGGACCAGCTGGTCGTCACCGTGGGTGTTGACATCGGTCTGCGTGGGATCGAAGATGCCGCCGTGGGTGTCGCCGATCACGTCGGAGGAGACGATGCCCTCGTCGTTGTAGCCGTAGTAGTCCTTGCCCTCGAAGGCCTTCTTGGCGGCGTCGTTGATCTCGTCGACGGTGACCTTCTTGTCCAGGACGCAGGTCAGCTCGGTGACGGATCCGGAGGGAACGGCCACGCGCTGTGCATGGCCCTGCAGCTTGCCGTCAACGGAGGGAACGACCTTGCCGATGGCCTTGGCGGCACCGGTGGAGTGCTCGATGGTGTTGATGGCGGCGGCGCGGGTGTTGCGCGGCTTGTTGCCCTTGGGGCCGTCCAGCAGCATCTGGGAGCCGGTGTAGGCGTGGATGGTGGTCATGTAGCCGATGCGGATGCCGAAGTTGTCATCCAGCATCTTGACCATGGCGGCCAGGGAGCCGGTGGTGCAGGATCCGGCGGAGATGATCTTGTCGGAGGACTTCAGGGTCTCCTCGTTGACGCCGTAGACCACGGTGGGCGTGGTGTCGTCCTTGGCGGGGGCGGAGATCAGAACCTTCTTGGCTCCGGCGTTCAGGTGGGCCTGGGACTTCTCGGCCGAGGTGTAGAAGCCGGTGCACTCCAGCACGTAGTCCACGCCGTCGTTCTTGACCCAGGGGATGTTGTTGGCGTCCTTCTCGGCATAGACAGGGTACTCCTTGCCGTCCACCACGATGGCGGTGTCGGTGGAGGTGACCGAGACAGGGGTGCCGTCGTCGTGACGGAAGGTGCCCTGAGTGCTGTCGTACTTGAGCAGATAGGCCAGAATGGCCGGGGTGGTCAGATCGTTGATGGCGGCAACCTCGATGTTGGAGGCGTCGCCGCCACGGGCCTGGAGCTCAAAGATGCGCCGGAAGGCCAGACGACCGATGCGTCCGAATCCGTTGATGCCAATCTTTACTGTCATTCAATTCTCCCTTGGAGATTGGCCGTATACAGCACAAAAATTACCGGACCGTATATGGCCGATTACTGATAACATCTCATAGTTTATAGAACCCTGTGTACTTATAGCAAGCGATTACGCGGGTTCTGCCAAGGAAAAAACGAACAAAAAAATTGGTAGGTTTTGTTGTTTGTTTGCGCAACAAAACGATCAGGAATTGTGAGGATTTTCGTTCGTATCGGCCAGCCAATCCTTCCACTGCTGCTGGTGGAATCCGACCAGGACATGCCGGCCGTCCAGCAGGATGGGACGCTTGACCAGCATGCCGTCGGTCGACAGCAGTTGCAGAGCCTGCTCCGTATCCATCTGCGGCAGGCGCTTGCTCAGGCCCAGGCTGCGATAGGCCTGACCCGAGGTGTTGAAGAATCGCCGAACGGGCAGGCCGCTCATGTTCAGCCATTCGGTCAGTTCCTCCTGGGTGGGTCGGTCCCCCTTGATGTCTCTCTCGGCGAAGTCCACATTGTGGTCACGCAGCCAGGTGCGGGCCTTGGCGCAGGTGGAGCAGCGGCTGTAGCAGATGAAGAGCGGGTGCTCGGCTGTAGGTGTTGCTGTCATAAATTTTCCTTTCAAGGTAGGGTTTTCAAGTCAAACGAGGCTCAGGCCAGCCGTCGGGAAGGCCGGGTCTCCAGGGAGCCCAGGTCGGCCTTGGGCACCAGGCTGGTGCTCCAGATCGGCTCGGGCGCCGAAGCGGGGTAGGTGACGAACACAATTCCCTGCTTCAAGGCTATGTGTGCGGGCTTGCCGGGCAGGAACTCGTTGCTGACGCCGGTCACCTGCTGGTTGGTCATGGTCATGCCGTCCGTCTGGTATTTGAGACCCTGCTCGACCACGCCCAGGGCCTGGTCGTCGGCAGCCAGGACGGAGACCATGGACCTGGGCGGGCAGTCCCAGGCGGGGAAGTCCAGACTTCCGGGGCCAAGTGCCGTGACCAGCATCCCCTGGCCCCAGAGTTCGGCCCGGCCCCCGCTGGCTGCAATCAGATGGATCAGATTCAGGTTGGCCAGTGTGTGGTCCATACGCCCGCCCAGGCCACCATATATAAGGAATCGTTGGCAGCCTCGCTGCCAGCCCACCTTGACCGCAGCCAGCAGGTCCGTGTCGTCTTTTTCAGCAGGCAGGACCCGGCGGGGGATGTCTGCACGTAGCTTTCGGCTCCCAGCGGGCAGGGAGTCGAAGTCACCCACGACCAGGTCGGGCTCGTCACCATGCTCTAGGGCCGGCTCCAGTCCTCCGTCCGCCGCGATGACCAGGGCCTGTCCTCCGCGTGCCACCTCTTCGCCAAAGTATTGTCCGGCGCCCCAGATCCGGCAGAGCGGTGCCTGAACAGACTGACCGTCATCCTGCATAAGACTCTTCTTTCTGCGCTCGCCCATCGGACGCGCCCCCATCATCCCAGACCAACCAGACCGACCAGGAAGGCCAGCCAACCCTGCACCAGGGCCATGTAGGTCAGGGTCCCGCAGGCGATGCTGACCATCATGTTCCGCCAACGCAGGTGAACCAGGGCCGTGACCAGCAGGGCCAGGGCCTCGTAGAGCCCATGGTCGCCTCCCATCAGGTTGGTGTGCCTCAAGGAATAGACCACCAGCAGTCCCATGACGGCGGCGGGCAGCAGACGTCCCAGCCGGGTCACCAGTGCCGGCGGCCGACGCCCCTCCGGCCAGATTATGAAGGGCAGGAATCTGGTGGCCATGGTTCCCATGACCACAATGCCTATGGTGATCAGTTGCTGTGCAGTGGTCATGAGGCCTCCCTCTGGCTGTGGAAGTCCAAGAGGATGAAGATGGCCAGGATGACCACCATGGACGGGATGATGAACCGGTCGGGTCCGAAGACCAGCAGGCAGGCCAGGGAGGCCAGCAGACCGATAAGGGCCGGCACGCGGGCTTCGGCCTGCCGCCACTGCTCCAGAAAGAGGACCAGGAACATGGCGGTCAACACGAAATCCAACCCCTTGGTGTCGAAGTTCGCCAGGTTGCCCAGCACAGCGCCCAGGGTGGCGCCGCCTACCCAGTAGATCTGGTTGAGCAGGGTGACGAAGAAGAGATACCAGCCCTTGTCGGTCCCGGCCGGGTGGGGGTCGGCGGACTCCAGGGCGAAGGTCTCATCGCACATGCCGAAGATCAGGTAGGGCTTCTTTCGGCCCGTCCCTCGGAAGACCGGCAGCATGGCCAGGCCGTAGAAGAGGTGCCGCGCATTGACCATCAGGGTCAGCATCAGCGCGCCCCAGGGATTGAAGGTGGACATGAGCAGGTCCACGGTCACGAACTCCATGGACCCGGCATAGATCAGGGCACTCATGGCCAGCGGATAGATCACCGGGAATCCGCGGCTGGTCATCAGAAAGCCGTAGGAGATCCCCAGCACAAGGAATCCGGCCATGATGGGCAGGGTCCTCGGGAAGGCCGCAGCCAGGGAGCCCAGGATGGTCCCGGAGGACCCCGCATCTTCGTTCACCTCTTCCTGCGTTCGCTGCATGACCCGCCTCCTGGCCTCGTTTTGGAGATGGTCATATGATAATCGCCGCTTGCGCCGCATGGGCAAGCCGGTCGACAATGTGAGAAGGCTGTCAAGAGGCGAGGGTGGCGGAATAGGTGCTCTCCGGCTCCTGTTGAACCTAGCGATAGGCACCGGCATGTGAGGAGGAATCATGGACAAGAACAAGATTTCAACCAACAACCCGGCCACGGTCGTCCTGGCGGGGGGTTGCTTCTGGGGCATTGAGCGGTTCTTCCAGGAGGTGGACGGAATCATCGACACCCAGGTGGGATACGCCCAGTCCACAGTGCCCAACCCCAGCTATGAACAGGTCTGCAGCGGTGTCACCGATGCCGTGGAGAGCGTGCGGCTGACCTATGATCCCCAGACGGTCAGTCTGCGGACCCTGACCCTGCTTCTGCTGGATGTGATCGACCCCTTCTCGGTGGATCGGCAGGGCAACGACCGGGGCAGGCAGTATCGCAGCGGCCTCTACTGGAATCCCGAGCATCGCGAGCAGGAGGAGCCCGTCTTCCGGCGCGCCCTGGAGGAGCTGGAGCGCAGGACAGGCCGTCATCCCGCTGTGCAGGTGGAGGCCCTGATCAACTTCTATCCGGCGGAGGAGT
The DNA here is from genome assembly GCF_016102005.1 of Bifidobacterium choladohabitans. Classification (GTDB taxonomy): domain Bacteria; phylum Actinomycetota; class Actinomycetes; order Actinomycetales; family Bifidobacteriaceae; genus Bombiscardovia; species Bombiscardovia choladohabitans. The sequence continues at coordinate 192,411 of NZ_JACFPL010000002.1, forward strand.
CCCACCAGGACTACCTGCTCAAGAACCCCGGCGGTTACTGCCACATCCCGCTGGAGGCCATCGCCAACGCCGCCTCCCGCCAGCGCTACATCGAACGCATCTGGTCCCTGGACCCCGAAAGCTACGAGGTCACCCAGCATTCGGCCACCGAACGGCCCTTCACCAACGCCTACGACGGCGAGTTCCGCCCGGGCATCTATGTGGACGTGGTCAGCGGGCAGCCGCTCTTCTCCTCGGCGGACAAGTACGACTCGGGCTGCGGCTGGCCCGCATTCACCAAGCCCATCGATCCCCGACTGCTGGTCAACCGCAAGGACTACAAGCTGCTGGGTCGGCCCCGGATCGAGGTGCGGACGGCACAGACCGGCATCCATCTGGGACACGTCTTCGACGACGGACCAGCTGACCGTGGCGGGCAGCGCTACTGCATGAACTCCGCAGCCCTGCGGTTCGTACCGCGGGATCGGATGGAGCAGGAGGGCTACGGCGACTACCTGCCCCTGGTGGACGGCGCGACCTCCTGACGGGGCCTGGTCCTGAGGGCTGTGCTATACTGCTACTCGGCTTGAGAAATCAAGAAAGCGGATGATCCCACCTGGGAGCCTTCCATGGCTTCGGGTTCGACCTGCACCGGTGACGGTTGGCCGTCATCATATACGGTACAGGCATTGGTTGTTGCGTTGCCATACGGCTGCGACGGTCATGTTCGAAACCTATGGGTTCTTCGCCGGGCAGTGGATGTTGTGGTATTTGAGAAGGAGTCATCATTAGCGACGAACCAAGGATTAACGACGATATACGAGTGTCTCAGGTACGCCTGATCGGGCCCAACGGCGAGCAGGTGGGAATCATTGCGACCTCCGTCGCCCTCAACCTGGCCAAGGAGGCCAACCTTGACCTGGTCGAGGTTGCACCCAAGGCCAAGCCTCCGGTCGCCAAGCTCATTGATTACGGCAAGTTCAAATACAACGAGAAGATCAAGGCTCGTGAGGCGCGCCGCAACCAGAGCATGTCGGAGATCAAGGAGATCCGCTTCAGATTGAAGATCGACGATCACGACTTCGAGGTCAAGGAGGGGCACGTGCGCCGCTTCCTGTCCGCCGGAGACAAGGTCAAGGTCACCATCATGCTGCGTGGGCGCGAGCAGTCCCGGCCCATCGGAGGCGTGGAGCTCCTGCGCAAGCTGGCTGACGACGTCGCGGATCTGGGCTCCATCGAGTTCGCCCCCAAGCAGGAGGGGCGCAACATCATCATGACCCTGTCGCCCAAGGGCAAGAAGGTCCACACCCAGTCCGAGCAGCGTCGGCGGGGCGGCCAGGCCCGTGCCGAGCGCAAGGCCCGCCAGGCGGCCCATCTGGCTGCCAAGGCCGACAACAATACTTCTCCCAAGCAGATGAAATCCAAGGAGGGCAGCAATGCCGAAGATGAAAAGTAACTCCGCCGCATCCAAGCGCGTCCGGACCACGGGTTCGGGCAAGCTCATGCACGCCGGGACCGGTATGCGCCACAATCTGGAGCACAAGTCGGCCAAGAAGCGTCGTCACCTGTCCACTGACGAGGTGCTCGCTCCGACCCAGTCCAAGAACATGAAGAGGATGCTGGCCCGCTGAGCGGGTGCAGTCGCGTCGAGTGAGATTTTAGAAAGCTGAGGAATATCTATGGCACGAGTCAAGCGGGCAGTCAACGCGCATAAGAAGCGTCGGGTCGTCCTGGAGCGGGCGTCAGGCTACCGTGGCCAGCGCTCCCGTCTCTACCGCAAGGCCAAGGAGCAGCTGCTCCATTCATATACATACAACTTCCGGGACCGCAAGGCCCGCAAGGGTGACTTCCGCAAGCTGTGGATCCAGCGCATCAACGCCGGATGCCGCGCCCAGGGAATCACCTACAACCGCTTCATCCAGGGTCTGCGCCTGGCCGGGATCGAGCTGGACCGTCGTGCCCTGGCCGACCTGGTCGTCAACGACATCGACACCTTCAACGCCATCGTGGCCGAGGCCAAGAAGGCCCTGCCTGCCGATGTGAACGCCCCGGTCGCTGCCTGATTCACTGACCTGAACACCGTATTGCAGGAACCCCGCCTTTCGCGGGGTTCTTTGCATATTTGACCATTCCTCGGCGGGACGGTAAGTTGATTGACGACAACGATGCCGGGAGCCGCCATGAACGATGATCACAGCGTAGACGCATGGGCTGTCTCGGCAGAATCGGCGGATCAGGTCAGTCCATCATCGGGCAGCGGCACTGCCAAGCGGGCCGGATTCAGTCAGCCGCGCCCTATTTTGCGGTCGCGGGTTTTTCTCTATGTGACGGAGTTCTTCTCGGGTATGGCCGTCATGGCCGCCGAGCTGGGGGCCTCCCGCCTGCTGGCTCCTTACTTCTCTTCCTCCCAGATCGTGTGGACCATCATCATCGGGACCATCATGATCGCCCTGGCCCTGGGCGCCGTGGTCGGCGGCCGCTGGGCCGACAGGAACCCCGACCCGGACAGGCTCTACCTGTGCATTATGGCCGCGGCCGTCTGGATCGCCCTGATCCCCCTGGTCGGCAAGTATCTGATCATCCTGATCTCGGGACTGCTGATCGTGGCCGTCTCGACCAACTTCCTGGTCCTGGCGGCCTTCATCTCCTGCCTGATCATCTTTGTTCCGCCCCTCTTCCTCCTGGGCACCATCACCCCCGGCCTGGTCAAGAGCGCCACCGATTCCCTGGACGACAACGCTTCGGTGGTCGGTCGGCTCAGCGCCTGCAACACCGTGGGGTCCATCCTGGGCACTTTCCTGCCCACCTTTGTGACCATCCCGGCCGTGGGGACCTTCGTCACCTTCCTAATCTTCTCCGGGATACTACTCCTGGTGGCCTTGGTCTACTTCCTTTCCTCCCATGCGCACCGCCTGGCCTGCCTGATCGCCACGGTGGCCTTTGTGGTCTCGGCCGCCCTGTCACCGATGACGGGGTTCGCCTTCTGGGAGAAGGGCCTGGCCTACGAGGGCGAGTCCATCTACAACTACCTGCAGGTCAAAACCCTGGCGGACAGAACCATCCTTTCCACCAACGTCCTCTTCGGCGTTCAGTCGGTGACCATGAAGCACCCTGGGATGACCGGCATGTACTACGACACGGCCCTGGCGGCGCCGCTCATGGCCGATCAGGCCCGCTCGGCCCTGATCCTGGGCATGGGGACGGGGACCTACGCCCGGCAGCTGAGGCGGTACTATCCTCGGATGGCAATCCAGGGGGTTGAGATCGATCGGACCATCAGCGACCTGGCCATCAAGTATTTCGTTCAGCCCAGCGATATTCCGGTTTCCACCTACGACGGGCGAGCCTGGCTGGCAGCCAGCGCTCAGCGCTATGATCTGATCATGGTCGATGCCTATCAGGACATCACCATACCCTTCCAAATGAGCTCCACCGAGTTCTTCAACCTGGTCAGGAAGCACCTGAATCCGGGCGGGGTCATGGTGGTCAACATGAACATGATCGACGACGGTCAGGGGTCCATCAATGCAGCCCTGACCAATACCATCACCAGGATCTTCGGATCCGATGCCATTTTGACGGCCGACGTGCCACAGACCACCAACCGCGAGCTCTTTGCTCGTCGCCCAGTTTCCGAGGCTTTTGCGGAATCTGGGGGACTCAAGAAGGCAGCGATGCGGGACTATCCTGGTTCTGACCTGCTGGCAGAAGCTGCCTCCAGGGTCAGTCCTGATCCGGATCTGTCCCAGATGATGGAGCAGGTCAGCTTCCGTTTGAGCACGGTTGGGAATGCAAAGGGGAGGGTATTGACCGATGACAATGCGCCGGTGGAGCTGCTGGGCATGCACGCCATCGACGGCATCATCAGCAGGGAGGCCGGCCCCTACCGACGGATTCTTCAGCAGGAGGGGATTCAAGGGCTGATCCGGGAGGTCTCCTGAGTGTTCGCCCCAATCCCAAGCGCGTTGGAAGCATGGAAACAGGGGATCATAGCGTTAGACTATGGCCTGAGACCAGCACTGATGAAGAGAACCGGAGGTTAAGCGGTAGTGGACGGTGATCATCAGGAGGGGCTGACCGCATTGTTGGATCAGTTCCTGGCCTACACCGGTCTGGAGCGGGGTCTTGCACCCGCCACGGTCAAGGCTTATAAGTCCGATCTGACCATGTATATCAACTGGTTGTCCGGCCGCGGCATCACCAGCCTGGAGCAGATCCAGACCGCCGATGTGGAGGGCTTTTTAGCCCATCTGGCCGATGAGAGCCCAGCCAGCCGCTCGCGGAGGATGGCCGCCGTCCATGAATGGCACCGGTTCGCCCTCAAGCAAGGGGTGACCGACCAGGATGTCTCCCGTACCGTCAAGGCTCCCAAGGGAACCTCGGCCCTGCCGGATGTGCTGGACGTGGACCAGGTGACCCGGCTGCTGGATGTGGCCGCCATGGGCGGGTCCAAGGATCCGGTGGTCCTGCGGGACAAGGCCCTGCTGGAATTCATGTACGCCACTGGCTGCCGGGTCTCGGAGGCCGTAGGCACCAACCTTGAGGACATGGACCTGGATGAGCGGGTGGTCCGTTTGACCGGCAAGGGCGACAAGCAGCGTCTGGTGCCCATGGGATCCTATGCATGCCAGGCCATGCAGACCTACCTGAATCTGGGACGGGCCAGCCTGTGCAATCGGGCCACCAAGGGCAGGGAATTGCGGGCTGTCTTCCTCAACAAGCGCGGCAAGCGGCTGACCAGGCAGACGGTCTGGCAGGTGGTCAGGGATGCCGGTCGCCGTGCGGGCCTGAACAGGCCCCTGCACCCTCACACCCTGCGGCACTCCTTCGCCACTCATCTGCTGGAGGGAGGCGCCGATGTGCGTTCGGTCCAGGAGCTGCTGGGCCACGCTTCGGTGACCACGACACAGATCTACACTCATGTAAGCCCCCAGGCCCTGATGGAGACCTACCAGACGGCCCATCCTCGCGCTCGCTGACCCGCCAACCCGCGAATGCGGTCGGAAACTTGATAGGGTAGAGGCATGCCTACGGATTTGTTAGGGCGCGAGTATGAGACGTTCGCTGCCCCGGAGCCTTTGAAACAGCACGGCCCGGCCCGTGTCCTCGCCATGTGCAACCAGAAGGGCGGCGTGGGCAAGACCACCTCATCGATCAACATCGCCGGGGCCATGTGCCAGTATGGGCGACGCGTGCTGATCGTGGACTTCGACCCCCAGGGCGCGGCCACCGTGGGCCTGGGCATCAATGCCAACAGCGTGGACAACACCATTTACACCGCCATGTTCGACACCTCCCTGGATGTTCACGAGGTGGTCAGGCACACCCGTTTTGACGGTCTGGACATCATACCGGCCAACATCGATCTGTCGGCCGCTGAGATTCAGTTGGTCACCGAGGTCGGCCGGGAGCAGGCCCTGGCGGCAACCATCCGGCCCCTGCGGCAGGAGTATGACGCCATCATCATCGACTGCCAGCCCTCGCTCGGTCTGCTGACCGTCAACGCGTTGACTGCTGCGGACGGGGTCATCATTCCTGTGGCGGCCGAGTTCTTCGCCCTGCGTGGCGTGGCCCTGCTCATGCAATCCATAGAGAAGGTCCGCAGCCGCATCAACCCCGACCTGCAGATCTACGGGGTGCTGGTCACCATGTACACCAAGACCCTGCATTCGGACGAGGTGCTTCAACGCATCTACGAGGCCTTCAAGGGCAAGGTCCTGCACTCCATCATCAGCCGGTCCATCAAGCTGCCCGACGCCACGGTGGCCGGCGAGCCCATCACCATGTTCGCTCCCGAGCACAAGACCGCCAAGGAGTATCGGGAGGTCGCCCGGGAGCTGATCGCCCGCGGCATCGTGGCGTGAGCGGATCAGCGGACGGCTTCGCCGTCGACCTGGATGTCTACCAGGGGCCCTTCGACCTGCTGCTGGGCATGCTGGCTAACCGGAAACTCTCCCTGACGGAGGTTTCGTTAGCCTCCATCACCGGGGAGTTTCTGGACTATGTGCGCACCTTGGACTTCAGTCAGGGACTGGACCAGGCCAGCGCCTTCCTGGATGTGGCCTCGGTGCTGGTGGAGGCCAAGAGCGCCGCCCTCCTGCCTGTGGAGGACGAATCCATGCGCGACCAGGCCTCCATGGACGCCCTTCGGGAGCGTGATCTGCTCTTCGCCAGGCTGTTGCAGTATCGGGCTTTCAAGCAGGCTGGACAGGACTTTCGAGCCAGGCTGGCCGCCAACTCGGGCCGCTACCCGCATCCCGGCCATCTGGAGCCCCAGCTGGCTCATTTGCTACCTGATTTGGTCTGGACCTTGAAGCCGGAGGATCTGGCCCTGCTCTGCGCCAACGCCCTGGTCAACGCTCCGGCCTCAGAAGTTCGGCTGGACCAGCTGCACGTGCCTTTGGTTGATCTGAACAAGGAGGCTGACCAGGTTCGCCAAGCCTTGCTGGCAGAGCCCGGTCAGCCTGTGGCTTTCGCCGATCTGGTCGCTTCCTCCAAAGGCCGGGCGCAGGTGGTGGCCCGATTCCTGGCCGTGCTGATTTTCTTCAGGCAGGAATTGATCCAGTACCGTCAGGATGGTCCATACCAGCCGCTCTACCTGCGCTGGATAGGGCCGACCCAGGAGCCGGAAAAGGCCTTGATCAGTGAGGGGGACTTCGCATGAGCCAATCCTCGGCTCCCGACACCCGTCCCGAATATGTGGACTTCGATGTGCAGGACTTTCCCGGCGGGCTGGCCGCCTGTCTGGAGGCCATTCTGGTGGCCACGGACCGGCCGCTGACCGCAGAGGACTTCTCCCGGGTGCTGGCCGTGGACCCGGCACCTGTCAATGCCGCCCTGGAATCGCTGGCCGAGTCCTACAGCGACCGAGGATTCGAACTGCGTCGGACCGCCCGGGGCTGGCAACTGACCAGCCGGGCCGCCTACCAGCCCGTTGTGGCGGCCTTCGTCAAGGACGGTCAGACGGCACGTCTCTCCCAGGCGGCCCTGGAGGCCCTGGCCATCGTGGCCTACCGCCAGCCCATGACCCGTGCCCAGGTGGGTCAGATCCGCGGGGTCAACTCGGACGGGGTCATCCGGGCCCTGCTGGTGCGCGGCCTGGTTCGCGAGGAGGGCCTGGACGAGCAGACCCATGCCGCGCTCTTGGTCACCACCGACCTCTTCCTTGAGCGGATGGGTCTGCAATCCTTGGAGGATCTGCCCTCCCTGGCCCCCTTCCTTCCCGACGAGGACTCGGCCCTGGCCCAGGCCCGCCAGGAGTTGTCCGGCCAGCTTCAGTCCCCGGATCCGGCCCAGGGTTCGCCCCAGGGCAAGGAGCAGTGATCGTCTGTCACACAAGGCGGTTACACTTGTCTCTGTTTGTCCAATTCCTGGACCACGCCAACCGGCAGACAGGCCGGTGGGGGCATGGATAGCATTCACGAGAATGAGGTTTTGATGGCGGTACGCGGCGATATACGAAATGTGGCGATTGTGGCACACGTTGACCACGGCAAGACCACCCTGGTCAACGCCATGCTGCAGCAGTCGCACGTCTTCTCCGAGCGGGAGGAGGTGCCCGACCGGGTCATGGACTCCAACGACCTGGAGAAGGAGAAGGGCATCACCATCCTGGCCAAGAACACCGCCGTCAAGTACACCGGCCCCCTGGCAGCCAAACTGGGCCAGCCCGACGGCATCACCATCAACGTGGTGGACACCCCCGGCCACGCCGACTTCGGAGGCGAGGTGGAACGCGGCATCTCCATGGTCGACGGGGTGGTCCTGCTGGTGGACGCCTCCGAGGGGCCCCTGCCCCAGACCCGCTTCGTCCTGCGCAAGGCCCTGGAGGCCAAACTGCCCGTCATCCTGGTCATCAACAAGACCGATCGGCCCGATGCCCGCATCTCCGAGGTGGTCTCCGAGTCCACCGATCTGCTCCTGGGTCTGGCCCAGGACGTGAGCGAGGAGGGAGTGGACCTGGACCTGGATTCCCTCCTGGACCTGCCTGTGATTTACTGTGCAGCCAAGGCCGGCAAGGCCTCCGTCAATCAGCCCGCCGACGGCGCTGTGCCCGACAACGACGATCTGGAGCCCCTCTTCGAGGCCATCCTGAACAACATCCCCGCCCCGGAGTACGAGGAGGGCGCCCCCCTGCAGGCCCACGTGACCAACATCGACGCCTCCGACTACCTGGGCCGTCTGGGCCTGGTGCGCATCTACAACGGCACCCTGATCAAGGGCCGCCAGTACGGCCTGTCGCGCGTGGACGGATCCATCGAGAACTTCAAGCTGACCGAGATTCTGCGCACCAAGGGCCTGCAGCGTTCCCCGGTGGACGAAGCCGGCCCCGGCGACATCGTGGCTGTGGCAGGTGTGGAAGACATCATGATTGGCGAGACCATCGTCGACCAGGACGATCCCCGCCCCTTGCCTCTGATCCATGTGGACGACCCGGCTGTTTCCATGACCTTCGGCACCAACGATTCGCCCCTGGCCGGCACCGAGGGCAAGGACCACAAGCTGACCGCCCGCATGCTCAAGGACCGTCTGGACCGCGAGCTGATCGGCAACGTCTCCATCAAGGTGCTGCCCACCGACCGGCCCGACGCCTGGGAGGTTCAGGGCCGTGGCGAGCTGGCCCTGGCCATCCTGGCCGAGCAGATGCGCCGCGAGGGCTACGAGCTGACCGTGGGCCGCCCCCAGGTGGTCACCAAGACCGTGGACGGCAAGCTTCAGGAGCCCATGGAGTCCGATACCATCGACGTGCCCGAGGAGTACATGGGCGCGGTCACCCAGCTCATGGCCGATCGAAAGGGCCGCATGGAGACCATGACCAACCATGGCTCCGGCTGGGTCAGGATGCAGTTCACCGTGCCCTCCCGTGGCCTCCTGGGCTTCCGCACCGCCCTGCTGACCGCAACCCGCGGCACCGGCATCTCCTCGTCGATCTCCGCAGGCTATGCCCCCTGGGCGGGCGACATCAAGACACGGCAGAACGGATCCATGGTCTCCGACCGCTCGGGCAAGGCCAGCCCCTACGCCATGCAGAAGCTCCAGGCCCGCGGCGAGTTCTTCGTCAAGCCCCAGTCGCCCGTCTACGAGGGGCAGATCGTGGGCATCAACAACAAGCCCGGCGACCTGGACATCAACATCACCCTGGAGAAGCACATGACCAACATGCGTTCCTCCACCGCCGACGTGCTGGAGACCCTGACCCCGCCCATCGACATGAGCCTGGAGGAGTCCCTGGACTTCGCCAACGATGACGAGTGCGTGGAGGTGACCCCCGAGTCCATCCGCGTGCGCAAGATCATCCTGGACAGGGATGCCTGGTACAAGTGGAACGCCCGTCAGCGCAGGGCCAACAAGAAGTAAACCTTCCCTCATAATCGGTCTTGGTCCGACCCGGCCGCCCCACGGTGACCGGGTCGGACTAGTCTGGAACCCATGAAGTCTCAGGTTTCCAAATCCAAGGACCAAGCCCCCTCCCGTTCGACGGGGGAGTCTGGCAAGGCCAGTGCCTTTCGTTGCCTGCTGGGCCTGCCCATCGGCCTGGCGGTGGGGGTGCTGGGGACCCTGGTCCAGCGCTCCGGGGCCGCTCAGGGTCTGCCTTGGGGGATGGTCCTGGCCTATCTGCTGGTGGCCCTGGCCGCCTGGTGGGTCCGTTGCGACAGCGGCACCATGGGGCTGGCCCTGCATCTGGTGGCCTCGACGGTCACGGTCTGGCTGCTCTCCATGAGGGGGCCGGGCGGCGACGTGCTCATGCCCTATGCCAACTTCCCTACATTCTTTGCCAAGTATGCGGTCTTCCTCTGGATGGGCGGGCTGGTCCTGATACAGACCCTGGCCATCTGCCTGCCGGCCTCCTGGTTTGCTGACGGCCCCCTGCGTCGTCAGGGGCGATCGGCATGAGCCAGGTTCCGTCAGTATCACCTGTGACTCCGCCCGACCGTATTCCCCTGCACTTCCTGGGTCCCGAGGGGACCTTCACCCATCAGGCCGCCCTTGAGGCCGCCAACCTCATGGCGACAAGGCTGGGTTGCCAGACGGATCTTAAGCCCTGCACGGATGCGGCTGCCATTGTGGAGGCCGTGGAGGAGGGCCGAGGCTGGGGGGTGCTGGCCTGGGAGAACAATGTGGAGGGCCATGTGGTGCCCAACATGGACGCCCTGATCGACGCTCAAGCGGTGGCGGGCTTCGGCATGGTCCGCCTGCCCATCGTTTTCGATGCCTTCGTCCGGGCCGACCATGGCCCCCTGCGCCAGGTCGGCGCGCATCCCCACGGACTGGCCCAGTGCAAGGGCTTCATCAAAGAGACCGGTCTGAATCCGGTGACAGCCAACTCCAACGCCGCTGCCTGCCGTGATCTGGGCCCCGATCAGGTGGCTCTGGGTCCGGGCATCTGCGGGAGCCTCTACGGGCTGGAGACTTACCGGCGCGAGGTGCAGGACTATCAGGGGGCCCGCACCGACTTTCTTATGCTGGCACCCCGGGATCAGGCAGCCCGGCTGGCACGCCGCCTGGCGCCGGGCGGGGATTTCGAGTCCATCGTCACCTTCATTCCCCTGAATACCGGGCCGGGCGTGCTGGCCAACCTGCTGGACCGTCTGCGCGATGCGGGCCTGAACATGACCTCATTCATGTCCCGGCCCATCAAGGGGCACGACGGAACCTACAGCTTCGTAGCCAGCATCGACGCCGCACCGTGGCAGAAGGGTCTGCATCAGGTGCTGGCCGACCTGCTGGAAAGGGGGGACTGGCTCAAGACCCTGGCGGTCCATCCGCGCACCCCGCATCCAGCGCCCCCCATCCGTGAATGGATGCTGCCCAGGGCGGGGGCCTTCCGGGGTGAGGACCCCGATTCCGAGACAATCAGCAAGGAGTTGTTATGGTAGATGAATCCGCGCCCTTCCCACACATGGATCTGTCCGGGCCCGAACACATGCACCCGATAGCGGGCATGGCCGCCTCACCGGTGCTGACCTCGGCCCACAAGATCGCCGTTGCGGGACTGGGTCTGATCGGGGGATCGTTGGCCCGCCGCCTGGCCGCCCGGGGTCGGTTCGTGATCGCCTGGAACCATAACGACCGTCCCTATGAGCAGGCCCGCAGCCAGGGAATCCATTGCGTGGACACCCTGGAGGAGCTGGCCAAGGGCAAGGCAGACGTGCTGGTGCTGGCCACCCCCTTGCGGGCCATGCCCGACGTGCTCCAGGCCCTGGCCCCGGTACTGACCCGTGGCACCACCCTGACCGACGTGGGCAGCGTCAAGGGACCTGTCCGCAGGCAGGTCGAACAGGCCGGTCTGGCCGATCGTTATGTAGGCGCCCATCCCATGGCCGGCAGCGAGGGCTCCGGCTATGAGGATTCGGACCCGGCCCTCTTGGAAGATGCCGTCTGGGCCCTCTGCGTCGATGAGCATACGGATTACAGCCGCTTCCTGACCGTGGCCGATATGGTCACCCAGGGGCTGGGCAACCGGCTGATCGCCCTGGACGATGCCACCCACGACCGGGCTGCGGCACTGATTTCGCACATGCCCCATGTGGTGGCCACCGCCCTGGCCAATATGCTGACGAGGTCGCCCGACCGTCGTGTGGCCTCGGCTTTGGCGGCCGGGTCCTGGCGGGACATGACCCGTGTGGCCCTGACCGATCCGGAAAGGACCCGGGCCATGGTGGAGGAGAACGCCGACCAGGTGGCCGACCTTCTGGATGCCCTGGTCGAGAATCTGCAGGGCATGGCTTCCCTTCTGCGGGACCAGGAGCCGGAGGCCGACGAAAAGCGTCGGAGCTTCTTCCTCCAGGCGGACCCCTTCCGACGCTACAAGGCTGCCCTGGGCGACCGGGAGCAGATGCCCACAACTGATCTGGAACTGGATCCGCAGGGGGGCAACTGGCGGCAGGAGCTGATGGATTCGGCCCTGCGTGGCGAGCAGGTCTCGGCCTTCCTGACCACCAGCCGGGCCCGGGTGCTGCACCCGCCTGTCATCGACTGAAATCAGGAGGGTCCGGTCTGGGCGAACGGCGTTCCGGGACGGGCTTCAACGCCACCATGTCTGCCGCCTTAAGGGTCACGCGCTCCCCGGGACGCGACCCATTGGCCGCCGGATCCCTGTCCAGAATCAGCCGATGCCCGTCCCAGTCGACCACATGCCCTACGTAGTCGCGGAATTTGGGCCTTCCGTCTTCCGGGTCCTGTCCCAGGTCAATCCTGACCACCAGCCGTGCCCCGGCCGGTATGGTTGCTGGCAAACGCATGGCCATCCACCTCCTGGGTCAGTATCGCCTGTGGCTGCGACGAGGGTGTAAGCGCCTAGACTGTATTGCACAGCCAAGTGAAGGGAGTGCCCGTAGTGGACCAGGATCTGCAGGACTTCACCGACTATCTTTCCCGGGTGGCAGGCAAGAGTCCCAACACCGTGCGTTCCTACCGGGCCGATCTGGCGGGCTTTCTGCACCTGATGCACCTGCATGGCATCGATGACCCAGCGCAGATCGACCTGGCCACCATCAGGTCCTGGCTGGCTCACGAGGCAGCCACTCACGCCCGCTCGACCATGGCCCGGAAGACGGCCGCACTGAGGTCCTTCTTCGGTTGGCTGAGCAGGCATGGCCGGATTGAGACCGACCCCACCCTGGCCCTGAGCAGTCCCAAGCAGTCCGAGCACCTTCCACGGATCCTGACGCACGACCAGGCCCGCACCCTGATGGATACTGTCGACCAGGATCCGGTCGAGCACCGGGAGGACGAGAAAGTTCAGGCGGCCCTGCAGGTGCGGGACGCGGCCATGCTGGAGCTGCTGTACGCCACGGGCATGCGTGTGGCCGAGCTGTGCGGGCTGGACCTGGATGACGTGAACAGGCGCAGCCGCACTGTAAAGGTCCTGGGCAAGGGTTCCAAGGAGCGGGTCCTGCCCTATGGCCTGCCCGCCGATCGAGCCTTGGATCGCTGGCTGGGGGAGGGGCGGCCGGTCCTGGCGGGCGCAAGGGCCAAATCGGCCCGCAAGGCAGGTCAGGCCCTCTTCCTGGGTCAGCTGGGCGGCAGGGTTGGCCAGCGCCAGGTCCGCAAGGTGGTCCACCAGGCGGCCGGTCAGGCCGGTGTGCCCGACATCGCCCCCCACGCCCTGCGGCACTCGGCCGCCACGCATATGCTGGATGGGGGAGCCGACCTGCGCGAGGTTCAGGAGATGCTGGGCCACTCCTCCCTGCGAACCACCCAGCGCTACACCCACGTCTCCATCGAGCAGCTGCGGGCCCGGTACAGGCAGGCGTTTCCCCGGGCCTGAGATTCGGCAAGTGAGACGAGACCTGTCCTGTGAAACATACTGGTATCAGAGTGTGGCGTATCGCAGCCTACACGTCGGTCAAGCAACGGCGGTCAAGAACCTTCCAAGTGTATGCGCGAGAATGAGAATCGGCTAAAGGGGAGCAGCAGCAATGAAAAAGGGATCACAGCTTACGCTCGTATCCGCGACCATCTGTGCCTTGGTGCTCTTGGCAAGCGGCTGCGGCAGTGGCAGCGGCACCAACACCGAGGGCGCCGAACAGTCGTTCGGCAGCCAGGCCAGCAACAACGCCGTGGTCTCGGTCCACGGCTGTGAGCCCGCCCAGCCGCTCATTCCCAGCAGCACGGCGGAGAGCTGCGGCGGGCAGGTCGTAAACGCCATCAACTCCAGACTGGTCCGCTTTGACGACCAGGGCAAGGCCCGTAACGATCTGGCCTCGGAGATCAAGGGCAACGACGACATGTCCCAGTACAAGATCACTCTGGCTGACGGGCGCAAGTTCTCGGACGGCACCCCCATCACGGCCAAGTCCTTCACCAGGGCCTGGTCCTGGAGCGCCAACGTGACCAACGGCCAGCTGAACGCCAGCTTCTTCGCCAACATCAAGGGCTTCGACGACCTGCAGAAGCAGGGTGTGCCTGCGGATGCCCAGTTCTCCGGATTGAAGGTCGTCGACGACAAGACCTTCATCGTGGACCTCAGCTCGCCCTCGTCCACCTTCCCCATCCAGGTGGGCTACATGGCTTTTGCGCCGCTGCCCGGGTCCTTCTACAAGGACCCCAAGGCCTACGGGGAGAACCCGGTCAGCTCGGGCCCCTACAAGTTTGAGTCCTGGCAGCACAACGGCATGATCAAGCTCCGCAGGAACAGCGACTACGAGGGTGAGGTCAAGGTCCAGAACGGCGGCATCGACTACAAGGTCTACACCGACCTGGGTTCCGCCTATTCGGATGTGCAGGCGGGCAACCTGGATGTGATCGACAGGATTCCCACCTCTGCCGTCAAGACCTTCATGACCGACAGCATGGTGCAGAGCTACAACAAGCCCGGCTCCGGCCTGCAGATGTTCACCATCCCCACAGCCATGGAGCACTTCGGCCAGGATCAGGAGGGTCATCTGCGCCGTCAGGCCATCTCCATGGCTCTGGACCGCAGGATGCTGATTGACAAGGTCCTGGGCGGTCTGGGCGTGGAACCAACGGACTTCACGGCACCTACCATCCCCGGCTACTCCAAGAACCTCAAAGGTTCGGACAACATCAGGTACAACGCCAAGAAGGCCAAGGAGTACTGGGCCAAGGCCGACGCCATCAACCAGTGGCCGGCTGACAGGACTTTCAGGATGCTCTACAATGCAGACGGCGGTGCCAAGGACTTCTATGACGGCATGGCCAACTCCATCAAGAACACACTGGGGATCAAGGCCGAGGCCACCCCCGTGCCCACCTTCAGCGAGTTCCGTGGCAACATCAAAAAGCGCCTTTACAATGATGCGGCCTTCAGATCATCCTGGTCGCCCGACTACCCATCGCCTGAGACCTACCTGATGAGCAACTTCGCCAGCTCGGCGGCCGACGGCAACGGGTCCAACGACGGCGACTACAAGAATCCCAGGTTCGACGCCTTGCTGCAGCAGGCCGCCAAGGCCCAGGACACCGATGAGGCCAACAAGTTCTTCCAGCAGGCTGAGGAGATCCTTCTGCAGGACATGCCGGCGGTGCCGCTCTACTACGCCAACAACACCGGCGCCTCCGCCAAGAGGGTCCACGGTATGCGTCTGGGCTGGGACGGCTTCCCGATCTTCGCGGAGCTGTCCAAGGACCAGTGATGTCAAGCAGCTGCGGGTTCCGAGACCGGCAAATGAGATGAGACTTGCTTTACGAAACATCTTCGTACCAGAATATGGCGTATTGTGGCTTACACGTCGGTCAGGGATCCTTGAGGTTCGGTCATCCCGGTGTCCTTGGTTGCAGACGTGACGTTGACACTCAGTAAATATTATAAAAAGGGAGCAACAGCAATGAAGAAGGGTTCACAGCTTACGCTCGTGTCCGCGACCATCTGTGCCTTGGCGCTTTTGGCCAGCGGTTGCGGTGGTGGTTCAGGCACCAAGGGCGCACAGCAATCGTCCAGCAGCCAGTCGGGCAACAATACCGTCGTTTCGGCCCATGGGTGTGAGCCGGCCAAGCCGCTCATCCCCAGCAACACAGTCGAGAGCTGTGGCGGGCAGGTGGTGGACGCCATCAACTCGAAGCTGGTCCGCTTCGACAATCATGGCAAGGCCCACAATGATCTGGCTTCGGAGATCAAGGGCAACGAAGACATGGATCAGTACAAGGTCACCCTGGCTGATGGGCGCAAGTTCTCGGACGGCACCCCCATCACGGCCAAGTCCTTCACCAAGGCCTGGTCCTGGGCGGCCAATGTGAACAATGGTCAGCTGGGATCCAGCTTCTTCGCCAATATCAAGGGCTATGACGATCTGCAGAAGCAGGGCGTGCCTGCGGATGCCCAGCTGTCCGGCCTGAAGGTCATCGATGACAAGACCTTCACCGTGGATCTGAGCTCGCCCTCGTCCACCTTCCCCATCCAGGTGGGCTACACCTCTTTTGCGCCGCTGCCCGAGTCCTTCTACAAGGACACCAAGGCCTTCGGGGAGAACCCGGTCAGCTCGGGTCCCTACAAGTTCGATTCCTGGCAGCACAACACCATGATCAAGCTTCGCAAGAACACCACCTACAAGGGTGATATCAAGATTCAGAACGGCGGCATCGACTACAAGGTCTACACGGATGTCGCCTCGGCCTACGCCGATGTGCAGGCAGGCAACCTGGACGCAATCGATACCGTCCCCACCTCGGCCCAGAAGACCTTCATGAAAGACAGTCTGGTCAAGGGCTACAACGAGCCCGGCTCCGTCCTGCAGATGTTCACCATTCCCACCACCATGGAGCACTTCGGCCAGGACGAGGAGGGTCATCTGCGCCGTCAGGCCATCTCCATGGCTCTGGATCGCAAGATGCTGATCGACAAGGTTCTGGGCGGTCTGGGCGTGCAGCCCACCGACTTCACCGCACCGACCATCCCTGGCTACTCCAAGAATCTCAAGGGGTCCGATAACCTGAAGTACGATGCCAAGAAGGCCAAGGATGCTTGGGCCAAGGCCGATGCCATCAGCAAGTGGCCCGCTGACAAGAGCTTCCAAATGGTCTACAACGCCGATGGTGGTGCCAAGGACTTCTATGACGGCATGGCCAACTCCATCAAGAACACACTGGGGATCAAGGCCGTGGCCACCCCTGTGCCCACCTTCAGCGAGTTCCGTGGCAACGTCAACAAGCGCGCCTACAAGGATGCGGCCTTCCGGTCGGCCTGGTCGCCCGACTACCCCTCTCCTGAGAGCTACCTGCTGAGTAACTTCGCCAGCTCGGCGGCCGACGGCAACGGGTCCAACGACGGCGATTACAAGAACCCGAAGTTCGACGATCTGCTGAAGCAGGCTGCCAAGGCCAAGAACACCGACGAAGCCAACAAGCTTTTCCAGCAGGCCGAGGAGATCCTCCTGCAGGACATGCCGGCTGTGCCGCTCTACTACGCCAACAACAAGGGTGCGTCAGCCAAGAATGTGCAGGGATTGACTCTGCGCTGGAACAGCTACCCGAACTTTGCGGAGTTGTCCAAGAAGCAGTGATGATCGTGCCGGAAACGGCATAATCCGTCGTCGCTGACCCGGACGGATCCGCACCAAAGCGGATCCGCGCCCGGGTCTTATGCACTGGCGGCGGATTCGGGAAACCAACCAAAGGAAAGAGCAGTATATATGAAGAAGCAATCGGCCCTGACCATTGCTGGCGCCGGACTGTGCGTCATGGCGCTCACGCTGGGCGCCTGCGGGGGATCCGGCGGATCCGACTCCTCTGCCAAGGGGACCAACGGCAGCAGCTCGAACGCCGTCATCTCGGTCTTCAACCCTGAGCCGGCCAATCCACTCATTCCCAGCATGACCAACGAGGTGGGCGGTGGCAACCCCATCGACGTCATGTTCTCCAAGCTGGTCCGCTTCGACGACAAGGGCAAGCCAGCCAACGAGATCGCCAAGCAGATCAAGGCCAACGAGGACAACACCCAGTACACCGTGACCATCAACGACGGCTGGAAGTTCTCGGACGGCACCCCGGTCACCGCACAGTCCTTCACCAAGGCCTGGTCCTGGGCGGCCAACATCGCCAACAAGCAGCTGGGGTCCAGCTTCTTCGCCAACATCAAGGGCTATGACGACATGCAGAAGGAGGGCACACCTGGCGATGCCCAGCTGTCGGGCCTCAAGGTCATCGACGACAAGACCTTCACCGTGGATCTGACTTCGCCCTCGTCCACCTTCCCCATCCAGGTGGGCTACACCGCCTTCGCACCCCTGCCCGAGTCCTTCTACAAGGACACCAAGGCCTTCGGCGAGAAGCCGGTGACCGTGGGACCCTACAAGTTCCAGTCCTGGGAGCACAACAAGTCCATCAAGCTGGTCAAGGATCCCGCCTACAAGGGCGGCATCAAGGTCAGGAACGGCGGCGTTGAGTTCCGCGCCTACACCGATGCCACCGCAGCCTACCGCGACGTGCAGGCCGGCAACCTGGATGTGCTGGACACCCTGCCTGCCTCGGCTCGCAAGACCTTCCAGACCGACAACACGGTCCAGGCCATCAACGACCCGGGCTCGGTCATCCAGATGTTCACCATCCCGACCTACATGAAGCACTTCGGCCAGGATCAGGAGGGCAAGCTCCGTCGTCAGGCCATCTCCATGGCCATCGACCGGCCGACCATCATCAAGAAGGTGCTGTCCGGAACCGCCAAGGAAGTCCACGACTTCACCGCCCCCGTCATCCCCGGCTATTCGACCAGCATCAAGGGATCCGACGTGCTCAAGTACAACCCGTCCAAGGCCAAGGAGCTCTGGGCCGAGGCCAACAAAATCTCCCCCTGGGGCGAGGGCGACACCTTCAAGATCGCCTTCAACGCCGACGGCGCCCACAAGGAGATCTACGACGCCGTCACCAACTCCATCAAGAACGCCCTGGGCATCCAGGCTGCGGGCAACCCTCTGCCCACCTTCAGCGAGTTCCGCTCCAACGTGCAGAACCGCAAGTTCACCGACTCGGCCTTCCGCTCCGGTTGGCAGCCTGACTACCCCTCGCCCGAGAGCTACCTGTCCAGCAACTTCGCCAGCTCGGCAGCCAATGGCAACGGGTCCAACGACGGTGACTACAAGAACCCCGAGTTCGACGGCCTGATGGACAAGGCGGCCTCCGCCAAGAACATCGACGAGGCCAACAAGATCTACCAGCAGTCCGAGGAGCTGCTCTTCCGCGATCTGCCCGCGGTCCCGCTCTACTACCAGAACTCCAACGGCGTGGCCGCCAAGAACATCAAGGGATTCTCCTTCACCTGGAAGGGAACCCCCGCCTACTACAACCTCAGCAAGTAAGGTGACGGGAGTCTGAATCCCGCACCTTAAAACCGACACCGCCCGGGCCGGCGCGGAGTGGATTCTTCCGCGCCGGCCTTGGCGTTCTTGCACCCCTGTTGAGGTGTGCTGGTAGACTCAAACAAGAATTTTTGCGGCGGCCCCGATCCCATGCCGATCCCGGTCGCGGATGACAAAGGAGAATAGCCGATGGGAAAATATCTTCTGCGACGTATTCTGCAGATGATCCCCGTCGTTCTCGGCACGACACTGCTGATATACGCGCTGGTCTTCGCGCTCCCTGGCGACCCTGTGGCCGCCATGTTCGGAGACAAGCCGGTCAACCAGGCCGTTGCCGCACAGATACGCTCGGAATACAATCTCGACAAGCCCTTCATCGTGCAGTACGTGCTCTTCCTGAAGAATGCGCTGACCCTGAACTTCGGCAACACCTTCGCCGGCCAGCCCGTGATCAGCGTGATCGGCAGGGCCTTCCCGGTGACCATCAAGCTGGCCCTGATGGCCTTCGTCTTCGAGGGCGTCTTCGGCGTGATCTTCGGCATCATCGGCGGCCTGACCAAGGGCAAGTGGTCGGACAACATCATCCTGGTCCTCTCACTGCTGCTGATTTCGGTGCCCACCTTCGTCACCGGCTTCATCCTGCAGTACCTGTTCGGCGTCAAATGGCATCTGCTGCCAGCCACGGCCGGGGCCAATCCGGGCTTCATTGACCTGCTCATGCCGGCCATCGTGCTGGGATCGGTTTCCATGGCCTCCATCATCCGGCTGACCAGGACGGAGATCACCTCCAACATTTCCGAGGACTACGTGCGCACGGCCCGGGCCAAGGGCATGAGCAACCGGTCCGTCATCGTACGGCATGTGCTGCGCAACTCCCTGATCCCCGTGGTCACCTACCTGGGCGCCGACATCGGCGGGCTGATGGGCGGGGCCATGATCACCGAGCGCATCTTCAACATCCAGGGTGTGGGCAACACCCTCTACCAGGCCATCCTCAGGGGCGAAGGCACCCTGGTGGTCTCCATCGTGACCATTCTGGTCCTGATCTTCGTCATCACCAGCCTCCTGGTCGACCTGCTCTACGCAGTGCTCGATCCGCGGATCCGGTATGCGTGAGGGAGAGGGACCGACTATGAGTGAAACGGCAATGAACGAGTCAAGCGAACAGAACGAAAGCCAGGCCCGCGTCTACTTCCCCGACCCCTTGCCGGGGCAGGAGCGGTTCGTGGCCCCCATCGACGAGACGCCCCTGCGCGAGGTGGACTCGGTGGATGAGGACGTGCCGCCCACCAGCATGTGGGCCGATGCCTGGAAGACCCTGAGGCGCAACCCGCTCTTCATCATCTCCGCAATCCTGGCGATTGTGGTCATCCTGGTGGCCCTCTTCCCCAACTTCTTCGCCAAGCAGGACCCCATGGCTTGCAGCTTGTCCAACTCCCTGGAACCGGGCAGGGCCGGTCATCCCTTCGGCTTCGACCTGCAGGGCTGTGATGTCTACAGCCGCGTCATCCACGGGGCCCGGACCTCGGTGGCCATCGGCATCATGACCACCATCCTGGTCACAGTCTTGGGCGGCCTCGTCGGCGCAATCGCCGGATTCTTCGGGGGCTGGGTCGACGCTGTGCTCAGCCGCATCACCGACATCTTCTTCGCCATCCCCATGATCCTGGGCGCCATCGTGCTCCTGCAGATGTTCCGTACCTCCACCTCACTGTGGAAGATCATCCTGACCCTGACCCTCTTCGGCTGGGTCAACATGGCACGTATCACCCGAAGCGCCGTCCTGGAGGCCAAGAACCTGGAGTTCAACACCGCATCCACGGCCCTGGGCTCCACGCCCCTGCGCAACCTCTTCCGGCACATCATCCCCAACTCCCTGGCCCCGGTCATCGTCATGGCCACCATGTCGCTGGGCACCTACATCGTCTCTGAAGCCACGCTGAGCTTCCTGGGCATCGGACTGCCCTCCACCGTGGTCTCCTGGGGCGGTGACATCTCGACGGCCCAGAATCTCCTGACCACCAACCCCTCGGTCCTCTTCTATCCCTCCGCAGCCCTGGCCATCACCGTGCTGGCCTTCATCATGATGGGCGACGCGGTCAAGGATGCATTGGATCCCAAGAGCAGAACGGCCTGAGTGGAGGAAGCATGACTGAAGCAGACAAGAACATGACCACCAATCAGGAGAATCAACCCCTGCTCGACGTTCGGGACCTGCAGGTGGATTTCACCGCCGATGGGCGCACCGTCCACGCGGTTCGCGACGCCTCCTTCAACGTCTACCCCGGCCAGTGGGTGGCCATCGTGGGGGAGTCCGGCTCGGGCAAGTCCACCTCGGCCATGGCTGTGCTGGGTCTTCTGCCCGGTACCGGCAAGGTGACCGGTGGCAGCATCCGGCTCAAGGGCCGCGAGCTGGTGGGCCTGGACCGCAAGGACTACGAGGCGCTGCGAGGCTCCCAGGTGGGCCTGGTCCCGCAGGACCCCATGAGCAATCTGAACCCGGTCTGGCGCATCGGCTCCCAGGTCAAGGAGGCGCTGACCGCCAACCACATGGACGTCTCCCGGGAGAAGCGCTCCCGGCTGGCCAAGGCCCTGGCCGGCGACGAAGAGGTGAAGGTAAAGAAGTCCGACGACGAGCTCTTCATCTCCTCAAAGGACCTGCCCGGTCTGCTCGAGGCCGCCCGTCAGGCCCTGAGCGATGCCGGGGTCGCCGACGTGGACAAGACCATGGAGGCCATGAAGGCCGAGTGGGATGTGGGCTCCGAGACCCGCTGGGGCGTGGCCAAGTCCCTGATCGACGCCGGTGTGGATGACGACGCGGCCTGGGCGCTGGCCAAGGAGCATGTGACCGGCTCGGATATGGACGACCGCATCGCCGGCCTGCTGTCGGAGGCCGGGCTGCCCGAGGCCGCCACCAGGGCCCGGCAGTATCCACACGAGTTCTCCGGCGGTATGCGCCAGCGTGCACTGATCGCCATCGGTCTGGCCTCCCGGCCCGACCTGCTGATTGCGGATGAGCCCACCAGCGCCCTGGATGTGACCGTCCAGAAGCGGATTCTGGACCACCTGCGCAGTCTGACCGAATCCCTGGGCACCGCCGTGCTCTTCATCACCCACGACCTGGGCCTGGCGGCCGAGCGCGCCCAGCACATCGTGGTCATGTACCGGGGCCAGGTGGTGGAGTCAGGGCCCAGCCTGGAGGTCCTGCAGCACCCCCAGCATCCATACACCAAGCGGCTGGTTCAGGCTGCTCCCTCGCTGGCCTCCCAGCGCATCATCTCCGCCAAGCAGCGCGGTCAGGATGCCGAGGGCCTGCTGGAGCACCACGTCAAGGGTGAGAGCACCCTGGAGCGCAGCGAGCATGTCATTACCGTGGAGCACCTGACCCGCGAGTTCAGGCTGCCCCGGCGCAAGGAGATGTTCAAGGCCGTGGACGACGTCTCCTTCTCGGTCAAGCGGGGGACCACCCTGGCCATCGTGGGGGAGTCCGGCTCGGGCAAGTCCACCGTGGCCAACATGGTCCTGCACCTGCTCAAGCCCACCTCGGGTCGGGTGACCTACGAGGGCCAGGACATCGCCGGTTTCGGCAGCCGTCAGCTCATGGAGTTCCGCCGGCACGTGCAGCCGGTCTTCCAGAACCCCTACGGCTCCCTGGACCCCATGTACTCCATCTACCGTTCCATTGAGGAGCCCCTGCGCATCCACAAGATCGGCAACGCCAAGTCCCGGCAGAAGCGGGTCAAGGAGCTGCTGGACATGGTGGAGATGCCCGAGTCGGTCATGGGGCGCTACCCCAACGAGCTCTCCGGCGGACAGCGTCAGCGCATCGCCATCGCCCGGGCCATGGCCCTGAATCCGGATGTGATCATCTGCGACGAGGCCGTCTCCGCCCTGGACGTGCTGGTCCAGGACCAGGTGCTGCGGCTGCTCAACGACCTGCAGGCCGAGCAAGGGCTCAGCTACCTGTTCATCACCCACGATCTGGCCGTGGTCAGGCAGATCGCCGACGAGGTGGTGGTCATGCAGCACGGCCGGCTGGTGGAGCATGCCACCACCGACGAGGTCTTCGACCACCCCCAGCGCCAGTACACCAAGGATCTGCTGGACGCCATTCCCGGCGGTAAGCTGCGCCTGGGTCTTGACTAGTCATCCTTTGCACAGACTCACAAGGAAATGAGGCATCATGGGATTGTTCGGTTTCGGCAGGAAACGCGCCAAGCAGCGGGCCGAGGAGGACCTCGAGGATCAGAAGGACCAGTCCAAGAAGCTCGACGAGTCCGAGGGCGCTGAGAAATCCGACCAGACTTCGCAGACCTCTCAGGAGGACCGCGATGAGACGGCTGCGGAGCAGGACGAGGCCGAGCAGAGCGGGAAGGGTCCCTGGGACAGCCTAGATCCCGAGGCCCCCGACACCGATGAGTACCTGGACATCGGCGCCCTGATGCTGCCCTTCCTTGAGGGCAGCGAGCTGAGGCTCAAGGCGAATTCGCAGACCGGCGACGTGCTGGGAACCACCATCACCTACAAGTCCTCCAGTCTGGAGCTGGAGCCCTTCGCGGCACCCAAGTCCCTGGGGCTCTGGGATGAGGTCCGGGCCGATCTGCTCAAGGCCAACCCCTCCTGCAAGGAGGTGGACGGCGTCTTCGGCAAGGAGCTGACCCTGCCCGTCAAGGTCAAGGGCAAGAACCTGCTGACCCGGGTGGTGGGTATCGATGGACCCCGCTGGATGCTGCGAGGCATCTTCTCCGGCCCGGCAGCCAAGGGCGGCAAGGAGAAGGATGTGCTCGACGGCTATCTGGCCGACCTGGTGGTGGTCCGTGGCGATGAGCCCCTGGCCCCCCGTGACCTGGTTCCCATGCATGCGCCCATCACCCCCAACCAGCGCCGGGGAGAAGCCGAAGACTCGGAGTCCAAGGACCATGAGGGAGCCCAGATCCCCGGCAGGCCCGAAGGCCCCTTCGACTCGGACCAGCAGACCGAGGTGAAGACCACACTGTCGCGCGGACCCATGTTCTCGGAGGTCCGCTAAGGCAGTGAAGCAGAAGCATTCCGGGCTGGCAGCGCTGGCCGATGACGATTTCTCCGTCATGGAGGCCATCGGCGGATGGCGGGGGATCGTCGAGTCCCTGCTGCCAGGGCTGGTATTTCTGGTCTTCTTCCTGGTGACCGGCCGTCTGGGGCTGACCGTGGCGGTTTCGGCGGCCCTGGCCCTGGTGCAGCTGATGATCCGCCTGATCCAGCGGCAGTCCTTTCTGGGGGCGCTGACCGGCCTGCTTTCGGTGGGCATCTGCCTGGTGGCCGCATGGCTGACCCGGGATGCCCGCAACTATTATCTGCCAGGATTCCTGACCAACGGATTCTGGATCATCGTGCTCGCCGCCTCGCTGCTGGCACGGATGCCCGGCATCGGCCTGCTGGTGGAGTACCTGCGCCGGCCCGTCGTCTCCGGGTGGAGGCAGTGGCTGGACTCTTGGCGCAGTGAACCGGACCTGGTCCGGGCCTATACCCAGGCCACTCTGGTCTGGATCGCCGTCTTTGCGCTGCGCCTGCTGGTTCAGGTGCCGCTCTACCTGGCCGGTTCCGTAGGGTTGCTGGGCGCCGCACGCCTGATTTTGGGCCTGCCCCTGTTTGCTCTGGGCATCTGGATCAGCTGGCTGCTGATCGGCGGCCCCTACCATCGTCGCCAGGCCGACCAGGCTCAGACCGACCAGGAGGTCCATACCGATCATGACTGAAACCAGGGTTCGTCTGCGCATCGAACGCTACGCCGACCAGGGCCGTTGCGTGAGCCACCTGGAGGACGGCCGGGTGGTCTTCGTCCGCTTTGCCCTGCCCGGGGAGCTGGTGGAGGTCCTCTTGGATGAGCCTCACGGCCGGGCCGGCAGATTCGCCATGGGCGAGGTCACCCAGGTGCTTGAGGCCAGTCCTGACCGCCGCCAACCCGTCTGGCCTCTGGCTGGACCCTTGGCCTGGGGAGGAGGCCTGGGCGGGGCCGATCTGATTCATGTCAGCCTGCCCGGTCAGCTGACCTGGAAGGCTGATCTGATCAGTCAGCAGATGTCCCGCCTGGGCGGGATGGACGTCCAGGTGCCGGTGGCCCGGGTTCCGGGTGATGAGGAGCTGGGCGGCCTGCACTGGAGGACCCGAATCGAGCTGGTGGCCGACGAACAGGGCCGCCCCTCCATGCGCCGTCGGGGTTCGCATGACCGCCTGCCGATCCAGACCATGCCCCTGGCCACCCAGGAGCTGCTGGACCTGGCCGACGACCTGGGCATCTGGGAGGGCGGCCTGCCCGCCGGTGCCCGCATACGCCTGGCCGTGCCCCAGCCGCGCGACGGGGGACCGGTCGGCGACAACTACGCCCTGCTGGTGGAAGGCCGCCTGAGCCAGGGGAGCCGCCTGCTGACGGAGCGGCTGGAGGCCGGAGCAGGACCTGTCTACCAGGTTCGGGCCGACGGATTCTGGCAGGTCCACCGCCAGGCACCGGTCGTGCTGACCAAGGCGGTCCTGGACCAGGCCAGGCAGGCCCTGGACGGGGTCGCCGAACCGGTCATCTGGGACCTCTACAGCGGATCAGGACTCTTCACCCTGCCGCTGGCCGCTCTGGCTGATGGACGTGCCCGGCTCCTGGCCGTGGAGGGGTCCGCCGGAGCCCTTGCCAGCGCGAAACACAACGTGAAGCAGGCCGGACTGGACCGGGTGGTCCTGCGTCGAGGGGACGTGGCCAAGGTCCTGGCTGGCGGTGCGCCCAAGGGGCTGGGCCATCCCGACCTGATCCTGCTGGATCCACCCAGGGCCGGCGCCAAGGCTCAAGTCTGCCGACTGCTGGCCGCCAGCGGGGCGGGGACCATCATCTACGTGGCCTGCGACCCGACCAGCCTGGCCAGGGATACGGCCACCCTGATCTCCCTGGGTTACAGCCCCAAGCATCTTGAGGCCTTTGACATCTACCCGATGACCCACCACGTGGAGACCGTGGCGGTCTTCACCCGCACGGCGGGAAGGCAGCGCTGACATGAGCCGCGCCGGGCGGATCGTGGCAGTGGTCAGGCGGCTGGCGGGTCTACTGCTAGCGGTCGCCCTGCTGGCGTGCCTGCCCATGCTGACCGGTTGCGCCCCCAAGGACAGGGCTGTGGGCGACTCCTGGCACGAGGGCACCGTGCCCCACGACGGCGTGGATCGCTCCGACACACTCGTGGCTTTGATTGGCTGCCCGCAGAAGGGCGAGAAAGACCCGGATGCCGGTCTGGACAGCCGCATCCTGGCATCCTTGAAGGCCGAGCGCATGAAGGGCTATTTCTCCTCAGCGCAGTCCACCAGCGATCAGCAGGATGGGGTGCAGGATGCCATCAACCGGGGTGTCAGCCTGATTCTGATCCGTCGGCCCGGCGCCGGCGACTGGACCCCCGCCCTGAAGGCAGCCCGGAAGGCGGGCATCCCTGTGGTAGAGTTCGCTCAAAGCGCCAAGGCTTGGACCCCTGACCCAGGTAGGCTCTACTATGCGGCTACGGTCCACCCGGTGGATCCTGCCGGGCATTCGCATACGCCCTTGCTGGCCGATGCCCTGCAGACCATAGTGGACGACGGACCGCATGCCAGGATCATGGCCGTGCGCCTGAGCGCCGACTGAGAGGGGGCCGAGAATGAGCACAGGAAGTGAGCAAGAGCAGACAGCGAGCACAGGCTTTCCGGACACCGACCGGCCGGGGCTGAGCCCCCAGGAGGTGGAGCGGCTGAAGGCCCAGGGCCTGGTCAACGTCTCCCAGGACCAAACCTCCCGCAGCCTGGGCCAGATCATCCGCGACAACGTCTTCACCCTCTTCAACGGAATCATCCTGACCGCCATGGTGGTGGTCCTGCTGACCGGGCAGTGGAAGGACGCGGTCTTCGGCCTGATCATCATCATCAACACCGGCATCGGCGTGGCCACCGAGCTCAAGGCAAAGCACACCCTGGACGGGCTGTCCATCCTGGTGGCCTCCGACTACACGGTGCGCAGGGATGGGCGCAACCTGACCGTGCCCCACGATGCCATCGTCAAGGGGGACCTGCTCTGGATCCGCTCCGGGGACCAGGTGCCCGCCGATGCGCAGATCATCGACACCTACGGCCTGGAGCTGGACGAGTCCATGCTGACCGGCGAATCGCGCACGGTCAAGCACAAGCCGGGGGACCAGGTCTACTCGGGCTCCACGGCCGTGTCGGGCATGGCCCTGGCCCAGGTAACCGCCGTGGGGGCCGACTCCTACGCCGCCACGCTGACGGCCAAGGCCAAGGTCTACAAGAAGGTCCGCTCCGACCTGAACGAGGGCATCAACACCATCCTCAAGGTCATGACCGTGGTGGTCATCCCCCTCTGCCTGCTGCTCATCTTCACGCAGATGCGGACCGTGGGCGGCTTCCAGACTGCCTTGGCCACCGGAGCCTGGCGGCAGGCCGTGGTGTCCGCCGTGGCCGGGGTGGTGGGCATGATCCCCGAGGGTCTGGTCCTGCTGACCTCCCTGAACTTCGCCCTGGCCGCCATCCGCCTGGCCCGGCATCAAACGTTGGTCCAGCAGATGGAGTCCGTGGAGACCCTGGCCCGGGTGGATGCCCTGAATCTGGACAAGACCGGCACCATCACCGACGGGGGCATCGTCTACGACGACCTGCACCCGCTGGCCGAGAATCTGCCGGCCCAGCAGATGCGGCAGGCCCTGGTGGACGTCTGCGCGGAGGAGAGCCCCAACGCCACCGGCCGGGCCATCCTCAAGGGGATGGACGACCTGCACCCGGGCAGGGCCGTCAGCCGCCTGCCCTTCTCCTCGGCCCGCAAGTGGAGCGCCGTGGCCGACCAGTCCGGCAGAATCTGGTACTTCGGCGCCCCGGAGGTGCTCCTGGCATCCCAGGCGGGCAGCTGGCCCCGGGTGGACCGGCAGGTGGCCGACCTGGCCGACCGCGGCTACCGGGTGCTGATGCTGGCCGCCCCCGACGGGTACCCGAGCACCGACCAGCCTGACTACTTCACCGGCAGCCCCGACCTGCCCGGGAACCTGAAGCCCCTGGCCCTGATCACCTGCTCGGAGCACATCCGCGACGACGCTGCCGAGACCCTGGCCTGGTTCCGCCAGCAGGGCGTGCGCTGCCGGGTCATCTCGGGCGACAACCCGGCCACGGTGGCGGCCATCGCCAACAAGGTGGGCCTGACCGGCGACCGGGCGCCCCGGGCCATGGATGCCCGCCAGCTGCCCGAGGACACCGCAGCCCTGGCCGAGGTCCTGGAGGACGTGGACGTGCTGGGCCGGGTCCTGCCCGACCAGAAGAAGGCCATCGTCCAGGCCCTGCACCTGAAGGGCCACACGGTGGCCATGACCGGCGACGGGGTCAACGACTCCCTGGCCCTGAAAGAGGCTGACCTGGGCATCGCCATGGGCAATGCGGCGGCCGCCACCAAGGCCGTGGCCCAGCTGGTCCTGGTGGATTCGCGCTTCTCCCACCTGCCCGACGTGGTGGCCCGGGGCCGGCAGGTCATGGCCAACATGGAGCGTGTGGCCGGCCTCTTCCTGGTCAAGACCGTCTACTCGGCCCTGATCTCCCTGGGCGTGGTCCTGACCGGCATCCCCTTCCCCTACCTGCCCCGGCACATCACCTACATCGGCGCCCTGACCATCGGCACGCCGGCCTTCTTCCTGGCCCTGGCCCCCAACACCAGGCGCTACCGGCCCGGCTTCCTGAAGCGTGTGGTCACCTTCGCCCTGCCCTCGGGCATCGCCACGGCTTTGATTGTGCTGGCGGCGGCCTGGAGCCTGCCCGGCCTGCTGGGACTGGACCTGGCCCGACCCGTCGACCTGGGGCGTTGGCGTTCGGTCTGCGCCATCGTCCTCTTCTGCATGGGCGTGCTGGTCCTGACCCAGGTGGCCCGGCCCCTGCGCTCCTGGAGGGGCCTGCTGGTCCTCTTCTTCGGCGCAGCCGGGGTGATCGGGGCCCTGATTCCCGTTGTGGCGCGGTTCTTCGCCATCAGCCTGCCCACCGGTCCGGCCCTGGCCGCCACCGTGGCCTTCGCCCTGGCGGGTGCCCTGCTCATGGTCCTGGCCGTCCTGGGCTATCCGGCATGCGCACGTTACATAGGCCAGGTAACACATAGGCGCTAAGAATGAACCTCACAAGCACAGATAAGCGTCACTGACGGCCTGGGGTCCTCCCGCCGCCGGTCCACATGGGCGCAAGGGCAGTGCCTGAGCGTCCAAGGAAGGGGTGGTGCATGTCAGAATCCGCACAAGATGCCGGTCGTTCCAAGCTCAAGGTGGGCTCCGAGGAGTTCGAATACTACCGGATCAGCGACCTGCCGGGCATCGACCACCTGCCATACAGCCTGCGCATCCTGGCCGAGAATCTGCTGCGGCACCAGAACGGGACCACGGTGACCCGGGACCAGCTGGACCAGCTTCTGGACTGGGACCCCAAGGCCCAGCCCGACAGGGAGATCCAGTACAGTCCCGCCCGGGTGCTCATGCAGGACTTCACCGGCGTGCCCTGCATGGTCGACCTGGCCACCATGCGCGATGCCGTCAAGGCCCTGGGCGACGACCCCTCCCTGGTCAACCCGCTCATCCCCGCGCAGATGGTCATCGACCACTCCGTCCAGGTGGACAGCTCCGGCGTGCCCGGCGCCCTGGAACACAACATGGACATGGAATACCGGCGCAACAGTGAGCGCTACCGCTTCCTGCGCTGGAGCCAGCAGGCCTTCCGGAACTTCCGTGTGGTGCCCCCGGGCACCGGCATCATCCACCAGGTCAACCTGGAGTACCTGGCCCAGGTGGTCATGCGCAGGGACAGGACCAAGGGGGAGGGGCCGGCCCTGGTCTACCCTGACTCCTGCGTGGGCACCGACTCGCACACCACCATGGTCAACGGCCTGGGCGTGCTGGGCTGGGGCGTGGGCGGCATCGAGGCCGAGGCGGCCATGCTGGGCCAGCCCATCTCCATGCTGGTCCCACAGGTCCTGGGCTTCAAGCTGACCGGATCCATCCCCGAGGGGGTCACTGCCACCGACGTGGTGCTGACCGTGACCCAGATGCTGCGCGAGGTGGGCGTGGTCGGCAGGTTCGTGGAGTTCCACGGCAAGGGCCTGGCCCAGGTCCCCCTGGCCAACCGGGCCACCCTGGGCAACATGAGCCCCGAGTTCGGCTCCACCTGCGCCATCTTCCCCATCGACCGAATCACCCTGGACTACCTGCGTCTGACCGGCCGTAGCGACGAGCATGTGCGCCTGGTGGAGGCCTATGCCAAGGCCAACGGCCTGTGGATGGACCCGGAGGATGCCGACTGCCCCGAGCCCGAGTATTCCCAGGTGCTGGAGCTGGACCTGTCCACGGTGCGTCCCTCCATTGCCGGCCCCCGGAGGCCCCAGGACCGCATCCTGCTGGACCAGGCCCAGCAGACCTTCCATCGGGACCTGAAGGATTACAGCGACCAAGGCAGGGACGCAGACGGCCAGGCCGTGCCGGTCAGGAAGGCCGACGGCAGCGAGTTCAGCCTGCGGGACGGGGATGTGGTCATCGCGGCCATCACCTCATGCACCAACACCTCCAACCCCTCGGTCATGGTGGCCGCCGGTCTGCTGGCCCGCCAGGCCCGGGCCCGGGGCCTCAAGCCCAAGCCCTGGGTCAAGACCTCGCTGGCTCCTGGCTCCCAGGTCGTGACGGACTATCTGAACCGGACCGGCCTGAGCAAGGACCTGGACGCCCTGGGCTTCGAGCTGGTCGGCTACGGCTGCACCACCTGCATCGGCAACTCCGGACCCCTGGACCCGGCCATCCACCAGGCCATCGCCGATCACGACCTGACGGTGACGGCCGTGCTCTCGGGCAACAGGAACTTCGAGGGGCGCATCAGCCCGGACGTGAAGATGAACTACCTGGCCTCGCCGCCCCTGGTGGTGGCCTACGCCCTGGCCGGCAGCATGGACTTCGACCCCTGGAGCGACCCCCTGGGCCAGGACAGCCAGGGCAAGCCGGTCATGCTGGCGGACATCTGGCCCTCCCAGGAGGCCATCGAGTCCGTGGTGGGCACCGCCCTGGACCGGGACATGTACCTGCGCGACTATGCGGACGTCTTCGGCGGGGACGAGCGCTGGCGGAAGCTGGAGGTGCCGGAGGGCGAGCTCTTCCACTGGGATCAGGATTCCACCTACATCCGCCGCCAGACCTTCTTCGATGGCATGAAGGCCCAGCCCGACCCCCTGGAGGACATCCACGGGGCCCGGGTGCTGGCCCTGCTGGGGGATTCGGTCACCACCGACCACATCTCGCCCGCAGGGGCCATCAAGGCCGACGCACCGGCCGGCCGCTACCTGCAGGAGCATGGCATAGCCCCCAGGGACTTCAACTCCTACGGCTCCCGGCGCGGCAACCACGAGGTCATGGTCCGGGGCACCTTCGGCAACATCCGCCTGCGCAACCAGCTGCTGGCCTCGGTGGGACTGGATGTGCACCCGGGAGGGTTCACCTACGACTTCCTGAACGGCCAGGAGACGACCATCTTCGAGGCGGCGCAGGACTACGCCAGGAAGGGCACGCCCCTGGTGGTGCTGGCCGGCAGCGAGTACGGCACGGGCTCCTCCAGGGACTGGGCGGCCAAGGGCACCCGGATGCTGGGCGTGCGGGCCGTCATCGCCAGGTCCTTCGAGCGCATCCACCGCAGCAACCTGATCGGCATGGGCGTGCTGCCGCTGGAGTTCCCAGCGGGTCAGTCGGCCCAGAGCCTGGGGCTGGACGGCCAGGAGACCTATGACCTGGTTGGCATTGATGAGCTCAACAGCTCCCTGCCCGAGCAGGTCCAGGTGCTGGCCCAGCGGCCCGACGGCAGCAGGGTGGAGTTTGCGGCCAAGGTGCGCATCGACACCCCTGGCGAGGCTGAGTACTACCGAAACGGCGGCATCCTGCAGTACGTGTTGCGCGGGTTGCTGGCCAGGGCCGACCAGGAGGCCTGAAGATATAAAACATCCCCGCTTACAAGGTCAGGGGCGGGGATGTTCTTTTATCAGTTGCGATCGCCGACCAGGTTCAGGATGTAAAGGAAGAGGTTGACGAAGTCCAGGTAGAGGTTGAGGGCGCAGAGGATGGAGACCCGCTTGATGGCCTCCGGCCCCTGGCTGCGGTAGGTGGCGAAGATGACCCTGGTCTGCTGGGCGTCGTACATGGTCAGCCCGGCGAAGAGGATGATGCCGATGGCCGAGACCACGCGCAGGGCCGTGTCGGAGGGGGCCAGGAAGAGCATGACCACCTGGACCAGGATCAGCATGAGCAGGCCGGCCATGAAGATGGACCCCATGCCCAGCATGTTGCGCCGCGTGGTCAGCCCCAGCATGCTGAGGACGAAGAAGAAGCCCGCGCTGATCACCAGGGTCAGCATGATGGAGGGCAGTGAGTAGGTCATGAAGATGGTGCTCAGGGTGAAGCCCATCAGGGCCGCATAGAGGTAGAACATGACCCGGGCGGTGGAGGTGCGCATGCGCATGACCCGGACGCTCAGAATCATGGCGAAGGCCACCTGGACCACGGCCATGCCGATCCAACCCAGGGCGCCCGTGGCCTGCATGAAGGCCAGGAGCAGTCCGGTCCGGGCGGTCAGGTAGGCCGTCAGGGCGGTGACCAGCAGGCCGACCGCCATCTCCGCATAGGCGCGGGACATGGAGACCCGCTCCGCCTTTTCAAAGCTGTATGCTGCGTTGTTGTCGATGGGCGAACCCATACCGTAGGGCTCACCACCCTGCATGGTCGGCATCGGCTGCTGTGTGTACTGACCGTATGGGGCCTGCGGCCGCGGATTCCCGTTGAAAGCCATCTGCTCCTCCTTGTCTTCCCGCCTGTGGCGGATGGTCGTCTTGTTCAATTCTACATGGCCGATTTGGCGGTATAAAGAGTGTTTGCTCTGGCTGGAATCAGGCAGGGACGGCCGCCATGGTGGGGTGGTTGCATGCCCACATCCCGCCGTGGCGGTTGCCCCCTCTCCTGATGT
Source organism: Bifidobacterium choladohabitans (assembly GCF_016102005.1). Taxonomy (GTDB): domain Bacteria; phylum Actinomycetota; class Actinomycetes; order Actinomycetales; family Bifidobacteriaceae; genus Bombiscardovia; species Bombiscardovia choladohabitans. The sequence goes on from NZ_JACFPL010000002.1 coordinate 225,143, forward strand.
GCCGTCCAGACTTTGCAGGCTGGGCGGAGTGTGGTGGGGGTGCGGGAGGGAAGTGTCGGCTCTCTTGGGGTTTGAGCCTTGATTGGCACGTTTCCTCCCTGCTCCCCCTAGGTGGGCCGGGGGCGGGGGGATTGATACGCCGCCCGGCCGCTCTTACTCGTGCGAAGCGTATAGCAGTTGGTGTTGTTCCCTGCGGTGGCGGCGGGATGCGAGGACCCCGCCCATGCCGGTCATGCCGGTGGCCAGGGCGAGCAGGATGCCCTCCCCTCCGGCCTTGGGGAGCACGCCTGCAGGCAGGTATGTGTATCTGAGGGAGGTGTCGGTCAGGATGCGTCCTGCGCCGCCCATCGCATAGTCGACGCTGACTGTGACCGTACCTGGCTGGTGTGCGGGTGTAAGCACGGTTACGCTGTTACCGTTGCTGACAGGAGCCAGGTTCGTGCCTGGGTCGGTGTCGAATCTGGCTGCAGTGATCACCGGCTGCAGGTTGAACAACACTGACACAGGAACGTTTGAGTCGTCGGTAGTGCCGTCGCCGAGCTGGCCATAGCTGTTTTCTCCCCAGGCGTATGCGTATCCGTTGCTGCCCACGGCCAGCGAATGATGGTCTCCGACGCTGAACCGTGTGGCTTGTAGCCCTTTGCTAGCGTCGGCTGGACTGGTGGGGTCGCGTACTGGCACAGGAACACTTGAGTTGCGGGTAGTGCCGTCGCCGAGCTGGCGATACAGGTTCCATCCCCAGGCGTATGCGTATCCGTTGCTGCCCACAGCTAGTGAGTGCTCGCCTCCAGCGTTGATCGCTGTGGCTTTGAGCCCTTTGCTCGCGTCCTTGGGGCTGGTGGGGTCGCGTACGCGCACAGGAACTGTCGAATCTACTGTGTTGCTGTTGCCGAGTTGGCCATAGTTGTTTAATCCCCAGGCGTATGCGTATCCGTCGTCGCCCACGGCCAGCGAATGAGAGTATCCGGCGCTGACCTGTACGGCTTTCAGTCCTTTGTTTGCGTCATTGGGGCTGGCGAAGTCTCGCACGCGAACAGGAAAAGACGAAGCGTTTTTGTTGCTGTTGCCGAGTTGGCCATAGTTGTTTAATCCCCAGGCGTATGCGTATCCGTCGCCGCCCACGGCCAGCGAATGGTGCCATCCGGCGCTGACCTGTACGGCTTTGAGTCCTTTGTTCGGGTCAGTGGGACTGGCGGGGTCGCGTACGCGCACGGGGAAAGATGAATCTGCTGTGCTGTTGTTGCCGAGTCGGCCATTGTCGTTCCATCCCCAGGCGTAGACGTATCCGTTGCTGTCCAAGGCCAGTGAATGCTCGTCTCCGGCGCTGACCTGTATGGCTTTGAGTCCTTTGTTCGGGTCATTGGGGCTGGCGGGGTCGCGTACACGCACAGGAACAGAGGAATACGTTGTGGTGTTGTTGCCGAGCTGACCATGCTGGTTGCTGCCCCAGGCGTATACGTATCCGTCGCTACCCACGGCCAGCGAATGCCATTTTCCTGCGCTGACCTGCACATAGGTGAAGTTGGTCGGCACGCCTGCAGGTTTCCTCACTATGTTCGGCGTACTCCGGCTGTTAGTCGTTGCGTCGCCGAGCTGACCATAGGTGTTGTCTCCCCATGCGTAGGCTTTCCCGTCGCTGCCCACCGCCAAGGAAAAAACATAGGTATAGTATTTTGCTCCGCCGACCTGGCTGAACCTGATACCGCTGGTGCTGTCTGGCGGGGTGATGGTGGTGGTTTCGTGGCCGAGCTGGCTGCCCTTGTCGGGGTTGATTCTCCAGGAGGTGTTGGGGGTTTTGCTGGTCCATTTGGCGGTGAGGGTGAGATTTTCGGTGACGGGCTTGCTGAAGTCGTAGGCGACTTCGTTGATAAACCATCCGTCGAACTGGTAGCCGCTGCGGGTTGGGTCGGGTGAGGGCCGTTGGACTCTCCCGTAGGGATAGGTAACTTGCTGGTCTCCGGGTTTGGGGCTTCCTCCGTATGTCTTGAAGGTGACCGTGGATGTGGAACTCTGTCGGATGTCCTTCAGAAGCGTTTGGTCTACCGTGTAGTTGAAGCTTCGGGTGAAGGGCTGGCCGTCCTGCCTGCCAGTCAGTGTGATGGTGACTGGTCCGGGCTGGCTTGCGGGCATTTCCGCCTGCCAGGAGCCGTCTGTTTTGTTGAGTGTCAGCGGCTGCCCGTCCAGGCTGGCTGATTCGAGAGTGGCCGCCTGGGTGGTGTTGACTTTTGCTGGCTTGTCTGGCTGGCTCTGGGTGTTGATGCTCCACTGGTATAGGCTGCCCTGCCTGTCTAGGGCGGTGATCCTGCTGCCTGTAATGGCGGCCTGTGTGTAGGGCTGGCTCCCCTTGTCTGCGCGCGTGGGTGTTTCTCCGGGCTTCCAAGTCCAGATGTGGCCGTCCGTGCCGGTGATGACGGCCTGGTTCTTGTTGGCGGTGATCCGGCTGGCTTTCATGTTTTCCGACAGGCCGGTGGTTGCGAGGCTTGTCTTGCCGTCGGCCAGGTAACAGGCCTGCCCGGTTGCGCCCAGGAGGAGACCCTGGTTGAGGGCTTGGGCTTGGGTGATGCGCATGCCCTGGTCTTGTCTGATGCGTTCGGGCTTGACGTTGGCGGTCTTGCTTGTGTTCCAGGTCCAGGCCTGCCCGTCCGCGTCCAGGGCGAGGGTCCGGCTGGGGGAGGCGACGGCCAGTGTTGCCTGGGCCTGTCCGGGCAGGACGGTCGTGGCTTGTTCCGTCAATTTTTCGTTCTGGCTGTCGGTCTGGCTGGCCTGGAAGATGTGGACATGTCCCTGCCGGTCCACGGCCAGCAGCAGGTCGTCGTTCATGCTGATGCTGGTGAACCTGGTGTTCTGCTTGGTGTCGAGGATGGTGGGCGTTGTTTGTCCGTTGGTCCAGGTGTAGATCTGCTGGTCGGATCCTATTGCGGCCTGCCATTGGTCGCCGGTTGCGGTCTGCTGGTAGCGGAACCCGTCGGGGGCATGGGCGGGGGAGGGAACCTGCTTGGGTGTGCCGTCCTGTGCCCAGGTGTAGATGCGGCCGTCGCCGGTCAGACCGGTAAACTGGTCCCCTGCGGCTTGGACGCTGACATAGTAGGGCTCTTGCAGGCTGGGTGGGCTGATGGTCACCCGGGTGCCGGAGGCGGGTCCGTGGTCCGGGCTCAGCGTCCAGTCCGTGGCTTTGCTCCATTTGGCTTTCAGGGTTGTGTCCTGCAGGATGGGGGTCTGAAAATCGAAGGGTTGGCCGTCACGTGTCCACCCGTCGAACCGGAAACCCTCACGTTGCGGGTTCTTTTGCGGAGGTGAGGCAAGCGTCCCGGCTTTCACGGTCGCCTGGGTAGGAGTGTTGCCGTCGTCTGGGTCGAAGCGCACCGTGTGCGAAGCTTGACCGTCCGTCTTGCCGGATGGCTTGGCTGTAGAGGAGCTTGTGCTGTTGGTGGCGTCCTTCGGCGTTGACGGGACTGGGCTTGGTGCCGTGGGGTTCAGGGGTGATGCGGTTTGCAGCGGCGAGGGTGAAGGCAGGGGAGTGCTGGTTGCGCTGTTGGGGAGTGTGCCGGGGGTTTGCTCAGCTACGCGAGGGATCTGACGACCCCCCCCCCCCCGCTAAATACAGGAGTGTCCGCCGGACTGGCGGACACGACATCGTCCGCGTTGGCGGACGCGACACCCAGGCCTGCCAGCAGGCCCAGCAGGACGATCGCCGTCGCCGATGCGCGACGCAGATGAGTACCCAGATGCATGAAATCAATCCCCTTCACCAATGCCAAGCGGTATCAAGGCCTCCTGCCTATCAGCATTAACGTCTTTCAAAGTTGATGAACCGACGCTACTGTGGGCGTTAATCGCCCATAAAGTAGAAGCCAGCTATCTCCCAACAACCCCAATTTTCACTTTACCACCAAGCCAACAGAGAACGCACGAAATGCAGAAGCGCGACGGTAGGCCTTAAACAAGAGCTGATCCCATCTTGCCTGGCAGATAGAATGAACACACAACACGTCACGGCCGTTGATTGGCCGATAAGGAGCATGACTATATGACAGGAAACGTCACCGACACCGTCATCACCCTCAACAATGGGGTCAGCATTCCCCAGCTGGGTCTCGGGGTCTTCCAAACACCTGATGGCGAGGCCACCAGCCAGGCCGTCACCTGGGCCCTGCAGGCGGGCTATCGCCATATCGACACCGCCATGATCTACGGCAACGAGCAGTCCGTGGGGGAGGGTCTGCGCCGCTCCGGGGTTGACCGGCGGGATGTTTTCCTGACCACCAAGCTCTGGAATGACGACATCCGTGCGGGGCGGACCAAGGAGGCCTTCAAGGAGAGCCTGGACCGGCTGGGCGTGGACTACCTGGACCTCTACCTGATCCACTGGCCCGCCCAGGGCTGGCAGCAGGCCTGGGAGGACATGGAGGAGCTCTACACCCAGCGACGGGTGCGGGCCATCGGGGTCTGCAACTTCCAGAAGCACCACCTGGACGAGCTGCACACCATCAGCGGCACCAAGCCGGCCGTTGACCAGATCGAGTCCTCGCCCCAGTTCGTCAACGACGACCTGATCGACTACTGCCACGGCACCCTGCGTGTGGACGTGGAGGCTTACAGCCCCTTGGGCGGCACCGGCGGCAACCTGCTGGCCGACCCCAGGCTCAAGGCCATGGCCGAGCATTATGACCGCTCCCCGGCGCAGATCGTGCTGCGCTGGCACCTGCAGCGCGGGGTCATCGTCATCCCCAAGTCCACCCACAAGGAGCGGATCGAGCAGAACGCGCAGGTCTTCGACTTCGAGCTGAGCGATGAGGATATGAAGGCCATCACCGCCATGAACAGGGACGAGCGCACCGGTGCGGATCCCGACAACTTCGACTTCTAAGGGATGGTGGTACAGGAGGAGACCCGACCTTGAAGGCGAAGCCTCCTCCTGGGACCCGGCGGAAGCCCCAACCCTTCCACCTGGCCTGGCTTCTATGGTAAAGGATTTGTGATGATTCAGCTAATCGGCATTGCCGCTGATGGCTTCGTCGTCGGCCTCCTGCTCCTGGGGCGAACCTGAGATGTCGCGGTGGATGGACTGCATCTGCACCTCGATGTTCTGCAGGGAGCGGGCGCAGTCCAGCAGGGTCTGCGAATGCTCGGCCAGGCGGGCGTCGGGCAGGTCGGACTTGTAGCGCAGCTGGTGCTCCAGGGAGGCCCAGTAGTCCATGGCGATGGTGCGGAACTGCACCTCGACCGGCGTGTAGTGGGGGCCCGAGGTCAGGAAGACCGGCACGGCGTAGATGACGTGCAGGCTGCGGTAGCCGTTCATCTTGGGGTTGCGGATGTAGTCCTTGACCCTCAGCACCTGGATGTCCGACTGGTCGGAGAGGTAGCGGGAGACCGAATAGACGTCGTCCCGGTAGTTGCAGATGACGCGCACGCCGGCCACGTCGAAGATGTGATCGCGCACCGAGGGAATGGTGACGGGCAGGTTCTTGCGGTGCAGCTTGCCGATCAGGGAGTCCACGCTCTTGAGCCGGCGCTCCATGTGGTGGATGGGGTTGTGGCTGAACCGGACCTGGAATTCCGTGTCCAGCACGTCCAGCTTGGTCGAAATCTCGTACATGGCCCCCTCGTAGGTCTGCATGAGATTGACGAATTCCGTTATCTCGTCGATGTCCAGCTTGGGACGGTCCTTTTCGTCCAGGTCGGACAGTCGCTGCTTCATTTCGGATGCGCTCATGGCACTGTTACGGTCGAGTATCACATGAACCTCCCATGCCGCCGTTCGTAACCATGACTTATGGTACGCACAGGCCCCGATGGCCGCGGGACCCGACCTGCGCATACAATCAGGGTTTATGGAAGCAGGCGAGGGCATGAGCGTGACCGCTCAGCGTAAGGACAGCAGGGGTGTCTACTATGTGCGGACCCTGGGCTGCCAGATGAACGAGCACGATTCCGAGCGGATCGCCGGGGTGCTCCGGGCCCAGGGCTACCAGCAGGCCACGCCCGAGCAGGTCCGCGCGCGCGAGGTGGACGTGATGGTGCTCAACACCTGCGCCGTGCGCGACAACGCCACCCAGCGCATGTACGGGACCATCGGGCGCTGGCACAGGTTCAAGCAGCACAAGCCCGACACGCGCATCGCCGTGGGCGGCTGCATGGCCCAGAAGGACCGGGAGTGGATCGTGAAGGCGGCACCCTGGGTGGATGCGGTCTTCGGCACCAGGGACATCGGCTCGCTGCCCGGGCTTTTGGACAAGGCCCGCAAGGACGGGCGGCCCCAGGTGGGGGTTACGCAGGAGCTTCGGGATCTGCCCGGGCGGCTGCCGGCGGTCAGGGCCTCGCGCTCGCAGGCCTGGGTATCCATATCGGTCGGCTGCAACAACACCTGCACCTTCTGCATCGTGCCCTCGGTGCGCGGGCGGGAGCGGGACCGGTCCATGGACGACATCCTGCAGGAGGTTGAGGACTGCGTGCGATCCGGGGCCCGCCAGGTGACCCTGCTGGGGCAGAACGTCAACTCCTACGGCTGGTCCACGGGTGACCGCTACGCCTTCGCCCGGCTCCTGCGCGCCTGCGGACGGGTGCCTGGGCTGGAGCGGATCCGCTTCACCTCGCCCCATCCGGCGGCCTTCACCGACGATGTGATCGCCGCCATGGCCGAGACGCCCACGGTCATGCACCAGCTGCACATGCCCCTGCAGTCGGGCTCCGACCGGATTCTGCGGGCCATGCGGCGCTCCTACCGGTCCCAGCGCTTTCTGCAGATCCTGGACAAGGTGCGGGTTGCCATGCCCGATGCCCTGATCACCACCGACATCATCGTGGGATTCCCCGGGGAGACCGAGGAGGACTTCCAGGCCACCATGGATGTGGTGCGTCGGGCGCGCTTCTCGTCGGCCTTCATCTTTGAGTATTCTCCCAGGCCCGGCACGCCGGCCGCCCGCATGCCCCAGCTGCCCAAGGCCGTGGTCCAGGACCGGTTCGAGCGGCTGCAGGCCCTGCAGGAGTCCATCACCATGGAGCATATGCAGGACTTCCTGGGCAAAGAGGTGGAGGTGCTGATCGGCGACGGGCACGGCCGGCACGACGGCAGCACCCACCGGGTGACCGGGCATGAGCGCACCGGTGTACTGGTCCACGTCGGGGTCCCCCAGGGAATGCCTGCGCCAAAGCCCGGGGACCTGGTCACCTGCACCGTCACCCAGGCCGGGCCCCACTATTTGATTGCCGATCCGGATCCCCGGGCGGGGCAGGTCTATGACATCCGCTGAACCCCGCATCGTCTCCATCGTGGGTCCCACAGCCTCGGGCAAGACCGCCCTGGGCGTGGCCCTGGCACAGGCGCTCCAGGCGCGCGGGCAGGAGGCTCATATCGTCAATGCCGATGCCTACCAGATGTACCGGGGGATGGATGTGGGCACGGCCAAGCCTTCGGCAGGGGAGCGGCAGGCGGTGGTCCACCACCTGATCGACATCATCGAGCCGGAGGAGGCCATGAGCGTGGCCCGCTTCCAGGCCATGGCCCGGTCCCTGATAGCCGACCTGCGGGCGCAGGGAATCCGGCCCATTCTCGTCGGCGGCTCCGGGCTCTATACCCGGGCGGTCATCGACGATCTGTCCTTCCCCGGCACCGACCCGGCGGTCAGGGCCAGGCTGGAGGAGCGGGCCCAAGAGGAAGGCCCCGGGCTGCTTTTCCGCCAGCTGCAGGAGCGGGACCCGGAGGCTGCGGCCCGGATGGATCCCCGGAATGTGCGGCGGACCGTGCGGGCCCTGGAGGTCATGGAGATCACCGGACGGCCCTATTCGGCCAGCCTGCCCCGATACCGCTACCTCTTGCCCGCCCTGCAGCTGGGGCTGGATCTGCCCCGGGAGGAGCTGGACCGTAGGATCGACCAGCGCACCCAGGCCATGCGCGACCAGGGGCTGGTCGGCGAAGTGAGCAGGCTGCGAGACCGCCTGGGGACCACGGCTTCACGCGCCCTGGGCTATCAACAGATTCTTGACTATCTGGACGGCCGCACCGATCTGGATGACGCCTTCGAGCTGATAGCGCAGAAGACCAAGCGCCTGGCCCGCAAACAGATGGGCTGGTTCGGCCGGGATCCGCGCATCCACTGGTTGAACGCCCTGGCCCCGGACCTGGCACAGCAGGCCCTGAATCTGGTGGACCAGGCCGACCAAGGCCGCTTCGACCAGGCGGATGCCCAGGCCGACCAATCGGACCAGGGGAGGGTGACCAGACACTATCTGGGTGCGCTTTGACTTCAAGTACTTGAAGTTCCTAGGCTGGACGGGTATGACCACCATCATGCAGCCCCAGGCTGAAACCCAGACCGCCCAAACCCAAGCCGACCAGGAATCCGGGCCCTGGTACACCATCCGCCAGGCCTCGCTCATGTCGGGGATGCCGGAGACCACCCTGCGCTACTACGAGACCATCGGCATCATTCCGCCCGTCGCCAGGGACCCCTCGAGCGGCCACCGTTGCTACAGCCAGGAGGATCTGGACCTGCTGGAGACCATCTCCTGCCTGAGCGCCACCGGTATGTCCCTGGAGCACATGCGGGAGTATCTGGGCAACCGTGCCGGGGGAGCCGAGGCCGCCGGACGGCAGATCGAGCTCCTGGCCGAGCAGGGACGACGGCTGGACCAGCGGATGGCCGACCTGCGGGCGCGGAAGCGGTATGTGGAGCTCAAAATACAATACTGGGGGCACGTGCGCGACCACGACCAGGCCGGGGCGACAGAACTGATCAGTCAGAGTGCCCAGATCATCCAGGATGCTAAGCGCAGCGGCAACGAGCGGCTGGCCAGCTGAGACTGTCGGGCTGAGGCTGTCGGCTCAGTGGGCTGGACCTTGGTCCCATCCGGCTATCAGAAATATTCTGGTTGGGTTGACCGGGCGGACCATGCCTGCAATCAGGGCCTGCAGGTCGTCGGTCTTGCCCCGGAGCGCTTGCTGAATGGCCCGGCGGTGGGCGGTCGGATCGGCGCGTCCCCAGTCCAGGTCCCAGCCCGCATCGTGGGACAGGCGTGAGAGGAAGATGCGCAGGGTCATGCCGTCGCAGTCGGCAAAGGGATGCAGGTAGGAGAGCTCGTCGTAGTAGTGGGCCAGACGGTCAACGAAGACCGGACGGTCCAGGCTGGCCAGGTTGCGTTCGGCAGCCAGCTCCTGGCCGATGGCCGCGGCTCCCTGCTCCAGCATGGCCGCCGGATACAGGCTGGCCTCGTCCCCCGGTTGAGGTCGCCGCAGCACCCGCTCTTCCGGCAGGCTGGGCAGCAGCCGGCGGTGGATGGCTTGCAGCTCTTCAAGATCGCCCTCGGTCGCCCAAGGCCGCTGACAGATCAGGATGGTCCGCAGAAAGAGGGCATCCACATTGGCGTTCGTACTATTGCTCTGGGCTTCCAAATGCCGGGCCTGGTCGGACAGTGCTTCGGCCTGCCTTCTGCCCGCCATAAAGTCGCTTGCCGCCTGCAGGGCCGGAGGGCCGGGCTGACGGTCATCAAGAAGCAGGTTGCGCAGGGCGAAGGCTACGGCGCTCTGACGTTCGGCTGGTGTCATGCCAACGATGCTAGCCCTGGCGGCCCCCGTCTGAAAGAGTTGTGCACACTGACCCGGCAGGCCCGATGCGGACCGGGGTTTTGGGTAGGCTGAAAGGGTTATGACACGTAAGCAGCAAGCAGACGCACGCGGTCGCGGCCGGACCGCATCCAAGGACAGTCAAGACCCGGAACCCTTCTGGCACAAGGCCCTGCTGGCCCTGCCCCGGGGCCTGGGATCCCTGGTACGTGCCGTGGCCGGCAAGAACGGCGACGACTCCGCCTACCGTAAGGACGGGCTCTGCTTCGTGCTGGTCATCCTGGCCGTGCTCTTTTGTGCCAGCGAATGGTTCCGTGTGAACGGCTTCCTGGGGCGGGGACTGCACGCCATGGCTGCGGGCGTTCTGGGGCTCTGCAGCATCATCCTGCCGGTGGTTCTGCTCTTTGCGGCCTTTCGGCTGGTCTGCTACACAGGGCGCGAGGCGGGCAACCTGCCTGTGGTGGGCGGCCTCATGGTGGTGCTCTGGTCGGTCTGCTCCATTCTGGATGTGCTCATGGCCTCGGATTATCGCGGCTTCGACATGAAGGCCATCAGCGACTCAGGTGGCCTTTTGGGGTTCTTTCTGGGTTCGCCCCTGGCCTGGGGGCTGTCCAAGGTCTTCGCCGTCATCATCTTCGTCCTCGTGGCCATTTTCGGCCTCTTCATAACCTTCAGATTCCATATGAGCGACCTCATGGCCTGGTTGCGCGGGAAGAGGACCCATGCCGCCAGCTCGGCTTCGGCGCAGACCGCCCCCAACGAGGTCCGGCTGGGGGACGACACCCTGCCCTTGGCGCCCGGCGTGCCAACACACGAGGAGCAGGACCAGGAGGATGCCCAGAACCCCGGCAAGGGCGGGGTGGCCGGCTGGTTCAGTCGGCTGCTGCATGGCCGCATCGGCAAGGATACGGACACCCATCTGGAACGTTACGAGGCTGACGAGCCATTCTCCCAGGCGGCTTCTCTTGAAGGGGCTGACCAGGGTGATCGGTCGGCGCAGGATGCCGAATCTGACCAGGTGTCCACGCAGAACATGCCTGCGGTGGAGGCCCCGGCCACGGCCGCTCTCCTGGATGCCAGGGAGCAAGGACACCCCAAGGTGGATCCAGCTGCCCTGTCCGGCGTGGGGGCTTCGGACCCCTGGGCCGCTGCCGCAGCTGCGGCGGACACTGTGCAGATGGATGCCCAACCCGCTCCGGGAGCAGGTAATCACACGGCCGGAGCCCAGGGTACCGACGCCTCAAGCTCCTCAGATGATCGCGAGGTGGACGAGAGCCGACCCTATGTGCTGCCCAGCACGGATCTGCTGGTCAAGGGCAAGCCCCACGCGGTCAGGACCTCGGCCAACGACGCGGTCATCAAGGCCCTGCAATCGACCTTTCAGCAGTTTGACGTGGACGCCAAGGTGGTGGGCTTCCTGCGCGGCCCTTCGGTCACCCAGTACGAGGTGGAGCTGGGCCCGGGTGTCAAGGTGGAGAAGGTAACCAACCTTCAGCGCAACATCGCCTACGCGGTGGCCAGCTCGGATGTGCGCATCCTGTCTCCCATCCCCGGCAAGTCGGCCATCGGCATCGAAATTCCCAATGTGGACCGCGAGATCGTCCACCTGGGCGACGTGCTGCGCTCCGACAAGGCCCAGCAGGACGACAACCCCATGATGACCGCCGTGGGCAAGGACGTGGAAGGCCACTATGTGACCGCCGACCTGACCAAGATGCCCCACCTGCTGGTGGCCGGCGCCACAGGTTCGGGCAAGTCCAGCTTCATCAACTCCATGCTGGTTTCGCTGATCATGCGGGCCACGCCGGAACAGGTCCGCCTGATCATGGTGGACCCCAAGCGTGTGGAGCTGAGCGCCTACGCCGGCATTCCCCACCTGCTCACGCCCATCATCACCGAACCCAAGAAGGCCGCCCAGGCCCTGGAATGGGTGGTCAAGGAGATGGACTCCCGCTACGACGACCTGCAGTTCTTCGGATTCCGGCACATCAAAGACTTCAACAAGGCTGTCCGCGAGGGCAAGGTCCACGCCCCCGCCGGCTCCAACCGCAAGGTGGCCCCGTACCCCTACCTGGTCGTGGTGGTCGACGAGATGGCCGACCTGATGATGGTGGCCAAGAACGACGTGGAGAGCTCCATTCAGCGGATCACCCAGCTGGCGCGTGCCGCCGGCGTCCACCTGGTCCTGGCCACCCAGCGACCCTCGGTGGATGTGGTCACCGGCCTGATCAAGGCCAATATTCCCTCCAGGCTGGCCTTCGCCACATCCTCCTCGACGGATTCCCGGGTCATTCTGGATGCCACCGGAGCCGAGACCCTGATCGGCCAGGGCGACGCCCTCTTCCTGCCCATGGGCCAGGCCAAACCCACCCGCGTCCAGGGCGCCTGGGTCTCCGAGTCCGAGATCCGCAAGGCCGTGGATTATGTGCGCACCCAGCGCAAGCCCCACTACCGTGAGGACATCGAGCAGATGGCCGACAAGGCCGACCACAAGAACGAGATCCAGGAGGAGATCGGCGACGACATGGACGAGCTGCTCCAGGCGGCCGAGCTGGTGGTGACCACCCAGTTCGGATCCACCTCCATGCTCCAGCGCAAGCTGCGTGTGGGCTTCGCCAGGGCAGGGAGGCTGATGGACCTGCTGGAGTCGAGGGGAATTGTGGGGCCGTCGGAGGGTTCCAAGGCCCGCGAGGTGCTCATCCAGCCGCCGCAGCTGCAGCAGGCCCTGGCCTTCATCCGAGGCGACGCCACCTCCATGGATCCCGCCCCGGATGAGCAAGCGCAGGGCTGAACATCGGCCCAAAAAGCTGGGCCTGGTCTACCGTTATGATGAAACTGCCGCCCGGCATCTCTTGTTGGACGGCCCGAGCGCACGAGTATCGCGTATAAGGAGTGGCAATGCAGGAGCATGCCGAGTCAGAGACCGGTCGTGAGAGGCGCAGACTTCTCGAAGGATGGAATTCACCCCCAAACCTGGTCACCTACACCCGTATCCTCCTGGTCCTGGTCTTCATCGCCCTGGATCTGATGGCCGGTCCCTGGGGCGAACGCAGGCCTGGCATGCGTTGGACCGCCGCCGTGCTCTTCGTCCTCGCCGCCTCGACCGATAAGCTGGACGGGTGGCTGGCCCGCCGGTACAACCAGGTGACCGAGCTGGGCAAACTCATGGACCCCATCGCCGACAAGCTGTTGATCTGTTCGGCGCTGATTGTGGCCTCCGTCTTCGGCGAGCTCTGGTGGTGGGTCACTGTGCTCTTCCTGGTGCGGGAACTTGGCATCACCCTGCTGCGGGTCCTGGTCATCAACAAGCAGGGCCGGGTCATCGCCGCCTCCCAGGCTGGCAAGTACAAGACCTTGTTTGAGTGCATCGGCCTGGGCATGCTCATGGTGCCTTTGTCGACGGTCTGGCCCTGGTACCTGGTGGCCACCCGCGTGGTCATCCTGGTGGCCCTGGCCCTCTGCCTCTACTCGGGAGCGGAATACGTGATGGGGATGCGGCGATGATCGGCAAGAGCGTGCAGGGCCGTTGCGACGACCTGGCTGGACGGATCATCGACACCTGCCGTGATTCGGGCCTGTTCCTGGCCGCCGCCGAATCGCTGACCGGGGGGCTGTTGGCCGATGCCTTCGTCAGGATCCCCGGGGCCTCAGACGTCTTTCTTGGATCGGCCGTCACCTACGACATCGCTGCCAAGGCCGCCATCCTCAAGGTGGACCAGGACCTGCTGGCCACCCAGGGCGCGGTCCATCCACGGGTCGCCCAGGAGATGGCCGAGGGCACGGCCAGGCTCTACACCAGGCCGGGGCACGAGGACACGGTCATCGGCATGGCCACTACCGGTGTGGCCGGTCCGGGCCCTGACGGGGACGATCCTGCCGGGCTGGTCTACATCGGTCTGGCCCTGCCTGTTCGTGTGCTGGGTCGACGTATAGAGACCGGCCTTCAGTCCCATGCCTACCGCACCTATGCCTATGAGCTGCATCTGGACGGCGATCGCGAACAGGTGCGCCGGGGTACGGTCATGCGGATTCTGGACCAGCTGGATCGGGCCCTGCACTCGCTCGGCTGACGGCCTGATGCGGTGAGTCGCTTCTACTAACCGCTGTCGGCCTTGCGCATACGTGACCTTGGTCACAAAGCAGGCCTTTCGGGTTCCTCCCCTGGAATAATCCAGCGGCCTGTCTGTTGGTCACTGTGTAAGAAGTTGAACACGATAATGGCGAAAGGGGCTGCTATGGCCAGCACCGAGACCGTGATGACTCGAACCAACGATACCTATGATGTCAAGCCGGCCGCACCCGGAGTGGAGCGCAACGCGCGGGTTCGTGATCTGACTCCCGCCCAGCGTCGTGCCGTCGTCTTCGCCCAGCAGCAGGTGATCCGTGCCAAGGCCGCCAAGAAGGCCAAGGAGGAGCGCCAGGCCAACCTGAACAAGATGTGGATGGAGGAGGACGGCATGGAAGCCAGCCGTCAGCGGGCAGCCTCCAACAACGACGGCCGGGCCGTCACCCATACCGTCTCCCTGCGCGAGGCCCTGGGCCACGTGCTGCGCGAGCTGAGGACCAACGATCACAAGACCCTGCGTGAGGTCAGCGAGAAGGCCGGTGTGTCCCTGGGCTACCTGTCCGAGGTGGAACGCGGCCAGAAGGAGGCCAGCTCCGAACTGCTGAGCTCCATCGCCGACGCGCTGGGCCTGGGTGTGCCGCAGACCCTGCGGATGGTGGCGGACTACCTGGAGTCCACTCAGGAGTAAGCATGTCAGGTTCCGCCGGTTGAATCGGCGGACCGTTCTTGAGGGCGTCCGGTTCTGAGGAACCAGGCGCCCTCTTCTGCTGACTGTCGGTTGCTACCGTAGAAGGGGTGTGACAGGGTGGGTCTTGGACGAAAGGTGATGTCGGGTGCGTGAACGGGAATTCTGGCAGCTGCTGGAGGAGGTCTTCGGCCGGGTCTACGGACGCAGTCTGGCCCGTGACCAGAGGCTGACCGCCCTGGATGCCATGACCGTAATAGAGGCCCTGGATGCGGGTGTGGAGCCGCGCGTGGTCTGGAATGTGCTCTGCGATCAGATGGAGATTCCCGACTCCCGGCGCTGGGGGAAGGACCACAATGCGCCGCCCCTGCCGGCAGCCTGATCGGCGGGTTTTATCCTCCGCGAATTTATTGCCCATTCCAGGTGATTTTCGAACATTTGTTCGCATAGTCGGGTATACTGATACCCATGGTCCGGTGACCATCGGCACGTTCGACCACATCGGGCGCCGGGACCGCAGACGGGTTCCGACGGCGGATAGGCTGTCAATCGTGAGGTCATCAATCAGGATGTCGTCATCGTGAGGTCGGTTACGAAGAAGGAGAGCCATATGGCACGTCAGAGCAACAGTGGCAAGGCGAAGAAGGAAGAGGAGGGCGGGATTGATCCCCGTCGCCAGGCAGCCTTGAACACGGCCCTCGCGCAGGTGGAGAAGAGCTTTGGCAAGGGTTCGGCCATGCGTCTGGGTGACAAGCCCGCCCAGGACGTGGAGGTCATTCCCACCGGGTCCCTGGCCTTGGACATGGCCCTGGGCATCGGCGGACTGCCCCGCGGCCGCATCGTCGAGATCTACGGTCCCGAATCCTCGGGCAAGACCACCCTGGCCCTGCATGCGGTGGCCAATGCACAGGCCGGTGGTGGAGTGGCTGCCTTCATCGATGCTGAGCACGCTCTGGATCCCGAGTACGCCAAGAAACTGGGCGTGGACACGGACTCCCTGATCGTCTCCCAGCCGGACAACGGCGAGCAGGCGCTGGAGATCGCCGATATGCTGATCAGGTCGGGTGCCCTGGATGTCATCGTCATCGACTCGGTGGCCGCCCTGGTGCCCAAGGCCGAGATCGAGGGTGACATGGGCGACAGCCACGTGGGTCTGCAGGCCCGTCTGATGAGCCAGGCCCTGCGCAAGATGACCGGTGCCCTGTCCCAGGCCAACACTACGGCCATCTTCATCAACCAGCTCAGGGAGAAGATCGGCGTCTTCTTCGGCAGCCCGGAGACCACCACCGGCGGCAAGGCCCTGAAATTCTACGCCTCGGTCCGCTTGGACATCCGCCGTATCCAGACCCTGAAGAACGGCGACGAGGCGGTGGGCAATCGCACCAAGGTCAAGGTGGTCAAGAACAAGATGGCTCCGCCCTTTAAGGTGGCCGAATTCGACATTCTCTACGGGGAGGGCATCTCCAAGGAGGGTTCGGTTCTGGACATGGCTCTGCAGACCAACATCGTCAAGAAGTCGGGCTCCTGGTTCACCTACGAGGGCGATCAGCTGGGTCAGGGCAGGGAGAACGTCCGTCAGTTCCTCAAGGACAACCCCGGCCTGACCAAGGAGATCGAGGACAAGGTCAAGGTTGCCTTCGGCCTTATTCCTGCTCCCTCCGAGGACGACAAGGCCGATCAGGCTGAAGCTGGCCAAGACAGCAAGGAAGACGACTCGGCTCCTGTAGATATCGACAGCACTGTGCCCACGGCCCAGGCTGCATGACCCGATGATCTCGGCCGAGGACTTCCTCAAGGAAAATCCGGTCCGACTGGCGCAGACCGAGGATCCTGCCGACTCCATCACAGAATCGGTCGATTCCCGGTCGGACCGGTTCCAGGCAGAACCTGCTGGTGCGTCTGCTCCAGCCAACTCGAGAGGGTCAGTGAGTATTGGAACGGCTTTTGATTCCGCTACTGATTCGCGGTCTGCCTCAGGCTCTCCGCATACCTTAACCTCTCTGCCAACTACGGATGTTCGCCCAGCTGCTATCCAGAAGGATGGCAGCTACAAGGAAGACAGCCGCCCGGTGCAGGCCGCTGCCCTGGGTCTGGGACATGGCGCCCAGTTCGGAGGCAGTCTGGAGGATATTGACAGTCATGCCAATGCTGATATGGGTGAGGATTCCCTGGCAGGTTGCCATTCCCATGGTCGCCGTTCTGCCCGGGGTTCCGACAGAAGGACCCGCCGCCGTGGCCGTCGTCCACGTGCTGGCGGCTTTGGCGGAGGTTCCGCGCCTGCAGCCCCTCGAGCGGATGCGGATGATGCGGATGCTTGCCGGGAGGCTGCCCTGACCCTGCTGGATGCAGCGGCCCGTTCCAGCGGAGCCCTGGCCCGTCGTCTGGTCGACAAGGGGTTTGACACGAACGTGGTCGATCAGGTGATCGATCGGTTGACCAAGCTGGGCCTGGTAGATGACCAGGCCTATGCCCAGGATCTGCTGCGTTCCTGCCTGCATCGCACCATGGGGGAGCGCGGCGTGCTCTCGGAGATGACCCGTAAGGGACTGGATCCGGGACTGGCTGCACAGGTAGTGGCCCAAGCCTCTCGTGAGGGACTCTTCGTAGACTCCGCCTACGAGCTCGGTCGCAAGGTGGCCCGGAAGACAGCCGGACTTGATCTCAAGGTGCGCAAACGGCGATTCTGGAGTGCTGGATCCCGCAAGGGCCACTCTCCCGGCCTCCTCAACCAGGTGGCAGCAGACCTTTTCGTCTCTGACGACCCTCTCGATTGAGCCGATCGCTGTCAAGGAACCACGTGATAAAGGGGAAGAAAATGAGACCTCTCATATACCCCGGGTTCTGTCATCGACCGGATGAAAATCCGGACGACGGATGGCCATCCATCTCGACCTGACGTTGCCGCCAGGCTCTAGCGGCCTACCCGAAGGCGGGACGAGCAGCCCCTGAATGCCTTCTGCTTGGCCTTGCTCCCGATGAGGCTTGCCATGCGGTCGGCGTTACCGTCGACCCGGTGGTCTCTTACACCGCCGTTTCACCCTTGCCCACCTTTACCAGGCGAGCGGTCTGTTCTCTGTTGCGCTATCTCTCAGGTCGCCCTGGGCGGACGTTATCCGCCATCGTGCTCTGTGGAGCCCGGAAGTTCCTCAGCCCTTCCCAGGAGGAGGGGCCGCGGCCATCCGAGAGGTCTCGGGGATACAGCATAGCGGAACTGAACGACCTGACCAGCGGATAGGAACCCGCTCTGGCCTCAAGCTCAATCAGTGAGTCAGCCCTGCTCTTCGGATACAATCGGAAGCACAGTCGATGGTGACCAAGTCCGCCATCGCACAAGCGGTTCATCCGCTCACGAGTGCAAGGAGATTCCCATGGAGATCGTCATTACCGGTCGACATACCCAAATCAAGCAGCGGTTCCGCGATGTTGTGGACAGCAAGATGAACAGGGTGACGGCCATCGCCCCCGATGCCCAGCGCATCCAGGTCGTTCTGACACATGAAGGCAATCCCCGCCAGGCTGACAGCGCCAAGAGGGTGGAGCTCACGGTCCAGGCCGGCAAAACCGTAATCCGCGCCGAGGCTTCCAGCGCCGACGAGTTCAGTGCACTGGATATGGCCTTGGACAAGTTGACCCAGCGTCTGCGCCGGGTCCGCGACCGCCGCAAGGACCACCGCCGTGGACTGGAGCATCCGCCCCTGCCCGCCGATTTGCCCGTGGATGAGCAGGCAGGCGATGAGGGCGATCAGGGCCAGGAGTCCAACCCGGACAACAGCGCCCAGAGCGCCGTGGCTTCGGACCTGGCACCGGGTCAGTCGGTCGAAGTGCAGGTGGGAGACACCCCCATCGTCATCCGCCGCAAGCTGCACATCGCAGAGCCCATGAGCATCGACGAGGCCCTCTACGAGATGGAGCTGATCGGCCACGACTTCTTCCTCTTCGTCAACAAGGAGACCCAGCGGCCGTCGGTGGTCTACCGTCGGCACGGTTGGAGCTATGGCGTCTTCGAGATTGATACGCCTGAGCATGTGGGCCAGAAGAAGTAACAGTAAAACGGATATTGAACTGCGGGGCGATTCCCCGGCGGCAGGTTGGCCTGGCCTCCGGAGGATTGCCCTCTTCAATGCCCGGTCCGGCTGCCAAGGCCGCAGCCGGGTTTGCGGAACCATCGGTTTCGAGAAAATCGGTGCATTCGCGTAAGATAATCAAGGTCTGGGCCTACGTCAGCTGAGGGCGTGCTAGGGCCATAAAAGAACGGTAGGGAGCGCAACGTGGTAGCAGTCTTGGACAAGGTCCTCCGTATGGGCGAGGGTCGTCAGATTCGCAAGCTTCAGGGGGTGGCCAAGGCGACCAACGCCTTCGAGGATCAGATCTCGGCCATGAGCGACGAGGAACTCAAGGGTCAGACGCCTAAGTTCAAGCAGCGACTTGAGAACGGCGAATCCCTCGATTCCCTGATGCCAGAGGCCTTTGCCACGGTTCGCGAGGTTTCCAAGCGCACCCTGGGCCAGCGGCACTTTGACGTCCAGCTGATGGGCGGCGCGGCCCTGCACTGGGGCAACATCGCCGAGATGAAGACCGGCGAGGGCAAGACCCTGGTGGCCACCCTGCCCAGCTATCTGAATGCCCTGGAGGGCAAGGGCGTGCATGTGGTCACGGTCAACGACTACCTGGCCTCCTACCAGAGCGAGCTCATGGGGCGCATCTTCCGCTTCCTGGGCATGAGCGTGGGCTGCATCATCACCGACCAGCGCCCAGCCGAGCGCCGCAAGCAGTACCAGGCGGACATCACCTACGGCACCAACAACGAATTCGGCTTCGACTACCTGCGCGACAACATGGCCTGGGACAAGGACGAGCTGGTCCAGCGTGGCCACCACTTCGCCATCGTGGACGAGGTGGACTCCATCCTGATCGACGAGGCACGAACTCCTCTGATCATCTCCGGACCCGCCGAGGGCGACGTGACCCGATGGTACCGGCAGTTCGCCAAGCTGGTCCCCAGGCTCACCAGGGATGAGGACTATGAGGTCGACGAGAAGAAGAAGGTCGTTGGCATCCTGGACCCCGGCATCACCAAGGTGGAGGACTACCTGGGCATCGACAACCTCTACGAGCCCGCCAACACCGCCCTGATCGGATATCTGAACAACGCCATCAAGGCCAAGGAGCTCTTCCTGCGCGACCGCGACTATGTGGTCCAGAACGGTGAGGTCCTGATCGTGGACGAACATACCGGCCGTCTGCTCAAGGGCCGCCGCTACAACGAGGGCCTCCACCAGGCCATCGAGGCCAAGGAGGGCGTGGAGGTCAAGGCCGAGAACCAGACCTTCGCCACCATCACCCTGCAGAATTACTTCCGCATGTACGACAAGCTGGCGGGAATGACCGGAACGGCCGAGACCGAGGCCGCCGAGTTCATGAACACCTACAAGCTGGGCGTGCTGCCCATTCCCACCAACAAGCCCATGATCCGCAAGGATCAGCCGGATCTGATCTACCGCACCAAGAAGGAGAAGCTGACCGCCATCGTCCGCGATGTGGCCAAGCGGCATGCCAAGGGCCAGCCCATCCTGCTGGGCACCGCCTCGGTGGAGTCCTCCGAGGTGGTCTCCTCCCTGCTGGACGTGGCCGGCATCGACCATCAGGTCCTCAACGCCAAGCAGCATGCGCGCGAGGCTGCGGTCGTGGCCGTGGCAGGGCGCAAGGGGGCTGTGACCGTGGCCACCAACATGGCAGGGCGTGGCACCGACATAATGCTGGGCGGAAACGTGGAGTTCCTTGCCGATCAGAAGCTCAAGGAGCAGGGTTACTCCTCCGACGACACTCCTGAGGAGTATGAGAAGCGCTGGCCCAAGATGCTGGACTCCGTCAAGGAGCAGGTCAAGGACGAGCATGAGGAGGTCGTCAAGCTGGGTGGCCTGTACGTACTGGGCACCGAGCGGCACGAGTCCCGCCGTATCGACAACCAGCTGCGCGGCCGCTCAGGCCGTCAGGGCGATCCTGGCGAGTCCAGATTCTACCTGAGCCTGGAAGACGATCTGATGCGCCTGTTCAATACCGGGATGGTGGCTCAGCTCATGTCCAAGAGCCTGCCCGAGGGTCAGCCCATCGACAAAAAGAGCGTCTCCAAGGGTGTGCGCAACGCACAGAAGTCCGTGGAATCCCGCAACTACGAGATCCGCAAGAACGTGTTGAAGTACGACGATGTGATGAACAAGCAGCGTCAGGTCATCTATGGCGAGCGTCAGGCGGTGCTCAAGGGCGAGGACATCCACGAGGACATTCTCCGCTTCATCAGCGAGACCATCACCTCATACATCCGGGGTGCACAGAAGGGCTCGGACAAGCCCGAGGACTGGGATGCCGACGGGCTTTGGAAGGCGCTGGCCTCCGTCTACCCGGTCAGTCTTGACCAGGATGAGACCATGGACTCCCTGGAGGGTCTGAAGGGTGACAAGGCCGTCAAGGCTCTGGCGGACAAGTTGGTGGAGGATGCCGATTCCATCTACCAGCAGCGTGAGGACGAGCTGGGCGAGAAGGGCTCCAGGCAGCTGGAGCGCCAGGTGGTCCTCTCCGTCCTGGACAGCAAGTGGCGTGAGCACCTCTACGAGATGGACTACCTGAAGGACGGCATCGGCCTGCGCGGCATGGGTCAGCGTGACCCCCTGGTCGAGTACCAGCGCGAGGGCTACCAGATGTACAACTCCATGATCGACGCCATCAAGGAGCAGACCGTGCAGCTGCTCTTCAACGTGGACCTCAAGCAGATCGCGGCCAGCCAGGAGAACGAGCGGCGGGCCCGCGAGGAGCGTAAGGAGAACGAGGAGAGCCAGTCCGAGCCGGTCAACTACCAGGCACCTGAAGAGCCTGATGCCGAGGACGAGACCACCGACATCGACGAGACTGCCGAGGAGCATGACGAGGGTGCTCCGGCTGGCAGCATCCAGGAGGATTCAGAGGAGGATGCCTCTGAGGATGCCGCTGACGAGGGTGCTCCGGCCCCGGTCGGGCCTGCCCCTATCAGCCATGCCGAGGGCAAGGTCCCTGCCAACAAGAGGCCCAAGGCTGTAGAGGATCACTCGCCTTGGTCTGATGGCCGCACCTTCCCGGGCACGCCCCGCAACGCCCCCTGCCCCTGTGGTTCCGGACGCAAGTACAAGATGTGCCACGGCCAGAACGAGAAGAAATGACAGGTTCGCATAATCACTAGCGGCTTCTGCAGATAAGGTTGCCGATACATTTAGGGTTGCCGATCTGACTGACGGCCATCGCTCATAAGGGCGGTGGCCGTTTCCATATATTGGATTGCTTACTTTCATATATTGGTAGCAAAGTGACCAGAATATGGGATTGCCTTGTGCAGGGGAGGGGCAGGGCAGTAAACCTAGAGCAAACAGCGGGGCATCCAGCCCCGCTTCTTCAAAGGAAAAGAGTCATCATGCGGCCACTTAGCTGGAAATCCGTCCTGAACTCCTTGGTGTCCGGTCGGCACCTGAGCGCGGATGAGGCCGAGTGGTGCATGAACGACCTGATGGACGGAAATGCCGACCCGGTGCAGGTGGGCGCCGTCCTGTCCATGCAGTCCACCCTGGGGCTGACCAGCCCAGAGGTCGAAGGGGCTGCCAAGGCCATGGTGGGTCATGCGGTGCCGCTGAAGGTCAGGGGTGACGTGACCGACATCGTCGGCACCGGCGGCGACGGGGCAGCGACAGTCAACCTGTCGACCATGGGTGCCATCGTGGCTGCCGCAGCAGGTGTCAGGATCGTCAAGCACGGCAACCGAGCCGCATCCAGCAAGAGCGGCACCGCCGACTGTCTGGAGCAGCTGGGCCTGCCTCTGGATCTGCCGCCGCAGGAGGTGGCTGCCATGGCTGACCGCTACGGCATCACCTTCGTCTTCGCCAAGACCTTCCACCCTGCCATGCGATTTGCAGGCCCTGTCCGCTCGTCGCTGGGCATCCCGACCGTCTTCAACCTGCTGGGACCCCTGACCAACCCGGTCAACCCGCGATATGTGGCCATCGGATGCGCCCAGCGCCAGCTGAGTCCCATGATGGCCCAGGTCTACGCCTCACGCGGCCAGGAGGGCATGGTCTACACCTCGGTCGAGGGCCTTGACGAGATGGCTCCGACCGGCCCGGTCTCCATCTGGGAGATCCACCAGGGCAAAGTGGAGGAGCGGTCCTTCGATCCGACTCGTGAACTGGGTCTCGACCCGGTTGATTTGGATGACCTGCGCGGTGGCGATCCCGCCTTCAATGCCAGCGTCGTCAGGGATTTCCTGGCTGGAAAGTCGGTTCCCTCCCGTTCCACGGCCCTGCTCAATGCCGCCTCGGCCATCGTGGCCGACGGCACACGGATTGACGCCGGTCCCGAGGCCGATCTGAGCGTCCGGTTTGCCCAGGCCTACCAACTGGCTACCGAGGTTGTGGACCAGGGCAGGGCCGCCGACCTGCTGGCAGCCTGGATTCACGGAGCCCAGGAAGCGCAGTCCCGCTGTCAGCAGGAGGAACGGACACGCCGTCCGGTCCTGGTCTAGATTCGCGGCTGCCAAACCTGTTCGGG
The DNA here is from genome assembly GCF_016102005.1 of Bifidobacterium choladohabitans. Classification (GTDB taxonomy): domain Bacteria; phylum Actinomycetota; class Actinomycetes; order Actinomycetales; family Bifidobacteriaceae; genus Bombiscardovia; species Bombiscardovia choladohabitans. Next base: position 248,018 of record NZ_JACFPL010000002.1, read on the forward strand.
CCCCACTGGCTGATGTTTCCTGCCAGTGGGGCCCGAACGTATCCTCGGCTTATATATGGCGGCACACGACATCATCGCCGGTAGTGCCGTTCGTCGTCATCGAAGAGTCCACTTGAATCGTCGTGGAAATTCTTCCGATCGATGATCAGTCCCGCGATGCCTATCAGCAGGAGCAGTCCCGCCAGCAGGCCGGTCAAGCCGGACCAGCGGGGAATGAAGATGGTCAGGAAGAAGCAGACCAGGCCCAGCACCGTCATGATCATGAAGGCCACCCGCCTTCCGCCCAGGTCGCTCAGGTCAGGGTTGGGCGGCACAAAGTTCGACGACTGGTCCATGACCTGGTCGGTGTCCAGCCAGCTGCTGCCTTGGAAGTCGCGAGGTCCGGAGCCGCCGACGAAGGAGTCCCGCTTCAAGTCCTCGGCCCTCAGCGCCGCCTTCTTCTCGGACTTTCGAGCCTTCTTTTCGAATTCCTTGGCCGTCCTGGACGATTCCAGGGAACCCAGCTCGTCAGCGTGCGAATTCAGGAAGTCCGCCCACTCCTCGTCCCCCTGTGAGGGCCCGGTTCCCGCCTCGCTGTTATACTGATTCCCGGCGTCGTTATGCTTGTGCTCGGTCATAGAACCATCGTAACCTCGGCCGCACGCATTCGCTACCAAGGAGTCTCTGTGCTGTACTGGTTCTTCGTCAAACTGCTCGGTCCGTTGGCGCGTACCTGGTTCAAACCGACCGTTGAAGGCACGGAGAACATTCCCAAGCAGGGGGCTGCCATCATCGCCTCCAACCATCTGGCCGTCATCGACGACGCCCTCCTGCCCATCACCTGCCCCAGGATGATCCACTTCATGGGCAAGGCCGAGTACTTCAACGGCAAGGGGATAAAGGGCAAGTTCAAGAAATGGTGGTTCAGCTCGGTCGGAGTCTTCCCCGTGGACAGGTCGGGTGGCTCCAAGTCGCTGGGGGCCATGGAAACGGCGCGCTCCATCCTTGAGCACGGTCACATCTTCGGCATCCATCCGGAGGGCACGCGCAGCCCTGACGGCAGGCTCTACCGGGGGCACACCGGGGCGGCGCGGCTGGCCTTCGAGACCGGAACGACAGTGGTGCCCACCGCCATCATCGGCACCCGGCAGCTTCAGGAGCCCGGGCATGTGCTTCCGCATAAGGGCAGGACCAAGGTCATCTTCGGCAAGCCCATTACCGTGCCCTACGTGCCGGTCAACAGCCTCACCCATGAGGAGATCCGCAACCTGACCGACAGGATCATGCAGGAGATCCAGGAGATGAGCGGGCAACGCTACGTGGACGTGTATGCCCAGGTCATCAAGGCGCACGAGAACAAGGAAGAACTGGGCTGACGACTTCAGACCACAGTCAGGGTCACGACGGCCGGTGAACCGTCATCATTGACCACCTTGACCTGGGTACCGGGGTTGGGGTCCTGGATTCGCACCGTGTGGGTCAGGTTGCCCAGCGGCGCGGAGATGTTGACCTTGAGTCCGTATCCCTGCAGGATCTGGGTGGCCTCGTCCTGGCTCTTGCCCTTCACGTCGGGCATGCTGATGAATTGCGGCCCCTTGGAGATGACCACGTTGACCGCATCGCCCCAGTGCAGCTGCTTCTGGGCCTGGTGGGAGGCGGAGATCACCTGGTTGCGGGGCACCGTGTCCGACCAGTCTTCGCTGTAATTGACCTTGAGCCGGAGCGCCTCCAGGGCCGCCTTGGCATCGTCCCTGGCCTTGCCGATGATGTCGGGCATGGCCACCGGCATCCGACCCTTGGAAAGGACCAGGCTGACCTTGGTGTCGTGCCGGGTCCTGGTCCCTGGGGCCGGCTCCACCGAAATCGCCGCTCCCTCGGGTATGTCCATGGAGTACTGGTCCTTGGAGGAGTCATGGTCGATCTTGTCGAACCCAGCCGCCTTCAGGGCTTGCACGGGGTCCTTGCCGTTGGAGGTGTCCGGCGTGAGGATGTCCTTGGGCACTGTGGCCTGGCGAATCCCCTTGGAGACCGTCAGGCTGAGGCTGCCGCCCCGCTTGCTGATATGGGCTCCGACGGTGTCGGGATCCGCGGCCATGATGGCCCCCTTGGGTACCTGGTCGCTGAAGTCGTAGCCGGTGTGGACATCGATGCCTGCGACCTTGAGCGTGCTGGTGTACTTGGAGTAATCGGCGCCGATGACCCTGCACTCCTGATTCTCGGGGCAGGAGATGTCATCCGGCTTGGGCAGGGCGATATAGCTGCCCGGACCCAGGTAGTACCACCAGGCACCACCGCCGCCTCCGGCCAGGGCCAGCACCAGCAGAACCACCAGCGCGATGATCAGGCCCCGATGCCGGTGCTTGGGTTTGGCCGTTTCGGCACCTTGCTGCATGGTCTGGGCGGAAGCCGGAACGAGGCCTGCATCAGCGGGGGATGCTGTCGGGTCCTGAGGTTGCAGGACGGTTGTGGTTTCTGCCCGTGAGGGGGTGTCCACGTCGTTGAGCCGATAGCGCCTGGTCGCTGCGTCCGCATCGGTTTCGGGCGGGGCGGGCACATTCAGGACCGTGTCCGAATCCTCCGGTTCGGGTGCTGCAGCGATGGTCTGTGTGGCTGCGTCTTCGGCATCGTCGCTGGGTGCCGTGGCTGCCTGCCTTGGCGGTTCGGGCATCTCAGGGTCGTGTCCAGAGGTTCCGGCGATGTCAGACTCGGGCTGTCCGCTGGCTGAGGCTGCTGCAGCCGCTGTGCCTGTCGCAGGCAGCACGTAGTCCATGGCCTGCCGGTCCAGCCCCCTGACCACCTTCCTCAGGCCCTCCAGGGCCTTGCCTGCGTCGTCCGGGCGGTTTTCGGGGGAGCGGTCGGTCAGCCCGGAGACCAGTGCGGCCACGGATGGGTCGATTCCCGGGCAGACGCTGGCCAGGGAGGGGACATCCTCGTGGACGTGTTTGAAGACGATGGTCACCGGATTGTCGCTGGCGAAGGGGACCGTGCCGGTCAGCATCTCGTAGGCGATGATGCCCACGGCGTAGAGGTCGCTCTGGGGGGAGGCCTCATTGTTCTCGATGGTTTCGGGGGCCAGGTAGGCGGCCGTGCCCATGAGCATGCCCGTCGAGGACAGGGTGGCCTGGGCGGCGGCGCGGGCCAGGCCGAAGTCGGTGATCTCCACGTGGCCGCGGTCGTTGATGAGGATGTTTTCCGGCTTGATGTCGCGGTGGATGACGCCGGCTCGGTGGGCGGAGGCCAGGCCGTCCAGTATTTCGCCCACGATCCGTAGGGTCTCCTTCAGGGGATAGACGCCCTGCCGGGCCATGTCCCGCCGCAGGCTGATTCCGTGGACATACTCCATGACCAGGTAGTCCAGCCCCTGATCGATGCCGGTGTCGTAGACCTGGACGATGTGGGGGTTGGCGATGGCGGCCGCCGACCTGGCCTCCCGGCGGAAGCGCTCCTCGAACTGGGCCCTGTGCGGCCCCTGGGCCAGCATGGTGTGCATGATCTTGACCGCCACATGCCTGGACAGCCGCAGATCCAGGGCCTCGTAGACCGTGGCCATGCCACCTTGCGCAATCTCGCGCAGAATGCGGTAGCGCCCGTCAATGATCCGGTCGCTGGTCCTCTCGTCCGCTTCACTCATGCTCGTCTTGTCCGGCCCTCTGCACCTCGGAGGCCTGACCGGCCTCGGCATCAATGGAAGATACACGTTTATGATACCCGGCGGTGGTGGCAAGCGGGAGGAAGCGTCGGCAGGCATTCAGGAAGATGGTTCGGCCCTCTGTCGACAGCTGCAGATCATCGGCCAGGGCCTGGGCTCGTGCCTGGGCTCGGGAGGACAGGCCGGCAATGCGTCGACGACTGGCTTCCACGGCCCCGCAGGAGCGCATCAGGTCACGGACCATATTTACCTGGGCGTCCTTGCGGCGTTCGGTCGGGGAACCGTAGAGTCGGCGGACCTCCTTGGCCTGGTCAGGATCGGCCATGGCCAGGGTGTCGGCCAGGAGGACGGTTCGCTTGCCCTCACGGATGTCGCCTCCCACAGGTTTGCCGGTGTGGCGGTCGTCGCCTGTCACATCCAGCAGATCGTCCTCCAGCTGGAAGGCCAGACCCAGATCCAGGCCCAGGGTGCGTACCGAATCTTTGTGCCCTTCCAGGTCCGTTCCGGCAGCCAGCAGGCCCAGGGCCAGGGGGGCCATGGTGGTGTAGGAGGCGGTCTTCCAGGCCATGGTGTGCAGGGCCTGACTGCGCAGGCGTTTCGGATCGTCCAGTGGAGCCTCTTCCATACCCATGTCCAGGATCTGGCCGGTGACCACGGCCGTCTGCATGGCTTGAAAGGCTCTGCCGATGGCCGATTCCTGAGGCAGGCCGGCAGCCGCCTGGAGGGCCATGGTTGTGCTCAGTGATGCCAGCAGGTCGCCAAGGAGGATGCCCAGGCCGGTGCCACGGGCATCGGGGCCTGCGGGGAGACGGTCGCTTGGATCGTTTCCGGCGGCCGACCGGCTCAGGGCCAGATGGGCGGCAGGACGGCCCCGACGACGGGGGGAGCCGTCGATGATGTCGTCGTGGACCAGGGCGCTGGTCTGATAGACCTCCAAGGCGCAGGCAAGGTCCACTGCCGCCTGTTCACGGTCCGGATTCTGCTCGGATTCCAGAGCCCGCCAGACATCGCAGAGCAGGAGGGCGCGCAGTCGTTTGCCGCCACGGCCTGCCTCGATTGCCTGGTGGATGACCTCCTGCAAAGCCCCCTGTGAGGGGTTCTGATCCAGGGGATGGTCAGGTCCGGGCTCTGGAGCAGTCAGGTGGTCGCATTGACTCCGGAGCAGTTCCTCCATGCGTTGTTCGACCCGTGCTGCAGTCACGCTCTTCATGTCTTAGAGCCTATCCGCATATCTGCCCAGCAGGCAGGCTGCAAGGCCCCTGGTGGATGGGTGACCCCACTTGACCACATGATCGGCTGTGGCCTTCCTAACGGTTCCAGCTGGTTCAGGATGGTGCCCAGGCTCCCCGGACCACAGACCGGGAGCGGATGGGAGGCGATGACGGCATGAACGATTCATATGAACACGGCATGACAAAACTGGTGGAGAACTATCGAGAGGGTCGACGACGATGGGGCGTGGAAGATGCTGACAGGCGATGGCTCCAGCAACCCTTGACAGACTGGACTGTCGGCTTGAGGGGTCGGCAGCAGGCTCACCCGCCTCTGGACTCCGACTCGGCGGACCGTCTGGCTGTGGCCATCAAGGAAACCCTGGCCATACGCGACGGGCTGATTCTGTCAATCCTGGCGCCTGAGCCTGGTCTGCACGCTGACCGGCTGCTGGACCTGTGTGTGCGTCCCAACGATGCGTCCAATGTGACGGTGCTCTGCAACATTCTGGATGCGGTCTTCAAGGACCCTGCCACGCGGCCGGACCATCCGCGTTGCCGGGCCGGGCTGGCCATGCTTGAAGCCATAGCTGATCAGGTTCCGCCGGGGTTTCGGTCCCAGCCCCTGGCGGTCGCGGCCTACGTCGACTGGTGGAGTGGGGGATCCCGGGCATCCGGGTTCGCCGAGGAAGCTCTTTCCGACGACCGCTCATGCAGTCTGGCCGCCATCGTCCTGGCTTTGATCGGCCGCGGCATCGAACCGGCCTGGAGGCAATCGGGCTGAATCGGGAATAATCGTCCCCCTGGGGTGGTTCACTTAGTGAGTCTAAGATTTGACCTTGCCATAGCTGTGCCTTGAAAGCAGTGTCGGCGGGTGGGATGATCCAGGAGGAGAATTTGGCCACGAAGGACACCAAGTCAGCCAAGACAGCCGCAGTGGATACCGGGAAGGGCCGGACCAGTTCAACCGCCGGCAAGACCAAGACCGCCACCAGGTCCAAGACCAGCAGCAGCAAGGCGTCCCGCAAGACCGCAGCCCGCAAGACCGCAGCCCGCAAGACCGCCACTGCCAGCACTTCGACGGCCAAGACCAACCGTCGCCCGGCCTCCAAGACCAAGAAGAAGGTCGAAGAGGAGCCCATCCTGCAGCCGGAGGAGCAGGAGCCCGACGAGGACCTGCTCAAGGACCAGGAGGACGACGACCAGCTGGACAAGAGCGAGGATCAGCTGGAGGACGAGCCCGACGAGGATGATCAGGAGGAGGACGAGGCCCACCAGGTCGAGGATGAGGCCGAGGAGGACCGCAAGGCCGCCCATGCCCTCGCCGCCAAGGTCAAGGGCGCCTTCGTCGTCGACGATTCCGATGACGATGAGAATGTCACTCCCTCAGGCAACCCCAAGCGTCGTGTGGTCACCGCCGGCGCCACTGCCGATCCCGTCAAGGACTACCTCAAGCAGATCGGCCGCGTCAGCCTGCTGAACGCCGAACAGGAGGTGGACCTCTCAGAGCGTATCGAGGCCGGCCTCTATGCCCAGCATCTGCTGGACACCGAAGGCGAGGGCATGGACTTCAAGCGCCGCCGCGAGCTCAAGTGGGCCGCCAACGACGGGAAGAAGGCCAAGGACCATCTGCTGGAGGCCAACCTGCGACTGGTGGTCTCCCTGGCCAAGCGATACACCGGCAGAGGCATGCTCTTCCTGGACCTGATCCAGGAAGGTAACCTGGGTCTGATCCGTGCGGTGGAGAAGTTCGACTACACCAAGGGCTACAAGTTCTCCACCTACGCCACCTGGTGGATTCGTCAGGCCATCACCCGTGCCATGGCCGACCAGGCCCGCACCATCCGTGTGCCCGTTCACATGGTCGAGGTCATCAACAAGCTCTCCCGCGTCCAGCGTCAGATGCTGCAGGACCTGGGTCGCGAGCCCACCCCCGACGAGCTGGCCCGTGAGCTGGACATGCCCGTCGAGAAGGTCCAGGAGGTCCAGAAGTACGGGCGCGAGCCCATTTCCCTGCATACCCCTCTGGGCGAGGACGGTGACTCGGAGTTCGGCGATCTGATCGAGGACACCGACGCCATCGCCCCCTCGGATGCTGTGGCCTTCTCCCTGCTGCAGGAGCAGTTCCAGCAGGTGCTTGAGACCCTGAGCCCCCGCGAGGCCGGCGTCATCAAGATGCGTTACGGCCTGGAGGATGGGCAGCCCAAGACCCTGGACGACATCGGCCGCGTATACGGGGTCACCCGTGAGCGCATCCGCCAGATCGAGTCCAAGACCATGTCCAAGCTGCGGCATCCTTCGCGCTCGCAGACCCTGCGTGACTTCCTGGATCAGTGACCTCTGCGCCCGGCGGGGAGGTCCGGATGCTGTCGAGGCCTCCTTGCTAGAAATGGTCATCGGTGCGTAAGCGACCGCCCATGCGAGGACCCGTGTCCCCTGGGCGCCAAGAGGTGAACGGCGAGGAAAATGGTGGCGAAAAAGCCTGAAAAGGGAAAGTCCTATGGTGCCGGCAGTCTGACGGTCCTGGATGGCCTGGACGCAGTGCGCAAACGTCCAGGCATGTACATCGGGACCACGGACAGCCAGGGGCTCATGCACTGCCTTTGGGAGATCATCGACAACGCCGTGGACGAGGCCCTAGCCGGCCAGTGCGACCACATCAAGGTCATTCTGCACAAGGACGGCTCCATCGAGGTGGACGACAACGGCCGAGGCATCCCCGTCGATATTGAGCCTCGAACCGGGCTGACCGGCGTGGAGGTGGTCCTGACCAAGCTTCACGCGGGCGCCAAGTTCGGCAACTCCTCCTACACGGCCGTGGGCGGCCTGCACGGCGTGGGCTCTTCGGTGGTCAACGCCTTGAGCTCCCGACTGGACGTGGAGGTGGACAGGGATGGCAAGACCCACCGGATGCGCTTCCACCAGGGTCATCCCGGCACCTACCAGGACCCAGATCCGGAGCGGCCCTCGCCTGACTCGCCCTTCAAGCGCACCAGGAAAAACCGGCCTACACCCCTGGAAGTAGTGGGCAGCGTGCCCAAGTCCCGGACCGGGACCAGGGTGCGCTACTGGGCCGACCCAGAAATCTTCAACCCCACGGCCCGGTTCAGCTACGCCCAGCTGATCGACCGGGTGCGCCAGACCAGTTTCCTGGTGCCCGGCCTCAAGATCACCGTGATTGACGACCGCATCCCCGCCACAGGAAGCGCCGAACAGGACCTGCGCCTGGAGGTTGACGGCGAATCCGCTGCGGAGCCGGACAATCAGAACGTTCAGGACGATCAGGAAAACCTTCATGGATCTTCCAACAGCGACGATCTCTCTGAAGAAGGCACCGAAGGCGAACGTGCCGAGGACGCGCAGCCGGATGATGCCGACCTTTCGGCCACCGAGCGGGCCGACCGGGCCATGCTGCAGCCGGAGGACGAGTCCGGCCATCAGCGCGTGGAGGAGTTCCTGCACACCGGCGGGGTGACGGACTTCGTGGACTTCCTGTCCAAGGGCGAGCCGGTCAGCGACATCTGGCGGATCAGCGGCCAGGACACCTACCAGGAGGAGACCCAGCGGGTGGGCTCGGACGGTGAGTTGCACGCCGAGCAGGTGGAACGCGTCTGCGGGGTGGATATCGCCCTGCGCTGGGTCAACGATTACGATTCAGTCGTTCGCAGCTTTGTCAATGTGGTGGAGACGCCCGGCGGAGGCATGCATGTGGACGGGTTCATGAACGCCATGACCCGCCAGGTGCGCAAGGCCGTGGAGGCCAACGCCCGCCGCCTCAAGGTCAACCTCAAGGATTCCCACACCAAGGTGGAGCGAGACGATGTCCTGGCCGGGCTGGTGGCCGTGGTCACCGTGCGTATCGCCGAGCCGCAGTTCCAGGGCCAGACCAAGGACGTGTTGGGTACGGCCCAGGTCAAGCCCATCGTCACCCGGATGACCGACGACCAGTTCGGCCAGATGATCAGCGGCTCCAAGCGTGGCTTCAAGGAGCAGTCCGGCCAGGTGCTGGAGAAGATCGTGGGCGAGATGCACGCCCGCGTCCAGGCACGCAAGACCAAGGAGGTCACCAGGCGCAAGAACGCCCTGGAATCGGCCTCCATGCCCTCCAAGCTCTCGGATTCCATGCCCGGCAATGACGACATCGCCGAACTGTTCATCGTCGAGGGCGACTCCGCCCTGGGTACGGCCAAGGCAGCCCGAAACTCCATGTTCCAGGCCCTGCTGCCCATCCGTGGCAAGATACTCAACGTGCAGAAGGCCTCCCTGTCCCAGATGCTGACCAACAAGGAGTGCGCCTCCATCATCCAGGTGGTCGGCGCCGGCTCGGGAGCCAGCTTCGACATCGACCAGGCCCGCTACAACAAGGTCATCATGATGACCGACGCCGATGTTGACGGCGCCCACATCCGCATCCTGCTGCTGACCCTCTTCTACCGTTACATGCGCCCCCTGATAGAGAACGGACGGGTCTACGCAGCCGTGCCGCCCCTGCATCGAATCGCCCTGGCAGGCAAGAACAAGGGGAAGTTCATATACACCTATTCGGACGATGAGCTGGAGGGCAAGCTGGCCGACCTGCAGGCCAAGCACATCGACTACAATCCCGATGTGCAGCGCTACAAGGGTCTGGGCGAGATGGATGCCGACCAGCTGGCCGACACCACCATGGATCCCCGGACCCGCATGCTGCGCCGCATCCGCATGGAGGATGCCGCTCAGGCGGCCGGCATCTTCCCCCTGCTCATGGGCGACGACGTGCCGCCCCGCAAGCAGTTCATCGTGGACAATGCCGACGATTTCGACCGGAGCAAGATCGACACCTGATCGACCTTCAGCCAGGCCCAGAATGGGGGAGAGGAGTATGGCGCATATGGGCGATCCCCTGGGTAATTTCTCCCCGCAGACGGCAGACTGGTTCCGCCGGACCTTTCCCGAAGGGTCCACGCCGACCCAGGTGCAGGCCTGGCCGGCCATCCGCTCAGGCGGCGATGCGCTGATCATTTCGCCCACCGGGTCGGGCAAGACCCTGGCCGCCTTTCTTTGGGCCATCGACGAGCTCATGACCAGGCCCCAGCGATTTCGGAAACCTGGGGTCGCCGTGCTTTACATCTCGCCCATGAAGGCCCTGGGGACGGATGTGGCCCGCAACCTGCAGGCTCCGCTGGACGGCATCGCCGAGCGATTTGAACAACAGGGACGAAAAGCACCCAAGGTCCGGACGGGCGTCCGCACCGGAGACACCGACGCCCGCGGCCGCAGGGCCCTGGCCGCCCATCCCCCGGATATTCTGGTCACCACCCCCGAATCCCTCTATCTGATGTTGACATCCAAGATGGCCAGCACGCTGAAGAATGTGCAGACCGTTATTGTGGACGAAATCCACGTTTTGGCGGGCAACAAGCGCGGTGCCCATCTGGCCCTGAGCCTGGAGCGGCTGGACGACCTGGTCGGAGGGCCCGTGCAGCGGATCGGCCTGTCGGCTACGGTCCGGCCGCCCGAACAGGTGGCACGTTTCCTGGGTGGCAGCCGTCCGGTCAGCTTGATCCAGCCCAAGTCGGCCACAGCCATGGACCTGCGGCTGATCGAGCCCCTGGAGGACATGGGCGATCTGACAGCGCCACCCGGCGAATCCGGCGAAGAGGGTCAGGGGGGCGACCAAAGAAGCGGGTCCATCTGGCCTGCCGTCGAGCGGGCCATTCTGGACCAGGTCCTGTCCCACCAAACCACCCTGGTCTTCGTCAACTCACGAGGTCTTGCCGAGCGTCTGACCGCCCGGTTGAACGACCTGCACCAGTCCGATCTGCAAGCGTCCAACCACCGTAGCCGAGGCAGCAGTGGGCAGGACCAGCCAGGGTCACGTCCTGAAACAGACCAGTCCACGGGCAGGGTTGCGCAGGCCAGGGAGCCCGCTCACTACGATTCGGCCACCGGGTCCACCTCCGAGAGAACTTCCGGCCTGATTCTCGACCGACCCATTGCCATGGCCCACCATGGTTCGGTGTCCAAGGAGCGCCGCCGCCAGGTGGAGGACGACCTCAAGGCCGGCAGGCTGCGGTGCGTGGTCGCCACCTCCAGCCTGGAGCTGGGCATCGATATGGGCTCGGTCGATCTGGTCATCCAGGTCAATGCTCCGCTGTCGACAGCCTCGGGACTGCAGCGGGTGGGCCGGGCCGACCACCAAGTGGGCCGGGTATCGCAGGCCAGGCTTTTTCCCCTGACCCGCGAGCAGATCCTGGAATGCACCGCCAGCATAGAAAGCATGGTCCAGGGTGATATCGAACCCACCGTCATGCCCAGCAGTCCCTTGGATGTTCTGGCCCAGCAGACGGTGGCCGCGGCCGCCATGGGACCGCTCAAGGAGCAGGATTGGCTGGCCACGGTCAGACGGGCCGCGCCCTTCGCCCACCTGGACCAGCAGGTCTACCGGGCGGTGCTGGGCATGCTCAGCGGCGCCTACACCTCGCAGGACTTCACCGCCTTCCGCCCCATCCTGGTCTGGGACCAACAGACAGGCACGCTGACGGCCCGCCCCGGCGCGCAGCGACTTGCGGTGACCTCCGGAGGCACCATTCCCGACCGCGGCTCCTATAGTGTGGTCATGCCCTCGGAGGCCGCCGGCGGCAAGCCCCGCCGAGTGGGGGAGCTGGACGAGGAGATGGTCTACGAGTCCCGCAAGGGGGATGTGATCACCCTGGGCACCACCTCCTGGAGGATCCAGCAGATCACCCGCGACCGTGTGGTGGTGGTGCCCGCTCCGGGACGCTCAGCCAGACTGCCCTTCTGGCACGGGGAGGGCACCGGTCGTGACCCCGCCTTCGGCCGTCGTCTGGGCAGGCTTGCCAGGGAGTTGTCGCAGGGCCTGATACCGGCGGTCCAGACTGCCTCCGGTCGGCCGGGCTTCACTCAATCCGTCTGTTCTCGTCTGTTGGAGGACGGCCTGGACCGTCCTGCCATCAACAATCTGGCCGCCTTTCTGGCCGAGCAGCAGGCCTCCACCGGCCGGGTGCCCGACGATCGACACCTGGTGGTCGAGCGTTGTCCCAACGAGGAGGGCGACCTGAGGCTGATCCTCCATTCGCCATACGGTCGCAGGGTCAACGAGCCCTGGGCCCTGGCCATAGCCGCCCGGCTCTCCCGCGAGCGCGGCTACGACGGTTCCGTCTGGGCTGGGGAGGATGGCATCGTCGTGCAGATCCCGGGCACCGATGCCTTCCTGGAGGATCAGCGGATATTCGGATTCACCCCCGATCAGGTGGAGCGCGAGGTCCGACGGCATCTGGTTGGCTCTGCGCTCTTCCAGGCCCGTTTCCGCCAGTGCGCAGCCCGCTCGCTCTACATGCCCAGGATGGAGCCGGGCCGCAGGGTTCCGCTCTGGCAGCAGCGTCTGCGGGCCTCCCGTCTGCTGGACGCGGCCCTGAAGGAGGATGACTTCCCCCTGGTTCTGGAGACCATGCGCGAGTGCCTGCAGGATGTCTACGACATGCCTGCCCTGCGCGAGCTTATGGCCGATCTGGAGCAGGGGAGCGTCCGTCTGGTCCCGGCCTCCACCAAGACCCCCTCACCCATGGCCTCAGGACTGCTCTTCGGCTACCTGGGCACCTTCATGTACCAGTACGACATGCCCAAGGCCGAGCGCGACGCCGCCATGCTGGCCATCGACTCCGACCTGCTGGAGCAGATGGTCGGCCGGGTGGACATGGCTGACCTTCTGGACCAGGAGACCGTCAACCAGGTGACCGCGGATTTGCAGCGGCTTTCGCCCAGGACCCGGGCCAGGGGTGCCGAAGGACTGGCCGACCTGCTGCGCACCCTGGGTCCCATGGATCTGGCCGGGATTCGTCGGCGCATGCGTGGTCAGGAGGACGAGCCGGTGACGCAGGCACAGGTCCGGGCCATGCTCAAGCAGCTGCAGGCCCAGTCCAGGGTGGTCCAGGTCAGACTGGGCACCCGCGACTGCTGGGTATGGGCCGGTCAGGCGGGGCGGCTGACGGCGGTCCTGGGGCCCGGCATCATCCATCCATCCGCCCAGCCGACAAAGCAATCGGAATCGGACAGCGAGGCCTTCGACCAGCTGGTCAGGCAATACGCCGCAGTCCATGGGCCCTTCACCACCGAGGACCTGGCCGGCCACCTGGGACTGGGCAGTGCTCTCTTGGAGGACAGGCTGCGTTCCCTGGTCGCACGCGAGCTGCTCATGACCGGGGTCTTCCCCCGTCCCGACCTGACAGTCTATGACGAGCCCGGATGGGAGGGAGGTGAACCCCGCCGAGGATGGCTGGATCCCGAGGTCTTCCGTCGGCTGCGCTCGCGGTCCCTGGCCAAGGCCAGCAGGGCCGCCAGTCCCGTTGCCGGTCATGTCTACAGCGACTTTCTTCTTCATCGACAGGGTCTGGCGCCTCTGGGTCAGGAACCCTTGATGGGCACCGAGGGACTGCTGGAGGTCGTTGCGCAGCTGGAAGGGCTGGCTCTGCCGCCCGAACTCTGGGAGTCGGCCATTTTCCCGGCCAGGGTGCGTGATTACGGTCCGGCATTGATGGACGATCTGCTGGCCTCGGGTCAGGTGGTCTGGGTGGGGTCCGACCAGGGGGAGGGCCCGCTGGGCGCCATGACTTTTTATCTGGCCGAGGACCTGGACGAGGAGCTTCCAGCACAATTCGCCGGCCCTCCGTCAGTCACGAATGGGGTCGGCAAGTCGGGCAACCCGGGCAAGGCGGGTGATCTGGAAGCGACCCTGCTGGGTGTTTTGGCAGATGGGGGAGCCTACCGCTTCGATCGGCTTCTGCGCGCCTGTGCCAGTCGGGGCAGGGGCGACATCGAGCCCCCTGTTTCTGAGGCCCCCGACCAGGAGGCCATGGCCCGGTCGCTCTGGGGCCTGGTCAGGCGTGGACTGGTCACCAATGCCTCCCTGGCTCCGGTTCGGCGCCTGGTCCGAGGATCAGGCTCACAGACCTCGGGTAGGACGCGCCGTTTGCCCCATGGTCTACGTGGACGCGGCAGGCCCTTGAGTCGCGCGGCCTTGACGCGGACGGCCGGCTCATCAGCGCTGTCAGCGGCGACGGAGGGATTCTGGACTCTGGTTACGGATGAGCGCGGAGCAGCGGGGATTGGCATGGCCGATTCAAGCGACAAGCCCAGAAGCAGCCAGGACGATGACCGGCAGCGGACCGTCCGCCTGGTCCACCAGGGGCGGGCCATCCTGGACCGTTATGGGCTCCTGGCCCCGGTCCTGCCCGAAGTGCGGTCACTCCCTGGTGGGTTCTCGGCCCTCTATCAGGTCTGCAGACGCATGGAGGAGGCCGGCCAGCTGACGCGTGGAGTCATCGTGGACGGTTTCGGCGGCGCCCAGTTCGCACCCCGGGAGGTGATCGACCAGCTCAGAGACTTCCAAGAAGGTGAGCGCAATGATGATGGTGAAGGCGGATCGAAGCAGCGGCCGCCCGAGCCCGTGCTCATGGATGTGACCGATCCCGCCAACCTCTATGGTACGGCCCTTGCCTGGCCGACCACATCAGGGGATGCCGGCGGTCGTCCCATTCGGCGGATGGGGAACCTCCTGGTGCAGAATCGAGGCCGCGCCCTGGTCTATGCGGCGCCCAAGGGTCATCATCTGCTGGTCTTCGGTGAGCCCGAACGTGGATTGCTGGAGGCCGCCTTCGCCCAGCTGGCCTCATGGCTGAGGCGGGGCGGGCAGGGGCGCATCCTCTTCAGTGATGCCAATGGCCGGCCCCTGACCATGCGCGAACCGGTGGGCATGGCCCTGGCCGCCGCCGGATTCACGGCCGGACCAGGCGGCATGGCCCTCTACTGAGTCTTTGTTGAGCGCCCTCAGGCCACGAAGGCGATGGGCGCTGCCAGCTCCTGGCCGGAGGCATCCCGACGCATGTCCACATCGGGCAGTTCGACCGGGGAACCGGCAGCGGTGCTGGCGTGCAGGGGCCAGGCGCCCACCCGGGCCAGCAGCAGGGTGTCCTGTCCCTTCAGGAAGCGTTGGGAGCGCACGCCTTTCGCTCCACGGCCCTTGACCGGATACATCTCCAGCGGGGTCAGCTTGGCCGAGCCGTTCTCGGTGCCGGGCAGGGCCTCGGAGTCGCCGGCCACGGTCAGGACCACGGCCCCGGCCTGGGTGCTCATGCCATCCTCTCCGGTCTCCTGGTAGGTCCAGCCGATCTCCCCGGCTGGCACGACCGCGAAGGTGGCGACCTGGCAGCCCTGGGCCAGACGGATGCCAGCCATGCCTGCCGCATTGCGGCCCTGGGGTCGGACCTTGTCACCTGTGAAGGTCAATAGGCTGGAATCCGAGGAGATGAGCACCATGCGGTCCCCGTCCTGGCAGGGGGCTGCGAAGACCACCTGGTCGTCATCCTTCAGGTCGATGACCGACCAGGAGTCCATGGTGGTAGGGGACTCGCGGTTCCAGCGCTTGACCGTGCCCAGGCGTGTGCCCAGGGCCAGAGGTCGGGAGTCGGCCATGTCGATGACGGTGACGGCGTGCTCGTCGGCCTGGGGTTCGGTGCTGGCGGTTCCGCCCAGGAGTTCGTCGGCCACGATGCCCCCGCCCAGGTTGGGGTTGGCGGTGGCCGGGATCAACGGCAGGTCGGCCACAGGTGCGGTGATCAGCCGTCCAGCCGTGGTGACCAGGCCGTAGGTGGCCAGGGTGGTGGTGGCGAATATGGCGATGATCTGGTCGTCGCGCCCCCGGTCCTGGTTGCGCGGGCGGGACCGCCAGGCATCCAGGGCGCCCGGGGTGCTGCGTGCCAGCAGGCCGGTGGCGCTCATCATGACCGTGCAGGGCTTGTTCTCCATGTGCAGGTCGCCGCCGTCGCCACCGCTGCCGCTTCCTCCGCCGGCCAGCAGCGCAGCCTGGGAGCCAGCACCCACTTTGCCTGAGGTTTGCTGAGTGGTCTGCTGATCGCCGGCCGCCGACTGCACGGGGGCCAGGTCACCGGAGGGCTCCTGGTCCAGGATGACCGTGCGCCTGGGCGTGCCCCACTGGGCCACCGCCTGATCCATCTCCTGGATGACGACCCGGTCCAGCTCGGCCGAGGAGCCCAGAATCCGCTCCAGTCCCTCCAGCTGCTTGTTCAGGTCGTCACGCTCGCCCTCCAGCTCGATCCGGCTCATCTTGGTCAGCCGCCGCAGCCGCAGGTCAAGAATGTACTGGGCCTGGATCTGATCCAGGTCGAAGACCGCCATCAGCCTGGTCTTGGCCGCATCCGCATCCTCCGAGCTGCGAATGACCTGGATGACCTCGTCGATGTCGACCAGGGCCAGCAGGAGCCCCTCGACCAGGTGCAGACGCTCCAGGGCCTTCTTGCGGCGGAACTCGCTGCGCCGATGGATGACCGTGCGCCGGTGCTCCACCCAGACCTCCAGCAGCTCCTTGAGCCCCATGGTTCTGGGACGTCCATGGACCAGGGCCACGTTGTTGATGGTGAAGGAGTCCTCCAGGGGCGTGTACTTGAAGAGCTTGCCCAGGACCTTAGCTGGGTCGAATCCCGTCTTGATCTCGATGACCAGGCGGGTCCCGTTGTGCCGATCGGTCAGGTCGATGGCGCTGGAGATGCCCTCCAGCTTGTGGTTGCGCACCCCATCCGAGATGCGTTCCAGAACCCGCTCTGGGCCCACCATGAAGGGCAGTTCGGTGACCACGATGGCCTTCTTGCGGGCGGTCACGTTCTCCAGGTGGGTGACGGACCTGGTCACGAAGGCACCCCGGCCGTGCTCGTAGGCCTTGCGGATGCCGTCCCGTCCCACGATGATTCCGCCGCCGGGCAGATCCGGACCGGGTACGTAGCGCATGAGCTCGTCCAGGCTTGCGTCCGGGTGGGCCATCAGATACTTGGCGGCGGCCACCACTTCGCCCAGGTTGTGGGTGATCATGTTGGTGGCCATGCCAACGGCGATGCCCGAGGCCCCGTTGACCAGCAGGTTGGGGATGGCCGAGGGCAGGACCTGGGGCTCCTTGAGCTTGTTGTCGTAGTTGGGGGAGAAGTCCACCGTGTCCTGGTCGATGTCGGCGTTCATGCCCAGAGCGGCCGGGGCCAGCCTGGCCTCGGTGTAGCGGGAGGCCGCCGGTCCGTCGTCCAGGGATCCGAAGTTGCCGTGGCCGTCGACCAGGGGCAGGCGCATGGCGAAGGGCTGGGCCAGGCGGACCATGGCCTCGTAGATGGATGAGTCGCCATGGGGGTGCAGCTTGCCCATGACCTCGCCCACGGCCCTGGCGGACTTCATGTAGGGGCGGTCGGGGTTGAGGTTCATCTGACCCATCTGGTAGATGATTCGCCGCTGGACCGGCTTGAGTCCGTCACGGGCGTCGGGCAGGGCCCTGGCGTAGATGACCGAGTAGGCGTATTCCAGGAAGGACTTGCTCATCTCCTCGTTCAGAGGGGTTTCGACGATGTGCTCCTTGACCTGCCTGGGGTCGTACCCCGCCGCCTTGCTCCTGCGATGAGTTGCCATGCTCCAGCTCCTGCTCCTTCACGTTCCGCCTTATGATAACCGGACGGTCCGCCAAAGCATTCACAGCAGGGATGCAGTGTCGGCCTGGGGTCTGACCGTGCTTGAATGGAAGGCATGGGTCTGGATACACCTGACATGAAGGAACTGCTGCGGCCGAGTCCGCCTATCCGATACGGGGACCGGGCGGGGGACAGGCAGGTTGGCGGGGCCAGGCATCTGTCCGCCGTCCTGCCCGCCCTGAGCGCCTGTCTGGGAACGCCCGTGTCCACTGACGTCCATCCGTCTGCCAAGACCCTCCAGGAGGCCCTGGGACTGCCGGAAGCCCGGTCGGTGGTCGTCGTCCTGGTGGACGGCTTGGGATTCTGGAACCTGGTCAGCCGCCAGGGCCATGTGCCCTACCTGCGCTCGCTGCTGTCCGAGCCCATCAACCAGCGTCCCCTCTACACCAGCCTGCCCTCGACGACCGTGGCGGCCATGGGGGTCTTCGGCACCGGAACCAGCCCTGGACTGACCGGCATGACCGGCTACACCCAGCTGAATCCGGACACCGGCCAGCTGGGCCAGATGATCCAGTTCAAGGGGGCTCAGGATCCCGAGCGTCTGCAGCGCCGCCCCACGGTCTTCGAGACCCTCCAGGCGCAGGGTGTCCGGGTGACCTCGTCGGGTATGCCGCGTTTTCGTAATTCCGCCCTGACACGGGCTGCTCTGCGCGGCGGGGAGTACCTGGCCCACAACCACTCCCGTCAGCGTCTCCTGGCCGCCTGCGAGGCTGCCCGCAAGCCGGGGCTGACCTACCTCTATATCCGCGATGTGGACAAGGTGGGCCACCACAGCGGTTGGGAGGGCGAGGAATGGGTGGCCGCCCTCGAAGTGACCGATGCACAGCTGGCCGAGCTTCATCACCGCCTGCCCGCCGGGACGCTGACGGTGATCGTGGCCGATCATGGCATGGTCGAGGCTGATCCGGACCAGCGCATTGACATCGCCCAGGACCCGGAGCTGAACCGGGATGTGCGACTGGTGGGCGGTGAGCCCAGGGCGGTCATGCTCTACCTGGACCAGGGGGCGGATCCCCAGGTGGTGGCTGCACGCTGGCACCAGCGTCTGGGGGAGCGGGCCTGGGTGCTGACCCGGGATCAGGCCATACAACGGGGCATCTTCGGCCCTGTGGACACCCGGGTTCGACCCATGATTGGCGACCTTCTGGTTCTGGCCGGCGACCGGGTCACCCTGGTGAATTCTGCAGATCAGACTGATGCCGCAACCAGACTGCCTGGTGTGCATGGCTCATGGACCCGTCTGGAGACGCAGATCCCCTGCCTGATCGATCTGGTCTGACTGCTTGCCTCTGACTACTTGCCGAAGAGGATCTCGTCCCAGCTGGGTACGGCCGACCGCCCGGAGTGCTTTTTGGCCCGCTTGCTGCGGCGGCCCTCCCTGGGCTCGTCCTCCTGCTCGTCCTGATCGGCATCATCGTCTTGTTCCGGCTGCTGGCTCTGCCCATGGTTCTGTACGGGCAGGACCATGGTGGATTCATTGTCTCGGATGGGAGGATGCTCGGCCGTGTCGGGGTCCTCGGTCAGTTCCGCACTGGGGTGGCTGGGCTTTCGCTCGGCTGTCCGCTCCTGGCCTTCCTTGGGCTTGCCATAGAGCCAGGCTGTGAGTGCCGCTTGGCGCTCGCCGTCCTCCTGGTCGTCCGAGCTACGGTCCTCTTCCTCGATTCGGGCAAGGGCATCCTCCTGGTTTGGAGGTCGCCTGTCGGTCTGGTCGTCGATCTCTTCGGCGGGACCCTGGTCCCAGCCGGGACGCTCCTGGCCATGGTCGTCTTCGGAATCGTCCAGCAGCATCCTGGCCGCCCCGTTCATGCAGGTCACGGTGTTGTCATGCATGTTCCAGGCCCAGCGGGCGTTGAAGATCCGCTTGTCCAGCGTAAACACGCCGTTGATGTTCCAGGGTTCGTACCCTCGTCTGGTGGCCTGCCAGGAAACCTGTGACAGGCTGACCCCGGCACGGGCCAGCACCTTGCCGATCAGTTCCTGGTAGTTTCGCCCGCCCGACCCCTTGGGCGCCGGCATGGTCAGGAACTGCTCGATGGCGTACTTCTTTTCGGTCTCCACAGGGGCCGCGAAACGCCGTACCAGCGCTTCGTTGACAGCGTATTGCTGAGCCACCTGCTCTGGGCGGGCGCCGGCGCGCACAGCAGCCTGAATGGCTGATACAGGCAGTGGCTTGGACTTGCCGGTCTGGGGGTCCACGTCCTCTTCCTCCTTGACCTGCTTGGCCTCAAGAATGGCGCGATCAAGCGCATCGTCGACCCTTACGGCGAAGTGCCGGTGGTCACAGACGAAGACCAGATCGCCCCTGTCGTCGACATGGTCAAAGCTGGCCACCCTGGTCCCATTCTCAGACATGCACGCCCCTATCCTCTTACGGTTCCTTTACACGGCCTTAGGTATTTCCATTGTGCCCTACGGTTGGTATTTTACGTGCTTTTGAAATCGTGTATCCTATGCGCAGTACATATCGTGTGAAATGACCGGCATACGAGGTGGCTGGTCGAACAAGGAAAGGGTACACGATGGCACAGGATTACGATACCCCGCGCGACAAGGACGAAGACGAGGAATCCCTGCAGGAGCTTGGCAAAAACGGCCAGGATGCCGGGGCTGACCTTGACGACGACGAGAACGCCATCGCCGAGGACTACGAGCTGCCTGGCGCCGACCTGAGCAATGAGGACTCTTCGGTGACCGTCATCCCCATGCAGGGCGATGAATTCATCTGCTCCAACTGCTTCCTGGTCAAGCACCGGAGCCAGCTGGCCTACACCACCCCCGACGGCAAGCCCGTCTGCAAGGAGTGCGCCGCCTGATGGCCTATGACGAGTCCTACAACGAGCCCGAAACGGTCGAGGTCCTGTTCCAGTCCCTGGATGGGGCCGAGGTGCCGGAATACGCCATGCCCGGCGATGCGGGGGCCGATCTGCGAGCCAGTGTGGCTGTGGATCTGGCCCCCTTCCAGCGGGCCTTGGTACCCACGGGAGTGGCACTGGCCCTGCCCAACGGCTACGTCGGCCTGGTTCATCCACGCTCTGGGCTGGCGGTCAAAATGGGGGTGACCGTGCTCAACGCGCCCGGGACCATCGATGCCGGCTACCGGGGCGAAATCAAGGTGCCGCTGATCAACCTGGATCCGCATGAGTCGGTCCACTTCGAGCCCGGGGAGCGCATCGCCCAGCTGGTCATCCAGCGCTACGTGCAGGCCCGTTTCGTGCCCGCCGAACGCCTGCCCGGCTCGGTGCGTTCGGATGGCGGATTCGGCTCGACCGGCCGTTGAGGCACCCTTCGGACACGGGCGGCCTGAATGGGCCAGGCGCAAGTGTAGGATTGGTGCATTATATCAGGACATTGGAGGCTTGAATGGTCACTCAGGAGGGCAGCGTCTGTAGCAATGATGTCGGCGATCAGGCCCCTTCCGGCCTGTCCTCCAGAGCCTTGGGCTGCGAGGTCAGCGACGACCCGCTCAACCCCCTGATGCCCATCTGGGAGATTTGCTCCGCCCATCATCCCGGTGAGGATCTGTCCATGCTTCAGCGCGCCTATGACCGGGCCGTGGTTCAGCATGCCGACCAGAGGCGCAAGTCCGGCGAGCCCTACATCATCCATCCACTGGCTGTGGCCCAGATTCTGGCAGACCTGGGCATGGGGCCCACAGTGGTTTCGGCCGGTCTGTTGCACGACACCGTGGAGGACACCGACTACACCCTGGAGCAGTGCAGGGACGAGTTCGGCGACACGGTGGCCGGTCTGGTGGACGGGGTCACCAAAATATCCAAGATGGACTACGGCGATTCGGCTCAGGCCGAGACCATCCGCAAAATGATCGTGGCCATGAGCCGGGATGTGCGCGTTCTGGTGGTCAAGCTGGCCGACCGGGTCCACAACGCACGCACCTGGCGCTACGTCAAGGCTTCATCGGCCCAGCGCAAGGCCCGCGAGACCCTGGACGTCTATGCGCCCCTTGCCAACCGGCTGGGTATGAACGCCATCAAGACCGAGCTGGAGGAGCTTAGCTTCAAGACCCTCTATCCCAAGATCTACAACGAGATCGTGGTCCTGGTCTCCCGCAGGGCCGGCCAGCGGGAGGTCTACCTGAAGCAGATCCTGGACGAGATCCACGAGGATCTGGACGCCCAGGGCATCAAGGCCCAGGTGACCGGGCGGCCCAAGGACTACTTCAGCATCTACCAGAAGATGATTGTGCGCGGGCACGATTTCGCCAACATCTACGACCTGGTCGGGGTGCGCATCATCGTGGACACCATCCGTGACTGCTATGCGGCCCTGGGCGCCGTCCATGCCCGCTGGAGCCCGGTGCCCGGGCGGTTCAAGGACTACATCGCCATGCCCAAGACCAACCGCTACCAGTCCCTGCACACCACGGTGGTGGGCCCGGGCGGCAAGCCGGTCGAGATTCAGATCCGCACCTGGCAGATGCACCGTCGTGCCGAATTCGGGATCGCCGCCCACTGGAAGTACAAGGAGAACGGTTCCGCCGGCCGCGAGCTCTCCCAGCCCGACAAGTCCGATGTCAAGCGTGAGCGCCAGGAGGGGGAGCTGAGCCAGGAGGACAACCTGACCTGGATCCAGCAGCTGGCCGACTGGACCAGCGAGACCCCGGACTCCAATGAGTTCCTGGGCTCCCTGAAGGACGATCTGGGTTCGGCCGAGGTCTACGTATTCACGCCCAAGGGAAAGATCATCTCCCTGCCGGCCGATTCCACGCCGGTGGACTTCGCCTATGCCGTCCACACCGAGGTGGGCCACAGAACCATGGGCGCGCGCGTCAACGGCCGCCTGGTCCCCCTGGACACCAAGCTGCGCAACGGGGACACGGTGGAGATCCTGACCAGCAAGTCGGACACCGATGGACCCTCGCGCGACTGGCTGAGCTTCGCCAAGAGCCCCCGTGCCCGCAGCAAGATCCGTCAGTGGTTCAGCAAGGAACGCCGTTCGGAGACCATCGAGGAGGGCAAGGACGAGCTGATCCGCGCAATGCGCAAACGGAACCTGCCCGTGGCCACCCTGCTGACCCCCGAAGCCATGGTGGGAGCCGCCGACGAACTCAACTATCCCAACGAGAAGGCGGTCTACGCCGCCATCGGCGACGGACAGGTCTCCACCCAGAACGTGATCTCGCGCCTGGTCCATGACGCCGGCCGGTCAGCCCTTGAGGACGAGGTTGAGCAGGAGGCCATTCCCCTGCAGCGGGTGGCCAAGTCCAGTCGGCCGGAGACTTCCCAGGGGATCTCGGTCAAGGGCGTGGACGATGTCTGGGTCAAGCTGGCCCGTTGCTGCACCCCAGTACCGGGAGACCCCATCACCGGGTTCATCACCCGCAACCAGGGCGTTTCGGTCCACCGGTCCGACTGCCAGAACCTTCTGGAGCTGCGCAAGAAGCAGCCTGAACGGATCATCGAGGTCTCCTGGACGGGCAAACAGGGCACCTTCATGGTCCAGATCCAGGTGGAGGCCCTGGACCGGCCCCATCTGCTCTCGGACATCACCCAGGTGTTGTCCGACCACGGCGTCAACATCCTGTCGGGCAGCCAGTCCACAGGCCGGGACCGGGTGGCGGTCAGCCAGTTCGTCTTCGAGATGGGTGACCCCCAGCATCTGAATACCCTCCTGTCGGCCGTCAGGAAGATCGACGGGGTCTTCGATGCCTACCGGCTGACAGGAGCCAAGGGTTCGGCCAGTCCCCATATGCGGGCCATCTGACCTTCCCCTGGAACCACCACTATGTGTGCTTTTCCTCCAGAGTGTTGCGACGGCATCCTCCCCGCTGTTCCGTCGAAGTGATCACTTGCTTTCAGCCCTGAAAATTCGCCGGGCCAAGGTCTGAGAAGACGGTCGTCAACGGTGGTTACAGAAGGACCCTCGGTGGCCAATGACCAGCCCGGGGGTCCTAGCGGGAACGGCTGCGATCAGCGCACCGCGTTCATCCACTGCTCCTTGGTGGCCTTCTCGGCCTCCAGTTCCTGCTTCTTGGCTGGATCCTGCTCGGCGGCGATACGACGATCCAGGTCCTCGAGCTGGGCGGCCAGCTGCTGCTCGAAGCTGGAGACTCGGGCATCGGCCTCGGGGTCGGACTGGTTCCAGGCCGCATCCTCCACGGCCTTGATCTGCCGATCCACGGCATCCATCCTGCCCTCGATCCGGCGCACGTCGTCACGGGGGACGAAGCCGATGGCATCCCATTCCTCCTGGATCCTGGCCAGTTCCTGCCGGGCCTGCTTGGCGGCCTTGGTGTCCTTGACGGGCAGCAGGGCCTCGGCCTTGGCCACCAATGCCTCCTTCTTGGTCAGGTTCTCGCGCTCGTTGACCGAGGTCTTGTCACGGTCGGCCTGACGGGCGTTGAAGAAGACATCCGCGGCCTGACGGAACCGAGCCCAGAGGGCGTCGTCATCCTGGCGTCCCGCCCGTCCGGCCTGCTTCCAGCGGTCCATGAGCTCGTTGAACTGGCGGGATGTGGGTCCCCAGTCGGTGGAGTCCTTGATCTGCTCGGCCTCGGCGATGATCTCCTCCTTGATCCGCTTGGTCTCGGACCGCTGGGCGTCACGCTGCTGGGCCCACTTGCGGTGTGCCTGGTTGAAGGTGGTGCGGGCGGAGGAGAAGCGCTTCCAGAGCGCGTCCGCGTCGGCCTTGTCGATGCGGATGGTGGTCCGCTGGTGGTGCTGCCACTGCTCGAAAAGTGAACGGAACTTGTCCGAGGTGGAACGCCAGTTAGTGGAGTCGCCCAGGGATGCGGCCAGTTCCTCGGCCTTCTCCACGATGGCGGTCCGCTCCTTGATGGCCTTGGCCATGGCGTCCTTGCGGGCCTGCGCCAGCTCAGCCTTGCGGGCCTGGCCCTGTTCGGCCAGCTGGTTCAGCTGCGTGCGCAGGGCGGCCAGGTCGCCCACGGCCTCGGGCTGGCCGGTCTCTTCCTTGAGTGAGGCTATGGACTCGTCTATCTCGTGGGCCTTGATCTTGGGGCTGCGCAGCCGGGTTGCGAAGAGGTTCAGCTTCTCCTTGAGGTCCAGGTATCGGCGGGCGTAGAGGTTCAGGGCCTCCTTGGCATCAGCGTTGGGGAACTGGCCTACCTGGCGATCCTGGTCGCCCTCGCGGACGAAGACGTTGCCCTGCTCGTCAACCCGGCCAAAGGCTTCCGCCTTGTCGATCTCCTCCTGGCTGTAGGTGGGAGCGGCCGGAGCGGCCTTGACGTGAGGGGCCTTGTGGGCCAGAGCCGCAGGGGAGGGAACCGCCTTGGGCTTGGGCGCGGCAGGCGCTTCGGCAGTTGCAGGCTTTGGCTCAGCCGGTACCGGTGTGCTCTGTGTCTGCGCGTCCTCGGTTGAAGCGGTCTGTCCGGGGGCAGCCTGTTCCTGTCCGGCTTCGGGTGTCGTCGCAGCGGCGACCTGGCCCTCCGCGTCCGCGGTGTGTTCCTCCTGCGGTGTCGAGGTGTTCTCGGGTGTGATGGCGGTGTTGTCGGCCATGGCCAGCTCCTTAGGCTTGTGTGTTGGAGAGATCGCAAAATATGGCAATACCATTTTCCTTGACCTCCTATAGTATAGGTTCTTATGGCAAAAGGCACATCTCTATCCGGTTTCCCTGAATGGCTTCCTTCACAACGAGTGGTGGAGCAGCGCATCACCGACACGCTCCGCAAGGTCTTCGAATTGAACGGCTACATCGGCATTGAGACCAGGGCCGTAGAAGAGGGATCCAGCCTGCTCAAGAAGGGGGAGACCAGCAAGGAGATTTACCTGCTTTCCCGTCTTCAGGACCTGGGGCAGGAAAAGGATGTGCCGGTGGAGCGCCGGCTGGGCCTGCATTTTGACCTGACCGTGCCGCTGAGCCGCTACGTGGTGGAGCACAGCAACGATCTGACCTTCCCCTTCAAGCGCTGGCAGATCCAGAAGGTCTGGCGTGGGGAGCGCCCCCAGGAGGGACGGTTCAGGGAGTTCGTCCAGGCTGATATCGATGTGATCGGCAACGGTGAGCTGCCCGACCACTACGAGGTCGAGGTGCCACTGGTCATGCTGAGCGCCTTGGAGCAGCTGCGGGCCTTCGGCCTGCCCAAGCCCACCGTGCACGCCAACAACCGCAAGCTCTCCGAGGGATTCTACCGGGGTCTGGGCTTGGAGGACGTGGAGGGTGTCCTGCGCGAGATCGACAAGCTGGACAAGATCGGCCCTGATGAGGTGGCCAACCTGCTGGTCGGTGAGTGCGGCGCCAACCAGGACCAGGCCAGGGCCTGCCTGGATCTGGCCGAGCTGACCGCCGACGATGGCAAGCAGCTGCGCCAGCGGTTCGACGCCCTGGTCGACAAGGTTGGCATCGACAAGCAGTCTCCTTCCTACGCTCTGGCCATCGAGGGGCTGGAGACGCTGGCCATGATCATCGACGAGGCCGCCCGCATCCGGCCAGGTTCGGTCATCGCCGACCTGAAGATCGCCCGCGGTCTGGATTACTACACCGGCTCGGTCTACGAGACCTTCCTGGAGGGGGCGCAGTCCCTGGGCTCCATCTGCTCCGGCGGCCGCTATGACAACCTGGCCAGCCAGGGCAACCGCACCTATCCCGGTGTGGGGCTGTCCATCGGGCTTTCACGGCTGCTCTCCTACCTGCTGGCCCAGGGGGTCCAGGCCTCCCGTGTCTCCCCGGCGGCGGTCATGGTCGCTGTCTGGGACGAGGAGGATCGCACCGCCAGCAACCACATCGCCCAGGACCTTCGGGCCAGGGGGATCGCCGCCGACGTGGCTCCCACCGCAGCCAAGATCGGCAAGCAGATCCGCTATGCCGACCACCTGGGGATCCCCTACGTCTGGTTCCCGGCCAAGGAGGGCCAGCAGGAGGGCGACCAGGTCAAGAACATCATTACCGGCGAGCAGATTCCGGCTGATCTGGTGTCGTGGACGCCGGATAGCCTGTATGCCCGGCAGAGTGTGGAATACCAGGCCTGACGCAGGGGCAGGCCGAGCATTATGGAGGTACAGGAAAGCATGGGCCAGTCGGCTTACAGAACGAGCTACGCCACGGATGTCACGCAGGATATGGTCGGTCGCCAGGTGACGGTGGCCGGATGGGTGGATCGCCGCCGGGATCACGGAGGCGTGGCCTTCATCGATCTGCGTGACCGCTCCGGTCTGGTCCAGATCGTCATCTACGACGAGGAAGAGGCCCGGCCCCTGCGCAGTGAGTACGTGATCCAGGTCACCGGCAAGGTTCGCGAACGCCCCGAGGGCAATGACAACGAGCACCTGTCCACCGGGCACATCGAGATCGTGGCCGACAAGATCGAGGTTCTGGCCAAGTCGGCCGCCCTGCCCTTCCAGGTGTCCACTGCCCTGGAGAACGAGGCCGAGAACAAGCTGCCAGGCGAGGATGTGCGGCTGCGCTACCGTTATCTGGACCTGCGTCGCCCCTCCATGCAGCGCAACATCCGCCTGAGGGCCGCCATGAACAGGGCCGCCCGTGCCGCCCTGGACAAGATGGACTTCTGCGAGATCGAGACGCCGACCCTGATCAAGTCCACCCCCGAGGGCGCCCGCGACTTCCTGGTGCCTGCCCGCCTGGTGCCCGGATCCTGGTACGCCCTGCCGCAGTCCCCCCAGCTGCTCAAGCAGCTGCTGATGGTGGGCGGCTTCGAGCGTTACTACCAGATCGCCCGCTGCTACCGCGACGAGGACTTCCGTGCCGACAGGCAGCCCGAGTTCACCCAGCTGGACATCGAGATGAGCTTCGCCTCCCAGGAGGACGTCATGGCCATGGCCGAGCAGGTCATCGCCGAGGTCTGGAAGGCTGCGGGATTCGAGGTCACCCTGCCCATCCCCAGGATCAGCTGGCAGGAGGCCATGGACAAGTACGGCTCCGACAAGCCCGACCTGCGCTTCGGCAACCCAATCGTCGAGCTGACCGAGTACTTCAAGGACACCCCCTTCCGGGTCTTCCAGGCCCCCTACGTGGGTGCCGTGGTCTACCAGGGCGCGGCCAACCTGCCCCGCCGGCAGTTCGATGCCTGGCAGGAGTGGGCCCGCCAGCGGGGTGCCAAGGGTCTGGCATACGTCCAGTTCACCGGCGACGGCACCCTCAAGGGACCCGTGGCCAAGAACCTGTCCGATGCCGAGCGCCAGGGCCTCAAGGAGGCCGTGGGTGCCTCGGACGGGGATGCCGTCTTCTTCGCAGCCGGACCCCGCGAGGCCTCGCAGACCCTGCTGGGTGCGGCCCGTGTGGAGATAGCCCGCCGCCAGGGGCTGCTCAAACCCGACGAATTCGCCCTGACCTGGGTGGTGGACTTCCCCCTCTTCAAGCCCACCGACGACCCGGATGACGACGATGTGGCCGTGGGCCATTCCAAGTGGACCTCCATGCACCACCCCTTCACCATGCCCTCGGCCGACTGGATCGACCGCTTCGACAAGGATCCCGAGCACGCCATGAGCGACTCCTACGACATCGTCTGCAACGGCGAGGAGATGGGCGGCGGCTCGGTGCGTATCCACCGTGACGACATCCAGGACAGGATCTTCAAGGTGCTGGGCATCGGCCCCGAGGAGGCACAGGAGAAGTTCGGCTTCCTGCTGGATGCCTTCAAGTACGGCGCTCCGCCCCACGCGGGCATCGCCTTCGGCTGGGACAGGACCGCACAGATCCTGACAGGGGCCGATTCCATCCGCGATGTCATCGCCTTCCCCAAGTCCGGCGGCGGCCAGGATCCCATGACCGGTGCTCCTGCGCCCATCTCCGACCAGCAACGCGCCGAGACCGGCGTGGACTGGGTGCCGGATCAGGAGGATGCCGACTGAGCGCATTCCGTCACTGATCGGCGAGAGACTACAAGGGCTGGAATCCTGCGGGGTTCCGGCCTTTATTGTTTATGACCTCTAATGTGCTGCGGACCGACCGGCTAGGGTTGGCCCTTGCATCTGCTTTCCAAGAGAACCGTTTCTATGGCCGTTCCGCAACAAAGGATGAGTAAACTGCCCAATATGAGCGAAACAACCAAACATCCGTCGGAGCGGATTCTGCCGGAGAAACCGGCCTCGGATCGCCCCGTCAAGGACAAGTCCGGGCCGCTGGTAGAGCTGGCCCACGTCGAGAAGCATTTTGGCAGCCTGCACGTCCTCAAGGACATCAACCTGCAGGTCGACACCGGTGAGGTGCTGGTGGTGGTCGGACCCTCAGGCTCGGGCAAGTCCACCATGTGCCGGACCATCAATCGTCTGGAGTCCATCGACTCGGGTGTCATCAGGATCGAGGGGGAGCCCCTGCCCCAGGAGGGACGTGACCTGGCCCGGCTCAGGGCCGAGGTGGGCATGGTCTTCCAGTCCTTCAACCTGTTCGCCAACAAGACCATCCTGGAGAACATGACCCTGGCGCCCATCAAGGTGCGCCACATGCCCAAGAAGGATGCCGAGGACCTGGCCATGGACCTCCTGGCCCGGGTGGGCGTGGAATCCCAGGCCTCCAAGATGCCCTCCCAGCTCTCAGGCGGCCAGCAGCAGCGTGTGGCCATCGCCCGCGCCCTGGCCATGCAGCCCAAGGTCATGCTCTTCGACGAGCCCACTTCGGCGCTGGACCCGGAGATGGTCAACGAGGTGCTGGACGTCATGATCCAGCTGGCCCAGGAGGGCATGACCATGATCTGCGTGACCCACGAGATGGGCTTTGCCCGTCAGGCCGCCGACCATATCGTCTTCATGGCCGATGGGCGCATCCTGGAGAAGGACGACCCCGACGACTTCTTCGACCATCCCCAGACCCAGCGGGCCGCCGACTTCCTGTCCAAGATTCTGACCCACTGAAGCAGGAGGGAGGCATATCCGCATGAATGCAAGCATGCATGGCATGGGCCGGCCGCTGAAACGGCTGGTCAGGAATCTGACTGCAATCCTGTGCGCCCTGGGTTGCCTGGTCTCCCTGGCGGCCTGCGGTTCTGACAAGGAGGCAGGCAAGATCCGCGTGGGCATCAAGTTCGACCAGCCCGGCCTGGGCTTCAAAAAGGCCGGGACCTATGTGGGCTTCGACGTGGATGTGGCCACATACATCGCAGGAAAGCTGGGCTACAGCGCCGACGACATCGTCTGGAAGGAGGCCCCCTCCAAACAGCGTGAGGCCATGCTCCAGAACGGCGACGTGGACATGATCCTGGCCTCTTATTCAATAACCGACGAGCGCAAGCGGGCCGTCTCCTTCGCCGGACCCTACATTGTGGCCGGCCAGGACCTCCTGGTGCGCAAGGAGGACCATCATATCCGCGGCCCCGAGGACCTCAACGGCAAGAGGCTGTGCTCGGTGACCGGATCCACCTCGGCCGTCACCGTCAAGAAACGGTTCGCCAAGGAGGTCCAGCTGATGGAGCAGCCGGGCTATGCCGAATGCGCCACCGCCCTCTTCTCCGGCATCGTCGATGCAGTCACCACTGACGACATCATCCTGGCCGGGCTGGCCTCCGCCTCCCGTGGAAGGCTGCGGCTGGTCGGTAAGCCTTTCACCCAGGAGTACTACGGCGTGGGCATCAAGAAGGGCAATACCGAGCTGGCCCACAAGATCAACGCTGCTCTGGCTGAGATGGAAGCCAACGGCTCCTGGCAGCGGGCGTTGGAGAACAACACCCGGGGCACCCACTACAAACCCGATCCGCGCTACAACCCGCCCAAGCCCAAGGAAGGGGAGTGAGATGTCAACCATCATCGAACTGTTTTCCGACTACGACATCCCGGCGGCCTTCTGGGTCAATATCCAGCTGACACTCTGGTCGGCCCTCTTCTCGCTGATCCTGGGCATCATCCTGGTGATCATGCGCATCTCGCCCATCTCCTCCCTGCGGGCCGTCGGCCGGGGGTATGTGGAGTTCTTCCAGAACATGCCTTTGACCATCATCATGGTCTTCATGGTCTTGGGGGCCTTCGCCCAGCTCAAGATCAGCTTCTCGCCGGAATTCTCCGTCAACTTCTTCTGGCTGGCGGTGACGGGCCTGTCCCTGTATACGGCGGCCTTCGTCTGCGAGTCCCTGCGCTCTGGCATCAACACGGTGCCTCTGGGCCAGGCCGAGGCGGCCCGTGCCCTGGGGTTGAGCTTCTTCCAGTCGGCCTCGCAGATCATTCTGCCCCAGGCCTTCCGTGGGTCGGTGGCGCCCCTGGGCAACACCTTCATCGCCCTGCTGAAGAACTCCACCGTGGCTGCAGCGGCCTCCGTGGCCTCGGAGAGCTCCTCCCTGATGAGCGAGATGATCGAGTTCCACGCCAACGCCATCGTGGCCATCTTCCTGATCTTCGCTCTGGGATACGTGATCCTGGTGCTGCCCATCGGGGCGCTGACCACGTACCTGTCCAACAAGCTGGCAGTGAGGAGGTGAGCGGCCATGGCACAGGACAATGAGAGCTCGCTGCTCTTCGATCAGCCCGGTCCCAAGGGCCGGCGCACCATACGAATCGTCAACTGGATAGCCGCTGTCGTCTTCGCCATAGTGGTCATCCTGGTGCTGATGCGACTGCACAACCCCCCGGACGGTGAGAACCAGCTGAGCTGGGAGCTCTGGCGCCCGGCCCTGGACTATGAAGCCTGGTCGGACTTCTACCTGCCCGGGCTCTGGCTGACCATCAAGGCATCTGTGGTTGCTGTGATCGGCTCGGTCGTCTTTGGGTTCATCTTCGGCATAGGCCGTCTGTTGCCCAACGGGCTGGTCAGGGCGGTCTCAGGCGTCATCGTGGAGTTCTGCCGGGCCGTCCCGGTGCTGATGATGATGATCTTCTTCTGGCGCTGGTTCGCCTTTGCCGGAGTCAGTCAGGCCTCCTACTGGGCCGTCGTGCTGGGCCTGATCCTCTACAACGGCTCCGTGGTGGCCGAGCTGATACGTTCGGGCGTGGGCAACCTGCCCAACGGCCAGCGCGAGGCCTCCCTGGCCCTGGGACTGACCAGGACCCAATCGCTGATGCAGATCGAGGTTCCCCAGGCCGTCTATGCCATGTTGCCGGCGGCCGTGACCCAGCTGGTCGTGGTCCTCAAGGACACGGCTCTGGGCTCCATCATCATGTACACGGATCTGCTGCAGGAGTCCCGTCGTCTGGGCTCCATGTACTTCAACATCCTGCAGACCCTGGTGGTGGCCTCGGTGGTCTACTTCTTCGTCTGCTTCCTGCTGTCCCACTTCGCCCGCTGGCTGCCCAAGAAGATGCAGGAGCGCACCGCCGCCCCCGCCGACTTCGTGGAGCCGGCCGCACCCGTGGCCATCATGGATCCCTCCAATGTCAACCAGATAGCCGTGGCCAAGGAGGTGGACGAGGACCGGTACGGCGGCGCGCCATTGCAGTACCACGCCCACCACCGTGGATCCAACGCCTCCATCCAGCACTGGAGGAAGACCCGTTACATCCAGGGCTATGACCGGACCCAGCCCGACACGCTGGTCGATCCACACAAGGCGAGCCTGGAGATTCCGGACTTCCTCAAGCCCGGCCGTGGCAGCCGCTCCGGTGGCGATCAGAAGGCCGAGGGCAAGACCAGGAAGGATAAGAAAGGCGGCAGCGACAAAGACGGCAAGAACAGGAGCTGACAAAGATCTCCCGGCTGCTTTGTTGCCCGGCCGCTTGTCCGTTTTATGGACTTAGGCGTTAGGTGACGAAGCCAGTCTCCGGCCGGACTTGTGTGCCTGGCCGGATAGACTGGTGGACATGGTCCAAGAACATGCTGATTCCTCAACCGCCTCAACCGACCGGCCAGTCTCCCTGGGCGACCTGGTCCCCGAGGCGGGAGGCCCCCGCAACCTGACCGAGGATCAGATCTACGACCGTTTCTTCTCCTGGGTGGCTTCCCGGGGCATCACCCCCTGGCCGCACCAGGAGGAGGCTGTCCTCTCCCTGGTTTCAGGCGACCATGTGATCCTGTCGACCCCGACCGGCTCGGGCAAGTCCATGGTGGCCCTGGCCATGCACTTCATTGCCCTGTGCACCGGACGGCGCTCCTACTACACAGCCC
This sequence comes from Bifidobacterium choladohabitans, assembly GCF_016102005.1. Classification (GTDB taxonomy): domain Bacteria; phylum Actinomycetota; class Actinomycetes; order Actinomycetales; family Bifidobacteriaceae; genus Bombiscardovia; species Bombiscardovia choladohabitans. The sequence goes on from NZ_JACFPL010000002.1 coordinate 280,330, forward strand.
CAATCAAGGCACTGGTCTCTGAGAAGTTCTTCGACCTGGTCTCGGTCCTGGGCCGCGACCGGGTGGGCATGATCACCGGCGACACCCACATCAACACGGATGCCCCGGTCATCTGTTGCACGGCCGAGATCCTGGCCAACCAGGCGCTCAGGGAGGGCAGGCATGCCGACATCGGCTGCGTGGCCATGGATGAGTTCCACTATTACGGGGATCCGGACCGAGGCTGGGCCTGGCAGGTGCCTCTGCTGACCCTGCCCGATGTGCAGTTCCTGCTTATGTCGGCCACCCTGGGCGACGTGGATCAGATCGCCGTGGACCTGGAGCGCAAAACCGGGGTGGGTGTGGACATCGTCGCCGACGCCCCACGACCGGTGCCTCTGGACTACCGCTATGTGGACACCCCCTTGCCCAACACCGTGGAGTCCTTGCTGGCCGATGGTGATTCGCCGGTCTACATCGTCCACTTCTCACAGGATGCCGCCCTGGAGACGGCCCAGGCCCTGTCCAGTACTGGGGTCTCCGACCGGGGCCAGCGCGACCGGATCAAGGAGGCCATGGCCGGCACCCGCTTCACCACGGCCTTCGGCAGGATTCTGCAGCGGTTGCTGCGCACCGGGGTCGGGGTCCACCATGCGGGCATGCTGCCCAGGTACCGGCGCCTGGTGGAGCAGCTGGCCCAGGATGGCCTTCTGCCGGTCATCTGTGGCACGGATACCCTGGGGGTCGGCATCAATGTGCCCATCCACACGGTCCTGCTGACCGGGCTGACCAAGTTCGACGGCTACAGGATGCGCCGCCTGCGGGCCCGGGAATTCCACCAGATCGCAGGCAGGGCCGGACGCATGGGTTTCGATACCAGCGGGCTGGTCGTGGCCGAGGCCCCCGAATACGAGATAGAGAACGCCAGGGCCGTGGCCAAGGCCGGCAACGACCCCAAGAAGCTCAAGCGGATCAAACGCAAGAAGCCCCAGGAGGGGTTCGTCACCTGGGGCAAGGGGACCTTCGACAAGCTGATCGAGGCCCGTCCCGAGACCCTGACGCCGCACCTGAAGATCTCCCACGCCATGGTGCTCAACGAGGTCGACCAGGGCGGGGATGCCAGGAGACGGGTCGAGGACCTGATCGAGGACTCCCGTCAGACACCTCAGCAGAAGGAGCATCTGCAGGACCGGGCCGACGAGATCTTCCAGACCCTGACCGACACCGGGGTCATCGAGACCGAACGGAATCCCGACGGCGGCCTGGACTACTTCACGACCGTGGACCTGCCCGAGGATTTCGCCCTGGACCAGCCCCTCTCGCCCTTCCTGCTGGCCGCCCTGGAGCTGCTGGATCCCGAGGACCCTGACTACGACATGAATCTGCTCTCCATGGTCGAGGCCACCCTGGAGGATCCCCGGCAGATTCTCAAGGCCCAGCAGCGGCAGGCCCGTGACGCGGCCATCCAGCAGATGAAGGAGGATGGCCTGGAGTACGAGGAACGGATGGAGCGTCTGCAGGAGGTGACCTGGCCCAAGCCCCTGGAGGAGCTGCTGGGGGAGGCCTTCGACCGCTACCGTCGGGATGTTCCCTGGGCCAACGACTATGAGATCCACCCCAAGTCCGTTCTGCGGGACATGATCGAGACGGCCTCGGACTTCAACGGCTACATCGCCCGCTACGGAATATCCCGGTCGGAGGGGACCCTGCTGCGCTATCTGTCCGATGCCTATCGGGCGCTCAGCAGGACGGTTCCCGAAGAGTTCATGGATGAGCGGCTGGAGGACATCCTGGCCTGGCTGGGACTTATTGTGCGCTCGGTGGATTCCAGCCTGGTGGATGAGTGGGAGGCCGCGGGCAGGGCTGAAAATGGCGAAGCCGCAAGCGGCCTGGATGCCGCTCCGCCCAAGGTGGAAAACCAGGTGGTGGCGGACCGGCGTGGGTTGACCCTGCTGGTGCGCAATGCCATGTTCCAGCGGGTGGAGCTGGTTGCCGCCGACCGGCCGGAGGCCCTGGCCGAGCTGGATGCGGACTGGGGCTATGGCCTGCGGGCCTGGAGCGACGCGCTGGACGACCTCTACGAGGCTCATGAGCAGATTCTGACCGATGCCCAGGCCAGGTCCTCGGACTTCTTCAGCCTGGATGACCGTGACGAGTACCAGGGGCACACCTGGCGGGTCCAACAGATCTTCGACGACGTCGAGGGGGAGCGCGACTGGGGCATCGCAGGCATCGTGGATCTGGATGCCACCCAGGAGAGCGGCCAGGTGGTCTTCAAGGAATACCGGGTGGGTCCCATCGAGGAACTGATGGAACTCTAGCCCCGAGGCGTTACAGGACCTTGGAGAGGAAGGACTGCAGCCGAGGGCTCTGCGGGTGGCCGAAGATCTGTTCGGGCGTGCCCTCCTCCTCGATGATCCCGGCATCGGTGAAGATCACCCTGGAGGAGACCTCCCGGGCGAAGGCCATCTCGTGGGTGACCAGAATCATGGTCATGCCACCCTCAGCCAGGGAGCGTATGACTTCAAGCACGTCGCCCACCATCTCCGGATCCAGGGCCGAGGTGGCCTCGTCGAAGAGCATGATGTCCGGGTGCATGGCCAGGGCGCGGGCGATGGCCACACGCTGCTGCTGCCCGCCTGACAGATCCGTGGGCCGCGCGTCCGCCTTCTCCTGAAGCCCTACGGTCTCCAGCAGGTCCAGGGCCTGCTGCCGGGCATCCTCCTTGGGCGTCTTGTGTAGCATATGAGGGGCCAGCATGATGTTGTCGGCCACACTCATGTTGGGGAAGAGGTTGAAGTGCTGGAAGACCATGCCCACGTGCTCGCGCAGCTTGTCGATGTTGGTCTTTGGATCGGAAATGTCGATCCCGTAGACGCTGATGGTGCCCGAGGTCGGCATCTCCAGGGCGTTGATGCAGCGCAGCAGGGTGGACTTGCCCGCGCCGGAGGGGCCGATGATGGAGATGACCTCGCCCGGCTTGACCTCCATGTCGATCCCCTTGAGGACCTCGGTGTCGCCGTAGCGCTTGTGGAGGTCGCGGATGGATACGGCCATCTGGGACTCTCCCTGGTTGCGGCGACTTTGGTTCTGGCGGATGCGACGGGTCAGTCGTCTGGTGTCCATGTCCGGGTCCTCGAAGTTCATCGATGCAGCCTCCTATCGAGCATATTGGCCATCCAGGTCAGGGCGCTGATGGCGACGAAGTAGATGACGCCCACCATGAACAGGGTTTCGGTCACGCGGAAGTTGGCCGCGTAGATCTGCTGTGCCTGGTAGAGCAGTTCGCCGAAGCCGATGGCCAGCAGCAGGGAGGAATCCTTGAGCATGATGACCAGCTGGTTGATGATGGAGGGCGTGGCGAACCTTACGGCCTGGGGCAGGATGACCCGGCGCAGGGCCATGCGTCGGGTCAGTCCCAGGCTGCGGGCCCCCTCCATCTGCCCGACGTCCACCGAGTCGATGGCCCCGCGCACGATCTCCACCAGGTAGGCTCCGGAGTTAAGGGACAGTGTCAGCGCGCCGGCCAGCCAGATGCTGATGCGGTGGCCGATCAGCTGGGGGACACCCAGGTAGAAGAAGAAGGCCCAGACCAGGACTGGTGTGCCCCTGAAGACCGCCACGTAGATGCGGGCAATCCAGGACAGGATCCGGTTGGGGCTGATTCGCCACAGTCCCAGGATGATGCCGATGGCCAAGGCGATGACAAATGATATGGCTGTGATGGCCAAGGTGTTGCGCAGGCCCAGCATCAGGGAGGGGAAGGCCTGGCGGACCAGCTCGAAGAATCCTGGCCGGGAGGCGGGGGCACCCTTGCTGGAGTGGCCCACATAGGAATCGACCAGCTTCTTATAACTGCCATCGGCCTTCATCTTGGCCAGGCCCTCGTTGAAGGCGGCCACGAACTCCTTGTTCTCGCCCTTGCGGACGGCCGCCCCGTAGGAGGCGCCAGGCTCCTTCTTGGTCACGGTCTTCAGTCCGTTGCCCTGGGCGATGCCGTAAGCCAGGACCGGGTAGTCGTCGATGACCGCCTGGGCATTGCCGGACTTGACCATCTCATACATGGTGGAGGACTGGTCCACCGCCTTGACCGTGAAGCCGTATTGGGCCGCACGCTGCTTGGCGAAAGCCTCGCCCTCGCTGCCCGTCTTGACGGCCACTACCGTGCCTTGCAGATCCTTGTAGCTGTGGATCTGGTCGTTGTCCTTGGCGATGGCCATCTGCACGCCGGAGTCGAAATAGGGGTCGGTGAAGTCGTAGACCTGCTTGCGCTGGTCGGTGATGGTCATGCCGGCTATGACCACATCGGCCTGCTGTGAGTTCAAGGCCTGGAGGGCGGCGTTGAAGCCCAAGGACTGGATCTGCACCGAGAACCCCTCGATGTCGGCGATCTTGCGGATCAGATCCATATCGATACCGACCAGCTTGCCGGAAGAATCCCTGAATTCGAAGGGGGCAAAGGTGGTGTCGGTGGCGACACGAAAGGTGCGTCCATGGACCGCTTGAGCGGCGGGGGAGTCCTCGGCCGCCTGCGCCGGCGTGGCCAGGGGGGCGACGATCAGGGCTGAGAGCCCCAGGACCAGGGCGAGCAGGCCAATGGCCCACCTGCCTGGACCCGATGTCCATCCCTGGCGAACATGCTTGGCGATCACTGGCGATTCTCCTTATTGTTCCGACTGTGCCGGTCCCGGTTTTTTTAGGCGGCAGGCCTTGCTGCCGTCCATGGGCCTACCTGAAGATATTCAGGCTGATGACCAGTAAACTGTACACAAACCGTGTTTCCGGGACCCAACTACGCGCTGGGCGATACGGCCATATGGGTTTCCAGTCTAGCGCGTTCGTCCTGCTGTTTGTGGCAGGCACAGGCCTATGCTGGTGAGGGCAGGGAGCCACAGGGGCCCCGAGGAATGAGGTAGTGCATATGGTTGATGATCTCTTCCAGGCGGCGGATCCCCCCGAGGAGCACACCCTGCCCTTGGCGGTCAGGATGCGGCCCAGAAGCCTGGACGAGGTGGTCGGCCAGGACAAGGTCACGGCTCCTGGAACCCCCTTGGAGCGACTGGCCCGTTCGGACCCGAACAACCGTCTGACGGCTCCCAGCTCGGTCATTCTTTTCGGCCCTCCCGGGGTGGGCAAGACCACCTTGGCCTACATCGTGGCCCGACAGTCCGGGCGGCATTTCGAGGAGCTTTCGGCCGTCACCTCGGGGGTCAAGGAGGTGCGGCAGGTCCTCGCCCAGGCGCGGGAGCGGCTGGTCAGCCAGGGGCGGGAGACGGTCCTCTTTATCGATGAGGTCCACCGCTTCTCCAAGTCCCAGCAGGATGCCCTGTTGCCCAGCGTGGAGAACCGGGATGTGACGTTTATCGCAGCCACCACGGAGAATCCCAGCTTTTCGGTCATCTCGCCCCTGCTTTCGCGCTCGGTGGTGGTCAAGCTGGAGGCCCTGGACGACCAGGACCTGGCCAAGCTGGTCCGCAGGGCCGTCAAGGACCAGCGTGGGCTCAAGGACCAGGTGCGGCTGGCTCCAGAGGCCCTGGAACAAATTGTGCGCTTTGCCGGAGGTGACGCCCGTCGGGCCCTGACCATTCTGGAGGCTGCGGCCGGGGCGGTCACCGAGGACGGGTCTCGCGCCAAGGGTACGCGTCGCCCGCTGATCAACGCCAAGGTGGTCTCCTCGGTCATGGACGTGGCCACCGTCCGCTATGACAAGAAGGGCGACGATCACTACGATGTGGCATCGGCCTTCATCAAATCCATGCGGGGGTCCGACGTGGATGCGGCCCTGCACTACCTGGCTCGGATGATCCGGGCCGGCGAGGATCCGCGCTTCATCGCCCGACGCATCATGATCGCCTCCGCCGAGGAGGTGGGCATGGCCTCTCCTGAGGTGCTGGAGATCACGGTCGCGGCTGCCCAGGCCGTGGCCATGGTGGGCATGCCTGAGGCCCGTCTGATTCTGGCCGAGGCGGTCATCGCCGTGGCCACCGCACCCAAGTCCAACGCGTCTTACCTGGCCATCAACCAGGCCCTGGAGGACGTGGACGCCGGGCATATCGGTCAGGTTCCCCTGCATCTACGCAACGCTCCCACCAAGCTGATGAAGGCCTGGGGCAACCACGAGGGCTATCAGTATGCCCACGATGCGCCGGATGCAGTGGCACCCCAGCAGTACATGCCGGACGAACTGGTCGGACGGCGCTACTATCACCCCAATGATCGGGGCTATGAGCGTCAGCTGGGCCCACGTCTGGAGGCGATCAGGGCCATCCTGGACAGGGCCGTCGGGCCGGATGGAAACGCCGGGTCTGGGCAATGACCGTCCGGACTCCTATACTGGTCACCCAATAGACGTTGAGTAGCCACACAATGACCGAAACGCCGCAGGGTCCAGGCCTTCCATATTGACGGTCGCCATGCTCCCAGAAGGAGCCTGTCGCCGTCGGCAGGTCTGGCATGGACGCATGGGGCATGCCTGCCTCATACACGGGCGCGAGGGTGACGATGTCGACAGCGGTCATTGACAATGCAGACATATCCGAACAATCCAAGAATCTTGGCATGGCCGAGGACGACCTGGCGGTCCGAGAGATTACCCGGCGAGTAGACAATGCTCGTGAATCGGCTACTTTTTATAAGATCGTGGCCCTGGTAGCCGCGGGAATGCTCATGGACAGCATCGATGTCTATGTGGGCAGCGCAGTAGCCAGTTCGGCATTGAGCACGGGATGGTCCACGGTCGCCCAGAATTCCCTCTTCCTGTCGGCCGGTTTCCTGGGGCTCCTGGTGGGCTCGCTGCTGGCCGGTTTCATCGGAGACCTGCGGGGGCGCAAGACCGCCTATCAGATCAACCTGCTGCTCTTCGGAGGCTTTACCCTGCTGGGCGCTTTGGCGCCGAACATGGCTGTCCTTTCAGTCTGCCGGCTGGGGGCCGGCCTGGGGCTGGGCGCCGAGATTGTCACCGGATTCTCCATGGTCAACGAATTCGCTCCCATCAGGCACCGCGGCCGCTGGAGCGCCATCGTCTCACTGGTGGCCAACACCGGAGTGCCCCTGGCCATGCTCCTGTGCGCCTGGATCATTCCGCGCTGGTCCTGGCGGCCGCTCTTTGTCGGCATTGGCCTGGCGGCGGCGCTGATCTGGTATCTGCGGCGTGACATCCCCGAGTCCCCTCGCTGGCTGGCCCTGCATGGGCGGATGGACGAGGCCATCCAGGTGGTTGAGCTTCTGGAGGCCGGCAATGGTCGGCGAGGGTCAAGCTCCGATTCTGTCAGCGGTTCCGCACTTGCTGGCAAGGATGAGGGCCTTGAGGCACCCGCCAAGGCATCGGGTAGCGTGGTTCGCGGACTGATTGTGGCCACCGTGGCGGTCTCGGCCACCAACGTCTGCTCCTACGCCTTCACCTCCTGGGTGCCCACCATCCTGCTCAAGCGGGGCATAAATCTGAGCGGATCCCTGTGGATCAGCACCCTGATGATGCTGGGCGCCCCACTGGGCTGCCTGATCGGATCCCTGCTCCTGGACCGGATCGGCCGCAAGCGGATCATCGTCACGGCCTTCCTGCTGACGGCGGTCTTCGGCCTGCTCTACGCAGCGCAGACCAGCCAGGTCATGGCCATTCTGGTGGGCATCCTGCTCATGGCCAGCCTCTATGTCCTCATGTCTTCGGTGGTGGCCGTCTACGCCCCCGAGCTCTTCCCGACCACGGTCCGCTTCCGCTGCGTGGGCATCGCCAATGCCGTCGCCAAGCTCTGCAACGTGCTCATGCCAGTGTTGATTGGTGCCATGCTCAGCCAGTGGGGGAGCACTTCGATCTTCGTCACCATCAGCCTGGTGGCCCTGGCCTCCATGCTGGTCGTGGGCCTGATGGGCTGGGAGACCTCCGGTCGTTCGGTGGGCTGATAGAGGCCGATCCAAGGTCGCAAGGAATCTGAAGATCAAGGGGCCTGGCCTGAGCCTGGAGCCGTCCAAGGGCGGCGAAAGGTTCGGCCAGGCCCCTTTCTCAGTAAGAGATATCAGAGCTGGTTGGCCAGCAGCCGGTTGTAGACGCAGCGCAGTTCGCTCTGGAAGGTCTCGGGGTCGATATCGGGATTCTGCTTGAACAGATCGATCCACCAGTTGTTGACCGACCTGATTCTCCTGCGGGCTATGTCAGCGCCCGACCTGGTCAGGGCGATGATGTTGACCCGGTGATCGGCGGGGTTCTGTTCACGGCTGACCAGACCCTGGGCCTTCAAAGCCTTGAGATCCCGGGCCAGCAGACTGGGGTCTACACATAGGTCCCGGGCTATCTGGCGCTGGCTGAGGCCGGGATGGTCATAGAGGTATATAATCAGATCACCCTGGGTGCCTCGTAAGGTGGTTTCGCCTATGTACCGGCTGGCATCGTTGCGTGCATGCCGGTAGATTCCGGCTATACAGCTGCTCAGGTTGTGGTAGTGGCTCTTCTTCAACATCGCTGCTGCCCCCTAGCTGGTAAGGAAGATCAAAGAGTTCGGCGGGCATGATTGACCGCATGGACCCCTTCGGCGCCGTTCCCCTTCCAGGCCTGTTTCCGGCAACTCCCTAGCCTTGGCCCGGCACGGACGACGCATTTTTCATCATATCAATACCGTCGACACCATGGGTATCGTCCACGATCCAGACATGGGCCGGGCAAGCCATGATTTCTGGTGCCGATTCGGCTCGAAGTCTTTCATCGTCGATTGTGCAGGGATTCTCTGCCTACTTCAGGCCTGTGCTCAGGCTTATGGGCTTAAGGGAATTGTCTTGTTGCCCTGCCAAGGTCGCGGACTATCACCGTCATTGCTCCACGGTATGCTAAGATGTTCCCTTTTCGTGACGGGACCTGGAAAGGATTGGCATGCGGGTACTGGACTTCGACGGCACCATCTACGATGGCGAGAGCCTGCTTGACTTCTACCTGTTCACTGTCCGCAAGGATCCGCGGGTGCTGCACTACCTGCCGGTTGCCCTCTTCTATGCCGTCCGCTACCGTCTGGGCCGGGTCACCCTGGAGCAGCTGGATTCGGCCATGCGTCGGGTGGGCTCGCGCTACCTGCGTCGACTGACCTCGCGTCCCGGCTTTGACATGGATCGTCTGGTCAGCCAATTCTGGGATGCCAACATGCACAAGATCATGGATTGGTACACGCCTCAGGCCGACGACGTGGTGGTGACCGCCTCCTTCGATCTGGTGGCGGGGGAGGCCTGCCGACGACTGGGCATCACCCGCTGCATCGGCTCCACCCTGGATTTGGAGTCCCTGACTGTGGGCTACCTCAACTTCGGACCCGACAAGCCCCTGCATTTTCAGCGGATCCTGGGCCGGGAGACGGCCATCGACGCCTTCTACACCGATTCGGCCTTCGACCTGCCCATGATCGATCTTGCCCGGCGGGCCTACCTGGTCGAGCATGGCAGGGTCCGCCGCATCAAATAGGCAGGCTGGTCACCATGGCTTTTATCTACAGCTTTTATCTGCTGGTTCTCGATTCAAAGGGAAAGACCAACCCCCACTGGTGGCGCAGGGAGTCCATGAGCTCCATGATGCGCATGGTGTCCTTGTGGGGCATCTGGGCGCACTCGGTCTTGCCGTCCAGGATGGCCTGTGCGGAGCTGGCCACCTCGTACTCATAGCCGGTCAGCTGGTCGGGGATGGGGTAGCTCTTCCTCAATTTATGGTCCCCGTCGTACAGGTCTATGGACTCCACGTTGTTGATATTGACGCACTGCAGGTAACCCTGGTCTCCCCAGATGCTGCCGGTCCGGTCGCTGTCCGAAACCATGGAGCTGGTCGCTTCCCCCACGGATCCATCCTCGTAGAAAATGGCTGTGGAGTTCTGGCTGTCCACGCCCTCCGGGCTGCGGACCCAATCCGTGCAGACCCGTTCAATGGGCTTGGGTCCCATGACCATGTCGATGAAGTTGAGAGGGTAGACGCCCACGTCGAGCAGGGCGCCGCCGGCCAGGGCCGGGTCGGTCATCCTGGCCTTGCCCACGGTTACATATCCCAGGTTGGCGGTCACGGTCCTGACGGTGCCGATTGCCCCCGAGGAGATGATGCCGTCGATGATGGAGCGCGAGGGCATGTACCTGGTCCAGATGGCCTCGGTGCAGAGTAGGCCGGTGTTCTCGGATGTCTCCATGACCTGCCTGGCCTGATCGGCGTTGGCGGCGAAGGACTTCTCGACCAGCACGTTCTTTCCAGCCTTCATGCAGGCGATGGCCTGCTCGGCGTGGAGGCTGTGAGGCGTGGCGATGTAGACCAGATCCACTTGCGGATCATCCAGGAGCTCCTGGTAGGAGCCATAGGAATGTGCGAACCCATATTTTTCGGCGAAGGCGGCTGCGCGATTCCCGTCCCTGGCTGCCACGGCGTAGGGGGCCACCAGGTGGCTGTACTGCGGGTCTTGTGCCATCATGACCACGGTCTTGGCCAGGGCGTTGGCTATCCGTCCGGCACCGAGAATGGCGAAGTTGACCCGCATGCCCTTCTGCTCAGCCTCTTGCCGCTTTCCGTTCAATCTGCTCATCCTTGACTCCTTCGTTTGGATCGCCATCTGCGGTGATGGCCTTATACAATCTCTGCAGGGTTTCCTGGGCGTGGCGGGCATCCAGCTGACACTCCCAGACTGTGAAAACCCGCCAGCCCATGGCTTTCAGTTTTTCGCCCTGTTCCTTATCCCGCAGACGGTTCCTTGTCAGCTTTGTGGTCCAAAACTCCACATTGGATTTGGGAAGGGAGAATTTGGCACAGCCCTGATGCATGTGCCAGAAACAGCCATTGACGAACACCATGGCCCGCCACTTGGGCAGGACCACATCAGGATGGCCCGGATATCTCTTGTCGTTCTTGCGAAAACGCAGACCGCGAGAGAAAAGGTAGGATCGGACCCGGCGTTCTATTGATGTTTCCGTGCCCCTGATCCGGGACATGGTGTAGCTGCGTGTGCCGGGCTGGAATCTGCTGGGTGTCTTTTTCGAAACCATCCCCGGCACGGCTCAGAGGACTTCGATGCTGTTGATGAAGACCGGCTCAAGGGGACGGTCGCCCGAGTCGGTGGCCACGGCATCCAGCTTGTCGACCACCTTCCGGGAATCCTCATCGGCAACCTGGCCGAAGATGGTGTGGTGCCCGTTCAACCAAGGGGTGGGCACGGTGGTGATGAAGAACTGTGATCCGTTGGTGCCGTGGGTCTTCCCGGTGGCGGGGTCCCGGCGCAGCCCTGCATTGGCCATGGCCAGCTTGTAGGGTTCCTCGAAGGTCAGGGAGGGGTCGATCTCATCGTCGAACTCGTAGCCGGGGCCGCCTGTGCCGGTGCCCAGCGGGCAGCCGCCCTGGATCATGAAGTCCTTGATGATCCGGTGGAAGGTCAGCCCGTCATAGAAAGGATCCTGACGCTTCCGGCCCGTCTCGGGATCGGTCCAGTCCTTGCGGCCGGCGGCCAGGTCCAGGAAGTTGGCCACGGTTTCGGGGGCCTTGTCGTCAAAGAGGTCCAGGCGAATGTCGCCTTCTGAGGTATGCATGATGACTGTGCTCATATCCCAATCCTTTCATAAGACGGCGACGCGCACCGAGGATCCGAAGGGCATCAGGGCCAGGCGGGCCATCTTGAAGGCCTGCAGGCCGAAGGGTATGCCCACCACGGTCAGCATGGTGACCAGTCCGGCCGCCAGATAGGCCAGAGCCAGCCACCAGCCGCCCAGGATGATCCAGAGCAGGTTGGCCAGCCAGGATCCCAACCCGCCTCCGTAGATGACCTGTCGGCCGAAGGGGGTCAGGGTCAGTCTTGCCATCTTGAGGGCCTGGACGCCCAGGGGGATGCCTACCACGGTCAGGCAGAGCACGATGCCCACCAGGGTCCAGGCCAGTGCGATGACCAGTCCTCCCAGCAGCAGCCAGCAGATGTTGCCGATCAGGCGCATGTGGGTCCTTCCGTCAGTGTGGCGGTGACGGCCTTGGCGCAGGCGGTCACTTTCTCGATGATGATGGTCAGTCGTTGCTGTCGTTGTTCGGGGGCAAGCCCCTGGTCCATGGCATCGATCAGTCGCATGCCGGATTGGACGATGCCCCGCGTCACCTCCACGCCCATGGCCGGATCTGCTGGCCGCAGGGCTGTCCAGGCCTGGATCAGCGGCTGGTTGACCTGCCGGTGGAAGTCCAGCAGGGCTTGGATCTGCCGGTCTGTGGACCGATCGCTCCCTGGGGCGGGCTCGTGGGGATTCGAAGGGCTGCCGTAGATCAGGGCCTGGCGTAACTGCTCGTCGTGCTGCTCGGCGTAGAGGTTCATCAGCCAGCCGTGTCCGTGCAGTCCGGCCTGCTCCAGATTGGTGCGGGTCCAGACCTCGATCGTCCGCCTCGGGTCGTCTGTCCTACCCAGGGCCTGGTCCAGGGCCTGACCCCAGTCGGGCAGGTGTCGCTCCATGACCATGTCGCAGAGCTGGTCGGCATCCCGGGCGTAGCGGTAGAGGGAGTTCCGGGCCATCTTGGTGCGTCGGGCCACCTCGGCCATGGTCAGCTGGTCGCGTCCGCCGGTGCGCAGGATGGCCTCGGCGGCGGCGATGATCTGGTCCACGGTTTTGGCGCGGTGCTCCTGGAGCGTGGATTCGCGGATCCTGGGCATGGTCCTCCTTGGTCCGGCCGCCTAAGTGCAGCCCTGGTGAATCGAGCCCGACCGGTCATGGGGCATATGATATGGCCTATTCGCAGCAGAGCCAAGCCGCGAGGGCCTCTTTAGCCCGCGGCTTGTCCGCGCAGAGTGAACTTGCCTGATGGGTTTTCGCGACGTATAGTCGCAAAAAATTCGCAGACCAGGGTGAGGGGGAATCCGATGACCGGATCGACAAGTATGGATGTGAAGAAGGGCGGCCAGACAGGCAGCCAGGGGTCTCAGGAGGCTGCGCCGCCCTGGCGTGCCCTCTGGGTGCTGGCCCTGGGTCTGGCCATGATTGTGCTGGATTCGTCCATCGTCAACGTCTCCATACCCTCCATCATCGCTGCCATCCATATCAACCTGGCTCAAGCCCAGTGGGTGACCGCCCTCTACAGCATCGTCCTGGCGGCTCTGCTCCTGCCCTCCGGCCGTCTGGGGGACATGATCGGACGCAAGCGGATCCTGCAGGTGGGCACGGTCATCTTTGTGCTGGGTTCCGTCTTTGCCGCATCGGCCTCCTCCGGCACACTGCTGCTTCTGGCCCGGCTTGTTCAGGGAATCGGCGGCTCCCTGGTCATGCCATCCACCCTGTCCACCGTGTCCGCCACCTTCCGGGGTCGGCACCGGGCCACTGCATTCGGCATCTGGGGGGCCGTCATGTCGTCCGCTGCGGCGGTCGGCCCCTTCCTGGGCGGGGTTTTCACCAGCACCATCGGATGGCGGTGGATCTTCCTGGTCAATCTGCCCCTGGGATTGATCGTCCTTGTGAGCAGTGCGGTCTTTGTGCCCGAGACCAAGTCAGCGCCCCGGCAGACAGGTGATAGGTGGGGGATGCTTGCCGACTGGAAGGGCATACTCCTTTCGGCCCTGGGTTCGGCCCTGGTGGTCTTTGCACTGATCGAGGGGCAGACCTACGGCTGGTGGCATCCCCGCGCCACACTTGAACTAGGCCCACTGCACTGGTCTGCATCGGCGCCCCTGTCACCGGTCCCGGTCAGTCTGATTCTGGGACTGGCCCTGCTGGCCGTCTTTGCGCTGACCGAGCTGGTCAGGGCGCGCAGGGGCAGGATGGTCATCCTGGACGTGTCCATGTTCGCCATCGGCACCTTCGGATGGGGCAACCTCACGGCCGCCATCGTCAACGCCGGTCAGTTCGCGGTCATGTTCATCCTGCCTCTCTATCTGATCAACGCCAGAGGCCTGAGTCCCCTTGGGGCCGGATCCATCCTGGGCGTCATGGCCCTGGGATCGGTCGTGTCCGGCGGTTTGGCCCGGGTGGTTTCAGCCCGTCTGGGGGCCGGCGGCACGGTGCAGACGGGTCTCTTGATGGAGATTGTCGGCGTGGCCCTGTCCATTCTGCTCATGCGTGGGTCGGTGCCGGTCTGGCCCATGACCCTGACTCTGATTATTTACGGTGCTGGTCTGGGCTTTGCCTCGGCACAGCTGACCAGTCTGGTGCTCTCCCGTGTCCCGGTGGCACAGTCCGGCCAGGCTTCGGCCACCCAGTCCACCATCCGTCAGTGGGGGACCGCCCTGGGCGCCGCAGTCTCCGGTTCCGTCCTCTCCCTTGCTCTGAGCCTGGTGCTGCCAAGACATCTGACGGCCCTCAAGGGGATCTCGGCGCGGATGGCCGATGGCCTGGTCAGATCGGTTCAGTCCTCTGCCGGAAACGCCATAGTCGGTCTGCGTGCTGAGGGTACCCGAGGTCGGCTGGGAGCACTGGGTCCTCAGGTGACCAAGGCCTTGACCGCGGGATTCTCCCAAGGCGCCCAGTGGGCCATGGGTTTCGCGGTTCTGCTACTCCTCCTGGGTCTGGTCGCCTCGGTGCTGGTACGCCGGGCCGCCCGCAAGGCTGGTGCTGATAAGGTCTGAGCCATCCGCAATCCAGTCTTCTCTGTAGCGGTCCCCACTCGGGACTGTCTGCCCGTGGGCCGACCCTGGCACGGTTTAGAATCATGGGTATGGGCATACAAGAGGAACAGCCGCGGCGGGATGGCGATCTGCTGGTGGCTCTGGCTCAGATCGACACCTGTGTGGGCGATCTTGACGGCAACGCCGACATCATTATGGACTACTCCCGAAAGGCGGCTGAGCAGGGGGCCACGCTGGTCGTCTTCCCGGAGATGAGTCTGACCGGTTACCCGATTGAGGATCTGGCATTTCGTGCCAGCTTCCGTCGGGCCGCCTGGTCTCGGGCCGACCGTCTGGCCGGGGAGCTGGAGGAGCAGGGTCTGGGCCATCTCTATGTGATCGTGGGAACCGTCGGCACCGACACGGATCAGGATAGGCCCCGCAACCGGCTGGTGGTCCTGCACCAGGGTCGGGTCGAGGCCGGCTACGACAAGCACTTCCTGCCCAACTACGGGGTCTTCGATGAGTACAGGATTTTCACCCCGGGGGATAGGACCGTCGTCCTGGAGGTGCAGGGGCACCGGATAGGGCTGGCCATCTGCGAGGACATCTGGCAGGAAGGTGATCCCATCAGCGACCTGGCTGGCCGGGACATCGACCTCCTGGTGACCATCAACGGCTCCCCATTCGAGGAAGGTAAGGGGCACGTCCGTTACGAGCTGGCAACCCGCCGGGCCAAGCAGGTCGGTGCGCCCCTGCTCTACCTGAATCAGGTGGGTGGTCAGGATGATCTGGTCTTTGACGGCGGCAGTTTCGTGGTGGACCAGGATGGCACCCTGCTGGAGCGCTCGCCCAGGTTCGTCCAGGATCTGTCCACGTGGACCCTGCCTGCACGAGGGAAGCGCCCGCTGCCCAGCGAGTCCTGCATGGCCGAAGAGATGCCTGGGGACGAGGAGGTCTATCGGGCCTGCGTGCTGGGTCTCAAGGACTATATGGCCAAGAACCACTTCACGGGCGTCTGCCTGGGGCTCTCAGGAGGGATCGACTCGGCCCTGGTGGCCACCATGGCCGCCGACGCCTGCGGGGGAGAGCATGTGCGCGGCATCTCCATGCCCAGCCGCTACTCCTCGGAAGGCTCCAAGGATGATGCCGCCGATCTGGCCCAGCGTCTGGGCGTGCGTTATGTGGTCCAAGCCATAGGCCCTGAGTTCGACGCCTTCCAAGGGCAGTTGCATCTGGAAGGGGTCGCCGAAGAGAACCTGCAGGCCCGGATACGCGGGGTCATCGTCATGGCCTATGCCAATGCCGAGGGGCTTCTGGCACTGGCAACCGGCAACAAGTCCGAGCTGGCCTGCGGCTATTCAACGATCTATGGCGATGCGGTCGGTGGCTACGCGCCCATCAAGGATCTGCTCAAGACCCGGGTCTGGCAGCTGGCCCGCTGGCGCAACGCCCAGGTCCAGGCACGGGGTGAACGTGAGCCCATCCCGGTCAATTCCATCGTCAAGCCGCCCTCGGCCGAGCTGCGCCAAGGGCAGAAGGACTCTGATTCCCTGCCTGACTACAGCCTGCTTGACAAGGTCCTGGAGGCATACATCGAGCATGCGCATGGTCGGGCCGACCTTCTGGCCGACGGTTTCGATCCCGACACGGTCGACACGGTCATGCGGCTGGTGGATCGGGCCGAGTGGAAGCGGCGCCAGTACCCGCTGGGGCCCAAGGTCACCTCCCTGGCCTTCGGCCGTGACCGCCGGCTGCCCGTCACCAACGCCTTCAAAGAGTGATTGCCATGGATCCCCAAGAGGAGCAACCGGCCTGGTACTTCAACACCGTCACCGGCAGGCCCGAGCAGGGCAAGCTGTCTCCGCAGGACAGGCGGATGGGCCCTTACCGCAGCAGGCAGGAGGCCCTTGATGCCTGGAAGATCGCCAAGCGCCGCAACAAGGAATGGGATGAGGAAGACCGCCGTTGGCGGCAGGCCTGGGAGGGTGATCCCGGGCAGGGACAGTCATCAGCTGACAGATGAAGCTCCCGCTGGATCGCCCACTATCTTTGGCGATCAATCGGCCATACCGTCAGAACGGATCGGGACTCAGGCGGTGTGCCGGGTCTGCTCGCAAGATATTGTTGTGACGCCCATTGCGGGTCTTCGTGCAGTGTGATATAGCTCACGTCGCGATTCGGTTTCCCGTGGTAACGCGCCCCCTATACTTGAAAGTGACAGTGGTGTGAGGAAGCGCCATTGACCATATCAACAAGGAGTTGACTATGACAGCAGTTGAGACCAATACCGTCTCTCCCGCAGAGCTGCAAGCCAAGGCTTGGAAGGGCTTCAAGGGCGAGGACTGGAAGAAAGACATCGACGTTCGCGACTTCATCCAAAAGAATTACACTCCGTACACCGGTGACGAATCCTTCCTGGCACCGGCCACCGAGAAGACCAAGTTCCTGTGGAACTACCTGGATGACAATTTCCTTGCCGTAGAGCGCAAGCAGCGCGTCTACGACGTGGACACCCACACTCCGGCGGGCATTGACGCCTTCCCGGCCGGATACATTGACGGCAAGCCTGCCGGCGAAACTCAGGACGACGTGATTGTCGGCATTCAGACCGATGTGCCCTGCAAGCGCGCGATGATGCCCTACGGCGGCTGGCGTATGGTTGAGCAGGCCCTCAAGGAAGCCGGCAAGGAGCCCGATCCCGAGGTCAAGAAGATCTTCACCCGGTATCGCAAGACCCACAACGATGGTGTCTTCGACGTCTACACCAAGAGGATCAAGCTGGCCCGCCACAACAAGATTCTGACCGGTCTGCCCGATGCTTACGGCCGCGGCCGCATCATTGGCGACTATCGTCGTGTGGCCCTGTACGGCATCGACGAGCTGATTGCCCGCAAGAAGGCCGACAAGGATTCGATTCCTTACCGCAACGATTTCACCGAGGAAGAGATCGAGCACTGGATTCGCTTCCGTGAGGAGCACGCCGAGCAGATCAAGGCTCTGAAGCAGCTGTTGAACCTGGGCAAGGAGTACGGCCTGGATCTGAGCCGTCCTGCCATGAACGCCAAGGAAGCCGTCCAGTGGACCTACATGGCCTACCTGGCCTCGGTCAAGAGCCAGGACGGCGCCGCCATGTCCATCGGCCGTCTGTCCGCCTTCTTCGACGTCTACTTCGAGCGTGATTTGGCCGCTGGCCTGATCGACGAGACCGACGCCCAGGAGATCATCGACAACATCGTGATGAAGCTGCGCATCGTGCGCTTCCTGCGGACCAAGGACTACGACAACATCTTCTCGGGCGATCCCTACTGGGCCACCTGGTCCGACGCCGGCTTCGGCGACGACGGCAGGCCCATGGTCACCAAGACCTCCTTCCGTCTGCTGGCAACCCTGACCCTGGAGCACCTTGGACCCGGCCCCGAGCCCAACATCACCATTTTCTGGGATCCGAAGCTGCCCGAGGGCTACAAGCGCTTCTGCGCCCGTATCTCCATCGACACCTCCGCCATCCAGTACGAGTCCGACAAAGACATTCGCGCCCATTGGGGCGATGACGCCGCCATCGCATGCTGCGTGTCCCCCATGAGGGTCGGCAAGCAGATGCAGTTCTTCGGCGCCCGTGTCAACTCCGCCAAGGCCCTGCTCTACGCCATGAACGGCGGCCGTGACGAGATGACCGGCATGCAGGTCATCGACAAGGACGTAATCAAGCCTGTCACCCCCAAGGAAGACGGTTCTCTGGACTTCCAGGAGGTCAAGGACAACTACGAGAAGGCCCTGCAGTGGCTGAGCGAGACCTACGTCGAGGCTCTGAACATCATCCACTACATGCACGATAAGTACGACTACGAGTCCATTGAGATGGCCCTGCACGACAAGGAGGTCTACCGCACCCTGGGTTGCGGCATGTCCGGCCTGTCCATCGCCGCTGACTCCCTGTCGGCTATCAAGTACGCCAAGGTCTACCCGATCTACAACAAGGATGCCAAGGGCACTCCTGAGTATGTCGAGGGCGCTGACGACGACCTGATCGTCAACTACAAGACCGTCGGTGAGTTCCCGATCTACGGCAACGACGATGATCGCGCCGACGATCTGGCCAAGTGGACCGTGTCCACCGTCATGGGCCAGATCAAGCGCCTGCCTGTCTACCGTGGCGCTGTGCCGACCCAGTCCATCCTGACCATCACCTCCAACGTGGAGTATGGCAAGAACACCGGGTCCTTCCCCTCCGGCCACAAGAAGGGCACCCCGTACGCTCCCGGCGCCAACCCCGAGAACGGCATGGATTCGCACGGCATGCTGCCCTCCATGTTCTCCGTGGGCAAGATTGATTACAACGACGCCCTGGACGGCATCTCGCTGACCAATACAATCACCCCTGACGGCCTGGGCCGCGACGAGGATGAGCGTATCAACAACCTAGTGGGCATCCTGGATGCCGGCAACGGCCACGGGCTCTACCACGCCAACATCAACGTCCTGCGCAAGGAGCAACTGGAGGATGCTGTCGAGCACCCCGAGAAGTACCCGCACCTGACCGTGCGCGTCTCGGGCTACGCCGTCAACTTCGTCAAGCTGACCCGCGAGCAGCAGCTCGACGTTATCTCCCGCACCTTCCACCAGGGCGCGGTGACCGACTGATCGCCCTTGTGCGATAGTCAACCGTTGATGAGACGGTGAATCATGGGGCGGGGCGCACCAAGGCCCTGCCCCTTTTCGTCTTTTTCAGGAGGATCCGATGACGGAGACCACCACCTTCCATACCACACACCCGCACATGCTCAAGGAATCCAAGGTCTACCAGAGCCAGACGCTGATGGGCGGCCTTTCGGGGTTTGAATCGCCCATTGGACTGGACCGGCACGACCGCATGAATGCCCTGCGCACGGGCGACATCGGATTTGTTCACTCCTGGGACATCAACACTTCGGTGGACGGGCCGGGTACAAGGATGACCGTCTTCATGAGCGGATGCCCCCTGCGTTGCCAGTACTGCCAGAATCCTGACACCTGGAAGATGCGTGATGGCCAGCCCGTATACCTGCAGGCCATGATCGACAAGGTGGCCCGCTACCAGGACCTCTTCAAGAGCACGGGCGGAGGAATCACCTTCAGCGGCGGCGAGTCCATGATGCAGGCAGCCTTTGTCTCACGTGTCTTTCGAGCCGCCAAGGAGATGGGCGTCCACACCTGCCTGGACACCTCGGGTTTCCTCAATCGCAACTACACCGATGCCATGATTGACGATATCGACCTGTGCCTGCTGGATGTCAAATCCGGCGACGAAGCCACCTACAAGAAGGTGACCGGCGGAACTCTGGCCCCTACAATCGAATTCGGCAAGCGTCTGGCTGCCCGTGGCAGCAAGATCTGGGTTCGCTTCGTGCTGGTGCCTGGGCTGACCGACTCCGAGGAGAACGTCGAGAATGTCGCTCGGGTGTGCGAACAGTTCAAGGATGCCATCGAGCACATTGATGTGCTGCCCTTCCATCAGCTTGGACGGCCCAAGTGGCATGAGCTGCGCATTCCTTACCCGCTGGAGGATGCCAAAGGCCCCTCTGCGGCTCTGAAGGATCGTGTCAAGAAGCAACTGGAGGCCCACGGCTTCGTGGTCTACTGAGCCTTGGAATCCAATCCGGTTCCTGGGCGGACCTAGGAGAAATCCGAATATCTTGTGTCACTCCCCATGGCGGATGTCCTGGGGAGTTTTGTTTGCTCGGGCGAAGGCCAGCAGCCCAATCAGCGAATGACCCACTTACTGAATGACCGGCACGCTGAATGACCGGCTTCGTGAATGGCAGATCCTGTGAATCAATAAACTGTCGACGAAGCCTGCTCAGTAAGAATTATCAGCGGGTTGAGGCCATGGACTATGCTTTCAGGCGTGTGTTTTCCGGGCCGGTCGGTCCGGTGGCGTGATGGAAGACAAACTAAAAAAGAGGTTGAGCGCAGGTGACCACGGAACCTAAGACGCAGCTGCTTTCAGAGCCCGCCCAGGGTGTGCCGTCGGTCATCGACGATATGGCCGGATATCGCCGGGCCTGTCGAATGCTGTCCCGAGGGAGCGGTGCGTTGGCCGCCGATGCTGAAAGGGCCTCTGGTTTCCGCTATGGCCACGACGACTACCTGGTCCAGTTCAAGCGCCAGGGGGCGGGGATATTCCTGCTGGATCCACCGGCTTTGACGCAGGCGGGCTGTGACTGGTCGGAATTCAATAAGGCTGTTGATGGGGCCCAGTGGATCATTCACGACTCCCCTCAGGATCTGCCTGGCTTCCATGCATTGGGCATGAGGCCCTCATCGCTCTTCGATACTGAGCTTGCAGCCAGGATGCTCAACCTGGGTCATTACGGCCTGTCTGCAGTGACCGCGCATTACCTGGGGCTGACGCTGGCCAAGGAGCACTCTGCCGCAGACTGGTCCTACCGCCCACTGCCGCGTGATTGGCGCAATTACGCTGCCTTGGACGTGGAGCTGCTGGATCAGGTGCGGTCGCACGAGCTGGAGGACCTGCGCCGTCACGGCAAGGATGAATGGGCCAGGCAGGAATTCGCCTGGCTGCTGGAGCAGGGCAAAATCCCCAAGCCGGAGCCTGAACAGCCCTGGCGGCATATCTCGCATATCAACGCCCTGCACAACGACCGTCGAGGCCTGGCTGTGGCCCGCTCGCTGTGGACCGCTCGAGACCAGCTGGCCCGCCGCAACGACATCGCTCCGACGCTCCTCCTGCCTGACAAGGCCATCATCGAGGCCGGCAGGCTCAAGCCGCACAACAACGCTCAGTTCCGGGCCATCCGGTCCTTGAACGAGCGGGTCAGGATTCACACCGGCGGCGAGCAGGACCGCATGTTCGAGCGCTACGCGCCCATTCAGCGCCGGGTGAGGCCCTCGGTCTGGAAACAGGCCATTCTGGAGGCGCTGAGTCTGCCCCCCGAAGAGTTGCCGGTGCCTCCCAAGCCGCGGTGTGAGGAGACCAACGCCCCCAAGTCCATGCAGGTCTGGCGGCACCGCCACCCGGACCGGTTCGCCAGGCTGGAGGCAGCACGCAAGGCGGTGGCCGAAGTGGGACGCCGGACCAACACCCCCGACGAGATTCTGATCAAGCCCCGTTACCTGCGCAACCTCTGCTGGACCGACGAACCGGAGAAGCGGGATGTGGCCGACTTCCTGCGTCAGGAGGGCGCCCGCCCCTGGCAGGTTTCACTCCTGTCAGAGTCCCTGACTCGCGCTATCATGTAACGGTTGCCTTACTGGCAGATCAAACGGTTTGGATGAATTGGAGCGCAGCGTGAAAATCAGCGTCAGAAACCTCGAGCCCACCAAGGTCAGGCTCACCATCACCGTCGATCCCGATGAGCTGAACCCCTACCTGGATCAGGCCCGTAAGGAGATCGGCAAGCAGGTGACCATCCCCGGCTTCCGCAAGGGCCATGTCCCCGGACCCATCATTGATCAGCGCGTGGGCTTTGCCAGCGTGGCGGGCGAGGCCGTCAACGCCGGCGTGCCCGAGCTCTACTCCAAGGCTCTGGAGGAGAAGCAGCTGCACGCCATGGCGCAGCCGCAGATCGATGTCAAGGACATTCCTTCCTCGGCCAAGGACGAAACCAAGCTCAAGTTCACCGCAGAGGTGGAGATTCGTCCCAAGTTCGAGCTGCCCGACATCGAGGGCATGGAAATCGAGGTCCCCAAGCCCGCCGTCACCGACGAGGACGTGGACAAGCGTCTGGACAACCTGCGTCAGCGTTTTGGCACCCTGGTCAGCGTGGATCGCCCCGCATCCAAGGGTGACTATGCCAACATCGACCTGGATGCCGTCATCGACGGTGAGTCCGTGGATTCCCAGCAGGGGGTCAGCTACGAGCTGGGTTCAAACACCATGCTGGACGGCCTGGATGAGGCCCTTGACGGGCTGTCCGCCGGGGAAGAGACCACCTTCGAGGGCACCTTGGAGGCCGGCGAGCACCAGGGCGAGAAGGCCCAGATCAAGGTCAAGGTGAACTCGGTCAAGGCCGAGGAGCTGCCCGACCTGGACGACGAGTTCGCCAAGGAGGCCTCGGAGTTCGAGACCCTGAAGGAGCTGCGCGAGGACGTGCGCAAGCAGTGCCAGGTGGATGCCGAGGGTCGGCAGGCCACTGACGCCCGCGACGCCTTCATCGCCAAGCTCCAGGACGGCCTGGACATCCCGGTGCCAAAGGGCATCAAGCAGTCCATGGTGACCGATCAACTCAAGAACACCGGCAAGGACCCGGACAAGGCCAGCAAGGACGAGAAGGCCGAGGCCGAGGAGAGCGTGGAGAAGGAACTGCGCGACCAGATGACCCTGGACGCCCTGGCTGAGAAGCTGGGCATCACGGTCAGCCAGGCCGATGTGACCAACTTCCTGGCTTCCATCGCCCAGCAGTACGGCATGGATCCCAGCGCCTTCATCAACGGTATCGTTCGCAACGGCCAGCTGGGTTCGGCCGTGCAGGAGGTCGGCCGCTCCAAGGGCATGCTGGCCGGCATGCGGGCCGTCACCTTCAAGGACCCCGATGGCCAGGAGGTGGACCTGAGCCGCTTCCTGGGCGAGGATGAGCCCGAGGCCCAGGAGGAGCAGGACGAGAGCGTCCAGGCTGCCTCCGCCGCTGCTGAAGTGGCCGACCAGCTCTCCCAGGATCAGGAGTAGCTCACAAGTCGCAACGAACAGGGCCGCACCCAGTGGCGAAACAGCCTGGGTGCGGCCCTGTCGTAGCGGTTGCGCAAAGAGCGGAAAGACCACGGCCGCGTCGATTGCGGGGGCTACTCTCAATACAGATACGTTTATCGAAGGAGACAGGGTGAACAACTCATTGGCAACCAGTCCCGTGATGGAGGAGGGGGAGGCCCCTACGCCGACCGATCCCATCTTCAACCGACTGCTCAAGGACAGGATCATCTGGCTGGGGGACGAGGTCAAGGACGCCAACGCCAACGTCATCTGCGCACAGATGCTGATGCTGGCGGCCGAGGATCCCAAGAAGGATATCTGGCTCTACATCAATTCGCCTGGTGGCTCCATTACGGCGGGCATGGCCATCTATGACACCATGCAGCTGATCGAGCCCGACGTGGCCACGGTCGCGGTCGGGATGGCTGCCTCAATGGGCCAGTTCCTGCTCTCTAGCGGAGCCAAGGGCAAGCGCTTCGTCACCTCCCATGCACGGGTGCTCATGCATCAGCCCTCGGGTGGCGTCGGAGGCACGGCCACCGATGTCAGGATCAACGCCGAGCTGATCATGGACATGAAGCGCACGCTCTCCCAGCTGACGGCCGAGCAGACCGGCCACACCCTGGAAGAAATCTACCGGGACAATGAATACGATCACTGGTTCACGGCCCAGCAGGCCCTGGAGTACGGCTTTGTCGACCGGATCGTGACCACCCACGGCACTATGACCGCGGATCAAGGGAAGTGAGCACTCCACATGGCATCTGAAGAAGCGCAATTCGTAGCACGGGCCCGTCGATTGGCTGGCCCTCGTGGCCTGGCCGCCATGCCCACCGACCGTTATGTGCTGCCGCAGTTCGAGGAGCGCACCCCCTACGGCTACAAGCGCCAGGACCCATACACCAGGCTCTTCGACGACAGGATCATCTTCATGGGCGTCCAGGTGGATGACACGTCCTCGGACGACATCATGGCCCAGCTCCTGGTTCTGGAGAGCCAGGATCCCAACCGCGACGTGATCATCTACATCAACTCGCCGGGGGGATCCATGACGGCCATGACCGCCATCTATGACACCATGCAGTACATCAAGCCCGATGTGCAGACTGTCTGCCTGGGCCAGGCTGCCTCGGCTGCTGCCGTTCTGCTGGCCGCCGGCACCAAGGGCAAGCGCCTGATTCTGCCCAACGCCCGTGTGCTCATCCACCAGCCGGCCATGGAGCAGGACTTCGGCAAGGCCACCGAGATCGAGATCCAGGCCAAGGAGATGCTGCGCATGCGCACCTGGCTGGAGGAGACACTGGCCAAGCACACCGGCCAGGATGTGGAAAAGATCCGCAAGGATATCGAGGTGGACACCATTCTGACCGCCCAGCAGGCCAAGGATTACGGGATGGTGGACGAGGTCCTGGAGCACCGCGATTAGCTCCGGTGACTGCGCACATGATTGATCGTCCGGATGGCGGCGGGCCCCTGGGGTCTACGGCCTCCGGACGTTTTTGGCATCATGGACGATGCCGCTCAAATATGATTTCGGCGATTCTTGCGGATTCTCCGGGAAGGGAGAGCCATGGGCCGTGTGGTCAGCTACAATGACGGACTGAATCGCTGCGAGTTCTGCGGCAAGGACGAGCATCAGGTGCGCCGTCTGGTCAAGGGACCTTCCTGCGCAATCTGCGATGAATGCATACGCCTATGCGCACAGATCATCCAGGAGGATATGGCCAAGGATGCCGCCGATCAGCGGGTGTCCCTGCCTGCGCCCTCAAAGATATTCGCCTATCTGAACCGGTACGTCATCGGCCAGGAGGCTGCCAAGCGCACACTGTCGGTTGCTGTCTACAACCACTACAAGCGCGTGAACATGGACCTGGGCGACCGTGGCCGTATTGCTGACACTACGTTTGAGAGAAAGAATGCTGCACTACGCGTCCAGGTGGACAAGTCCAACATCCTGCTCATGGGTCCCACCGGCGTAGGCAAGACCTACCTGGCACGAACCTTGGCAACCATCATGAACGTCCCCTTCGTCATTGTGGATGCGACCAGCCTGACCGAGGCTGGGTATGTGGGCGAGGATGTGGAATCCGTCCTGCAGGGGCTGCTCCAGGCCGCCGACGGCAATATGGACCTGGCCCAGCGGGGGATCATCTACATCGACGAGATCGACAAGATCGCCAGAAAATCCGGGGAGAACACCTCCATCACCCGTGACGTGTCCGGCGAGGGGGTCCAGCAGGCCCTGCTCAAGATCATCGAGGGCACCCAGGCCCGTGTGCCGGTACAGGGTTCGCGGCGGCACGGCGATGTCCGCACGGTCGTCATGGACACGGCCAACATCCTCTTCATCTGCGGCGGCGCCTTCGTCGGTCTGGAGGAGATCGTCCGTCGGCGGTTGGGCCTGCGGGAGAGCGGATTCTCGGCTACTCAGGGCAGCGATAGGGTGCCCGACGACCGGGTCATGAGTCAGGTCAGGTCCGAGGACCTGGAACAGTTTGGCCTGCTTCCCGAGTTCGTGGGGCGGTTGCCGGTCATCTCAACACTGGAGCCGCTGGGCGCCGATGAGTTGCGGCGGGTGCTGACCGAACCGGACAATGCCCTGGTCGACCAGTACCGGCGCATGTTCCTGGATGACGGGGCCGATCTGGTCTTCACCGATGCCGCCCTGGACCGTGTTGCCGCCATCGCCCTGGAGCGCAAGGTCGGCGCCCGAGGGCTGCGTGGAATCATCGAGCACACCTTGGAGGCGACCATGTTCGAGCTGCCCGACAGGACGGATGTCTCCCGTGTTGTGGTGGATGCCGATGCCGTGGAAGGGACCGGATCGCCCCGGTATGAGACCGGGCGAGGCATGGCCGAGGCTGCTGGTCGTCGTTTGGCCTGACCCCGCCGCGATGAGCGCCGCTGTTGGCCGGGCCCGATAGGATGATCATTGTTGCCGGAAGGGAGGCCCCATGGGTGCTCGTAGCGCTGTCGTGGTCACGCACAGCCGGGTCCGGGCAAGCGGCCACCTGGTTGACGAGGTCGAGGAGCAGCTGCGCCGGGACGGATTTCGCGTCTCGATTGTCGACAACATCGCCGCCCCGGAATTCGGCAGTCCCAGCCAGAAGGTGGCCGACGACACCGAGATCGTCATCGTCCTGGGCGGCGACGGGACCATTCTGCGGGCTGCAGAGCTGGTCAAGGGCACCGAGGTGCCCATCCTGGGTGTCAATCTGGGTCACGTGGGGTTCCTGGCCGAGTTCGAGAGCTTCCAGATAGGGGAGGCCATTCGCCGGGTGGCCGATCATGACTATTCCATCGACGAGCGCATGGTGGCCCATGTGGACCTGTGGATACCCGGAGCCGATCGACCACTGAGCGACTGGGCCCTTAATGACATGACCCTGGAACGATATGATCGGGGCAAGATGATCGAGGTATCGGTCCGAGTGGACGATGTGGAGATGAGCTCCTTCGGCTGCGACGGCATGATCGTGGCCACCCCGACCGGATCGACGGCCTATGCCTTTTCGGTGGGCGGGCCCATCGTCTGGCCGGATGCACAGTCGCTGCAGATGGTGCCCATAGCTGCCCACGCCCTCTTTGCCAGGTCCCTGATCATCGGCCCCAAGTCGCAGTTCACCCTGGATATTCTGGGTGATTCCCAGTCGGCCGGCTGGATCTGCAACGATGGGCGCCGTCAACGGCCTGTGCCCAAGCGGTCCCGCATTGTGGTGCGACAGTCCCGCGACATCCTGCGTTTGG
Source organism: Bifidobacterium choladohabitans (assembly GCF_016102005.1). GTDB lineage: Bacteria > Actinomycetota > Actinomycetes > Actinomycetales > Bifidobacteriaceae > Bombiscardovia > Bombiscardovia choladohabitans. Next base: position 307,249 of record NZ_JACFPL010000002.1, read on the forward strand.
CCAGGCTGTCGGGGGTGCCCTTCACCAGACGGCTGGTCTCCAAGTTCGACCTGCCGGTGGTCGGCTGGAGGGAACAGCATCGCCCCTCTGCAGCTGTGAACGGGCAGGACCAGGGGGAGCCGCCGGAGTCGAACAAGGAGCATTGATGCTGGAAGAGCTGGAAGTACGAGACCTGGGTCCCATCCACCATGCCCTGCTGCGCCCTGCTGCTGGCATGACGGCCATCACCGGGGAGACCGGGGCTGGCAAGTCCATGCTGCTCAACGCCATCAGGCTGATCTCAGGGTCCACCGCCCGTCCGCAATTGGTGTCGCCCGGAGCACACGAGTCCTGGGTCCAGGGGATTTTTGACGCTGGCTCGCCGGGAGCCGAGAATCCAGTGACCGCTGTCATAACCGGGGCTGGCTTGCCCTTGGAGGATGAGGGGCAGATCTTCCTGGCGAGGGCCATGCCTGTCAAGGGGCGTTCCCGTGCCGCTCTGAACGGCAGAACTGCTCCTCGAGGCCTGCTGCAGGAGGTGGCTGGGATGCTGGTCACTGTCCATGGCCAGGCGGATCAGATGCGTATGGCCAGCCCGGCCCGGCAGCGTGAATTTCTGGATGCCTACGCTGGTGACGGTCCGCAGCTGGAGGCTTTTTCCAAGGCCTTCAGGCAGTACCGACAGGCCCAGGACCATCTGGAGGAGCTGCGTAACCAGCAGTCCGGCGCTATGGCCCAGGCAGATTATCTCCGGGAATCCATCGCCCGGATCGACCGGGTCGACCCGCATTCCGGCGAAGATCGTGAACTCAAGGCTCAGCGGGACAGGATCGAGCACGCGGCCCAGATCAGTCAGGGAGTCATGGCCGCACTGTCCGCCCTGGACTCCGGCCAGATCGACCCGGATGCCGATGCACCTTCGGCTACGGCCTTGGTGGAACGGGCCATTGCCGCCCTGGAGGGCATCGGCGTGGAGGGGGTCTTTCAGGAGTCGGCCCAGCGGTTGCGGTCGCTGAATGCCGACCTGTCTGACCTGGTCTTCACCCTGAGCAGCCAGCTGGACGACGAGGGCCAGGAGGGCGACCTGGACAAGATCAACGCACGCATTCACGATCTGGATGAGCTGACCCGACGCTGGGGGCCGGACATCGACGACGTTCTGGCCTGGCGCAAGAAGGCTGCATTTGAACTTGAGGACATGGATGCCTCACCCGAGAAGCTTGAGGAGCTCCAAGGGCAGGTTGAGCAACTTCGCGGAAGCGCTTTGAAGGCCGCTCGGAATCTGTCTGTGTCACGGGGCAAGGCTGCACGAAGGCTGAGCGAACTTGTCGACGGTGAATTGCACTCCCTGGCCATGGCGGGTGCCGGGCTGGAGATCCGCGTCAGACCACGTCAGGACCAGGACATGGATGTGCATGGTCTGGATCAGATCGACTTTCTCTTCAGGCCGTATCCGGGTTCGGACCTGCTGCCCATGGGCAAGAGCGCCTCTGGCGGCGAACTCAGCCGACTCATGCTGGCCCTGGAGCTGGTGGCCGCCGAAGGCCGGACATCATCGCGGCCTGACGGGTCTGGCCATGGACATGCTGGCCGTGATTCCCAGGTCGGCGACTCGACGATGACCTTCATCTTCGACGAGGTGGATGCTGGCGTCGGCGGTCGGGCAGCTGTAGAACTGGGTCGTCGTCTGGCCCGGCTGGCGGTCACCGCCCAGGTGATCGTGGTCACACACCTGCCGCAGGTGGCTTCCTGGGCTGATCGACAGTTCGTCGTGGCCAAAGGGAGTGAAGGCGGCGATGCCGTAGAGACCCTGGTTCGCCAGGTGGAGGGCGAGGACAGGGAGCGGGAGATTGCCCGGATGCTGGCCGGCAGCGAGTCCACGACCTCCCTGAAGCATGCCCGAGAGCTTCTGTCCTCCAGCAGGCTCCAGGTCCGATAGGTCTGGTTGTAGCCTCAACCTTGCCATGCCAAAGTTCGTCGATTCAGCGACTTTGAGAAGGTTTGCCGACTTTGTTGCGGGCGACTTTGCTGCCTTTGTGGCCGTGCCGCTGCTTGATTGACATCTGTCATTCTGTTGCTTTTTCATTCTGTTGCCCTGACAGCAGGCAATCGGCTGTAGATGACCGTGTGGTAACACCCGTGCTTGATTTTCGTTGATGACACCGTATCCGCCCTTGGCATGTGCAATGCGGCAACGACCTGGTCAACATGGATTTTGTCCGAAGCCTTGATTGGTCGGGATTTCAGCACTGCAGCGCCGTTTCTATGGAATCTGTGAATCACGTCCTGAGAAGATCGGCGGCAAAGTTTGTCTTCATGATCAAACTGTTATAGTGTATACATGAACACCGGTACAGCTCAGCCAGGGTCGTGCCGACCATCAATGAAAGGGGCTTGGATGAAGCTGATCATTTCATCCCTGTCCGGACAGCCGATTTATCGGCAAATCGAGGACCAGATACGTTCGGCTATCCTGACCGGAGACCTGAAAGCAGGGGAGGGACTGCCCTCTCTGCGACATCTCTCGCAGGAGCTCAGGGTGTCCGTGCTGACCGTGACCCGTGCCTATACCGAACTCGCTCAAGAGGGTTTGGTGGAGAACATCCAGGGCAAGGGGACCTTCGTGGCCGACAGCGGCGACCAGGTCATGCGGCGGCATCTGGAGGACCGCGTGCAGTCCCTGCTGGGCGAGGCGGTCGATACGGCTCGTCGGGCCGGTATGGAGCCGGACCGAATTCGCGGCCTGCTCGACGGTCTGCTGGGGGACAAGGGTTCTGCGCCAGCGTCCGAAGAAGGAAAGGAATAGCAGCATGTGTGCATCACCGCCGATGACGACTTCTGGTGAAGATGTCGACTATGCCCTGCGCGTCAGCGACCTTGGGAAAAGCTACGTCAAGGCTGACGGCACAGGTTTCCGCCTGCACCAGGTCACCATGGACCTGCCCATGGGCTACATCATGGGATTGATAGGCCCCAACGGTGCAGGTAAATCCACCCTGATCCGGCTCTTGCTGAATATGACTCGCCGAGACAGCGGAGAAATCAGCATTCTGGGCCGTGATCCCTTGAGTCAGGAGGAGGAGGTCAAAGCAGACCTGGGTGTGGTCTTCGATTCCATTTATTTCCTTGAGGCGTGGAAGGTCAAGGCCGTCGAGCCAGTGATGGCACCCATGTATCCCTCTTGGGACAGTGATCGCTATCATGACTATCTGCGTCGGTTCGGTCTGCAGGAAAACCGCAGAATCGGCAAGCTTTCCCGTGGCATGCAGATGAAACTGATGCTGGCCGTCGCCCTCAGCCACGATGCAAGGCTCTTGATTCTGGATGAGCCCACCAGTGGTCTGGATGTCCTGGCCAGGGACGAGCTCATGGATATTCTGCTGGACTACATCGGCGACGGTCGTCACTCGGTGCTTTTCTCCACGCACATCACCGCGGATCTTGAACGGGTGGCTGACTTCGTCACCTACATCAATCGAGGATCTGTCTTCTACACCGGCCCCAAGGACGAGTTGATGGAGGCTTTTCATATAGTGAGAGGAGGGCCGGACGATCTGTCTAGAGCACAAATGCCGCATCTGATGGGCTTGCAGCGTTCCGCCACGGGTTTCGAGGCTTTGGTGCCCACTGAACACTTGAAGGATTTTCTGGCATCGGCTTCCCCTGCCGCCGTGGAGCCTTCGGATGGCCGCTACCTGGTGGAGTGGGCCGACTTTGACAACATCATCAGACTGACCGCGGGCTCACCTGCCGCGACCGACAGGAATAAGGAGGTGGAGTCATGAAGGCGATAGCCAAGCAGATCAGGTTGGACATGCAACGTTTCTCAGGAGCAGGGAGAACCTGTGTCGGTGTGCTGATTTTCATGTCCGTGCCCCTCATCGGAATCCTGTTGAACCTAGTCATGGCCCTGACAGGCAATGACGGGGAAGATGCACGGACTGCGTTGACGGGGGCAGTAACCAGCATGGGAATCGGACTGCTTGTAGGCCTGGTATTCGGTATGTTCGTCGATTTCAGCAATACGGCAATTCGCTTGAACGGTCTGCTGCCCATAACACGTGATCACCAGGTATTCGGACGCTATGCTGCTGTAATTCTGCTGGTCCTAGTTCAGTCTTGCGGCTATGCAATATTCTTCTTCTACGCTACTGATTCATTTTTGCATGGTCAGGACCATTGGCGCGACACTGTCTTGTTTGCTTCGGGGTTGTTCCTGTTGGAGTCTTTGCTCTTTGCGGTAGCTACACCCTTGTTTTATTGGCTGGAGCCAGTTAAGGCAATGATAGTCTTCCTGGCGCTTCTTGGTTTGGTGCCAATCATGGCCCTTATCGGCAGTTTGCTGCCCTTGGACTGGGGGACCCTCTGGAATTCAATCATGCGATCTTTGACTTCCGACCTGTGGCGGCCGATGGTCCTCGGGCTGGCCTTGATTCTGGCGGTTGATATGGTTTCGATAGTCATATCTCGCAAGGTCTATGCCAGGAAGGAGATCTGAGCCAATTTGTCCAGGTTTCAGGACTGCATGACCGCGTGGCGGACGTAGTCGGACATCTCCCTGGGATCGATGCAGTCCTGAAAGCGCACAGGTGCGCTTTCCAGGGCGCGCAGAGCCTTGGGAGGCCTGGTGTTGGTGGCCTCGGCCAGGATGTCCATGCAGCCGAAATCGCTGTCCGGGGTCTCCAGACCCAGGGATTGGCAGACCACCCGGGGGAACTTGTAGGGGCTGGCCGTGGACAGCAGCACCCGGGGTACGGCAGGATTCCTGTCGGTCTGCCCGGTCATGACCTGGTAGCCGCAGGCCGTGTGCGGATCGATCAGGTATCCACGGTCCTCCCAGCAGCCGCTGATGGCTGAGGCCACCTGGTCCTCGTCGGCCCAGCCACAGGAGAAGAGCTCGCGGATTCTGGTCATCAGGGCTTTGGGCACCTGGTAGCGTCCAGTGGACTCCAAATCGGCCATAAGCGAGGCAATCAGTTTGGTGTCGCCGTCGGCCATGTAGTAGAGCATCCGTTCCAGGTTGGAGGAAATCAGGATGTCCATGCTGGGGGAGGTGGTGGTGTAGAAGGGGCGGTTGCGGTCATAGACGCCTGTGGTCAGGAAGTCGTTGAGGACCCGGTTGCGGTCCGAGGCCACGGTCAGGCGGGCCACCGGAAGCCCCATCATCTTGGCGTAGTATCCGGCCAGCACATCGCCGAAGTTGCCGGTGGGCACGCAGAATTCGACCGGATCCCCGGGTCTGATCACCCCTCGTTCCATCAGGGACCCGTAGGCCCGGAAGTAGTAGACGACCTGCGGAGCCAGGCGGCCCACGTTGATGGAGTTGGCCGAGGAGAGGACGGTCGAGGCCTTCTCCTCCAGTTCACGAGCCAGATCGGTGTCGGCGAAGATGGACTTGACTGCGGACTGGGCATCGTCGAAATTGCCCCGAACCGCACAGACCTGCAGGTTGCCGCCCTGCTGGGTGACCATCTGCAGGCGCTGAATCTGACTGACCTTGCCCTGAGGATAGAAAACAGTGATGCCCGTGCCCGGCGCGTCTGCGAATCCGGCCAGCGCCGCCTTGCCCGTGTCTCCGGAGGTGGCGGTGAGCACCATGATCCGTTCGCCATCCTCCCCGGCCAGGGCCATCAGTCTCGGCAGAAGCTGCAAGGCCACATCCTTGAAGGCCGAGGTGGGCCCGCGGAAGAGCTCCAGTACGAAGTCGTTGCCGCCCAGGTCCACCAGAGGGGTTATTGCCGGATCGGACCACTGTTCTCCGTAGGCTGCGTCCAGGCAGGAGTCCAGCTGAGCGGAAGAGTAATCGCTCAGCAGTCCCGAAAGGACCAGTTTGGCCGTGCCCCTGTAGTCCAGGCCGGCAACCGTGGCAGGGTCGATGGTCAGTGCGTCCAGTCCATCGCTGACGTAGAGTCCGCCGTCAGGGGCCAGGCCCCGTCTGATGGCCTGCTTGGACTGCAGCTGCTCCCTGTCGCCTCGGGTGCTGTGGTATGTGCTCATGGTTGCCTGCCCCTCCGCCATGTCGCCGAACTCATCATTACCAAGGCATTCTACCCCGTGCAGGGGTCCGAACCATTGCACTGCTCGGCTCGCGGAGGAAACTGTCTGTGGACGTCAGGGCCTGCCAGGGGCCGGCATGGCGTACAGTATTGCCCACCAGCCCTGTATCCGAGGCTGTATGTCAAAGACAAAGGAGCGACCCATGGTCGAAGAGAACCCGGTACAGCAATCCTACGATGTCCTGAACTCTTCGATCTCGCAGGTGGATCCGGAGATCGCCGCACTGCTGGATGGGGAGTTGGAGCGTCAGCGCGGCGGCCTGGAGATGATCGCCTCTGAGAACTTCGTGCCCAAGGCCGTCCTGCAGGCCCAGGGATCCGTGCTGACCAACAAGTACGCCGAGGGCTATCCCGGCAGACGCTACTACGGCGGATGCGAGTGGGTGGACCAGGTCGAGAACCTGGCCCGGGACCGTGCCAAGGCCCTGTTCGGCGCCGAATATGCCAACGTCCAGCCCCATTCGGGCGCCCAGGCCAATGCCGCCGTTTACCAGGCCCTGATTAAGCCCGGCGACACCGTGCTGGGACTGGCCCTGGACCATGGCGGCCACCTGACTCACGGAATGAAGATCAACTTCTCCGGACGCTTTTATCATGCCGAATCCTACGGGGTCGATCCGGACACCTTCCGCATCGAGCCCGAGATTATCCGTCAACGGGCCCTGGAGACCCATCCGGCCTTAATCATCGGCGGGTGGAGCGCCTATCCGCGCATTGAGGACTTTGCAGCCATGAAGGAGATCGCTGACGAGGTGGGGGCCAAGTTCTGGGTGGATATGGCCCACTTCGCGGGTATGGTGGCAGCCGGTCTGCATCCCAGCCCAGTGCCCTATGCCGATGTGGTCTCCTCCACGGCCCACAAGACCCTGGGCGGACCCAGGTCCGGGTTCATCCTGGCTCGTCAGGAGTATGCCAAGAAGCTCAACTCCTCGGTCTTCCCCGGCAACCAGGGCGGACCGCTCATGCATGTGATCGCCGCCAAGGCCGTGGCTTTCAAGCTGGCCGGCACGCCTGAATTCAAGGAAAGGATGGAGCGCACCCTGGAGGGCGCCAAGATTCTGGCCGAGCGTCTGATGGCCAAGGATGTGGCCGACAACGGCATCACCGTGCTCACTGGAGGTACGGACGTCCACCTGGTCATGGTGGATCTGCGCAACAGCGAGATGGACGGCCGTCAGGGGGAGGACCTGCTGGCCAGGATCGGCATCACCGTCAACCGCAATACGGTGCCCTTCGATCCGCGCCCGGCATCTGTGGCCTCCGGTCTGCGCATCGGAACCTCCGCCCTGGCCACACGCGGATTCGGCCCGGCTCAGTATGAGGAGGTGGCCGACGTGATCGGCACTGCGCTGGCCCAGGGTCCCCAGGCGGATCTGGATGCCCTCAAGGCCCGGGTGGACCGGCTGGTCGAGGCCTTCCCGCTCTATCCTGAGCTGGACCAGACCCACTGAACGGCCCTTATAGGAGGGAGGCGCAGCAATGCCCTCCCTCCTCCTGTCGTCATTGCCCCCGCAGAGGGTTACAATCGGTACAGAATATGGGTCTGGCGGACACGCCAGGGCGAAAGGATCTGACGAACATGAGTGAAAACGAGAACTCCGATCGTCAGGATGTGTTCGATCGGGTCTGTGCCATGGCTGATGCGGCGGCCGCCGCACAGGCAGGTCTGGCGGGCATGACCGGTCAGGCCAGGAATGCCCTCCTGCTGGCCCTGGCCGATGCGTTGATCGACCAGGCCGATCAGATTGCCGCAGTCAATGAACAGGACTGCACCCAGGCTTTTGAAGAAGGGATGAGCGCCGGTCTGATCGACCGTCTGCGCCTGGACAAGGTTCGTATCGCTGATGCCGCCCGGGGCGTGCGCATGGTGGCCGGGCTGACCGATCCCCTGGGCGAGGTGGTTCGCGGCCATGACATGCCCAACGGCATGCGGCTCAATCAGGTGCGGGTTCCCCTGGGCGTGGTGGCCATGATCTACGAGGCCCGGCCCAATGTCACCATCGATGTGGTGGCCCTCTGCCTCAAGTCCGGCAATGCGGCCCTCCTGCGAGGGGGTCACGCGGCCCAGCGCACCAATCGCGCCCTGGTGGAGCTGATAGGCGGGGTGCTTCGTGAGCAGGGGTTGGATTCGGCTCTGGTGGCTTCCGTGGACCGATACGGTCGCGAGGGGGCCCAGGCCCTGATGAAGGCACGCGGCCACGTCGATCTGCTGGTGCCCAGGGGTGGCCGAGGGCTGATCCGCAGCGTAATCGAGCAGGCCACCGTACCCACCATCGAGACCGGGGCTGGCAATGTCCATATTTATGTGGACCGCTCGGTGGACATGGATCAGGCCATTCCCATCATCGTCAACGCCAAGACCCAGCGGGTGGGCGTCTGCAACGCCGCCGAAAAACTGATCGTCCACCGGGATGTGGCCGATGAATTCCTGCCACGTGTGGCGCAAGCGCTGACCCAGGCCCAGGTCGAGCTGCACCTGGATGCGGTCTCCATGGACATCCTTGCCGGACATGGTCTGCCCGAAGAGCTGCTGGTCCGCGCAGAAGAGGATGACTGGGATCGTGAGTATCTGGACCTGAAGATGGGGGTACGTGTGGTGGACTCCCTGGATCAGGCCATCGAGCACATCAACCGTCACTCCACCGGCCATACCGAGGCCATCCTGGCCCGGGACTACGAGGCTGTGGAGGAGTTCTCCCGCCGGGTGGATTCGGCTGTGATCATGGTCAATGCCTCAACCAGATTCACCGATGGTGGCATGTTCGGCATGGGCGCGGAGCTGGGCATCTCCACCCAGAAGCTGCATGCCCGAGGACCCATGGGTCTGCAGGAGCTTACCACCACCAAATGGATCGGCTACGGCAGGGGGCAGGTGCGGCCGTGAACGAGAAGATCGAAGAGCTCTTCCAACGCGAGCACGACAATCCGCGTATCTGGCTGAGGGTGGCTTCAGAGCGGCTGAGCCTGCTGCGGTACGTCTTTCTGGTCCAAATCGAGGACGGCATCCCGGATGCGGACCAGCGTTCCTGCCTGGAGTACGCCGATGCGGTCCTGATTGGCTGGCCTGATGAACATGCCGATGATGTGCATGACCTGGACCAGGACCAGCTCAACCAGGTCAGGCAGGACATCACCGTCATGGAGGAGCGTGTGCCGGTCTTCCGCAAACAGGAGCAGGAGGGTCGCATCGCCGACCTGTCCGATTCATTGGTAGCCATCACCGGATGCGTGGCCCAGGTCCGTCGGGCCTACCAGCCGGGCTTCCCCCTGCCCACCTACTCCGAGATCCGCCGCGTGGTCCAGGAGGAGTGGAATGCCGACATGGAGCGGATCGATCCTGACCGGGTCAACCCCAGCGCCGAGCAGATGCGCCAGGAGGCCGAGTCCGAGAACGAGGAGAACGCCTCGGAAGCCAGACGGGAGGGCGAGCAGGCGTGAACCGGATGATGTCTGAACTGTCCAAGGAGGGAGAAACCGGACAGGAGCCATCGGATATTGACGGGTCCTGTAGGCCTGCCCACCATAACCGCCGACCCCGGGTGGGGATCATGGGCGGCACCTTCGACCCCATTCACAATGGCCACTTGGTGGCTGCCTCGGAGGTGGCCTGGGTCTACGACCTGGATGAGGTCATCTTTGTGCCCACCGGCCGCCCGGCCTTCAAACTGAACAAGACGGTGACCAATGCCGAGGACCGCTATCTGATGACCGTGATCGCCACGGCCTCCAACCCCAAGTTCACGGTCTCCCGGGTGGACATCGAGCGTCCTGGCATCACCTATACGGTGGACACCCTGCGCGACATCAAGCGGATGCGCCCCGACAGCGACCTCTTCTTCATCACCGGGGCGGATGCCGTGGCCGAGATCATGCGCTGGAAGGATGCCAACCGGATGTGGGATCTGGCCAAGTTCGTGGCCGTCTCCCGACCCGGCTACTCTTCCAGCCTGGACGACCTTCAGGTGCCTGCCCAGCGGGTGGATACCCTGGAGATTCCGGCCCTGTCCATCTCGTCCACGGACGTGCGGCGTCGTTCGGCCCGGGGCATGCCGGTCTGGTACCTGGTCCCGGACGGGGTGGTGCAGTACATCAACAAGCACGGGCTCTATCGCTCGGCTTCCTGAGCTTCGCATACCGTCGGACTCGCCAACACGGACTGTCCGGCTGTGTCAGCGCGCGCCATTATTATGGGGGCTGTCCGCTTCAGCGAAAACAACGTTTGGAGATATGGTGAGCGCGATACTCAAAGGCAGACCAGGAAAAAATCTCATACTTGTCACAGGCCGGGCCCATCCCAGACTCGCGGCGGACGTGGCCGATCAACTCGGCATTGACGTCCTCGAGACGACAGCCTACGACTTTGCCAACGGTGAGATGTATGTGCGTTACACGGAGTCGGTGCGCGGTGCGGATGTCTTCGTCCTGCAGACCCACTCGGACCCGGTCAACAAGTCCATCATGGAACAGCTGATCATGATCGACGCCCTCAAGAGGGCTTCGGCGCGATCCATCACCGCTGTCTGCCCGCTCCTGGGCTACTCCCGTCAGGACAAGAAGCACCTGGGCCGCGAGCCCATCTCCTGCCGGCTCATGTTCGACCTGCTCAAGGCGGCCGGTGCGGACCGGATCATGTCGGTCGACCTGCACGCCGCCCAGTCCCAGGGCTTCTTCGACGGGCCTGTGGACCACCTGATCGCCATGCCGGTGCTGGTGGACTATGTGCGCGACCGTATGGACCTGTCCAAGGTGGCCGTGGTCTCGCCAGATGCCGGCCGCATCCGGGTGGCCGAGCAGTGGGCCCAGCGCCTGGGAGGCGTGCCCCTGGCCTTCATCCACAAGACCCGTGACATCACCCAGCCAAACAAGGCTGTGGCCCACCGGGTGGTGGGCGACGTGCGCGGCCTGGACTGCGTGCTGGTGGACGACCTGATCGACACCGGCGGCACCATTGCCGAGGCCTGCAATGTGCTGGATGAGGCCGGCGCCAACTCCATCACCATCGTGGCCACCCATGGCGTCATGTCCGGGCCTGCCGTGGAACGGCTCAAGTCCTGCAAGGCCAAGGAGGTCATCCTGACCGACACGGTCCCCATCCCCCAGGAGAAGCGTTGGGATGGCCTGACCGTGCTGTCCATCGCGCCCCTGCTGGCCTCGGCCATCAAGGCGGTCTTCGAGGACGGTTCGGTGGCCCGGCTCTTCGACACCTATCCGGCCCATCACGGCCAGGGCTTCCTCTTCGCTTGACGCCCTGCCTGCGCGGCATGGCGTGGCGTAATCGTCCGGCTGTGGCATAATGAACCTGGCGGTGCCTGAAGGGTTCCGCCTTTCCCCCATGGTGTAAAGGCAGCACACGGGTCTTTGGAACCCTTAGTCTTGGTTCGAATCCAGGTGGGGGAGCTTACGCTCGCCGATTCCGGTCGGAGACGGCCTCCTTGGGGTCGGTGACCAACCGAAAGGAACTGTCTTGGCAGTCAAGAAGATCGAAACCTGGCTCACCGACATGGACGGCGTGCTGGTGCACGAGAACACGGCCCTGCCCGGAGCTGCCGAATTCATCGACACCCTCAAGCGCAACAACCGCCAGTATCTGGTACTGACCAACAACCCCATCTACACTCCTCGTGACCTTTCGGCCCGCCTTGGCCGTTCGGGCATCGACGTGCCCGAGGATCGGATCTGGACCTCTGCGCTGGCCACTGCCGACTTCGTATCCCGGACCATGCCCCGGGGATCGGCCTATGTGATCGGCGAGGCCGGACTGACCACGGCCCTGCACGAGGCCGGCTTCATTCTTTCCGACATCAAACCGGACTACGTGATCCTGGGGGAGACCCGGACATACTCCTTTGAGTCCATCACCACAGCCATCCGCTTGATTCTGGGTGGCGCTCGCTTCATCTGCACCAACCCTGACGCCACCGGTCCCAGCGAGAACGGCGTCCTGCCGGCAGCCGGCGCGGTGGCGGCCCTGGTGACCAAGGCCACCAACCGCGAGCCCTACTTTGTGGGCAAGCCCAATCCCATCATGTTCCGCACGGCCCTGAACAGGGTGGGCGGCCACTCCGAGACAACGGCCATGATCGGCGATCGGATGGACACCGACGTGGTGGCCGGAGTCGAGGCCGGCCTGAACACCTTCCTGGTGCTGACTGGCATCACCACACGACCCGAGGTGGAAACCTTCCCCTACCGTCCTGACCAGGTGGTGGACTCCATTCAGGACCTGATCGGCATCGCCGAGAGCGGGGTGGTGGAGTTTTGAGCGGCGGGCAGACGCTGACCGCCGGCATCATTCTGGCCGCAGGCGAGGGCACCCGCATGCACTCGGCCCATCCCAAGGTTCTGCACACCCTGGCAGGCAAGACCTTCCTGCAGAGGGTCATGACTTCGGTTACCGCCCTCAATCCCGAGCTGACGGCCGTGGTGGTTCATCATCAGGCCGATCTGGTGGCACAGGCTGCACGCTCCTATGATCCCCAGGTGCGCATCGTGCGTCAGGATAGCCGACCGGGAACGGGGCGTGCGGTCCAGTGCGCCGTAGACCAGCTGGACGGGGAGCTCCGGCACGACGGCCAGGTGCTGATCGTCGCCTCGGACATGCCCCTGCTGGATGCGGACACACTGCACAGTCTGCTCGACTACCATGTCAGCTCCGGCGACGGGGCCACCGTGCTGACCGTCAATCTGGACGACCCCACTGGATATGGCCGCATCATCCGTGACCAGGATGGACGGGTACTGCGCATCGTCGAACAGCGGGACGCCACCGGTACCGAGCTGGCCGTCAAGGAGGTCAACACCTCCGTCTACGTCTTCGAGACTGATCTGCTGCGACAGGCGGTCCGCGGTCTGGACGACAGCAACGCCCAGGGGGAGTTCTATCTGACCGATGCCCTGGAGACGGCCCGCCGTCTGGGTAGGGTGGGGGCCTTCGCCGCGCCTGATCCGCTCAAGGTCGAAGGCGTCAACGACAGGATTCAGTTGGCTGATCTGGCCAAGGCCCACAACCTGAGGGTCTGCCAGGAGTTCATGCGCCAGGGCGTGACCATCCTGGACCCGGCCACCACCTGGATCGAGGACGACGTGGTCATCCAGCAGGATGCCGTCATTCTGCCCGGATGCTTCCTGCAGGGTCATACCGAGATCGCCTCGGACGCGGTCATCGGCCCCTATACCACCCTGATTGACGCCATCGTCGAGCCGCAGGCCAAGGTGGAGCGTTCCCGCGTGCAGGAGACCCGAATCGGGGCCAGGGCCAACATCGGTCCCTGGACCTACCTGAGGGCTGGCAACATCCTTGCCGAGGACACCAAGGCCGGGGCCTTCGTGGAGATGAAGAAGGCCACCATCGACCATGGGACCAAGGTGCCCCATCTTTCCTATGTGGGGGATGCCCATATAGGCCACGACAGCAACGTGGGAGGCGGGTCCATCACGGCCAACTATGACGGCGTGCACAAGAACCGCACCGAGATCGGCTCGGAAGTGCATGTGGGCGCAGGGAACCTCTTCGTGGCACCCGTCCAGGTGGGCGACGGGGTTACGACCGGAGCAGGATCGGTCATCCGCCATCCGGTCGAGGACGGGGCCATGGTCTATTCCACCAACGACCAGCATGAGGTTCCGGACTGGAAGCCCGCCTGGGAGCGGTAACCTTGACAGCATCTGCTTCACAACAAGGAAAGGCGTGACAAGTGCCAGCATTGCAGGAATCCATCGACGCGGTCCGGGTGGCCGCTCGGGCCGCCAACGATGTCAAGGCCATGGACGTAGTGGCCTTCGACGTCTCCCAGCCCATTGCCATCACCGACATCTTCATGGTGGCCACGGGCAGCAACGAACGCCAGGTCCTGGCCATAGCCGAGGAGGTGGAGAAGCAGCTCCATCTGCAGAAAAACCTGGATCCGCGCTCGCGGGAGGGCGTCCAGGAGGCCCAGTGGGTTCTGCTGGACTACGGTGACTTCGTCATCCACATCATGCACAAGCAGGCCCGGGCCTACTACGACCTGGAACGGCTTTGGAAGGACTGCCCCCAGATCGACCTGCAGCTGGAGCACCCCTTCACCCTTAAGGATGATTACCCGGACGGCCAGCTGGCCTCCAAGGCGGACGATCTGAATGGGGATGATCTGCGCAGCCGTTTCGTTGACCCACAGGAAAACCATGACTGACTCGGATACAGCCGTGCAGGATGGACGGCATGTGCGCTCCATGACCGTGGTCCGCCATGGGCAGACCTCATACAACGCAGGGCACCGGATGCAGGGTCAGATCGACATCCCCCTGAACAGCGTTGGCCGCTGGCAGGTGGAGAGGACAGCCGAAGAGCTCCGCGCTGAGTATGTGGACGGCGCACCCCAAGACCGTCACCTGCTGGTGGTCTCCTCCGACCTGGGCCGGGCCGCAGCTACCGCTCATGCCTTCGCCGACCCCTTGGGCCAGACGGTCCATCTTGATCCCGGGCTGCGTGAACGCGGCTTCGGCGAGTGGGAGGGAGCCAGCGCCGAGGAGGTTCGTCAACGTTGGCCTGAGGATTACGAATCCTGGTCCCGGGGCGCCGGGGGAGAGCTGCTCCACGGTGCCGAGACCAAGGCCCAGGTGGGCAAACGAGGCCTGGAAGCCCTGAACCGGTGGATCCACCGTGCTGGCCCGGACACGGATCTCATGGTCTTCACCCATGGGTCCTTCATCGCTGAGGCTCTCCAGGCCTTGCTGGGCATGGCCAACGCATATCCTGAATATCTGGGCCTGGTCACCATGCGCAACGCCCACTGGGCGCGATTGATGCCACGGGATCTGCCGGACGGCGGTCTGCGCTGGTCCATGATTGATTACAATCGCGGTCCGGCCATCGCCATGCGGGGGGACTGGGACAATCCCCGGGGGGTGGTCCAGACCGACTGAGGTCCTTGGGCGGTCGGACGACCATCACAGTATCGCCATGACCACCAGCTACCATAAGAGCGCAGCAACCAGCCGTTGGATCAAAAGGGGTCGGAGTGAAGCAGTTCTTTCATGACATTTCCTGGGCGCAGATCATCGCCGGCGCTCTTGCAGCCATGACCTCCTTCTGGCTTGCCGCCAAGATCGGAGTGGCGGGATCCATCATCGGCGTGGCCATCGGTTCCATCGTCTCTGCCGTGGCCTCGCAGATCTACAAGAATGTTCTGGAAGCCTCTGGCCAGAAGCTGCAGGAGTCCGTGGTCGGCGGTGCTGACCAGGACGATGACGACTCCAGGGCTGACTCGGATGCCGATTCGGGCGCCGATGGGCAGACCACCACCTTGCCTGCCCAGGGTAAGGGTCATTCGGACAAATCCAGCGATGCTGCCGACGGATCCACCCAGGTCATGGCCCCGGTGGATGGATCCACCCAGGTCATGCCCCCTGTCGGTGACGAAAAGTCGGCAGCCAAGACCGGCAGGACCGTTTCGTCCAGCAATGGTCCACGGACCCATGCGGCCTCCATGACGGCAAACAGTAGGAAGAAGCTGGATCAGCGCCGTCGCAACGTCATCATCGTCTCCGTGGTCAGCGCCCTGGTGGCCGTACTGCTTTCCGCTCTGGCCATCAATGCCCTGACCAAGGGCGAAGGCACCGACAAGGTGGTTCGCAACGTGGTCAGCCCGCCGACCAGCCAGACGGTAACCCCCAGCGAGGAGGAGACCCCCTCCAAGCCAGCGCGGCGCACAGAGGAGCCTGAATATCAGACGACCCCGAGTGCCCCTCAGAACCAGCCCTCTGGCTCGAATCAGAACCAAGGCAGCGAACAGGGATCCGGGCAGAGTCAACCGCAGGGAGGGAACCCCACGAGCTCGCCTTCGCCGTCTGCCGACGCGACCAGCTCCACGCCAAGTCCCTCAAGCACGGCTCCTACGCCACAGTCGTCACCGACGAGCACGACCAGTCCATCTCCTCGTAACTGACCTGTCAGTCGGCGCGGCACACCCATCCCACCATGTAATGTGACTAGGGTCACTTTCGGGCGGTCCAAGAGGCCCGTCCCTAAGGATCTGGTCCCGAAGGCGGGATCAGCGATGAGAAAGGTGTGTATATGCGTAAGGTTCTGTGCTCTCCAGGCTCCTATGTTCAGCAGGAGGGCGCCATGGGAAAGCTGGCCGGAGAATACGCGGCTCTGGGCACCAAGGGCGCCCATCTGATCGTCGATCCGGTCATCGACGGGCTCTACCACGACGACATCGTCGCCTCCTTTGAGCACGATGGGATCCCCTACGAACTGATGAAATTCGGCGGCGAGTGCTCCATGGAGGAGATTGACCGTCATCGTGACCATTTGGGCGGCAGTGACGCGGTGATCGGCATCGGCGGCGGCAAGACCCTGGATACCGCCAAGGCTGTGGCCCACTTCGCCCACCTGCCGGTCATGATTGTGCCCACGGCGGCCTCCTCGGATGCGCCTTGCTCAAGGCTGTCCGTACTCTACACGCCTGAGGGTGTCTTCGACCGTTACCTGCCCCTGCCCGCCAATCCCAACGTGGTCCTTATGGATACCGACGTGATCGCCAAGGCTCCGGTGCGCTTCCTGGTATCAGGGCTGGGCGATGCCTTCGCCACCTATTATGAGGCGGCCGCCTGCGTCCAGTCGAACGCGGTGACCATGACCGGGGGGCACGCCACCATGGCCGCCTTCGCCCTGGCCCGTCTCTGCCGCGACACCCTGCTGGAGGATGGGGTCAAGGCCGTGGCCGCTGCCAAGGCCGGTGTGCGCACAGCCGCCCTGGAGAAGATCATCGAGGCCAACACACTGCTGAGCGGTCTGGGCTTCGAGAGCTCCGGCCTGGCTGCAGCCCACGCCATTCATGACGGAATGACCGCCCTGGAGGGCACCCACTCCATGTTGCACGGCGAAAAGGTGGCCTTCGGTACCCTGGCCCAGCTGGTCCTTGAGGATCGGCCCCTGGAGGAGACCCGCAAGGTCTACGACTTCTTCCGGAGCGTGGGTCTGCCCACCTCCCTGGAGCAGATCGGCATCGGTCAGGCCAGCGAGGAGGATCTGCTCAAGGTCGGCGAGCATGCCTGCGGTCCTGACGAGACCATGGGCAACATGCCCTTCGAGGTGACTCCGACTGATGTGGCTCACGCGCTGCGTGCAGCCGATCAGCTGGGCAAGCAGATCTGAATTCTCTTGCTCTGATCCCTCTTCGAGATGCCAGGCGACCGTCGGCATGCAGTCGGCGGTCGCCTGTATTTGGCTTGGTTTACATTGGCCCCTCCTGCAGGGAGGCAGCAGCCTTTCGTATGGCTTGTTCATCTGGGCATGTGGCTGGACCTGGCTGCGTAGTGGAAAGGGCCCCTGCGCAGTTGGCCAGTGTCAGCGCCTCTTCGATGGGCAGGCCCTGGAATATGCCCGCACAGAGGACGCCCGAGTGTGCATCGCCGGCACCGTTGGTGTCTATGGCCTGGACCTGTGGGGTGGGAATGTACTTGATTTGCCTCGCATCCTTGGGCTGGCAGTACCAGGCACCACGGGCGCCGGCCCTGAGAACCACCGGACTGTCCAGTCTCAGCGAAAGCGAACGGCAGACGGATTCCAGCCCGGTTGTGTCGCCGGTTTCGGGTTGGCATCCCAGACGTTGCGCCAGGATTGGTCCCTCGCGTTCATTCAGCGACCAAATCGGATGCAGTCCGTTGACAGCATCAAGCACATCCAGTGCAATATCGGCCACCATGGGTCCCAGGTCGAAGAGCACAGGGAATCCTTCGTCCTGGTGCAAGTGCGCGAATCCGACCAGGCTCCGGGTGTTGTCCTTGTGGCAGAAGGAATACCCGCTCAGGTAGACGACATCGCCGGGAACCAGGTCCATGCCTTCGTAGGTGCCCTCCGGTACGCGGGTCTCTGCGCCCCTTGCCGACACAAAGGTGCGTTCGCCCGAGGGCTCGATCATGGCTACCGAGTATCCGGTATCACAGTCATCCAGCACAGGCCCCTGGGCGGGGACCCGCAGGGCTGCAAGGGCTCCACGGGCCATGTCCGCCATCGGACCTGTGCCGATCGCCCCCATATAGGCTATCGGCGCCCCCATCTGCCTGGCTGCGCGAATCACGTTGTACCCGCCGCCGACGTTTATGGCGCTTCGCCTGGCGAAAATATCCCCTCCGCGCTCCGGTAGATGGTCGATGTCCATGCTCAGGTCAACCACCACCTGACCGAGATGGAGGATCCTTGGCTCAGTCATCGCCACTGCTCCTCACCGCCATGGAATCCTTGGAGAGGACGTGCAGAATGGCGTAGAGAATTCCTCCCAGCAGGAGGGAAACCAGCCATGCCAGGCCGTTCCTGCCCAGGAAGCTGTCGGCCAGCGGTCCCGAGAACCAGACCTCGTCCTTGGAGACCTGGGCCGTCACGAACAGGAAGCCGACGACTATTCCGACCAGCCAGCTGATGATGGCTGGGAGGTTGACGCCGTGCCAGTACCAGTAGGGGGAGTCGGCTCGAAGGTTCAGAAGGCCGTCGGAATCGTAGCGCTTGCGGAAGATCATGTCTGACAGGAAGATGCCTGCCCAGGTGCTCAGCGGCACTGCCAAGAGGGAGATGAAGGTGACGAAGGGGCCGTAGAACCCGTCGGAACCCAGTGTGAAGTACAGGGCACCGCAGGTTGTCACCACCACGTCGACCACGACCGCGTAGACGCGGGGGATTCTGATGCCCAGGGTGATGGTGGTCAGGCCGGCAGAATATACGGAAAGGTTGTTGGACATGAGCAGCCCGGCGAATGCGGCAATCAGATAGGGGATTGAGACCCAGGCGGGTAGGGCGCTTCGAACCGCGGCGACCGGATCGGCGGCGGAGGCAATGGTGGAGTTGCCAGCTGTAAGGACCGACCCCAGGCCGATGACGACCACCAGTGGAATGCCGGCGCCCGCCGCTGCAGTCAGGACCAGAGAGCCGGATTTCACCGAGGTCTTCTGGTAGCGGGCCATGTCTGCGCCGGAGTTGACCCAGCCGATGCCCGTCCCCGCGGCTATGGTGCCGACACCGATCAGGAAGGCGCTGGCTGAGCCGGGGGCATTGCCGATGAAGGAGGACCAGTCGACGGTCGTGGCCAGATAGATGGCCACCAGGAGGGTGAGGGCGCCGAATATCCAGGTGGCCCACTTCTGCACGGTGAGAATAAAGGCGTGACCGGCGGCCGAGACCACCACGGTCAGGGCCACGAAGACGGCGATGCAGACGAAGGTCAGGAAGGGGGAGCGCCTGGCATCGGCCGAGGTGCCGAAGATGATGGCGATCAGGGAGAGCAGCGCAAAGGCGCCGGTCATCGTGTTCACCGTCTCCCAGCCCAGTCTGGACAGCAGGGCCACCAGGGTGGGGCCCGCATTGCCTCTGACGCCGAAAATGGCCCTGGACAGGGTCAGCGTGGGGGCGCCGCCCCTTCTGCCGGCTATGGAGATGATGCCGACCAGGGCGAAGGATCCGAAGGCTCCGATGGTCGTGGCGAGCACGGCCTGCCAGAGGTTGAGGCCCTGGGCAATCAGGGTAGCTCCCAGAGGGATCCCCAGAATCGAGATGTTGGCGGCGAACCAGACCCAGAAGAGCTGGCCGGGCGACCCGTTCCTCTGGTCCTCGGGCACGGGCTCGATGCCCCTTTGCTCCACCCTGGAGAGGATGGTGCCCTCTTTTGGCGCAGTTGACATGGATTGTCTCCTTTGACTCAAGATGTACCGAATGTAGTGATGGATTGCCTGGACTCTACATTTTTGTATTCCCGACTGATTCAGTCTTATCAGTTTTACGCTTTACTGCCTTAGGGCAATCAGGCCTCGAGCTGTATGTTGCAGGTCGAGGTGGGATACCGAAGCCACCTGGGAGCAGAGTGCAGGGTCGAAGACCTCAAGGCCGCTGCATGCGCCGGTCATTGCTCCGGTCATGGCAGCGATCGTGTCCGTATCGCCGCCAAGGTTGACTGCGGCCAACAAAGCCGATTGCGGATCGTCGGCAAACCTCCAGGCCAGGGCAAAGGCGGCTGCCACAGACTCATTGGCCTCGACCGAGGTACCACAGTCCTCAATGAGGTGGTGTTCGAAGTCGGTCTCATCGCTGAATTCTTCGGACAACTGTATTGCCTGGCGGGCGCGTGCGGGAACCGATGCCTTAGGAGTCCAAGCCCCTGAGGTCTCCATGGCGGGTACCAAGCGCAGGGACTCTTTCAACGCCTGGCGAACGGTCATTCCTTCAAGTCCTAGACTGACTGTCGTGGCGATCAGCGCGGCACTTTGGAAGCCTGCGACTGTGTCGTGGGTGACCTGACAGGACTCGTAGATGCGATTGGCCAGTAGTCCGGCGTCCTCGGGCCTGTTGGCTATGCCAACCGGAGTGACTCGCATGGCGGCCCCATTGGTGGTGCCGGTCCTTCCCGTGGTCATGATGTCTGCGCCGCGGCGAACCTGTTCCAGGGCCAGCTTGGTGGAGGGCCCCAGCAAGTCCAGCGATCCGCGCGACTTCATGTCGTCCTCCCAGGACAGAAGGCGCTTGGCGAATTCCTTCGGATCAATGTGTCCCTTGCCCTCGATGATCAGTTCCGCCACGATCAGTGCCTGCTCGGTGTCGTCGGTCACAGACCCCGCAGGCATACCGGGGGCTATGGGCTGTTCCGCAATGGCATCACGAAGGGTGTCAACCCTGCCGTAGACCTTATGGATGGCTGCTGGACTCATGCTCTGCGTGGGCATGCCCAGCGCGTCCCCTAAGGACAGCCCGGTAAGCGCGCCCAGTGCGCCCCTTTCAGTTCTGGTCATTGTTGTGCAAGCCTCCGGAGTCGTTGCGATGGGTCTATCAATCTGTCTGTAGATGGATTGCGAAATTTTTGATCAGAATCATTGTATGCCCTTGGAACATTGTCGGCACAGGCGGTGAAAGATGCCTAACTTGCAACGGAGAATGAGAATCTGATTGAGTTCCACCTCTGTGAAGTGGGAGATAAAACAGTGCAGGCACATCAAGGTTACAGACTTGATCAAGGCATGGGTTCTATAGAGCGTGACGACAATTGGCTGAGTTTGCCGCTGTGTCTTAGCCCAGACCCTCGCGGCTGCAGAGGCGCTGGATATAAAAAAGAATCCCGAGGTGACCTCGGGATTCTACCTGTGGAGCTAGGGGGATTCGAACCCCCGACCTTCTCCATGCCATGGAGACGCGCTACCAGCTGCGCCATAGCCCCGTGCTTGCCTTGCTTGGTGAAGCCTTGCTTATAGTACACCGGGATTGGCGAATGGAGCAACTCAGTGTGTTGCACCGGAATTGCAGGGATTGTGAGCTAATTGATGGATTTTATCCTCGAATGGTCTTGAGTCATTCCTGAGCTTGCAAGTGCGCTAGCATGATGAACAAGGGGCGACCAAGGGGGTCGGCAGCAACGGAAAGGCGGCGGACCATGACCGGCAAAAACGATGTCGAAGTACGGGCTGAAAAGCGGAACGAGAACCATCCTGGGGACCAGCTCATCATCAACTGCCTGCCCTTGGACCAGAGCGAACGACAGGAATTCCTCCAGGCGGCTCCAGGCGTTCATCAGGAGTTCATTGTCGACACGGACATGCGGCAGAGCATGCATTGGCTCATCGATGTCCCTCAATCCCTCCGATCGGAGGCTACGATCATTTTGGGTAATCCGCCGGCCGAGCAGGTGGTTGCCTGCAGTAACCTGGTCTGGCTGCAGACCAGCAGCGCGGGTGTGGATGCCTACATGAAACCGGGGATTCTGCCTCCGGACGCCATATTGACCAGTGCCTCAGGCGCTTATGGGCAGTCGGTCTCCGAGCACATGTTCGCCATGATGTGGGCTCTGATGAAGGACCTGCCGGCCTATCGGGACAATCAGCGTTTGGGCCGTTGGGAACCTCGCGGGGCTGTCCTTTCACCGCGCGGTTGCCAGGTTCTGGTTTTGGGCACGGGGGATATCGGAGCCTCCTTCGCTCGTCTGGCCAAGGCTGTAGGCGCTCGGACCATCGGTATCAGGCGGCATCCCGACCAGCCGGTGGAGGGGTTCGACCGTCTGGCTGGTTTTGACGATCTGGATGCCCTGCTGCCTGAGATGGATGTAGTGGCTCTGGCCCTGCCTTCAACGCCGCAGACCAGACACATCATCGACGGCCGCCGTCTCGAGATGATGAAGTCCACCGCCGTGCTGATCAACGCGGGCAGGGGAGATGCCGTGGACTGCATGGCTCTGGCCCAAGCCCTGGATAAGGATGGCATTTTCGGTGCAGGGCTGGATGTGACCGAACCGGAACCTCTGCCTGAAGACCACCCACTCTGGAGGCAACCACGCTGCCTGCTCACCCCGCATGTGGCCGGGGGAGCCTATCTACCCTCCAACATGGACAAGGTTCGGGAAATTTGCCTGGATAATCTTCGTCGGTTCATGGATGGCAGACCCCTTCGCAACCGGATGAGGTGACCGCCGTGCCGACAGAGCAAAGCCGTAGCGGCAACAGTCGTGGGCGGACGACTGTTCTGCGGTGGGTGGCCGTTCTGCTGGCGCTTGCTTTGATTGTGGCGGGCTCCTTGGCCTTGGCTGGCAGGTTGATGGGTGTCGGATCTGCTCGCCATGATAATCAAAGTTCCTCTGCAAACGGCCGCAAGACCGCTTCCCATAGCCCTCCCGGGTATTCTCCTGAGCAGACTGCGGCCCATTCGCTTCTGATCTCGTCTGTGGACTACAACCACGACGGTGTGGACGATTACACGGCTATGGTGCGTGGAGCCCATCAGGAGGCACGCATCCATCCACGTTATGACAGCGGCTACTATCAGGGCGGCTATCCGCCCGATGACCGGGGTGCCTGTACCGATGAGATCTGGAGGGCTTTCCGACAGGCCGGCTACGATCTCAAAGCCATGGTCGACGCTGACATCGCCTCGTCTCCTGGGGCCTATGCCGGAGTCATCAGCAGGCCCGATCCGAACATCGACTTCAGACGCACCAATGTCCTCGGCGTATTCCTGTCCCGGCACGCCCAGCGTCTGACCAACGACACCGCGGCCACCGACCAGTGGCAGCAGGGCGACATCGTCATCTTCGACACCTCCTGGCATATCGGCATGGCCTCGGATAAAAGGGACAGCCGGGGCATCCCTCTGCTTCTGCACAACATGGGTCAGCGCGCCAGGGAGAACGACTACCTGGGATCGCCCGGTCATCGTCCCATCACCGGCCATTTCCGATTCGATGCCTCCAAAATCCAACCCGCCGTCCTGCGCCCATGGAGGGGGTGACCCGGGACTACCCTGCGAAATTGAGCACGGCGGCAACTGGTTATCTGCTACTATCGGTTCGGCCAGACACGTCGGCCAGATTCGAGCACGAGAGGCGGTGATGGCGATGATGAGAGTATTCAGCACCATGAACGGGCAGATCGAGCAGATCGGCAAGGCTTCCAAGGGCTCATGGATATGCTTATCGGCGCCCACCGATGTCGAGCTGGCCAACGTCTCGCAGACCACGGGCATAGACCTGGCTGACCTGCGTGCCCCCTTGGACGATGAGGAGCGCTCGCGTGTGGACGTGGAGGACGAATACACCATGGTCATCGTCGATATTCCCCGGGCCGAGGAGCGCGACGGCCGGGACTACTACGAGACCATCCCTCTGTCCATCATCGTCACCGAGGATCTGATCGTCACCGTCTGCATGCAGGACACCGTCCTGCTCCATCCCTTCATGGAGGGCACCATCCGGGGGTTCAACACCTTCATGAAGTCACGCTTCATCCTGCAGATCCTTTACCGCAACGCCACCCTCTACCTGCGCTATCTGCGCATCATCGACCGCGAGTCGGACCGGCTGGAGCTCAAGCTGCGCCATTCCATGCAGAACCGGGAGATCCTCATGCTGCTGGAGCTCAACAAGACCTTGGTCTACTTCGCCACCAGCCTCAAGTCCAACGAGATCGTCCTGGAGAAGCTGACCGGGCTGGAGCGGATCAAGCGCTATCCGGACGACGAGGACCTACTGGGCGATGTGATCACGGAAAACAAGCAGGCCATCGAGATGGCCAACATCTACTCAAGCGTGCTTTCGAACATGACCGACGCCTTCGCCTCCATCGTCTCCAACAACGTCAACAACGTCATGAGGATCTTCACCATCATCTCCATCAGCCTGTCGGTGCCCACGCTGATCTTCTCCATGTATGGCATGAACTTCAACCAGGGCATGTTCGGCATGCCTTTCACCGACAAGCCCTGGGGCTTCGCGGTCGTGGTGATTCTGTCAGGCCTGGTGACCGCCCTGGTGACCTGGTTCCTGACGCGTTCGAGAATGTTCAAGTAGGGGCCGATCATGTTTGCACGCAGGATTGCGGCGGCTCTGCTGGCACTGGTTCTGGCGGTGCCCCTGAGCGGGTGCGGCCGCCAGGAGGATCGCTACCGGGCGGGTTCCATCGGGCCCAAGATCAGTGTGGGCATCTCCTTCGACCAACCCGGGCTTGGATTCGCCCAGTCCGGACAGTACCGGGGGCTGGATGTGGATGTGGCCCAGTACGTGGTCCACGAGCTTGGATACGCCGAGTCGCAGATCGTCTTCCGCCAGGTGAAGCCTGCGGATCGCGAGCGCATGCTCGAACAGGGCCAGGTGGACATGGTCGTGGCCGGCTACTCCATCACCCAGGATCGGCAGAAGCTGGTGGATTTCGCCGGGCCTTATCTGGCTGCCGGGCAGGATCTGCTGGTTCGCCGCACCCAGAACGATATCGCCGGGGTGGAGGATCTGGCCCAAAAGCGGGTCTGCGTGGCAGCTGGGTCCACCTCCGGGGCCCTGGTGCGCTCGCTGGCCCCCCAGGCCCAGGTCCAGGAGCGGGAGGAGTTCCCCGAGTGCATCACGGCCCTGCTCAGCGGGGACACTGATGCCGCCAGCGGCGACGACTTCGCCCTGGCCGGCCTGGCTCATGTTCGCGGCGGCGGCCAGCTGCGCCTGGTCGGCAATCCCTTCTCCCATGAGCGGTATGGCATAGGCGTGCCCCGCGGGGATCCGGAGCTGGTGGGCGTCATCGACCAGGCCCTGAAGAGGATGATGCGGGACGGATCCTTCAAGGCCGCCCTGGGCCGGGCTTCCCGCTCAATCGGCTTCTCCATCGATGCCGCCGCCCGCACCCTGCACCCCGGCGACCACTGAGCACGGCTCCCGTAAGGACGACGGATGCTGGACATCGGCCCGGCCGTGTCCATGTGAATGGCGATAATTCACCATATGAACGCGAACGAAGACAGGGATCATCAGCAGACCCAGGAATCCGATCAGCCTCAATTCCGCTACGATGCCGCCATGGCGCAGACCATCGAGGAGCACTGGCAGCAGCGCTGGGACAAGGAGGGCACCTTCTGGGCCGCCAACACCAAGGGTGACTTGACGGATGCCCACGGAGATCACGCTGGAGGCCGCAGTCCCTACTTCGTCATCGACATGTTCCCCTATCCTTCGGGCAAGGGCCTGCATGTGGGCCACCCCCTGGGCTACATCGCCACCGACGTGGTCAGCCGCTACCACCGGATGAAGGGCGAGAACGTCCTGCACGCCATGGGCTACGATGCCTTCGGTCTACCCGCCGAGCAGTATGCCGTCCAGACCGGCCAGCACCCCCGGGTCACCACCGAGCAGAACATCGCCAACATGCGCTGGCAGCTGCACCGGCTGGGACTCAGCTTCGACGACCGTCGCTCCTTCGCCACCATCGATACCGACTACGTGCGCTGGACCCAGTGGATCTTCTCGCGCATCTACGAGTCCTGGTACGACCCTGACTATCGCCGTGCCGACGGGGGGACGGGTTCTGCCAGGCCCATCAGCGAGCTTGTCGAGGCCTTCAAGTCCGGAAGCAGGCCCATCCCCGGCCATGCCGACGCCTCCTGGGAGGACCTGGACGAGGCCGAGCGCTCCGAGGTGCTCAACGACTTCCGCCTGGCCTACATCTCGCGTTCGCCGGTCAACTGGTGCCCCGGACTGGGTACGGTCCTGGCCAACGAGGAGGTGACCGCCGAAGGACGCTCCGAGCGTGGCAACTACCCGGTCTACCAGCGTGAGCTCAAGCAGTGGTCCATGCGCATCACCGCCTACGGCCACCGGCTTCTGGAGGATCTGGACATCCTGGATTGGCCCGAAAAGGTCAAGCTCATGCAGCGCAACTGGATCGGGGAGTCGCACGGGGCCTCGGTGGAATTCACCGTGCCCGGCCCCGACGGGGACCAGACCATGGAGGTCTACACCACCCGTCCCGACACGCTTTTCGGTGCCACCTTCGCCGTGGTTTCCCCCGAGCATGACCTGCTCCAGCACCTGCCCCAGGAGTGGCCTGAGGATGTGCCTGATCAGTGGAAGGGCGGCTATGCCAATCCTGCGGAGGGTGTGCAGGCCTATCGCAGGGCCGCCGAGGCCAAGACCGCCAAGGATCGCGTGGATGAAGGCGGGGCCAAGACCGGCCTGTTTACCGGGCTGTACGCTCTCAACCCCATCACCGGGGCCAAGCTGCCCATCTTCACCGCCGACTATGTGCTGATGGACTACGGCACCGGAGCCATCATGGCTGTGCCCGGCGGCGATCAGCGTGATTACGACTTCGCCGTCAAGTATGGCCTGCCCGTCGTCTACACGGTCAGCCCTCTGCCTGAGTCCGGGCAGACATTGGACGATTACCGGGGCAAGGCGCCTTTTGTCTCACACGACGGCATTGTGGTCGACTCTTCGGTCCAGGCCACCCAGGCCGCCGGCGATCCTCTCAGCCTGGACGGCCTGCGGGTTGACCAGGCCATCGAGAAGGTCACTGCCTGGCTGGAGTCGGCCGGGGTGGGCCATGGGACGGTCTCCTACCGGCTGCGCGACTGGCTCTTCTCCCGTCAGCGTTACTGGGGCGAGCCCTTCCCGGTGGTCTATGACGACCAGGGCCTGCCCCACCTGCTGCCCGACGACCAGCTGCCGGTGGCCCTGCCGGACGTGCCCGACTACTCGCCCAAGACCTTCGACCCCGAGGATGCCCAGTCCAGCCCGGAAGCACCGCTGAGCCGCAACCAGGACTGGGTGAACGTGACCCTGGACCTGGGCGACGGCCCCAAGGTCTACCACAGGGACACCAACACCATGCCCAACTGGGCCGGCTCCTGCTGGTACTACATGCGCTACATCGACCCCAAGGACGACCGGCACATGGTTGATCCGGAGGAATACAACTACTGGCTTGGGCCCAAGCACAATGCCACGGCCGGGGAGTCGGGCGGTGTCGACCTCTACGTGGGCGGCGTGGAGCACGCGGTGCTGCACCTGCTCTATGCCCGCTTCTGGCACAAGGTCCTCTACGATCTGGGATACGTCTCGTCCAAGGAGCCCTTCCACAAGCTTTTCAACCAGGGGATGATCCAGGCCTACGCCTACACGGACCAGCGCGGTCAGTACGTGCCTGCCGCCGAGGTGGAGGAGCATGAGGAGGGCGGCAAGGTCAGCTACACCTGGCAGGGGCAGTCGGTCAACCGCGAGTTCGGCAAGATGGGCAAGAGCCTCAAGAACATCATCACCCCGGACGATATGTACCGCACCTATGGGGCCGACACCTTCCGCCTCTACGAGATGAGCATGGGTCCCCTGGACGAGTCCAGGCCCTGGAACACGCGCAACGTGGTGGGTGGCATGCGCTTCCTGCAGCGGCTCTGGCGCAACGTGGTGGACGAGCAGACCGGCGAGGTGGTCCTGGACGAGGGCGAACCCGACCAGAAGACCCTGAAGCTGCTCAACACCACCATCCACGATGTGACCGTGGAGATGGAGGCCATGCGGCCCAACACGGCCATCGCCCGGATGATCGTGCTCAACAACCATCTGACCGGACTGGATCCGACGCCCAGGGCAGCCATCGAGCCCCTGGTGCTCATGCTCTCGCCCATCGCCCCCCATATTTGCGAGGAGCTCTGGAGTCGTCTGGGCCACAAGGAGTCCCTGGCACATGCCCAGTGGCCGACCTGGGATGATCGTTATCTTGGCGAGGACACGGTCACCGCCGTCGTCCAGGTCAAGGGCAAGGTCCGCGGCAAGTTGCAGGTCAGCCCCGACATTGCGCCCGACCAGCTCAAGGCCATGGCTCTGGCACTGCCCGCCGTCCAGGAGCGGCTGGGCGGCAAGGAGCCACGGAAGGTCATTGTCAAGGCCCCTAAAATCGTTTCGGTCGTGCCAGCCTGACACTGCACTGACCGCAGCCAGGCCAGGCTGTGGACAGGCGGTGACCTTCGACCACATAGCCCTCCGACCTCATATCGGGGGGCTCTTTCGTGTCAGGCTGGGCTCATGAGCATCAACATCACCCAGCCGCCGGCGCCGCCCCTCCAGGCACTGGCCATGAATCAATCGCTGAATCAATCGATTCGGTCGGAGCAATCAGCCGAAGGCACGGCCAAGTTACAGGTCCGACGGAATCGGCCTGTCTGGTCGTTTACGCCACTTCAGGCCTTGACGGCCATCCTTATTCTGGTTGCTGCTCTTGCCCTAAGTCTGACCCTGCTGGCCCAGCAGGGACGTGCCCTGGCCACAGGAGTGGCTGTCGACGGATCCGAGGCCAGGTCGTCGGCTTCGGCGGGCAGTAATGTGAACAGCGCTGCACACCATGGCAAGCAGGCCTCGGGAAACGATCACAGTCGTGATACTCAGGGTGAAGCGGGCAGTGAGCAGGCCGGTCCTGCGGTTTCTGGCTCAGCCCGATCTGCCGAAAAGGCCGGTAACGTCCCTGCTGCTCCGTCCTCCAGTGCCTCCTCGGGGACGGCTGATCAGGCGGGGCGCGTGAATCTCAACAGCGCCAGCCAGCAGGATCTGGAGAATGTCAAGGGGATCGGTCCGGTCAAGGCTGCGAAAATATTGGAACATCGGCGAGCCATCGGCGGCCGCTACACCTCGGTAGACCAGCTCCTGGATGTCCCCGGCATCGGTGCCAAGACCCTGGCCCGATTACGCCCATATCTGGTGGCGCAATGATGGCCGGTCGTTCAAGAGCCCACAATGGGGCTCACGATGAGGTTGATCGGGAGAACGGCAGCCGCAATTTTCGGATGCTCCCCGCTGCTTGTCTGGCCTGGGCGGTTGCCCTGCTGGTCCCCTGGCTTCTGGACCTAAGCATGGGCGGATCGGCTGCAGGATCAGCCAAGGACGGTGACTGGGCCAAATCGGTGGGAGAATCCAGAGGCGGCATGGCCGGTGGAAGTACGGCCGGTGGAGGCATGGGTATGACGGTCTGGATGATGCCGCTTGTCCTGGCGCTTCCATTACTCCTTGCAATGATCCTGCTTGCCGTCAAGCTCGTCTGCTTGGTCGCCAGAGAGGTCCCCAATCGCAGGAGTCAGTTTTTTCGTCGGCCCCATCGCTTGGTGTCCACCTGGTTTGATTCTCGTAGGCTGCCGACGCTGGCCGTCCTGGCTGCCGTGGCTCTGACTGCAGCATTGTCTGCCGCGGTAGGTCATGAGTCGGTGCGCAGCGGGCCGGCAGCACGTCAGATCCGTCAGGGAAAGGCGATGGCCGAGGTGCGTGGTCTGGCTCTAGGACCTATGAGCGCATCCTCTCGGCGAGGATGGGACTGTCAGGTGGAATTAAGGCTGCACCGGGTGACTGTGGCCGGTGTGCGCATGCCTTCCGATGAACGGATTGTACTCTTCGCCCGTGGCCGGTCATGTCTGCTGCAGCAGGGCGGACTGTATCGTGCGCGTGGCCTCTTGGGACCCTCCGTTTACGGTCGTCCCATGCCCTGGCTGACCGTGGAGGATGGCTTGAAACAAGTCAGGCCGCCAGGACCTGGTAGACGCTTGATAGTTCGTATGCAAAATGCCTTTCTCGAACAGACCGGCAAGCTGGACGACCAGGGGCGGATCCTGGTGCCGGGATTGACCATGGGCATCCTGGGCAACCAGGCCCTGCCCGGTTCGGGCGGGTCCCTTGGCAGACCTGCAGTGGAGCCCGCCTATGCCACCCGTCTGATCCAGGATTTCCGTGCATCGGGCATCCTTCATCTGATGGCTGTCTCCGGTGGGCACTTCATGATCCTGGCCTCGCTGCTGGTTTCAATCATGCGGGCCCTGCGCTCGCCGCCCCTGCTGATGGCCCTGGTTTTGTCCGCCGCCTATCTGGGCTTGGGCATGCTGATGGTCCCAGGGGATTCGGTCTTGCGAGCCCAGGCCATGGGGCTTCTTTCAGCTTTGGCTCTGGCTGCCTGCCGGCCTGCCCAGTCCTTGAATTCCCTGTCCTGGTGTGTGCTGTTGGTCCTGATTCTGCGGCCTTCCATGGCCGCAAGCTTCGGCTTCGCGCTCTCCTGTGGTGCTGTGCTTGGCATAGGTCTGGGAAACCGGCGGTTGACGGTCCTCCTTGAAGACCATCTTCCGGCATTTCTGGCACGTCCATTGGCCACGACCCTGTGTGCTCAGGCTGGCACGCTGCCCGTGCAGGTGCTGATGAGTCCCGGACTGCCTCTGCTGGCACCGTTGGCCAATTTGCTCGTCACTCCTGTGGTCGACGTTGCCACCGTGACCGGCCTGCTGGCCCTGCTCACCTCCTGGCTCTGGCCGCCATTGGGGCTCTTGCTGGCCCGGTTGACCTCCCTGGGTACTGCAGTCATGGCTTTCGCCGCCACATGGCTGGGCGAGGCGGCTGCTCCGGCGGGCTGGCCTTCGGGGCCAGTCGGCAGCGCCTGCCTTGTAGGCCTGGGTCTCATGGCCGTGATTGACCATCGGTTGGTTCGACTGATTCGTGCCCGGAGTCGGGACCCTTTATGGCCGGCTGTGACAGCCCAGGATTCGGGGGTTCCCTTTCGGCCATCCGCTTGGGGGTCAATCAAGGTCTGGTTGCAGCAGACCTATGGCCTTCTAGCCCAGTTGGTCTTCAAAAAACGACCGAGGTTAATGTCCAGTGATGAAGGGAGATTTGAGTCATGACCAAAGCTCAGCAGGAGAACCCTTCCGTCCATCTGGTGGTCGGCGGCGATCCCTTCCTCAACGGTCAGCGCGTCAAGGACCTGTGCGCACAGGCATGTGCCGCCCACCCGGACAGCGAATACATAGAGATGGATGCGGCAGACTGCGACGCTTATGCCTTTCAGGAGGCGGTCGGACCCTCCCTGCTCAGTCAGACGGCCGTGGTTCTTCTGGATGATTTGCAGGCGGCCGATGAGGCCTTGACTCAGGCCTTGGTGGACTTCTGCCACGAGCCGGTAGGTTCCGAATCCAGCATTGTCATCGCGCGTCATGACGGAGGCAACCGGGGCCGCAGGCTTCTGGACCAGATGGAACGTGCCGGGGCAGTCATGGAGCGTATGCCGGATCTGAAGAAGTTTGATGACAAGGTCGATTTCGTCTATGGGCAATTCAAAGCTCATCAGCGTCACATCCAGCCGAGGGCGGCCCAGCGTCTGGTGGATGTCCTGGGTGAGCGCACTCCGGAACTTGCCGCCATGTGCTCCCAGCTCTGCTTCGATTTTGACCAGGATCCCATGACCTTGGGGATTGTCAACCGATATTTGACCGATAACCCGGCTGTGTCGGGATTCGCCGTGGCGGACAGGGCCCTTGCCGGCAGGCCGGCCCAAGCCGTCGTCGCCCTACGTTCAGCTCTGGAACAGGGCAACGAACCAGTATCCCTTATCGGAGTATTGGCCCTGAAGCTACGGACACTGGGTAAGGAGGCGGCCATCGAATCGGGATCCATCACGACAGCCGAGGCCAAGGCCGCCTACTGGCAGTTGCGTGAGGCAAAGCGACAACTGCATGGATGGACCTCCTCCGGTCTGGCGGCCTGCATCGAGGCCTTGGCACACGCTGATGAGGTCAGCAAGACCAGCAGCGGCGACGCCCGCTATGCTCTGGAACGGGCAGTGGAGCTGATCGCCGCCAAGGGAAGGACGTTGGCATGAGCCTGCAGGACAGTGCCGGGCAAAAGGATGGATTTGAGCTGGCCGTGCCAACGGGCGAGGACATGCGGCGCCTGGGCAGAAACCTGGCCTCAAGTCTGCAAGGCGGGGATGTGATCCTCCTGTCCGGACCTCTGGGGGCGGGCAAGACCACGCTGGCCCAGGGGCTGGGCAGCGGACTTGGAGTGGACGGTCCTGTGGTCTCGCCCACGTTCACCATCGCAAGAGAGCTGCATGGCCATCTGTCCGACGGCTCGCCGGTCACCCTGATCCACGTGGATGCCTATCGGTTGGGCGGACAGGACTATCTGCCTGGCGAGGATGCTGTGGATCGGCTCCTGGACGAGCTGGAGTCCCTCGGTCTGGACGAGGAGTTGGAGGATCCGGGCCAAAGCACCATCATCCTGATGGAATGGGGTGAGCAGATGGCCTCGGCACTGGCCGATCAACGTCTGGAAGTGAGCATCTCCCGACCTGTGGATCCTCGGGAAGATCCTTACGCGCCACCCAGCTCCCAGGGTCAGCGTATGGTACGTCTGCGTGGAGTGGGTCCTTGGTGGGCCACCAGACTGGAGCAGTTGAGAAAGGCGATGACGGCATGAGCGGGAGCGATACGCCCCTTTTGGTGATCGATACCTCATATGGCTCGACTGTGGGATTGCCGGGGCGGGAGCCTTGTATCGAGACCGACTCGCGCTCGCATGTGGAACGTCTCCAGGTCAACATCGCCAAGGTCATGGACCA
Source organism: Bifidobacterium choladohabitans (assembly GCF_016102005.1). Taxonomy (GTDB): domain Bacteria; phylum Actinomycetota; class Actinomycetes; order Actinomycetales; family Bifidobacteriaceae; genus Bombiscardovia; species Bombiscardovia choladohabitans. The sequence goes on from NZ_JACFPL010000002.1 coordinate 339,906, forward strand.
GGCCGGGCTGTCTGCAGACGATCTGAGGACCATCGTGGTGGGACTGGGCCCTGCACCTTTCACCGGTCTGCGGGCAGGCATCGTAACCGCCAAAGCCCTGGCCTTTGCCACCGGTGCCCGTCTGCTGGGACAGGACATCCTGGAACCACAGGCCCGCTATGCCTACAGCCGGTTCAATCTGCAGGAACAAGGCCATACCCGGTTGCTGGTTCTGGCCGTCAATGATGCTCGACGTCGGCAGCTCTATTACCGTCTGTTCGGCGACTTTGGAGACGTGGAAGCCCCGGCCCGGCCGCTGACCGAAATGAGCATCGACTATCCAGCTGCTATCTGTGAGAGAATCACGGCCGTTGCAGAGGAGAGTGGGTCTGTGGATCAGGGCCCTGTCACTCTGGTCATCAGCGGCCACGGAGCCGGTCGCTACGCTGACCAGTGGGAGCGTCTGGATAAGCATCCGGAAATACGGGTGATACTGGACGAAGGATCCTTCCTGGAGGATCGGACCCAGGGGACAGCTCTGATGGCGGCTTGTGCATGCAGACGTGCCCGGCAGGGGCTGATCGACCCGGTGGAACCGCTTTACCTTCGTCGGCCGGACGTCTCGGTGCCCAATCCGCTCAAGCACGTGGCTGTCCAGTCATGATTCGCAGGGCGGCCTTGGGGGACCTGGACCAGCTTGTCAATCTGGAGAAGTGCGTCTTCGGCGACCAGGCCTGGAGCCGGCAGGAGCTGCGGTTTGAGTTGTCTGCGCCCTCCCGCACCTACCTGGTTTGGGAGGACCAGGGAACCGTCCTGGGCTACGGAGGTTATTGGTCGGGCGAAAGGGATGCCGAGCTGATGACCATCGGGGTGCTGCCGGAAGCCCGGCATCGCGGTATTGCAGGATCCCTGCTGGCCAGGCTTATCGCCGGAGCAGATCGCAAGGGTCTGCAAGGCATGAACCTGAAAGTGCGCATAGACAACCCGGCGGCCATTGGCCTCTACAAAAAATTCGGTTTCTCAAGGACGGGTCTGTGCAGGGGCTACTATCAGCCTCAAGACGTGGATGCCTGGGCCATGACCAGACCTTTGAGCTCGGTCGGGCCGGGTCCGGTGGGATTTGTCGGCAGCAACTTTTTAGAAGGACAGGAAAGGATCATCGACCATGAGTGAGCCTCTGGTGCTTGGCATCGAATCCACCTGCGACGAGACCGCGGCCGCCCTGGTGCAGGGCAACCGGCTGCTGTCCAACGTGGTGGCCTCCTCCATGAACGAGCACGCCCGCTATGGGGGCGTCATCCCTGAGATCGCCTCGCGGGCACACGCTGAGTCCTTTGTACCGGTCGTCTCCAAGGCCCTGAATGATGCGGATATGGACTTGTCCCAAGTGGATGCCATAGCGGTCTCGGCTGGTCCCGGACTGGCTGGTTGCCTGGCCGTAGGCGTTTCCGGTGCCAAGGCGCTGGCCTGGGCAGCGAAAAAGCCCTTGTATGGTATCAACCACGTCATCGGCCATATAGCGGTCACCCAGCTCCAATTCGGACCTTTCCCTAAAAATGCCCTGGCCCTGATAGTCTCCGGCGGCCACACCTCATTGCTGCATGTGGATGATCTGGCGAAATCGGTCCAGGTGGTGGGCACCACCCTGGATGACGCGGCGGGGGAGTGCTTCGACAAGATCGCACGTCTGCTGGGCTTCCCCTATCCCGGCGGCCCCCACATCGACCGCCACGCCCGGGTGGGCGACCCTCACGCCATCGCCGTGCCCCAGGGGCTGACCAAGGGCCGGGCCGGAGCAGAGCATCCCTATGATTTCAGCTTTTCCGGGGTCAAGACCGCCGTGGCTCGATGGGTCGAGCGCAGACAGCAGGCCGGGCTCGACATTCCCGTGGATGATGTCTGCGCCTCCCTGGCTGATTCCGTGGCCACCGTCCTCTCCCGCAAGGCCATGGCCGCCTGCCACAGATTCGACACGGGTACCCTGATTGTCGGCGGCGGGTTCTCGGCCAACTCGCAGCTGCGCGGCAAGCTTGAAGAGTTCGGCGAGCAGGATGGCGTCAAGGTTCGCATTCCGAAAATCAACCTGTGCACGGACAACGGCGCCATGGTGGCCATGCTGGGCGTCAATCTGGTCCAGGCGGGACGGGCTCCCTCTGCTCCCGACTTCTCCATTGATTCGGCCATGCCCCTGGACAGGATCCTCATGTAATCGACACGCCAAGTTGTCGGATACGAGAGTTCTGACTATAGTATGGTAATTGTGTTCAGCGAGAGTTGAACGGGACATTCCCGCATAGCTCAGTTGGCAGAGCGTTCGACTGTTAATCGAAATGTCGCTGGTTCAAGCCCAGCTGCGGGAGCTCTCAACCGCCGGTCCTCCGGCGGTTTTCTTTATCTGCCAGGTTTCTTTGCATTGTGCAATCTGCCAAGCAACCCCCCCCCCTCCACCTATCTCGAATGCTCCCGGTTGTTGCAAATATGGGTGTCGGGATGCTCAACCGACTGAATTGATGAGATGTTCCTGGCTCAAGGACTGATGCTGTCGGCTTGTTTTGAATATTCTCATCTCTCGTGTGAGGTGATTATGCAGCCTGTCGTTGGATACTGGGACAAGCATATTTGTGATTGCTCTGTGCCGCATGGGGCGACAGACGGGTGGCTTGCCGAATTCACAACGTTGTACTATTCAGATGTTCCATAGTTTCAACATGGACGAGAATCATGGACGATACAGTCAGAACGAAGGAGTCGGACAGTGACGCAAGGGCAGCAGAATCACAGGGGCAGGGCACAGTTCAGGGTGGATGAGGAGCAGGAGTCCACGCCCATTGACGATCGCCTCTTCGGATCCTTCGTGGAGCACCTGGGCAGGGGAATCTACTCGGGCATCTATGAGCCGGGTCATCCGACAGCAGACGAACAGGGTTTTCGCCGGGATGTCATGGATCTGGTCAAGGAACTGGGCGTGACCACCATCCGATACCCGGGCGGCAACTTCGTCTCGGGCTATCGCTGGGAGGATGGCGTGGGACCGCGCGAGAGCCGTCCCCGTCGTCTCGATCTGGCCTGGCACTCCGGCGAAAGCAACGAGTTCGGCCTGCACGAGATGCGCGACTGGCTGGACAAGCTGGGCGGCAACGAGCTCATGGAGGCCGTCAACCTGGGCACCAGGGGTATGCAGGAGGCCCTGGACCTGCTCGAATACTGCAATGTCCCCTCGGGCACCGAGCTGTCGGAACGCCGTCGTGCCAACGGCCATGATCGCCCCTTCGACATCAGGATGTGGTGCCTGGGCAACGAGATGGACGGCGACTGGCAGATCGGCCATAAAAGTGCTGAGGAATACGCCGATCTGGCCAACCGGACGGCTGTGGCCATGCGGATGATCGACCCGGACTTGGATCTGGTTGTCTGCGGATCCTCCTCACACACCATGCCCACCTTCGGCCTCTGGGAGCGCACCGTACTGGAGCGCTGCTTCGAAAATGTGAACTTCCTCTCATGCCATGCCTATTACGCGCCCAGGGATGGGGACATGGCCAGCTTCCTGGCTTCAGGCGTGGACATGGACAGTTTCATCACCGACGTGGCGGCCTCCATCGCCGCCTCGCGTGCCCGGCTGGGCAGTGATCATCAGGTTTTCATCTCCTTCGACGAGTGGAATGTCTGGTACCAGGATGCGGAGGCCAGCAGATCGCCCGAAGGCATCGGCAATTGGCCTGTAGGCGCGCCGCTCCTGGAGGATGTCTATTCGGCGGCGGATGCCGTGGTGGTGGGCGACCTGCTGATCACCCTGCTCAGGCATGCCGACGTCGTTCATGCGGCCAGCCTGGCCCAGCTGGTCAACGTCATTGCCCCCATCATGACCGAGCCCGGCGGCCCGGCATGGAGGCAGACCATTTTCTACCCCTTCGCTCTGACCGCCCGTTATGCGCGGGGAGCCAGCGTGCTCAAGAGCCTGCAGAGCGGCGACACCTATGAGACATCCCGCTATGGCCAGGTGCCGATGACCGATTCGGTGGCCGTCAGAGGTGCCGATGGCTCCCTCAGCATTTTCGCGGTCAACCGCAGCCTTGACCGTTCTGTTGATTTCAGCATCGCCCTGCCCGAGCAGGATCGACATCGGCAGGCCACGGTCAGTACCCTGCACGAGGACAACCCCTCGGCACGCAACACGCTTGAAGACCAGGAACGAGTCGTCATGCATGCCCGGAAAGACTTCAGGATGGATGGGGACGCCTTGGACCTTCAACTGCCTCCCGTCTCCTGGACGGTCATACATCTGGCTTAAACAGGCCGCCAAAGGCATCTAGGTTGGGGAACCCATAGGGGATTTGCGATTACGGTGCCTTTACGGTCCATGTGGATGTGGACGATCACATATTCGACCACATGCCTCCTTCCGGTTCACGTGGCTTTGGCATCCAATCCATCATGATGGTGGACGCTCAATCGGGCGTCCACGTTGACGGAATGAAGGTGCGACCATGGCCTGTGCGCGTGACCATAAGAACAAGGGCATCAGGCGGGTTACCGGCCGGATGCCCATCATGCCTTCCGGCTGTCGGCCCCCATGGTTTCCCGGGACCCTGCTGGTGTTGATACTGGCACTGGTCCTGTCGGTTGCGGGGCCTACGGCAACCGTCACGGCTCAGCCTGCGCCGATCCTGCCTTCGGCTGCAGCTCCGGCGCAGAAGGGTCGAGTTGCCTCGTCGATCACAGCCTGTCGCCGGGGTTGGCTGTGGCCCCTTGAACCTCTGCCTGGCGGTAAGACCGCACCGCAGGTTACGAGTCCCTTTGATCCTCCGGATCGTCCATGGCTGAGCGGTCATCGCGGGATGGATTTGGCGGCGGAGCAAGGCAGCAGTATCCGTGCACCGGCAGACGGTGTCATCGACTTTGCAGGCTCCGTAGCAGGCAAGGACGTGGTCTCCATACGTCACGGCGACCTGGTCTCCACCTATGAACCTGCACAGAGCTCTCTGCCGGTAGGGACCCGGCTGCAGACCGGTACAGTCTGGGGAAGGGTGCAGGGAGCCTCCGACCACTGTGCCCAGGAGTGTCTGCACTGGGGCCTGAAAGACGGTCAAGGCCGTTATCTGGATCCCGGTGCCAGGGTCGGATGGCATCGTATTCGTCTCAAGCCCCTGTAGGAATGTGGGGTTTGCTTGCAGGACTCGCGCGTTTGCAGACCGGGTATATCGCCAGCCCGGGGGAGCGGTTAGAATCGTTATGCATAACGCCGTTTCAGCAGGGAGTGGTCATGCAGAACATGCAGCAAGAATTCACGCGTCCGCTTGAGGAGCCGATAGATGCTGATGCCAGCGTCTTTTCCCTGCTTGAGGACAGGGTGGAGCGCCTCGGCGACGACCCTTTGATCGAATACCGGAGCGGACGTGAGTGGAAGGCCATCACGGCTTGTGAGTTCCGGGACCGCGTTGTCTCGTTGGCCAAGGGGCTTATGGCCCGGGGTGTCGGGCGTGGGGATTCGGTGGCCATCGTCTCGCACACCCGATGGGAGTGGACTGCCCTGGACATGGCCATCCTGTCCATCGGAGCGGTGACGGTGCCGGTCTACGAAACAGATTCTCCAGATCAGATCCGGCGCATCTTCAACGACTCCCACGTAGGCATGGCCTTTTTGGAGGATGACAACATGAGGGCGCGTGTGGACGCGGTTCGTTCCCAGTGCGCCTATCTGAACGACCTGTATGTGATCACCAGGGGAGCGCTAACCACCATGACCGCCTACGGACGGGCGGTGGACCAGGCGGACTTCCAAGTCCGGGCCGACTCGGTGCAAGGCTCCGACCTGGCCACCATCGTCTACACTTCAGGCTCCACTGGCAAGCCCAAGGGCATAGAGCTCAGCCACAGCAACATCGTATTCACTGTGCGGTCGGGCGCTCAGGCAGTCCCTGACATCTGCCTTGGTGGGGGCAGACGGCTTCTGCTCTGCCTGCCCCTGGCCCACGCATTCGCCCGTTGCCTGCAGTTCTTCGCCATCGCCACGGATCTCACCCTGGGGCTTACCGGGTCCATCCGCAATCTGCTGCAGGACATGCAGACCTTCAAGCCCACCTTCATCCTGGCTGTCCCGCGAATCTTCGAGAAGATCTACAACGCCGCCTCCCAGCGGGCCGGCACAGGCGCCAGGGGCAGGATTTTCCTGGATGCTGCAGGTGTGGCCAGGCAGTGGTCCCGTCATCAGCAGACCGGCAGCCGGGTTCCCATGTCGCTGAAGACCAAGCACCTCATGTACACGGGCACCGTCTACGACCCCATCCTGGAGGCCTTGGGTGGCCGGGTCAAGTATGCCATTTCGGGCGGCGCCCCCCTGGACAGGGACATTGCGGACTTCTTCAATGGCATAGGCCTGCCCCTGCTGGAGGGTTACGGCATGACCGAGACCATGGGTCCTGTGACGGTCAACCCCACCGAGGGCTATCGGCTGGGCACCATCGGCCTGCCCATGCCCGGCATCACCGTGGGCATCGACCAGGAGGGCCAGCTATGTGTCAAGGGCCCCGACGTCTGCATGGGCTACCACAACCATCCAGAAATCACCACCAGGCAGATTCGTGACGGCTGGCTCCTGACCGGCGATCTGGGCAGCCTGGACGAGGACGGGTTCGTCCGGCTGACCGGCCGACGCAAGGAGATCATCATCACTGCCGGTGGCAAGAACATCTCGCCGGCGCTGCTGGAGACGGCTGTAGAGCGTTCGCCCCTCATCAGCCACTGCATGGTCATCGGGGACCGCAGGCCATTCATCTCGGCCCTGATCACCCTCAATCCCGATGAGGTCGACCGATGGCTGCGGGACCAGGGCGCCGAGCCCTTGAAGGATGCCGCTGCGGCCGGGGAGAACCCCATCATCCGCACCGAGGTCGACCGTGCCGTGGACGCGGCCAACGCTCAGGTATCCCGGGCCGAGGGCATCCGCCGCTATCTGATTCTGGACCAGGACTTCACTCGTGAAAACGGATTGCTGACCGCATCATACAAGCCCCGCCGTCAGGAGGTTCTCAAGCGGTACGAGGACCGGATCGAGCAGGAGATCTATGCTCAGAGACCCGCGTCGGCTGGCTTGATGTAGCCTGTATCGATCAGCGCCGCTTTGAGGTTGGAGGCCGAGACCGCGACCAGGGGTCTTGATAGGCGACGCAACTGTTTGCCGTTCTGGTCGATGGTCTGGACCGTATCCATGGCCGGCACCTTGCCTTGGCTGTTGAGGCCGACGCAGGCCTTGGCGATATCAGCTGCGATCCCCAGCCTGTCCTCCAGACCGGTCATCCACTGACGTCCGTCAACGATTTGAGGGATGTTGTCTACGTAGGCGCCATATCCGCTGATGATGGGCCAGGCAGGGTGGTCGTCCGAGGGCGTGGAACCTTCGGTCTTGCCCGTGGTCTGCTGTGAAGGATCCGCATCCGACCCTGTCGGATTCTGGGTTGCAGGGCTCTGGGCGGGTTTGGGCACCCGCTGCCGATGCAGATCCTGGCGTCCGGCCATGGACCCGACAATTCCAGATATGGAGATCTCCGGGTTGACGTCCGCTGACGTACCCCGATAACCCAGATCCCCGAGCTCGGAGACCACACCGGAAACAATGAAGTCGTTCATGGCCAGAATGCCGTCCACCTCGGTATGGGTCTTGGTGTCATCGTTCATGGACAGGCGGGTCGCCAGCTCTTTGCCTGTAGCCGAGGCATCCTTGCCTGGGTCAAAGGCGACCGCCTGCCAGTCCTTCTCGGTGCTGTCCGCCTTCAGACGCCCCGAGGGGCTGACAGCCCGCCCATCCTTGAAGTAGGGACCCAGCACCTGCCAGATTCCGACGAAGGACTGCGCGGGGAAAGAACTCTGCTCATCCTGTTCCTCATGTCGTTCCTGATTGGCCTGGCCGGTTTCAGCATCCTCGTCAGCAGAGGATGTATCCGAGGATGACGCATCAGAGGAGGATGTCTCGGCTGTGCGGTTCGGCAGCAGAACCTCGATGCGGCAGGGGTTGTTCTTGCTGGCCTTGTCCAGCTCCAACTTGCTGGCCAACTTGTTCGCCTGCATCTGCCCAATGGCCCGAGCATCGGACAACTGCACGAACAGATCCGGGTGAATGCCCGGCACCTGATTGGCCAGCAGCACCACATGCATGCCCGCGCCCGCAGCAAGGCGCAGAGACGAGACCAGGCGTGCGCTCGCCTTGTCTTCGGCATCGGCATCCAGTGACTTGCTGATGTAGTCGCCATACTGGCGGGTAATGGAGTCTGGCGAGGTCATGGGTGCCACCACCAGTGTGGTCGGCTCTGAGGTCTTCCCGGCCTTGCGCTCCGAAAGGCGGTTGACCACATAATCCTGCAGTTCCTTGCTTTGGTCCTCCAGATTCCCGCTGGTGTAGGCATCGATGCGCTTACCGGAAAGATGCTCCTTGGTCAGTGCCGCCTTGAGCTCTGGAACCAGGGCGGCCCACTTGTTGATGGGCGTGTGCTGGGAGAGGGTGATGCCGTCAGAGGGAGTGAAAATGGCCACCCGACCGGGCACTTCGGCAGCTGTCGTGGAGGTCGCCGGGCTCTGCGGGGCGCTCGGGTATTGTTTCCCCCCGCCCATGGCCGGATCGCAGGCGCCTGCCGATGCCACCATGACCAGGCATGCCAGCAGGGCCAGCAAGCCGGACAGATGCCGTGCAAAGCCGGTCTTCTTCACATTCGCTCCTTCGTTCCGACAGAGCCCGACTCTGGCCGGGTCCCGAGCAACCATTGTATGGGCTCTCGGGCAGGAGCGTATGGAGTCTCCCCGCTTTTGCGCACAAGCTTCTCGCCAAGTGGCAGACGGTCAAGGCCGAACCGGACAGATCAGCGGCCTGTTCTGGCCAGGGAATGATACCCTGTCCAATCGGTTAGTCCGCCTTGTGTTCTGTGGCCTCTGTCGCAGCTGAAGCCATATGCGCGGCAAGGGCCTGATCCAGGGCATCCATGAACCCTTCGGTGTCGAGCCAGGGCTGGTCAGGACCGACCAGGCTGGCCAGATCCTTGGTCATGCGGCCGGAGCGCACGGTCTCGATGACCACTGACTCCAGGGTTTGTGCGAACTGGGCCACCTTGGGCGTATCATCCAGCCGCGCCCGCTGTTTGAGTCCGCCGGTCCAGGCGAAAATGGAGGCGATCGGGTTGGTGGAGGTGGTTTCCCCCTTGAGCCAACGCCGGTAATGCCTGGTCACGGTCCCATGGGCGGCCTCGGCCTCCACCGTCTGCCCGTCGGCCGTCATCAACATGGAGGTCATGAGGCCAAGGGAGCCGAACCCTTGAGCTATCGCATCGGACTGGACATCGCCGTCGTAGTTCTTGCAGGCCCAGACATAGCCGCCCTGCCACTTGAGCGAGGAGGCCACCATGTCATCGATCAGCCGATGCTGGTAGGTCAGCCCCTCCTGCTCGAACCGACTCCGGTACTCCTGCTCATAGACCTGGGCGAAAATATCCTTGAACCGGCCGTCGTAGGCCTTGAGGATGGTGTTCTTGGTGCTCAGGTAGACCGGGTAGCGCCTCTGCAGGGCATAGTTGAAGCAGGAGCGCGCAAAGTCGCGGATGGAGTCGTCAAGGTTGAACTGCACCTGGGCCACGCCCGGACCTGGGTAGACGGTTACTTCCCGGGTCATCGGGTCGCCCCCGTCCCCGGGGGTGAAGGTGACGCTCAGCTTTCCCGGCCCGGGCACGGTGAAATCGGTGGCCTGGTATTGATCGCCGAAGGCATGGCGGGCCACCACGATGGGCTTGGACCATCCGGAAACCAGCCGGGGGATGTTGTCGATGACGATGGGTTCGCGGAAGATGGTTCCGCCAAGAATGTTGCGAATGGTGCCGTTGGGCGACTTCCACATGCGCTTGAGACCGAATTCCTTCACACGGGCCTCGTCCGGGGTTATGGTGGCGCACTTGACGCCCACATGCTCGCGCTGAATGGCCTGGGCCGCCTGCACGGTTACCTTGTCGTCGGTGGCGTCCCTGTTGCGGATGCCCAGATCGTAATAGTCCAGGTCCACATCCAGATAGGGCAGAATCAGCCGTTCCTTGATCATTTTCCAGATGACCCGGGTCATCTCGTCACCGTCGAGCTCGACGATGCGTCCCTTCACGGCGATCTTCTCCATGGCGGCCTCCTAACAGTGGGCGGGTCGGGGGCCGGATCCTGCTCCCGGTGCCGCAGTTGCGCTCGCGAACAGTTCTATCCCAAGTTTGTTACTCTCTGTTCCCTGGCTCGTAACCCGTTCGTAGCAAGCCGGAGCGTCATCATGAGGCGCTAGGCTGGCAGACATGACACAGGAAATCGAAATCGGTCTCGGCAAGAAGGCCACGGTGGCCTACACGCTCGATGATGTCTCCATACTCCCATCAAGAAGGACCAGGGATCCCCAGGATGTCTCCACGGCCTGGCAGGTGGATGCCTACGAGTTCGACCTGCCCCTGCTGGCGGCGCCCATGGACTCGGTGACCAGCCCGGAGACGGCCATCGCCCTGGGTCGGTTGGGCGGACTGGGCGTGCTGGACCTGGAGGGGCTGTGGACCCGCTACGAGGATCCGCGCCCCCAGCTGGACCGGATAGCCCATGCCACGCCGGAGCAGGCGACCCAGGTCATTCAGGAGGCCTACCGGGAGCCGGTCAAGGCGGAGCTGATCACCCGCCGTCTGCAGGAGATTCGCAAGGCCGGGGTCACGGTGGCCGGGGCCCTGTCGCCCCAGCGCACCCAGGAGTTCTACACGACGGTGGTCGATGCAGGTGTGGATCTGTTCGTGATCCGCGGCACGGCGGTATCGGCCGAGCATGTCTCCACCAGCCATGAGCCCTTGGATTTGAAGAAGTTCATCTACGACCTAGACGTTCCGGTCATCGTCGGCGGGGCCGCCACCTACCAGGCTGCCCTGCATCTGATGCGCACGGGTGCCGCCGGGGTGCTGGTCGGGTTCGGCGGGGGAGCCTCCTCTACCGACTCCGCCACCATTGGAATTCAGGCTCCTATGGCCACGGCCATCTCGGATGTGGCGGAGGCGCGTCGTGACTACCTGGACGAATCCGGCGGCCGCTACGTTCAGGTCATCGCCGACGGGGAGACCGGCACCTCGGGGTCCTTTGTCAAGGCCTTGGCCATGGGGGCCGACGCGGTCATGCTGGGCACGCCCCTGGCCAAGGCCACGGAGGCTCCCGGTCAGGGCATGCACTGGGGGGCCGAGGCCCATCACCCTGAGCTGCCCAGGGGTCGCAGGGTCCAGGTCGGCCAGGTGGGGAGTCTGGAGCGCATACTCTTCGGACCCAGTGATCGCACCGATGGCAGCCTGAACCTGATCGGGGCCCTGCGCCGGGCCATGGCCTCCACCGGCTACGTGGATGTCAAGAACTTCCAGAAGTGCCGCGTGGCAGTGACTCCCGCCCCTCGCTGCTGAGCAGGTATTTATCCACAATCCGTATCAAGGCCGGTTCAGGTTGACCACATTCCTGAACCGGCCTTTACATTGCCTCAGGGCATTCTTACTCTGGACGTAATCGCTGTCGTTGCGTCGGTCACCCAGTGCACCTCGCCGGCATGAGAGGGGGAAGCAAACAAGCACATCGAAGTGCGAGGGGAGAAGTATGACGGAGTATATGGATCTGGCGCCGACCTGGGATGGGGATCGTGCAATCAGGGACTCGGCAGGACAGGACGTCGGCGGCTGGTGGCCGTCCACCTGCGTTCAGGTGCCGCTGGGACTTGGGGGCATCAACCTGACAGTGCGAACCGTCAACTTCGTTCGACCGGCGGATGCGGCCGGGCATGAGGGTCTGACGGGGGATCTCAAGCGAATTCTGGTCAACCTGTGCGCCCTGGCATCCAGGGTCTTTGATGTGCTGCGGGGTCGTCTACCGATGAAGGGCCTGGACCGTGTGCTCAACCGCGTCTGCGTGGAACGGCTGGCTATGCTGGCCCGGCTTATGCGTGATCGGCATCTGGGCATGGTCCGCACGTCGGATCATGTCGGCCTGGCCTATCTGCCGCTGGTTCCTAAACTGGTCGAGCTCTACCGGGTGGACTGCGACCGTTACGAAACCACCATCGGATTCCTGGTCGGCGAGCGCACGGTGCTGGCCAACCTGATCGTCGCCAGAAGCGGTTCGCGCTGGCTCTGTGTGCGCTTCGACATGGGCTAGGCGTCGGCTTTGGCGGGTTGACCCATATGATGGTGGGTATGTTGCGTGAATATACGGTCGAGCTTCAACACCCGACGACGGACAAGGACACCATCTATTCACTCCTGGCAAAACGCACCGCCCGCGACCCTGAGGAGCTGGTTGCCCAGTGGCAGGATCCCATGACCAGAAACTGGCATGATGTCAAGGCCGGGCAGATGTCCGCACGGGTTCGCGCCGTGGCCAAGGGCATGATGGCCTTGGGCGTGGAAAAGGGCAGCACCGTGGTCATCTATGCCTCCACCAGCTATGACTGGGGGGTCACGGACTTCGCCTGCGCCGCCATCGGGGCGGTCTCGGTGCCCATCTACGAGACCGACTCGCCCAGCCAGGCCCAGAAGATCGTTCAGGATGTGGACTGCGTCCTGGCCTTCGCCGGCGACTCGGAGCATGCGCAGATCCTGGAGCAGGTCCGGGGATCCTCGCCCAAGCTCAAGTATGTCTTCAACTTCGAGGCCGGGGGCCTGAACGCGGTCAGCGAATTCGGCCAGGGGATCGACGACGAGCGCCTGGATCAGGCCATTGCCCAGGTCAAGGCCGACGATCTGGCCACCATCGTCTACACTTCGGGCTCTACCGGTGAGCCCAAGGGCGCCATGCTCTCCAACCGGAATTTCGTCCACATCGTCTTCGTGGGCTGGGATGTGCTCTACCACATGCTGGCAGCGCCCTCCCGCCTGATGCTCTTCCTGCCCCTGGCCCACTGCTTCGCCCGCTACATCCAGTACGTGGCCATCGGTGCCCAAGGTGTGGTCGGATACGTCTCCAACGCCAAGCACCTGCTGACCGACCTGCGCACCTTCCGGCCCACCTATCTGCTGGGCGTGCCCCGTGTCTTCGAGAAGGTCTACAACGCCGCCTCCCAGAAGGCGGGCACAGGTCTGGCCGGCAAGGTCTTCGCCAAGGCCACCAGGCACTTCATCAAGTGGTCCAAGGATGAGCAGGAGGGGCGCGGTCACTCGCCGCTGACCCGCCTGGCCCATGCCTTCTACACCAAGACCGTCGGCAACACAATCGAGTCCGCCCTGGGCTCCAACCTGAGTTACCTGGCCTGCGGCGGCGCGCCCATGAATGCCGACCTGGCCCACTTCTTCAACGGGATCGACGGGATCACCTTCATTCAGGGCTATGGGATGACCGAGACGGCGGCCCCCTGCATCGTCAACTTCGAGGATGCCAACGAGGTGGGGTCGGTCGGCCGACCAGGCTCGGGCATCACGGTCAGGCTGAGCGACGACGACGAGCTTCTGGTCAAGGGCCCCAGCGTCTTCATGGGCTACTACCACCAGCCCGAGCTGGATTCCACCGTCCTTGATAAGGACGGCTGGCTGCACACCGGTGATCTGGCCCAGATCGACGACCAGGGCTTCGTCTTCATCACCGGCCGCAAGAAGGACGTCATCATCACCGCTGGCGGCAAGAACGTCAGTCCGGCTCCCCTGGAGGATGTCATCAGCACCTGCCCGATTGTCTCCCAGGCCGTGGTCGTGGGCGACGGCAGGCCCTTCGTCGGTGCCCTGGTCACCCTGGATGCCGGTATGCTCAAGTCCTGGCTGACCTCCCAGGGTCTGGACGCTGACATGAGCATGGAGCAGGCCAGCCGTAACGATGCCATCCATGCCTTCATCCAGCAGTATGTGGACAAGGCCAACTGCAACGTCTCGCGTGCCGAGTCGGTGCGCAAGTTCCTGGTGCTGGACAAGGATTTCAGCCAGGAGGACGGCACCCTGACCCCCAGCCTGAAGGTCGTGCGCCCCGAGGTGCTCCGCCAGTACGCCGAACTCGTGGACAAGGTCCTCTATGCGCCCAGGACGCCGGCCAAGCCCGCCGCCAAGGAGAACGACATCGTCAGCAGGGCACGGACCACCATGAGTGATTCCCTGGCCAGCATGACCGGACGCAAGCGTGATGGCCGCCAGGAGGAGGAAGCGGCCCCAGAGGACGAGAAGGACGGCCGCGACGGCCGGGATGACGAGGAGTAAGCAGTGGCGATTCGTACAATCAGAGTGGTTCCCGATCCGGTTTTGCGCACTCCCTGCGATCCTGTGACCAGCATCACCCCGGCTGTGCGCAGTCTGGTGCGTGATCTGGTGGACACTGTCGACGATCCAGGCAGGGCAGGCCTGTCGGCCAACCAGATCGGCGTGGGCCTGCGCGTCTTCTCGTATAACATCGGCGGCAAGGTGGGCTACATCATCAATCCGGTCATCGACAAGACCTCAGGCGAGCAGTATGGCGAAGAGGGATGCCTGTCCCTGCCCAACCTCTGGTATCCGACCAGGCGGGCCGATTACGCCCGGGCCCACGGCATCGATCTGGATGGCAAGACGGTGACCCTCGAAGGCCATGGCATCATGGGGCGGATGATCCAGCACGAGTGCGATCATCTGGACGGCCATGTCTATGTGGATCGGCTGGAGAGCGATGTTCGCCGTAAGGCCATGCAGCAGCTGAGATCAGCCAGGTAGGCAGAGGGTGAACATGATACCCGAGGTCATTGGGCTCGGGTATCATGGTAATTCGGCGTGTCATTGCGCAGGTCCGCTGTCACGGGTGGGCAGGCGCGCCAAGAGTATTCCCGAACACACGCCGCGAATTCGCGCCATGTCCGCGACGTCCTGTGTCGGTCGGCTCCCCGGAGTTGCACGCAGGTGCACATGGCCAGGCAATAACCGACAATGAAAGGTACGGACATGGCACAGATCACCATGAGCGAAATGCTGAAGGCCGGCGTCCACTTCGGACATCAGACCCGTCGTTGGAACCCCAAGATGAAGCAGTACATCCTGATGGAGCGCAACGGCATCCACATCATCAACCTCTTCAAGTCGCTCGGTCTGATCGACCAGGCCTATGACTTCATCAAGCAGACCGTGGCCCACAACGGCACCGTGCTCTTCGTGGGGACCAAGAAGCAGGCCCAGGAGGCCATCAAGGCCCAGGCCACCCGGGTGAACATGCCCTACGTCTCCGAGCGCTGGCTGGGCGGCATGCTGACCAACTTCCAGACCGTGACCAAGCGGGTCGGCCGCTTGAAGGAGCTGGAGGAGATGGACTTCGACGACGTGCACGGCTCGGGGCTGACCAAGAAGGAGCTCCTGCTCCTGCGGCGCGAGAAGGACAAGCTGGAGCGTCAGCTGGGCGGCATCCGCAACATGAGCCGCACCCCTTCGGCCCTGTTCGTGGTCGACATCAACAAGGAGGCCCTGGCGGTCTCCGAGGCCAACAAGCTGGGCATCCCGGTGGTGGCCCTGGTGGACACCAACACGGATCCTGAGCTCGTCACCTACCCCATTCCCGCCAACGACGATGCCATTCGCGGCGTCGAGCTGCTGACCCGGCTCATGGCCGATGCCGTGGCCGACGGTCTGCTGGAGCGCTCCGGCAAGGCCGCAAAGACCGAGGAGGCCTCCGACCAGCCCATGGCCGAGTGGGAGAAGAACCTGCTGGAGAACAAAGACGGACAGCCTCAGGAGCAGGCCCAGGATGCCGCCCAGGCTCCCCAGGCCGAGCAGCCCGCGCAAGAGCAGCAGGAGACCCCCGCTGCCGATCAGGCCGCCTGAAATCTGACGTCTAGATAGGAGAGTTTCATGGCAAAAATCACCGCTGCACTGATCAAGGAGTTGCGTGATCAGACCGGCGCCGGCATGATGGACGTCAAGAAGGCCCTGACCGAGGCCGAGGGCGACATGGCCCGCGCCAAGGAGATCATCCGCGCCACCGGCATCCAGGCCGCAGGCGCCCGCGAGGGCCGCAAGGCTCAGGAGGGCCTGATCGCCTCCACCGTCGTCGAGGGCGGACAGGGCCAGATCGGCTATGCCGTCGAGCTCAACTCCGAGACCGACTTCGTGGCCAAGACCCCTCAGTTCGTCGAGTTCGGCCAGGAGGTCATCGACGACGTGGCCAAGGCTGATGCCTCCAACGTCGAGCAGGTCGATGCCGCTCCGTCCAAGTCCGGCACCGTCAAGGAGACTGTGGAGGAGGCAGGCGCGCTCTTCCATGAGCACGTCAAGGTCGGCCAGGTGGCCCGGGTCGAAGGTCCCCGTGTGGAGATTTACGCCCACCGCAAGTCCGTGGAGATGCCCCCCTCCATCGTGGCCATGATCGCCACTGATGAGGCCGGCGCCCAGGTCGCCCATGAGGTGGCCCTGCAGATCTCCGCCATGAGCCCCAAGTGGCTCAGCCGCGAGGATGTGCCCGCCGACGTGGTGGAGTCCGAGCGTCGTGTGGCCACCGAGAAGTCCCAGGCCGAAGGCAAGCCCGAGAAGATCATTCCCAAGATCGTCGAGGGGCGCCTGAACGCCTTCTTCAAGGAGACCGTCCTGTTGGAGCAGCAGTACGTCAAGGACAGCTCCAAGACCATTGGCGACCTCTTCAAGCAGGCTGGCGGCAAGGCTCTGGCCTTCGCCCGTCTCGAGGTCGGCAAGGGCGACGAGGAGTAGTGAGCAGTCCGGCAATGTCGTGGGTCGTCTCGCCCGATCCTGTCTGAGGGATGGGCAGACGGCCGGCACTGATGGCAGGGGAGTGGCCTTCGTGGTCGCTCCCCTTCCTTTGTCCTGGGTCAATTCCCAGGGCCTGCTCAGGTAGGGGTTGTCGCCCAGCCCCGATACCCTATTAGCGGCGTATTCCGCCCGTCATCATGTCTGGAGAAAGGGCTTTTATGACCGGATCCGATTCAGCGCAAAACCCAGCAGCGCCTCGTCGTGTGCTGCTCAAGCTCTCCGGAGAGGCCTTCGGGGGAGGCGAGGTCGGCATCGACGTGCAGGTGGTCAAGCGCGTGGCCAAGGAGATCGTCCAGGCGGTGCAGAGCGGCGTGCAGGTCGCCATCGTGGTTGGCGGAGGCAACTTCTTCCGCGGAGCCGAGCTCAGCCAGGCCGGAATCGAGCGTTCGCGCGGCGACTACATGGGCATGCTGGGCACGGTCATGAACTGCCTGGCCCTGCAGGACTTCCTGGAGCAGGACGGTCAGGCCACCAGGGTGCAGACAGCAATCACCATGGGCCAGGTGGCCGAGCCCTACATCCCGCTCAAGGCCATCCGCCACCTGGAGAAGGGGCGTGTGGTCATCTTCGGTGCAGGATCAGGCATGCCTTACTTCTCCACTGACACGGTCTCCATCCAGCGGGCCTTGGAGATTCATTGTGTCGAGGTCCTGATGGGCAAGAACGGTGTGGACGGCGTGTACACGGCTGATCCGCACAAGCAGGCTTCTGCGCGCATGTTCACCAACCTGAGCTACCAGCGGGCCCTGGTCGACAATCTGGCCGTCATGGATGCGGCAGCCCTGTCCATGGCCCGTGACAACGACATGCCCATCCGAGTCTTCGGACTGGAGGGTGAAGGCAACGTGACTGGAGCGCTCAAAGGCCAGCGCCTGGGCACCCTGGTCCACGGCGGTCCCGATCGCACCCTGTGACCGGTAGCGGGCACACCCCGCGCCGCTTGGCCCCTGTGGCCCCATGGCCGTAGAGTATAAGAATGACGGACCTCGCGCGCACAGGCGGATGGGTCCATACAGCAAGGAGCAGATCATGACCACAGTGGTGGACCAGGCCGGAAGGCAGATGGACAAGAGCATCGAGGCGACCAAGGAGAACTTCTCGGGGATCAGGACCGGGCGTGCCAACCCCTCCTTCCTCAACGACATCATGGTGGAGTATTACGGCACTCCCACACCCATCAAGTCGCTGGCATCCATCGGCGTCCCAGAGCCCCGCACCCTGGCTGTCACCCCCTTCGATCCCTCACAGGCAGGCGCAGTCGAGAAGGCCATCCGCGACTCGGACCTGGGCGTCAACCCCAGCCGTGACGGCAACGTCATCAGGGTCACGATGCCCGAGCTGACCGAGGAGCGCCGCCGGGACTACGTCAAGCTGGCCAAGAACAAGGCCGAGGAGGGCAAGGTGGCCGTCCGCAACATCCGGCGCAAAGTCAAGGAGGAGCTGGAGGCCAAGGTCAAGGACGGCGACCTGGGCGAGGACGAGGGCAACCGGCTGCAGAAGGAGCTGGAGACCGTCACCAAGCAGAAGAACGACACGATCGACCAGCTCCTGGATGCCAAGGAGAAGGAGATCCTCGAGGTCTGATCCCGCCTGGGGAGGATCCACACTTCATGAGTACCAAGGAAAGCTCTGCCGAGAATGCAAGTCAGGATGCCGTCGCAACCCTGAACAAACGAACCGGACGCAACATGCCGCAGGCGGTGGCCACCGGCGCGCTTCTGGTGGTCATCATCCTGGCCTGCATCCTGGTGCGCATCGACGCATTCATCTACCTGATCGTGATCTTCATGACCTTAGGGCTCTGGGAGCTCAGGGTGGACTTTGCCACGGCGGGCCTGCATATACCGGTGGTCGAGCTCTGGGTCTGTTCGGCGGCCACCATGCTGGCCTCCTTCTACGCGCCTGACCATGTGGCGGTCATGACCGCTGGAGTTCTGGTCACCGCCCTGGTCGGGGCTCTTGCGGCCACGCGCAACCATCATCTGGGCGATCGGCTGGCCAAGGCGGTGAACGCCAAGCTGTCGGGCAAGGACGCGCAGACCATGGCCGATGCATCCTACGGCACCGCAGAGGGGGAGCCCCGTTCAAGCAGCCTGGCCAATGTGGGCGTCACCCTCTTGACCGTTGTCTACATCACCCTCCTGGCCTGTCTGATAACCCTGCCCACCACCTTCGGCGGGCATCCTGCCGCACACGCCTTCATGGTGATTTTCCTGCCTGCCTTGAGCGATATCGGCGGACTGCTCTTCGGCTCGCTCTTCGGCAAGCACAAGATCTCGCCCCGTATCTCTCCCGGCAAGTCCCTGGAGGGGCTGGCAGGCTCCATGCTCTGCTGCCTGATCGGCGCCCTGGTCATCTTTGCGGCCACCTACCCCATGGCGGATTGGGGACGGATCTGGTGGGTCGCCCTGCTCATGGGCATCATGGTCGGAGCCACAGGCACCCTCGGGGACCTGAGCGCATCCTTGATCAAACGCGACCTTGGGATAAAGGACATGGGCCACCTGCTCAAGGGTCACGGCGGGGTACTGGACAGGGTGGATTCGATCCTCATGTCCGCGCCATTCATCACACTGGTGCTTTTGATCACCGGCCTGTGACCGGAATTGATGGTCGGATGACTGATACAGGATGAGGTAGAGGTATGACAGATGTCGATTTGACCGGTGTCGAGCCTGAGACCGGCATCACCCCGGGAGGCAGGGACGGCGCCTTCCGGGACGTTCTGGCGGTCGACCATGCCCGACGGGGCAAGCCGCCGCGCCACTTTACCGACATGGACCAGAAGGAGCGCCAGGAGGTCTGCGCCCAATTGGGCCTGCCTAAATTCCGGGTCTCGCAGCTGGCCAACCATTACTTCAATCATCTGTCCACCAACCCGGACGACTTCACGGACTTTCCCTCGGCCAGCCGCCAAGAGGCCGCACACCGCTTCTTCCCTGAGCTGATCACCCCGGTCACCGTTCAGAAGGCGGATCAGGGGACGACCATCAAGACCCTCTGGGAGCTCTTCGACGGGTCCAGGATCGAGTCCGTGCTCATGCGCTACCCTTCCAGGGCCACACTCTGCATCTCCAGCCAGGTCGGCTGCGGCATGGGTTGCCCCTTCTGCGCTACAGGTCAGCTTGGGTTGACCAGGAACATGTCGACCGGCGAGATTCTGGAACAGGTCAGGGCCGCCTCCCGGATGATGCGGTCCGGACAGGTTGCCGGAGGTCCGGGGCGCCTGAGCAACATCGTCTTCATGGGGATGGGCGAGCCCATGGGCAACTACCGGGCTGTCCTGTCCGCAGTCAGGCAGATCAGCGCCCTGCCGCCCAAGGGATTCGGCATCTCAGCCAGGAACATCACCGTCTCCACGGTCGGCGTGGTCCCCGGCATTCGCAAGCTGACCCGAGAGGGAATACCGGTCCGTCTGGCCGTCTCCCTCCATGCCCCCAGCGACAAGCTGCGCGACGAGCTGGTTCCCATGAACCGCCGCTTCAACACCACCCAGGTCCTGGACGCGGCCCACGACTACTATCTGGCCAGCGGCAGGCGGGTCAGCATCGAGTACGCCCTGATGCGCGGCATCAACGACCAGGCCGAGCATGCCCGCCTCCTGGCCAAGCGCCTCAACCACTACGGGGACGACTGGGCGCATGTCAACCCCATACCCCTGAATCCGATTGAGGGGTCTCGCTGGACTGCATCCAAGCCCGAGGACGAGCAGCGCTTCCTGGACATCCTCCACAAGGCCGGCATCACTGCAACCATGAGGGACACCCGCGGATCTGACATCGACGGTGCCTGCGGGCAGCTGGCAGCCAAGGCCGTCAAGCTTCAGGCCTGATTCAGCGTTATGCAATGTGGTCATGCCATAGTGTGGACATGTCATGGTCTTCGGACACTGCAGAAGCTAAGGTCGTGACTCAAACAAATCGGTTCAGGCAGGAAGGCAGGTCGCATGACGGTAGCGGTTCGTGTCATTCCCTGCCTTGATGTCGACCAGGGCCGTGTGGTCAAAGGCGTCCACTTCAAGAATCTGCGCGATGCGGGTGATCCGGTCGAACTGGCTTCGGCCTACTACCGCCAGGGAGCTGACGAACTGACCTTCCTGGATGTGACCGCTTCAGGCAGCGGACGGGCCACCATGGTGGACCTGGTCAAGAGCACCGCCGACCAGATCTTCATTCCGCTGACCGTCGGCGGAGGCGTGCGCAACCCGCAGGATGTCGATACCCTCCTGCGGTCAGGCGCCGATAAGGTCGGCATCAACACGTCAGCCATCGCCAATCCGCAGGTCATCGGCGACATCGCCCAGCGGTTCGGCCGCCAGGTTCTAGTCCTTTCGGTCGATGCCCGTCGATCTGATGCGCAGGGCATTACCTCAGGATATGAGGTGACCGCCATGGGTGGCCACCAGTCCACCGGCATCGATGCCATCGATTGGGTCAAGCAGGCCCAGGAGCTCGGGGCCGGTGAGATACTCCTCAATTCCATGGATGCGGACGGCACCCGTCAGGGCTTCGATCTGGAGATGATCGCCGACGTGCGCAAGGTCGTATCACTTCCGCTCATCGCCAGTGGAGGGGCAGGCAAGGCCGCCGATTTTCCTCCTGCTGTCAAGGCCGGGGCCGACGCGGTTCTGGCGGCTTCCGTCTTCCATTTTGGCCAGGTTTCCATCAAGGACGTCAAGCAGGCGCTTCATACGGCCGGGTATCCGGTTCGATGGCAGGCCTGAACCAATCCCGCAGATAATTTCGGCACCGCACGGTGCTTGGCATTTGTAAGCCCTGTCGGCAGCCATCGGGGAACCATACCCATACCATAGACAATCAACCGACAAGGTCATGTCGAACAAATCAGGAGAACGAGGATCAATGTCACAGTCTTCGAAGGACCGGGAAGCACGTTTGGATCCGAGCATAGCGACCAGGCTCAAGAAGGATGCCAAGGGACTTGTGGCCGCTGTGGTCCAGCAGTATGACAGCCGTCAGGTGCTCATGGTCGGGTACATGGATGAGGAGGCCTTGAGACGGACCCTGACCACGGGTAGGGTCACCTTCTGGTCCCGCTCCAGGCAGGAATACTGGCGCAAGGGAGACACCTCCGGGCACGTCCAATACGTCAAGGGAGTCAGCATCGACTGCGACGGGGACGCGCTGCTTATCGAAGTAGACCAGGTGGGGGCGGCCTGCCACACCGGACACAGGTCGTGTTTCGAGGCCGGAGGACCCTTGCCGGCGGTGCAGGGCAACCGTACGCAGGCACAAATGCAGAGCGAGGAAGGGTAATCCAGTGCAGAAAGACGCTAAGGTTGTGGCAGGGAATATACAGGAAACTGGAGGGAAGGGCTCTATGACCGTCTTGGATGAACTGGTGGCCGGCGCCGTGGAGGATGCCAGGGGCCGGGTACAGAAGATTCCCTTGGAAAGCCTCAAGCAACAGGTCAGGAGTATGAAGCGCAAACCCCTGGATGCCGGCCGACTGCTCAGGGAGAGCGTCGGCATTCCGATCATCGCGGAAATCAAGCGCGCCTCGCCCTCCAAGGGGTATCTTGCCGACATCAAAAATCCCGCCGCACTGGCCCGGCAGTATGCCAACGGGGGTGCCTCTGCCATATCGGTGCTGACCGAGGGCAGACGCTTCCTGGGGTCCTTGGAGGATCTGCGGCAGGTCAGGCAGGCCGTGGGCATTCCCGTGCTCAACAAGAATTTCATTGTCTCCGACTACCAGGTCTGGGAGTCCAGGGCCAATGGGGCCGATATGATCCTGTTGATTGTGGCGGCCTTGGATGACACCCGTCTCAAGCACCTGCTCGACCTGGCCGGGAGACTGGGCATGACCGCTCTGGTCGAGACGCATGATCGACAGGAGATCGAGCGGGCCATTGCGGCCGGCGCCAGGGTGATCGGCATCAACGCCCGGAATCTGAAGGACCTGAGCGTCGACATCGACCAGTATGCCCGGCTGGCCTCCAACCTGCCCAAGGACGTGGTCAAGGTGGCCGAGTCCGGAGTGTTCGGCACGGTCGAGCTGGAGCGGTACGCCCGTGCCGGGGCCGATGCGGTCCTGATAGGAGAAGGACTGGTCACCTCCCAGGACCGGGAGGGCACCGTCCGCTTGCTGGTTCAGGCCGGTCACCGCTTCAAGGCCGCCGAGGCCAGGCCCCTGTCGACCCATGACGGGCCCTATTTCGGCCCATATGGCGGACGTTTCGTACCTGAGGCCCTGGTTGGTGCCCTTGACGAGCTGGAGCGCGTCTACAAGGAGGCCAAGGCCGATCCGGCCTTCCGCGAGGAGTTGAACAGGCTCAACCGGGTCTATGTGGGGCGTCCCTCGGCTCTGACGCCGGCTCCCAGCTTCGCCAAGCTGATCAGCGATCGGGTCGGCGGCCAGGTCAGGGTATTCCTGAAGAGGGAGGATCTGAACCACACGGGCGCCCACAAGATCAACAACGCCCTGGGCCAAGGGCTCCTGGTCAAGCGTATGGGCAAGACACGCGTCATCGCGGAGACCGGAGCCGGTCAGCACGGCGTGGCCACGGCTACGGTCTGCGCCCTCCTGGGCTTCAAGTGCCGGATCTACATGGGCCAGATCGACGCCCGCAGGCAGGCCCTGAACGTGGCCAGGATGCGGATGCT
Source organism: Bifidobacterium choladohabitans (assembly GCF_016102005.1). GTDB lineage: Bacteria > Actinomycetota > Actinomycetes > Actinomycetales > Bifidobacteriaceae > Bombiscardovia > Bombiscardovia choladohabitans. Next base: position 363,226 of record NZ_JACFPL010000002.1, read on the forward strand.
GGGGGCCGAAGTAGTGGAGGTGACCACCGGGACCAGAATTCTCAAGGACGCCATCAACGAGGCCCTGCGCGACTGGGTGACCAACGTGGAGTCCACCCACTATCTGCTGGGCACGGTGGCCGGCCCCCATCCCTTCCCGACCATAGTCAGGGACTTTCAGAAGATCATCGGCGAAGAGGCCTCCGCACAGCTTTCCGCATATGGCATCGACCATCCTGACGGGGTTGTGGCCTGCGTGGGCGGAGGCTCCAACGCCATCGGCATCATGAACACCTTCCTGGACGATCCCCGGGTCTCCCTCTACGCATACGAGGCCGGTGGAGACGGCCCCAGCTCGGGCAAGCACGCCATCCGCCTGTCGCCAGACACAGGACAGGTCGGCGTCTTCCAGGGGACCAAGTCCTATCTGCTGGAGGACGACCAGGGCCAGACCATGGATACCTACTCCATCTCCGCCGGCCTGGATTACGCCTCGGTGGGGCCCGAGCACGCCTGGTTGCACGACATGGGCCGGGTCAAGTACGACTATGCGACCGACAAGGAGGCCATGCAGGCTTTCAGCGACCTCTGCCGGACCGAGGGCATCATCCCTGCCCTGGAGTCCTCGCACGCCTTGGCCGGAGCCAGCAAGGCGGCCACGGACCTTCTGCGCAAGGGAATCAGGAATCCTGTCATTCTGATCAACATCTCGGGCAGGGGCGACAAGGATGTGGCCACGGCGGGTAGATGGTTCGGCTACCTGTCCGAGCAGGAGGCCAGCGCTCTGGAAGCCCAGGCCGGGCACGGCAAGAGCGATCAAGCAGAAGAGGAGGCCCGTTGATGGTCAACCAGCAATGGCAATGGCAGAAAGCCCCCGTCCAGCCCGTTCAACCCGTCCAACCCAAGGGGCTCAGTCGCACGGCCAGTCCGGTGGCGTCCACGCTGCAGGCCCTCCGCCAGCAAGGCAGGCCGGCCTTCATCGGTTACTTCCCCTATGGATTCCCCGACGTGCCCACATCGCTGGAGGCCATGCGGGTCATGGTGAAAAGCGGGGTCGACATCGTCGAGATCGGACTGCCCTACAGCGACCCGGTCATGGATGGTCCGGTCATTCAGGCGGCCAGCAAGTGCGCCATCGACAATGGCGTCAAGGTGGAAGGCGTCTTCGATGCGGTCCGTCAGGTCCAGGCGGACGGTGCAAGGGCTCTGGTCATGAGCTATTGGAATCTGATTCTGCATCACGGCGTGGCGGATTTTGCACAGCGCATGGCCGAGGCAGGCGGGTCAGGTCTGGTCACCCCGGATCTGATCGTCGACGAATCCGGGGAATGGATAGAGCAGTCGGACCGCTATGGCCTCGATCGGGTCTACCTGGTCTCGCCAGACTCCACCGATGCGCGTTTGCAACTCACCTCCCGAGCCGCCAGGGGCTTCGTCTACGCGACCTCCCGGATGGGCGTGACCGGCGAACGGACCAGCATGTCCAACTCGGCTCAGAACCTGGTGGCGAGAGTCAGGCATGCGGGAGCTCCGTATGTGTGCGTGGGCATCGGGGTTTCGACCGCCCAGCAGGCCTCCCAGGTCGGCGCCTACGCGGATGGGGTCATCGTCGGCTCGGCCCTGGTGCACTGTCTTCTGGATGACGAGGGCAGGCCGCGGAAGGACCGCAGAAAGGCTCTGGAGGCCCTGGCCGAGATCTGCTCCGACCTGCGCTGGGGCATATCCCAGGCCAGGAAGTGAGTGGGGCTGTAAGGCCCAGGGGCTAGATTGGAGCTTTATGACGCTTGCCTACATTCCATCGCCGGGAATATCCAGCTTTCAACTGGGGCCGGTCACCATCAGGTTCTATGCGCTGACCATGCTCCTGGCCATCATCGTGGCTGCCTGGATCACGGCCAGGCGCTGGAAGAAGGAGGGTGGCCGGACCGACCAGATTCTGGACATCGCCATCTGCGCGGTACCGGCCGGCATAGTCGGCGCAAGGCTCTACCACGTCATCACCACTCCGGAACGCTACTTCGGAGCTGATGGCAACCCAGCGGACATCCTGCGCATCTGGCGTGGGGGTCTGGGCATCTGGGGTGCCGTCCTCCTGGGAGCCCTGGCGGCCTGGGCCTGGTGCCGTCACAAGAATTATCCGACGGCCCTGCTGGCCGACAGCGTGGCTCCGGCCCTTCTGGTTGCCCAGGCCATCGGGCGACTGGGCAACTGGTTCAATCAGGAGCTCTACGGGGCTCCCACCACGCTGCCCTGGGGTCTGAAGATCGATGCGGCAGGTTCCGCCATCGGCAGCAGCGAACAGTGCTACGACGGGTCCACCTGCCCGACCGGCACCCTCTTTCAGCCCACATTCCTATACGAGATGATCTGGAACCTGATCGGCGCGGCCCTCCTGGTCTGGATCGGCCACAAGGCGGTGAATGTGCTCAAGGCCGGATCCCTCTTCGCCCTCTATGTCATGTGGTACACCCTGGGGCGCACCTGGATCGAGGCCCTTCGCATCGACTTCGCCCACGAATTCCTTGGGGTCAGGATCAACGTCTGGGTTTCCATGACGGTCTTCTTCCTGGCGGCTGCGGCCTTCGTCCTCATAATGCGCAAGGGCAAGCCGACCTCCCTGCTGTCCGAAAAGCTGAGGACCATCACCGAGCTCGAGGTGCGTCAGGAATCCGAGGCCCGGAGCAAGTAGGACAGGGGTCGGCCATCCAAGGGTCGGGACCTGTGCAATTGAGCCACAAACCGGCGCCACCGGTCTTCCGTACAACATAGAATAATCTCCATGAGCATTCAGATAGCACCCAGCATTCTTTCCGCCGATTTCGCCAACTTGGAGCGGGATCTCAAGGCTATTGCCAATGCCGATATGGTCCATGTGGATGTGATGGACCATCATTTCGTTCCCAACCTGACGCTTGGCGAGCCCGTGGTGGAGCGCATCTGCCAGGTGACCGACCTGCCGGTGGATGTGCATCTGATGATCGAGGACCCCGACCGCTGGGCCCCTGAATTCGCCAAGCTGGGTGTCGCCTCCGTCACCTTCCACACCGGAGCCGTCCATGCCCCGGTCCGTCTGGCCCGCCAGCTGCACGACATGGGGGTCAAGGCCTGCCTGGCCGTGCGCCCCGCCGAGCCTGTGGAGCCCATTTTCGATATTCTCGATGAATTTGACATGATTCTGGTCATGACCGTGGAGCCGGGCTTCGGCGGCCAGAAGTTCCTGGACAATCAGATGCCCAAGACCCGCCGCCTGCGTGACCAGATCACCGCCCGCGGCCTGAAGACCCACATTCAGGTGGATGGCGGGGTAAGCCCCACCACGGCTCCCATAGTGGCAGAGGCTGGGGCCGATGTTCTGGTGGCGGGCTCTGCGGTCTACGGTGCTGACGACCCGGCCAAGGCCATTGACCAGATCAGGCAGGCCGCTCAGGTAAGCTACAAGGACTGACAGGTTTCGCAGGAAGAATGGAGATAGCCAGATGAAGACCTTCGACGGGTTGTTTGAGGAGCTGACGACCAAGGCCAAGGAGCGCCCGGAAGGATCCCTGACCGTTGACGAGCTGGACAAGGGCACGCATTTCATCGGCAAGAAGATCAATGAAGAGGCCGGAGAGACCTGGATCGCTGCTGAGTACGAGGGCAAGGAGCGGACCGCCGAGGAGATGAGCCAGCTGCTGTATCACATCCAGGTCATGATGATCGATCGGGGCATCACCCTGGAGGATGTCTACAGGTATCTGTGACCCCCGTTCCCATCCCGCTGTAGATTCGCTTCCGCAATTAGGAGGTTACCGTGTTGAAGGTCGCGGTGCCCAATAAAGGCATGTTGTCCCAGCCCGCATGGAGGCTGCTGTCAGAGTCCGGCTATCGTCTGCGTTCCAACGAACGGCAACTGGTGGTCGATGACGTCGACAACGACATCCAGCTCTTTTACTTAAGGCCCAACGACATAGCGGTCTATGTCGGCCTGGGAACCATCGATCTGGGCATCACCGGACGTGATCTTCTGCTCAACTCCGGTACCGGTGCCGTCGAGGTCACGCAGCTGGGATTCGGCGCTTCCACCTTCAGGTTCGCCGCTCCGGAGGCCAGCTCCATCAGCACCTTGTCGGACGTGGACGGCAAGCGGATCGGAACCACCTTCGACCGGCTTCTTGAGGACTACCTGACCAGCAAGGGGCTCAAGGCCGAACTGATCCACCTGGACGGGGCGGTGGAGTCGTCGGTTCAGCTGGGAGTAGCCGACCTGATCGCCGATGTGGTCTCCACCGGCACCACCCTGCGCAACGCCGGGCTTCGGGTCTTCGGTGATCCCATTCTGAAGTCGGAAGGGATTCTCATCAGGTCGCCACGCCTGGATCCGAATGATGAACGGTTGGCAGTCATGTCCCGTAGGCTGGAGGGTGTGCTGACAGCCCGCCGCTATGTACTGATGGATTACGACATCCCGGTCGAGCGTGTAGCCATGGCTGTAGGCATCACGCCCGGGTACGAGTCGCCGACGGTCTCCTCCCTGCACGACAAGCAGTGGGCGGCTGTCAGGGCCATGGTCCCCAGGGACCAGGTGAACAACCTCATGGACCGGCTCTATGAGATTGGTGCGCGTGCCATCCTTGTAACAGCCCTTCAAGCTTCTAGAATGTAGTCGGATGGCACTGATCGATCGAATTTCACGCAGCAGGTACAGCCCTGAGCCGCGGTCCGTGATTCTCACGGTACCCAATGTGATCAGCATGCTCCGTATCCTGTCCATACCCCTTATTGCCTACCTGGTGGCCAATCGCCATCTGATCATCTCCCTGGTGGTCATGCTGATTTCGGCCCTGTCGGATGGGGTGGATGGGATCATTGCCCGTAGGTTCAACCAGGTCAGCAAGCTGGGGCAGATCCTGGATCCGGTTGCCGATCGCCTGCTCATTCTCTGCTCCGTCCTTGCCCTGAGCATCGCCTCCATACTGCCCTGGTGGCTTCTGGCCCTGGTCGGTGCGAGGGATGTGCTCATGGGCCTGCTGGTTCTGGCGCTGGCCCAGCACGGCTATGGCCCTCTGCCGGTCCACTTTGCTGGCAAGACCGGGACGGCCGTGCTCATGCTGGCTATACCTGCCCTTATCTTTGCGGATGTGGGCACTTCGGCCTTCTTCCGCTTCTTCCATCTTGTGGCTCTTGCGGCCGTCATCTGGGGTGTGGCGCTTTACTGGCTGGCGGGGCTGATCTACGCACGTCAAGGTATTGGACTGCTTCGTCGGGACGGCCATCATGACTGAGCCACAGATGACGCCTGAATCCTTCCCCGTGCCGCCCGACCGTGCCCTGATTCACCGCCGGGCGGCTTTTTCACATTCCACCGCTGGTCTGGACCGTCACTATGTGGATCAGGAGAGCTCCGAACCCGCCCAGGAGTCCATTCGTCGTCGCATGGCCGATGAGTCCCTGAGGCTGATCGATGATCTGACCAACCGTCCCATGGATCCCATGTTCGAGGATGCCCGCCTGCTGCCCGCTGAGCGCAGGTCGCCCCTGAGCGTCTGGATCAACAGGATCCTGGTCTTCGTCATCTGTGTGCTGGTCGGATTGGCCGGCACGGGCATTGTTCAGGTGTTGCACCGGGACCCACGTCAGAAGGTGCGCGAAAAGCTGATAACCCAGGTGGAAGCGGTCAGCAAGCGTGCCAACGACCTTAACGGGCAGATTTCAGACCTCAACGGCAATATCGACACACTGTCGGGTCAAGTGGGCGGCCAAGGCCAGAACAGCACCCAGACCGCCGATGATCTGACCAATGGTACCAGCAAGGTGCAGGGCCAGGGCATCGTCATCACCCTGGCCAACCCGATAGCCTCCAAGGATTCCCGGGACAACGCTGATCAGATCAAACTGGTCACGGACCAGGACCTGCAGTGGTTCCTGACCAAGCTCTGGTCTGCGGGAGCCGAGGCCATCGCCATCAACGGCAATAGAATAGGAACGCAGACCTCCGTGCGCACGGCCGGTCAGACCATCCTGGTGGGGACTGCCTCCATCGAGGCACCCTACAAGATCGAGGCCATCGGCGACCAGAGTGCTCTGTCTGATCTGATGGCTCGCAGCGATCTGCAGACTCGCCTGCGTGACCTGAAGAACGCGAACATCACCGTCAATGTGACCAAGCAGCGGCGCCTGAACCTGAACGCTGTAGGTCTGCCCAATCTGTCCTATGCCGGAAGGAGTCATTGACATGTCGGCAATTCTCGGCCTGATCCTAGGTGTGGTGGCGGGCATCTTCCTCAAGCCCGACATTCCCATCGTCCTGCAGCCCTACCTGCCCATCATGGTGGTGGCGGCCCTGGACGCGTTGATGGGCGCGGTCCGTTCCTACTTCGAGCGCAGCTTCTCGGACCGGGTCTTCGTGGTCTCCTTCATCTCCAACGTGATCACCGCCACTCTTCTGGTCTTCCTCGGCAACCAGCTGGGTGTGGGCTCCCAGCTGTCCACGGCCGTCATCGTGGTCCTGGGTATCCGCATCTTCTCCAACGTCTCCGCTATCCGACGGTTCATTTTCAAGGGGTGAGCACATGAGACACACCCTCAGGAAAAAGCGCGATGAACAGATGCCCGAGAGCATTCCGCCCAGGCGGCCTGGACGGGTCAGGGCTCCATCCGACGACACGCAGACCGGTGCTTTCCCGGTGGTTCGTCGGCGGCCTCTGCGCACACTCAACTCCAACGCCACCAGGGTCAGGCTGGTCACCAGCGTCCTGGTGGCCCTTATGTGCGCCCTGCTGGGCTTCGGGTACGCGGTCCAGGTGCGCAATAATCAGTCCTCCTACCAGAGCCTGTCCGAGGAAGAGCTGGTGCGGGTGCTGGACGAGACCAGCAACCAGGTCGACAAGCTGGAGGAGCGCAAGAGCCAGCTCAACCAGCAGCTGACCTCCATCAAGTCCGCCGCCGACAAGCAGAAGGAGGCCGCCCGCATCGCCCAGCAGAACGAACAGAGCAGCGGCATCCTGTCCGGACGGCTGCCGGCCCAGGGCAGGGGAGTGGTCGTAACGGTCACTGAGGACAGCGACCGCGTGGATGCCTCGACCATGTTCAACCTTATCGAGGAGTTGCGCAATGCCGGGGCTGAGGTCATATCCTTCAACGATGTCCGGGTAGTCACCAACACCTATCTGCTGGATACCCGCACCGGCCTGCAGTGCGACCACGCCAAGCTGCACAGCCCCTATGTCGTCAAGGCCATCGGGGATCCGGACAGCCTGCAGAATGCCATTCAGATAGCCGGGGGAGTAGGCTCGCGGATCAAGGTGCAATTCCATGCATCCGTATCAGTGGACCAGTCCGATAGTGTCAAAATCGACCAGGTTCGACGCGTGCAGGATTATCAGTATGCAAAGCCTGTAGAATAGGCAGTTATGACAGAACCTATTCCCACTGCGGGCGAGACGACCATCATCGGCATGCCGGCCCTGAATATTCCAGTCACCTCCAACGGTGACCGTCCACTGACCAAGGACGACCTGGAGACCATGGCCCGATTGCCTGAGGGTACAGCCCTACTGATCTCTACCAGGGGAGCGGTGTCGGGATCGCGCTACCTGCTGGACGAGGATCAGGTCAGTGTGGGGCGCGATCCGAAGGCGGACATTCTGTTGGACGACTCGACGGTCTCCCGCGCGCACGCCATTTTCGTTCGGACCGATCATGGCTTCCGTGTCGAGGACACGGGCAGTCTCAACGGCACCTACGTCAACCGTGAACGCGTGGACCAGGCCGACCTGCACAACGGCGATGAGATCATGATCGGCAAGTTCAGGCTGGTCTACTTCGATAATCGGGCAGTCATCTCCAAGAACTGACAGGGGGCTTGACATGGCCGAAGAGGCGCCGACGCTGGTCCAGGGTGAGCTCTTTTCGCCTGAGCAGGCCGAGGGCACGACCCGGGGCTACCGAGGCACGGTCGCGGCCAAGGTTGCCGGCATCACCTATCGGCAGCTGGATTATTGGGCTCGCAAACGGATTGTAGAGCCATCCATCAAGGCCTCGCACGGTTCAGGCTCACGTAGGCTTTATTCCTTCAAGGATGTGGTCATCCTGGCTGTCCTCAAGCGCCTCCTGGATGCCGGTGTCAACCTGGTCAACGCTACGAGCACTGTGGCTTATCTTGAGCGTCGGACCGTCGGCCAGCTGGAGCACGTGACCGTGGTCTGCGACGGCGACGAGGTCACCGAATGCTCAGGCCCCGATCAGGTATTCGCCTTGATGCAGTCCGGGCGTGCCGTCTTTGCTATCTCTGTGGGCGCAATCTGGCATCGCATGGATCTGGAATTGCAGACCTGCGACCATGTGGATTTGACTACCGGACAGCTGACACCGGGAATACCTGAGCGGCCCATCGATGAACTGACGGCCATGCGCCTGCGCCAGCGTCTGGAGCACCAGCATGAGCAGCGTCAGCGGGCTGCATGAATCGACGAGGACAACATTGGCGAACAGCGTATGGCGAGCTAAATAGGGGAGAAAAACAATAAATAATATGACATAACGTACATTATCGGCTTACTAGGTCATGATTTCGATTTTGCCGTTTTCCGGTGATTTTCCAGCGATTTAATGGTCTCTTTATTATGGTCGTCTCGGTGACGTTGCAAGAGCATCGCTCACAATTATCAAGGGCCACCCGGGTGATCTCGGGTGGCCCCCTGAAGCATAAATGTGGTTCTATGCAGTTCTGGCCGACTCAGTGCTGGGTATGGTCGTTGTCGAAGTAATCATCGACAGCTTGGCACAGCTGGTCAACCTGCTCGATGATTCGGTAGCATCCGTGAGATTCCAGTTCTCCGGGTTCGGCATAGCCCCAGCGGCATCCTAGGCAGTCCAGACCGGTTTCCAAGGCGCCATCGGCATCGGTCCAGCGGTCACCGACCATAAGGGCCCTGTCGCCGGGTTTTGCATTGAAGCCAAGCTGCTCAAGTGCGTAGGTGATGACCTGGGCTTTGGTGATCCGTGTGGAGTCCTTGCTGGCTCCATAGACACCATCCACCAGTGGTGTCAGCCCGAAGTGGTCGCAGACCGGCAGAGCCTGATACTCGGGTTTGCAGGTGGCCACAGCCAATGTCAGACCGTGTTCGCGCATACGACTCAGCTGTTCGGGGATGCCGTCGAAGACCTTGGCGAGCAGTCGTCCAGGGACCTGTTGCCCAGGATGCTCGGGATCCTCGAATGCTGCTATCTCGCTATAGTAGTGCCGGTAGATTTGAACGCCCCTGTCGACGTCTTCCTCTCTGATGCCGTTGTGGCGCAAGGACACTTCGATAGCTGGTCCGATGAATCGTCGAAGCGCGCTCTCATCGGGCACAGGATGACCAAGCTCTTTGAAAGTTTGCATCACAGAGGCGATAATGCCCGGATGAGAAGCTGTCAGGGTGCCGTCCAGATCCAACAGAACCAGGCGGCGCGGTGATTTACTCATAGTCGGGGAACCATCCTTCGCGGTGCATTTTCAGGCGCTTGTCCAGCACAGCCTTGAGCTCGTCTTCGGACCGACGCTCCAGCAGCATGTCCCAGTGGGTCCTGGTCGGCTTGCCGGTCTTGCCGGACTCCTGCTCGTCATGTCCCTCAAGGTGAGCGATCTGCCCGCAGCGGCACTCCCACTCCTGCGGCACTTCTGCACCCTCAGCCAGCGGCAGAATGGTCCGATGGCCCTTGGGGCAGATGTAGGCGACCTCGCTGCGTGCCGCGAAGTCCACATTCTGATCGGATTCCAGGGACTTCGCCCCAATGCTCATGCCGCGAAGACTGCGCTCTGCCATGATTCCTCCATACTCGTGTCCGTCACTGCCTCCAAGCTACAGAACAGTGTTGACCTGAAACTTATTCCCTGATTGGGCCCGTGTTCACTCCACGCCGGTGTATGCCACAATGCCGCGATTGACCTGGTCGGCGGCGATGCTGGCAGTCCTGGCCAGGTGATGCCCTCCCCTGCCCAGGTAGGGTTCCACCTGGACGATCTGGGTGAGCACGTCGGACAGGCGCTTGGCGTTGCGCACGAAGTCCCCCGCCGTCAGATCGCTGTCACGCAGGATGGTGGTCAGCGAGTCGCCGCAGGCCCAGTCGTAGATGGTCGGCCCCAAGCCGAAGTCGAGTTCCGGGGGCAGCTCCAATCCGGCCTGATCGCAGCGTTCCTGCACCTGGGACCACTGACGCTTCATATCCTCCATGGCTTCGACCAGTCTGGGAGCCCGGTATCCGGCCCTCTCCCCCGGCTGCTCCCCTACCCCACGGCGGGATTCGTAGACCAGTCCGGAGACTGCGGCCGCCAGCTCGGGGGGCTCCAGATCGTCGAGGATGCCCCGATCCAGAATCTCGGCAAGGCTCAGATCCTGTTCGCTGTATATTCGCCGAAGCAGTTGGCCCTTCCGGGTCAGTCGGCAGTCGTCGGGATCCACAGCCCGGGTGTAGCGCAGGTCGGCCAGAATCTGGCAGATCCTGTCGAACTGGCGTGAGACCGACCCCGTTTTGGATTCGTACTGCTCCCGGGTGCGCTGCAGCTCCTTGTCCATGCGGATCCACCGGTTCCCCCAGCGCAGGTGCTTGGGCAGGTCCGGGCACTGGCGGCAGGGATGGTTGCGCTCCTGCTCGCGCAGCTGGTCGATGTGCCGATCAAGGTCGCGGAATGCCCGGTCGCGGGCCTTCTCGCTGGTGAATCGCTGACGCTTCAGGCGGCGGCGATCGTTCTTCTGGGCCGAGGATAGGGCCGCACGGATGCGCATGAATTCGATCAGATCGCCACGGCTGCATTGGGCGGCTTTCCTGTAGTCCTCCAGGCCGCTGGTCAGGGTCTCGATGCGCTCCTCCAGCTCCGAGGCTGATCGGTTGGCCTCCCACTGCGCAAAGGAGTGGTCCAAGGTGTCCCGGGCACGCGTGTAGCTGGAGGAATTGAGCAGGTTGACGGCCATATTAAAGGTAGGTCGGAAGCTGGAGTGCAGCGGGTAGACCCTCCTGCTGGACAGGGCCGCCATGGTCTTGGGGCTGAAATCCCGGTGGTCGACCACCACCACATGGCCGATGTCGTCGATGCCGCGCCGGCCCGCCCGACCGGTCAGCTGGGTGAACTCGCCGGGTGTCAGGGCTACGTGACCTGTGCCGTCGAACTTCTCCAGCTTCTCGACCACGACGCAACGGGCGGGCATGTTGATGCCCAGGGCCAGGGTCTCAGTGGCGAAGACCACCTTGAGCAACCCTAACTCGAACAGATGTTCGACTATCTGCCGGAAGAGAGTGACCACACCCGCGTGATGGGCGGCGAAGCCCTGCTCCAGCGCGAAACGGAACTGGGAGAATCCCAGCGCCTTGAGATCCTCCTTGCTGAGCTGTCCGGCTGCCATGGAGTCCACGATGTGCCGTATACGGCGGGCCTCCTCGTCGGTGGTCAGCTGCAGCCCTGCCCGGATGCACTGTTGGACGGCCTGGTCGCAGCCGGTGCGGGAGAAGATGAAGTAGATGCCGGGCAGCATATCCATGAAGTCCAGCTCATCGACCACGTCGGCCCGGCTTGGACGATACCGCTCCCCCATCCGTCGCTCCGGCCTGCCGCCTCGGCCATGGCGATGATGATGCCCCTTGTCGCGGGCCTGGACGCGCTCTTGTCCGGCCTTGTCCAACTGGGCCAGCCGCGAGACCAGACGTGGGTTGATTTTTGGTGTCTGCTTTCCAGATCCATCATGCCGATACAGGTCCAGGATCTCGGGCTCGGTGTGTCTGTCGGCCTGGACCAGGACATGCTGCTCCAGCGGCACGGGTCTGCGCTCGGAGACCACCAGATGGGTGCGTCCACGCACCGAGGAGATCCAGTCGGAGAATTCCTCCACATTGGACACGGTGGCAGACAACCCAACAATGCGGGTGGAGGCCGGAAGATGGATGATGACCTCCTCCCAGACCGGCCCCCGGAAGCGGTCGGCCAGATAGTGGACCTCGTCCAGAATCACGTACTTCAGGGCCGTCAGGGTGGAGGACCGTTCATAGAGCATGTTGCGCAGGACCTCGGTGGTCATGACCACGATGTCCGCCTCGGAGTTGATGGAGGTGTCGCCGGTCAGCAGACCCACCCGGTCCTCGCCATAGCGGTCGACCAGGTCATGGTATTTCTGGTTGCTCAGCGCCTTGATGGGGGTGGTGTAGAAGGTCTTGACGTTCTGCTCCTGGGCCAAAAATACTGCGAAATCGGCCACTATGGTCTTGCCGGCGCCGGTCGGAGCGGCCACCAGGACGTTGTCGCCATCCTGCAGGGCGGTGATGGCCTCCAGCTGGAAGTCATCCAGGGGGAAGGGCAGCTTGGACTGAAAGCGTGCCGGCGCCCCGGTCATGCGTTTGCGGTGACGACTGAAGCGGGCGTAGCGTTCCGCCGGCCCCGGTTCGGATGCTGATGAATCCTGTCCGTGGTGACGATGACCTGACATGTTCCTCCAAGAACTACCTATTGAACTGCTTCCACCGCAGCCAGATGCGGCCGTGGTTCCTTCTGCGCTGCTCCTTGCGCTCCAGCACCAGGGCATGGGCCTGGCTGTATCGCTCGGTTGACTGCGACAGGGGCAGCGCGAAGGCCGGACCTTTGGTCCTATCCGGTGCCTGGGACTGCCCCGGCGCCGGAGGTTGTGGCATGTGACGGTTCAGATCGTCCGAGACCCGCCCTATGGAGCGGCTGGCTGCCATGGCGTGGCGGATGGCGTAGACGGCTCCCCCGATCAGCATGGCCAGCATGAAGATCACCAGAAGGATCCAGATCCATCCAGGCATGGGACTCCTCTCCGACCGGGACTAGTGCCGGTCCTGCTCCTTGTCGTGAGCGTCGCTGATGGTGATCTCGCGCTGGGCACGGGCCAGGATCATGGTGCGCAGGGTCTTGGGTGCCACTGCAGTGATGTGTTTGGCGTGGGCGATGCAGAAGGCCACGAACCAGGAGTCCGAGGAGACGGTCAGGTGGACCTTCTGTCCGGATCCGCAAGGCTCCACAGAGGCGCCCGGAAGGGACTTGATGTAGGGCAAATCCGGCCGGTCGGTGATGAAGACCGCAGCCGTGCCGTTGTCAAAGGACCACTTGCGTAGTTCGCTGACCGGCACATCCGGGAACTCCACCTTGTGGCTGGGCTTGACGATGGTCGCATGCTCGATTCTGGCGATTCGCAGAACCTGCCACTGTCGGTTGCGCCCGGTGCCATGCTTGAGGTGGCGGCTGGAATCAGAGGGGGCGTCCGCGGCCTCGGTGCCCTCTGCTGCATCGCCAATATCGGTCCAGGCGGCAACATAGTAGACGCCCTCATCCACGAAGATCTTGGCAGGGGCCACCACCTTGCGACGGGTGCGTCCGGCAGCGTCCGTGTACTCCATGTCCAGAAGTGATTCGGTCTTGATGGCCCGGCGGACCACCGAGAAACTCTTGGGCTCGGTCTCATACCCGGTAAGGGAGAGCCAGGGTGTCTCGCCCGGCCCGACATGCGTGCGCAGGCGCTGGTAGAGTGACTCGGCCTGGCTGCGGGACTGCTCGGGCAGCAGGGGCGAATGGGCCAGGTAGTTGAGCGAAGCGGTCAGCATGCTCAGGTACTGGGGGGAAATGCCGGCCAGCCGCTCCAAGCCCAGTGAGTTGGTGGCCGAGACGATGCCGCTGTCGTCCAGCAGGGACCAGTCGATGTCGAAGAACTGGCTGCCGGCCATCTCCCCGTCGTCCGAGACCGTGGTCAGGGTGTTGATGTCCTTGTGGATGGTATTGACGTACTTGCGCAGCTCTTCCTTGCTGTTGGGGTGGCCGATGAAGCGATCGGCCAGCTCGGCCAGGGAGAATTCCTCGCCCAGGTGTGCGGACAGGAAGAGCATGAGACGCAGGCGGCGATCCACCTCGGACCCGGTCTGGAATGAGGATGCACTGGCCCGGCGGGCGTGGCGGAGGTCGGCATCGTCGTCGCTTAGGTCACTGGCGAAATGCTCGACGCTGGTCCGGGCAATCTCCGGGGAGATGACCGTTGCCGCGCCGGGGCTCTGCGACTCGTCGGCCAGCTTGAAGTGGGTGGCTGCATCCAGACGGCGCCGGAAAGCATCCGCGGCCTCCTGCGGGCTGACGATGGAGGCATCGGGGTGCTCCAGGACGAACATGGCCAAATCGTCCGAGTCGGCATAGGCCACGTTCAGGTTCTCCCCGTCCACGTCCACCGTGGCGGCGAAGCGACGGGAATCGATGACCTTGACCAGGTTGTCGGGAATGCGCTGAGTACCCAGCCCAGGGGCTATGGAGTCCAGACCCAGGCCAGGGATGGGCACCTGCGGCACGCGGGGCGTGGTGCGCGAGACCGGTCGGGTCGGCTCCTCGCAGGCCTCCTGGGACATGGCGATTGATCGTGCGAGGTAGTTGGCTGCAGCCAGCACCGGCATGTCCTCCTGATTGAAGTGCATGCGGATGCGCGGCTCATCCCCCAGCTGCAGACGGTAGGAGGCGAAATCCTGCCCTTCGGACTTGGAGGAATACTCGGGTTGACGGGATTCGATGGCTATGCCCATGGCCGCCAGCTTGGCCCGGTCACGCTGGAACTGCTTGGCGAAGGCGGCCTTGGCAGCCTGGTCGGCCAACTCGCCGTAGGAGTCGGCATAGGCCTTCACCCGCTGTGCTATTTGCCGTGATGTAAGCCATTGCGGGAAAGCGGACGATAAGACGGCTAGGACATCGAGTTCGTGCTTGCCCCACTTATCCGAGAAACGCCGTCTTCCGTTCGTGCCTTCTGCCATCAGTCCTCGCGTATCGTTAAAATTTATGTATCAGTGCGCCTAACGCACGTCTACCTATCATAGATTGATTTTCAGGACCGTGGGAGCCAAACACCCAAATATGGTCCCTTTTCTTGACAGGCTGAACCCTGTTGCGCCCGGCCTTAGACCCACTCGTCCGGTTCGATGCCCTGAGGTCCCACATACTGACCATTGGGCACGTATGAGGAGCGCCCCTGGTCGCTCAGATGGGCATCCGCATACAGGGTCACATCCCTGCCGAAGGTCCAATCCCCCTCGATGGTGACCGAGTTGGCAGCCGCCAGGCTGGGAACCCCGTAGGGGAAGCGCTCGTCGAAGTCGGCGATGTACTTGTAGTAGCGTTCATCCAGCTGGACGTTGGGGAAATCGTAGTTGCCGTCCTCCATTTCATAGGAGTCGGTCAGGTGGAAGCGGTCGGAGCGCATGATGAACAGGTCGTCGGTGGTCTTGACCGGCAGGAAACGCATACGGTCCACCTGCACGCAGATGGCCCCCTCGAAGAGCGTGGCGGCAGAGCCCATGGCGGTCTCCAGCTGCACCACGGGGCGGGTGGAAGGATCGGTGGGGTCGACGGTCTTCCGGTTCTCGATGATGGGCAGGGGCAGCACGCCGTCGTATTCAGTCAGCTTGTCGCGCAGGGCATCGACCCTGACCCAGATGCTGTTGGTGTTGAAGTAGGGATGCTTGCGGATGGACATGGCCGAGCTGCGGTCATGCGGGTCCACCTGGGACATCTCCCGCAGGATGAGGCGTCCGCTGGCCTTGTCGATGACGATGTGGCCGCCCTTGCGATCAGCCTCGGTCCGCTTGGCCACCTCGATCATGAAGGGCGCTCCGGATTGGGCGAAATAGCCGGCCAGGGTCCTTGAAGGCCGGGCGCCCAGATTGTCGGAGTTGGAGATGAACAGGTAGTCGATCCCCTGCTCCTTGAGTGTGTCCAGCAGACCGGTCTCCCAGATGGTCGAGAAGATGTCGCCGTGGCCGGGAGGGCACCATTCCAGGTCGGGCTTGGCCGGGAAGTCGACCGGACGGCCGGTGTCGGCGTCGATCTTGGGCTCGATGTGCTGAATGATCTCCATGGGCACGCCGTTCTGGACGAAGCGACGGTCCTGCTTGACCACGCGCATGGTGTCGCGCGATGTGCGGAATGAGTTCATGAAGATCAGCGGCAGGGGCACCCCTTGGCGCTTGCGGGCCGTCAGCACCTGGCCCATGATGATGTCCAGGAAGCGCATCCGACGGGCCTTGTGGCGACGGATGGGCAACAGGGACTTGGCCTTTTCCAGGCCCATGGAGGTGCCAAGCCCACCGTTGAGCTTGATGAAGGCGGTGCGGGAGAATGCGTCCAGGGCCATGTCCATGTCCATGGTGTCGTGGATGTCTTTGGTGCGGGGCACGTCCTTGAGCGGGACGACGTCCTTCTCGCGCACGCAGGCCTTGGCATCTCCCCGTTCCCAGGTTTCGTAAAGGTGCCTGAACTGGTTGATGGAGACTTCGCTCATGCCCTTGTCGCGCATCTTTGCGGCCGAAAGGTCGAAAACGTCTGTGCTCATGGAACCCCTTCCGGGCTGGAACGACTCGCGGCCGACGCGGGTTGCGCCGACCGTCCAGAATCATGATAGCAAGTCGATCATGTACCCGGTCTGTCCGGACTGGTCTGCCAGGACTCGCCGGACCGTTGTCGGCCCGGTGACGCTGTGCTACTATCTCTACTCGGTGCTGATGCACCGTCGGGCCGTAGCGCAGTTTGGTAGCGCACTTGACTGGGGGTCAAGGGGTCGCGGGTTCAAATCCCGCCGGCCCGACAAAGTTATACAAGTTGCCAAGGTTCTCGAAATTTAATGTCCTATTTGTTTTGCTCTGGTGACATATATGATAAAAACTGTATTTCTGATTATCCGTCTCTTCGGTATGACAAATTATGTGCTATGTATTCGTTAATGACGCGGGGCTCCTCACTTTCTTACAGGCATGCACATATATAAGGTATATAAATTAAGGTATATAGATAGAATTCTATTACGCTACACTTTAATATCGCTACGAGAGGTTTTATAGAGGCAAGCTTGGCAAAAGCTATATTTTCTTCGGTTGAAGAGATGACTTTCGTTCTGTTTGTTCTGTAATCTGAATAATCAATGTAAGTGACAGTATACAGAGAGCAAAAAAAAGAAAAACACAAATCCATGCAAGATTTCCTTGCGACTCATCAAATTGGTTATAAAGGCTGGGGTGTTCGTCACTGTAATACCCAATCTGAATCTGCATGTATAATGTGACAACTAATCCCACAAGACTCATTACATTTATAAATATCGCGACGACCTTCATAAACACCTCTTTGAACTATGCTGCTCGCCAGGCCTGGAATCAAAGCGGTTGTGAGCGCTGGCATCGAGCGGGAACCGAAACGAACAGTGCCAAACGATCTGGGTCGCACATCGACAGTTGCTTTACCGCTCTTTTCGTCCTTCATGGGTTTCTTCTTTGATAAGCTCAAATCAGGACCGGTCGACCTGAATGAGCACCAGAATAATGTAAAGCAAGCTTTACGTCAAGTCAATTTGACACCCATTATCTTGGTCTTGTTTACCAAGCGTCTTTTGTCGCCACATTGACAGTGGATCTCGAGACTGTTTTCGGTCTTACGGTCGTTGCGAAACCAGGCTGTTGGCGGAAAGCCATTCACAGCTATAAGCAAAAGATCTATCGTTCAAAGCGAATTTGGGAACACCTTTGCTCCCTGTTATTGTAGAAATATTCATAGGTTCACGCGTCAACCAAAGAAGATGGATGTGTTCGCTTTAACCAAGACTCGATGCATGGAAGGTCTCGTGACTTCATAATGATGAGAAAAGTGCTGTCTATACCGTTATATATAGGATTTTGTCTACTACTGATAGTGGCTATTTCCTGGGCGATAGGAAGACCTTGGAAGGACGTTGTAACAAGTCCTTACACGATAATTGGTTTAACCTGCGGAACGATAACATATTGTGCCATTATGTTTGGTGTACCCTGGTTGCGCAGAAAGCTTGACGGTAATTGATGGCGCAAGTATTGCCGCACTTAAGGTTTTGTCATGTTAATGGCACAGGTGACTATTAAGATGTCGGCCTGCTCGTCGTGTTGCCCGAGATACCTTTGTTGCTTGTAGTTTGCCTTTTTGTTTTCTCTGAACTTGTGTGTCCGTTGAAGACACCTGTCGTCTTTTGTATCAGCAGAGGAAAGTCTGATCGCATTTGACTCTAGTTGTCATTAAACGCGCTTGCGACAATCGCCAATCTATAGCGTTGTTTTACGGTTTCAGCAGGACTTGATTTAGGCCTACGAAGTAGGTAAACCCAAGGATGCTTAACTATGCTATGCATTGCTCATATAATTATTGCTTCATTATTCTTTATGTTATAGATACAGCTTAAATGTGCATGACCGTGGCCTCTTCCTAAACGCAATACATAAGTTGGTTTCGGTTTAATCCCTGTAGCAAGCCAAGCAGAACTATGCTAATCGTTCTAAATAAACGATATTGACTGCTGCTATTTGGTGCAGCCATGTCAGCAAACATTGAGACATTCTCATGATTCTTTTTAAGGAGTCCAATCAGTTTATAAAGACAAGTTCGAGGAATATCCCAAGTAGCCGCTGTTTACTATGAGGCATGAACGCAACGGATATTCTCGAAAGAAACATTGATGGGCAGCCCTATGTGCCTGACAGGTACTCCTTTGGCAACAGACAAATCCCACAAGGTGAGGTTGATTCGCCTGTCTTTTTACGGCAGTCCGAAATCGGTCGACGCCGATATTGTCATTCCCATATACAACGACGAGGTTCAGCTGGCAGACTCCGTATCCACCTTATGCAGTTTTCTGGATCGTCACTCCAGAGATCTGGCACCCTTCAGCTGGAATATCGTGATTGCAGACAACGCCAGCACACACGCCAGTTGGCAGATTGCCAAGTCCTTGTGTGACTGGTGCCCCAATCAGGTACGCGCTTTGCACCTCGCCAGAAAGGGCCGTGGGTACGCCCTGAAACAGGCCTGGCTCAGCTCCAGGGCGGCAGTCATGGCATATATGGATGTTGATCTATCCACCGACATCGGCTTTACGGGCAGCCTTATTCTTCCCCTGCTCCAGGGCGGGGCCGACATCGCCTTTGGCTCGCGTCTTGATGCCACAGTCTCAGGTCACCCGCTCCCCCAAACGTGAATTCATTTCGCGCACCTACAACCTCATGCTCCGCTCATATCTGGCTGTCTCCTTTCATGATGCCCAGTGCGGTTTCAAGGCCATTACTGCCCAAGCTGCGCGTGCCCTGCTGCCTCACGTGAAGGATGACGAGTGGTTCTTCGATACGGAGCTGCTTGTGCGAGCCCAGCAGGCTGGGATGACCATGCTGGAGCTTCCCGTTCGCTGGGTGGAGGATGCCGGATCGACGGTCGATATTCCAGACACGGTAAAGAAGGATCTGGAGGGCATGCATCGGGTCAGGGAGGGCATGGAGGCCCGCGCGGTCGAGCAGCTTCGCGTCGACCTGGACTCCCCTGCCGTCTGGGATCAGATCCGCCAGTATGAGTTGCGCGGATCCCTCTTGCCTGCCAAAGAGGAGGATTCGCGTTCACGTATGCAGAATCCAGGCAAAGAGATTGCCGCTTGTTGAGCGGCTGGCAGCAAACGAAATCTCATACAGAAAGAGCAAACTTCACCTATCATGAACGCTTCATTGGCTTCTCACAGCAGCTATGGCTTCTCCACGCATTCACAGACTTTCACTTCGCCACGATCAACAAGCGCAGGTGCAGTCGCTGATGAGCACTCTTCCCGCGCATATATTCTGCCTCGACGGACTTGTGGAGACTGGGTGGCACTGGGTGTCATGCTGCTTGCGGCCTGCGCAATATTCTTTATCAACCTTACGGCTTCTGGATACGCCAACGAGTTTTATTCGGCTGCAGCCCAGGCTGGCTCGGTCAGCTGGAAAGCCTTTCTCTGGGGGGTCTCTGGACTCGGGTAATGCCATCACCGTGGACAAGCCGCCGGCAGCCCTCTGGCTGATGGCGCTTTCCGTGCGCATCTTTGGTCTGAATTCCTTTGCCGTCCTCCTGCCGGAAGCGCTTATGGGCGTGGCAACCACCTATCTGCTCTATGCCACCGTGCGTCGATACTGGGGCAACTGGGCGGGCATTGTCACCGGTTTCATCTTTATGCTCACTCAGGTAGCCGCGCTCATGTTCCGCTTCAACAACCCCGATGCCTTGCTGGTGCTATTGATGACCGGTGCCACTCATGCGCTCCTCAGATCTCTGGAGTATGCCAACCATCCTTCTGGCAATCGAAAGCGCACATGGTGGATGGTCCTGGCCGGGGCTCAGATCGGGTTTGGCTTCCTTGCCAAGCAACTGCAGGTGCTGCTCGTACTGCCTGGCTTTGCCCTGGCTTTTCTTCTTGCATCGACGACAGGCATAGTTCGTCGCATTCTGGATTCACTCGCTGCCATTGGTTCTATGATCGTCGCCGCTGGCTGGTGGGTACTGCTGACGGTCATCGTGCCAGCCAGCGACAGACCTTATATACGCGGCTCCCAGCGCAACTCCTTCCTTGAGCTTACCTTTGGCTACAACGGTTTTGGACGCTTGACCGGCAGCGAAGAAGGATCCGTCATACCTGGCCACGGCCATGAAGGAGGCGGCATGCCGGCTGGCGGCGGTCGCGGTGGTGGCATGTGGGGCCAGACTGGTCTCAATCGTCTGTTCAGCGGCGAGTTCGGCACGCAGATTTCCTGGTTGGCTCCTTTGACTTTCGCAGGCATTGTCATCAGCTTGCTGGTTATCGGCAGGGCCGTTCGCATTGATGTGCGCAGAGCCAGTGTCATTGCTTTCGGAGGTTGGCTGACCGTCACCTGACTCGTTTTCAGCTTTATGGCGGGCATTTTCCACCAGTATTACACCGTGGCTCTGGCTCCTGCCCTAGCTGCCTTGGTGTCCATCGGCGCATTCAGTCTGTGGATTGCCCGGGACAAGCGCTGGGCCAGGATCGTCACGCCGATTCTTGTCGCCTTCACGGCCTTCTGGGATTTCAGCCTGGCAGGTCGCTCCCAGTGGCTCCCCTGGCTCAAGTGGGCCATTCTCATAATCGGTCTCATGGGCGCCCTCGGTTTTGCCCTGGCTGGACTCTTGCGAATACGACGACTCGCTCTTGCAGCCCTCATTCTCTCAGTCATAGGGCTTATGGCAGGCCCTGCTGCATGGACGCTGTACACCGTATCCCGACACATGGGATCAATCGTCCTGGCCGGCCCCAGTCTGACTTCAGGGAGCATGGGTGGCGGCCCCGGTGGTATGCCCGGGGGTGCTCCTGGTGGTGGCCAACCCGGCGGTGGCCAGGCGGGCGGCATGGCACCTGGCAATATGCCACAGCAAGGTAAGCCTGGAGGTGACGGCGGTCACATGGGCTCATATCAAATGGGCCAAGACCCGATGAGTCAGCAGGGTCAGTCACGCAAGCAGGGCCAGATACCTGGTGGCGATTCGAATAGTCAACAGGCTCCCAGCATGGGTTCTCAAGGACCAGGTCCCATGGGCCAGGATTCTTCAGGGCCACAAGGGGAATCCAGCTCTTCGGGTGCGCCCTCCATGCACTCACAGCGCAGGGGCAAATCTGGATTCCATGGTGGATCAGAAGGAGGAAGGATGAAAGGAGGAGGTCTGCTTGGTGGAGGCCGGTCCAGTTCCAAGGTCGTCGCCATGCTGGAAAAGTCATCTGACTCCTACCGATGGTCCGCGGCCACAACAGGATCCCAGCAGGCGGCGGGCTATCAGCTGGCTTCTCAAAAGCCGGTCATGGCCATTGGCGGGTTCAATGGTTCCGACCCCTACCCCAGCTTGGAACAGTTCAAGCAGTACGTGAAGGATAAGCAGATTCATTACTACATAGCTGGTGAGATGGGTGGCCATCAGATGGGAGGTTCCGACACTGCCACGCAAATCTCACAGTGGGTGGCCAAGCACTATACCGCAACCACGGTTGACGGCGTCACTGTGTATGATCTGAGCCAGCAGCAGGCCAGCTGAGCGCAAAGAGGGCCGAACTATCCAAAAGCTACTCCCTCCGTTTGCGGTTACAGGATAAAGACGAGACGAGCTACTGACTTCTAATTTGTCGGTTGCGAGTAGTTTCCTCGTTTGCGCGTTGAAAAAGTGCAAAGCAGCTAAGAGCTAAGCAGTGAGTGGATTGGAACTATCCCAGCCCGCTCATTTCTTATTGATCAATACAGGATGGTATTTGTGTCCGATTAGAGCAAGACTAGTTATTGCAGACCAAGGCACTTCAGGTCAAACTCAATAGCGTTATTGATTTCATTACGCTGGTCTGCGTTGCATTGGTTTGCAATGCACGGTAGTAGATAATCCTTACAAATGGAAGGATTTCTAAGTGTGTTCCCCGCATCCGCGGGGATGATCCCTCATCGCCTGGCTCCAAAAAACCATGGTCGTGGTGTTCCCCGTATCCGCGGGGATGATCCCACGCATAAGCCATCACAGGTCGCAAAGCTCACGTGTTCCCCGCATCCGCGGGGATGATCCGCCTTCTGGAATGATCGTCTTCCGAAGGTGTAGTACATATCCAATATATGGACAGATATTGCCAAAGTGACAATTCTCTATCATAATTCTCTTATGCACAAATCGTGCATTTTGTTGCGACGGCAAAGGAACCGCCATGACACATATATCTTTGAAACAAAAGCTATTTTCTGACGCGAATGGCTGGGTTCGTGTTGGCGATGCAGTTGCTGGATGCCTTTTCTGATGTCCAATAAACCAATAGATATTGCTGTCAGCTTTTTCGGACTAGCGTTAGTCCTTGCCCATATTATATCGTTTGTTACTGATTCACAGTTCTGGGCTTTATGCACTTATCCAGTGGCTTGGGTGGCGATGATTATCTTTATGGCAATAGAACGCCGAGGGAAACACGATAAAGACTAGCGTCATTTGAAGATGCTGAAATGTGTGAGTTGGGCGAACTGCCACATGTTTTATAGTTCGCCCTGTTCGCTTTTCCTTATGTGCTCTAATTCGTGGCCAAAGCACTCCATATACAGTTCCTCTGGATATCCTAAACCGCTGTGCGATCTCGTTGACAGTGACGCTTTTGGACGCGTAGAGCTGTCGGACCATGGCCTCATCGCTCTTGCTGAGTTTGTGGCGCCGGCCACCAACCCTACCTCTCGACCGGGCAGCCTTCAGACCAGCATTTGTCCGTTCACGTATCAGGTCTCTCTCGAACTGAGCCATGGCCGCAAACACATTGAACACCAAGACGCCGCCAGGTGTTGTGGTGTCCATCTGCTCTGTCAGCGACTTGAAGCCGACCCCCATGTCCTGCAGTCGGTTCATGACATCAACCTGGACACTGCGCCCCAGACGGTCAAGCTTCCACACCACCAGCACATCACCCTCCCGAAGGACCTCAACCATCCGATCGAGCTCCGGCCTGCTGGCCTTCGCACCTGAAGCGTGATCCACATACCATCGCTCACACCCTGCAGATTTCAAAGCATCGACCTGCAGGTCCTCATTCTGGTCCAATGTGCTGACCCGGGCATATCCAATCAGCATGAGCACGACCCTCCCCCGCACGAGTTCTCTGTGGCCTCTATCCGCAAGTGTTTCAAAACTCATCCTTCATCAATTAAATATTACATTGATTTTTAGACGAGTTTTGAAACACTTAAACAAATGAAACACCTCTCTGGAACCTGCACCTCACTAATTGTGCCAAAAACGAACCATTCTCAAACAATCATCGGCTAATAAGATTCTGACTACCTCTGCCATGTGAATAGGAGGACAAATACTTACAAACAGCCAATTACGGCATTGCATACCAATTAGTCGGCCTGGCTTCAGAGCTGTAAAGTTTATAGTTATACAAACAGACAATGGGGTGCCGATCAGGGAGTGAAATGTCCGAAAATCCGGGCGGGACAAAGCCCAAACGCAATTGGAGGCGGGTCCTTCTTGCCCTGGCAATAGTACTTGTTCTTGTCATGGCAATCATTCTGCCGGGGGCTTCCATTTTGGTCTATGAGGACACCTTCGGAAAACGGTATAACACTCCCGGATGGATGCGTTATGCGCTCGCAGACTTTCCCGGCTTGCGCATGAAGCGGTGCGTCTTCCGGTCCAAGGACGGTAAGGAACTGGCGGGATATCAGTATTCAAGAAATAATCCGAACCAGCGAGAGGACAAGGCTGAGGGCCTGGTGGTCATTGCTCATGGTTTCGGCGGCGGACAGAATACCTACATGGATGTTGCCAACTATTTCACCGCCCAGGGCTTCCTGGTCTTCGCCTATGATGCCACCGGCAACGATGAAAGCGCCGGCAAGTCCGTCAGGGGCCTTCCTCAAGGGGTCGAGGATCTAGACCAAGCTCTTCGTTTCGTGGAGGGTGAGCAATCATATAAGGGCCTCCCTCTTTTCCTGTTCGGACAGAGCTGGGGAGGCTATGCCGTCGGCGCTGTTCTCAACCTTCACCCAGAGGTCAAGGCCGCGGTCATGGTTTCTGGGTTCAATCGCTCGATCGATATGATGCGTCAGCCCGGCAGAAAAATCGCTGGCCCTGCCGTCTCGCTCATCATGCCCTGCGTGAGCTTGTATGAGCATGTAAAGTTCGGGAAGTTTGCTGGCTATACCGCTTTGGGTGGCTTGAAGAAATCCAAGGCGGGAATTTTCATCACTCAGAGCCGGGACGATCAGGTGGTACCGGTCAGATATAGTTATGACCTCTTCCGTGAGGAATTTCAGTCCAACCCACGATTCCGGTTCCGTGAATACCAGGATCGCGGGCACGCCTATGTCTACTATTCCCAGGACTCGGTGCGATACCGAAAGCAATTCGACCAGGAATACAAGGAGCGCATGAGACAACTGGGTCAAAAGCCTTCTAACGAAAGCTATAACGCATATTCGGCCAAGCATTTCGACAAGTCGAAGGGCTACGAGCTGGATGTGCCGTTGATGAACCAAATGGCGGACTTTTATCGCCAATATATGGATTAAGCCGTAAAGATACAGCCGGATGCAGCCCTCTTCCATCTACGGATAAGCCCGCTTGCATTCAGTGCCATTCAGTGGTTTGCAATGTTGGCTTGATACCAAAGGACGGCGATGTTGATCCGGTCCCTGACTTTGAGCTTTGCCAGTATGCGGCTGACGGTCTTTTTGACCGAGTCGGGCTGCAGCTGGAGGCGCTCGGCAATCTCCGCATTCGTCAGGCCTTGGCTGACCAGCGAAGCGACCTCAAGCTCGCGTTTGCCCAGCTGGGCGAATTTGTCGCGAGCCTTAGACTCATCACTGGCTTTTGGCCTTGGAACTCCTTTCCTGATCACTTCGGCCGTGATGCGCGGCGTAAGAATGGCATCGCCTGCATGCACCGCATGGATGGCTCTATTCAGATCGGCTGTCTTGACATCCTTGAGCAAGAAGCCGGAGGCGCCTGCTCCTAAGGCTGTGAAGGCATAGTCGTCCTCGTCGTAGGTGGTCAGAATAAGAATGCTCATTTCAGGGTGGAGCTTTTTGATACGGCTGGTGGCATCCAGCCCGTCCATGACCGGCATTCGCACATCCATCAGAATCACATCAGGCAGGGGTTGCTGATTTTCGGTGGCTGTGGCCAGCTGATCCAGAGCATCTTGGCCGTTGGCCGCCTGTGCTACGACATGCAAGGTTGGATCCTTGGCGACCATGAGTGCCAGTCCCATGCGGGTCGGGCGCTGGTCGTCGACGATCATGACAAGGATCATGCACTTTCCTCCTTACCCTTGTTGTCAGCTGCCGTAGCAGCTAGCGAGGGTATACGAGCCTGCAAGATCCAACCGTCAGGACCAGGACCAGAATGGAAGCTGCCCCCATGAGCTTGCAATTCGGCTCCTAACCTGGCAAGGCCTGTACCGTTGCTACCGTTGTTGTCAGTATAGTTGTTCAAAAGTTGGCCATCATCACGAACGGTAATGTTTGTGCCGCCCTGGCTGTCGTGATCCCAGGAAACCACAATATGATCGACTCCTTGTCCGTGGCGGAGAGCGTTGGTGATCGCCTCCCTGGTCACAGTGAAAGCAAGATTGGCCTGCCTGGGATCTTGTGGTCGACGGCCTGTCTCTGTCAGGGCAGTGCTGATTCCGGCTTGGCGGGCGTGGTTGAGAATGGGTTTGATGTCATTCCAGCCATGCTCCTCCCCTATGGACTGCGCTGGGTCGTTTTCAGGTCCTGCCTTTGATTGCAGGGTTTTTACAGCTGTTCGGGTATCGTCCAATCCCTGCCGTGCCAGGTCGTTGATCATAGAGATGGCCTCATCGATTTCCGGCTTACCGCTGGCATGATCCATCCCCTCGGATAGGGCGATGATGGCGGTCAAGTCGTGACCCACGCTGTCGTGCAAATTGGCGGCGACCCTGGACTGATACATGGCTTGGTCCCGCTCGCGGGCCAGGGTCTGGGCATGCGAGCGCTCCTCCTCCAGCGCCTGCTCCGACATGCGTGACTGCCTTGCTGAGCGTGAGAAAAAGGCGGCTGTCAGACACAGGGCGAATGCCAGACCAGTCGGATATAGAAGGTCAGTGAAGTGGACATCATGATGCCAGTTGGTAGAGAGTGCAATGCTGAGCAGACCCAGAATGGTGGAACTACACAGTCCAGCTGCCAATGATGCCATGCTTTTGGCTTCTACAGCGCAGGCGTAGAGGTTGACGAGCCAGGGAATGATCAGGTAGGTGCATCCCGAGCCATAGATTGCGGCAGTCAGGGCAAGCAGGCCACTGAAAACCAGTAGGGTCGCCATAGGATATAGGCGGCGCAGGCATAGGGTGACAAGTGCGACAAAAATAATGACCACGAACAGGGGCAAGCCCCAGCTGTCAGACTTCAAAATCTGGTAAAGGGTTCGATTGGCACTGCTCGGGGCGAGAATCAGCCTGGTCAGCATCATCGTCTCGTAGATGGCGCAGAGAAAGACTGCCACGAAGGCCGTGTATGGCCGGTTCCATAACTGAATCCAACCTTGAGTCTTCTTGTCTGCCCTCATCGACGAGCCTCTTCCTGGTAACTGCTGGTAGTCCATTATGCTGTCAGACACTGAAATGTGCGACCTTACGAGTGCTGCATCCTCTCTTCATTGACTCTGCATCAAAATTAGACTGCTCTGCGGGCCTCGTGCCGGAATATAAGGAGGCTGATCAGCACCCAGAGGATTGCCGTCATGCACGAAGCCGCCATAGAGGCAGTAGACGCGATATTGCCCATGTCACGGGCTGCGGATGCAGTGGTGATCAGGGCCAGCGGATAAGGCAGTGCCAAGGCAGGTGCGGCAACCGACAGCACACAGCCTGCAAGGGTGAGCAGAAACATGATGCTCATGGTTGAGGCAAAGGATTCGGCTCTGGCAGCTATGGCTTGGGTCAGAGTCATAATGGCCCACACTGCCAACGTCATCGGTGCGCCACGCATAAGATAGGGACCGAGTTCCGCTGGGTCGAAGCCTCCTACCAGAACACCTACGAGTATGGATTCGGATTCGAAGATGGCGACGGTAAGGAGGGATGCCAGCAGTCCGTGCAGCATTTTCCCGACTATGGCAGTCCCGACCATGCCGGAGGCGTTAAGGCGCTGCCAGTTGCGTCCCTTGTGCTCGTTGGCTTCAATCTGGGCTGCAAAGGCTGCGACCAGGACTGGTATGAAGACCATACTTGGCAGAAGGATCGCCTGTCCCCAGACCGCAGCCCAGGTCACTCCTTGAGCCTGGAAGTCCGGTCTGTAGCTCTGGTACTGGTCCCAACCGTTGAATATTCCTATGGCGTCGAAGAGCACTGTGGCCAGCCAGTACCAAGTATTGCCGGCCTTGCGGATCTCCCATCTGAAGGCGGCAGTGATCGATGGCCTAGGGCGATTCATCGGGCTAATGGTTATGGTGTTTGTCGAGTACTGTCTGTTCATCGGTCTGACTCCTTGACCTTGACGACGAATGCTGATATTCCCGACCAGATAATGCAGGCCAGAAGGCTGGTTAGGACCTTCATCCACGGGTTGGCGACCAAGGTCATTCTGGCAAAACCATCAGAGCTAGCTGAAAATAGGAACGGGCTGGCCGCGGAACTGATCCCGGCTGGGAAGAGCCAGCCCAGAGCCGGCATATTCATCGGGCCCAGTCCAGTCCCGATCAGACCGGCTATCACACCCAGACCCAGGCCTATGGCCTGCCTTTCGATAGTCAGGGAGAGGGCGAGTTGTATGGCCGTGACAGCCATGGATGAGAAGCAGGCAATCAGTGCCGGAAGGAGTATGTATTCGGCCAGACTGCCATCGAGATGGAACCCTTGTGCTGAAGCTGCCAGCGGTATACACGCCAGAGGAATCACGAAGCATAGCGAAATCACACACCCCGCAACTACGAGCTTGGCAAGAAACCTCCCAGTCGCACTCTGGCCTAGGGATCGCCATTTGAGATCCATGCGCTCGCTGCTCTCCATGACGGCAAGCCGGCTGGTCAGCAGAGCCGCGAGGATAGGAGCCAGCAGGCCGACAGTTTGGAATATCTCACCTTGAGCAAGAGCTACGGTACGAGTGGCGGGGTTCACAGACTCAGCTCGTTTCATGAAGGCCAAGCCCGACCATGCCGAAACTAGAGCAATCATGCCCAAGGCCATCCACCAGAATGAGGAGCCTTTCAACTTGCGAAGCTCCATCGAAAGCAGAACAAGCAGCCCTCCTGGATGGGATGAGCGTGGCGGTTTTCCCGATCGAAATTCTTTGGGCCGCATGGAGAATGATTCGACAGAGCTCATCGTGCGCTCCTCTGTTTATGACCGGACGGCTTCACAGGACCCTGCGCTACATGGTTCTGCGGGTTTTCCACTAGTTCAAGGAAGGCCTCTTCCAAGCTCTTGCGTTCGGATGCGACACGGTATACCTGCAGACCATGCGATACCAGTCGAGTTACCAGCGACCCGATTTGCGGATCTGGTATCTCGGGAATGCGCAGGGTTGCGCTCTTCCTGATATATTCGTGGTGAATGCCTTGAGTTTCGAGCATCTCTGACGCGAGCCCAGGATCGGACACCCGTAGATCGATATGAACCTCTTCCCGCAGGTTTTTCAAAGTTCCCTGGTAGAGCAAATGACCATCGGCAATGATGCCAACCACCGGAGCCATCTTTTCAATCTCCGACAGGATATGGCTGCTGATGATGACAGTGACCCCCTCCGAGGCGGCCAAGTCCATAATCATTCGTCGCACCTCGACCACTGCCTCGGCATCCAAGCCATTGGTGGGCTCATCCAAGAGCAGGAGCTCCGGATGCGAGATCAGCGCCATGGCGATGCCCAGCCGTTGCTTCATCCCCAGAGAGTAGGCGCCCGCCTTCCTCATCTCGTATCCCCGCAATCCAACCTTGGTGAGCACTTCTGAGGCAGCCGAAACTGGCAGATCCAGATAATCGGCTACCATGCGGCAGTTATCGAGACCTGATAGGCCTGGATAAAAGCTGGGTCCTTCAATCATGGAGCCCACACGGCCCGGCTGGATCCTGCTCTTCTTTCCGACCTGCTGTCCAAGCATCCATATGCTTCCAGCAGTCGGTTTTGTCAATCCCAGGAGGAGTTTCATGGTGGTCGATTTTCCGGCTCCGTTTGGTCCCAGCAGTCCGTAGACCCCGCCTGCCGGCACACGTAGATTCAGTTCATCCACGGCTTTGAATCCGCCATAGGCCTTGAACAACCCCTGTGTGGACACAGCCAGTTGCGGGTCGTTGTTTCCGTCCGTATATGCCATTGCGCCTCCCCTTCCAATCGGAATTCAACTGATTCCTATGCAAGTTCGACGGGCGCAATCCTTCAACGCGGGAAAAGAAACTGTCCCCTGCAGGGGACACGTCGCTGCTGACGAGGCTAATTTGCACCCATGGGAAAGGAGTCACGCTGGATTTAGTCGTTTTCATAATCGGGGGGGGGGGGGGGATACTTCGCAAACAAGCAGGATCAAAAGCATCCTCCTCAAGAACCTGTTATTGGGGCGTTTGGGGCCGGTGTGTGCATGCACTGCCTCATCCATCCCCAGGAAACAATTGATTTGACCTTGACATGATGGCAGGGTTTAGGGTCAAGGCATGACACGTGAGAGCGAATTCAGTGGCGAAGGCAGCAAGAGCGGCTTGAGCATCGGTCAGATGTCTGAACTTACAGGGGTCAGTAGGAGAATGCTGCGCCACTGGGAGGAGGAAGGACTGATCTCTCCCATTCGTGGACTGTCGAATTACCGGCAATATATGCAGGATGACGTCGCACGGCTGGAGCGAATTGTGACCTACAGGGAGATGGGATTCAATGCCAGACAAATCAAGGCATTGCTCGATTGCAAGACACCGCTTGCTTTGGACGAGTTGCAGGGACAGCGCTCACGTATTGAGGAGAAAATCCAGCTTTTTAGGAAAGCTGCGGATCGTCTGGACCGACTCATAGCCCTTGCCGAGGGAAAGTCAGGTAATGATTCAGTTCCTACGAAGATCGATCAGGAGGACCGCTACTTTTCGGAAGCATACGAACGCTGGGGTGCTAGCAGACAGTGGCTTGAGTATGCGGAGCGAAAAGCTTCCCGCTCCGAACAAGAACAGAAAAGGGACATGACCCGGCTTAAAGACGTGGAAAGTGAGCTTGCACAAGCCAAACGAAAAGGTCTGGCTCCGACATCAGATAAGGTTCTCGAACTGATTGACGAGCATCGGCAGGCTTTGTCATGGTTCCATGTGACGCCGTCCATGCATGTCATTCTGGGGCGAATGTATGTGGCCGACCCGCGTTTCAGGCGCCATTACGAACAACTGGAACCTGGATTGGCGAAATGGATGCTGGTTGCAATCGAAACTGCAGCGCGTGCAAACGGGATAGATCCGGCAACCGTCAAATGGGAGTGATGCAGTCAGTATCTTCCGTCTACGTATCACGTTTTCTGTTTGACTACCCAATTCAAAACACTTCAATTAAGGAACGAGGTAGCCATGGACAACCATGACCAGCCCAAAGCTTCTGCTTATGCAGGTGCAGGCATAAGTCCCGTGCCGGAGCCGGGGAAGGATGCGGAACCGCCGGAGCCTTATAGGGGCATCTATCTCATGCCCATGTTCATGTGCCTGTATAGCGACGATCTAGATGAATCAGAGGTTTTCTGGACGCAGGGATTGGGCTTCATCAATTTATGCACCATACCGGGCATGATGATTCACTTGAGGCGCTGGGCCTTTCAGGATGTGCTGATTCGTAAGAGTGGTTCCAATACTGGCGACTCTGATACGGATATGGAGTCCATAGGAAGCCTGAGCGTAGCAGTCACGGAAAAGCAGATCAGCAAGATTGTGGATGCGTGCGAGCGCCTCCGTCCTGGCTCCACTTCAGCTCCATTACGTAAGCCGTGGAACTCACTCGAAGCCAGGATTCACACTCCGGAAGGCCTGATTCTTATTCTGACAGCCGCTTTGGCTGTCGACAAACAGAAGGCTCAAGTTTATCTGAACTCGCACGGTCAATGAACAAAGATGAAGTACCTCCCCTACTCGTGATTTGATTGAAAGAGCAACGATTAGATGTCTCGAACGGCCGGTGGATCAAAACATGAGGTCTGCATCTTTTTGCAGATAGTTGTTGGTTCCGTTCTTGATGGTCGGCAGAACATGGTGGTAAGAAGAGGCATTCCAACTGCGCTGCCAGCCAGTTGAAGAGCACAGTGGTAGCAGAATGTAGATGCATGTCCGGCAGGTTGCTCTGGCCCCGGTGAGATCAGATTGGCTACCTGGAGAAAACAGGCCGCAAAGCTCTGTAAAACCGGTTTATTTTGGGGCGTCGCAGACCGAGAAGGCGAAACTCATCAGAGTTCCTACTGACTTACTCTTATCTGATTTTAATGTTTCAATACTTTTGAGATGCTCATTGTCCTGTACCTGGTTCAGTGCGTACTGTTCACCATCTGAGGTGGTAAAGCGGAGGATGGGGTCTCCCTGCTTGCTGAGCTTGCATGACACGGTGCCCTCATCAACTTTAAGAGGCCAGGTGTGACCCAGTTCTTCTTTCGAAATTGTTTGCGGGTTACTGGTGGCTGCAACCTTATTGCTTCCATCAGTGGAATACTCCTCAGGGTGCTTCATGCCATCAGTGCAGCCGACAACCCCCACTGTCAGCATAATTGTGGCGCATATAAGCAAAATGGTTCTGAGGCTCTGCTTGAGTCGCTTTATGATCATTCGACCTTCTTTCATACTTGAGTATTGGGTGTTCTTGCGTAGGAGGCGGTTTCTAGCGCTCGCTGGCCAAAGCCATATATCCGTCCTCAAGATTGGGCGCAGTTTCTACAGAGCCTGCGGGCGGTGTATCGGTAACTATGCGGTATCTTGTCCCCTGTGGGGTGGGTTCCGCGTTGATGATTGTGACATTATTCGGTGGGGCCGCGATGGGAGGTGTGATCCAGGTATGACCGGCAGCTTCATGGATCAGCCCCTCTGTTGGCCCGTCATACTGGTTGCGCCCGCAACGTAATACACACACCCAGGGGCAGGTTTGTGCAACATCATCGAGTATGTGGGTGGAGAGGATAACGGTTCGATCCTGCCCCAGCTGGGCAAGGAGCGTGCGGAACCGCATGCGCTCTTCGGGATCCAACCCCGCTGTGGGTTCGTCGACTACCAGTAGCCGGGGGTCGCCCATAAGTGCCTGTGCGATGCCTACCCTGCGCCTCATACCCCCGGACAACCCTCCGATAGGTTGGTTCATCACGTCTTCCAATCCCACCTGTTCCAGGAGGGTATGTGCCTGCTCCTGCCGTGCACGTTTATTCTCGATCATTTTCAAGATGCCGATATAGTCAAGGAATTCAAGCGGGGACAGGTTCTCGTAGGGGGTGATGTGCTGTGGCAGATAACCCAGGTGCCGTTTTAGATTTCGCCTGTTGGCCGGCGAAGACAGGTCTTGTCCATCAATAAAAATTTTACCTTTAGTCGGTTTGATTATTCCGGTGAGAATACGCATGAGGGTTGTTTTGCCGGCACCATTTGGTCCTATGAGCCCTATCATGCCCTGTGGAAGATCGACGGTCAGATCGTTCAAAGCGGCCGGTCTCCCCCGAAAATCCTTGGTCAGATGGTCAATCGAGATAAACATGTGAGTAATTCCTTTCAAAGTCAGATGAAAGTCAGACCCGAGCTTTTATGTGGTTGGAGGCTATGTTTGCACCGGTGAAGAGGAGGAGGATGATACACACCTGCCAGAGCAGGGATATGACCCCAGATTGGACGGTAAAGGGGCCGTTCGCTGGTACGTACATAGGGTTGGTGTGGAACCATCCCTGCGCAATGGGATCGCCGATGACTGACAGGGGGCCGCCATTGAGTGTTGGAAGTGGTAAGAGTGGGGTATAGAAAGCCAGCCAAGCCCATGCCAGGACGGCGAGAATTCGGGCCAGGATTGTGGGTAACAGGGCTCCCAGCAGGGCGGATATCCCCATGGCAATCAGCATTGACGGTGAGAGTATGACAAGCGCTACTGCCAGGGCCGCAAGCATTGCCATACCGTTGCCGCGGAAGATTTGGTAGACCGCGATCAATACTAGGAAAAGCAGGGATGATGATATGCAGATAACCCATGCTCCCAGGACATGAGCTGAGCGGATGGCTGCCATCGGTAAAGGGGAGGTGGATTCAAGCTCGTCCATTCCTGTCCGCCTACCGGCAGTCATCAGGTTGCTGAATGATGCTGCGTATGCCAACGAGGTGAATATGGCAAGAACCTGTCCGGTAAAGACAAGACCATGTATATTGCTGAATCCAGGTGACATGGGAGAGGCATAGGCTAAAAAGAGGGCGAAGAGCGCCAGCGGTATGCTGGCTATCCACAAGGCTTTGTGCCGATAAAACATCAGTAGCGTGATGCGTACAAGGCTCAGCATCCTCATAGGGCTGCCACCTTTGCAACATTGCGCTCCGCATCACCGCACATGTTCCATCCGAAGATTGCGCCTGCTGCTGCAATAAACAATGGAATGAGTCGTTGCCGGACCGGATCGGTTATGTATGGATCCCATATAAAACATAAAAACAGCCAAATAGCCATGGAAGCCAGCGACGAGGTTGGCTTAGACATGGTAAATACGGCTATAAGGAAAACCAGACAGTTGACAATGAATATACTGCCAACCGGGGAAATGATGCTCACCCATCCCATGTCACGTGGCCAAAGTCGCATCATATGCAAGCCGATGAAAAGAAGGCCCGCGGCAGCAAGAAATGCCCCGGTAATGATAAGCAGCCTGGTCACTTGAACCTTCCGCCATCCAGTTGGAGTTGACTCAGTAAGTTCAACGATTGGGTCATCATTGAGCACAAAAGCTGTAGATAGGCCAGCAGCAATTACTGGCACCTGAGTAAGAACCATCATAACCGGCCGTATGCGGCTCAATGACCAGATGCCCTCCAGTACGAAGCCCGCAAGAAGAATACCTGCGGTCAGTATGAATGGCAGTAATGCCAGCCTATAAAGCCTCTTGAGCTGTATACCTACGAAAGCCAACCTCGTCCACCTTCCTCATATCTGGTTTTGGCCTTGGCTGCCGCCAGACATTGCTCGCTACTCGTTCCGTCTGCTTAGTTAGTAGCGAGAGAGGATGGAAAGGTTCATTAATTTTTATCTCCACCGGCGAGTCGAGTATGCCAGGCAAGAGGGGCTGTAAGGATAACAGCAGATAGGAGTCCCACTGTAACGAGGATGAACCCTGCCCAGGCTGCGGCGGTAGTGGGTGCCGAATTGACCCATGCCGGTAGGAAAAATGATGACCTAAAGTTCTGCAAAGTTCTCAATAGTGGTGCAAGTACCCCTAGGAGCAGTGCAATCCAAGAGCATTGCCATATGCATAAGAGGGCCACAATATTCGCCAGGAGTGTTATGGGGGCTATCGTTTGGGCAATAACCGACAGGGGCCTTATTCCAGGGTTAATCGCAGTGACAATCAACAAGGCTGCTCCCCCGACGACAATATTGGAGATAAAGGCCAGGAGCAGTCTAGTAGCTACTACAACTTGAGGTCCTAGGGGCATACTGAGCATTAACTCACGATCGTCTTTAATGGAAAAAACCAGGATTATTGTCAACGCCATGTTGAGCATGAGCATATTTGAAAAGATATGCGTACCGAGACTGCCATACCGTGCACCTTGCATAACGTTGCTAATTAAAACCGCGCATGTTGCTATCGCAATTTCCACCAGTAAGATATATCGCGGTATGAGACGGAATTGGGCTCGGACAAGTGGGCCACAGGAACGCACTCGACGCATGAATGGTATTGGTTGATCCGTTGCCAGCGACGGCTTCTGGTGGATGGCCTTCATTACGCTAGTAAAAGCTGGAACTGCCGGCTGTGCATTCTGCTCTTTTTCCCTAAGCGCCTCTTGAACTTCACCCCGGTATTCTTCGGTGACTGGGCCTGTGCTGTCTGGGCTGGTGCTCTCATATCGGTCTGCCATAATCACCCCTTCAATTATCTCTGGCTCTGCAGTTTATGGGGTTTGACTGGAGCGAGGTCGGTCAACTGTGGGCGCAGGATCTGCCTTGCCCGAGCAATACGAGACTTCACAGTCCCAACCGGGACGTCGAGCAGGGAGGCTATTTCCGTGTAGGGTAACTCGTGGAGCCAAGCCAAGGTTACCGTATATGCCATTTCTGCTGGGAGTGCATCAATCCTTTGCCGTATTATTTCCATCGTCAGATCCTTATTGACCAGTTCTACAGGCTCCAACTGATCATCGGTTATCGAGTCAAGTTCCACCTGATCCATTTGGTCAGGTGGTTTCGGTTTGCGACGTATCATATAGATTTGCCGGCGAGCAATGCTGAGTATCCAGGTAATCACCTTGCTGTCTGCGCGGAAGGTTTTTGAGGAACGCCAGCAGCCCAGCCATGTGTCAGCAAAAACTTCACCGGCATCCTCCTCGTCGGATATTCGCAGGGAAATAAAGGCTTGGACGGTATGAGCATACTTATTGTAAAGTGCTTCAAAGGCCGATTCATTTTCGTCAGCCACCATCTTGATCAGCCTTATATCATCAGTATCTGGATCAATGCGAGATCGTTTCACTGATGATGTCCTTCTCCGTATTGTCTACATCCCAGATATCGTCTTGCGTACTGCTATGCAAGCGGTTATCGCGGTTATGCTTCATTGCTATTACGAATATGCTGAGATGCTGCTTCTGGGGTCACCCATACTGTGAATCTGGTCGCATGGCAACCCATTACTGTCTTGTATGAAACTGATTCTTTTCAGGTATCCTAGCGCTTATTTGCGCCCCTTCAAGTACTTCCGTATCTTCTTCAGGGCCCAGTCGTAATGGCTGGAGGTTGAAGAGATGAAGGCAGAGCCCAAGGTAGAGTTTCCTGTCCATGGGAGGGCGCCCTTGGTGAATAGCTGCTCGTTGGTGAACGATTGCGCCAGGGCCATGACCTTCTTATGGGATTCGATAAACAGGTTCAAGGCCTGATCATAGGTGGTGTCATCATGCTTGTCCCGCAGCTTCACATTCATCTCGCCGTAATTGCGCCAGTTGTAGCCGTCAGGAAGAAAGTCGTGGGTCCTGCCCTGCTGGTTGTCCTCCACCCAGTTCAACAACAGCTGATGCCACTCGTAGAGATGGACGAGCACATCCTTGATGTTCCTGTCGCGTGCCCAATGGGCCCCCTTCTCCTTGCTCAGATCGAAGGAAAAGCGGCCATTGCGTTCTTCAGGTGTCAGTGGCTCAAGCAGCGCCAGGAGTTTGTCGAAGCCATCATCAGCCGTCTTGATGAGTTCTTCCTTGGTAGTAGGTCGCGCCATGACGGTCCTCCGTTTGTCTCTGGTCGACAAGATTTGACTGGTTGATTGTCACCGGTCTCGGTTTGCCATCGACTGTACCCTATATGGGCCTTGCAAATGCTCGTGTGTAGGAAATCGTCGCATACTCCTGTGTTTACCTGTATTGGTGGAAAGCCATCAAGTGCTCACAGTTGTATCTACCAATTAAATTCATCAAGCCGAGCGCTGCATATACCGACTTAATTTATTTAACAAT
The DNA here is from genome assembly GCF_016102005.1 of Bifidobacterium choladohabitans. Lineage (GTDB taxonomy): Bacteria > Actinomycetota > Actinomycetes > Actinomycetales > Bifidobacteriaceae > Bombiscardovia > Bombiscardovia choladohabitans. The sequence goes on from NZ_JACFPL010000002.1 coordinate 400,116, forward strand.
AGACATGGAGGAATGACAGAGGTCGGCAGGCCCGCTGTGGCTCAAATATGTATTCGCGTGCATGCAGCGAGGCTTTATTATTCGCCGATGGCATGAGATATGACACTGACTGAGTTCTCGAACCTGGTGGTCAGAGCTTGGATTCCTGTGGCTGCGGCACCAAGCAGGGATACGATGAGCACCACTACGATCCATGCGCCCCATTGCACGCTCATCTGTGCTTTGCCCATGAAGCGTGAGAGCATGAAAGTCAGGGATGAGGTGCAGAGCAATGTGATGACCAGGGAGAACAGTGTGCTGGTAATCATAGTGATGATGCCGTCAAGCGCGCCCAATACTCTGAGCTGGCCGATTCCAGCACCTGATACGTAGGTCAGCGCCAGATCAAGTCCTCTGCCTTTGGAAGTGATCAAGGTGCCTGCAATTGCACCTGTTATCGCGATGATTATTGGCGGTCCAGTGAGCGCCAAGAGACTCGCAAACATGTCTGTGGTCGCCGGAACGCTGCCTGGTGTGTGGGGAAAAGCGACTAGCAAGGTGGTGATCATTGTGCTCAACCCTCCGCTGACGGTCATCAGCAATGATAGACCCGCAGTCATCGGGATTATCGTCGCTCCCTGGCGCTGTATGCTGCCGACAGCCTGTTGGCCTGCCAGCCTCCAGGTTCTGGATGGCAACGCTACAATACGCGTCCATATCGCCGTGAAGCCGGGCAGGAGATATGGCGCGAAAGCTGCCAGCGAAAATATCAGGAGGAACATGCCGCCCATGGCGAAGGCGAGAAATACCGTCATCCGATCTGGAGCGGCAGCGCTGCTCATCTGACTGGCACGAGGGTTAGTTGCAAGTGCAAAAGCTGGAATCAGCAACATGCAGCCAGCACCAATCAAGCATACGATTCCCAGGAGGAAGCGGAAGACGCCTATCCGCTTTGGAGGGTCCTGGGATTGCCTGAGGGCTTCCATTGGTCGTATTTTCGAGAGCGAACGGATAGTCAACAAGGTGCTTATGAAGATGGGCGCAGCGCTGAAAGCGAGGCCTTTGCCTAGCGAATCGAACAGGTGGCTGCCGGCATAGGTCAAATGCAAATCAAATGGATTTGTCACCATGGCGAAGGTCAAGGGCGTAATCACCGGCAGCAAAAGGCAGGTGGCTGCAATGGACAGGATGAATAATCCCATGACTATCAGCAGATTCCAGGCCAGCAGTTGCCAAGGCAGAGCGCCTTGCAAAACCATGAGCGCCAGTTGATGCCGGCGTTGATTCAGTGCTGAATTCATGACCCATAGCAGCACAGCTATGGTGATGATCACGCTGAATGCCAAGGCGGGACCAGTGTATGTGGATCCAAGCACCTGCTCCGGGCCCTGATAGTCCTGATCAATGATCGTGGCGATCGCGATGAGGGAGCAGATGACAGTCTGGGATACGACCATGGCCAGCAAGACGGCGCTCCAGACCATGGGCGCTGCTTTGAGTTCGGACAGAGCGCCTCTCATGCCATGGGCGCTTTCGCAGAGAATGACTGGCTGATACGGCCATCGCGCACGGCAAAAAGCCGATCGCACTGGCCTGCCACCTCATTGTTATGCGTCACCAGTACGATGGTTTTCTTTTCGTGGTTGGCAAGTTCCTTAAGCACCGATATGACCTTTTCTCCGGATTCCTGATCCAGGGCGCCAGTTGGCTCGTCCGCGAATACCACGTCTGCGTCGGATAACAGAACCCGGGCCAGGGCAACACGTTGCTGCTCGCCGCCTGACAGTAGGGTGACGCTTTTCTTTTTCTGATCGATCAAACCAAAGTACTTCAAGAGGGAATCCGCCGTCTTTCTGGGAAAGCGGGATCCGCGAAGGGTGAATGGCAGAGCCAGATTCTGTTCGACTGTCATGCTGGTGATCAGGTTGTAGGACTGGAATACGAAGCCTAGATGCTGGCGTCTGAACTTAGTCATGGCCGACAGCCCCAGACGAGTTATGTCCTTGCCCAGCAGAAGCACAGTGCCGCTAGTGGCCTTCTCCAGCCCAGCCAGGCAGTACAGCAGCGTCGATTTGCCGCTGCCTGACGGCCCTATGATGCCGGTCATCTCCCCCGGATACGCAGTGAATGCTATGTCATTGAGAATGGTCAGTGAATCGCCGCGGCGCGGGGAGACCACCATGGACAGCCCCGTAGCTTCAATCGTTGGTGTCGGGCCTCTGCTTTCGCTTACGTTGGGGTTATTCATAGTTGCATCTTTCCCTTGGATGATCATCGACGACCTTCCAGACCAAAGTATCTACGCTCAGTAATGCTGATTCGCCTCGCAGATGTCATGTGCCCTCGTTCGTCGCTTGACCCTGTATGACGGTCATCCTTGTCGTCATCAGTCACTTCCATTAATATCAGCGAAAGAAGGGATGAAATACCCTGATTTACCCTGAATTATCCCTGACTGGGCCCTGATTTTTTCGAAATAACGGACATGTTCGAGCAGCTATGCTTACGCGCCGCCACTGGCAAAGTCAGTAGCGGTGGGGATCAGCTGATTATTATCGCAGCCTCATTCGCTAATAAGCACTAGGGATTTGATGGCGGTGCGCTGGTCCATGGCCTCATAGGCTTCCTGGATGTGATCCAAGGCAAAGCGCTGGGTGAAGACCTTGCCTGGCTGGATGCTGCCCTTGAGCACCTGGTCAAGCAGCAGATGCCTGTCATATGTGGTGACCGCGGCCGTGCCTCCTCGCAGCCCAACATTGCTCCAGAACAGCTTAGAGGTGTCCATGGTGGCCTGCTGTGGCACACCCACCCTGCCGACTACTGCGCCGGGCCGGGCCACCCTGATCGAGGTGTCGGTGGACAGTTCGGTGCCCACGCATTCCAGGACGGCATCGGCTCCGGCTCCGTCGGTGAGGGCCATGACCTGCTCCACAGCAGCGTCTCCGCGTTCAGCCACAATGTCAGTGGCCCCGAATTCACGCGCCAGCTTCTGGCGGTCCTCATGCCGGCTCATGGCGATGATGCGTTCGGCCCCACGCAGCTTGGCTGCTATGACTCCGCACAGACCCACCGCCCCATCGCCCATGACCACGACCGTGTCGCCCGCCTTGGCCTGGGCGGTGGCGGCTGCATGATAACCGGTGGCCATCACGTCGGAGAGGGTCAGCAGAGAGTCGAGCATGTCGTTGTCGTAGTCCTCGGGCTGGCCTGGAATCCGCACCAAGGCCCAGTCCGCGTTGGTGAATCGCAGATACTCACTCTGGTAGCCGCCGCTCCCCCGCCTGTCCGGATCAAGGCAGTCACCGTCGAAGCCGGCCCTGCAGGCCGCGCAGTGCCCGCAGCCATGGGTGAAGGGCGCGATGACGAAGTCGCCTGGCTTGACGTGGGTGACTTTGGAGCCCACCTTCTCGACCACTCCGATGGCTTCGTGCCCTACATAACTGCCTGAGGGCATTGAGGAAATTCCCCGGTACCACCACAGGTCGGATCCGCACACGCAGGCCCGGACGACCCGAATCACGGCATCTTTGGGCTTTTCGATGGTCGGCATCGGCGCTTCCTCCAGCTCGATGCGGCCCGGCTTTACAAACTTTGCTGCTTTCATGCTTCTGCTCCCCATTCTTCACCACCTGGCGTATTTGCCTGCCAAGTACGCGGATGAAACATAGTCTACGGAGTTCAATCCGCTTGAAGTCAAGTCAAAGCTTCCTTGTGCGCGATTCACAGAGGTGCGGACAAGATTGTTACACGGGAATACGGTCATAAGATTCAGACATATATCGGTGCTTTATAGGGGTGCCATATAGGAGTTGTGACGGGTAGGGGTGAAGGGTAGAGGAGGCGTCTTGAGGTATTGTCTCGTCAAATGCCTGGTGACGGATTGTTTGCAACCCTGCATGCACCTCATAGTTCAAGCCGCATCGATTCGACTCACTGGGAAGCGCTTTCAGGGCCGCCAAGTTCCTTAAGAAAGGCGGCATAGGCCTGTGGATTGCGATGGTTTTTACCCGCTTGGACGATCAACCCATGGTATTCGCGTAGATCGTTGAGCGCCCATTGATCGACCTTGATAAAATCCGCCTCGTACTCTTCGCCCTCCTGGTATGACCGCAAGGAGGCCCACCCCAGACCGTCCAGCAAACGGCGTGCATAGGCATCCCAGACGAAACAAGGCTGGCCGAAGGCATAGAGTCGTATGACATCCGCAGTCTCGCGCCCGACCCCGGCAATGGTGAGCAGGTCGTCACGCAGGCCTTTATCCGCGCAGTCCTCCACATCGGCCGTGCGAATGCCATGGGCCAGCAGCCACTGAGCAAGGGCCTTGCAGGTGCGCGCCTTGGCCTTCATGAAGCCGCTGGACCTGATCAATGCCGTCAAAGTCGTCAGGTCGACCTCGGCCATATTGCAGGGGTTGAGCAAATCGGCCTTGCGCAGCTGCTCGATGGACATGGCCGCGTTCCCCCAGGCTGTATGCTGGACCAGCACCGCTCCGATCATCATCTCGAAGTCGGTCTCTGCCGGCCACCAATTCTGCAATCCCAGGCGAGCGAGCAAACGTGAATACAGCCACTTTGAGCAACCGGCATTTATCCTGCCTGAATTGCCCATAACGCCTCCATAAAGTTCCTGCCGTTTTCATGGTAACAGCTGGCTCCTGTAGGTGCGGAGCGAGTCAGAGAATGGCAGGCGCCTGGGCGAAGTCAGTGATAGCGCCATCGGCCTCGGAGCGAATGGAATCCCAATCCTTGGCCGAGGACTTGTCGTACATGGCCCAGACCTTCATTCCAGCGCGCTTGGCCGAATCGACGGCGACCAGAAGATCCTCGAACACTGTGCAATGGTCAGGCGCAACGCCCAGCATCCGTGAAGCCAGCAGGTAGATTTCCGGCTCCTCCTTACCGATGCTTTTGGCGTCATCCACGCTGCAGACCTGGTCGAAACTCTCGGTCATGCCTGCGTGTTTCAGAGCAGCCTGTCGCAGGCGCGGAGGGAGGCTGGTCGCCACAGCCAGAGCGGCACCGCTGGCCCTCAGAGCTCGCAGGTAATCGAGTGCATGCGGCTTGGGCTGCACGGCCGTGGCGTAGAGCAGGAGCGCGTCCTGGTTCCACTCCTCCACCAAATCCTCTGGGCGCTCGTCAAGGTGGAAGCGGTCAATGGTGTATCTGGCGATGGCGCCGGTCTGCATGGAGGCCACTGCAGAGGCGTAATCGTCTGGCATGGGGATGTTGCGGCGAGCGAAGAAACGTTGGTCGATTTGCTTCCAGACTCCCATGGAATCCAGAAGTGTGCCGTCGAGATCGAAGATGGCGGCCTTGCCAATATTGACTTTTGTTCCATTTTCGCTCACGCCGCAAGTTCTCCTATTCGTCGAAGTTATTCATAGTAGCATGACCTCAGTTCACGTCCGGACCGGCGGCCTGGAGCCAAAGCACTGTCCAATCGGCCTTGGCTTCAAAAAAGTAGGTATGTTCAACAGTTTAATGTTGCTGCACAATGCATCAATCCCGGCGCTTGTCAAATATTTTGCGCTCAGTGAGTGAAAAGCGCATAAAAGTTGAAGAAAATATACAATATTGATTGAAACAATGTTAGCATGCAAATACTAGAGAAAATCATCGAAAAAGGAGTCTTATGGCTATTCAAGAAACAACAGCGGCTCTGGCTGATCCCCTGCGTCGTCGTGTGATGGATCTTTTGGAGCAGGGCGGCATGGAGGCTGGACGCCTGGCCGAAAAGCTGGGAATGACGCCATCCAAGCTGTCCTATCATCTGCGGAAATTGAAAGAAGCAGACCTGATTGTCGGCCACAAGCAGGGCACCAGGGTCATCTACGAACTCAATCTGAGTGTGCTGGACAGCACTATTCAGTGGCTCTACCGCCTGCGGACCAGCACCAGTGACAAGAGAAGTGTATCTGAGCCGCGGACTGTGAGCAAGGAAACTGGTTCGACGTCAGTTTCCGAGTCCTAAGGAGACTCTCATGGCGGATGGCGGCAAAGCGGGTCGGTTCGTCCCGACCCTTGTCGCGGCTCAGTGGTTGCCGGGGATGATCATGCTGGGCGTAAGCCGCATAGTGGTCAATCGTCTGCCGAATGAAAACGTCCCGCTTCATTGGAATGCACAGAACCAGGTGGACCGCTGGGGCTCTCCCCAGGAGCTGATTTGGATGCCCTGTCTCTGTCTTGTCATTGCGTTGATTTGGACCATCCTCATGCTCGTCCTGCGCGCATATTTGATTAAACGTGGTGATGAAGCGGGACAAACCTTAACCGTTTTTCTGCTGGGTGGGCTAGGCATGCAGATTGTTTTCGCGGTTATAGATACGTTCTCCATAGCCGCTGCCGATCCTCATTGGGACTGGTGGCCGACGGATTTCGGCATCAATAAGGTCGCCATGCTATTGACAGGTCTGATTCTCATAGTCATCGGCAATCTTGCTCCTAAAATCAGACCCAACGGCATCAGCGGTTTTCGAGTGCCAGGTGCCTACTCCAGCCGCGAGGCTTGGCGCCGTTGTCAGCAATTTGGCGGGGTGCTCTCCATGATTCTGGGCGTGGTCATGATCCTGGCTGCCCTGGCTTATAGCGGAGTCAGGCTCTATCGGACCTGTGGAACGGCTCTGGCAATCGTCCTTGTACTCATATTTACCTATGGTTCGTACGCTGGCAGAAAGTATGCCGGCCAGGGCGGACCCGTCTCCCACGGTTAGTTCCTGTATGTCATGCGTGGACTGAATGAGACCGTAATTGTCAGATCAGAATACAAGTAAGAACTTCCATAATTCGCTGGAAGGATGTCGAAGCTGATTTAGATCAGATCAAGTATCCGGCAACATGGTGCTTGATCGGCGGCGTCAGTACAAGAGTCAAATTCGACAGTCCGACCAGTCATCAGCTTTCACGCTGAAGGCTCTACTAGTGGCCATGGCGCACAGCCTGTATTTCATGGAAACCAGCCTGTCGAAAACCAAGGATTAAAGCCAGCGCACTTCTGTCGTGGATTATTGAGGAAGTAAGAGCATCCCCGGTATCTTGCTCGTCTGACTAATCCAAGAATGACTGGATACACGCCCAACAATCACCCGCACGTTCACCCGCTTGAACTTGCATAGCTGTCCAGTCAGTTTAGATTCCAGGGAAGTTCGTACGTCCTATTACCGATCCATAGTCTTGCTTAAATTACGGAATTCATATACGCCATCGTTCGATTTTTGCATTTTAGAACCCGTTATTTTAAATCCTGCGCCCTGATAAACTTTAATTGCACGTTTATTGAAGCTGGCTACTGAAAGAGCAATAATTCTATAATTAAAATTATTCTGTATGAATTCTTCGATTCCTTTGACGAAATTTAATCCCAATCCGTGTCCAGTCAAATCCGGTCTCAATCCTAAACCAACTTCTACTTTTTCCTCTGATAGCCTTTCCAAGCAAAAATAACCAACCAGTTCATCTTGATCATCCACAACCTGGTAATACTTATCTCCACGCAACTTCGGAGTGATTATCTCTTCAAGATCCTCTAGATCATTTTCCATATCATAAAAGCTGTATTGGCCACCATAGTGCCATTTTCTAGCGATCTGGTCTGCATTTGCCTGAGTTAAGTGTGCTATTTTCTTAAATATCATATTTACTCCTTACTCAATGTGCAGACTCCGAATTAATATCGGTAGTAATAGTCAAGAGATCTTGTTTAAGTGACCCAAAGGTTAATCAATAAAACCCGAACTGGGGGACAGACACAAATACTGTCAGCCAAGTTTGCATTGCGAGGCTATTGGAGTGAGATGATCGATGTGCTGCGCCCGAGCTGCGGGGTTATGGAAAGGTCCCTGGGCCGACTCAGGAGCCGGGCCAGGGACCTTCTCTATTTGCGCTTCTTCTTCTCGCGGACGTGCACGGAGATCTGGATGGGAGTGCCCTCGAAACCGAACTCTTCGCGCAGACAGCGTTCCAGATAGCGGCGGTAGCCGTGCTCAAGGAAGCCGGTGGCGAAGATCACGAAACGCGGCGGTCTGGTGGAGGCCTGGGTGGCGAAGAGGATCCTCGGCTGCTTGCCGCCCCGCAGAGGATGCGGGTGTGCAGCCTGAACCTTGCCCAGGAAGGAGTTGAGCTTGCCGGTCGGTATGCGCTTGTCCCATGATTCCAGAGCGGTGCGCATGGCTCTGGCCAACCGGTTGGTGTGCCAGCCGGTCTTGGCGGACAGGTTGACCCGCTCAGCCCAGGTGACCCGGTCGAACTCGGTCTTCCAGAGCCGCTCAAGACGCTGACGGCCAAAGTCGTCCAGCAGATCCCACTTGTTGAAGACCAGGACGATGGCCCTGCCCGCATCAACGGCCTGGCTCATGACCTTCAAGTCCTGGTCGGCGATGGGTTGGGAGGCATCGAAGAGGATCAGCGCCAGCTCCGAGCGTTCGATGGCCGCCTGGGTGCGCAGGCTGGAGTAGTACTCGGCACCCGAAATTTTGTGCAGGCGACGCTTGATGCCGGCGGTGTCGATGAAGAGCCAGTCCTCGCCGTCCACCTGGACCACCTCGTCGACCGGGTCGCGGGTGGTGCCGGCCACATCGTGGACCACGGCGCGCTCCTCGTGGGCCAGCTGGTTGAGCAGGGAGGATTTGCCCACGTTGGGCCGGCCGACCAGGGCCACCCGTCGCAGACCCTCCGGGGTGAGGAATCCCGAGGTCTTCTCGGCCTTGCTGAGCTGTTCCAGAGCGGCGTCCAGCAGGTCGCCTATGCCACGCCCATGCATTGCGGAAATGGCATAGGGTTCTCCCAGGCCCAGCTTCCAGAATTCGGAGGCGGTGTAGTCGGCCATCCGGTCATCCAGCTTGTTGACGGCCAGGACGACCGGCTTACCGGCGGCCCGCAGCATGGTGACGATCCGCTCGTCGCTGGCGGTCAGCCCCACCTGGCCATCCACGACCAGAATGACGGCATCCGCCAGGGATACGGCGACCTGCGCCTGGGAGGCGATGGCGGATTCGATGCCCTCCACATCGCTCTCCCAGCCGCCGGTGTCCACCAGCTTGAACTGGGTGCCGGCCCACTCGGCCTCGTAGCTGACCCGATCCCGGGTCACGCCGGGGGTGTCTTCGACCACGGCTGCACGACGGCCGAGAATCCTGTTGACCAGGGTGGACTTGCCCACGTTGGGTCTTCCCACCACGGCCAGCACGCCTACGGCCTTGGGGCCCTGGTCCCGGTCATCCTGGTTTTCGGAGCCGCCCTCCAGCAGAGCACGGTCCTCCTCGTCCAGCTCATAGTCGTCCAGGTTGCGGGCGTACTCGTCGTAGGAGTCCTCCTCCATAGCTGTGGAGACCAGATCGATCAGGACCTGCAGGGTCTGATCGAAGGTCAGATCGGAGTTGTCCACGGTGGTCACCCCGTCAGCGGCGCTCATGAAGGAGGTGACCTTGGAATCCCGGGCATCCCGGGCAGCCAGATCCTCGGCGCCAGCCGACCCTGAGTGTGCCTGGCCGCTTCGGCGAGCCTGACGGACCTCCTCACGGGCTGTCAACAGCACACGTACCTGGGCATCCGGGGCCACTACCGTGGTGATGTCCCGTCCTTCGGCCACCACACCGCGCTCCTGGTCGGCTATGATGGCCCGCTGGGCGGCGATGAGGACATGGCGCACGGCTGGAATTGAAGAGACCACGGAGACGTGTTCGGAGACCCTGGTGGAGCGTATCGCTTCATCCACGTCACGGTCGTCCAGGCTGACTCTGGGATGTTCGGGGTCCAGTCCCATGATCAGGTGGCCGCCGGTGATGGAATCGGCCACGGCCTCGGTGATCGCCTCCTGGTCGGGCTGGTCCGCGTCCAGGTCCAGCCCGCGGTCCATGCACCAGAGGGTGACCGCCCGGTACATGGCGCCCGTGTCCAGGTAGGCCAGGCCGAAATGTTTGGCCAGGGCCCGCGAGGTGGAGGACTTGCCCACGCCTGCCGGGCCATCGATGGCGACGGTGATCACAGTCCGACCTCCTTATCCAGGGCCTTGATCTCGGCGGCGGAGAGCACCCGGTAGGAGCCCGGACGGATCTCGCCCAGTCGGATGGGGCCGATCTGGGTGCGCACCAGCCGGTTCACCGGGTAGCCGATGGCACCGAAGATGCGCCGGACTATCCGGTTCTTGCCCGAATGCAGGACCACCTTGACGATGGTGTGCTCGCGGTTGTGGTCGATGATGGCGCAATGGTCCAACCGAATCAGGCCGTCGTCCAGCTCGACACCCTGGGTGACCAACCTCCGGCAGACGTTGCCGCCGATGTGACCACTGAGCGTGGCGATATAGGTCTTCTCCACCTCATAGCGCGGGTGCATGACGTGCTGGGCCAGCTCCCCGTCATCGGTCATGAGAATCAGGCCTTCGGAGTCGTAGTCCAGCCTGCCCATGTGGAAGACCCGCTCGTAGCGGTCCCCGATGATGTCGCGCAGGGTGAACCGGCCCTTGGGGTCGTCCATGGTCGAAAGAACCTTGCGGGGCTTGTTCAGGGCCAGCGTGACGTGTTTGTCGTTCAGATGGATGCGGGATCCATCCACGCGGATTTGCTGGTGGGAGGGGTCAACCCGGCTGCCCAAGGTGGTGACCAGCTCGCCGTCGACCTCGACCCTGCCCTGGGTGATGATCTGTTCGCATTTGCGACGAGAGCCGAATCCGGCCTGGGCCAGCACCTTCTGGAGGCGGATGCCTTCCTCCCCCTGTTCGCGCGCTCTGATCGCCTGTGTGTATGGATGTGGCATCGTTCTCCCAACGTGGCCTGATAGATATGTAACGGATGACGTTCTGGGCGACCGCAGCCGCCGAAAGGTCATATCATACTATATCGGAGCCTAGGGAAGTGTTGTTGGCTTGCTCTAAGCTGGAAACTGTTGTTGTTCATTGTCGTCGAAGGGATTGCAAGGTGGGGAACATGACTATGGAAGCAAGTGCTGAGCCGGTCCTCGAAAAGGCCGACGGGCAGGTTGCCGCAAAGCCCGTCCGCAGGCGGATCAGGGCCCGTGATGTTCGCTGGATTCGTGCGGCCGCAGAGCTGGCGGGCACCTTCCTGATCTGCGCGGTCATCTACCTGTCCTACAGCTTCGGCCAGCTGGTCATGGGCCAGCCAAGCGTGGTGCTGCCGGTTCTGGGAACCGCCCTGACCTACCTGGTCGTGACGGCCATGCTGGGTGGCGTCTCCGGTGGACACTTCAACCCCGCCGTGACCGTGGCCGCCATGTTCACCTCACAGATCAGCATGGTGGATGGGCTGATCTACATCGTCGCCCAGGTGATCGGCGCTATTGGCGCTGGCGCACTCGCCGTCGCCCTTGTTCCGGTCAGCAAGTCCGTGCCGGACAGGACCTGGCTCATGTTCTCGGTCAACGGTTTTGCCGGTGGCTCGCCCGCTGCAGCCACCCTGGGCCAGCAGCACATCGCCTTCGGGGCGCCCATGGCCATCGTGGTTGAGCTGATCGGCTGCATGATCGTGGTGGCTGCAGCCATCACCACCCTGCGTTCCGACGGCCGCGCCCGTCGCAACCATGCACTCTATACCGGGCTGGCCTATGGCGTCGGCGTGCTGGTCACTTACCCCATCACCTGCTCGGGACTGAACCCGGCTCGCTCAACGGGCATCGCCATCTTCGCCCAGTCCAAGCACATGGCCGTCAGCCCGATCTCACAGCTCTGGCTCTTCTGGATCTGCCCCCTGCTGGCTGCATCCCTGGTGGCCCTGGTCATCATCGTGACCAGCATCATCACCGACAACATGGCCATGCGCGCCATGGGCGCTGCTACTGATGCGCAGCTAGTTGTACAAATGGATGCAGATGCTCAGGCACAAGCACAAGCTGATGCTTTTGCCCCCGGTGCCCAGGCTCAGGCGGGCCCGGATGCTCAGGCTGAAGCCTTTGCTCCTGCCGGTGCCCAGGCTCAGGATCAATCGGCCCAGGCATCTCCTGCTCCGGTTCAAACCCCTGTTGCTGATACAACTGACACGGTCGCCCCTGCAGACAACAATGCTCAGACCGTCGATGTATCGTCTCTATCCGATTCCGATGCAGGTCAGAATACTGATGCTGGAGAGGACACTGTTGCCCCTGCTGAGGCAGGAACCATTCCTGATCTGCAGATCGAGCCCCTTCACACCACTTCCGAAGACGAAGACGGTGACACTCAATCCGAAGACAAGCCTACTGAAGACTGAACTACCAAGGATCGAAAGCCCGGAAGGGGGTCACAGTCACAGCAACAGCTGAATGCTGAAGTAGGTGACCAGGAGGCCGATGCTCAGGGCGATGCTGATGAAGGCGTCGAAGGGCACCGACCGCACCTTCCAGGGGCTGCGATCCTTGAGAATCAGCCGCAGGGCGCCGCAAACAAGGGCCGCGATGGACACCAGTCCAGTCGCGGCCCATGTGTATCCACAGAAGGCCACGAGCGCGGCGACCAGCACCACCGTAAAAATGATCCCCTCGCATACAGGACGGCCTTCCTGGGCCTCAGAGACGAAGGGATGACCCCGGCCTGATGTCTTGGGCGGCTGCGGGGGCTTGAGGTCCGGGTTCTCGGCCTTATCTGCGTCTGTCATGCTCACCTGCCTCTGCACTTGCTCTGCAGGTTCGAGCCTACCAGCGCTGCAGACGCAAAGCGACCGTACCGCCATCGCCCTTGGACGATGATGGCACGGTCACTGTTCCAACAAGGAGCCAGAGCTGTCCGATCAGTTCTTGTGCTGGAAGATCAGATGCTCGTTGGCGAAGGTGTCGAAGCCCAGGCTGTAGAGCTCGCGGCCATAGCCGGAGTTCTTGATGCCTCCGAAGGGCAGCTCGGGCATAGTCACCCAACCGCCGTTGATGAAGGTCATGCCGGTCTCGATGCGACGGGCCAGGGCATCCGCATGCTCGGTATCCGAGGAGAAGACCACACCGCCCAGGCCGTAGCTGGAGTCGTTGGCCAGCTCGATGGCCTCATCCTCGTTGGCCACCTTGTAAATGGAGGCCACGGGGCCGAACATCTCCTGGTTGTAGACAGGGTTGTCACGGTCGATGTCCGTCAGAACCGTCGGGGTGAAGAAGGCCCCCGGCGAATCGTAGGGCTTGTTGCCGTAGACGACCTTGGCTCCACCGGCCACGGCCTTTTCGACCTGCTTGGCCAGGTTGTCGCGGGCGGAGACCATGCACATGGGGGCCAGCGTGGTTTCGGGGTTGCTGGGATCGCCAAGAACCGCGTGCGAGAAGGCGTCGACGATGAGCGAGACGAAGTCGTCGTAGCGGTTCTCCGTGACGATGAAGCGCTTGGAGGAGGTGCAGACCTGGCCGGCGTTGGTCAGCCTGGCGCCTGGGGCCACTTTCTTGAGCAGATCCCAGTCAGCGTCATCCAGGACGATGAAGACGTCGTTGCCGCCCAGCTCCATGGAGGACTTCTTCAGGTTGGCTCCAGCCGACTTGGCCACGGAGGCGCCGCCGCGCTCCGACCCGGTCAGGGCCACGCCAGAGACGCGGGGATCGGCGATGGCACGGTCCACCTGGTCATAGTTGACGAAGAGGTTGGTCAGGCTGCCCTCGGGGGCTCCTGCTTCCTTCACGGTCTGTTCGAAGGCCACAGCCGAACCCGGCACGTTGGAGGCGTGCTTGAGGATCATGGGGTTGCCCAGAATGAAGTTGGGGGCGAACACGCGCATGATCTGGTAGTAGGGGAAGTTCCAAGGCTCAACCATGAACACGATACCGGTGGCCTGCTTGACGTAGTAGGCCTTGCCGGCGGGGTTGTCCAGGGGGACGGGAGCCAGCAGCTCTTCGGCGTGGTCGGCGAAGTAGTCGGCGATGTCTGCGCACAGCTCCACCTCGGCGCGGGCCTCGCCCACCAGCTTGCCCATGTCCAAGGTCAGGTTGGCTGCCAGGGTGTCCTCGTTCTGACGGAAGAGCTTGGCGACCTGACGCAGCTGTGCGGGACGGTCACCAGGGCCCTCCTGCTTGCGCCAGGTCTTGTAGAGATCATGACCGCGGGCCAGGGCATTCTCCAGGTCCTCGTCGGTGGCATCGGGGTAGGTTTTGACAAGTTCATTATTAAAGGGATTGACAGTCTGATAGGTCACAATATCTCCTTCGAATGATTGATAACCAGTCAGCATCTTCGCTGGTCAGTTCATTCAGCATATCACCGCATTGGACCCCGCGGTCAAGGAATTTGTCGCAGGGCGACATTCGACCGCGGGGTCCGGTTTCATCAGTGGAAGAAGTGGCGGGTTCCGGTCAGATACATGGTCAAATCAGCGTCCTGGGCGGCCTTGATCACCTCGGGATCACGGATGGATCCTCCCGGCTGCACCACTGCCCTGATGCCGGCCTGGATCAGATACTCCAGACCGTCTGCGAAGGGGAAGAAGGCGTCGGATGCGGCCACCGAGCCCTTGGCGCGGTTGCGGCCCTCGTCCAGGGTGTTGGCCCGCTCCACGGCCAAATGGCTGGAGTCCACCCTGTTGACCTGGCCCATGCCGATGCCCACAGTGGCTCCCTGGTTGGCCAGGAGCACGGCGTTGGACTTGACCGAGCGGATGGCCCGCCAGGCGAAGGTCAGATCATCCATGGTCGCCTGGTCGGCAGGGTTGCCGGAGACCAGACGCCAGGTGGAGGGATTGTCTCCCGGGGCGTCGATCAGGTCGGACGTCTGCACCAGGGCTCCCCCGTCGATTTGACGAATGACCGGACGCTGACGCGGGCGGCGTTGCACAGACAGGATGCGCAGGTTCTTCTTGGTCCGCAGCAGATCCAGGGCCTCGGGCTCATAGCCCGGCGCCACGATCACCTCGGTGAAGACCGGCTTGATCTGTTGGGCCATGGCCAGGGTGACCGTGCGGTTGGCGGCGATGACCCCGCCATAGGCGCTCATGGGGTCGCAGGCGTGGGCGCGGCGGTGGGCCTGGGCGATGTCCTCCCCCACAGCCAGACCGCAGGGGTTGGAGTGCTTGACCACGGCCACTGCGGGCAGGTCGGGGAAATCCCAGACCGAGCGCCAGGCGGAGTCAGCGTCCACATAGTTGTTGTAGCTCATTTCCTTGGCCCCGTCCAGGTGCTCTGCCGCGGCGAAGCCGTCCCGGTCCAGCGGGTCCAGGTAGAGGGCGGCCTCCTGGTGGGGGTTCTCGCCGTAGCGCAGCTGGTTGGCCAGACGCCAGGTGCGAGTCAGTGCCGGGGCCGATTGCTGATCTTCGGTCTTGTCATGCTTGTCGTCGACCCATGTGCGTGCAGTCCACTCGGCGATGGCCGCGTCGTAGGAGGCGGTCAGGGCGAAGGCTTTGGCAGCCAGGCGTCCGCGCTCGGGTAGGCTGAACCCGGTGCCGGAGGCGATGCGCTCGGCGGCTAGGGCATAGTCTTCCGGGTCGGTGATGACAGCCACGCTGGCATGGTTCTTGGCGGCGGCCCGGATCATGGCAGGGCCGCCAATGTCGATGCGCTCCAGGCACTGGTCTGCGTCGGCGCCCTCAAGGACGGTCTGCTCGAAGGGGTAGAGGTTGACCACCACCAGGTCGAAGGGGGCAATGCCCAAGTCTTTGAGTTGCTGGACATGGTCGGGGTTGGTCATGTCGGCCAACAGCCCGGCGTGGATGTGCGGATCCAGGGTTTTGACCCGGCCGTCAAGGCTCTCGGGAAAACCGGTGACCTTTTCCACCGGGGTGACCTGGACGCCCAAATCCTGCAGCTTCTTTGCGGTGCTGCCGGTGGAGACGACCTCGGTGCCTGCCTGGCGGAAGGCCGATGCCAGGGATTCGAGGCCCTGCTTGTGGTAGACCGAGACCAGCGCCCGGTTGATGGTTCGATTCGTGGTGACCATGGAAACTCCTACTCCTATGCTTGATTGCCGAGGCGCCCAGCCACCTTCGGACCTACTTGCCTGGTCTGCGGGTGGACGAGACCTGTCGTGGTGTGTCTGCTCGGTCGGTTGCCTTGGGCTCCTTTCCCTCCTGACCGCGTGATTGGTTGTGTTTTTTCTTGTTTTCCGCTTTGGCGGAAGTCTTTTTGTCTCCTGCCTGGCGCAGATAGACGACCAGGGCATCCTTGATGATGACCAGTGCGGCGATGATGAGGGCCAGTAACCATACGCCCAGCAGGCCGACCCCCAGGGAGGTCCCGATCATGCGCAGGGAGGAGGCTATGGGCACGCCCACCCCGGCCAGTCGCTGGCGGCCCAAGGCCCCGTTGGAGAGTTGGAAAAGCAGGGCAAGGCCGAGCAGGGTGACCAGCCAGGCCAGGGCCATGGCCAGGGTTGCCATCAGGAAGCAGACTGCCGTATCCCGGGACTTCAGCCCTGCTTGGCGCACGGCAGCGTGAATTCTGACCCCCCATGGCCCGGTCAGCAAGAGAATGCCGGCAACCACGCCGGCCAGCAGAGGCAGGTTGAGCAGGAGCATACGAACCCGCTGCCGGGAGACCGGCTCTGGGAAAAGCCCGAAGAGAGGCAGCGAGGGCAGACTGGAGGCATGGCCTGACCAGAGGGTGAAGGTCGCCAGCCCGCCGATGTTGAAACCGTTTCCGAAGAGCCAGGAGGCGGCCCATATGATCAGATTGGGCAGCCAGGCAAGGGACGCCAGGCTGGTCGTCACAGCCGAGGCGGTGCCCATACGTGTCAGTTTGAACAGGCGGCCCACGTCTCCGTGATAGAGAGCGATCCAGACAATCAGGGCGATCAGGCCGGCGGCCAGCATGGCGGCCAGGAGGATCAAGCCGGCCGTGAGGCCAAGCCGGATGGTCCTGCGGACCTGGACCGGCAGAGCCTGTTTGATCCGCTTGCTGAAAGCCTGGCGGAAAGGTTCGGAGCGGATACAGGCCCAGCCGTAACCCAATAGAAAGACCAGGCTGGTCCGCAGAAGAATGACCGGGGTGGTGTCGACCTGCATGGTCTGGCTGCCCTGCATGAGAATCAGGTTGCACAGCACCCAGACGACCAGGCCGGCAATGCAGCCGCCGACGGACACACCCATGCGGCCGACCAGGGTGCGGATCACCCAAATCAGCAGGCCGGTCAGCAGTAAGGGGATGATGGTCAGGGTCAGGGCCCCGGCTGTAAACCCGCAGCCTTGGGTGAGCAGGGTGATGGTTTCCGTCAGGGCCACAGTGGCCATGGACAGTGATGGCCCACCCTCCTCGATGGAAATGATGAGCAGGAGCAGGGCCATGCAGGCGCCTAGGGCGACAGTGTAGATAAGCATGGCTAGGAAGGCCTCTAGGGCCCCCCGGAGCCATACCTTCACCCTGTCGGTCATATGATGGCATGCTCCCGCAGCAGGTCGCGGGTCAACCTGGCCGTCTCACCGGGTGTGGTGCCCACCTTGATGCCGACGGACTCGAGCACTTCCTTCTTGTCTGCCGCCGTGCCCTTGCCCCCCGAGATGATGGCTCCGGCGTGGCCCATCTGCTTGCCCTCGGGTGCGGTGAAGCCGGCGATGTAGGCCACGATGGGCTTGGTCATGTGGGTGGAGGCCCAGTGTGCGGCCTCCTGTTCAGCCGAGCCGCCGATCTCGCCGATCATGACGCAGGCCTTGGTTTCAGGATCGCGGTTGAAGGCCTGCAGAGCCTCCAGCATGGTGGTGCCCACAATGGGGTCTCCGCCGATGCCCAGGCAGGCGGTGAAGCCGATGGAGGACAACTCCCCCATGAGCTGGTAGGTCAGGGTGCCGGACTTGGAGACCAGGCCAAGCGGACCGCGACCGGCGATGCCCTGGGGGATGATGCCCAGATCCACGCCGACGCCGTTGGGCCGGTCGGACATGGTCATCAGTCCCGGGCAGTTGGGGCCTACGATGCGGCAGCCGCGTTCCCTGGCCAGGGCTACGCAGTATGCGGTATCGGCCACGGGAATGCCTTCGGTGATGACCACGATCAGGGTGACGCCGGCCTCGATGGCTTCGACCATGGCATCCTTGGCGAATCTGGGCGGCACGAAGACCACGGAGGTGCGGGCTCCGGTCGCCTGACGGGCTGCTGCGCAATCGGCGTATACGGGCACATGACGGACCTGGCCGTCCGGACCGTCGAAGTCTACCGTCATTCCGGCCTTGCGGGCATTGACCCCGGCCAGGATGTTGGTGCCTGCCGCCATCATGCGGGCCGTGTGGACCATGCCCTGGTGACCGGTCATGCCCTGGACCATGACGGGGGCGCCGTCTTCAACGAAGAGGGTCATCGTCCCGTCTCCTTTCCTGCATGAGCGGCCAGAGCCACAGCCTGGTCTGCCGCCTCCTCCATGGTGCGGGCCACCTTGAGCCGAGGCTGTCGGGCCCTGGCCAGCAGGTCCAGTCCCTCGGCAGCCTCATTGCCGTCGAAGCGGACCACGATGGGCTGGTCGTCGTTCTGATCCTGCTCGCCCGCAGCGCTCACGGCGGCCAGGATGCCCTGGGCCACCTGCTGACAGGAGGTGATGCCCCCGTAGACGTTGACCATGACCGAACGGACCTTGGGGTCGGAGAGGACCACGTCCAGGCTGGTGCGCATGACCTCGGGCGAGGCTCCGCCGCCGATGTCAAGGAAGTTGGCGGGTCCAACAGGAACGCCCTGCCTGCGTCCCGATCCGGCGACCGCATCCAAGGAGCTCATGACCAGACCTGCGCCGTTGCCGATGACGCCCACCTGGCCGTCCAGATGGACGTAGTGCAGGCCTGCGGCCTTGGCTTTGGCTTCCAGTGGGTCGACCTGCCCCGGGTCTGCGAACCTCTTCCAGCCGTCGTGCCGGAAGGCTGCGTTCCCGTCCAGGGAGATCTTGGCATCGAGGGCATCCAGATGCTTGGTGGCCTCGTCGTCCGGGTCGCCCACCTTGGCCAGAGGGTTGATCTCGACCAGGGTTGCATCGCTGTCCTGGAAGGTGTGCCACATACCCAGGAGTATCTGCGCAGCCTGCTCCAGATCAGCGTGGTAGAAGCCGATGCGCTCGGCCATTGTGCGGGCGGCCTGCCTGTCGAAATCCTCCAGGGGGCCGATGTGCAGGCGCCGGACTGATTCGGGGTGCTCACGGGCGATGGTCTCCACCTCTGTGCCGCCGCTGGCCGTGGCCAGGACATCGTAGTCCCGGGAGGTGCGGTCCACCGAGATGGACAGGTAATACTCGTGCAGGATGTTGCGGGCTTCCGTGACCAGAATCCCGCTGACCGGATGGCCACCGATGTTCATGGGCAGGATGGCCTGGGCCAAAGCCACGGCCTGATCGTGATTCTCGGCTCGCTTGACGGCTCCTGCCTGTCCCCTGTGGCCGATGGTGGCCTGGCCCTTGATCATGCAGGGGTAACCGATGACGTCGGCTGCCTGACCGGCCTCTTCTGCGGTTGAGGCATAGACGGCCCTTGGCTGGGAGATGCCATGTTCGGCGAGCAGCTGCCTGGCCTGGTATTCGTACAAATCCATGGTGAAGGTCCCCCAATCGAGCTCAGGCGGGCATGTTCATCAGGCAGGTGACCGGGTAGTCGCCCAGGGCCTTGCGGCCGTCCAGACCGTTGAGTTCCATGACGAAGCTGAAACCAGCCACCCGGCCTCCAGCCTGCTCCACCAGATGTGCAGCAGCCTGTGCGGAACCGCCGGTGGCGATCAGGTCGTCGACAATCAGGACTCGCTGGCCGCGGCTCAGGGAGCCCTGCTCGATTTCGATTCGGGCGTTGCCGTATTCGAGGGCGTATTCCTGGCTGTAGGTGGGCTCAGGGAGCTTGCCGGCCTTGCGCATGGGCAGGAAGCCCTTGCCAAGGTCGCAGGCCAGCTGGGGGCCGATCAGAAAGCCGCGTGCCTCAAGCCCGGCCACCAGGTCGAAGTCCTCTGGCTTGACGGGCAGGGTGCGCTTCATGGCGTCGAGGATGATGGCCAATCCCCTGGGATCCGACATGGCCGGGATGAAGTCCCTGAAAAGGATCCCCTTCTTGGGAAAGTCCGGAATGGTACGGATCAATGAGATCAGATAAGCGGCGTCATCATCGCCCACCTGCTTAAGTTCTCCAACCTTGATATCGTCCGATTGAGCCATGATCTTCTTTCTGTTTTGCTCCTTGGAAGTGGTTGCCGGGGCCATCATACGCGCGCCGCGTTTCCGTTCAGAGTCAGCCCGACGGAAGGTGTGGCGCGCGTATAAGTTTCAGGACTTGGCAGAAGTCGAATCCGAAGCCTCGGATTCTTTGGATTCGTCGGAATCCTTGGACGCATCCGAGTCGGCGGAGTCTTCGGAGTTCTCCGCATCCTTGGCCTTGTCCGACTTGGATTCAGCATCATCCTTGCCCTCTGAGGCGGCAAAGTTCTGTGTGGCGGTATCGTCAGCGGCGGTTTCTTCGCCATCGGCATTGTCATCGTCTTCGGCGGCGGCGACCTCGGCGGGGGCATCCGCCTCCTCGGGCAGGGGGTTGCCGTTTTCGTCGACCTCGTCATCGTGGACGTAGGCCGGGACGATGGGCGGCTGGGTAATGGCCTGGATGCGCCAGCGTGACTGCGAACCCTCGGAGTCGATGACCACCTGTTCCTTCTCCAGGTCAACGGAGACGACCTTGCCCAGAAGGCCCGTGGTGGTGGCTACCTCGTCACCGGGCTGCAGGGACTGGCGGAAGTCCTGGACGGCGGCCTGCTGTTGCTTGCTCTTGCGGGAGCTTCCCCACATCATGGCGATCATCAGGGCGATGATGACGATCATGAAAATCATGGATCCCATGGCTGTTTCCACTCCTTGTTTCGGCGGGTATCAAACGGCGATATGCATTGCTGCGAAGACCCCAGTCTAGAACAGCTTCATGACATCCTCGGGCGGTTTGCGGCCCAGGTGCTCCCAGGCCTTGGAGGTGGCCACACGCCCCTTTGGGGTGCGTACCAGGAAGCCCTCACGCACCAGGTAGGGCTCACAGACCGTCTCCACGGTCTCGGCCTCCTCGCCTACCATGGCGGCCAGGTTGTTCAGGCCCACGGGTCCGCCGTCGAAACTGTTGACGATGGCCTTGAGGACGGCCAGATCCAGACGGTCCAGCCCCTCGGAGTCGATCTGGTAGAGGGACAGGGCCTGCTTGACGTCATCAGGGCCGACCTGGTCAAGATCGTGGACTATGGCCCAGTCGCGCACACGGCGCAGCAGGCGGTTGGCGATCCTGGGCGTGCCTCGGGAGCGCAGGGCCAGCTGATGGGCGGCATCATCCTGCAAGACGATGCCCAGGACCTTGGCCGACCGCTCGACCAGCTTCTCCAGCTCCTCCTCCGGGTAGAAGTCCAGATGGGCGGTGAAGCCGAAACGGGCCCTCAGGGGCGAGGGCAGCATGCCTTCACGGGTGGTGGCGCCGATGACCGTGAACCTGGGCAGGGTCAGCGGAATGGAGGATGCTCCGGGACCCTTGCCCACCATGACATCCACGCGGAAGTCCTCCATGGCGATGTAGAGCAGCTCTTCGGCGGCCCTGGGCAGGCGGTGGATCTCGTCGATGAAGAGCACCTCGCCGGCCTCCAGGGAGCTCAGGATGGAGGCCAGGTCGCCGGCATGCTGGACAGCCGGCCCCGAGGTGACACGGATGGGCACCTCCAACTCGTGGGCGACGATCATGGCCAGGGTGGTCTTGCCCAGGCCTGGAGGGCCTGCCAGAAGGATGTGATCCGGGGCCACATCCCGCTTTTTGGCGGCCTTCAGGAAGAGGCCCAGCTGGGCTTTGAGCCGGGGCTGTCCGATGAATCCGTCCAGGGTTTCCGGCCGCAGCTCCTCGTCGCTTACCGGCTCGCCTTCGATGGGCCGGGCCGAGACCATCCGCAGGGATTCCTCCTGGGCGTCGCCATTCTGGGAGTCGATGTACCCCGTGGACATCTGCTTGTCAGCCATGGGTCAGCGCCCCCTGTCCAGCCGGGTCAGGGCCTGCTTGAGGACCTTGGGAATGTCGGCCGACTGAAGGGGCAGGGAGTAGCCGCCCTCTCTGCAGGTCTGCTCCACGGCCTGCTCGGCATCACGTTGCATCCAACCCAGGGAGATCAGCCCCTCCACCACCTGATGGGCGCCATCATCGGTCTGGGCGGGTCCCTGCCTGCCTGTGCCGGCATCCAGATCCAGCTTGCCGGAGAGTTCGAGGATGATCTTCTGAGCGCCCTTTTTGCCCAGGCCAGGCGCCCGGGACAGGGCCGCAGCATCGCCGTCGGCCACGGCCTGGGCCAGCTGGTCCGAGTTCAGAGTGGCGAGGATGGAAAGGGCCACGCGGGGCCCGATGCCGCTGACCTTCTGCAGCTGGGCGAAGAGGGATTTGGAGGTGCGGCTGAGGAATCCGTAGAGGGTCAGTGCGTCCTGGGTCAGGGAAAGGGCGGTGTAGACGGTGACCGTGGACTCGGCCCGCATGGAGGCCAGGTCCGACTGGGGCATGCGCACCTCGAAACCCACTCCCGAAACATCGATGACGGCGGAGCCCGTTTCGATGGCGGCCACCCGCCCGGTCAGCATTGCCAGCACTTGATCACCCCTCGATGGAACCGAACGTCTGTTCGAATCAGCTTACATGTCTCGCTGGACTCCCCGATGCTTGCCGTACTTGGCGGAGGCCTGTGCCCACTGGCGTTGGGCCTGGGTCAGATGCTCCTCGCGTTCCCCGCCCTGGATGGCCCCGGCAGGCCGTAGGGCATGGCAGATGGCCTGGGCAAGAGCATCGGCGGCATCGGCGGGCTTGGGCAGCTGGTTGAGCCCGAGAATGCGGGCCACCATCCGCTGCACCTGGATCTTGTCGGCCTGGCCGTTGCCGGTCACGGCCATCTTGGCCTCGGTAGGGGTATGCAGGGCCACGGGAATCCCACGCTGCGCCGCCCCCAGCATGGCCAGCCCGGCCGCCTGGGCGGTTCCCAACACGGTGTTGTGGTTGGACTGGGCAAAGACCCGCTCGATGGAAACCACGTCGGGGCTGAAACGGTCCAGGGCGGCCGTCAGCCCCTGGTAGATGGTCAGCAGCCGCAGGTCCTGGCTCTGTTCGGGGTCCGAGCGCACGACGTCCACATGAACAAAGGAAAGCCGGCGCGATGCACCGGCTTCAATGACGCCAACGCCGCATCGGGTGAGCCCCGGGTCGACGCCGAGAACGATCATAGGGTCACTCGTCGTCCAACTGGGCCATGACCTCGTCGGGGGCGGTCCAGTTGCTGTAGATCTCCTGCACATCGTCCAGGTCGTCCAGGTTGTCGATCAGCTTGGAGACCTTGCGGGCGGAGTCCAGGTCCAGGGTGACCTCGCTCTTGGGGTTGAGGACCAGGTCGGCGGAGTCGTAGTCCATGCCCGCATCCTGCAGGGCCTTGCGGACGTTGACCATGTCGCCGGGGGCAGTCAGCACGGTGTAGCTCTCGCCGTTGTCCTGCACATCCTCGGCACCGGCCTCGGCGGCCTTTTCGAAGACCGTATCGTAGTCCAGACCCTCCGAGGGGACGATGATCTGGCCCTTGCGCTCGAAGTTGAAGCTGACCGACCCGTTCTGGGCCAGGGAGCCGCCGCCCTTGGTCAGGGTGGAACGGACCTCGGCGGCCGCGCGGTTGCGGTTGTCGGTCAGGCATTCGATGATGATGCCCACGCCGGCGGGAGCATAGCCCTCGTAGACGATGCTCTCGTAGTTGGCCGCTCCGGCCTCCTCGCCCGAGCCGCGCTTGACGGCCCTGGTGATGTTGTCTGCGGGCACGGAGGACTTCTTGGCCTTGACGATGGCGTCGTAGAGGGTGGGGTTGCCGTCGGGGTCACCGCCGCCGGTGCGGGCAGCGATCTCGATGTTCTTGATCAGCTTGGCGAAGAGCTTGCCACGCTTGGCGTCGATGGCTGCTTTCTTGTGCTTGGTGGTCGCCCACTTCGAATGCCCTGACATATGTCTCCTGACGGTACGAATGCGTAAACGAATGGAATTCTAGTTCCGCTCTTCGACAATTTTACGGGTTTTCAGGCCCTTCCGTGGGGGCTTCATCGTAAGGAGAACCAGCCCGGCGGCCCACCAGCCTGCCCAGCAGGCCACGGCGATGGTCGGGGCGGGCCGCCAGGGCACGGGCATAGACATCCAGAACCTGGTCGGTGACCCGCTCCCAGTCGTAGTCGCTGGCCCGGCGCATTCCGCACGAGGCCAGTTCCAGGCGCGTGGGTCGGTCGTCCAGCAGTTCAAGGACCGACCTGGCGCAGTCCTGGGGGTCTTCATTGGCGAACAGACGTGCGCTGTGGCCGTTCTGGGAGACATCCTTGAAGGCTGGCAGGTCCGAGGCCACCACCGGGCAGCCTGCCGCCATGGCTTCGACCAGCACGATGCCAAAGCTCTCTCCCCCGGTCTGCGGGGCCACATACAGGCCCAGGCTGTGGTAGAAGGAGGCCTTGTCCTCGTCGCTGATCCGGCCCAGGAAGGTGAAGTGCCGGGCCAGTCCGGGATCGACGGCTTCGAGCAACTCCCGCGCCTCCGTTTGGCCGTCACCGGCACAGAGGAAGCGGGCACCGGGCACGCGCCGAAGAATGGCGGGTGCGGCCTGGGCCAGAATCCTGAACCCCTTGCGCTCCTCCTTCATCCGGCCCAGGAATCCGATGGTGGGTTCCCGCTCGCTCCCCTGCCATTCCGGGCGCGGCCGGGCATTGCACAGGGCTCTGGTCTCGATGCCGTTGGGGATGATCTGGCTGGGTATGCCCGGCTCCAGCAGATTCTGGGCATTCTGCATGGCCGATGGGCTGACGAAGATGGCCTGGCTGATGTTGGCCAGGTATCGGCGCAGGTAGCGTCTGGTCAGCCTCAGGGCCAGCGGGGTCGAATCGAAGGCCGCATGGAAGGTGGCCACATAGGGGCAGGGAATGAATCCCGGCCGCAGGGGCTTGTGGCTCAGGGAGGGCACCTCGGGCTCGTGCAGGTGCAGGATGTCGAAGTGGCCCTGTCTGACCCACTGCCGGGTCTTGTGGCCGGCCACGCCGAAGTAGCTCAGGTTGGCCACGGATCCGTTGTAGGGAATGGAGAAGGAGGAGCCGGTGGTCTGCACCCAGAGGGGCATGTCCTGGGTGCGTCGGCCCGGGGCCAGAACCTGCACCTGGTGGCCGCGCTCCATAAGATGCCTGGCGAAGTCGCGGATGTGCAGTTGGACGCCGCCCGGGGTCTCGAAGGAGTAGGGCGAGATGATCCCCACCCGCAGAGGCGCCTTGATGGCGGCCCGCTCCGGCTCCCGCTCAGGCCTTTGTTCGGGTGCCTTCAAGCCCGTCACCTCCCTTGTTCTCGGATGCCTGGGCCAGGATGAAGTCCGGTAGGTCGTGCATCCGGGAAAGATCCAGATCCTCGAGGAAAATCGGCTGGAGCATGTGCCAGTCCTCGGGATGCTCGCGAATGCCCTGGGCCCACTGGTCCACCCAGGCCTGGGTCAGGTCGTTGATGGCCTGCTCCCGGGGCATGTCCAGGTAGGGCTCGATGGCGATGGGCCCGTCCACCTGGCAGACATAGCCGTAGGGGGCCTTGGCCTGCCGGCGGCGCTCCCCCGTCAGCTTTTCCCTGTGCATGTTCACGGTATACAGGGGCAGACGGGCATCCAAGGCGATGACGGCAGGACCTGCGGCCACGCGAATCCAGGAGTCGAAGGCCTTGACGAAGACGCCTCGGCGGCTCAGGTCGCGGTCGGCCAGCAGGGGCACCACCTGGTCAGGCTTCCGCAGCAGGGTCGTCAGACGGCCGGTGATGTCCGGCTCGCCGGTCAGCAGGATGTTCATGCCCAGGCGGCGACGGATGTCCGCAAAGGTGTTCAGCATGCCCTGGTCCCGCAGCCGCTCGGCCACCGTGGTGACCTGGCCGACCGTGGAGCAGGCCCAGAAGCCCGCGTAGTCCCAGTTGCCCTGGTGGCCCATGCCGATGGGCAGGGAGCGCAGGCCGATGTCGGTCCTGGCCGGATCCGGGTAGGCGCTGCCGCCGCCGTGTATGCGCGCCAGCAGCTGCTCCTTGGTGCGGGCGCCCACGGTCAGAGCCTCGACGAAGTAGACGAAGTAGGAGCGCATGCCCTGGCGTGAGGTGCGCCGCAGGCTGCGACGGTCGGCCTCCGGCATGACATGGGCCAGGTTGCGCTCCAGCTGTCTGACGCCGCCTATCCGGAATAGCCAACACAGGTCGGCCGCCGCCAGGAAGAGGCCGCGCAGCAGCCCCTCGGGCACCAGACGCGCGTGCTGCGCCAGAAAAATGAGCAGTCGGTCCGGCATAGGCTCACTCGTTGTTGGGATTGGCGGGCTGCGGGTTGCGGCCCATGTCCTTGGCGACGTGGCTGATCCGCTGCCAGACGGTGACGATGCCCAGCAGGGCCAGCAGGATCAGGAAGCAGCTGAGCACAGCCAAGGGCAGCCCGGCACCGGTCAGGGCCATGCCCACCAGGATGATGACCAGCCGGTCCGACCTGGTGGCGATGCCGTTCTTAGCCTCGAAGCCCTCGGCCTCGGCCCGGGCCCGGGCGTAGGAGGTGACGAAGGAGGTCATGATGGCGAAGAGGGCTGCAGCCATGCCCACCTGGGCCCAGATGTCGGGACCCTGGTGGCTGCCATCGGCCACCCAGGCCAGCTCATGGCGGCGCAGGTAGATGATGACCCCGGCCAGGACGGCCCAGTCGGCTATCCGGTCAAGGGTGGAGTCCAGGAAGCCCCCGAACTGGGTGCCACCGCCGGTCAGCGCGGCCACGGACCCATCCAGGGAGTCGAAGGCCACCAGGATGGCCAGGACGATGGCCCCGGGCAAAAGCCAGCCGGTGAACCCGGTCGCGATGGCGACCAGGGTGGTGCCTACGGCTCCGCTGATGGTGACACCGTTGGCGCTCACGCCCAGACGAACCAGGCCGCGGGCGATGGGGGCGATGATGCGCTTCCAGGGGCGTCGTAGATGCTCGAACATTGGTCAGTCCTGACTGCAGGAGGTGTTCGCTCGGAAGTCGTCCGCCGAGTTGATCTGGGCGCGGACCTTGATGGCCTCGTTGATCCAGGCGCGGGCCTGCTCCACGGGCACCCCGTTGAGCTGGCTGCCGTCGCGGAAGCGGAAGGAGACCGCGTTCTTGGAGACGTCCTCCTCGCCGGCGATCAGGATGAAGGGGGCCTTGGACTTGGCCGCGTTGCGGATCTTCTTGCCGAAGCGGTCGTCGGAGCGGTCGATCTCGCAGCGGACCATGTCATCGCGCAGCTGGTCCAGCAGGTGCTCCAGGTGGGGGGCGAACTCGTCGGCAACGGGCACGGCCTGCACCTGGACCGGGGCCAGCCAGGCCGGGAAGGCGCCG
The DNA here is from genome assembly GCF_016102005.1 of Bifidobacterium choladohabitans. Taxonomy (GTDB): domain Bacteria; phylum Actinomycetota; class Actinomycetes; order Actinomycetales; family Bifidobacteriaceae; genus Bombiscardovia; species Bombiscardovia choladohabitans. Next base: position 427,280 of record NZ_JACFPL010000002.1, read on the forward strand.
GCGTAGTGCTCCAGCAGGATGGCGAAGAAGCGCTCGATGGAGCCGAAGAGGGCCCGGTGGATCATGACCGGCCGCTGGTGGGAGCCGTCGGCGGCGATGTACTCCAGCTGGAAGCGCTCGGGCAGGTTGAAGTCCAGCTGAATGGTGGAGACCTGCCAGGTGCGCCCGATGGCGTCCCGGGCCTGCACGGAGATCTTGGGCCCGTAGAAGGCGGCGCCCTCGGGGTCGTCGACCAGCTCCAGCCCGGAGTCCTTGGCCACCTCGGCCAGGGTGTCGGTGGCCTCCTCCCAGACCTCGTCGGAGCCGACGAACTTGTTAGGATCCTTGGTGGACAGCTCCAGGTAGAAGTCGTTGAGGCCGAAGTCCTTCAACACCTTGAGCACGAACTGGAGCAGGTTGGTCAGCTCCCCCTTCATCTGGTCCCGGGTGCAGTAGATGTGGGAGTCGTCCTGGGTCAGGCCGCGCACGCGGGTCAGGCCGTGGACCTCGCCGGACTTCTCGTAGCGGTAGACGGTGCCGAACTCGAACAGCCGCAGGGGCAGCTCCTTGTAGGAGCGCTGGCGGGACTTGAAGATCAGGTTGTGCATGGGGCAGTTCATGGGCTTCAGGTAGTAGTCGAAGCCCTGGCGGGTGACCTTGCCGTTGGCGTCCTTCTCCTCGTCCAGGTGCATGGGCGGGTACATGCCGTCCTTGTACCACTGCAGATGGCCCGAGATCTCGTAGAGGTGGCCCTTGGTGATGTGCGGGGTCTGCACGAAGGAGTAGCCGTTGCGCCGGTGCATTTCACGGGAGTAGTCCTCCATGGCGTTGATGACGGCCGCGCCCTTGGGGTGGAAGACGGGCAGGCCGGGCCCGATCTCGTCCGGGAAGGAGAAGAGGTCCATCTCGGCGCCCAGCTTGCGGTGGTCGCGGCGGGCGGCCTCCTCCAGACGGGCGGTGTAGGCCTTCATGTCGTCCTTGTTGGCCCAGGCGGTGCCGTAGATGCGCTGGAGCATGGGGTTCTTCTCGTCCCCGCGCCAGTAGGCGGCGGCCGTGCGCATGAGCTTGAAGCTGCGGATGTAGCGGGTGTTGGGCAGGTGGGGGCCCCGGCAGAGGTCCTTCCAGACCGTGTTGCCCTCGCGATCCAGGTTGTCATACATGGTCAGCTCGCCGCCGGTGGCCACCTCGGTGGCCTCCTCGCTGTTGATCTCGGCCTCCTTGGCCCCGATCAGCTCCAGCTTGTAAGGCTGGTCGGCCTCCTCCTTGCGGGCCTCCTCCTCGGTGACCACGCGCCGGCGGAAGCTCTGGGAGGACTTGATGATCCGCTTCATCCGCTGTTCGATCTGCTTGAGGTCGTCGGGGGTGAAGGGCTTGTCCACGTCGAAGTCGTAGTAGAAGCCGTCTTTGATGACCGGGCCGATGCCCAGCTTGGCGTCCGGGCGGATCTCCTGGACGGCCTGGGCCATGACGTGGGTGGCCGAGTGTCGCATGATGGCCAGCCCCTGGTCGCTCTCCAGGGTGATGGGCTCGACCTTGTCGCCCTCGTGCAAGGGTGTGTAGAGGTCGCGTGGCTGCCCGTTGAGGTTGACGGCGATGATGTCCTTGTCGTCAGCAAAAAGCTGGACGCCAGTCTGATCCGCCGCCACCTCCTTCCGTTCGCCCTTGACGATGATGGAGATGCTCGACTGTGTCATGAATGCCGTCCTTGCTATCGGAGCCCGCGTTACAGGGTGCAGGCTGGACATGGTTATCGAGCCACAGCCTAGGTCGTCACTCAGACAAGGAGGGGCCTTTGTTGCCCATGGAGCGCAGGTAATCCTCGGCTTCCCGGACCAGCTCTTCGGCGGCCGGCTCGTCCACCTGGGCCTGGTCGACATCCATCTCCAGACGGTGGACGTAGTTGGCCAGGTCGTCGTTGCAGCGCAGGAGCATGCCGGCCTGGGCCTTCCACTCGGCGGCCTTGCGTGGCAGCTCCCCCTCGTCAAGGTGGACGCCAAGCATGGCCGAGAGCCTTTGCAGCAGCTGCAGGGTGCCCTGGGCGCACTCGTCGCTGCCCAGGTACTGGGGCACGGAGACCCAGATGGACTCGGTGCTGTAGCCGTCCTGGGTGGCCAGGGCGTCCAGAACGGTGGGGATGCCTATGGGGCCGGAGTGGCCGTCGGTGTCGGTCTTGGGCTGGTCGCCGGCCAGGTCGTCGATGGGCAGGGGCCTGGTGTGGGGGCAGTCGGCGAACATGGCGCCCAGGGTGATGATGGCCTCGGCCTCGTCGTCTTCGGCCCAGTGGATGCTGCGCCGGCAGAAGTCGCTCCAGTGGTAGTTGGGCTCCGGGCCCATCTCCAGCAGGAGGGTGTGGGTGTCATCAATCCGCACCCGGTAGATCTTGGCGGAGGGCCAGATGATCCGCCGCCGACCCTGCACGTGGCAGAGCATGGGCCGTGACATCTGGTAGTCATAGAACCCGTCGCCCGGAATGCTGCCGATCTCGTGGGACTCGTAGACGTTCAACAGGTGGCGGATGACGTTGGTCGAGGCTGAGCACGCATCGTTCCAGCCATCGAAGGCGGCCACCATGGTGCAGTGCTGCCTGGCTTCTTCACTCATACCTCTCACCCTACCGGTAGGAAGCCTTGTATTGCGCGGCTTTGCCATCAGCGGAGGGTGGCTCTATGACGCGGCGACACGCGCTTTTTGCCAAGTGCGGAGGTCTACGCTACAGTAGTGCAACGTGCTTCGGCAGTCACCACCACGGTGAAGGTTGAAAGTGCGGGCATAGCTTAGTTGGTAAAGCGCGACCTTGCCAAGGTCGAGACCGCGGGTCCGAGTCCCGTTGCCCGCTCGAGGTTTCGAGCAGTTTAACCAATACGGTGGGTTAGCCAAGCGGTTAGGCAGCGGCCTGCAAAGCCGTATAGACGAGTTCGACTCTCGTACCCACCTCTCTCTCGAAACGAGAATGACCCGGGCGGTTGGCGCAGAGGTAGCGCACTTCCCTGACACGGAAGGGGTCACTGGTTCGAATCCAGTATCGCCCACGAGGATCACTTCGGTGGTCTTTCCCAATCCGGGCGATTGGCGCAGCGGCTAGCGCACTTCGTTCACACCGAAGGGGTCGCAGGTTCGATTCCTGCATCGCCCACCTGGATTTTCCCCTCTCCCCTATTCTCCATCCACTAACAGTTCTCAGTCAGCAATCGGCAGTTTATAAACCTTCTGAATTGTCAGTGATCGAATCCCCAATGATTCCTGGCTAATGATTCCTGGCTAATGATTCCTTCATCGGAAATTCAGGTAATAAATTATTGTTAGCAGACCAGCCGAGATTTATTTTTCGGGCTTGCTTTAGGCAGCCGACTCCGCTGAATTATGCACAAACCGCCCCTGCAATGCCGGTTGTCATGGCGGATGGCGAACGGAGTGTTGAGCATGTCCGGGACCTTGTGATAATTTGCTCTTAGCAACAGGTCGGGGGACCTGCCAGAAACGGGAGTACCTGATGCATCCTTGAAGAGGTGATAGTATGAAGAAAGGCCTAGGCCAATGAGGGCACGTTACTAGCCTGGCTGATTCTGCAATGCATCACAGCTTGAGGAAACTGTGGGCTCCCTGTTTTACCTATGTCATACTTGCGTGGTCTGTCTGTGTGGCCACGTCCCGGTTGTCGCCAGTGGCGGCGGCCGTGCTGTAAAGCTCCTCCGGCGGCACAGAAATATACCCCCCTCTCCTGCCGCCGGAGGTTTTACTTTTTAGGCCCTATTTGAGGGCCTGCAGGTACCGGTAGAGGGTGGGGATCGAAATCTTGAGCTCGGGGGCGACGATGCCTACCGCGCCCTTGATGAGGAAGATGCCCCGGTCCTTGATGTTGCGGATGATGTCCAGCCTGTCCTGCTTGGTCAGCTTGTCCATGGGGATGTTGAACTGGCGGACCTCATCCCTGGTGATCCTGCGGATGTTCTCGGCAGGCTCCTCGCTCACGTGGCGGCGGGAGGTCTCGGTTGAGATCTGCACATCGTTGGAATCGATCGAGGACAGGGTCTGCAGCACATGCGCCGCCTGCTGCAGCTCGGTGATGTTGATGCTGATGCAGAGCAGGCCAATGACGGTCTGCTCCCGGTTGCGGATCAGGTAGGAGGAGACGCGGAACTCATGCTTGTTCAGGCGGCGCCCACGGTAATCGGAGACGAAGTCGGCCCCGTCCTGGTCGGCCCGTATGGCCAGCTGGAGCGTCTGGTCCGTAATCCCGTCGCCCAGTGAGCGTCCGGAGAGCTGGCCGTTGCGGATGAAGACGATGGAATTCTCCGGGCGGGTGATGTCATGCACCACAATCTCGGCCATGGGACCGAAGGAATCGGCTATGAATTCTGCCAGGGGAAATACCTCTTCAAGGTTGTCTACTGTGAAATGCATGGCTGATCCTCAACATCCTAACAGGGCGGCTTGTAGCCACCGGTTGGTGCTGCGGGAAGCGAAAGGCATTGGATGGCGTGATATGGTCCATCACCTCCATACCAGCCAATCGGCCTCCTCTACTCCCGTATATTAGACCTTCTTTTGCGCACTTCTGTCCGTTGCATACGGCCTATCGAGGCCGCAGGAGAGCCGAAGTACCGAAGGAGTTTTCATGGTAGCGCACGAAAGCGGCTGAATCTTGCTTTTCGCAAACCCGGCCAGTCGTAACGGACGCAGCGTTGTAGCGAAGCCGCTTCCCACCTATCCTGCAGGACAGGATGAGAGCGGACACCTGGTAATCAAGGGGAACCGAGTGATTCAGAAGCTGAGGATAAGTACCTGTAGCGCGCCTAGGACAAAGTGCATGAACAATGTGAGTCTGGTCACGTATTTTGGGATCGGCTGGATTTGAAGACGACTTTGCCAAAGAAGTTGAATAGGTTGATACGACACATGTCTGAATGGGTAAACAGCGGCCTGGCCGTTGTTTCCTCCTCTTCCAGGCGGGGGTGGGGGCGTGCATGCCTGTCCTCGGCTGTTGCCTGCGGAAGTGTGGTGGGGGCGCGGGAGGGAAGTGTCGGCTCTCTTGGGGTTTGAGCCTAAAGTGGCACGTTCCTCCCTGCTCCCCCTATGTAGGGCCGGGGGCGGGGGGATTGATACGCCGCCCGGCCGCTCTTACTCGTGCGAAGCATGTAGCAGTCGGTGTTGTTCCCTGCGGTGGCGGCGGGATGCCAGGACCCCGCCCATGCCGGTCATGCCCGTAGTGAGGGCGAGCAGGATGCCTTCCCCGCCGGCCTTGGGGAGTACGCCTGCAGGCAGGTACGTGTATCGAAGGGAGGTGTCGGGCGTTTGGGGTGTGCCGCCCAGCGTGTAGTCCACGCTGACGGTGACCGGGCCCGGCTGGTGCGCGGGCGTAGTCACGGTGACGCTGCTGCCGTCGCCGCGCGTCAGCCCTGATGCGGCGGTCTGGTCGAACCTGATGCCGGTGATCACCAGCTGCAGGTTGAACGACACCGGCACAGGAGCCGACTTGCGGCTGGTAGTGCCGTCGCCGAGCTGGCCATAGTTGTTGTATCCCCAGGCGTAGGCGTTGCCGTCGCTGCCCACGGCCAGCGAATCATGGTATCCGCCGCTGACCTGTGCGGCTTGCAGTCCTTTGCTCTTGTCGGTGGGGCTGCTTGGGTCGCGCACGCGAACAGGAACAACAGATGAGCTGCCGCTGCTGTTGCCGAGGTTGCCATACAAATTGCATCCCCATGCCCAGGCGTACCCGTCGCCGCCCACGGCCAGGGAATGATCGCCTCCGGCGCTGACCTGCACGTAGGTGAAGTCCGCTGGCAGATCCGGGTACGTGTTGCGGTCGGGCGTCTTCACCCTGACCGGCGCATTCCGGCTGTTGCCTGTCCCGTCGCCGAGCTGGCCACCGCCGTTCCATCCCCATGCCCAGGCGTTCCCGTCGCTACCCACGGCCAGGGAATGAGAAGCTCCGGCGCTGACCTGCAGGTAGGTGAAATCCGCAGGCAGGTCCGGGTACGTCTTCCGGTCGGGCGTCTTCACCCTGACCGGCGCATTCTTGTCGGTGCTCGTTCCGTCGCCGAGCCGGCCATAGCCGTTGTATCCCCAGGCGTAAACGTTGCCGTCGCTACCCACGGCCAGGGAATGAGAAGCTCCGGCGCTGACCTGCAGGTAGGTGAAATCCGCAGGCAGGTCCGGGTACGCCTTGCGGTCAGGCGTCTTCACCCTGACCGGCGCATTCTTGTCGGTGCTCGTCCCGTCGCCGAGCCGGCCATAGCCGTTGTATCCCCAGGCGTAAACGTTGCCGTCGCTACCTAGAGCCAGGGAATACCAGTTTCCGGCGCTGACCTGCAGGTAGGTGAAATCCGCAGGCAGGTCCGGGTACGCCTTGCGGTCAGGCGTCTTCACCCTGACCGGCGTATTCTTGTCGGTGCTCGTCCCGTCGCCGAGCTGGCCATAGTCGTTGTATCCCCAGGCGTAGGCGTTCCCGTCGCTGCCCAGGGCCAGCGAATGATCGTATCCGGCGCTGACCTGCACGTAGGTGAAATTCGCAGGCGCGCCTGCAGGTTTCCCCACCATGACCGGCGTGGTCTGTCTGGTGCTTGTAGTTCCGTCGCCGAGCTGGCTGTTGTTGTTGTATCCCCAGGCGTAGGCATTCCCGTCGCTGCCCACAGCCAATGAAAAACCACCGTCCTCATTTTCTGATCCGCTGATTTGGCTGAATCTGATGCCCCGGCTGGCGCTGTCGGGCGGGGTGATGGTCGTGGATTCCCTGCCCAGCTGGCTGCCCTTGTCGGGGCTGATGCTCCACTTGGTGTTCCTGCCTGCGGGCGTCCAGTGGGCGGTCAGGGTCAGGTCCTTGCCGACGGGCCTGCTGAAATCGTAGGCGACATCCCCGGTGAACCACCCGTCGAACAGGAAGCCATCGCGCGCCGGGTCGGGGGAGGGGCGCTTCACCCTCCTGTACGGGGCGGAGACATGCTGGTCTGCTGGTGTGGGGCTTCCGCCGCCTGTGTCGAAGCGGGCCGTGAACGCGGATCCTGGCTCCGCAGCCCGTGCCAGCGGCTGGCCGACCGTGTACCTTAGGCTCCTGGTGAACGGCTTGCCGTCCTGCCTGCCAGTGATGAGGATAGCGGCCTGTCCCGGCTGGCGGGCGGGCATGACCGCCCGCCAGGCATTGTTCTTCGCAGTGAGGCTGAGCGGCTGGCCGTCCAGGCTGGCTGATTCCAGGATGGACGCCTGCGTGGTGTAGATTCTGGCTGACTTGCCGGGCTGGCCCTGCTTGTCCAGGCTCCACTGGTGTAGGCCGCCCTGCCTGCTGATGGCGGCGATCCCGCCGCCGATGCTTGCAGCCCGCACGTACTGCTGGCTCCCGTCGTCCGCGCGCTTGGGGGCTTCGCCGGGCTTCCAGACCCAGACAAGACCATTGGAATCAACCAACGCTGCTTGTGTAGCGTCACTGCTTATTGCTGCGACGGCAGAATGGTCGGGCATAATCAGCAATTCTGGCTGGGTTTGTCCGTTGTTCAGATAACTGGTCTGGCCGGTTGAGTCCAGAAGCACAAAGCCATGATCCGTGGCTGATATCTGAACAATTCGGTGAGCAATCTTGACGTGTTGGATCTGAGCGGTATCAACGGCATCCGGCTTCCAAGCCCAGATTTTGCCCTTGCTGTCCATGGCGAGCAGGCGATCAGCATTGCCAGCCACCTTGATTGCTGAAGCCTGCTTGGGCAGGCTTATGGCCTTTCCTGTCATCTCCCCCTTGATGCTCCATGTGCGTATACGACCATCCTGATTCACTGCTACGAGGTGGTCGGCAGCCATGTCAATGCTGGTGTACGTCGTGGAATCTGCGTCAAGCAAGGCAGGCGTATCCCCACCTTTGCTCCAGGTGTAGATGCGGTGGTCCCTGCTCAAGGCTGCAAAGCCGTTATGGCCAACTATTCCAGTCACGAATCGCACGTCACCGGGTTCGCCCTGCGGCGATGGCACCTGAACAGGCATTTCAGCGTTTGATGTCCAGATGTACAGGCGGCCATCGCCGGTCACGCCGATCAGCTTGTCGTCATGGGCTTCCAATGCGCTGAACGATGGTGAGTCTGCACTCGGGGGTGTGATGGTGATGCTGGTGCCGCCGGAAGTCGGACCATGGTCGGGGCTGAGCGCCCAATCAGTCACCGGGGTCCACTTGGCCTTCAAGGTGATGTCCTTGGTGATCGGGGTGCGGAAATCCATCATCGCGTCATGCTCGGACCAGCCGTCGAAACGGTAGCCGTCGCGCTTCGGATTATCGGCAGGAGGCGAAGCCAAAGCGCCATCCGGCACAGTTACACCTTCCGCTTTGCTTCCATCGGCAGGGTCGAACACCACAGTATGAGAATCAGCAGCAGACTGGGTCCCAGTAGGTGAATAAGAGCTGGATGGCGAGATTCCAAGGGATTGGGAAGATCCTGTCGGGGTTTGAACAGGAGAAGAAGCAGACGACGCCTTCAGCGGCGAGGGGGAAGGCAGACTGGTCGGTTGTAGATCGCTCAGGGAACCGTTATCTACCTGAGCGGTATAACGACCCCCCCCCCCCGTTGACATCTGAGCTGGAGGCGAAGACGGTGCCGGTGGCCATGCCGGTCAGCAGCAGGGGTATCAGCACCATTGCTGACATGAGCGACCGCAGGCCAAACCTATGCGTACGAGAATCGGCAGACGTCGACGACGAAACCACAACAAACCTCCCCAAAGGATTCAAACGCTTGGCTGACCCAGTCCCCCGCAACCATGGGCAGCGCATGAGCAAATCCTATCACGCAGCCATCCGAGCGTCGAATCCCCCGGCAGTTCACTAAGGCTCAGCTGGCCGCTACGCCGCCTACTGCGGGCAGGGCGCCGACCATGAGCATGATGGCCACGAAGATGGCCAGGCCGATCCGGTAGATGACGAATCCCCGGTAGGAGAAGCGCGAGACAATCTTCAAAAAGGCGATGATGACGATGTATCCCAGCAGGAAGCTGACCACGGTGGCGCAGATGGTGGCCCCCCAGCCGGGGAAGGCGGCGTCCGCGTTGATGTTCTTCAAGGATTTTACCGTCTCGAGGATGCCGGCGCCGAAGACGGCGGGGATGGCCATGAGGAAGCTGACCCGGGTGGCGGACTCGCGGGTGTAGCCCAGGGCGCGGCCGAAGGTCATGGTGCCACCCGAGCGGGAGACCCCGGGGATCAGGGCCAGCATCTGCCCGATGCCGAAGAGCAGGGCGTCGCGGGCGCTCATCTGGCGGATCTCCTTGTTCTGGCGGCCGTGGCGGTCGAAGTAGTCCAGCAGCAGGCCGAAGACGATCAGCACCACCACGGTGATCCAGAGGTTGCGCAGCTTGGTCTCGATGATCTTCTGGAAGAGCAGGCCCGCCACCACGATGGGCAGGGTGCCCAGAATGATGTACCAGCCCAGGGCCGCGTCATGGTCCTTGGAGCCCATCCGCTCACGCCAGGAGGAGCCGTCCTTGCCGGCCAGGCAGCGGAACCAGTGGGTCAGTATGCGGGCAATGTCATGCCGGAAGTAGAGCAGGACCGCCAGCTCGGTACCGAATTGGATGATGGCTGTGAAGGCCGCGCCCGGGTCCTGGCCCAGCAGGCCGCCCACGATGCGGATATGGGCGCTGGATGAGACGGGGAAATACTCCGTCAGGGCCTGCACCAGGCCGAACAGAATGGCTTCGAAGAAATTCATGGACCCCTCTTGCTATGTCGGACAACAATGGCAAGCATAGCCACCGCGCAGGGCAGGCAGAGCCAAGGGCCGGGCATGTCTCGCAGAATGCCCACAATGGGTCTTGTCGGAATCGACGACTCGACGAATAGGGGTGTGGATCATCATGGCCAAGACCTACAGAAAATCCAGGGGCGGGGCCCCGGCGGGATTCTTCGAGTGCGAGGGGCGCGGGCTGCAATGGCTGGGCCAGGCCCAGGCGCAGGGCGGTCCCCGGGTGGTGGACGTCTACGACTGGGGCCCGGACTACCTGGACATCGAGGAGGTGACCTCCGCCTCCCCCACGCCCGGCGCGGCCTACCGCTTCGGCGCTCAGCTGGCCCATATGCATGATGCCGGGGCCGACCACTTCGGTTCCGCGCCCGAGGGCTACACGGGCACCTGCTACTTCGGACCCCTGCAGGATCCGCTGCCCATGGACGTGGGTGCCTGGGACGACCCGGCCACCTACTGGGCCAAGGGGCGGCTGGAGCCCATGGTGGGCATGGCCATGGATCGGCGCGCCCTGAACCGCGATGACATGAAGATGACCGAAGAGGTGATCCAGGCTCTGCCGGAGCTGCTGGGCGCTGCCGCCAATGACAAGCCCGCCCGGGTCCACGGGGACCTCTGGAGCGGGAACGTCATGTGGACCAGGAACGACGGGAACACCCAGGCCGTCCTGATCGACCCTGCGGCCCACGGCGGCCACCGCGAGGAGGACCTGGCCATGCTGCAGCTGTTCGGCATCCCCTACCTGGGGCAGATTCTGGACGGCTACCAGAGCGTGCACCCGCTGGCGGCCGGCTACCAGAACCGGACCACGCTCTGGCAGCTCTACGCCATCGCCGGGCACTGCGCCTTCTTCGGCGGCGGCTATGTGAGCGAGTACCGGTCCATGTGCCGGTCGCTGCTGGGCTGACTCAGCCGCCTCAGCTGAAGATGTCCTTGAGCTTGCCGAAGATCCCCTTGCGGCCCCCGACTCCGGCAGGCTTGGCGCTCTGCGGGACCTGCTTGGCCTCTGAGTCGTGGCTGTTGGCGAAGTCTTCAATCAGGCGGCGCTGATCGTCGTCCAGCTTGGTGGGGATCTGGACCAGCACGTGGACGATGATGTCGCCGCGCTCCTCCCGGTTGCCCAGTCTGGTGACGCCCAGGCCCTTGATGGTGATCTCCTGGTCAGGCTGGCAGCCGGCGGGGATATCCACCTGGCGCTGGCCGTCGAAGGTCTCCAAGTCGACCTGGTGGCCCAGCACGGCCCAGGTCATGGGCACGGCGATCCAGCAGTGCAGGTCCTGCCCGCTGCGGGTGTAGTGCTTGTCGGGCTTGATGGTGATGTCCACATACAGGTCGCCTGCGGCACCGCCGCCCTCGCCCACCTCGCCCTGGGAGGCCAGCCGCAGCCGGGAGCCGTCAGCCACGCCTGCGGGCACGTTGACGCCCACCTCGCGCCGGGTAGGCACACGGCCGTGGCCGTTGCAGACCGGGCAGGGGTGCTCGATGATGGTGCCGTGGCCCTCGCACCGCTCGCAGGGTGCCTGGCTCATCATCTGACCCAGCAGGGTCCGCACCACTTTCTGGGCATAGCCCTTGCCGTTGCAGACCGGGCAGGTCACCGGGGAGGTCCCCTTCTGGGCCCCCGAGCCGCCGCACTCCTGGCAGAGGCCGTAGGTGCTGATGGGGGCGCGTACCACGCCGCCGAAGATGGCTGTCTTCATGTCCACGGAGACCTGGGCCAGGGCGTCCCGGCCCGGCTGGGTGCGCGGAATGGGCCCCTGGGTGGTGCCTCCGAAGCCGCCGCCGAAGAACTGGTTGAAGACGTCTCCCATGTCGAAGGGGCTGCCCCCCTGGGAGGCCTGGGGATCGTTGGGGTCCACGCCCGCGTCGTACATGCGCCGCTTCTCGGGGTCGGAGAGCACTTCGTAGGCGCTATTGACCTCCTTGAACTTGTCCTCGTATTCAGGCCCGGCGATGTCCGGGTGGTACTTGCGGCTCATCTTGCGATAGGCGCGCTTGATGTCCTGATCGCTCGCGCCGCGCTCGACTCCCAAAACCTCGTAGTAATCTGCCACCGATCATCCTTTTCGTTTGATGCCCTCTCGACCCATAGTTGCATGGGCCCACGATACCTATGACTTATGCTGCTGCCCTGACGGTCACGGCTCCCCGTCGCCGGCCAGGAAACCGGTCAGATAGGAGGCCACGGCACGAACCGCGCTCATGGTCGCCGGATAGTCCATATGGGTCGGGCCGATGGAACCCACGAAGGCCACGGGCTCGTCCGCTTCGGAGCCGTCGGTCTGCCTGGACCGGGCATGCCCGTATCCGCTGGTCACCACCGAGGCGTGGGCCAGCTCCGGGGTCCGGGTCTCGGTGCCGATGGCCACGCTGACTCCGTTGCTCTCGCGCGAGAGCTCGCTCTGGGCCCGCATGAGCCGCATGAGCACCACCTGTTCCTCCAGGGCGTCCAGCAGCGAGCCCAGATCCCCCAGGGAGACGGCCTGGCTGTGGGTCAGCTGGGAGGTGCCGGCCATGTAGAGGCCGCTGGTCTGTTCCCGGGTGGCCATCTCGTCGAAGACCGTGGCCACCAGGCGCAGCATGGACTTGTCTCGGCCCTCGGTGAGGGAATCGGCCAGCATGCGGCAGCGGTCGGCGGCGCGGTCCAGGGGCAGGTCCTGGCACTGTCGGTTGATCTTGTCGGACAGGTCCGCCAGGGCGTTCGGGTCCTCCTGCAGGGGCCCGTGCAGGGTGCGCTGGACCACCCGGCCGGTGTCGGTGATGACCACCATAAGTACGGTCCCCCGGCTCAGTCCTATAAGCTCGGCCCGGCGCAGGTTCGAGCTGGCCAGGGAGGGCGAGGCCACTACGGCGATCTGCCCGGTGATCTGAGCCAGAAGCCGGGCGGCGTGCTGCAGGGTGTCCTCCAGATTGACCGACCCGGACAGGAAGGCGTTGATCCCACGGCGCTGGGCGGCGGACAGGGGCACGATGGTGGCCAGCCTGTCGACGAAGTAACGGTAGCCCTTCTGGGTGGGGATGCGGCCGGCCGAGGTGTGGGGCTGGACCAGGTAGCCCTCGCTCTCAAGGGCCGCCATGTCGTTGCGCACGGTGGCGGAGCTGACTCCAAGCTGATGATTTCTGGTGAGCGAACCTGACCCTACCGGCTCGCGAGAACGAATATAGTCCTCGACGACCGCGCGCAGCACCAGCATGCGTCTGGTATTAGGCAATGTCGCTCCTTCCGTCATGGTTTCATTATTAGCACTCGGGCCATGAGAGTGCCAAAACGTCGTGCGAAGAGCCGAATTGTGTCGTCTCAAACCGATACGATGGAAACGCATTGTGAAGGTAATCGAACATTTTCGACACAAGTCGAACATGAAGACCTCTAGATTGGAAGGAAAGCAGCACCATATGGCAGATTTCACATGGTCCGAACTCGATGAGCGGGCTGTCAAGATGGCCAAGGTCCTCTCGGCCGACGCGGTCGAGAAGGCCGGAAGCGGCCACCCCGGCTCCCCTATTTCGCTGGCGCCCATCGCTTACGCGCTCTACCAGCACTTCATCCGTCACGACCCCAACGACCCCGACTGGGTTGGGCGTGATCGGTTCATTCTCTCCGGCGGCCACGCCTCGCTGACCCAGTACGTGCAGCTCTACTTCTCCGGGTACGGACTGACCCTGGACGATCTGAAGCGCTTCCGCACCGCCGGCACCAGGACCCCCGGCCACCCCGAGTACGGCCTGACCCCCGGCATCGAGATGACCACCGGCCCACTGGGCCAGGGTCTGGCCTCGGCCGTGGGCTTCGCCTATGGTCAGCGCTACGAGCGCGGTCTGCTGGATCCGGACGCACCCGAGGGGCAGTCCCCCTTCGACCATAAGGTCTGGGTCATCTGCGGCGAGGGCGACGTCGAGGAGGGCGTCTCCTCCGAGGCCAGCTCCCTGGCCGGCGACCAGCGCCTGGGCAACCTGACCGTCATCTTCGATGCCAACCACATCCAGATCGAGGGCGACACCCGCATCGCCCTGGGCGAGGACATCCTCAAGCGCTACCAGGCCTACGGCTGGTACACCGACGAGTTCAGCTTCATCCAGCCCGACGGCTCCTACAAGGAGGACGTCGAGGGCCTGGCTGCCGTCCTGGAGAAGGCCGAGCAGGTCACCGACCGGCCCAAGTTCATTAAGGTGGACACCCTGATGGCCTGGCCCACCCCCGGCAAGACCAACGATCCTTCAGCCCACGGCTCAGCCCTGGGCGCCGAGGCCGTCGCCGGCCTGAAGAAGACCCTGGGCTACGACCCTGAGCAGAGCTTCCAGATCGACGAGGAGGCCCTGGCCCACGCCCGCGAGGTCGCCCAGCGCGGCCTGGCCGCCCACAAGGACTGGGACGAGAAGTACCAGGCCTGGCGCAAGGCCAACCCCGACAAGGCTGCCCTCTACGACCGCATCCATGCCGGCAAGCTGCCCGAGGGCTTCGATAAGGCCCTGGACGACTTGGAGGCTGGCTTCGAGCCCGGCTCCAAGGTGGCCACCCGCAAGGCTTCAGGTGCAGTCATCAACGCCCTGGCCCCCATCATGCCCGAGCTCTGGGGCGGATCCGCCGATTTGGGCGGCTCCAACAACACCAACATCAACGGTGCCGTCTCCTTCGCCCCCGAGGCCGACAAGACCGTCCAGTGGCCCAAGACCAGCAAGTACGGCCGCCAGCTGCACTTCGGCGTGCGCGAGTTCGGCATGGGCGCCATCACCAACGGCATCCTGCAGGGTTCGGACACCAGGCCCTACAACGGGACCTTCTTCCAGTTCAGCGACTATGAGCGCCCCTCGGTGCGCCTGGCCGCCCTGATGGACATCCCCAACCTGTATGTGTGGACCCACGATTCCGTGGCCCTGGGCGAGGATGGCCCCACCCACCAGCCCATCGAGCACCTGACCGCCGTGCGCGCCATCCCCCAGATGGAGGTTGTGCGCCCCGCCGATCAGTACGAGACCGCTGAGGCCTACCGCGCCTTCTTCGAGAAGGACAACACCCACCCCACGGCCATGATCCTGACCAGGCAGGGCGTGCCCACCCTGGAGGAGACCAAGGCCAAGGCCCGCGAGGGTGTGCGCAAGGGCGCCTACGTGCTGGTCGACACCGAGGGTCAGCCGGATGTGCTCATCATGGCCACCGGCTCCGAGGTGCAGCACGCTGTGGCAGCCTCCAAGACCCTGGCTGAGCAGGGCGTCAAGGCCCGCGTCATCTCCGTGCCCTCGATGGAGTGGTTCGAGGAGCAGGACGACGAGTACAAGGAAGCCGTTCTGCCCGCCTCCGTCAAGGCCCGCGTCTCCGTCGAGGCCGGACTGGCCACGCCCTGGTACAAGTACCTGGGCAGCTATGGCAAGCCCGTCTCCATCGAGCAGTTCGGCCTGCAGGGCAGCGGCGACGAGAACATGCGCGACCTGGGCATCACCGCCGATCATGTGGTCGAAGCAGCACAGGCCTCCCTGGAGGAAGTCCGTCGGGCCCGCTGAACCCGGCACCGTGATCAATCGGGGGCCGTCCGCGACGCCGGCCCCCTCCCCTGCAGGCACGCCCGAAACGCGGGTCTGCGGGAATACAGCAACAGACTTCCCGGTAGTGCATAGTGAATGTGATTCCATCGGGAACCCAAATAAGGAGTGACAAGATGGCAGAAAATGCAAACACCCAGCGCACCAGCGATTCAGGTGTCTCGATCTGGTTGGACGATCTGAGCCGCACCCGCATCGAGTCGGGCAATCTGCAGCAACTGATCGCCGAGCGCAATGTGGTGGGCGTGACCACCAACCCCTCGATTTTCCAGAAGGCCCTGAGCCAGGTGGGTCCCTATGACGAACAGCTCAAGCAGCTGGGCCGCATCCCCGTTGAGCAGGCCGTCCGCGAGCTGACCACCACCGACGTGCGCAACGCCACCGACATCTTCCGCGAGGTTGCCGAGAAGACCGACTATGTAGATGGACGCGTTTCCATCGAGGTCGATCCTCGTCTGGCCCACAACACCGAAGAGACCGAGAAGCAGGCCGAAGAGCTTTGGAACAAGGTCGATCGTCCCAACGCCATGATCAAGATCCCCGCCACCCTGGAGGGCCTGCCTGCCATCACCGCCACCCTGGCCAAGGGCATCTCGGTCAACGTGACCCTGATCTTCTCCCTGGAGCGCTACAAGCAGGTCATCGATGCCTTCATCGAGGGCATGGTCCAGGCCGACAAGAACGGCCATGACCTGAAGCACATGGGCTCGGTCGCCTCCTTCTTCGTCTCCCGCGTGGACACTGCGGTTGACAAGCTGCTGGAGGCCAACGGCTCTGACGAGGCCAAGTCCCTGGAGGGCAAGGCTGCTGTGGCCAACGCCCGCCTGGCCTACGAGCTCTTCGAGAAGGCCTTCGACAGCGATCCCCGCTGGGCCGACCTGGAAGCCAAGGGCGCCAAGCGTCAGCGTCCGCTCTGGGCCTCCACCGGCACCAAGAACGCCGCCTACTCCGACTGCAAGTACGTGGACGAGCTGGTGGCCCCTGACGTGGTCAACACCATGCCTGAGAAGACCCTGAACGCTCTGGCCGATCACGGCAACGGCGCTCCCTCGGTCAAGGGCACCTACGAGGAGAGCCACCAAGTGATGCAGAAGCTGGCAGACCTGGGCATCAGCATCAAGGATGTGACCGACAAGCTGGAGGCCGATGGCGTCGCCGCCTTCATCGACTCCTGGGATTCGGTCCTCTCTGACGTGCAGAAGGGCATCGACCGCGTCAACGGCTGAGCGCCTGACTGACAGTCGCTGACTGACACTCGCTGCCAATAAAGATTGTGCCCCCGTCCGGCTCAAACCGGACGGGGGCACAATTTGTATCAGTTACTCGGCCTTGGTCTCCTCGACCACCTGCTGCAGGATGGCAATCAGGGCTGGGCTGTCGTTGGGCATGTTCAGCCTGGTCAGGGTGCCGCCGGCGGACTCGATGGCCTTGGCCAGCTCCATGTCCACGTCGTAGCAGATCTCCAGGTTGTCGGCGATGAAGCCGATGGAGGCGGAAACAATGGTCTTCATGCCGCTCTTGGTGATCAGATCCTTGGCCACGGTGACGAAATCAGGCCCGATCCAGGGCTCCTGGGTGCGGCCTGCCGACTGCCAGGCCAGTACGTACTGGTCCTCATTGAGACCGGCTGCCCGGGCCACGGCATTGGACAGACCGATGACCTCATCCTTGTAGGGGTCCCCTCCCTGGATGATGCGCAGGGGCAGGGAGTGGGCGCTGAAGATCACCTTGGTGTCCGGCCGGTCGGTCAGATCCTTCTTGGCCACCAGCTGGTCGCTCCAGAAGTGGATCAGCTCCTGGTGGTTCCACCAGGACCGGACCGGCAGGTACTCCATGCCCGGATGGGCCTCGATGGCCTTGCGGGCGCGGTTGTGGTAGTCCTCGCTCGAATAGGAGGAGTACTGCGGGGCCAGCGGCAGGCCGATCACCCTGGTGATGCCATCGGCGGCAATCTGGTCGACCGCATCCTTGATGAAGGGGGTGATGTACTTCAGCCCCTCGTAGACCTTGTAGGCGCCGGGATGTGCCTTGTCCAGCGCAGCCTGGAGGCCGTCGCGCTGTGCCGTGGTGATCCTGGCCAGGGGCGAGGGCAGACCGATGGCCTTGTAGCGGCCGACCAGCTGGTCCATGAGCGGCTTGGGGGGCTCCTGCCCATGGCGGATGTTGGTGTAGTACCCCCTGATGTCGGACTCCTGGTAGGGGGTGCCGTAAGCCATGAGGAGGACTGCTGTAGGTTCAGTCATCAGCAACTTCTTTCTGTGAAAATGGAATGCAGTATGTCAGGCCGATATTGACCAGGGCTATGACGATGACCACCAGGAACATGTTCCTGTAGGAGGCCAGACCGGCCTGTCCGCCCACCTTGCCCAGCTCAATGGCCGAGGCGAAGAGCAGGGGGGCGATGGTGGTGCCGATCTTCTTGCAGGCCGACAGCCCGCCGATGGCCTGCATGCGGTTCTCGGGCCCGGCCAGCCTTCCGGCGATGACCTGGAGCGGCGAGGACATCATGGAGCCCATGCCGACCCCCATCAGGAAGGACAGGACCATGAAGAGCTGCAGGTTGTGCAGGGTCAGGGTGATCACCAGGGCCATCAGGCCTATCAGCGACGACGAAAAGACGAGCGTGGTCCGGTAGCCGAACTTGTCGACCAGGAGCCCGCCCAGCCAGGACCCGACCACGGAGCCGAGCCCGACGCCGACCATGACCATGCCGGCCGAGCGGACCGGGAGTCCGAAGACGGAGTGGACATAGGTCGGAATGTAGACGAAGAGGGAGAAGAACATGCCTCCCAGCGTTCCCAGCAGCAGTGTGAGCCCATAGGAGGGCAGCTTGAGCAGGCGGATGGGCAGGAAGGGCATGGTCTCGCTTGAACCGCCAAGATTGCGCTCATGCACCAGGAAGATTGCACCGGCAACCACGGTGACCAGGAGGCATCCAATGATCAGGGCCAGATAGGTCGTGCCGTACTGGAGGAAGGTGATCGCCACCATCAGCAGGGCCAGAGCGATACTGAAGGAGCCCAGGCCCAGGTAGTCGGTCTTCCAGGCGCGGTCGGTCTTCGAGTCGCCCATCATGAACCAGGCCAGAACAAACAAAATGGCCAGGAAAGGCAGCATCATGAAGTAATAGGCCCGCCATCCGTGGGTGATGCCCAGGAGCATGCCCGAAAGGACCGGGCTGACCATGGCGGAAAGGCCGGCGATGATGCCCACCGTGGAGACCTTCCTGCCCTGGTTGTTCCTGCGGGCTCGCTGCAGCAGGACGTTCATGGACAGGACCATGATGCCGCTGTCTCCCAGGGACTGGATGAACCGGCCCAGCAGCATGACCGCATAGTTGGGCGAGACCGCCGTCATCAGACATCCAAGGAACCAGAAGGCCAGCTCCCAGAGGAAGACCTTCCTGGTCCCGTGGGCGTCGGAGAGGTTGGAGGTGATGGGGGTGCCCACCACCAGGCCCAGGGTGTAGAGTCCGACCACCCAGGAGGAGCCCATGGTGGTCAGGCCGAAGGTCCGTGTGATGGACGGCAGCATGGTCGGCACCGCTCCCCCATCCAGCTGGGTGATGAAGACGATGACCATGAAGAACCATATGGGCGTGGAAAGGATCGATCTTCTCTCTCTTGTCGACATGTGTTACTGTCCCAACTGGTCCGTGAGCAGCCTGTCGATGCGCTCGGGATCGGTCCGGGTGCCCACCAGGAAGTAGGGGAATTCGCCGTAGATGGAGCTGGCTTCGATGTAGCGCATCTCGGTGACGATCTTCTTGAATTGGACAGGGTCGTCGGCGAAGAGCGTGACGCCCCACTCATAGTCGTCCAGGCCGATGGAGCCCGTCAGGATGATGGAGACCTTGCCGGCATAGGAGCGACCGATCTTGCCATGGTCGTGCATGTAGGCCTTGCGCTGGTCGTAGGGCAGCGTGTACCAGTTGGCGCCGGGGACGCGGGTCTTCGACATGGGATAGAAGCAGATGTAGGGCTTGTCGGGCGTCTTGGGATGCAGGCTGGCGTTGACGTAGGACCAACCACGGTCTGTTGTCGGTTCGCCCGAGTAAAGGCCCACCTCGGTGACCGATACATAGGAGATGGTCGGCTTCAGATAATCGGAGAGAGGCAGCTTCTCCAAGGAGGTCTCTACCTCCTGCAGCTGGTCCAGGGTCTCCCTGAGAACCATCAGGCCCAGGTCGGCCTTTTGCCCATTGACCTGGCACCAATAATGGCTTCCCTTGCCCTGGGACTGGACCTCGTCCAATTGTGCGGCCAGGGTCTTGAACCCATCCAGGCATTCCCGGCGCTCGTCCTGGGGCACCCGGCGCCACTTGCCCCAATCGATCTTCCAGAAGAGGTGGAGGCAGAACCAGCCCTCCAGGCTCGGTGCAGCTTGCTCAGCCATGAGCACATCCTTTCGCTTGCTTAGCTTGCACGACAACGTGTAATATGCCGCTGATTCGGCACACAGTTACCCACTCTATCCGTCAACCGGCTGAATCGCTGGATTATCCATGCATTGTGAATGACATATTGTGGTAATAGTCAAGGACTAGGAGCATTGCACCAAAGTGGTCCGGATATGGAAAAACCCCGGTCGATGCCGGGGTCAGGTATTTTAGATATTGGTTGTCGGAATCAGGCCAGCTTGTACTTGGCAATGAGGTCCAAGGCGATGATGATGGCCACCCAGATCAGGGCCACGATAATGGTCAGCCTGTTCAGGTTCTTCTCGGCTGCGCCCGAGGTACCGGCATTGGAGCCGATTCCGCCACCGAACATATCGGACAGGCCGCCGCCCTTGCCCTTGTGCAACAGAATCAGCATGGTCAGCAATATGCTGGCGAGGATGACGACGACTTGAAGCACAATCTTGACAATGGTCACGGCACATACCTCCATGTAAGGAACTGGGAACAAGTATACATACACCCGTCGAAAAGCGCATCAGCCCTTGGCGGCCAGTCGCACAATACGTGCGAACTCCTCCACATCCAGGGAGGCGCCGCCCACCAGGAAGCCATCCACGTCCGGCTGGGTGATCATCTGGGAGGCATTCTTGGAGGTGACCGAACCGCCGTAGAGGATCCGTACCGCTTGGCCGGCAGACTCTCCGAACTTGCTTGAAATATGGTCGCGGATGGCCCGGGCGGCCTGCTGGGCGGTATCCGGGGTGGCCACCATGCCGGTGCCGATGGCCCAGACCGGTTCGTAGGCCACGATCAGGTTTTCCATGTCCTCCTTGGCCAGGTCTCGGGTGACGTCGTTGACCTGACCCACGGCGAAGTCCAGCTGGATGCCCTGGCGACGCTCCTCATAACTCTCCCCCACACAGAGGATGGGCTTCATGTCCGCAGCCAGGACGGCCCGGACCTGGTCGACGATGTTGGCATCGTCCTCAGGATGGTACTTGCGCCGTTCGGAGTGGCCCACGATGACGTAGCTGCAGCCCAGCTGAGCCAGCATATCCGCGGACACATCCCCG
The DNA here is from genome assembly GCF_016102005.1 of Bifidobacterium choladohabitans. Classification (GTDB taxonomy): domain Bacteria; phylum Actinomycetota; class Actinomycetes; order Actinomycetales; family Bifidobacteriaceae; genus Bombiscardovia; species Bombiscardovia choladohabitans. The sequence goes on from NZ_JACFPL010000002.1 coordinate 447,985, forward strand.
GTGAAGGCACCCTGGGCGGTGACGGAGACGGCCTGGGCCCCATACTCGATGGGCAGGTTGTCGGCCTCCACCAGCACCTGGACGGAACGCAGGGCGGTGAAGGCGGGCATCAGAGCCACCTGGCAGCGTCTGCGGTCGAAGTGGGCGTCGCGCAGGAGCCAGGCCAGCTTCTGTACGAAATAGGTGGCTTCCAGGTGGTCGAAGTTCATCTTCCAATTGCCGGCCACCAGGGGAATGCGTGCCATACCAGACCTTTCCATCCGCGCAACAACAACAATGCCGGGCCGCCGGATGCGAAACCCGGTGACCCGGCATTGCACGTCTGTATGCCGATTTTACTCCAGCACCTTCAGGCCCGGAAGCTCCTTGCCCTCAAGGAACTCCAGAGAGGCGCCGCCGCCGGTGGAGATGTGCGAGAAGCCGTCCTCGGGGAAGCCAAGGTTGCGCACGGCCGAGGCGGAGTCGCCGCCGCCGACGATGGTGAAGGCTCCGGCCTTGGTGGCGTCGACCAGGCCCTGGGCCACGGCACGGGTGCCATCGGCGAATGCCGGGAACTCGAAGACGCCCATGGGTCCGTTCCAGACCACGGTCTTGGAGTCCACGATCTTGTCGTGGAAGAGCTTCTGGGAGTCGGGACCGATGTCCAGACCCATCTTGTCTGCGGGGATGCCGTCGGCAGGGACCACCTGGTGGGGCGAATCCGCCTTGAACTCGTCAGCCACCACGATGTCGGTGGGCAGGACCAGCTCCACGCCCTTCTCGCGGGCGGTGGCCATGTAGCCCTTGACGGTGTCGACCTGATCCTCCTCCAGCAGGGAGGAGCCGACCTCATAGCCCTCGGCCTTGAGGAAGGTGAAGACCATGCCGCCGCCGATGACCAGCCGGTCGGCCTTGCTGAGCAGGTTCTCGATGACGCCCAGCTTGTCGGAGACCTTTGAACCGCCCAGGACCACGGTGAAGGGCCGTTCGGGGTTCTCGGTCGCCTTGGACAGGGCCTTGACCTCCTTCTCGACCAGCAGACCGGCTGCGGAGGGCAGGAACTTGGCCACGGAGTAGTTGGAGCCCTGGGCGCGGTGGACCACGCCGAAACCGTCGGAGACGAAGACATCGCCCAGGTCAGCGATCTTGCGGGCGTAGGCATCACGCTCGGCCTCGTCCTTGCTGGTCTCCTCGGGGTTGTAGCGCACGTTCTGCAGCAGGACCACGTCGCCGTCGTTCATGGCGGCCACCTTGGCATGGGCATCGGGACCATAGGTGTCCTCGGCCAGAGGAACCTGCACGCCCAGCAGCTCGCCCAGGCGGGCGGCCACGGGGGCCAGGCTCAGCTCGGGAACGACCTTGCCCTTGGGGCGACCCAGGTGGGCCATGAGGATGACCTTGGCGCCCTGGCCACGAAGCTGCTCGATGGTTGGCAAAGCGGCGCGGATGCGGCCGTCGTCCGTGATGGTGGTGCCGTCCAGCGGCACATTGAAGTCCGCGCGGACGAGCACGCGCTTGCCCTTGAGATCACCGAGGCTCTTCAGTGTTTTCATGCGTATCCTTTCTGACTGCGGGTCCATGCGCCCGCTCCCCTGCCATGGTACTCAGGCAGACCGACCTGTGTGAGCTATCTCACTCTTGTTTGGCCTCTTCCTCGGCCCTCTTCTTTTCGACCTTGGTGGCCAGCTGCAGCAGACGGCGGATGCGTCCGGCGATGGCGTCCTTGGTGACCGGCGGATCGGCCAGGCGGCCCAGCTCTTCGAGGGAGGCCTCGCGGTGGTCGAGACGGAGCTGGCCGGCTGCACGCAGGTTCTCGGGGATGTCGTCGCCCAGAATCTCAAAGGCCTTGGTGACCTTGGCGCTGGCCTCGACGGCTGCCTTGGCCGACCGGCGCATGTTGGCATCGTCGAAGTTGGCCAGGCGGTTGGCCTTGCCGCGGGACTCGCCGTCGCTGCGCTTGCCGGTCCACTCACGGGAGGACTTGGGGGCGCCCATCAGGTTGAGCATGCGTTCGATGACGTCCGGATCGCGCAGGGTGACGCGCTCGGAGCTGCGCACCTGGCGGGCCTTGGCGTTGATGCCCAGACGGCGGGCGGCGCCCACCAGGGCCAGGGCGGCCTCGGATCCGGGGCAGACGATCTCCAGGTAGGAGGCCTTGCCCGGGTCGGACAGCTCGCCGTGGGCCAGGAAGGCCCCTCTCCAGGCGGCCTTGACCTGGGCGATGTTGCCGGAGACGATGTCAGCGGGAAGACCACGAACCGGATGCTTGCGGCGGTCCAGCAGACCGGTCTGCAGGGCCAGGGCACCACCCGCTCTCAGCACGCGGACCGAGTAGCGGGTCAGGTTGCCGGTGGGGGCCTGACGCTTGACCTGGATCAGATCGGAATCATGTCCGTAGACGTCCCTGATGGTGTTCTGCAACCACTGCGCTGCCGGCAGGGAATCGAATTGCGCTTCCACCACGATGTGACGCTGAATGATGTGCAGACCGCCGCCGAAGCGGATCATCGCCGCCGATTGTGCTTTCTTGGCAGAGGGGGGTTCGTTGTCAATCGCGGCCAGCTCGCTTTTGACATCATCAAGTAGGGCCAAGAGCCGTCCTCCTACGAAAAAATACTGAAAAATGAATACTTCCAGGCCGCGCGACACACCTGCCGTGCAAACCACCGGATTACTGTGATACCGAATATCTTGGACAAATTGCGCCTTTGGCTATCCGCGGGAACGGTGCGGCAGCTCGCGGGCCGAGACAGTCACCTCCATTCCCCGGGACCGCAGACGGGCGGCCAGAGCGTCGGCCATGGCCACCGAGCGGTGCTGTCCGCCAGTGCAGCCAAAGGCGATGGTCACATAGTGCTTGTCCTCGCGTGCATAGCCGCTGAGCGCGGTCAGAATGGCCGTGGTATAGGCATCAAGGAACTCCTTGGCACCCTTGCTGGCCATCACGTAGTCACGGACCGGGCCGTCGTGGCCGTTCAGGTCGCGCAGCTCGGGGACCCAGTAGGGGTTGGGCAGGAAGCGTACATCGGCCACGAAGTCGGCATCGATGGGCAGGCCGTACTTGAACCCGAAGCTCATGATGTGCACGCCCACGGTGGTCGGGCCGGAGCCCAGGACCATTTCGTACAGGCGGGTGGAGAGCTGATGGATGCTCAGGTTGGAGGTGTCGATGACCATGTCGGCACGTTCCTTGAGCCCGGCCAGCAGGCGGCGCTCCTCCCGGATGCCGTCGATCAGGCGGCCCGAGCCCTGCAGGGGGTGGGGACGGCGGACGGACTCATAGCGCTTGACCAGCACCTGGTCGGAGGCATCCAGAAAGAGGATGCGGCAGCGCACGCCCAGGTCGTCCAGGTGGCTGAGCACGGCCGACAGGTCGTCGAAGTAGGAGCGGGAACGGACGTCGATGACGGCGGCCAGGCGGTGCAGGGAGCTCCCTGCCGAGGTCATCATGTCGACCAGGGGCACCAGCAGGCGCGGGGGCATGTTGTCGACCACATACCAGCCCATGTCCTCCATGGAGTCGGCGGCGCGGGAGCGGCCTGCGCCGGACATGCCCGTGATCAGCAGCACCTCGAAGCCTGCGAAGGGCGGTTTTTCCGTCGTCATCGTCATGCCTCCCTCAAGGCTTGGTCCATCGCGGTCACCGGAACAGCGGCCAGGGGTCGGTCGGTCATCAGCGCCACCTGACGCACGGCTTGATAGAGCAGCATCCGTTCACCACTCATGGCCCGGGCGCCCGGCCGGCGGCAGAAGGCCTTCATGAGCGGGGTGGGCCGGGGGTCATAGACCACATCCAGCAGGACCAGGCCCATGCGACCGTCGTCATCAGCCGTATTGAGCAGATCGGCCAGGGGGTCGGCTGCACCCGAAGGCAGGGTGGAGACGACAATCCGGGCACCGATCAAGGCCTTTTCGGCTGCCTCGACCTGATCCATGGCGGTGACGGTGGGCTCAGGCAGGTCCAGCCGGGAGGCGAGATCCAGCATGTGGTCGCAGTGCTTTGGGTTGCGGGCCAGCAGGTCCACACGTTCGATCCCCAGCACCTTCAAGGCACAGAAGGCGGACTCGGCTGTGTTCCCGTTGCCGATGACCAGGGCCCGCGCTCCCCCATACGGTTGGTCGGGAAGCTGGTCCTGTCGCCCCTGACCGGCTGCCTCCAGCAGGGCGGCCAGATCATCAGGGTTTTCATCGGCCCGGCAGCGGTCGGCTGCCTCCAGCAGGGCGGCAACAATCCCCTCCACATCGGTGTTGTACAGGGACAGCCCATTGGCGGGGCCGCCCTGCCCAAAGACTGCGGTGTTGGCTACGCCCAGGGTCCTGGACCAGTGGTCGCTAAAACCACCCAAGGGGCCGACAGCGCTCTTCAAGGGCATGGTCAGGCTGAGACCGGACCAGGAGGGGTCCAGGCCATGGATAAAGTCCGCCAGGCCGTCAGCGTCCATGCGTACACGGTCGTAGCGCCAGCCGTCCAGACCCAGTGCGGCATAGGCTGAGCGATGCAGGAGGGGCGAAAGGGAATGGCTGATGGGGTCGCCCAGGACGGCACAACGACGATCAGGCCCATTCATATCTGCAATCACGCACCAATCAAGATCAGGGCATGGCCCTTTGCCAGCCTCCCGAGCCATTTTATCGCTGGCTGTCCCCGGCCTGATCCTGGTCGCTGTGCAGGGCCTGGTAGATGGCCTCGGCCTTGGCGGAGCCGATGCCCTTGACGGCCTCCAACTCCTCCTGGGTGGCCTGGCGCATGCGCTTGACCGAACCGAAGTGATTGAGAAGCTTCTTCTGATAGGTGGGGCCAATGCCCGGAATCTCGTCCAGGGCCGACCGGAGGGCACCCTTGCGCCGGGTCTGCCGGTGGTAGGTGATGGCGAACCTGTGGGATTCGTCGCGCACCCGCTGCAACAGGTACATGCCCTCGGACTGGCGCTTGAGGATGATGGGATAGTCGTCGTCAGGCACCCAGACCTCCTCCAGGCGCTTGGCCAGCCCGCACAGGGCCACATCGTCCACCCCGCAGTCGTGCAGGGCCCGGGCTGCGGCGGTCACCTGCGGCTTGCCGCCGTCGACCACGACCAGGTTGGGCTTGTAGGCGAAGTGGCGGGCGGCGGTGTTCTGCTGGACAATGGCCCCCTCCTCCTGCTCCACCAGCTCGGGTGCCTTGTCGCTGGCCTTTCGCTCGGCCTCCAGGCTGTCGCCGCTGTCACCCGCAATGTTGCCGTGGCGGAAGCGCCTGGTCAGGGTCTCGTAGATGGCGCTCATATCGTCCACAGCGCCCTTGCCGTCCTCGCCGCGGATGGCGAATCGACGGTATTCGGACTTCTTGGGGACCGCGTCCTCGAAGACCACCATGGAGGCCACCTGGAACTGGCCGCCCACGGTGTTGGAGATGTCGTAGCACTCGATGCGCAGCGGGGCTCGGTCCAGGCCCAGTGCCTTGGCCACGTCGTTCATGGCCTGGGTGCGGGTGCCCATGTCGCTCATGCGGCTGAGCTTGCTGCGCTGCAGGGCCTGGCGGGCGTTGGCGTTGGCCCGGTCCATCAGGGACTTCTTCTCCCCCCGGCTGGCCACTCTGATAGTCACCGAGGATCCGCGCAGCTCCCGCAGCCACTCCTGCAGGTCGCCGGTCCGGTCGGGCTGGATGGGGACAATGACCTCCGGGGGCACCGGCGAGATGGGGGCCAGCAGGTCGGCACGTCCGGTCTGGTCCTGATGGCGATGCCGGCTCCTGGTGGCCTTGGCCCGCGCTTCGGCATCCAGGGCCGTGACCTTCTGGGTGGAACCCATGGCGTCCCTGTCCTGGCTGATGGAGACAGGGATGTCGGAATTCTCTGGAAGCTTGTGTAGCTCGCTGTCATTCTCATTCATAAGATCCGAGTAGACCTGCACCAACAGGTCGCTGATCAGCTCGCTGTCGGAGACGTCCTCGACCCGCTCCACGCTCCAGTTGCGTTCGCCGCGGATGGCTCCCGAGCGCACGAAGAAGGCATGGACCGAGGCCTCCAGTTCGTCCGAGGCCACACCGAAGACGTCCACATCCACGTTGGAGGCGAAGGCCACGGCATTCTGCTCGATGACCGTGTCCAACATGGCGATCTGGTCGCGCAGGCGGGCGGCCTTCTCGAAGTCCAGCTCCTTGCTGGCCTTCTGCATGCTCCTGGTGAGCCCGGCCCGGTAACTTTTGCCCAGCCTGCCGGTGATGACCCCGGTCAGCTCCGTGCACAGACGCCGGTGGTCGCTGGCGCTGATCCGGCCCACACAGGGTGCCGAGCACTTGCCGATGGAGGCCAGCAGGCAGGGGCGGCCGCTGAGCTTTGCCTTGCGGAAGACGCCGGGGGTGCAGGTGCGCACCGGGTAGGTCTTGAGCAGGGCGTCCAGGGTGTGCTTCATGTCCCAGACCTTGGCGTAGGGGCCGAAGTAGCGGGTGTCGTGCCGCTTGCGCACGCGAGTCATCCATACCCTGGGGAACTCCTCCCCCACGGAGACGGCCAGGTAGGGGTAGGTCTTGTCGTCGCGCAGCTTGACGTTGAAGCGGGGATCGAACTCCTTGATCCAGGTGTATTCCAGGGTCAGGGACTCCAGGTCGGTGCCCACCACGGTCCACTCCAGGCTCCGGGCCGTCAGCACCATGGTCTGGGTGCGCGGATGCAGGTTCTCCAATGGCTGGAAGTAGTTGGTCAGACGGTTGCGCAGGTTCTTGGCCTTGCCCACGTAGATGACCCGGCCGTCGCCGTCCCGCCACTTGTAGACCCCAGGCTGGGCGGGGATGTCCGAAGTCTTGGGGCGGAAGAGGTCACGGCTGTCTCCCAGCAGGGGCGCGCCGTTCTTGTTGACGCCCGTCGTGGTGCCGGTGGCGGACTCCTCCTCCAGAGCCTGGGCGGTGCGTCGCCATACCTGCGGCGTGTGCCGCTCGAAGCAGCTGCGGGTCATGATCGAGTGGCCCTGGCTACCTTGGCGGGATCCAGCATGGGCTTCAGATACTTGCCGGTCCAGCTGTCCGGATTGGCGGCCACCTGCTCGGGAGTGCCCTGGGCCACCACGGTGCCGCCGCCGTCGCCGCCCTCGGGGCCCAGGTCGATGATCCAGTCAGCGGTCTTGATCACATCGAGGTTGTGCTCGATGACGATGACCGTGTTGCCCTTGTCGACCAGACCGTGAAGGACCTTGAGCAGCTTGCGCACATCCTCGAAGTGCAGGCCCGTGGTGGGCTCGTCCAGGATGTAGACGGTCTTGCCGTCGGAGCGCCGCTGCAGCTCGGTGGCCAGCTTGACCCGCTGTGACTCGCCTCCGGACAGGGTGGGTGCCGGCTGGCCAAGACGGATGTAGCCCAGGCCCACGTCAACGAGAGTGTCCAGATAGCGGGCGATGGAGGGATAGGCCTTGAAGAAGTGGGCGGCCTCCTCGATGGGCATATCCAGCACGTCCGAGACGGTCTTGCCGTTGTAGGTGACCTCCAGGGTCTCCCTGTTGTAGCGCTTGCCGTGGCAGGTCTCGCACTGCACGTAGACGTCGGGCAGGAAGTTCATCTCGATCTTGATGGTTCCGTCACCGTGGCAGGTCTCGCAGCGGCCGCCCTTGACGTTGAAGGAGAAGCGGCCCGGACCATAACCGCGCACCTGGGCCTCGGGGGTCTTGGCGAAGAGCTGGCGGATCTTGTCCCAGACGCCGGTGTAGGTGGCCGGGTTGGATCGCGGGGTGCGGCCGATGGGGTTCTGGTCCACGTGGATGACCTTGCGCACCTGGTCCACGCCCTCCACCCGGGTGTGCTTGCCGGGCACGATGCGGGCGTTATTGAGCTGGTCGGCCAGGACCGGATAGAGGATGGAGTTGACCAGGGTGGACTTGCCGGAGCCGGAGACGCCGGTGACCAGGGTCATGACCCCCAGTGGGAACGAGACCTTGAGGTTCTTCAGGTTGTTCTCGCGAGCCCCCACCACGGTCAGCTGCCGGGTCTTGCTGGTCTTGCGGCGGCGCTTGGGCACCTCGATGGAACGGCGACCGGCGATGTAGTCGGCGGTGATTGAGCGGGAGGCCTTGACCAGGTCCTGCGAGCGCCCTGAGAAGATGACCTCGCCGCCATGCTCGCCGGCCCCCGGGCCGATGTCGACCAGCCAGTCGGCCTGGCGGATGGTGTCCTCGTCGTGCTCGACCACAATCAGGGTGTTGCCCAGGTCGCGCAGCCGCTGCAGGGTCTTGATCAGCCGGTCGTTGTCCCGCTGATGCAGGCCGATGGAGGGCTCGTCCAGCACGTACATGACGCCCACCAGGCCCGAGCCGATCTGGGTGGCCAGGCGAATGCGCTGGGCCTCGCCGCCGGAGAGGGTGGCCGCCGCCCGGGACAGGGTCAGGTAGTTCAGGCCCACGTCGTTGAGGAAGCGCAGACGGGCGCGGATCTCCTTGAGGACCTCCCCTGCGATCTTGGCCTGTGCGCCCTCCATGTGCAGGCCCTCCACCCACTTCAGGCTGGCGGACACGGCCATGTCGCAGACCTGGGCGATGGACAGGCCGTCCACGGTCACGGCCAGGACCTCGGGCTTCAGGCGCTTGCCCTGGCAGACCTGGCAGGGCACCTCGCGCATGTAGGACTCGTAGTACTGCTTCATGGGCTGCGAGTCGGTCTCGTCGTGGCGGCGCATCAGGGTGCGGACCACGCCCTCGAACCCGGTGGTGTACTCGCGCAGGCGGCCCCAGCGGTTCCGGTAGGAGACGTCCACCTTGAAGTCGTGCCCGTACATGACGGCATGGCGGACGTCCTTGGGCAGATCCTTCCAGGGGGTCGAGGTGGAGAAGCCCATCTCCTTGGCCAGGCCGTCCAGCAGGTGGCCGTAGAAGCGCTGCTGGCTCTTGGTGCCGCTCCAGGGCTCCACGGCCCCGTCCTTGAGGCTCTTTTCCGGGTCGGGCACCACCAGCTCGGGGTCGATCTCCAGGTTGAATCCCAGACCGGTGCAGGCCGGGCAGGCTCCGTAGGGGGCGTTGAAGGAGAAGGTCCTGGGTTCGATCTCGTCCAGCTCCAGCTCGTGGCCGTTGGGGCAGGAACGCTTTTCGGAGAAGGGCTGGCGGCGCTCGGGATCCTTGGCATCCAGATCCACGAAGTCGGCCACCACAGTGCCCTTGGCCAGTCGCAGTGCGGTCTCCACGGAGTCGGTCAGGCGCTGGCGCATGCCCTCGCGGATGACCAGCCTGTCCACCACCACCTCGATGGTGTGCTTCTTCTGCTTGGTCAGCTTGATGGAGTCGGACAGCTGGTGCATGTCCCCGTCGATGATGGCCCGGGAGTAGCCGTCGGAGCGCAGGAGCTCAAGGGTCTCCACGAACTCGCCCTTGCGGCCCTTGACGATGGGGGCCAGCAGCTGGAAGCGGGTCCCCTCCGGCCTGGACATGAGGGTGTCGACGATCTGCTGCGGCGACTGGGCGCGCACCTCGGCCCCGCAGACCGGGCAGTGGGGGATGCCTGTCCTGGCGAAGAGCAGACGCAGGTAGTCGTAGACCTCGGTGATGGTGCCCACGGTGGAACGGGGGTTGCGGTTAGTGGTCTTCTGATCGATGGAGACGGCAGGGCTCAGGCCCTCGATGAAGTCCACGTCGGGCTTGTCCATCTGGCCCAGGAACTGGCGGGCATAGGCGGAGAGGGACTCCACGTAGCGGCGCTGGCCCTCGGCGAAGAGGGTGTCGAAGGCCAGGGAGGACTTGCCGGAGCCCGACAAGCCGGTGAAGACCACCATCCGGTTGCGGGGTATGGACAGGTTGACGTTCTTGAGGTTGTGGGCCCGGGCGCCTTGGATGACGATCTTGCGGTCGTTGGGCACCATGGACAGGTCCGCCACCAGGGACCCCTTGGATTCGATCATGCGCGGGTTTTCGATGGCCGCGTCCACTGTCGACTTAGGCTTGTTCTGCTGCTTCACGTGCTTCCCATCCGCTTCCCTGAAGACCCATGGCCAAGGCTGAGGCCAAAGCCTGACCATACTATCGCCGGGACCGAATAATTCGAACAGGTGTTCGATGACGGCTTAGATGGACGGGCCGGGCGAATCCAGGGGCGGACGGCCGCAGCCGTTGAGGAAGCAGTCGTGCTGGTGGTCGTTGATCATGCCGGCCGCCTGGAGGAAGGAGTGGACCGTCACCGGTCCCAGGAAGCGCAGGCCCAGGTCGCGCATGTCCTTGCAGACGATGGCCGACAGGTGGTCGTAGCGCGGTATGGAGGGATCGTCCGGATAGTCATGGTTGATGGTCTGGCCGCCGGTGAAGGACCAGCAGTAACGGTCGAATTCCTCCCCAGGAAATTGCCGGGCGATCAGGGCGGCATTGGCCACGGTGGCTTCAATCTTGCGTCGATTGCGAATGATGGCCGGGTCGGCCACGAGACGGTCGATCCGGCCTGCGTCGAAGGCGGCGACCGCTTGAATATCAAAGTTGTCAAAATCCTTGAAGAGGGCCTGGCGGCGGTGCAGGACCAGCTGCCAGCTGAGCCCGCATTGGAAGATCTCCAGGGAGAGCATGGCGAAGAGCCTCTGGGACCCATGCAGAGGGCGGCCCCACTCATGGTCGTGGTAGCTGCGCATGAGCGGGTCGTCCACCTGTGCCCAGTCGCATCGATATAAGGGTTCGGTCATTCGCACTCCCCTATCCAGTGTTTGGGTTCAGGCTAGCACCGACGGACGCCCGGACCGGGTGGTCAATACCACTGAGTCGGGTGGGCCGATTTAGAGTTGGAGCAGAGGCCGGTCGCCCATGCCCGGGGCAATCCCCACGGCGGCAGTACGGTTGCGGCCGGCAAGGAGAGGAAGCATGTGCTATGACTGACAAGGACAATCCGCGCAGACTCTGGACCGACGACGAGGACCCGGTCGAGAGGGCCAAGCGCACCTCCCCTGCCATGCAGGGCAGCCGGTCGAATTCAGATTCGTCGTCCAAGTCTTCCACAGCGGCAGGGTCGGCAACGGCAGCTGGGAATTCGGGGAATAGCAGTTCGGCATCTTCGGCTCCAACAACTCCAAATTCATCCAACTCAAATTCATCCAGCTCAGGTTCATCGCCTTCGGGTGCCGCAACCAAGCAGTCCGGTGATTCGTCGAAGAAGTCGTCGGCTGGGGATACCGGTGCCGAGGAGACCGCCAACGGAGGCGGGACTCGTTCTGATCACAGCGGCAATGAAAATGAAGCAGCGCAGGAATCCTCCAAGGGACGCGGCTGGAAGCTCTTCGAGGACATCCTGCTCTGGGTGGCCTGGGTGGCCATGGTGGGCTTCAACGGCTATGCGGAGGTCTACCACTTCAATGGCACGACCGTGGGCGGCCTGGCCCGCAAGGTCGACCTGTGGATCATGCCTGCCGGATACGTCTTCGCCATCTGGGGTGTCATCTACATCGCCCTGGCCATCTGGCTCTTCCGCTTCTGCCTGGCCGGCCCCAGCCGCAAACGCCTGGGCTTCCTGCCCTTCACGCTGAGTGGACTGCTCTTTGTAGCCACCTGCTGCCTGAACATCGCCTGGCTGGCCCTGTGGCACATGGAGCGCAACTTCTGGGCCCTGGTCATCATCCTCATTCTGACCGTGCTGGCCTGGATGCTCTACGCCCTGGTGCGCAGGGATGCCACCGAGGCCGGGACCCCCACCGCCGCCAAGGCCCTGGACTGGATTCCGCTGTCCATCTACGCCAGCTGGCTGAGTGTGGCAACTCTGGTCAACGCCGGATACATGGTGGTCGCCGGGCATAGGGTCGGCAATGCCGTCCAGGGATTCGCCACCATCATCGTGGTCGGCGCCCTCCTGGCTGTCGCCTACCTGATGAACAGGCACGGCAAGGACTGGGTCTTCGGCCTGGTGGTCATCTGGGCCTGCCTGGGCATCGGCATCAGGATCTTCTCCTTCGCGGCCGCCATGGGCGTGCTGGTCATCGCTCTGACCGCCGTGGGCGCCTTCCTGGTCTACTTCCCCTGGAGCAGGTTCAGGCTGGTCCGCCGCTGATCCGTCCATGATTCATTCTTTGCCCCGTCAGCCGAGACGCACTGGCGGGGCTTGCTTCTTGCTACCATGGTCCCTTGCAAGTTTTGAATCCAAGAGGAAAGCGGGGTCGGAGGCGGCATGGCTATTGAGGCGCAGGGACTTGAGATCCGGATAGGTGCCCGACTAATCCTGCAAGCCACCGACTTCCACGTGACCAAGGGTGATCGGATCGGCCTGGTGGGCCGCAACGGCGCGGGCAAGACCACACTGACCCGGGTCATTACCGGCGATATGCTCCCCTCGGCCGGCAAGGTGCGGGTGACCGGACAGCTGGGATACCTGCCCCAGTCAACCCATGCGGGAGACTCCGAGCAGAGCGCCCTGGACCGGGTCATGAGCGCCAGGGACATCGCCTCCATCATCCAGCGGATGCGCAAGGCCGAGACCGAGATGACCAGTCCTGATCCCAAGATCATGGAAAAGGCCATGAAGCGTTACGACAAGGCCCAGCAGGACTTCGAGAACGCCGGTGGTTATGCGGCCCAATCCCAGGCCATCGTCATGGGCGAGAGCCTGGGGCTGAGCCAGGAGACACTGCAGCAGGCACTGGGCACCCTCTCCGGCGGTCAGCGCCGACGGGTCGAGCTGGCCAGAATCCTCTTCTCCGATGCCGACACCCTGATTCTGGACGAGCCCACCAACCATTTGGATGCCGACTCCATCGAGTGGCTCAAGGGCTACCTGCGCAGGTTCGAGGGCGGCTTCCTGATCATCTCCCACTCCACCGAGCTGTTGGACGAGACCGTCAACCGCATCTGGCACCTGGATGCCCAGCGTTCCTGCATCGACATGTACACCATGGGATGGAAGGCCTATCTGCGCCAGCGGGTGGTCGACGAGGAGCGCCGGCGCCGTGAACGCGAGGTGGCCGAGAAGAAGGCCGACCGCCTGATGCGGCAGGGCATCCGCCTGCATGCCAAGGCCACCAAGGCCGTGGCCGCCCAGAACATGATGCGCCGCGCCCAGCGCCTGCTGGCCGACACCCAGGAGGCGGAAAAGGCCGAAAAGGTGGCCGACCTGCGCTTCCCGGATCCTGCCCCCTGCGGCCGCACGCCCATCATGGCCGAGGATCTGTCCAAGGCATACGGGTCCAACATCGTCTTCGCCGGAATCAACCTGGCCATCGACAAGGGCTCCCGGGTGGTCATCCTGGGATACAACGGCGCCGGCAAGACCACCACCCTGCGGCTGCTGGCCGGCATCGAACAGCCCGACACGGGCAAGGTGACCTTAGGGCACGGGGCCAAGATCGGCTACTTCGCCCAGGAGCACGACACCCTGGATAACGATGTCAGCGTTCTGGAGAACCTGCAACATGTGGCCCCTGATCTGGACAACACCCAGGCGCGGACCATCCTGGGCTCCTTCCTCTTCTCAGGGGACGACGCCATGAAGCCCACCAAGGTGCTTTCGGGCGGCGAGAAGACCCGTCTGGCCCTGGCCACCCTGGTGACCAGCCGGGCCAACGTCCTTCTGCTGGACGAGCCCACCAACAACCTGGACCCCGCCTCGCGCGACGAGATACTCAAGGCCATCGCCAAGTACGAAGGGGCCATCGTGCTGGTCACCCACGACGAGGGGGCCGTCAAGGCGCTCAACCCCGAGCGGGTGCTGCTCATGCCCGACGGTGATGAGGACCTCTGGAGCGACGACTACCTGGATCTGGTTGCCGAAGAGTAGGTAGCCACAATGGCGAAAAGCGGGTCAGTCGTCCTCCCCCAGGACCTCCACCCCTTTGACCCCTGGAGTCTGACCTATGGATTCGACCAGCTCGGTCACGTCCCCCTTGCCCAGCAGGTTGACGGTGACATCGGCGCCCTTCCAGGCATCCCGATGCAGCTCATGGATGGTCAGCACCCGGGATTCGAAGCCCATGCGGGTGGCCAGCAGCAGGGATTCGCGCAGACAGCCGTGGCCGTCCTGATATACGATGCGCAGGACCGTGTTCTGACGATTGCGCAGGAACCACTTGAGGATGGGCGCGATGACCAGGACAGCCAGAAAGTAGAAGACGACGGCCAGGATGGCGATGGCGAAGAGCTGGACCCCGCAGGCCATGCCCACGGCGGCGGCCACCCAGATGGCGCTGGCCGTCGTCAGACCCTTGACCGAATCATGGTTGAAGAAGATGACTCCGGCGCCGATGAAGCCGATGCCCGAGGCCACCCCGGCCGCGATTCGCGAGGCATCCCAGGAATAGTTGCCTACAGCGGCCTGGATGCCGTAGAGGGAGACCATGGTGAACAGGCAGCTGCCCAGTCCCACCAGAATGTGGGTGCGGATGCCAGCGTCGTGTTTGAGGAACTCGCGCTCGAAGCCGATCAGGCCACAGAGCACCACCGTCAGGACCACTGCCATAATCTGGCCTTGATTCGGCATCGCGAATCCCTGCATGATTTCCTTTCCTGCCCTCGTAAATAGGCAGACCTTATAACGCTTGCAGGACAAGGCCATCGGATAGAGTGGAGCCAGCACGTGGCCGGTCGCGCCGCCGCCGCACGTGGACCTTTTGAATGAGGGGTGTGATGCCATGAAGCCGTCACCAGATGAACGCCGCGAAGCCCGGCGGACCCTGGCCACCAGCGCCTATTCCGCCGACATGATCCGATCCCTGGAGCAACCGTTTTTGGACGACGGGGTGCCCCTGATGCGCATTGCCGCCGGATCCCTGGCCTCCGTGGCCGACGTCATGCTGACCCAGGCCGGGATGGAGCCGGCAGAAGCCAGAATCGTCCTGCTGGCAGGGGCCGGCAACAACGGCGGCGACGGGCTCTATGCCTCGGCTGACCTGGCCGGGCACGGGGCCGACGTGACGGTGGTGGCGACCGGGCGGAGCCTGCACCAGGGCGGATTGGATGCCCTTCTGCGCGCCGGCGGAGTGGTCACGGCCTTGGACCCCCAGGCGGCCATCCCCGGTTGCGAGGCGCCGACAGGACCGGACCAGGCCTCAGAGGAGCTGGACCAGGCCCTGGACCTGTGCCGGCAGGCGGATCTGATCATCGATGCCATGACGGGCATCGGCCTTAAAGGTGCATTGCGCGGCATCCCCGCCGCTCTTGCCGCGGAACTGGGCATGGAGAGCGGTCTGCCCGACAGGCCAGCCTGGCACGACCCCGCCGGTCAGGACGGGCCCCTGGTGCTGGCCGTGGATACTCCCTCCGGCGTGGACATTGATGAAGGCACCCTGCCCGGGGCCTACATACCGGCGGATGTGACCGTGACCATGGGGGCCATGAAGCCCTGCCTGATGCTTCCCCCGGCCGCCTACGTCTGCGGAAGAGTCGTCCTGGTGGACTTCGGCTTCGACACCTCGGCCCTGGTCCCCAGCGTCTCCTGCATGAGCGTTGAGGACTGCGCCGGACTTTTGCGGGCGCCCAGGGTGGATGACACCAAGTACACCAGGGGCGTGGTCGGTCTGGTCACCGGGTCCGCCCTCTACCATGGCGCGGGGCTGCTCTCCAGCAGAGCGGCGGCCAGCGGCAACGTGGGCATGATCCGTTACTGCGGCCCCGAGCAGGTGGGCGACCTGATTCTGCAGGAGCTGCCCGAAACGGTCCTGGGCCGTGGACGGGTCGAGTCCTGGGTGCTGGGTTCGGGCGTGCCCACCCGGCAGGCGCAGGAGGCCGCCGGTCCTGAAGGCCAGGACGGTCAGCGGGATCTGATTGCCGACATACTCAATCGACAGGCCGCGGACCTGGATGAGGACGAGGCAGCAGCCGATCCACCGGTGGTGGCCGATGCCGGAGCCCTGGATCTGCTGCCGGACCGGCTGGGACCGCGCACCGTACTGACCCCGCACGCCGGCGAGATGGCCGCCCTGCTCAACTCGCACGGTGAGAACGTGGACGGCGACCAGGTCATGGCCGAACCCCTGCGCTGGGCTGTCCGCGCCTGCCAGCTGACCGGAGCCACCATTTTGCTCAAGGGAGCCATCACACTGGTCGTCGGCGAGGACGGCACCGACCGCCCCCGGGTCATGACCACCGGCTTCGGCCCGGCCTGGCTGTCCACGGCCGGATCAGGGGATGTACTCTCCGGCACCATCGGAGCCATGCTGGCCCAGAACGCCGGACCAATCCAGGATGATGCCACGCTGATGGTGGATCTGACGGCTGCTGCGGCCTTCCTGCATGGACTGGCTGGCTCCTTGGCCAGTGGCGGCAGGCAGACCGGCTGGGAGCAGCCTCTGATCTTCGACCCCCGCAAGCCCCAGGACTTTGCGGATCTGGTAGCCGAGGACAACCAACCGGAGGGCCAGGGGACTGTTACAGGACGCATGGGGCAGCCGATCCGTGCCGGGCAGGTGGCTGATGCCCTACCCAAGGCCATAGGGCTGGTCATGTCCAGAGCCGAGGGGGCTGCTGAACAGATCGATCAATCCATCCAAGATGGGGACGATGCCTCTCAGTTCTTCGAAAACAGCTCGCTCTGGTTCTAGAGCGTCATCAAAAAGGAGTCGATTCGATGACCTCGCAGCTCATCGTCATGCGTCACGGGGAAAGCGTCTGGACCCAGAAGTCGGTCAACCGTTTTGCCGGTTGGGTGGACGTGCCCCTGACGGATCGTGGACTGGACCAGGCCCGTCATGCCGGACAGCTGCTCAAGGAATCAGGCCTGCTGCCTGACCTGGTCTTCACCTCCCTGCTGACCCGCAGCATCGTCACCGCCAACACGGTGCTGGACCTGGTCGATCGGGCCTGGATTCCGGTGGAGCGTACCTGGAGGCTGAACGAGCGCCACTACGGTGCCTTCCAGGGACAGACGCGACCGGCCATGCTGGAGCGATACGGCCAGGAGCAATTCAATATCTACCGACGTTCCTATGATGTTCGGCCGCCTGCCATCGAAACCGATTCACCATACTTTCAAGGACAGGATCCTCGCTATGCCCCGGCCATGGGCGACGGGCTGGACAGCCGGAATCCGGCCGAGATCCGCGCCGAATGCCTCAAGGATCTGCTGATTCGCCTGAATCCCTTCTGGCGCAGCCGGATAGCCCCCAATCTGGCCTGGGGCCGGACTGTGCTCATCGTCACCCACGGTTCTGTGGTCCGTAGCCTGATCAAGGTCCTTGAAGATATTGACGACAAGGACATCCGATCCATCAACGTGCCCACCGGCGTGCCCATGGTCTACAGCTTCGGGACCGACGAAGACGGCAACCCCCAGGTCCAGGGTCCGGGTCGTTATCTGGATCAGCAGGCCGCCAACCAGGGTATGGCTGAAACCGCGGCCCTGGGCCGATAGGGCCTTGGGTATAGATTGGCTTGTATGACACTGCTCCAACTGCGCTACATCGTCAAGATTGTCGAATGCGGCTCGATGAACGAGGCCTCGCACGAGCTCTACATCTCCCAGCCGGCACTGAGCTCTTCGGTCAAGGAGCTGGAGAACGAGCTGGGCATCGAGATCTTCACCCGCCACTCCCAGGGGATCGCCCTGACCGTGGACGGGGCGGAATTCCTGACCTACGCCCGGCAGATCCTGGACCAGACCGACCTGCTGGAGGCCCGCTACCGGCAGGTCAGACCCCGCAAGCAGCTTTGCCGGGTCTCCACCCAGCACTACATGTTCGCAGTCGAAGCCTTCGTGGAGATGATCAACTCCATCGATTCGGACGAGTACGAATTCACCATACGGGAGACGCGCACCAGGGACATCATCGACCAGGTGGCCACCCTCCAGTCCGAGATCGGCATCATCTACGAGTCCGACTTCAACAAACGGGTGCTGTCCAAGATGCTCCGGGAGAAGCACCTGGACTTCCATCCGCTCTTCAGGGCGGACCTGCATGTCTTCATCGCACGAACCAACCCCCTGGCTGATCGGGCCATGGTGACCATGAAGGACCTGGAGCCCTACCCCTTCCTGCAGTACGAGCAGGGCGAGGAGGGTTCCTTCTACTTTGCCGAGGAGGCGGTCTGGCCCGACTACTCCCCCAAGCAGATCACCGTGAGTGACCGGGCCACCATGCTCAACTTCATCGTCGGGCTGAACGCCTACACGGTCTGCACCGGCATCGACAACGAGGACCTGAACAACGAGAAGATCGTCAGCGTTCCCCTGGAGTCGGACGAATCCATGCTGGTTGGCTGGATCGTCAACAGCCGGACCAAACTGTCCCATGCCGCCGAACTCTACTTGGACAAACTGCGTCAGGTGGTGTCCAACCACGGATATTCGCTGATTGAACAGGGGTCAGGCAAGTAGCAGCCAGGCAAGCAACAGCTGAATGGGTGTCATCTGAACCGGACCGCTGATGCTCCAGCGGCGATTGTTGGACTTCGCTGCTGGCCGGCAATCGATTGGTAGTCGCGGTTTACTGTACTTTCAACGCCTTCCCTTGGGCTCCGATGGAGGGCATCTTACCCTGGTGGCCCACATCCTGTGATTTGAGTCCCAAGGCTTTGAGCAGGGCCCGATCCAGATGTTCCAGGCCTCCCTGGCTCTTTGCCGCTGCGGTCAGATCCCAGACCTTGCCATTGATCATGATGGTGGGTGTCGAAAACTCCCCCTTGGCATCCTTGGCGTCCTTGCGGGTGATGGCGTAGGCGTTGACCTTGTCCACCCATGGCCTGTAAGTACCCTGTGCGAAGCGGTCTGCCAGGGACCTGGGCACGCCTACCCCCACAGCCTGGTCGGCCAGGCGTGCGTCGGAGACGGCCTGATAGGAGCTTTCATCGGGCTGGAAGTCGGCGGCAAAGACGGCGGCGGCAAAGGCCGGCAGATGATCCGGATCCTCCTGGGCCACCATGGCCAGGGCGTTGTCCACGCGGCTGGAGTACTGGTCGCTTGAGGCTGAATCCAGGAAGTTCAAAAAGTTGTAGGTGACGTTGATCTGACCGGCGCCGATCATGCGCTGCAGCTGGGGATCGATGACCCGGCCCACCTTGCCGCACCAGGGGCACATGGGGTCCATGAAGATCTCAAGGGTCGGCGCATCGGCAACCTTCTTCCTGCTGCCGATCCCCTTGGCTGAAACAGTCAGCCCTCCCTGGTCGTCTGCCACCGATGGCGTGACGGTGACCTCTTGCAGGGCCTTGTAGGCCTTGGCATCCCCGCTGGGACCCTGACTGACTTGTGCGGTCGAGCCTGTGGATGAAGGCTTTTGGGCAGACTGGTTGCCTGCTGAATGATCTGCCCACAGCATGTATATGCCTGCCGCAAGCACCAGCACAAGAGCCACCGCCACCAGTACCAACGGCAGCCTCCGTGAGCGCTGTGCAAGCGCAGTTTCTTCAGGCTCGCTCACCTGAGGCTGGCCTGTCTCTGCCGGCTTCTCCTCAGTCGAAATTCGCCCGCCCGCAGGCTCCGCGGTATCCGAAGATTTCACCGTGTCGGTTCTTGTGGCCGAGACGGCAGGCTTGGCCGCATCCACCGCGTCGACCCCAGTCTGGTCCGGTTCCTCATGACCGTTCTGCTCCAGCGGTTTCGTCATGATCCATGGCCTTCCTTGCGATGATGATCCGTCGGCCTGCCCGTCGGACCTTTACCAATCTACACGAGGGTCGGCCGACAGAATGGCCGTCCGCAGAATGTGCGCCAATGTGGCCTGCATGCACAATCTGCACGCTGAATATGAGCCGGTCCCTTGTCTAGGCCCCGTAACGCTCCAAGTAGTCCCTGGCGGCATCGGCCGTGCGCTGATCCAGAATGGGCGACCCGTCCGGGCCCTTCATGGAGGCAGCGGCATCGAAGATCTGGCGGACATTGACGATGCTGATGACCGGGAAGTGGAATTCGTCCATAATGGATTCGACAGCCGAGCCTTGGCCCTGTCCGGTACGCTCCATCCGATCCACGGAGAGCACCAGGCCGACGATGGTCACCTTGGCCTGGGACATGATCTTGGGCACCACCTGGCGGACCGCGGTCCCGGCGGTCATGACGTCATCCACCAGCAGCACCCTCATGCCATCCCTTAACTGGGTGCCGACCATGAGCCCTCCGTCGCCGTGGTCCTTGACCTCCTTGCGGTCAAAGGTGTAGCCGACCGGCATGCCGTGCGCCCCGCTCAGTGCGATGGCGGTGGAGACGGCCAGGGGAATCCCCTTGTAGGCCGGACCGAAAACCGTGTCGATATCGACGGGCAGGGTCCCCTGCCTCACAGCCTGCACAATGGTCCGGGCGTAGAACTCCCCAAGCAGGGCGATCAGCCGTCCATCGTTGAAGGCCCCGGCGTTGATGAAGTAGGGCGAGCGCCGCCCCGACTTCAGGGTGAAGTCACCGAACTTGAGGGCTCCGCTCTGGAGGAGGAAGCTGGTGAAACTCTCCTGGATGCGGCGGGTCTGCTCCTGGGAATCCCCGTCACGCTCGGCCTTGTTTTCTGCTGCGGATGCGCTCATCGCCAGCACTCCCCTTTCTTGAGCAAATCGGCCAGCTCGGGCCGCTCGTCCAACAGATCATCCAGCTCCCGGGCCACCCTCATTGGTGCCACAGGGTCCACCAGGGCCGCAGCCCCCACCTCGACGGCGTTGGCCCCCGCATAGAGGAATTCCAAGGCCGTGCGTCCCGAATCGATGCCCCCGATACCGATGATGGGAATGTCGGGAAGTGCCCGGCGCACCCGCCAGACGAAGGACAGAGCTATGGGCAGGATGCAGGGGCCGGAGACGCCGCCGGTGCCCTGGGCCAGGATGGGCCTGCCTGTGTTGATGTCGATGCGCATGCCTACCAGGGTGTTGATCAGGCTGAGGGCATCCGCTCCCCCATCGACCGCCGCCTTGGCCACCTCCACGATATCGGTGACGTTGGGGGTCAGCTTGACCACCATGGGCTTGTCAGTCAGTCCCCGCAGCCTGGTGATCAGCCGGTTCAGGGCCTTGGCGTCGGTGCCCACGGACATCCCCCCATGTGAGACGTTGGGGCAGGAGACGTTGATCTCCAGCATGTCGGCCGGGGAGTCGGCCAGCTGTTCCACAACGATGGCGTAGTCCTCGTCGCTGTGGCCGGCCACATTGGTGACCACGTTGGCCCCCAGGGCCTTGAGCCTGGGCAGTTCGTCCACCAGGTAATGGTCCACGCCCGGGTTCTGCAGGCCCACGGAGTTGACCATGCCGGCGGGGCTCTCGGCTGTCCTGGGCGTGGGGTTGCCTTCCCAGGGCACCGGCGAAACCCCCTTGGTGGAGATGGCGCCCATCTGGGAGACGTCGTAGTAGTCCCCGCAGGCATCCAGGTTGAAGGTGCCCGAGGCCGTGCCCACCGGGTTCTTCCAGGGCGTGCCGGCCACAACGGTGCCATGCCGCCAGGCGTGCGGCTCCAGAGGGTCCATGATTGTCAGCCCGCTCATCGTGTCTCCTTCTTGTCCTCGCCTGCATCCCAGATCAGACGGTCGGCAGCAAAGACCGGGCCGTCCTTGCAGACCTTGAGCCTGCCGTCCACGGTGTCGACCACGCAGGCCACGCAGGTGCCGTAGCCGCAACCCATCCGCGACTCCATGCAGCACTGGGCAGGCAGGCCGGTCTTGCGGGCCCAGGCGGCCACGGCCCGCATCATGGGCAGGGGGCCGCAGGTCAGGATGATGGTCCGTCCCGGGTCGATGTCGCCGCGAACCCGATCCAAGAGGGTTATGACATCCCCGGAGGCATTGTCGATGGACTCCAACCGGTCGGTCAACGGGCCCATGATGGCATCGGCGAACCGATGGTCCCGGTAGCCCAGCAGGGCGGTGGTGCGCACACCGGACCGGCCTTTCAGGCACTGGGCTGCACGGATCAGCGGAGGGACGCCCAGGCCGCCGCCCACCAGCAGATAGTCAGCCGGCTTCCCCATGTCGAAGCCATGGCCCAGGGGTCCCAGCAGGTCCACAGCCATGCCTGGCTGCAGGCGGGAGAACTCATAGGTCCCCTGGCCCACGACGGCGAAGATGATCTCGATCTGCTCGCCCTCCAGAACCCGACTGATGCCGAAGGGTCTGGGCATCATGGTCATGCGATCGGCCGAATAGAGGTTGATGAAGGCTCCTGCCGGAGCGTGGGCTGCCAGGTAGGGGTCGCAGATGGTCATCCGCCAAACCTGCCGGTCCAGGGGCTCCATGCCGGTGACCTGGGCCGTGCGGCGTCCGGGCATGCGGCCTGCCTGTCGGGCCTGCTCCTCCACCCGGCTGGTGGATATGAAGAGGTTGGGTTTCATCGGGCCTCCTTGATCGCCTGATTGAGATCGTCCTTCATGGCCTGCGCGGCTCGGCGGGCATCGCGGGTGACCATGCCCAGGGCCGCCTGAACGCTGAGCTGCGGGCTGTAGTCCGGATCCTTCCGCCAGGCCGCGATGATTCCCCGGGAGGAATTGACCACAGCACCGCCGCCGGACCGGTCGAACATGGGCGCCACGTCGGCTGCGGAACCGCCCTGGGCTCCATAGCCGGGGACCAGGAAGAAGGTATGGGGCATGGCCTGACGCAGAAGGGCCCCGTCCTCGGGGTGGGTGGCACCGACTACGGCTCCAAGCCTGGAGTATCCTGATTCGCCGATGGAGGGCTGCCCCCAGGTTTCGACCAGGCCACCCAAGCGCTGATAGATGGTGCCGCCGCCTGAATCTGGGTCCAGGCCAAGTTCCTGGATCTGGCTGCCCGAGGGGTTGGAGGTGCGCACCAGGGCGAAAAGGTCACCCTGGATATGCTCGGCCGCCTGCAGGAAGGGTTCCACACCGTCGGAGCCCAGGTAGACGTTGATGGTCAGGGCATCCTCATACCAGGGGAACCTCCCGCCTGCCCGGGCCGGCCCATCCACTGGCTGCCCCGGGGCGAAGGACAGGGGAAGCCCGTCCAGGTGGGCGGCGTAGGCCTCGGCCGTGGAACCGATGTCCCCGCGCTTGACATCCCCGATGACGTAGAGTCCCCGGTCGGCTGAGGCCCGGCAGGTACCGGTGTAGGCCCTGATGCCCCAGGGTCCCAGAGCCTCGTACATGGCGATCTGGGGTTTGACTGCAGGCACCAGATCGGCCACGCCTTCCAGGATGGCCAGGTTGAAGCGCAGATAGGCGCGGGCCAGGTGGTCCGCCCAGACGGCCTGGGCCTGCTCGCCCTCGGTTTGCTGCGGGTCCTTGGGGTCCAGGCCCATCCGGGCCATGCTTCCGGCGGCGCGCTGCCTGGCCTGCTCGATCAGCTGGCCGGGCAACAGTTCCGGTCGCGGATCCAGGCCGACCACGGTCGGATTCTGTTTGTCCTGAATGAGCGCGGTCAGTCGGTCCATGCACGGATCCTTTCCCTGGTGATGACACGGCTTGCGGGCAGGCGGGAGAAGACCAGACGCCCATCCCTGATGGTGGCCATGACCCTTCCGGTCAGTTCCGTCCCGGCAAAGGGGGTGTTCCTCGCCTTGGAGTGGAAGCGGCTGGGATCAACCTTCCACCTGGCCTCAGGGTCCATGATGACCAGGTCGACGGGTGGCTGGCCGGCATCACTGTGCTGATCGGACTCCAGCCGAGGATGATCCGTGTTGTTTGCCTTGTGCGAGGGCAGGTTTTCAGGCAGGAGCCGATGCATGCCCATGAGCTCGGCTGGAGCCAGGGACATGAGCTCAATCAGACGGTCATGACTGATGAGCCCGCTTTTGACCAGGACCTGGTTGCAGACCGCGTAGGCAGTCTCCAGGCCGATGATGCCGTTGGGGGCATCCTTGAGCCCCAGGGCCTTCTCAGCGGCGGTGTGCGGGGCGTGGTCGGTGGCGATCATGTCCACAGTGCCGTCGGCCACGGCTTCCAGGGCCGCCTGCTGGTCGGCGCGGGAGCGCAGCGGAGGGTTCATCTTGGCCATGCTGCCGCTGCGCAACAGGTCCTCGTCGCATAGGGCCAGATAGTGGGGCGCGGTCTCGCAGGTGACCGACAGTCCGCGGGCCTTGGCGCGGCGGACGGCATCGAATCCCCCGGCGGTGCTGACATGCTGCAGATGCACCCTGGTGCCGGTGCGTTCCGCCAACTCGATGTCGCGATGGATGATGGCGGTCTCGGTCGAGGCGGGAATCCCCTCCAACCCCAGTTGACGGCTGACAGTGCCAAGATTGACCTGACCGTGCTCGTGGTGTTCGCAGTGGTCCAGGATGGGCAGATCGAATTCCCGGGCGTTGGCGGCCACGTCCTCCAGGGTTTGGTCGGTCACGGCCGAGCCGTCATCGCTGATGGCCACTACAGGGTGTACCCATCCGTGACCAGGCAGGTGCCCCGACCAGTCGTCTGGGTTTGAGGCCTGACGGCCGGCCCGGTCCAGAGTGGCCGCCACGCAGAGGGCGTAGTCCACCGGCAGATGTAGTCCGTGGTCCCGCTCATAGGATTCCAGATAGTCGATGACCGTGCGCCCATTGGCCATCCGAGCTCGGCCGTCCATGGCGGGCTGGGTGTTGGGCATGAGCAGTATCAGCCCGTAGCCTCCGGCCGCTGCGGCAGCTGTGCCGGTCACCATGTCTTCCTTGTCGGTCTGTCCAGGGTCGCGCAGGTGGACATGGGGGTCGACCAGGGCCGGAGCCAGCACCAGCCCCGAGGCGTCTATCTGATCGACCTCTGCCGACATGGCGCCGGTCTCGTCAATCAGCGCGCTGTCGGCGGCCTGGGGAAGCACCAGATCGACCGGCCTGCCGCTGCGCCAATCGGTCAACCCCAGCAGCCGCATGTCAGTCTTCTGCCTTCTCGTCGCAGTAGTCGCAGCGGTAGACCCCGGCAGCGTCCAGGTGGAAGCGCTGGTCCACGCCGGTCTCCACCGTGGTGACGCAACGGGGGTTGACGCAGGTGATGACGTTGACCAGATGGTTGGGGCGGTCCGGCTGATGCTTGCTGACGATCCTGCCCTGCCGGACCACGTCGACGGTGGCCTCGGGGGCGATGAACCCCAAGGCTGTCAGGTCCAGATCCCCGGTCTGCTCGATCTTGATGATGTCCTTGGATCCGTACTTGCGGCTGTCCGTATTCATGATCAGGGCCAGCCGGGTCTTCGCCGGGTCCACGCGCAGGTAGTGCAGGACCTTCAGGGCCGTGCCCGCACGAACGTGGTCAATGATGATGCCGTCGACAATGCTGGTGACCTTCATGCCGCCACCTCCTTCTGCTTGCGGTAACCGGGCAGCTCGTCGCCCAGCAGGGCGCTCTCCAGGGCCATTCTGACCAGCATGCCGTTGCGGACCTGCTGGAAGTAGGCCGCACGCGGATCATTGTCCACCTCCACGGCGATCTCGTTGACCCTGGGCAGCGGGTGGAGGATGGCCATGTCGGGTCGCGCAGCCCGAAGCTTGTCGGCATCCAGAATGTAGGTGTCGCGCAGGCGCAGGTAGTCGTCCTCGTTGAAGAAGCGCTCCTGCTGGACACGGGTCATGTAGAGCACGTCCAGGTCGCCGATGACCCCGTTCAAGTCCCCGGTCTCCCGGTAGGTGCAGTCGGCCGAGGAACGAATCCTCTCCAGGACGTATTCGGGGGTGCGCAGCTCGTCGGGGCTGATCAGGACGAAATCCACGTGTCCCAGGCGGCAGAGGGTGGCGATCAGGGAGTGGACGGTGCGACCGAAGGTCAGATCCCCGCACAGGCCGATGGTCAGGTGGTTCAGCCGACCCTTGCGGGCGCGGATGGTGGCCAGGTCGGTCAGGGTCTGGGTCGGGTGCATGTGTCCGCCGTCGCCGGCGTTGATGACCGGGACCGTGGCTGCCTGGGAGGCCACCAGGGCGGCACCCTCCTTGGGGTGGCGGATGGCCACGATGTCGGCATAGTTGGAGACGGTCTTCAGGGTGTCGCTGATTGACTCCCCCTTGGAGACGCTGGCCAGCTGGGCGCCGGCGAACCCGATGACCTGGCCGCCCAGACGGAGCATGGCGGTCTCGAAGCTGAGCCGGGTGCGGGTGCTGGGTTCATAGAAGAGCGTGGCCAGGACCCGGCCGTCGCAGGTGTGGGCCACCTGACGGCGATGGGTGTCGATGTAGGCCGCCCGATCCAGAAGGTCCAGGATCTGGGTCATGGGAATGTCGTCGAGGGTTACCACACTTCGCCCACGAAGAGGAACGACGTCGGAAGAGGTTTTGGATGCGTGATCAACTTGTTGGGACAACGGCTCACCTTCCTCAAGGTGGCCACCTTATGTGACCTGAACAAGCATACGACGCCGGATGGACCCGGGGTCAGCCTCCGTAGAAGAGCCGTTCCATGACCTGCCTGCAGCGGCGCATGGCCGCCAGCAGCTCGTTGACGAAGTGCTGGCCCCGGTGGGCCGGGTAGCCCAGACAGACCGCGATGCCTCCCAGAACCTGACCGTCGTCCGGCAGGATGTCCGCCTGTAAGACCCTTCCGGACCAGAGGAAGTTGGCGTTGCGGGCTGCGGTGCAGAGCACCCAGCTGCGGCGCAGGGCCCCGGCATCCTTGGTCTCTATGAGTCCCGCAGCCTCCAGGGCGTCCAGGGCAGTCAGCGTGCCGGTGACCTGCAGCTCAGGCAGATCGTGGGCGTAGCGCAGCTGGAGGAGCTGAACCGTCCACTCCACGTCAGACAGCCCTCCCCGACCCAGCTTCAGATGCCGGTCCCGACGCACCCCGCGCGGCAGCCGCTCCGCCTCCATCCTGGCCTTGAGACGGCGGATCTGCCCCAGCTCCTCCTCATTGGGCTGCTGCGCGGGGTAGCGAAGCGGATTGGCTATGCCCTCCAGGAAGTCATCGGCCAAACCGGCATTCCCGGCTGCAAATCTGGCCCGGATCAGTGCCTGATGTTCCCAGGTATCTGACCAGTCGCGGTAGTAGCGCTGGTAGGAGTCCAGGGAACGCACCAGAGGCCCCTGGCGTCCTTCGGGGCGCAGGTCGAAGTCCAGGTCGATGCCGGGCTCCAGACTGGCCCGTCCAGTCAGGACGGCCCGCAGGTCGGCGGTCACTCCACGTGCGAATTCGGCCGCCTGGTCCTGATCAGCGCCCGATGCGGGACGGTAGACCAGCATGATGTCGGCATCTGAGTTGAAGTTGACCTCCCTGCCCCCGTAACGCCCCATGGCGATGAGGGCCATTTCTGCCGGCGCACTAGTTTGTTCCAGACGGTGATCCACGGCCCAGTCCAGGGCGGCATCGATGGCGGCATCGTAGACATCCGACATCCCGGACAGGCAGGCCTGCTGATCGTCCACCCCGCTCATCCAGCCCAGCCCGATCCGCTCGATCTCCTGTCGGCGCATGGCCCGCACAGCGGTGGCGAACTCCTCCAGTGAGTCCGCGTGCCGGGTTCGATAGGCAGCAGCGCGCTTGTCCAGGGTGGCCCGATCACGGGGGATCATGTCCTGGTCATGGCCCAGCCAGGTCACCGACTGAACGGACCTGGCCAGAGCGCCGGACAGATAGCGGGAGTTGGACAGGACGTGGCAGAGGCGGCGGGCGGCCGAGGTGGAGTCCCGCAGGAAGCCCAGGTAGGTGCTCTTGCCGCCGAAGTGCTCCTCAAGGGTTCGCCAGCCCAGAAGACCCATGTCCGGATCCTGCCCCTCCCCCAGCCATTGGAGGACGGCTGGCATAAGAATACGGTTGATCCTCCCCGACCGGGTGACCCCTGTGGTCAGTGCCGTGACGTGGCGGATGGCTGCATCGGGGTCGGCAAAGCCGATGGATGCGAACCTGGCGCGGGCCGCCTGGGGGCGCAGGCTGACCTCATCCTCGTCCACCTGGGCGTTGATGGGCAGCATGGGACGGAAGTAGATGGCCTGGTGAAGGTTGCGAACCTCGATTCTGGTGGCCTGGTATCGGGCCAGCATCTGGTCGGCATGCAGTCCGAAGGCCCGGGCCAGCCGCCGCAGATCGCGGTTGTTCTCCAGCTCCTCCAGACTGGGCGGCCGTTTGCCGGGGGTGCCTGAACGGTTGATTTTCGGGAAGAGGTGGGTGCGGCGCAGCTGCCACATCTGCAGACGATGTTCCATGACCCGTTCGAACCGATAGTCATGGTCCAGCTGGTCGCCGTGCTTGCGTGAAATGTAACCGCCACGGGACAGGGCCTGCAGGGCATCCAGGGTGGCCGGACAACGCAGATCGTCGTCGCTGGAGCCGTGGACCAGCTGGAGCATCTGGACGGTGAATTCAACATCCCGCAGTCCGCCCTGGCCAAGCTTGATCTCCCGCTCCTTGCGATTCTCGGGTATCAACCTCTCCACCCGCTGGCGCATCCGCTGGCAGTCGTAGACGAAGTTGGGTCGCTGGCAGGCACCCCAGACCAGGGGCTCGATCATGGCAGAGTAGTCCTGTCCCAGGGCCTTGTCGCCCGCAACCGGACGGGCCTTGAGCAGGGCCTGGAACTCCCAATTCTCGGCCCATTGGGCATAGTAGTCAGTGTAGGAGGCCAGACGACGGACCAGGGGACCGTCACGTCCCTCGGGCCTAAGGGCGGTATCAACCTTCCAGAGCGGCGGCTCGGTCGAACCGGGGATGACTGACTGGCAGACCCGCTGCAGGAGGACGGCCATGGCAGTGCCCACGGCGATGGGATCGGACTGACTGGTGTCCGTCCCCGAGGCCGGCTCCACCAAGTACATGAGATCCACATCGGACACGTAGTTGAGCTCCTGGGCACCCAGCTTGCCCATGCCGATGACCGCCAGACGACATGAATCCGCATCGGGAACCTGACGGCAGGCAATGCTCAGAGCCCCTTGAAGCGCAGCGTCGGCCATGTCGGACAGGGCCCGGCTGATTGCTGGCTCCAGCTCCAGAGGATTCTTGGCTGCCAGATCCCGGGCCATGACTGCAGCCAGCTGCAGCCGGTATTCGAACCGCAGCGCATCGGCGTAGGCCGCCAGCGAGGGCAGGGATTCTGAATTCTTCTCCACCCCATCCAAGGCGTCCAGGATACGCTTCTGTCTCGTTTCCGCCGGACAGGCAGCCAAGTGATCCGGATCCAGGGCAGCCGCCTCTACCAACTCCGGCCGCGAGCGCATCAGTCGGCCCATGGCCTCCGAGGCCCCCAGCACCCTGATCAGCGACTGGGCGGCCTCTTGGTTTTCCCGTGGGGACCCGGAAAGAAAGTCCGGCCTGACTCCCTGTGGATACTGTTCGAGAATTCGTGTCAGCCCCGCAAGGGCTTCGTCCGGATCGCAGGCCTGTCCCAGGGCTTGGACCAGGGTTTGCGCCAGAGTCTGGTCGTCCACCAGACGGGCAAGCCGATCCAGCCGAACCCGGGCCTTGTCCAGGTCGTGCAGCCCAAGGTGGATCAGGGTCGAAGTGGTCGGTCGCACCGGATCTTCCATGACTTATCCCCTGCCTTTCCTCAGGCCCGCAACGGCTCTGATGTCTGCGGAACCGGTACAGGCATTATAGGGGTGACGGGTCGTCAGCCCTTGCGGCCCTCCCGAAAGGCGCAGACGGCACAGTATACGGTGACCACAGCTAAGCAGACGGAGAAAATCATTGTAGGCCATGTCAGCAGGCTGCCGTCCCGCACAGCCTCAGCCAGAGATTGGACCAGCCAGATGGCGCAGGCCGCAGCAGTCAGGCCATACATCCGAGAACGAGCCTTGCCGGTGATACGCACGATTGTGCTCCTTTTTATCTATGTTCCGAAGATAGTTGATTGGCATGAGGGGCGACGGAAAGCGCCCGTCCCTCATGCCAATAATTGGTTAGCTCTTGCGGCGCTTGGACATGACGTCAATGGCCACGGCCAGGAGGAGCACCAGCCCCTTGATGGTCTTGACGATGGCCGTGTCCACGCCCATGATGGACAGCCCCTGGTTGATCACGCCCATGACGAAGGCTCCGACGACAGCCCCGGGAATGGTCCCGATGCCGCCGGTGACAGCCGTGCCACCGATGAAGCAGGATGCGATGGCGTCCATTTCAAACTCCATGCCAGCCTGGGCAGTGGCCGAGGCCAGTCGTGAAAGCATGCAGATGGCCGCCACAGCGGACAGGAAGCCCATGTGGACGAATAGCGTGAAGTCCACCCGTTTGGCGTTGATGCCCGAGAGCACGGCAGCCTTGCGGTTGCCGCCCACTGCGTAGACATGCCGGCCGAAGACGGTCCTGGTGAGGATGAAGTTGTAGATCAGGACCAATACGGCCACGATGACCAGCATTATGGGCGTTCCGCCCTGGTTCTCATTACCGGAGGAGGCCAGCAGGTAGGTCACGAAGAGGATGACGACTGCGGCCACGATGATCTTGCCGGTCATCAAGGCCTTGGGCTCGGGAACCAGACCTACAGCCAGGGTCTTACGACGACGGGCAATCTGCGACCAGGCGTATGCCAGGATGCAGATCAGGCCCAGCACCACGGTCAGGCCGTCGAAGGGCCCCCACCATCCCAGGATGTTGGGCAGGTAGTCGCGGGCGATCCCTCTGAACTGCGCGGAGGTAATGGGCACGGACTCACCGACGATGACTGTGGCCAGACCACGGAAGATCAGCATGCCGGCCAGGGTGGTGATGAATCCTGGAATGCCGATGACGGCGACCCAGAATCCCTGCCAGATGCCGATCAGCAGACCCACTATCAGGGACAGGCCGATGGCCACGATCCAGTTGACCCCCATATGCTCCATAAGGATGGCGCACACGCCTCCGATGAAGGCCACCAGAGAGCCCACCGACAGATCAATGTGGGTGGCGATGATGACCATGACCATGCCGATGGCCAGGATGATCACGTAGGCGTTCTGCTGGATCAGCGAGACGAAGCTGTTGGGCTTGAGCAGCACCCCCTTGGTCAGTATTTCGAAGACGACCACGATGACCACCAGGGCGCCGACGATGCCATACTGCCGGGCATTGCTGGCCAGGGAGGCCAGAATGCCAGGTCCTGCCTGTTCTTGTTCCACCGCCTGGGCGGTGCTCTTGTTGCTGTTGGGCGAGCTCATCTGGCTGCCACTCCCTTCTTTTCCTGGGTCATGCCCTTCATCAGATATTCCTGTGAGAAGTCCCGGCGCTCCACGTCGTTGGTGATGACCCCCTGGCTGACCGTATAAATACGGTCACAGATGCCGATCAGCTCTGGCAATTCCGAGGAGATGACCACCACAGCCTTGCCCTGGTCGACCAGCCGGTCGATGATCTCGTAGATCTCGTACTTGGCTCCCACATCAATGCCTCGGGTGGGCTCGTCCAGGATGAGCACATCAGGATCCGAAATCACCCACTTGGCCAGCACCACCTTTTGCTGGTTGCCGCCGGAAAGGGTGGAGACGGGTACATCGATGTTGCTGCACTTGATGTTGAAGTCCTTGCGGTACTCCTCCACCCGTGCCCTCTCAAGGTTCTCGTTCATGACTCCATGACTGCTCATTTTCTTGAGCGAGGCCATGGAGGCGTTTTCCCTGATGTTCTGAAGCAGGTTGAGTCCGAAGACCTTGCGGTCCTCAGTGGCGTAGGCCAAGCCCGAATCGATGGCCGACTGGACGTTCGGCAGCTCGACCTGACGACCATGTATCTCGATCCTGCCGCTGATGTGGCTGCCGTAGGACCGCCCGAAGATGCTCATGGCCATCTCGGTGCGGCCCGCACCCATGAGTCCCGCCAGTCCGACGATCTCACCCTGGTGAACCACCAGATTGGCATGATCGACCACGGTGCGGGAGGGATCCTGCGGGTGATGGACAGTCCAGTCGCTTACCTTGAGCACCTCCTTCCCGATGTGTGGCACGTGCTCTGGATAAAGGTTGGTCAGCTCGCGGCCGACCATCTTCTGGATGAGCAGATCCTGATCCAGAGGGTGGTCCGCGTCGATTCGCATACCGCCCACCGTGGAGCCATCCCGTAGAATGGTCACCCCATCCGCAATCTGCCCCACCTCACCCAGCTTGTGGGTGATGAGGATGCTGGTCACTCCCTGCTCGTCACGCAGCTGCCTGACCAGGTCCAGCAGATGATCGGAATCATCGTCGTTCAAGGCGGCTGTGGGCTCATCCAGAATAAGTAGCCTGACATGCTTGGACAGCGCCTTGGCGATCTCCACCAGCTGCTGCTTGCCCACTCCAAGATCCATGACCCTGGTGTCGGGATTCTCGTTCAGCCCTACACGCTCCAACAGACGCGAAGCCTTGGCCCTGGTGGTGTCCCAGTCCATTACGCCATTGTGGGCCTGCTCATTGCCTAGGAAGATGTTCTCCGCAATGGACAGGAAAGGGCTCAGCGCCAGCTCCTGATGGATGATGACGATGCCGTCGTCCTCCGAATCATTGATGGTCCGGTAGCGACAGGGCTTGCCATCGAACAGGATTTCGCCGGTATAGCTGCCGTGTGGATAGACCCCGGACAGCACATTCATCAGGGTGGACTTACCGGCCCCGTTTTCCCCACAGATGGCATGGATTTCGCCCTTGCGTACGTCCATGTCGACATTGGACAGGGCCTTTACCGGACCGAAGGTCTTGGTGATTCCCTGCATTCGCAACAAGATGTCCTCGTCGGACATACTTTCACCTCCTGTGCGCCGACCGTCCCTCCCCTTGACCGGAAGCGGGACGGTCGGGCGCGACTGTGATGCCAACCTCACTTGGTCAGCTGATCGAATCGGTCCTGGGTCAGGTATTTCGCCTTGACCAGATCGGTCAGGTTGTCCTTGGTGATGGCCTTGGGGTCCAGCAGCTTCGAAGGCACCTTGATGCTGTTGTTGTCAAAGGTGCCGTTGATACCGGTGACCTTCTTGCCTTGGGCGATTTCAATAATCATGTCGTAGACGGCCTGGGCCAGCTTGTTGACGTCCTTGAAGACGGTCTGGCCCTGCAGTCCCTTGGAGATGTTGGCCACGGAGATCTCCATGGCGTCCTGCCCGGTGATCTTGGGCCAGCTGTCGGTATTGGGCTGGATGTCGGGCCTCTTGGACTGGATGGCGTTGATGACTCCCTGGCTGATGCCGTCATAGGGGCTCAGCACCGCATCCAGCCGCTCGCCGTGGGAGTAGGTGGAATCGAGGATGGACTCCATGTCCTTCTGGGCCTGTTCGGTCTTCCAGGACTGCACCGAGATCTTCTGCCAGTCGGAGAGCTTGAAGTCCTTGGTCACACCGCCGCCATGCTGGGAGGGGCTGACCAGAACGCCTGACTGGAAGTAAGGCTGCAGCAGCTCCCAGGCCCCCTTGAAGAAGTACTTGGCGTTGTTGTCGTCGGGAGAACCGGTAAAGAGCTCAATGTTGAATGGACCCTTGGCTCCGTTTTTGAGCCCCAGCTGGTCAATCAGCCAGTTGGCCTCCAGCACGCCGGTGCGCTCAAGCTGGAAGGTCGCATAGTAATCAACGGCCTTGGTGTTCATGATTAGCCGGTCATAGGCGATGACCTTGGCCCCGGCATCCTTGGCCTTCTCGACAGCCGGTCCTACGGCGGTGCCGTCCTTGGAGGCCACCACCACGATCTTGGCGCCCTTGTTGACCATGTTCTCGATGTCGGCGTTTTGCTGGGCGGGCTTGTCGTCCGCAAAGGAGAGCACTACCTTGTAGCCTGCCTTCTCCAGTTTGCTCTTGAGGTTGTTGCCGTCCTTGTTCCAACGCTCCTCGGACTTGGTCGGCATGGACACACCGATGGTGGCGCCTTTGCTGATCGCCCCTCCCTCCTGGGAGGAACTGGAGGCACGTGATCCTCCACAGGCGCCCAGTCCGGTCAGCATGGCGACGCCAATGGCCGCCGCCATGGCACGTTGCATCATCTTCATGAAGACTCCTTCATCCTTGAATTCTCTGGCAGGCATCTCCGTCTGCCTGGGCCCCTTCATTGCAGGCCCAGTGGTCAGCATACCCAATTGTGTTAACTTTATCAACTCAATAAAGCACATTTTCCGATTGTCTGTTTTGTATATGAATTTAATAATTCACTCGAATCGTTCACTGCCATCGGCGAAAGGGCAGCTATTGGCGGGGGCAAGCCACGATCTTGGCTACACTGGAACCTATGGCACATCGATTGTTCGGTTCACAGTCCTCATTGCGTGAGGCCAACCGTGCACTACTGCTGGATACGATCCGAAGATTCGGCGCCATGACCCAGATCGAATTGGCTGAAAATACCGGGCTTTCAACAGCAACTGTATCCAACCTGGTACGTCTAATGGGCGATCAGGGACTTCTGGAGACATCCTCAACCACCAGAAACGGCCGTCGCGCCACCCTGGTCATGCTGGCCCGCCGCAAGGGCCTCGGAGTCGGGCTCTACATCGGCCGTCACGAGATGCGGTTGGAAGTGGTCGACGCCAGCCATGCCATCCTGGCAGAGCATGATATGGCTCTGCCACGCCAGCACAAACCGGACACCACCCTGGAACGGGCCATGATCCTGATCAAGGAAACGTTGACCTCCATCGGTGCCCAATCGGACGAGCTTGTCGGTCTGGGCTTGGCCATGGGGGCCCCAGTGGACTGCAGAACTCACCGGCTGGCCATTCCCGGCATCCTGCGAGGCTGGGACAAGGAGGATTTGATAGGCACCTTCCACGAGGCTTTCCAGGTGCCGGTCCAAGTGGACAACGATGCCAACTTCTCGGCTATGGCCGAGCTGAGAATGGGAGCAGCAGTCGGCAGACGAAACTTCGTTTACATCCACGCCAACGACGGTGTGGGCGCGGGAATCGTCATCAACGGCGAGGTATGGCGGGGCACCACCGGGCTTGCCGGCGAGATAGGCCATGTTCAGGTGGATCCCCTAGGCGATATCTGCATCTGCGGCAACCGCGGGTGCCTGAATACGGTGGTCGATGAGAGCCGCCTGGTCTCCTTGCTCAGCGTGACCCACGGGAACATGACCCTGGAGGATCTGGTGGCCAATGCCGTCAAGGGGGACCCGGGCTGCAGACGGATTGTAGGAGATGCGGCCATCCGCATCGGCAATGTAGTAGCCGATCTTTGCAACGCCGTGGATCCCGAAGTGGTGGTCCTGGGAGGCATCCTGAGTACAACCGAAGAGGTCTTTCTGGAACCCCTCCAGGAGACTCTCCAGCGCATGCTTTTCCCTGATGCCATGGTTCCCATGGAGGTTCTCCCTGCCCGCTATCCGATTACCGGTTCCGCTCTGGGGGCGGCTATGATGGCTGTCGATAGCGTCAACGAACACATTGATGTGTCCACCAAATCCGCAGGTCGATCATCGTAGAGGAGGTGACCTGGATTGCATGAAACCTCTGTCTTGATGCAGATGGAAGACCTCTGCATCAGGTTCGGGTTCGTTGAGGCCCTCAAACATATAAACCTGGATATTCGTCAGCACGAAGTGCTCGCCGTTGTGGGCGACAATGGAGCGGGCAAGTCCACACTGGTCAGGATTTTATCCGGCTTGATCCGACCCGATCAGGGTACGCTGCTCTGGAAGGGCCGACCGACCAGCATTCCCTCGATCAGAGTCGCCAACCAGTTGGGCATTGCAGCCGTCTTCCAAGGGCAGGACTTCTGCGACAACCTGGATGTCTCCTCCAACCTCTTCCTGGGCAAGGAGCTGCGCGATCGTCACCATCGCCGTGATGACGAAGCCATGCGTCGGCGCACCCGTCAGGTCCTCCAGTCGCTGTCCTCCCCCATCCGCGTGGGACAACCCATGGCTACCTTGTCTTTGGGACAAAAACAGACCGTATCAATCGCAAGGACTCTGCTGGACGATCCCGAGCTGATCCTGCTGGACGAACCGACGGCCTCCTTATCCGTCATGCAGTCCGCCGAGGTGCTCAACTACATCAAGCGCATGCGTTCCGAGGGCCGCAGCATCCTGATGGTCTGTCACGATCTGCCGGACGTTTTCGCGGTTTCTGACCGCATAGCAGTCATGCGCCAGGGACGTCTGGTAGGAGTCCTTCCTACGGCCAAGACATCTTATGAAACTGTAATAGCGTTGATTTCAGGCATTGATCCCGAGGATGTCATACAGGACCAGGAGCAGCTGGATGCCATGGCCAGAGCCAACGCCCGCGTCCACGCCCTGCGCGGCACCAGAAAGGCCTCGCCCGAGCAATCATGAAAGAAGGAACCCTAGAATGCACTTGACCGATACCCTCCTGACAATCGTGTGCGCCCTGATAGGGCTGGCGATAGGACTGATCTATGGACTTCTGCCGAAGAAAAACGACAGAATGACCGATTCTCAGCAACGCTGGATACCGGTCCTATCCTTGATCGGCCCCGGCCTTGTGGTAGTCATGATTCTGCTGGGACATGACCTGGCCTCCTGGTTGACCATAGGAGGGATGATCCTCGGTCTGTTGATTGGCATGATACCGCCGCTGAACAGGGCTGCACTCAAGGTCTGGCCATGGCTGAGGCCCCGCACCGACAATCAGGGCCAAAAGCGTCGCTGAAAGCTGGCGATCACGCTTTTGCCGTCATCGGTGCGGGGCCTCCCCCGCTTTTATGCAGTTATTTTTGGCTGCTGACCGGCTCCTCCTTGGCACCCACCTGACGGAAGAGGTGACGGACGTTGTGCCAGATGCGCCGGGTGACACCGGAGTGGTTCATGGAGTAGAGATGGATGCCGTCCACCCCATGAGCCACCAGGTCGGCAATCTGTTGAGAGGCGTAGATGATGCCCGCCTCGCGCAGGCTGGCCCGGTCGTCGCCCCAGCGCTCCAGGATGGACTCGACAGCCGCCGGGATCCGCGCCTTGCAGACCTCGCTCATGTGCCGGACCTGGCCCTCGTTGGTGATGGGCATGATGCCGGCCTCGATGGGCACCTGGATGCCGGCTGCCCGGGCCCGGTCCAGGAAGTCCAGAAAATCGGCGTTGTCGTAGAAGAGCTGTGAAACCAGGTGGTCCACACCGGAATCCACCTTGATTTTCAGATTCTCAATGTCCTCCTCGGGCGAGGCGGCCTCCGGGTGGGTCTCCGGATAACAGGCTCCGTATATCGACAGGTTGGGCCGACGCGACCGGATGTAGGCGGCAAGGTCGCTGGCGTGGTCGAAGACTCCGGCGGGCTCACGGCCCTCCACGCTGTCGCCGCGCAGGGCCAGTACCGCTGCCACCCCGGCGTCGTCGAACATGTCCAGGGCCTGGTCGATCACCTCGCGGTCCGCATACTGGGCCGTCAAGTGCGCCACGGCAGGGATGCCGTACTCGGTATGGATGGTCTTGGCTATGCGGGCCGTGGCTGTGCGGTCCGAGCGCCGACCGGTCCCGTAGGTCACCGAGATGAAGTCGGGCATCAGCCCTTCCAGCCCATCCAGGGTGTCGTAGATGGTGCCCACCGGGGCATCACGCTTGGGGGGAAAGACCTCCAGGGAAAAGATAGGCTCATGCATGATCCGACTCCTGACTGGACGATAGTTCCGCACGCACCTGATGGGCGGCGGCCACCATGTGCTCCAGGCTGGGCCAGGTCTCCTTGTCGCCTCGGGTCTTCAACCCGCAGTCGGGGTTGATCCAGACCTTGGCCGCGTCCAGCTTCTTGAGGATGGCGTGGATCCGGTCCACGATCTCCTCTGTGGAGGGGATGCGCGGCGAGTGGATGTCGTAGACTCCGGGGCCCGCCTCGGTCTCGAACCTGGCCTCCTGGATGGCATCCAGGACGGTCAGGTCGGAGCGGGAGGCTTCGAAGGAGATCACATCGGCGTCCATGGCATCAATGTCCTTGATGATGTCGTTGAACTCCGAGTAGCACATGTGGGTGTGAATTTGGGTAGTGGGTTTGACGCCGGAATGCACCAGCCGGAAGGCGGGGATGGCCCAGTCTAGGTATCGACTGTGCCAGTCGGAGCGCCGCAGCGGCAGCTTCTCGCGCAGGGCGGCCTCGTCGATCTGGATGATCCGGATGCCCGCGGCCTCCAGGTCCAGGACCTCGTCTCGGATGGCCAGGGCCAGCTGACGGGTCTGCTGCTTGTGATCGATGTCCTCGCGGGGCCAGGACCAGTTGAGAATGGTCACCGGACCGGTCAGCATCCCCTTGACCACATGGTTGGTGCGGGACTGTGCATAAGAGGACCAGCGCACGGTGATGGGCCGGGCGCGGGAGATGTCCCCCCAGACGATGGGAGGCTTGACGCAGCGGGTGCCATAGGACTGGACCCAGGCATTCCGGGTGAAGAGGTAGCCCTTGAGGTTCTGGCCGAAGTACTCGACCATGTCGTTGCGCTCGAACTCGCCATGGACCAGCACATCCAGGCCGATCTGCTCCTGGTGGTCGATAACCTGATCGATCTTCCGGGCGATGAAGTCGTCGTAGTCCTTCTGACTGATCTCCTTCTTGCGCAGGCGGGCACGCTCGGCGCGGACCTCGGCGGTCTGGGGGAAGGAGCCGATGGTGGTGGTCGGCAGCAGGGGCAGACCCAGCTCCTGTGCCTGGATCCTCTGGCGCTCGGGCCGGGCCGGGGTACGCACAAAGTCCTCGTCCTTAAGGCCGGCCAGGCGCTGCTGCACCTGGGGGTCGGGCTGGACGCGGCTGCCGTCGAAGAGCTTCTGGTTGTCGGCAAGGGCCTTACTGGAGCGGCGCTGGTCCTCGTCGGCATCGGCCAGCCGGGCCAGGTCGTGCAGCTCGCCCAGCTTCTCCAGGGCAAAGGCGAAGTGAGGGCGCACGGTGTCGGCATCCAACCCGTCCTCGTCGGCCACGGTATAGGGCACGTGCAGCAGTGAACATGCGGTGGACACCACCACGTTCGGGGTCACCTGGTGCAGGGCATCCAGCAGGCCCAGGCTGACTGCATAGTCGTTGCGCCAGATGTTGCGGCCGTTGACCAGGCCGGCGAAGATGGTGGTTCCCTCCGGCACGCCGTGCTCCTTGAGGGCGGCCAGGTTCTCATCCCTGCCCTCGACCAGATCCAGGCCGATGCCGTCGAAGCCCAGGTCAGCCAGCCGGGCATAGCAGTCGCCAATATGGCCGAAGTAGGTGTTGAGCAGGATACGGACCTTGCCCTGGCCGCTCTGGCGGGCCTTGAGAATGGGCCCATAGAGGGTATCGAAGAGGTCCTGGTCGCCCGGTTCCTTGTCCAGGACCAGGTAGGGCTCGTCCAGCTGTATCCAGTCGGCGCCAAGGCCGATGAACCGCTCCAGTATGGTCGCATAGGCCTTGGCCAGGTCCTGGACCAGTGCCGGGTCAGGATCCAGCAGCTCGCCCTGGGGGCCGCGTGCCAGCTTGAGGAAGGTGTAGGGGCCGATCAGCACCGGCTTGGTGGCGATGCCCTGCTCGCGTGCCTCCTGGAACTCCTTGAACGGCTTGTCGCCCTCAAGGGCGATTTTGGTATCCTGGTCGATCTCGGGCACCAGATAGTGGTAGTTGGTGGTGAACCACTTCTTCATGGGCAGGGCGGTCACATCACCCTGCTCCCCCTGGTAGCCGCGGCCCATGGCGAAGAGGGTGTCCTCGGGGCCCAGTCCCAGCTTCCGATAGCGCCCGGGTACGACGCCCAGGAGGATGGACGTGTCCAGGACCTGGTCGTAGTAGCTGAAATCGTTGACGGGAATAAGGTCGACGCCGGCCTGCTGCTGAAGCTGCCAGTGCCTGGCCCGCAGATCGGCGGCCGTGCGCCGGACCTCGTCCAGATTCCGTTCGCCCTTCCAATAGCCCTCGATGGCCCTCTTGAGTTCGCGGTGCGCGCCAATGCGCGGGAATCCGGACACGGATGTAATCGCTGCCATGAAACCTCCCAGTTTCGTCCTGATGTCTTTGGTCAGCCTATCAGCGGCGGGGGGAGGCGGGTAATTGGTGCAAATAAGGTGTCGCCATAACCTGAATCGATAACGACATGACAACAGCCACGGGATTACTGGTCGCTAAGACTGCCTAAGGAGGATTGTCAACGGCTTGTTCTGCCGGTCAGTCTTCAAGATCCTGGGGGCCCAGAATGCCAAGCAAACGGGCCTGGTGGGTCCCCCAGTCGGTCAAGGGCCGCTCGGAGCCCAGCAGAACCATGGTGGCCGGGGGCAGTCCAAGATTGAGCAGGTCCAGAAGGTCGGGATCGGAGTTGTCCTCGGCCAGCCATTGTGAGCAGATAGACATGGTGGGCTCATGACCCAGGATGAGGACCCGGCGGTCACGGTCCTCGGTCTGCGCCAGCTCGTCGAAGACCGCCTGCATCCCGGATTCATAGAGGGATTCCCGGTAATCCACACGCGGTCCGTCCCCCAAGGGCTTGAGCATGCCGTCCAGGGTCTGACGGGCCCGGGGTGCGCCCGAGCAGATGATGCGGTCAGGCACCAGGCCCAAAGCGGTCAATCCACGGCCCATGATCCGGGCCTGCCGCTGGCCACGGTCGGTCAGCTGGCGGCTGCGATCGCCCTGTGACCCCTGGCGTTCGGTCTTGGCGTGACGCATGAGCATGAGGGTTCGGCTGCACCGCCGCAGATCCTCGGCCTTCAGACCCTTTCGCAAACCCATTCATGCTTCCTTTCCCGACGATCTCATCAGTCGCCCTTCCCATTATGACAGAGCCCAGTGGATACGCCGGTCATGGGTGATCAGTCTTCCTGATCCTGTCCGCCCTGCAGAGTGCGCACCTGATGGTCCAGGTCACGCAAGACCTTGCGCAGCTTGCGATCGGAGACACGGCGCAGCTCCAGATCCTCGAGATCCTCCAGGTCCACCATCTCCCGCTCATGACCCAAGCCGCTGCTCTTGGCTGATGACCGGCCCTGATCCACGTCGGTCTGGTAATCCTTGGTGGCCCGGACGTGCTTGCGCAGAGCCTGCTGGCCAGGAGCCATGGCCCTGCTGGTCAAGAGGAAGCCGGTGTGCCCGATCATCTCATGCTCGGGTCGGACCGCCAGGCCGTCGGCCTTCCAGGAGCGCTCCAGGCTCTCCATGATCTCGGGCTCGGTCCACCGCCCGTCGGCACGCAGGACCTCGGCCAATCGGCTCAACTGGGTGGTGGTGGTCACGTAGGCGGTCAGCACGCCGCCGGGAGCCATGACCCGGTAGGCCTGCTCCAGACGGTTCCAAGGGTCCAGCATGTCCAGAACAATACGGTCGAATCCGTCCTTGGGCAGGTCGGCGGCAACGGTATCGAAGTCGCCGGTACGCAGGTCCCACTGGGCAGGGCGCTGTCCAAAGAAGACGGTGGCATTGCCCATGGCCACCCGTGCGAACTCCTCCCGTCGCTCGATGCTGGTCAGCTTCCCCTCCGTGCCGATGGCATCCAGCAGGCCCAGACTCATGGCCCCTGAGCCGGCTCCCGACTCCAGCACCCTCATGCCGGGACGGATGTCGCCCAGGAGGATGACCCTGGCCACATCCTTCGGGTACATGATCTGGGCGCCGCGTGGCATGGAGAGTATGTAGTCCTCCAGCCGTGGACGCATGACTGTGAAGGCCCATCCCCCTATGCTTCGCGAGGACTTCCAGGGCTTGGCCCTGTCATCCTCCTCTGCGCCAGTGCCGGCATCCTGCTTGTGACGCATCCGCCGCCACTTGTCAGCAGAAATCGTGACGACCACGGATCCCTCGGGCAGGCCAATCATGGCCTCGTGCGGCAGGAGCCCGTGGTCGGTCTGGGTCAGGCCGCCCGGCTCAAGCATGACCGTCAACCTGCGGCCACGCCTGTCGGTCAGCTGGACCCGCTCCCCTACGCTCAGCGGACCGTGTCTAAGGCTCATGCCCCCTCAGTCCTCCTCGCCCTTGGTGAACTGGGAGTTGTAGAGGGAGGCATAGGCACCTCCGCGCTCCAGCAGCTGGTCGTGGGTGCCCTGCTCGACCACCGAGCCGTGGTTGACCACCAGGATCAGGTCGGCGTCGCGGATGGTGGACAGCCTATGCGCGATGACGAAGGAGGTCCTGCCCTTGCGCAGGGTGTTCATGGCCTGCTGGACCAGCAGCTCGGTCCTGGTGTCCACCGAGGATGTGGCCTCGTCCAGGATCAGGATGTCCGGGTCGGACAGGAAGGCCCGGCAGATGGTCATCAGCTGGCGTTCACCCTGGCTGAGTTCGCTGCTGTCCTCGTTGAGGACGGTGTCATAGCCCTGGGGCAGCTTGCGGATGAACTCGTCCACGTGGGTGGCCTTGGCGCCATCGATCATGGTC
The DNA here is from genome assembly GCF_016102005.1 of Bifidobacterium choladohabitans. Taxonomy (GTDB): domain Bacteria; phylum Actinomycetota; class Actinomycetes; order Actinomycetales; family Bifidobacteriaceae; genus Bombiscardovia; species Bombiscardovia choladohabitans. Next base: position 489,800 of record NZ_JACFPL010000002.1, read on the forward strand.
TGCTCGGGGATGGTCTGCCCCTCATCCAGCCCGTAGAGCAGGTTGTCGCGGACGGTCCCGTCGAAGAGCCAGGTGTCCTGCAGAACCATGCCGAAGTGGCTGCGCAGGTCGTGACGGGTCACCCTGGAGGTATCCACGCCGTCGATGGTGATGTGTCCGCCCTGGATCTCGTAGAAGCGCATGAGCAGGTTGACCAGGGTGGTCTTGCCCGCCCCGGTGGGTCCCACGATGGCGATGGTCTGCCCGGGCTTGGCCTCGATGGACAGGTCCTTGATCAGCGGCTCGGCCGGATCGTAGGAGAAGCGGACGTGGTCGAAGCGGACGTGGCCCTCGACCTTGCCTCCGGTCTCCTGGCCCAGATGGTCGGGATGCTCGATGTCCGGCACCTCCTCGGCCTCGTCCAGGAAGTCGAAGACCCTGCGGCAGGAAGCCAGGGAGGACTGGAGCATGGTGCCCATTGAGGCCAGCTGGCCGATGGGCTGGGAGGCCTGACGGGTGTACTGGGTGAAGGCCTGCAGGCCGCCCAGGCTCATGCTGCCGTTGAGCACATGTACGCCGCCGACGATGACCACGATCACGAAGCTCAGGTTGCCGAAGAAGGTAGACATGGGCGTGACCAGTGCCGAGAAGAAGGAGGCCTTGAAGCTGGCCTGGTAGAGCTCCTGGTTGCGCTCCTCGAACTCCTTCTCCGCCTCGCGCTGGTGACCGAAGGCCCGGACCACCATGTGGCCGGAGAACATCTCCTCCACGTGGCTGTTCACCTGGCCGGTGCGGATCCACTGCCTGGTGAACTGCGGCTGGGTCTTCTTGAGGATGACGCCCGCGCACAGGGCCATGACCGGGATGATGATGAAGGCGATCAGGGTCAGCAGGGGCGAGATGGTCAGCATCATGATGAAGGCGCCGATGATGGAGAAGACGGAGAAGATCAGCTCGCCCAGGATCTGCTGCAGGGTGCCCGAGATGTTGTCGATGTCGTTGGTGGTCCGGCTCATGACCTCGCCGCGCGGGGTCCGGTCGAAGTATTGCAGGGGCAGCCGGTCCAGCTTGTCCTCGATCTGCCTGCGCATGGTGTAGACCGCGTCGGAGACCAGCCGGGTCATCAGGAAGTTCTGCACCAGCCTGACCAGGATGGAGATCAGGTAGATTCCGATGACGAACATGAGGATGGTGCCGAAGCGCCCCCAGTCGATGCCCACGCCCACCTGGACGTTCATGGAGTCGATCATCCGGGCGAACTTGTCCTGCCCACGGGACTGCAGGTAGGTGACCACAGCCTGCTTGGGGGTGCCTGGCTTGGCGCCCATCTTGACCAGCATCGACCCCAGCAGACCCTCGAAGAGGACGTTGGTGGCCTCGCCCATGACCTTGGGGCCGATGACGATCATGGCCACGGCGGTCATGCCGGCGAGGACCATGACGATGACCCTCCAGGGGCTGGCCAGCAGATAATGGACCAGCCGGCCCACGGTGTGACGGCGGCCGCCCACGGCCTGCGAGCCTGTATTCGTGCTCAAGTCCTTGGCCATCTACTCGGCCCTCCCCTCGTCAATGCTGAGCTCTTCCACGTCGGGACCCTGCCCGCCCTGGGACTGGACGATCTCCTGGTAGGTGGGGCAGTCCTCCATGAGCTCGTCGTGGGTGCCCCGGCCGACGATGCGGCCGCGGTCCAGGACCAGAATCTGGTCGGCCTGGCGGATGGATGCCGCCCTCTGGGCCACGACGATCTGGGTGGCCTCGCGGGTGACCGGGACCAGGGCCTCGTGCAGGGCCCGGTCGGTGGTCATGTCCAGCGCGGAGAAGGAGTCGTCGAAGGTGTAAATGCGGGGGTTGCGCAGGATGGCCCTGGCCATGCAGAGACGCTGCTTCTGCCCGCCGGAGAAGTTGGTGCCGCCCTCGGCCACGCGGGCATCCAGGCCCTCGGGGATCTCCCGCACGAAGTCCTCGGCCTGGGCGATGCGCAGGGCCTGCCAGATGCGGTCGTCGTCGGCGTCGGGGTCCCCGTAGTGCATGTTGTCGCGGATGGTGCCGGTGAAGAGGATGGCCTTCTGCGGGACGGGCCCGAAGATCAGGGCCAGCTGGTCGGGGTCGTACTCGCGCACGTCGTGGCCATCCACCAGGACCTGGCCGTCGGTGACGTCGAACATGCGGTTGGCCAGCCGGATGATGGTGGACTTGCCGGATCCCGTGGCCCCGATGATGGCCGTGGTGGTGCCCGGCCGGGCTGTGAAGGAGATATCCGAAAGGACCGGATCCTGGGCGCCCGGGTAGCTGAAATCCACGTGCTTGAACTCCAGCAGCCCCTGGGGGTGCTCGTTGCGGTAGGGGTGCTCGGGAGCGGCGATTTCGCTGGTGGCCTCCAGGACCTCGTTGATCCTTCGGGCGGCCACAGCGGCCCTGGGCAGCATGACCGACATCATGGCGGCCATCATCAGGCCTGACAGGATGATCATCAGGTACTGGATGAAAGCCTGCAGGGCGCCGATCTGCATGGCACCGGAGTCGATGCGGCGTCCGCCGAACCACATGATGGCCACGTTGGACATGTTCAGCAGGAACCACATGAGCGGCACCATCATGCTCATCAGCCTACCGGTGGAGATCAGGACGCCGTAGACGTCGCGGTTGGCCTTGTCGAAGCGGGCTGCCTCGGTCTTCTCTCGGACGAAGGCACGGATGACCCGCACGCCGGAAATCTGTTCGCGGACCAGACGGTTGACCGAGTCCAGCATGTTCTGCAGGCGGGTGAACAGGGGTCCCATCCTGCCCATGAGCACCAGGGCCACCACCAGGATCAGGGGGACAATGACCGCCAGGGACCAGGTCAGGGGGCCGTCCTGGCGCAGGGCCAAAACCAGCCCGCCGATCAGCATGACCGGGGCCTGCAGGATGATCATCAGGGTCTGCATGGTGGTCATCTGCATCTGCTGGACGTCGTTGGTGGTGCGGGTGATCAGGGAACCGGCCGAGAAGCGCTCGATCTCGTTGAGGCTGAAGCCCTCCACTGAAGCGAACAGGTCCCTGCGCAGCTCGTAGCCCATCCTCATGGACAGCCGGGTGGCGCAGTAGACGGCGACCACGTTGGCCACAATCTGGATGGCGGTGATGCCCATCATCTGCCAGCCGATCCGATAGATGGCATCCTGGTCGCCTACGGCCACGCCCTTGTCGATGATGTCCGCCTGCAGGTTGGGCAGGTAGAGGTTCAAGGCCGTCTGCGCCACCTGAAAGAGCACCAGAACGGCCACCTGGAGCCAGTAAGGCCGCAGGTAGCGAGTCCATATTTTGATCACGTCAACATCCTTCACGCATACAGGTCTGCCGCGGTCCCCGGGCAGACAAACCACCACAGTCTATACCTGCGTCTGGGCTGATGAATTTGCTATTCCTTGAGCTGATACGGGCATGTCAGAACAGGTCCGCAGGCATTGGCGTTCAGACGGCGAAGGCACCCCAGCGGCCGTCGCGGTGGACCACGGTCAGGTCCAGGCCGAAGAGCTCGCTCAGTCGCGGACCGGTCAGTCCACCCTCCAGCGGCCCCTGGTAGACGATGGTGCCCGGATCCGGGTCGCCGGTGTCTGCAGTGTCGGCAGGACGCCGGCCCATCATCGCTATCCGATCGAACCCCAGAGGTATCTCCTCAAGCCGGTGGGTGACCAGGATGACCGTACGGTCCTTGTCTTCACGGCCGATGTCGCTCAGGGCCCTGAGCACCAGCTCCCGACCGCCCAGGTCCAGCCCGGTGGTCGGCTCGTCCAGGATGAGCAAATCGGGATCGGCCATCAGCGCCCGGCAAATCAGCACCCGGCCACGCTCCCCCTCGGAGAGCCGGTACATACGCTTGCCCTTGAGGTAGGCGATGCCGAACCGGTCCATCAGGGCCAGGGTGGCCTCCTCCTGTTCGGCAGTGAAGGTCTCCCTCCAGCGGCCGGTGGTGTCACTGAAGGCGGTCAGCACCACGTCGTAGGGATCCTCCTGGGGACTGATGGTCTTGGCCAGGCCGGCCGAGGCCAGACCTATCCGATGCCGGTAGGAGAAGACATTCACCTTACCCAGCCGGTTGCCCAGAATCTCCACGCTGCCGGTGCTGGGGAAACCCCGGGTGCTCATCATGGCCACCAGGGTTGATTTGCCCACGCCATTGGGCCCGAAGAGCACCCACTTCTGCCCCTGGCCCACCTCAAGGTTGACATCGTCCAGTATGACCCGGCCCTGACGGCGGAATCCCACGTGCTGCATGAGCACGGCCTGCTTTTCTGCCACGCTTTCGCTCATGGTCACAGGGCCGTTCCGTATGAGTCCAGACGGGGATTGTCCCGGTTGCCTCCCACCAGGAAGAGTCCCAGCACACCCAGGCAGAAGACCGCCGCGATGGCGATGGTGGCCCAGATGGGAACATGAGGCAGCCACATGCAGACCAGGAAGGCCAGGCCTGAGCAGATGATCAGGGCCCAGACCAGGATTCGCAGCCACTGACGCAGGCCGCTGGGAGCCTTCAACAGACGGGGGTTGCGGTCGTTGGGATCCACGGAGTCCTTCTGCACCAGGTCATCGGTGTGCCCGGTGGGCTTCCACTCGGCTCCCTGGCCAGCCTCCAGCCGACGGGAGCGCTCCTGCAAGGCCCGTTCGTCCATCACTCCGGCCCTGCCCTTGGCCGTCATCCTCCGGTCATCACTGCCGCCACGGCGGCTCCGCTTGGCCTGCGCCCTACGTTCAGCGCGGTTGGTCATATCCCACTGCCTCCATCCCTTCGATCGGCACCATTCCTTTTCATATTAGCGTGGGTACCGGTCGGCCGCTGGCAGGGTCATCGCGCGCTCATCGGCTCGAATGGGGGCGGGCAGTTCGGTGGCGCCTGTCAGATACCGATCCACGGCCGCAGCGCAGGAACGACCCTCGGCCAGGGCCCAGACCACCAGGGATTGGCCGCGTCCGGCATCACCGCAGACGAAGATACCGTCGCGGTCGGTGGCGTAGTCGGCATCCCGGGCCACGTTGCCGCGAGGGTCCAGGCCTATGCCGGTCTGTCCGGTCAGGGTAGCCGTCTCCGGATGGGCAAAGCCAATGCTGATCAGCACCAGGTCGGCGGGCAGGACCCGCTCGGTGTCGGGATGGGGAATGATTCGGTCCTGGTCGTCCCGGCTGACGTCCACCACGCGAACACCGCGCACCCGTCCCTCATGATCCCGATCGAAGCCGGTGGGGGCGCTGGTCTGATCCAGGTTGATCCGGTCATCGGAACCGTCGCCCAGGTACTCCAGGCTGTCCACCGCGTACTCGTAGCGGCCGCCTTCCTCCATGGAGGAGGTGGGATTGTAGAGCCGGGCGTAGGTCGGCCAGGGCCGGTTATCGGGCCTGGAAGAGGGCTCCCGGGGCCGGATTTGCAGGACGGTGACCGACTTGGCACCCTCTCGCAGGGCCGTGCCCAGGCAGTCCGACCCGGTGTCTCCACCGCCGATGATGATGACGTCCTTGCCGGCCGCATCGATGTTGTTGATGGGCTCGCGGCCCATGAGTTTGCGGGTGGGGTCGGGCAGGAAGTCCATGGCGTAGTGGATGCCCTTGAGCTCCCGTCCTGGCAGGTCGACCCGACGGGGCTCGGTGGAACCGATGGCCACCACCAGGGCGTCATAGCGGGCCCGCAGCTGATCCCAGCCCAGGTCTCGGCCGATTTCGACACCGGTACGGAATCGGGTCCCCTCGGCCTCCATCTGCTCCAGCCGGCGGTCCAGCAGGGACTTCTCCAGCTTGAAGGCGGGAATGCCGTAGCGCAGGAGCCCTCCAATGGCATCGGCGCGCTCGTAGACCACGACCGTGTGCCCTGCCCGGGTCAGCTGCTGGGCGCAGGCCAGCCCTGCGGGACCGGAACCGACCACGGCCACGGTCATGTCGGTCAGCCGCTGCGGAGGCCGGGGCTTGACCAGACCCAGGGACCAGGCCTGGTCGATGATGGTCTGTTCGTCCAGCTTGATGGTGGTGGCCGGCTGGTGGATGGAGAGCACGCAGGAGGACTCGCAGGGAGCCGGGCAGATCCGTCCGGTGAACTCCGGGAAGTTGTTGGTCAGGCTCAGCCGCTCGTAGGCCTCCTCCCAACGGCCTCGGGACAGCAGGTCATTGAACTCGGGGATCAGGTTGCCCAGGGGGCAGCCGGTCATGCAGAAGGGGGTGCCGCAGTCCATGCAACGGGCGGCCTGCTCGGCGGTCCAGGGCCCGGGGCCAGTGGTCTGGTGCACGTCCCGCCAGTCCTTCAGGCGTTCAGCGACCGGGCGCTCGGCGAGCTCGTGCCGGGTGCGTACCTTGAGGAATCCCTTGGGGTCGACCATATCAGTGCGCTCCTTCCATGACCTGGGCGTAGGTGGCGTCCCAGACACCGGGCGCGTTGAAGTCCACCTGCTCGCGTTCGGCCTCTTCCATGGCCTTCTTCATGGCCAGATAACGACGGGGAACCAGATGGGTGAACCGGGCCAGCGCGCTCGGCCAGTCCTCCAGCAGCCCGGCCGCAGCCTTTGACCCGGTCAGCCGGACATGCTCCCCTATGAGTTCCTTGAGCATGGCCGCCTGGTTCTGGTCGGGCTCCAGGGCCAGCAAGGAGCCGTCATTCCAGGCTTCAGGATTGAGCCGGGAGGTGTCCATGTCCAGCAGGTAGGCATCCCCTCCTGAGAAGCCGGCGCCGAAGTTGCGCCCTGTGGGACCCAGAACCACTACCAGGCCGCCGGTCATGTATTCGCAGCCGTGGTCGCCCAGGCCCTCGACCACGAAGCGGCCGCCCCCGTTGCGCACGGCAAAACGCTCCCCGGCCCGGCCCGCCACGAACATGTCGCCCGAGGTGGCGCCGAATCCGGCCACATTGCCGCAGATGACAGTCTGATGCGGATCGTAGCGGACGCCCTTGGCGGCGTGGAGGACCAGACGACCACCGGACAGACCCTTGCCTGCATAGTCGTTGGCCTCGCCGATCACCCGGATGGTCTCGCCCCTGGGGATGAATGCACCCAGGGATTGACCGGCCGAACCTGTCAGCGTGATGTCCACGGTGTTCGGAGGCAGGCCGGCCGCACCGTATTCGCGGGTGATCCTGTAGCCCAGCATGGTGCCCACGCTGCGATTGACATTGCGCACGGTTGTTTTGATGGCAACCGGCCGACCCTCGTCCAGGGCGTCGACAGCCTGGTTGATCAGGTCCACATCCAGGGACTTGTCCAGTTCGTGATCCTGGGCCTGGGTGTGGTGCAGCACCGTGCCCGGGGTGGGGCCCGGCTTGCGCAGGATGGCATCCAGGTCGATGCCCTGGCTCTTCCAGGTGCGCACGGAAGGGTCCCGGCGCAGGCACTCCACGTGGCCGACCGCCTCCTCCAGGCTGGCGAATCCCAGGGAGGCCAGGATCTCCCGCACCTGGCGTGCCATGAGCATGAAGAAGTTGATCAGATCCTCGGGCCGGCCGGTGAAGCGCGAGCGCAGCTCCGGATCCTGGGTGGCTATGCCCTGGGGACAGGTGTTCTTGTGGCAGGCCCGCATCATGACGCAACCCTCCACCTGCAGCGCCGTGGTGGCGAAGCCGAACTCCTCGGCCCCCAACAAGGCCGCTACGACCACGTCGCGGCCGGTCTTGAGCTCCCCGTCGCATTGGACCACAATCCGCGAGCGCAGATCGTTCATGACCAGGGTCTGCTGGGTCTCGGCCAGGCCCAGCTCCCAGGGGGTGCCCGCGTGCTTGATGGCGTTGAGCGGGGCCGCCCCTGTTCCGCCGTCCTGGCCGGAGATGAGGACCACGTCGGCATGACACTTGGCCACGCCTGCGGCCACGGTTCCCACCCCGTGCTCGGAGACCAGCTTGACGTGGATACGGGCCCTGGGGTTGGCCATCTTAAGGTCATGGATGAGCTGCTTCAAGTCCTCGATGGAGTAGATGTCGTGGTGGGGCGGAGGCGAGATGAGTTCAACCCCGGGTGTGGAACGCCTGACCTGGGCGATCCAGGGCGGAACCTTGGCGCCGGGAAGGTGGCCGCCCTCCCCCGGTTTGGCTCCCTGGGCCAGCTTGATCTGCAGATCGGTGGCCGAGACCAGGTAGTCGCTGGTCACCCCGAACCGTGCCGAGGCCACCTGCTTGATGCGGCTGGTCCGGGCCGGGTCTGCAATCCGGTCCGGGGATTCACCGCCCTCGCCCGAGTTGGACCTGGCCCCCAGCCGATTCATGGCCAGGGCCATGGTCTCATGGGCCTCCTGGGAGATGGACCCGTAGCTCATGGCGCCGGTGGAGAAGCGGGTGACGATGGACTCGGCGGGCTCAACCTGATCCAGCGGTATGGGTGCCCTGTCGGAGTGCAGCTCCATGAGGCCGCGCAGGGTCATACCGCGCTTGGCCGCCGCGTTCACATGGTCGGTGTAGGCCCTGAAGAGTCCATAATCCCCGCGCTTGGTGGACTGCTGGAGCAGGAAGATGGACTCCGGGTCGTTCAGGTGGTCCTCTCCGGTGCGACGCCAGTGGTAGTTGCCGCCTGTCTCCAGGTCATGTCCGGATCCGGCGGTCCACTCGATGGGGTAGGCCACCCGATGGCGCTGGGCCACCTCGGCGGCGATCTCGTCCAGGCCTATGCCGCCCACCAGGGAGGTGGTGCCGGTGAACCAGCGGTCGATGACCTCACGGCTCAACCCAACGGCCTCGAAGAGCTGGGATCCCCGGTAGGACATGATGGTGCTCACACCCATCTTGCTCATGATTTTCAGGACCCCGGTGCTCAGGGCCCGGACCAGGTTGGCGGAGGCCTTTTTGGCATCCACGTGCAGGTCCCCGCTGTTGGCCAGGTTCTCCACCGACTCCAGGGCCAGGTAGGGGTTGACGCAGGCGGCTCCGTAGGCAATCAGCAGTGCCACATGGTGGACCTCGCGCACATCGCCGGCCTCCACTGCCAGCGAGACCTGGGTGCGAGTGTGCCGACGGAGCAGGTGGTGCTGGACGGCCCCGGTCAGCAGCAGGGAGGGTATGGGCCCCCAGATGTGGTTGGAGTCCCGGTCGGACAGGACGAGTACATTGCAACCCTCTTCAATGGCCTGATCCACCTCCCCTTCGATGGCCTCCAGACGCTCCTCAAGGGCCTTGCCGCCCCCGGCCACCTGGTAGAGGCCGCGGATCAGACGGGGGCGGAAGCGGCCTTCCAGGACCGGTGCCCGGTCCAGGCGCTTGATCTGGGCCATCTGCACGGAATCCACCACAGGCAGGTCGATGTGGATCTTCCAGGCGTGCTCGGGGGTGTCCTCCAGAAGGTTGGGCTCGGGGCCGATGGCCGAGGCGATGCTGGTCACCAGCTCCTCGCGCTCCCAGTCCAGGGGCGGGTTGGTGACCTGGGCAAACTTCTGGGTGAAGTAGTCGAAAAGCATGCGGGACCGGCGTGAGAGTACGGCGATGGGTGCGTCATTGCCCATGGATCCGATGGGCTCGCCGCCGGTTTCGGCCATGGGCCCCAGCAGCATGGTCAGGTCCTCCCGGGTGTAGCCGAAGGCCTGCTGTCTGCGGTGGACCGAGATGCGCGAGTAGTTGACATGCTCGCGCTCGGGCAGGTCGTCCAGACGGACGGTCCGCTCCGAAACCCACTTCCGGTAGGGGTGCAGACCAGCCAGTTGGTGCTTGATCTCGCTGTCGGGCACTATCCGGCCCTCTTCGGTATCGGCCAGGAACATGCGTCCCGGCTCCAGCCTGCCCTTGGCGACAATGGACTCCTGGGGCGTATCCTCCAGGACGCCGGCCTCCGAGGCCAGGACCAGGTGGCCGTCCTCGGTCAGCTGCCAGCGACCCGGGCGCAGGCCGTTGCGGTCCAGCTGGGCGCCCACCAGGGTCCCGTCGGTGAAGACGATGGCCGCCGGGCCGTCCCAGGGCTCGATCAGGGCGTCGTTGTACTGGTAGAAGGCCTTCAGGTCCGGGTCCATGTCCGGATCCTGCTGCCAGGCCGGAGGCATCATCATGGAGACGGCGTGGGGCAGGGACCGCCCGGCCAGGTGGAGCAGCTCAAGGGTCTCGTCGAAGGTGCCCGAGTCCGAGGCTCCGGGGGTGTTGACCGGCAGCAGCGGGGCCATGTCGCCCAGCAGCTCCGAACTCAGCTTTCCCTCGCGGGCCGACATCCAGTTGCGGTTGCCCTGGATGGTGTTGATCTCCCCGTTGTGGGCGATCATCCGGAAGGGCTGGGCCAGAGGCCAGGAGGGGAAGGTGTTGGTGGAGAAGCGGGAGTGGACGATGGCCAGGCGGGCCTTCATGGCCGGATCGCTCAGGTCGGGGAAGAAGCCCTGCAGCTGCTTGGTGGTCAGCATGCCCTTGTAGGTGACGGTCCTGCAGGACAGGGAGGCAAAGTAGACGCCCAGCTCGTGCTCGGCCCGCTTGCGGACCCGGTAGCCCAGCCGCTCGAGGTCCAGTCCCCCTCGGCCTTGAGGCCCGGCGTCGCACATGATGGGCATGAGGAAGCGGGGCATGGAGGCCAAGGCCTGCAGACCCAGTCCGTCAGGATTGGTGGGCACCGCCCGCCAGGCCAGAACGCGCAGCCCCTCCTGGCCCGCAATCGAGGCGATGGCCTCCTCCTGGCTGGCAGCCTGTGCCGGATCCCTGTCCAGAAAGGCCATGCCCGCCAGATAATGGCCGGCTTCAGGCAGATCCCGGTAGACACGGGTGCGCATGAACTCGTCAGGCATGGAGAGCATGATGCCGGCACCATCGCCGGTGTTGGGCTCGGCACCCACGGCTCCTCTGTGGTCCAGGTTGACCAGGACGCGGATGCCCTGCTCGACGATCAGTCTTTCATCCCGTCGGTTGAGGGTGGCCACCATGCCGAAACCGCAGGCATCGTGTTCCGTATCAGGGTCATAGAGCCCTTGCGGGCCGTGAACGTGCAGATCGAGAGGGGCCGTGAATGACACCGCAATCACCTCATTCGTGGACGCGGGCGGGGCCGGCATGCTCCACCCATGAAGAGCCTGGTCATTGGTGACTCAACAGGATAATGCATCCACAGGTGACATCCGTGTAACGTTCCGCGGTGTCTAACGAATTCCTACCGCCTCCAGGACCTGATCGATGACCAGATCGTTGAGCAGGCGGCCCCGACGGGTCACCTGGATTCTGTCACGCACGGGCAGTAGGAGGCCCTGGTCGACCAGATCCTCAAGGATCTTCGGGTCGGCCGGACGGCCCGCCTGTCTGGTCAGCCGGTCCAGCCCCAGGCCTTCGGGCAGTCGCAGGGCCAGCATGACCGTCTCCTCCAGGTCCTGCCTCCAACCCAGAAGCTCCGCATCCTGCCAGGGCACGTGTCCGGCATCCATGGCGGCGGCCCAGTCCCTGGGGTGGGCGATGTCCCAGGAGCGAACGGCCCGGGCGTGCCGCTCCCCCGGACCGGGCTCCGGCGAAAGCCACCAGTGTGCCCCGGAATCGGCCTCCTGCGCTGCCGCTGTTCCTGTGGCCCTGAACCCGGGCGAGACGGAGCGACCGGGCTCCTGCTCCCGGGCCTCTTCCACCGGCGCCATGCCTGTGTCCTGGCCGTCCAGGCCCCGATAGTGGGAGTGGGCGCCGGGCCCGATGCCGGCCCAGTCCACGTTGTGCCAGTAGCCCAGGTTGTGACGGCTCTCCTGGCCGGGGCGGGCCCAGTTGGAGATCTCGTACCAGTTGAGACCTGCCTGGGAGAGCATGTCGTCGGCCATCTCGTACTTGGCCGCCTCGTCATCGTCATCGGGGGCGGGCAGCTGGCCCCGGCGCACGGCTCGGCCCATCTTAGTGGTCGGTTCCAGGGTCAGGGCATAGGCGGAGACATGGTCCACGCCCAGGTCCAGGGCCGCCTGCAGACTGGTCCGCCAATCCTCGAGCCGCTCCCCCGGCGTTCCGTAGATCAGGTCCACACTGGTCCTGAGCCCCAAATCCTGGGCGGCGGCCACATCAGTGGTCACATTGGCTGGAGTGTGGGTGCGGTCCAGGGTGGCCAGGACGCTGGGCACCGCCGACTGCATGCCGAAGGACACCCGGTTGATGCCGCCCTTGAGCAGCTGCTCCAGGTAGGCCCGATCCACGGTGTCGGGGTTGGCCTCGGTGGTGACCTCGGCCCCAGGGGACAGACCCCAGAGGTCGGCCACGGCCTCGACCATGCGCACCAGATCCCGGGCAGGCAGAATGGTGGGCGTGCCTCCGCCGAAGAAGATGGTGGACACGGGCGGCTCTATCAGACCTCGGGAGGTCTGCCAGTCGCGGACCATGCGCATCTCCTGGATGGCCAGGTCGGCGTAATGCTCCCGGCTGGCGCCCCCGCCCAGGTCGCGGGCCGTGTAGGTGTTGAAGTCGCAGTAGCCGCAACGGCGCATGCAGAAGGGCACATGGATGTAGACCTGGTAGGATCCCACCCGTTCAGCCCTCCTTCTTGGCGGCGGCCCGGATCTTGTCCTTGGTGTCCCGATCCTGGGTCTGGCCAGTGCTCAGGGCGGCGATGAAGGCCTCCTGGGGCACTTCGACATGTCCCAGCATCTTCATGCGCTTCTTGCCGGCCTTCTGCTTCTCCAGCAGCTTGCGCTTGCGGGTGATGTCGCCCCCGTAGCACTTGGCCAGCACGTCCTTGCGCAGGGCGCTGATGGTCTCCCGGGCGATGATCCGCGACCCTATGGCGGCCTGGATGGGGATCTCGAACTGCTGGCGGGGGATCAGCTTGCGCAGCTTCTTGGTCATCATCACCCCGTAGGCGTAGGCCTTGTCCTTGTGGACGATGGCAGAGAAGGCATCGATCTTCTCCCCCTGGATGAGGATGTCCACCTTGACCAGGTCAGCGGACTGGGTGCCGTCGGGCTGGTAGTCCAGGCTGGCGTAGCCCTTGGTCCGGCTCTTCAGCTGGTCGAAGAAGTCGAAGACGATCTCGGCCAGAGGCATCCTGTAGTGCATCTCGACGCGCTCGGGACTCAGATACTCCATGGTCCCCATCTGCCCGCGATGGTCCTGGCATAGCTCCATGACCGGTCCGATGAACTCCTTGGGGGTGATGATGTCGGCGCTGACCACAGGCTCCAGAATCCGGCGAACCTTGCCGTCGGGGAACTCGCTGGGGTTGGTCACCGTGTGCTCGCTGCCGTCCTCCATGGTCACCTGGTAGGTGACGTTGGGGGCCGTGGCGATCAGGTCCATGCCGAACTCCCTGCTCAGGCGTTCGGTGACGATCTCCATGTGCAGCAGTCCCAGGAATCCACAGCGGAATCCGAAGCCCAGGGCCACCGAGGTCTCCGGTTCATAAACCAGGGCGGCATCGTTGAGCTTGAGCTTGTCCAGGGCATCACGCAACTCGGGGAACTGGGCGTTGTCGATGGGGAAGAGCCCGGAATAGACCATGGGCTGGGGGTCCTGATAGCCGGGCAGGGGTTCCTTGGCCGGGTTGGCCTCGGTGGTGACGGTGTCGCCCACCTTGGATTGGCTGACGTCCTTGACGCCGGTGATCACGTAGCCGACTTCCCCGGCACCCAGGGCCTTGGTGGGGGTCATGTCCGGGCTGATCACCCCCAGCTCGATGGGGTCGTGCACGGTCGCCCGGCCCATCATGCGGATCTTCTGCCGCGCCTTGAGCTCGCCGTCCACCATCCGGATATAGGTGACGATTCCCCGGTAGGAGTCGTAGACCGAGTCGAAGATCAGGGCGCGTGCCGGAGCCTTGGGGTCCCCCTTGGGGGCCGGCACCTGGTCCACGATGCGGTCCACCAGCTCGCGGATCCCCTGGCCGGTCTTGCCTGACACACGGAGCACCTCGTCCGTGGAGCAGCCTATCAGGTTGGCGATCTCCTCGGCGTGCTTGTCCGGCTCGGCCGAGGGCAGGTCGATCTTGTTGAGGACGGGGATGATGGTCAGGTCATCCTCCAGGGCCATATAGAGGTTGGAGAGGGTCTGCGCCTCGATGCCCTGGGTGGCGTCCACCAGCAGAACCGCGCCCTCGCAGGCCTCCAGGGCCCGGGAGACCTCGTAGGTGAAGTCTACGTGGCCGGGGGTGTCGATCATGCCCAGGGTGTATTCGACGCCGTCCTTGACCCAGGGCAGGCGAACGGCCTGGGACTTGATGGTGATGCCGCGCTCCTGCTCGATGTCCATCCTGTCCAGGAACCGGTCGTGCATCTCACGCTTGGGCACGATCCCGCTCAGCTGCAGGATCCGGTCGGCCACCGTGGATTTGCCGTGATCGATGTGGGCGATGATGCAGAAGTTGCGGATCAGCGATTGGTCGGTGAATCCTGGTTGGTTCTTGGCTTCCTGCACCGGTCTGCTCTCCTCACGTACGTCTGGTCTAATGATTCTAGACGATGCCCTGGGCCGAAGCGCCCGCCCCTGGCGGATTCTTCTCCCGGTCGGGTGCTACTATGGTGGGTTGTCTGTACAGATACATTCATCGTTTGGAGCAACATTGGCAAACATCAAGTCGCAGAAGAAGCGGGTCATCACCAACGAAAAGGCGCACCTGCGCAACAAGGAGGTCAAGAGCGCAATCAAGACCTCCGTGCGTTCCGTGCGCAAGGCCGTGGATGCCGGTGACAAGGAGGCCGCTCAGGCTGCCTACCAGGTGGCCGCCCGCCGTCTGGACAAGGCCGCCGGCAAGGGCGTGATTCACCGCAACCAGGCCGCCAACCGCAAGTCCGGTCTGGCCAACGCCGTCAACGCCCTCTGAACCGGGGTGCCCCACAAGGGCCGGTGATCCAAGCGCTTGGGTCACCGGCCCTTTTTGGTATCCGTGTCCTCGTCGTCGTGCTTGATGGTGACGCTGATGTCGGACCGGCCACGCATCAGGTGACGGATGGCCCTGGCCAGCTGGGCGTCGTTGAGCGGCAGCCGGGCCGAGCGCCGGTCCATCGCCCCTGGCACGAGGATGTCGAATTTCACCGAGATGATGCGCAGGACGACCACCAGGGCCACGATGGCCAGGTCCAGGATCATGTCGACACGGGCCGGATAGAGTCCGTGCTGCTGGGCGCGCGTGGAGACCAGGGTCAGCAGGCATCCGATCAGGGAGGGCAGCGCGTACCAGTGCTGGTCCTGGATGACCGCAGGCACCTGGTTGAGGAGGATGTCTCGCAACAGGCCGCCGACCAGGGCCGTGGCCATGCCCATGAAGATGGCCGTCATGCCGCCGGTTCCGCACATCAGAGCCTTGGCGGTCCCGTTGACGGCGAAGGATCCCAGCGCCATGGCATCGGTGACCAGCATGGACCAGGTCATCCTGCTGATTTCGGGATGGGCGACGGCCACCACCAGGCCGGATGCCAGGGTGACGATGACCGAGCCCTTGTCGGTGATGCCACTGGGCGGCACCTGACCCAGCAGGACATCGCGGACCACCCCGCCTCCCAGTGCGCTGATCCAGGAGACAAGCAGGATGGCGATGATGTCGTAGCCCTTGCGCACGGCAGCCAGACCGCCCGAAAGCCCGCAGCTCAAGATGCCCAGGTATTCAATGACCATGAAGATCAGGTTCCCCTCCAAGGCCGTCTTCATCCCGCGCTTCTCCTCCCGGAATCGTCCCGCACTCAAATCTGTCTATAGATTAGCCAACCCCAAGGCTGAACAGGCCGGGGATGTGTCCAAGGCCACAAAGATGAGGGAAGGCGGCCCAGGGCAAAAAGTTGCCCTGAAGCCGCCTTCCTTTCAAGACCTGTCAGGCAGGAATGGGGTCAGTGCTCAGCAGACCTTCCACATCCAATCGTGCGGATCCTCGATCTCGCCCAGCTGGATGCCCAGGAGCTCGTTGCGCAGGTCCATGGTGACCTTGCCTGAACCACCGTCGGCCACCTGGACGTCGAAGTTCTCGGACTTGAAGCGCCCGATCGGGGTGATGATGGCAGCGGTCCCGCAGGCGAACACCTCGGTGACCTCGCCGGAGCGGATGTCGTCCAGCAGGGTGTCCAGACGGATCATGGTCTCCACCACGTCACGACCGTGGTCCTGGGCCAGGGCGATCAGGGAGTTGCGGGTGACGCCGGGCAGAATGGTCCCGGTCAGGCTGGGGGTCTCCAGGTGGCCGTCCTTGTGGACGGTGAACATGTTCATGCCGCCCAGCTCCTCCAGGTAGGTCTTGGTGGCCGCGTCGACGAAACAGACCTGCTCGCAGCCATGCTCGGCACCTCGGTTCTCACCAAGCAGGGAGGCCGCATAGTTGCCGCCGCACTTGGCGAAGCCGGTGCCGCCGGGGCCGGTGCGGAACCACTTGTCCTCCACCCAGATGCTGACCGGCTTGACACCGCCGGCGAAGTATGGTCCCGAGGGCGAGGCGATGACGCAATAATCCACTGCATGCGGGGCGCGCACGCCCAGGAAGGGTTCGGAGGCGAACATGTAGGGGCGCATATAAAGCGTGTATTCACGCCTCCTGGGCACCCAGGCCGCGTCACGGCGAACCAGGGCCGCGACCGATCCTAGGAAGTCATCGGGCTCCAGCGGGGGCAGGGCCAGACGCTTGGCTGAGTTGTAGAAGCGCTGGGCGTTGGCATCGGGCCGGAAGAGCCAGATGGAGCCGTCGTCGTGGTAGTAGGCCTTGAGCCCCTCGAAGGCCTCCTGGGCGTAGTGAAGCACCGAGGCCCCCGGATCCAGGCTGATCGGTCCGTAGGGCTCAACCCTGCGATCCTTCCAGCCGTCATCCGAAGTCCATCCCATGTGGGTCATGTTGTCGGAGAAGAGCTGGCCGAAGGCGGGCTTGTCAATCAGCCGGGCACGTTCCTCGTCAGAGGCGGGATGATCGTTGGGAATGACCTTGAAAGCGTCCGCCAACTCATTGAGTGCCTTCGGGTCGTGATGTGATTGCTCTGCCATTGTCTACCACTTCTTCTTGCTACTGTATTTGGTTGCTCGGGTGCAATGCTTATGGCGATGCCCGGTACCCGAACTATCGCATAGGCAGGCGCCGACCTGTTCATCCCATTTCGCATAGTGACCGTCATACGCAAAAAGGCCACAGGATCCTGATGATCCCATGGCCTTGTAGAGCGGAACCCTGGGTTCACTCGCTCTGGGCGTCGGCCTCCGGAGCGGCTTCCGCATCGGCCTGCTCGGTCTCCTCGGTGGGGGTCTCCAGGCTCTCCTCCTTGGGGATCTCGACAGAGACGATGGATTCCTCCATATCGTCGATGACCAGCTCCGAGCCCTCGGGCAGCTTGATGTCCTTGGCCAGGATCTTATCGCCCTCGGCCAGGCCCTCCACGCTGATGTCGATGCGCTCGGGCAGGTTGGACACATCGGCCCGGACCTGCAGGTTCTGGGTGTCGATCAGGGCCACGGCGGCGCCCTTGGTCTCGCCGCTGACGAAGACAGGCACCTCCACAGTGACCTTCTCGCCGGCACGGACCTCATAGAAGTCGATGTGCTCCACCTGGCGCTTGACCGGGTTGCGCTGCACGTCCTTGACCACGGCGGTCTTGGTCTGCCCGCCGAAGCTGATGGAGAAAAGGGCGTTGGCGCGGCGCAGGGCCAGTGTGGTCTCGCGCATAGGCAGCTTGATGTAGTCGGGCTGGGCGCCGCCGGCGTAGATGGTGGCGGGAATCTGCTGGGCCACGCGCATGCGGCGTGCCGCTCCCTTGCCGAATTGGTCGCGGACTTCGCCCTCGAGCTTAATTGTGTTGGCCATGTTGGCTTCCTTCCTTGTCTGGTTCCTCAAGACCGACCTGGGCCGGTCCTGGCGCATCGCCGCGTCGGATTCCGGACCGCCCATAAGGAATGGCCGCCGATGATCCAGCCGAGTCGATAACGGAGGCCGTGAAGCCTCCCTCGCCAAAGCAACGTGCCCACTTTAGCACCGGGCCCGCCCTTCTCCAAGTAGGCGGCTATTCTGGACATATCCCGCGATTATTGAAGGAGACAACGTGTCGTTACTAGCATCGGTCAAATCTTTTGTGGCACACCAGGTGGGTCATGGGGAGGGACCGACTGGCGAGGAGAATGAGGATCCGTCGCAGGCTACCCCCCGGGCCGCCGAGGAGTCACTCGCCCTGCCCAACACGCATTTCTGGTCTGCCGATTACGCCACCACCACGCGCATGGATCCGGCCTCGGGACTGCTTTCGGCCACCACCGCCGGCATGGGACCGGTGCCAGACGACATGACCGTCTATGACATCTACGCCGACCGGGCCCGCCGCACCCCCGATCAGCCGGTTCTGCACTTTGTGGAGAACGGCAGCTGGACCTACCGGACCGGCCGGGAGATCCTGCACGACATCAGGACCACCGCCAAGGGCTTCCTGCACTACGGGCTGAAGAAGGGCGATGCCGTGGCCTTCATGTGCAGGACCAGCTACGAGTGGGACATCGTGGATGCCGCGGTCCTGTCCATCGGCGGGGTCATCGCCACCATCTACGACACCGATTCGGCCGAGCAGATCCGATTCATCGTCAACAACTCCGATGCCAGGCTGCTGGTGGTGCAGACCGCTGAGATGCGGGCCAAGGCCGAGGGGGCCGACAAGGAGTGCCCCACCCTGGAGCGGATCGCCTGCCTGGAGTCCGGGGCCCTGCAGGAGCTGCAGGCCTACGGGGAGTCGGTCAGCGACGCCGAGCTTGACGAGCGGATCAACTCCATCCATAAGACCGACCTATGCTCCATCGTCTACACCTCGGGTTCCACAGCGGCGCCCAAGGGCGTGGAGATGACCCATGAGCATTACTGCCAGCTGGCCAGGAACCTGAACGCCTTCATCCCCAATCTGACCCACGACCCGGATGGATCCATCCTGCTCTTCCTGCCCCAGGCCCACACCTTCGCCCGGGCCATCAGCTACGGGGTCGTCTACGGGACCATGCATGTGTACATCTCCTCCGGACTGGCCACCCTGCTGTCCGACCTGCAGGAGTCCAAGCCCACGGTCATCATCGGCGTGCCCAGGGTTTTCGAGAAGGTCTACAACGCCGCCTCCCAGAAGGCCGGGCACGGCATCAAGGGCAGAATCTTCAACGGGGCTGCACGGGCGGCTCGCGCCTACATGGAGGACATCTCACGCCAGGGCTGGCCGACCAGGCGCAGCGCCCTGCGGCGTGCTCTCTACGACCCGCTGGTCTATTCTTCTTTGCGCCAGGTCCTGGGCGGACGGGCCAAGTGGATCGTCTCAGGAGGCGCTCCCCTGGACCCGGAGCTGCTGGGGTTCTTCCGCGGATCCAATGTCCCGGTCTATGAGGGCTACGGCCTGACCGAGACCACTGCACCCTGCGCCTTCAACCCCCTGGGCACCCCCTACCACAGAGGCTCGGTGGGCATCCCCTTCCCGGGATTCACCATCCGCATCGCCTCGGACGGCGAGGTGCAGATCAAGGGTGTCTGCGTATTCCACCGCTACCACAAGAACGAGGAGGCCACCCGCGATTCCTTCACCGAGGACGGCTGGTACGCCACAGGTGACCTGGGGCGGCTCTCCCGTGACGGGTTCCTCTTCCTGACCGGGCGCAAGAAGGATCTGATCATCACCGCCGGCGGCAAGAACGTCTCCCCCAGGCCCATCGAGGAGGTCATCGAGCGTTCCGAGATCGTCTCCCAGGCCCTGGTTCTGGGCGATAAGCGGCCCTTCATCTCGGCCCTGGTCACCCTGAACGAGTCCGCCCTGCGGCCCTGGCTGGCCTCCAAGGGACTGGATCGCAACATGTCCCTGCAGGAGGCGGCACAGAACGCCGTGGTCCGGGCCGAAGTCCAAGGGTACGTGGACCGGGCCAATGAGGGCGTCTCCCGGGCTGAGTCGGTGCGCAAGTTCATCATCCTGCCCGAGGAGTTCACCCAGGACAACGGGCTGATGACACCTTCGATGAAGGTCATCCGGCCCAAGGTCATCGAGCGTTACGCCGACCTGCTGAACAGCCGGATGTACACGGCCAAGCGCACCCCGGCGCCCCGCCGCTGAACAGGATCAGAACCCCAGGCGCTCCAGCTGCTTGGGGTCGGTCTGCCAGTTGCGGGCCACCTTGACGTGCAGATCCAACCGGACCTTGCGACCCATGGTCCGGTTGACGGCGGTGCGCAGCTTCTTCTTCACCCGCACCAGGTGCTCGGCCCCACGCCCGATGACGATGGGCTTCTGGGAGTCGCGCTCCACATAAATACCTATATGGACCGTATCGCGCCCGCCCTCCGGATCCGGCTCGATGGACTCCACGCGGACGGCCAGGGAGTGGGGCAGCTCGTCGTCGAGCTCCTCCAGATAGGCTCCGCGGACCATCTCGGCGATCATATCCTCAGGGCGCTCCTCGGTCAGCTGGTCGTCGGGATAGAGCTGAGGTCCCTCGGGCATGGCATCGATCAAAACCTGTGCCACCTCGTCCACGTTATCAGCCTCCAGGGCACTGACCGGAACAATCTGGGAGAAGTCGGCAAAGGCACCAATCTCCAAGAGCTTGTCCACCAGCTGGCCCTTGTCCAATTGGTCGATTTTGGTCACTACGGCAATCAGGGGCTTCCGCCAGATCCATTTGCCGTCCTTGTCCTTGCGGGCGAAGTCGGACCGTAGCCGACTGAGAATGCGGCGGTCTCCGGGGCCGATGGCCTGGTCGGCGGGCAGCAGAAACGCAATGGCGTCCACGTCCGACAGGGAGGCCTCGACCACGTCGTTGAGCCGTTGGCCCAGCAGGGTGCGCGGACGGTGGATGCCCGGGGTATCCACCAGGACCACCTGGGCCTCAGGGCGGGTCATAATCCCCCGGATGGCCTTGCGGGTGGTCTCCGGCCGGGAGGAGGCGATGGCGATGGGCCTGCCAACCAGGGCGTTCATGAGGGTGGACTTGCCCACATTGGGCCGGCCCACTACTGCCACAAACCCCGATCGGTGGACCGGCACCTTGGCGTCGCTGTGTTCTTCCTTGGTCATGAATTCTCCTGACTGTCCTGCTCGGGTTGTTCCCCGTCGGTCTGTTGGTCTTCCTGCTCCACACCGTCCTCCAGGGCGATGCTGGATCCGTTGGCCGGCTCGACCACGATGGTGGCGATTTTCTTGCGGCGGCCAACCGCTTCGCCCGCAGTCAGCCTGATTCCCCGGGTCACCGCCGATGAGCCTGAGACCGGCACGGAACCCAGCAGCTTGGTCAGCAGGCCGTAGACCGTATCCACATCGTCCTCGTCGATGGTTATCTCGTAGAGCTCCTCCAGGTCGGCGATGGGCGTGCGGACCGGCAGCTGCCAGGTATGCGGGCCGATCTGCTTGGGCTCGTCGTGCTGGACCCGGTCATGCTCGTCCTCCAGCTCTCCCACGATCTGCTCGATGGCGTCCTCAATGGTGACCAGGCCTGCGATGCCCCCGTACTCGTCCACAACCACGGCCAGGTGGTGGCGGGAGCGCTGCATGTAGTGGAAGAGGTCGTCCACCGGCTTGGACTCAGGCACCAGAACGGGCCGACGGATGATGGAGGCGACCGATCTGTCGCCCTTATGGCTGAAGGCCAGGGCCCGGACCACATCCTTCAGGTAGACGATGCCGACCAGGTCATCCACGTCCTCCCCAATGGCGGGTATACGGGAAAATCCCGACCGGGAGAAGAGCTTCAGGGCCGAATCGAGACTGGCGTCTTTGGAGATGCAGATCATGTCGGTGCGAGGGACCATGATCTCTCGGGTCAGCGTGGTCGACAGGGTCAGCACGTTCTTCAGCATCTCGGAGATCTCCGGATCGAAGGCGCCGGCCTCCACCAGCTGGTCGACCATGGCACGACCCTGCTCGATCTGGATCTTCTCCAGCTCCTCGTCGTCGGAAAGGTCACCGCGATGGTTTATGCGGGAACGGGCTTGGGCCTGCCGCCGACGCTTGAAAGGCGTCAGGAGGACAGCCAGCCCGACCAGACGGACGTGCTTGAGCAGTGCTTCCATGGGCTGGCGGGAGCGGCCATGAGGACCCAGGGTGACGGAGACGGCGGCCACCAGGATGGCCATGACCACTCCGCACAGCAGTTGCTCCCAGAAGGGCAGGCCGCCAAGAGCAGCCATGCAGGCCACCAGGACGCCGACCATGATGTCGCAGATGATGCGGAAAAAGGCACAGGCGCTTCCGGTCACCTGCCGTTGGGAAATCAGGCTCTGGGCCCGGTGGATGCGGTCAATCCGCTTCATCCTGGAGAACTGGCTGAGTTCCTGGTCGGTCTGCAGGCCCAGGATCAAATTGTTGAGACTGGATCGGGTCACCCGGTTGAGCGCCCCCTGGGCCTCGGCAAGCGCCAGGGAGAGCACGACCAGGGCGATGACGGCCAGAGCCATGACCACCAGGGCGGCGATGGTCCGCTCACTCATGGGATCTGCCTCTCCGGTGGGCATCACGGCCGTACCGCTCGTAGATTTCCAGCGCATTGGTGGCCCCGGCCGGCAGCGCGGCATCCGCAATGGGCCCCTGGCGCAGCGCCAGGAAGGTCAGCAGGAGTTGGCGCTGCAGTCCGAACATCTGCGCCTCCTGCTCCCTGCTGGCATGGTCGTATCCCAGCAGGTGCAGGGTGCCATGGATGGCCAGCAGCAGCATCTCCTCCATGGTGGAATGACCGGCAGCCAGAGCCTGCTGTGCCGCCACCCAGGGGCAGATGACGATGTCGCCCAGGATGCCCTCCTGCCGATGGTTCTCGTCCCCGGGGCGCAGCTCGTCCATGGGAAAGCTCATGACATCGGTTGGCCCGGCCAGGTTCATCCAGCGCTCGTGCAGCACCGCCATGGGCTCGGGATCATTGAAGATGATGGTCATGTCGGACTGGGTGCTCACCCGCATCTGGTCCAGCACCCACACACCCAGGTCGGAGAAGGTCTTGGCGTCGATCAGCCACTGGGTCTCGTTGGTCACTTCTACGCTCATGCCTGCTCCCGTCCCCGGTTGCGGGCTTGATCGGCACGGTCGTAGGCCCGGACAATCTGCCCGACCAGCCGATTGCGCACCACGTCGGCCGCCTGCAGGTGTACGAAGGCAATATCGTCGATGCCGTGCAGCACCTGTTCGATGGTGGCCAGACCGGATGCAGGCCCGCCCAGATCCACCTGGGTGACGTCGCCGGTGATGACCATCTTGGTGTTGAAGCCCAGACGGGTCAGGAACATCTTCATCTGCCTGCGGGTGGTGTTCTGCGCCTCATCCAGGATGACGAAGGCATCGTTCAGGGTGCGCCCGCGCATGTAGGCCAGCGGAGCCACCTCAATGGTCTCATCGGCCAGAAGTCGGTGGAACCGCGAGGTGCCCAGCATGTCAGCCAGGGCATCGTAGAGGGGCCGCAGATAGGGATCGACCTTCTCATTGAGGGTGCCGGGCAGGAAGCCCAGGCTCTCTCCCGCCTCCACGGCAGGCCTGGTCAGAATGATTCGCCCGATGCGCCCGGCCCGGAATTCCTGAACGGCCTTGGCCACCGCCAGATAGGTCTTGCCTGTGCCGGCCGGACCGATGCCGAAGGTGATGGTATGCGTTTCAATGGCCGCCACATAGGCGGACTGGCCAGCCGTCTTGGGCCTGATCGGACCCTTGGAGGCCTGGGTCAGGGGGCGGCGACGAACTGCAGCAGGAGCTGCCTGACCCGGATACTTGGTGTCTTCTATGGCCTTGGCCCTCTCCGGCTCTGCAATGGCTCTTCCCCGATGATTGCGGTCTACAGAAGTACTGTCTGTCGTATTGCGATCCTGCGATTTGTAGTTTACGAAGGTTTGGTATGGCGTATTGCTGCCCGTGATTTTTTGCTCTGCTGGACGGGAGTAATCGGCTGCGTCGACGGCCCCCAAGCGACGGTGATCCAGTATTCGCCCCACCTGATCGGCATCCAGGGGAACCTGATCGGCGGTCTGCATGAGTTCGGTCAGCAGGTCCCGGATCTGGGCCGCCTGAACATCGCCCTTCCGGTCCTGGGCCCGCAGCACGATCCGGTTGCCCCGAACCAGGATGGATACTGCCGGGAAGGCGCGCTCGATCCTGTCGATGACTGCATCCTCCGGCCCCAGCACCTGAACCGGGTCGATCCCCTCCGGAATCTCCAGGGTTCGCGTAGTTACCGCCACGGGTTCACTTCCTGCACGATGACGATGGTGAACATGAGCCTCACTCGGGCAGCACCTGTCCGGTCAGGACATGGGCGTGGACATGGAAGACCGATTGGCCGGCATCCTCCCCCGTGTTGAAGATCAGTCGGTAGGCTCCGTGGAAGTCCTGGTCGGCGATCTGCTGCGCCACCTGGACGATGTGGGCCAGAGTCTCAGGATCAGCCTTGGCCAGTTCGGCCACCGATGCGTAGTGGCGGCGCGGGACGATCAGGACATGGACGGCGGCCTTGGGGTTGGCATCCTTGAAAGCATAGACGGTCTCATCCTCATAGACCTTCTCGCTGGGGACCTCCCCTGCCACGATTCTGCAGAAAATGCAGTCCTCCTGTCGATCGTCATCGCTCATGACCACTCCTTACCGTTTGCCGACATGGCTGTTTTTGGCGTTTTCGCTGTTTTCCATCTTATTGTCGAGGTCGTATATTGCGCGCGACTTCATGCGCTAGGCTCAGGGGCTTCGCAGTGCCAACGACCCAGCATGTCCGCCAGCAGGGTCAAAGCCACAGGTCCGGCAAGAGCGGCCCGGAGGATGTTGCCTCCCAACCGGATCGGCAGAGCCCCCTGCCTCATCATGGCCTGAATCTCCTGATCGGCGATCCCGCCCTCGGGACCCACAACCACGGCGATCGATGAGCTCGTTCGAAGCTTGTCTGTGCGTTTACGGACCGCATCCCATCCAAGGTCGGCATCCTGGTGAAGGACCAGGACCAGGCATCCCTGATCAGTCGCCTTCCGGCACCAGGAGGCAAGACCACGGCTGTCCAGCTTGTCCAGCAGTCGAGGACGGTAGGCCCTCCGGCTCTGCTCAGTGGCTGCATCCAATGTGGCCTGCCAGTGCCGGTCGTTGCGGCCCGGCCTCCATTTGGCTATGGACCGATCAGCCTGCCAAGGCATGACCTGATCCACCCCGATCTGCGTGGCCATGTCGATGGCCTGCTCGTCCCTGCCGCCCTTGGCCAGGGCCTGAACAAGAATCAGTTCCTTCTCGGGAGGCGCCTGCCGCCCCACAGCGGTGACCTCCACCAGGCCGGTCGAGGCGTCCCTTACCAGGGCGCTGATGCGCAGTCCGCCCCCGTCAGAAAGATCCAGCTGGTCCCCATTCTTCAGCCTCATGGAGCCCAGGGCATGGCGACGAATGTGCTCGGGCAGGGTCAGGCGCCAGCCGGTATGGAGCTCATCGCTGGCCAATGGGGAATCATCGTGGTCGGGATCCAGCAGGAAGAGGGGTGCGGTCATGGTGTTAGGCTACAGCCCGCCGCCGAAAAGCACTCACTGCGACGACACGCTCCCCTGATCGCCCAGTGCACGATGTCGCCTAAGATGCTATGATTGTCTCCGTTGCGATTACGCACCTGTCCGGGTGGCGGAATGGTAGACGCGCTAGCTTGAGGTGCTAGTGCCTATATATATACAGGCGTACGGGTTCAACTCCCGTTCCGGACACTCGATTCCACATCGTTGGGGGCTTCTACGATTCGTATCTTCCCTGCTTTCCGTATTTGATCAACATGGCTCTTTCTGACCTGTTATCCACACTCTCCGTCGAAAATGACTCATGTTCGGTTTTCGGTTGCTTTGCCTATGCTGTTGACAGAACCAGAAGGAGGTATGGCAGACGTGCTCAAGGTGAGAATCGGCTCCATCGACGATGACAGGATCGAGGCCTACACCAGGCTGACCGAGCCGCAGCTGCGCAATCGTCTGGAACCCGCCAAGGGCCTGTTCATCGCCGAGTCCCCCAAGGTCATCGCCCGCGCCCTTGATGCCGGGGTTGAGCCTATCTCCTTCCTGGTGGAAGAGCCCTGGCTGGAGGGAATGCGCTCCATGTTCGACCAGGTGGACGCAGCCTTCGGACCCAACATTCCCGTCTACGTGGCCAGCCCAGCACAGCTCAAGACCATCACCGGCTACCGGCTGCATCGGGGCGCACTGGCCGCCATGAGACGCTGGCCGCTGCCCACCGTGGAGCATATCTGCCGCTCGGCAAAACGGATAGCCGTCATGGAGAACATTGTCGACCACACCAACATCGGCGCGCTGATGCGTTCGGCGGCAGCCCTGCAGGTGGATGCGGTCCTGGTCACCCCTTCCTGTTCCGACCCCCTGTACCGCAGGGCCGCACGGGTCTCCATGGGCACGGTCTTTCAGGTTCCCTGGACAAGAATCGGCGGCGACGATGTCCACGCCTGGCCCGACCAGGGCATGAAGCAGCTGCATGATTTGGGTTTCACCACGGCGGCCATGGCCTTGAACCGGGATGCCATCAGCCTGGACGAGCTATCTGAGCGTCTAGGGCACGGGCCCGACCGGATCGATCGCCTGGCCCTGATATTCGGTACCGAAGGGGACGGACTGAGCCACAGGACCATCGCCCGGGCGGACCTGACCGTGCGCATCCCCATGAGCCACGACGTGGACAGCCTGAATGTGGCTGCCTCGAGCGCCGTGGCCTTCTACGCGACCAGACCCGAACACGCTGGCTGAGCCTTGCCGGCTGCACAAACAGGCAAACCTTGGCATCAGGCATCTTCGAGTATCGGTCGGGCAGCCACGGAAGGCCGGACGAACCTGACGCAATCAGCCCTCTTTTGAGACGGCCTGCGAATCCTCATGGATGTAGTCGTCCGGGTCGATGGTTCCACGCCAGCGGCCGATGGCCTTGAGGCCGTGGTACATGACCAGCGTTGCCACAGAGCCGATGGCGATCCCGTTGAAGCTGACCCCGGCAACCGCGAAGGTGAAGTCCGCGATGCCCACGATCATGACGACGGCACCCACGGTCATGTTGACGGACTTGCCGAAGTCCACCTTGTTCTCCACCCAGATACGGATACCAAGCATGCCGATCATGCCGTAGAGCATGGTGGTGACCCCGCCGAGAACGCCGGTGGGAATGGTGTTGATGATGGCCCCGAACTTGGGGCAGAGGGAGAGCAGGAAGGCGAAGATTGCGGCGCACCAGTAGGCGGCCGTGGAGTAGACCTTGGTGGCGGCCATGACACCGATGTTCTCCGCGTAGGTGGTGGTGCCCGAGCCTCCGCCCAGTCCGGCCAGAGTGGTGCCCAGTCCGTCGGCCATCAGGGCGGTGCCGATCTGATCGTCATAATCGCGTCGGGTCATCAGGGCCACGGACTTGACGTGACCGATGTTCTCGGCCACCAGGACCAGGACCACGGGGATGAACATGGCCAGGACGGACGGGTCGGCCTGAGGGGTGTGGAAGTGAGGCAGACCGAACCAGGCGGCCTTTTCCACAGCTGCGAAATCTACCTGGCCCTGGGTGACCGCAAAGATATAGCCGACGATGACTCCCAAAAGGATGTTGAGTCGGCCGATCAGACCTTTGAAGAGCACGGCTATCAGCATGACGGCCACCAGGGTGACCAGGGCGGTCAGCGGGGCCGATTTGAAGTTCTTCCAGGCCGAGGGGGCCAGATTGAAGCCGATGATGGCCACGATGGCACCGTTGACCACCGGCGGCATGATCATATCGATCCATCGCGAACCGGCGAAGTGGACGATCAGGCCGATCAGGAAGAGCAGGGCGCCGGTGACCATGATCCCGAAGGAGGCCACGGCCAGACCCTTGTGGGCGGTGGTCACTGCCAGGACCGGGGCGATGAAGCCGAAGGAGCTGCCCAGGTAGGAGGGCAGACGGTTGCGGTTGATCAGCAGGAAGAGGGCCGTGGACATGGCCGTGAAGAAGAGGGTCGTAGAGGGGTCGAATCCGGTCAGAATGGGGACCAGGAAGGTGGAGCCGAACATGGCTATGACATGCTGGGCACCTATGCCAGCCGTACGTGGCCATGTGAGTCGCTCATCGGGTTCCACCACTTCGCCCGGAGCCAATGTTTTCCCGTCGCCGTGCAGTTTCCAGCCCATGGACAATGCCATTTCACTGTGCTTTCTCTCGTGCGCCGTGCCGGTCACGGCGGACCGGAATCATCAGTATATTCGCATGGGAGGACCCGAAATGGCCTACAGGACGGAATGCCTCACTGATAGGTGGGCATGTTCTCGAAGTTGAAGCCGATGGCAGCCAGCTGCTCGCGACCCTCAGGAGTGATCATGTCCAAGGTCCAGCGCGGCGACCAGGTCCAGTCGATGCGGAACTCTTCGACCAGACCCGCCAAAACGCTGGCACACTGGTCCTCGATCAGGTCAGTCAGCGGGCAGGCCGGCGTGGTCAGGGTCATGGTGATGATGGCCCTTCCCAGTTCGTCGATTTCAATGCCATAGACCAGCCCCAGGTCGACCACATCGATGCCCAGCTCGGGGTCGATGACCTGGTGCAGGGCCTCCCTGACATCCTCCGCGGTGGCCCGGCCGATGTCGTCGACGGCCTTGAGAGGGATGGCCTCCTCAGCGGCAGCCTCAGCATCAGCGGCATTCTGGGCCGCGGTTTCCTCGCTATCTGCGACCGGCTCGCTGCCCGAGGTGTGGTCATTCGAGCCCTGGTCCGCTGACAAACTTTCAGGGGTGACTTCAGGGGCGTCTTGGTCGGCAGGCTGATTGTCAGACTTGGCCAAACCGGACTTCTTGTCCGCCTGACCGTCGACCTGCCGCATGGAACCGCCCTCGGCCGACTTCAGAACCGTTTCCGCGCCCAGGGGATTGCTGGCCAGAGCCTGTGCCGTGCCAGGATCGCTGATGGCCCTGCCCACCGAGGCCAGGATGGAGTCCTGGGGTTCGGGCACCAAATTCGTATTGCCACTCATACCTGCTCCTCCTTCTCACCTTTGTCGCTCTCTCGCCCAGCTGACAGGGCCTGGGCCACCGAGGCCTTCATACCCTCCCAGCCCAGCAGGGCGCACTTGATTCGCATGGGATACTTGGACACGCCCTGGAAGACCATGGCATCACCAAGGGCGTCCCGCGCCTTCTCGTCCTCGATTCCAGCGCCGCGCGATTCCATAAGCTTACGAAAGTCGGCGGCCAGATCCATGGCATGGTCAACGGTCTGCCCCTGGACCAAATCCACCATGATGGACAGACTGGCCTGGCTGATGGAGCAGCCTGAACCCTGCCAGACGATTCGCTGGATGAGGTCGGGACCTCCCTGCTCGCCAGGCGCCACCTCCACATGGATGGTGGCCTGATCCCCGCAAGTGGGATTGAACTGGTGGGACTCGGCAGCCAGGCAGGCCTCGTGCTCCACCCTGATGGTCACGCCGTCACCGTCAGAGTCTTCTCCCCCATCAGCCTGATCCCCTACACGCCCGTGAGGATCGCGGGCTGCGTCCAGGATCACCTCCTGGTACATCTGCTCCAGTTCCTCGTCATCCATCCCGAAATCCGCCATGTCCTTAAACCTACCAGTATGTCTTTGTCAAAACCGTCAATGTGCTTCAGGTGAAGACTCTCAGGCCACCCGGAAGAACTTGCGGACTCCGGAGACGGCGTCCAGCAAGGCATCCGTGTCGGCCACGGTATTGTACACGCCGGTCGAGGCCCGGTTGGAGGCCATCAGACCGAAGTGTCGATGGACCGGCTGAGCGCAGTGGTGTCCAACGCGGATGGCAATGCCGCGCGAATCCACATACTGGCCCACGTCATGGGGATGGACCCCCTGCACGTCGAAGGCGACCGTGCCGATCCGGCCCTCGGGAGTGGTCGGCCCGAGGATGCGTACCCCGTCCAACGCCCCCAGCCT
This sequence comes from Bifidobacterium choladohabitans, assembly GCF_016102005.1. Lineage (GTDB taxonomy): Bacteria > Actinomycetota > Actinomycetes > Actinomycetales > Bifidobacteriaceae > Bombiscardovia > Bombiscardovia choladohabitans. Next base: position 519,449 of record NZ_JACFPL010000002.1, read on the forward strand.
CAACAGACCGGCGGTGATGGCTTTCTCGTGTTCGGCTACGTTCTCCATGCCCAAATCCATCAGCCAATCGGCAGCTGCGCCAGCACCTATCATCTGGGCCACCGGCTGGGTGCCGGCCTCGAACCGGGCCGGAGGATCCATATAGCTGGCCGGACGGTCCAGATAGGCCAGTTCCACCATGGATCCGCCGAACGATGCCGGAGGCAACGCCTCAAGCAGTTCTCGGCGGCCATAGAGGAAGCCCACGCCGGTGGGGCCATACATCTTGTGCGCACTCCAGGCGGCGAAGTCCACATCCATGGCGTGCAGATCGATAGGCAGGTGAGGCACCGACTGGCACACATCCAGCACCACCAGGGCACCCACCTGATGGGCACGGCGGACGATGGGCTTGATGTCAGTGATGGCACCTGTCACATTGCTGACGTGGGTGACGGCGACCACCTTGGTCCGCTCGGTGATGACCTGGTCGGCGGTATCGGCCAGAATACGGCCCTCCGGGTCCAGATCGAAGTACTTGAGGACTGCTCCGGTCCGGTAGCAGAGCTCCTGGAAGGGCAGGAGGACCGAGTGGTGCTCGGCCTTGCTGACCACCACTTCGTCGCCAGGCTTCAGGGCGAACCGACGTGCCGCCTTGCCTCCGCGGCCCAGGCTGGCGTTGCCGAAGGCGGTGGCCAGCAGGTTCAGAGCAGCTGTGGCCCCGGCGGTGACGACGATCTCCTCGCCGCCCTCCTGGCCCTCTGCGCCGACCAGGGCGGCCACGCGTGAGCGAGCATGCTCGAAGGCCATGGTGCTGCGGGCGGCCAGTTCGTGGGCGCCCCGGTGCACCCCGGCGTTGTCCTTCAGGTAGAAGTCCCGAACGGCATCGATGACCGCCAGTGGCTTCTGGGCAGTGGCAGCCGAATCCAGATAGACCAGGGGGTGGCCATGCACCTGCTGGTCCAGAATCGGAAACTGCTGCCGAATGCTGTCATCAATGACCATTACGGACCTCTTCCCTTATCCTCAGGCCAGGGCTGATTCGGAATCGGCGCCCTCGGGCAGGTACTGGTCGTACCCGGTTTCCTCCAGGGTGTCAGCCAGCTCGGGACCGCCGGTCTTCACGAAGCGACCGTCGGCGAAGACGTGGACGATGTCAGGCTTGATGTACTTGAGGATCCTGGTGTAGTGGGTGACCATGAGCACGCCCATACCGGTGTTCTCCTTGGCCCTGTTGACCCCCTCGGAGACGATGCGCAGGGCGTCTACGTCCAGACCGGAGTCGGTTTCGTCCAGGACCGCGAACTTGGGCTTGAGCAGCTCCAGCTGCAGGACCTCGGCCCGCTTCTTCTCGCCGCCCGAGAAGCCCTCGTTGACGGAGCGCCGGGCGAACTTGGGATCCATGCGCAGCCGCTTCATGGCATCGTTCAGATCCTTGGTCCACTGGCGGATGGCCGGGGCCTTGCCGTCGACCTCGGTCTTGGCGGTACGCAGGAAGTTGGTCATGGACACGCCGGGCACCTCGACCGGGTACTGCATGGCCAGGAAGAGCCCGGCCTTGGCCCGCTCGTCCGGGGTCATCTTGAGCAGATCCTGCCCATCCAGCAGGGCCTGGCCCGAATCCACCTCATACTTGGGATGGCCGGCCAGCGTGTAGGCCAGGGTGGACTTGCCGGACCCGTTGGGCCCCATGATGGCGTGGGTCTCGCCGGAGTGGACGGTCAGCGTGGCCCCCTTGAGGATCTGCTTGCGACCCTCCTTGGTCTCCACTGAGACGTGCAGATCCTTGATTTCCAATGTGGACATGTCAGTTCTCCTCCAAAACGTGCTGCATCTCTTGATCCTCGCCGGCCGCCAGCCTGCGGTCGATGACCCCCATCAGGTGCCCGGAGACGCTGGGGACGTCGATCTCCTCCACCAGTTCGCCGAAGAAGCCTCGAACCACCAGCTTGCGGGCCTCCTGCTCGGGGATGCCGCGGGACTGCAGGTAGAAGAGCTCCTCGTCGTCGAAGCGTCCGACCGAACTGGCATGGCCTGCCCCGATGATGTCGCCGTTCTCGATCTCCAGGTTGGGCTCGGAGTCGGCGATGGCCCCAGGGGTGAGCACCAGGTTCCGGTTGAGCTCGTAGGAGTCGGTTCCAGGCGCGGTGGGCTGAATGAGCGCGTTGCCCACCCAGGTGGTGTGCGCGCCGATTCCGTCCAAGGCCCCCTTGTATACCACACGGGACTTGCAGTTGGGATGGTTGTGCACCACCATGGTCCGGTGCTCCATGTGCTGGCCGGGATCGACGAAGTAGATGCCCAGCATGTTCAGGTCGCCCTGCTCGCCGCCGAAGTCCTGGTCCATGCGCAGCCGCACCACATCGCCGCCCAGGCTGACCACAGAGTGGCGCAGGGAGGCCTCGGCTCCCAGGTGAATGCGGTGGTTGCCTACATGCTTACTGCCCTTGTCCCACTCCTGGATGAAGGTGGTCGACATCCGCGAATTGTCACCGATGTCGATTTCAACGCCCTCGGCAAGACGCGCCTGACCCTGGTGCTCGACCACCAGATCGGCCTTGGTGCCCGCCTCTGCCTTGATGACCAGGTGGAAGGCATCCAGCTCGGGGCCACCGCCGATGACGCGAACCAGCACGGGCTGATCCAGAGTGCCCTTGAGGTTGACCACGGTCGCCTGCTTGCCGCTGGCCCACTCCACAGCCGCTGCTCGGTCGCTGGGCTTGAGGACGGTGCCACAGGGAGCCTGATCCATGGGAATCCGGCTGAAGCTGACCTGATCCGCGGGCGGTTCGGACCCGTCGATCATGGTGACTGAGACCTTGGTCAGACCGCTGGGTTTGAAGACGGTGAAGAACTCCTCCATCCGGTCGATGGGGGTGAACCGCCAGTCATCCTGCTTGCGGGTGGGCATGGGGAAGTCCTCAGGATCGAAGGAGCGGGGCTCCTTGTCGGCGCTGGACGGCATGGTGGCCGGGAAAGCATAGGGATCATTGGGATCCGCGTGCGGAATGGTTACTTCGCTCTTCTGTGACATCAGCCTACCGAACCCTCCATCTGCAATTCGACCAAGCGGTTGAGCTCCAACGCGTACTCCATGGGCAGCTGCCGGGAGATGGGCTCCACGAACCCGCGCACTATCATGCCCATGGCCTCCTTCTCCTCCAGGCCGCGGCTCATCAGATAGAAGAGCTGGTCCTCGGAGACCTTGGAGACGGTGGCCTCGTGGGCCATGGAGACGTCGTCCTCGCGAACATCTACATGCGGGTAGGTATCCGAGCGGGAGTAGTCGTCCACCAGCAGAGCGTCGCAGACCACCGAGGAGGAGGACTTCTCGGCGCCCTTGATGATCTTGACCAGGCCTCGGTATGCGGCCCTTCCCCCGTTGCGGGAGATGGACTTGGAGACGATGGTGGAGGAGGTGTGGGGTGCCAGGTGGATCATCTTGGCGCCCGTATCCTGATACTGGCCCTTGCCGGCGAAGCCCAGGGAGAGGGTCTCGGCCTTGGCATAGGGCTCGGCCAGGATGCAGGCCGGGTACTTCATGGTGGCCTTGGACCCGATGTTACCGTCCACCCACTCCATGGTGCCGCCCTCACGTACATAGGCGCGCTGGGTGACCAGGTTGTAGACGTTGTTGGACCAGTTCTGGACCGTGGTGTAGCGCACACGGGCGTGAGGCTCGACCACGATCTCCACGTTGGCCGCATGCAGGGAGTCGGTGGAATAGATGGGCGCCGTGCAGCCCTCCACGTAATGGACGTAGGAACCCTCGTCGGCGATGATCAGCGTGCGCTCGAATTGGCCCATGTTGGGCGTGTTGATACGGAAGTAGGCCTGCAGGGGGATGTCCACATGGACCCCCTTGGGCACGTAGACGAAGGAGCCGCCCGACCAGGCCGCCGTGTTCAGGGCGGCGAACTTGTTGTCGTCCGGAGGGATGACCGTGGCGAAGTACTTGCGGAAGAGGTCCGGGTACTCCTTGAGGGCTGTATCCGTATCCAGGAAGATGACCCCTTGCTTGCGCAGGTCGTCGCGGATGGAGTTGTAGATGACCTCGGACTCGTACTGGGCGGCCACTCCGGAGACCAGCCGCTTCTTCTCGGCCTCGGGGATGCCAAGCCGGTCATAGGTGGTGCGGATGTCGTCAGGCAGGTCCTTCCAGTCCTTGGCCTGCTCCTTCAAGGGCTTGACGTAGTACTTGAAGTCGTCTGCATCGAACCCGCTCAAATCCACGCCCCACTTGGGCATGGGCTTCTCCATGAAGGCCCGATAGCCCTTGAGACGCATCTGCAGCATCCAGTCAGGCTCGCCCTTGTCGGCCGAGATGGCCCGGACCACGTCCTCGTCGATGCCCTTGTGGGCGTTGCGCCCGGCATCGTCGGAGTCGTGCCAGCCATAGGTATAGTCGCCGAACTCGGAGATGATCTGGTCGTCTTTTTTGATTTTCTCTTCATTGACGCGGGAGCGGTCGGCCACATACTGGCTCATTTCCACATCCCGCGATGTGTCTGTCCGCTGCGAGGTGCTGTCCACGAGCTGAGACCTCCTAACACACGCATGGCCGCCATATGCGGCCGATCACACCATTACAGGATAACCGGGGCACTGGTGAACCGCCAGACCCGGGCTTACGCTCTCTAAGGAATCCGACCCCTCCTCTTGACAAAGCGCCGATATGGACAATCGCCCGCCTCCCTATGAGAGGGAAACGGGCGATCATAGCGAAAGAGTACGCAAGGAATCGACCTCAGGCCGCCTCCTGGCCTCCGTGCTCCAGGCTGGCCTTTACCAGGCCGGTGAAGAGGGGGTGCGGCTTGGTGGGCCGGGACTTGAACTCCGGGTGGGCCTGGGTGCCCACATAGAAGGGGTGCTGGTCCTGGGAGAGCTCCACGAACTCGGTCAGCTGCCCGTCCGGGCTGGTGCCCGAGATGTGCAGGCCGGCCTTGTCCAGCCGCTCCTTGTAGGCCACGTTGACCTCGTAGCGGTGGCGGTGACGCTCGGAGATCTCGGTGGAGCCGTAGAGCCGGGCCACCAGCGAATCGGGCTTGAGCACTGCCGGGTAGGCGCCCAGCCGCATGGTGTGGCCCATGTCGCCATGGCCGGCGACGATGTCCTTCTGCTCCTCCATGGTGGCGATGACCGGGTTCTCGCAGTCGGGCTCGAACTCAGAGGAGTTGGCGTCCTCCAGCCCCAGGACGTGGCGGGCGAACTCGATGACCATGGACTGCAGTCCCAGGCAGAGACCCAGGGCGGGCAGGCCGGTCTCACGGGCGTAGCGCAGGGCGCCGATCTTGCCCTCGATTCCGCGGATGCCGAAGCCTCCGGGGACCACGATGCCGTCGACACCCTCCAGGGCCTTGCGGGCACCATCCATGGTCTCGCAGGTGTCGGCCGCCACCAGCTTGACCTGGACCTGGGACCAGTTGGCGAAACCGCCGGCCTTCAGCGCCTCGATGACCGACAGGTAGGCGTCGGGCAGGTCGATGTACTTGCCCACGATGGCGATGGCCACCTTGGTACGGGGGTTATGGACCCGGTCCAGCAGGTCCTCCCACTCGTTCCAGTCGACGTCGTGGAAGGGCAAACCCAGCTTGCGCACCACGTAGGTGTCCAGACCCTCCTTATAGAGGATCTTGGGCACGTCGTAGATGCTGGGCGCATCCACGCAGTTGACCACGCCCTCGGCATCCACGTCGCACATCAGGGAAATCTTGTCCTTAATGCCCTGGTTGAGCGGCCGGTCCGAGCGCAGCACCAGGGCATCGGGGGCGATGCCCAGCTGGCGCAGGGCCATGACCGAGTGCTGGGTGGGCTTGGTCTTGAGCTCGTGGGCGGCGGCCACGTAGGGAACCAGGGAGACATGGACGAACATGCAGTTGTCCGGGCCGATGTCCCGACGCACCTCGCGGGCGGCCTCCATGAAGGGCTGGGACTCGATGTCTCCCACAGTCCCGCCGATCTCGGTGATGATTACATCCACGTCGTCGCTGGCCTGGGCCCGCATGCGGCTCTTGATCTCGTTGGTCACGTGAGGAATGACCTGGACACACTGGCCCAGGTACTCCCCCGCCCGCTCTTTGCGCAGCACGGACTGGTAGATCTGGCCGGTGGTCACGTTGGCCTTCTGGGAAAGGAAGACATCGGTGAAACGCTCATAGTGGCCGATGTCCAAGTCGGTTTCGGCCCCATCCTCGGTCACGTAGACCTCGCCGTGTTGGAAGGGGTTCATGGTCCCCGGATCGACGTTGATGTAGGGATCCAGCTTCTGTTGAAGAACGCGGATTCCGCGGCTTCTCAGCAGTCGGCCCAGAGATGATGCGGTAAGTCCCTTGCCCAGTGAAGAGACCACGCCGCCGGTGACGAAAATGTGTTTGGTGATATGCCCTTGCGAATTTCCATGTTCTCTGACCATGGAACTTCAGCCTATCAGGCAGGAGCGACCAGAAACCGGCCAACACTCGAGAAGGAAGGTCGGATTCAGGGACGGTTCAGATGCAGGTGGTCGGCCAGGTAGCGGCCGGTCACCGAATCCGGGTTGCGGGCCACGGATTCAGGGTCGCCCTGGGCCACGATTCTTCCGCCCCGATCACCGCCCCCCGGGCCCATATCGACCACATGGTCGGCGTTGGCGATCATGTCCAGATCGTGCTCGATGAAGACAACCGTGGCCCCCTTGCTGACCAGACGTTCCAGCACTCCGATCAGGACGCGCACATCCAGGGGATGCAGGCCGGTGGTGGGCTCGTCCAGGACGAACATGGAGCCATTCTGCCTGCGGCCCAGCTCGTTGGACAGCTTCAGCCGCTGGGCCTCCCCGCCAGACAGGGATGGGGTGTCCTCCCCCAGGGTCAGATAGTCCAGACCCAGGTCCTTCAAGGTCTGCAAGCCTCGGCGGATGGCTGTGTACTCGCGGCCCTGTGCGAAGACCTCCAGGGCCCGGCCCACCTCCATGGCCAGCAGATCGGGCAGGCTCAGCGGCTCCTGGTGGGACGGCGTGGACAGGCGATAGTGCTCGGCCTCCGGACGGTATCGACGACCCTGACAGCTGGGACAGGTGATGGGGATGTCGGGCAGGAACTGCACGTCCAGGCTGATCTGCCCGGTTCCGTCGCACTGTGGGCAGCGCAGGGATCCGGTGTTGTATGAGAATGCCGAGATGCCGAGCTTGTCCTTTTTCGCCTGGTCAGTGGCTGCAAAGAGGCGGCGCAGCCGGTCCATGAGCCCCGAGTAGGTGGCCACCGTGGAGCGCACGTTGATGCCGATGGGCGAGGAGTCCACCAGGCGAACCCTGTCGATGCCCGCCGGATCCAGGCTATGCACATGCTTGGGCATGGGGTGGCCTTGGATGCGGGCCTGAAGGGCCGGGACCAGGGACTCCAGGATCATGGTGGTCTTGCCGGAGCCGGATACGCCGGTCACAGCCGTCATGCACCCACGAGGAATGGCCAGATCCAGAGGGTGGACCGTGTGAATGGGTCCTGACTGCATGCGGATCCACTCATTCCCTGCAGGCATGGGATGCCGGTCCCGTACCAAAACGGACTCGCGGCCATCCAAAAAACCGGCGATGCGTGAATCCTGATCAGCGGCGATTTTTTCAGGGGTCCCCTGGGCAAGTATCCTGCCGCCGCGCTCCCCTGCTCCGGGACCCATTTCGATCAGATAGTCGGCTGATTGCAGAACCTTGACGTCGTGGTCGACGAAAACCACCGAATTGCCGTCGGCCAGCAGGTCGCGCATGACCCCTATCAGCCCCTCAAGGTTGGCAGGATGCAGGCCGGTCGAGGGCTCATCCAGCACATAGAGCACGCCGGTTGTCTCGTTACGCACGGCCCTGGCCAACTGGGCCCGCTGCCGCTCCCCTGTGGACAGGGAGGCGCTGGAGCGGTCCAGGGTCAGGTAGCTCAGTCCCAGCTGGATCAACCGCCTGCCCATCTCGTCCAGGGTCTTGCAGAGGGCCGAGGCCATGGGCCGCATGGGTTCGGGTAGCATGGGCGGCAGCTTCCGACCCCAGTCCAGCACCTTATCCAGGGGCCATGAGGTGACCTCGGCCAGGTTGTCCCCGTTGATCTCGGGCAGACGCGCCCGCTGGTTGAGCCGGGTACCCTTGCAGTCCGGGCAGGTCCGTTCGGTCAGGAACTTGGCGACCTTGGCCAGGCGCTTGTCGTCGTTGGCCCTCTTGAGCTCCTCGGTCACCGTCAGCCGTGCGTTGCGGAAGGTGAAGTCCAGCTCGTGGACACCCTTGATCGAAGTGATGGTGATGTGCTTCTTCTCGGCCGGCCCCTCGAAGACGATCTTCCGCTCCCGATCGGTCAGATCCCGCCAGGGCACGTCGGTGCGGACTCCGAATTCGCGAACGATGTCGGGCTGTACGTTGAAGCCGAAGGTCCGCCAGGGCACCACGGCCCCCTGGTCGATGGTCAGGCTGTCGTCGGGAACCAGGGTGGCGTCGTCCACCTCGCGCACCGTCCCGGTCCCCTGGCAGGTGGGGCAGGCTCCCAGGGAGTTGAAGGCCAGCTCCTCGGCGCTGGGAGGCTCCACCGTAGCACCGCAGATCGGGCAGGTGATGGGCATCTCGGCCGCCACAGCCAGGGTGGGCTCCTGGCGATGGCCATTGGGGCAGACGTGGCTGGCCAGCCGGGAGAACATCAGCCTGAGCACGTTGAGCAGCTCGGTGGCGGTGCCGAAGGTGGAGCGCATGCCGCCCACGCCCGGGCGTTGACGCAGGGCCAGTGCGGGGGGCAGGAAACGCACCGAGTCCACCTGTGGGCGCTGGGCCTGGGTCATCCGCCTCCTGGTGTAGGTGGACAGGGATTCCAGGTAGCGCCGGGAACCCTCGGCATAGAGGACCCCCAGAGCCAGGGAGGACTTGCCGGAGCCTGAGACACCGGCGATGCCCACCAGGCGGTTCAAAGGAATGTCGACATCCAGATTGCGCAGGTTGTGGACCCTGGCGCCGCGGACAAGGATGGCCTTGGGCGGTGCGGGGAGTTTCCTGCCGGTCTCCCCGCTCTCACTCATGCGTTCTCCAGCAGGTGGGCCACAGCTTCCAGGGCCAGCCGGTAGCCGTAGAAACCCAAGCCGGTGATGGTGCCGGTTGCCACCGGCGAGATGACGCTGCGTCGGCGGAAGGCCTCCCGGGATGAAGGATTGGAAATATGGACCTCCATCAGCGGCAGCCCTGCCTGGGTGACCTGGACGGCGGCATCGGCAAGCCCATAGCTGTAGTGGGTGAAGGCGGCCGGGTTGAGCACTACGGCACTGCCTTGGTCCACGGCCTTATGCATCCAACGGATGACCTGGCCCTCGTCATCCGATTGCAGCACCTGGACATCCAGACCCAGCTGCCGACCCCAGTCTTCGCAGTCCCGGGTCAGCGTCGCCAGATCCTGACGACCGTAGACATCGGGGTCGCGCACACCCAGCCGACCCAGGTTGGGTCCGTTGACCACCAGAACCTTCCGCCTGCCCTTGTCGGCATCCGCCATCTGTCATCCCTCCTTGCGTATGGCCTGGAAGGCCTCCTTGAGCGCCGAGACCGGCGGGTCGTCCAGGTGGGTGGGTTTGCCCAAACCATCAAGAATGATAAACCGCAACTTGTTGCCACGGGCCTTTTTGTCCCGATGCATGAGGGCAAGCACCTGGTCGAAGTCTCCCCCATTCCACCAGGTTCTCAGTCCCAGCGAAGACAGAAGCCGCCGATGATAGTCGACCGCCTCCTGATCCAGGTGGCCGGTGATCCTGGCCAGCTCGGCTGCGAAGACCATGCCCACGGACACGGCCTGACCATGCCGCCAGGTGAAATGTTCGATCTTCTCGACGGCGTGGCCCAGGGTGTGCCCATAGTTGAGGAACTCCCGCAGGCCGGACTCCTTGAGGTCCACCGAAACGTGCCGGGCCTTGACCTCGACGGTGCGTTCGATCAGATCCTGGACCACCGTGCCCAGCCATTGGTCGGACTCCTGACCGTCAAAGGCGCGTAGGGATTCGGCCCGCTCCTCCAGCTCGCGCAGGATGCCGCCGTCCATGATGAAACCGGACTTGGCCACCTCGCCCAGCCCCTCTACGAAAATCTCATTGGGCAGGGTCCGCAGGGTCCGCAGATCAGCCAGGACGCCGGCAGGAGTGTAGAAGCTGCCGACCAGATTCTTGCCCTGCTCCAGGTTGATGCCGGTTTTGCCGCCGGTGGAGGCATCTACCATGGCCAGTAGGGAGGTGGGGCAGTTCACATAACGGATGCCCCGCATCCAGGTGGCGGCGATGAACCCGGCCTGGTCTGTGGCCGCTCCCCCGCCCAGCCCCACCACGGCGTCGGAACGGGTGAAGCCTTCGGTTGCCAGGCGCTCCCAGATGCCCTGGCTGACCTGGATGGTCTTGCCGGCCTCCGCGTCGGGAATGGTCAGATCCACCACCTGATACCCGGCCTGGCGGAGCAGGGCCCGGGCATGGTCGGAATGGCGCTGGACAGGCTGGGTATGAATCAGGGCCACCCTCATGGTCTGGTCGCCAAGCAGCTCATGCAGTCGCCCGGTCACCCCGGCGCCGATCCTCACATCGTAGGGGTCGGGACCGCTGACGTGAACCACCCGCTCAGTCAGGGCATCGGCCAGCCGTCTGGCCAGGGCACGGGGGGTGGTGTTCCTGGATTTGAGGGTGATGGTGGCCAGCTCCTGATAGACGCTGCGGCGCTCGCGATAGAGAGCCATCCAGCGCTCCGATGCGCCGCCGCGAAGAAGGGGGCGATGATCCGACCGTGCCGCCCGGCTGACCCCCTCCTCCGGGTCGATCTGTAGGTAGACCACAGCACCGCCTGCCCGCCGATAGTCCTGCAGCGCCTGGAAGACCTCGGTGCTCATGGGAGCCCCTCCCCCCAGGGACAGGATGCCGCCGGGGAAATCCTTCAAAAGGTCCTGGATCGCCCGGGTCTCCATTTCACGGAAAGCCTGCTCGCCCTGAGTGTCGAAGATCTCGCTGACCGACCGACCTGCTTCTTGTTCGATGCACTGGTCGGTATCCCGGAAGGGCGCCTTGATCAGGGCGGCCGTCTCCCTGCCCAGCCGGGTCTTGCCCGCACCCGGCATGCCGATGACGACGGCCCTGGGCATACTGCTGCTTTCAATCATGCGATTCCGCCCCTCACCGCAGATGCTCGGGCCAGGACTTGAGGTAGGCCTGGGCGTTGCGCCGAACCTCCTCGAGCGAGTCACCACCGAACTTCTCCAAGGCGAAGCGCGCCAGTGTCAGGTTCATCATGGCTTCGCCGATCACCGCGGCGGCAGGCACGGCGGTCACATCGGAACGCTGATGGATGGCCTGGGCAGGCTGGCCGGTGGCCACATCCACCGTGCGAAGGGCCCGGGGCACCGAGGAGATGGGCTTCATGGCGGCCCTGACCCTGATGGGCTGGCCATTGGATGTGCCACCCTCCAGACCGCCTGCATGGTTGCTGAGTCTGCGGATGGTACCGTCAGGACCGGGCTCCATCTCGTCATGGGCCTGTGATCCCGGGCGGTCAGCCTCCCTGAATCCATCGCCGATTTCCACGCCCTTGATGGCCTGAATGCCCATGAAGGCGCTGGCCAGGGCCGCATCCAGACGTCGGTCGTCCTCCACGTAGGTGCCCAGCCCCGCAGGCACACCATAGGCAATGACCTCGAAGACCCCGCCGGCGGTGTCGCCGTCCTTCTTGATCTGGTCGATTCTGGCCATCATCCGCTTCTCGGCATCCTTGTCCAGGGTCCTGACCGGAGAGGCATCTAGGGCGGGTCCGTCCTCAGGGCCGGGCGTGACCTCATGCCCCTCCAGGCCGACCCCGGCTATGGAGATGACATGGGAAACGGTCCGTATCCCCAGGGCCTGCTGCAGGAAGTCGGCGGCCACCGATCCCAGTGCCACTCGGGATGCGGTCTCCCTGGCAGAGGAGCGCTCTAGGACCGGACGCGCATCCGTAAACCCGTACTTGCGCATGCCGGTCAGATCGGCGTGGCCGGGCCTGGGCCTGGTCAGGGGGGCGTTGCGACCGGTCGCCGGGGACTCCTGATCGGCGGGCAGCTCGTCCACGCTCATGATGCGCTCCCACTTGGGCCACTCCGTGTTGCCGATCTCGATGGCCACCGGTGAACCGAGCGTCCGTCCATGCCTGACCCCGGTCAGCAGACGCACCTTGTCCTGTTCAAAGCCCATCCTAGCCCCGCGACCATAGCCCAGCCGACGACGGGCCAGGGCCGATTCGATATCCTTGGTGGATACGGCGACTCCTGCGGGCAGACCCTCCATCATGGCCACCAGGGCCTCTCCGTGGGATTCCCCTGCCGTCTGCCAGCGTAACATATTCAAGCTCCTCGTTCGTTCCTCGTTTGCCAGGTTAGGGCTACCTATGATTATCTTAGAAGATGGTCTACCTCATCCCAGCGCCGGGACTGCTGACCGCCCTCCTCCTGGCCCTGATCGACATCCGCTCCCGGCGAGTCCCACGTCTTCTGGTGCTCTTGGGACTGGTGCTGCAGGCTGTGACCCTGCTGGGCTTCTCCCTGATCCAGGGTCGTCCTATGCTGCTGGTGCAGTGCCTGCTGCTGACTCTGGCATGTACAGGCCTTCAGCTCCTGCTGGCCCTGGTCCGACCCGGCGCCCTGGGACTGGGCGATGTGACGGCAACGGGTCTGGTGGCCCTGAGCCTGTCTGTTCTGGGATGGACGGCCATCCTGGTCTGGTGGCTGATGATGGGCCTGCTGGGGCTGGCCGCCCTGGCTCTGGTCTGGTTGGCCCGTCGCCGCGGGTCGGTCAGGACAGACGACCCTCTCTCGCTGGCCTACGTCCCGGTCATCCTGGCCGCAGCGGTGGTGGCCCTGATCATCGAAGCCCTCTAGGACCGGCAACTGGGATCCAGGGACAAGGCGCTACCTGCCCTGCTCGTTGTGCTGGGACTCCCAGGCCTTGTACTCCTTGACGTCGCGGTTGAACTGATCCGGGTTGTCGCTGAACCTGGTCTCTCCCGTGTCCATGTTGACGGTCACGAAATAGAGCCAATCGCCTGACTCGGGGTGCATGACCGCCTGGATGGCCTCGTCTCCCGGGCTGCCGATGGGGCCTGGTGGCAGACCCTGATGGACCCTGGTGTTGTAGGGGTCGTTGGCATTCTTCAGCATGGCATCGGTCAGCTTCAAGGCGGAGACATTGTTGGAGTAGGCCACGGTGCTGTCCATGCCCAGGGGCATTCCCTTGGCCAATCGGTTTTCGATGACCCGGGCCACCTTGCTGTAGTATTCCGACTTGTTTACCTCGGCCTCGGTGATGGAGGCCGTGTTGAGTATGGTCTGCCGCTCCTGGCCACCTGGCACGCCCAACTGGTCCAGGTGCTCGATCCGCTTGGAGACCAGGTTGCCCAGGATGGCCTTGGCCGAACCTGCCTTGCGTACGTCGTACTCGCCAGGCTGCAGCCAACCCTCGAAGTTGCCCTGCGCCTCCTGGGGCAGGATGTCCTCGCCCTTGGCCTGAATCAGGGCGTCGAATTCGCTCTGCGGAACCCCGGAGAGCTGGGCGGCCCGGGCGACCACATCGCGGACCCGCTCGCCGGCCCTCACCTGCAGGAAGCCTCCGGCCTTGCTTCGGTCGGTCAGAATGGCCACCACGTCAGAGGCCTTCATCCGCAGACGCAGATCGAAGGTGCCGGGCAGGAGCCTGGATTCGGACTGTGCGCTGGTGATGGCGTGCAGGAAGGCAGCCGTGGATTTGACCACCCCGGCCTTGACCAGGTTGGCACCCACCTGATCAGCCCCCTGGCCACTCTCGACCGTGAACTCCAGGGGCTGTCCGCCCGGGCCTGGATAGTCGGGGGCGACCTCCTTGGTGGCTACGATCCGTGGGGCGCCATGGCGCAGTCCGCCCACCAGGATCACCACGCAGGAGGTGGCCAGCACAACAGCCAGGGTGACGATGACGATCATGATCTGCTTGCGATGTTTGCGTCTCTCCCGCCGACGGCGCATCTCACGACGTGAACGAGGAGGACGCGGCGGCATAGCGGAAACCGGGGCCTGCCCGTCGGCAACCCACTGGACCTTGTCCTGGAAGAAATCCTGCATGTCGTCGGCCAATTAGCACTCCTTGTCGGCACGTTGGTCGTCCAGGGCCGACTGCAACAGCACAACAGCGGACTGCTGATCGACCACGGGACGATGTCTTCGCCCGTCCACGCGGGCATCATACAGCTGACGATGGGCGCTGACGGTCGTCAGTCGTTCGTCTCGCAATACTACACTGGGCAGCTGCTCAGGGGCAATGTCGGCATCGTATGCATCCTCCTGCAGACGACTGGTCAGGGCACGCACCCAACGGGCCGCCTTTTTGGCGCTGCGACCAGCCTGGCCGCTCAGAAGCAGGGGGTGTCCGACCACGACTCGGGACACGCACTTGTCCATAATCAGGTCTTCCACCTGGTCCAGGGCCTGAAAGTAGTCGCCCTGAACCCTGATGTTGCCAGCGGGAAAGGCCAGGGTCAGCTCCGGGTCCGACAGGGCCAGACCCACCCTGGCTTCGCCAAGATCCACCCCCAGCCACACGGCTGTCTGTGATCCCACGGGAGAGCTCAGCCCTCTCGGACCTGATCACTCAGGTCTTTCAAGGCCCGATCGATGGCCGAAGCATCCTGGCCGCCGCCCTGGGCGAAGTCAGGCTTGCCGCCGCCTCCTCCTCCCAGGACCCTGGAGGCCGTCCTGACCAGGTCGCCGGCCCTGAGACCGCGGTCACGGGCCGCCTGGTTGGTGGCTACGAAGATGACTGGCTTCTCATCCTCGCTGACTCCGGCCAAGGCGACCACAACGGGATATTCATCGCCCATGCGGGCCCTCAGGTCTGTCACTGCCTTGCGCAGGGCATCGACCGAGCCGAAATGCCCCATATTCCGGGATGCGATCTTGACTTCGCCCGGAGCATGCAGGGCCTGGCTGGCCAGCTCGGGCACTGCCTGGGCCATCTGCTGCTCATAGGTGGCCGCCAGTCGGCGGTCGGACTCCTTGAGCTTGGCCAGCAGGGCAGAGATCCTGGACTCAAGCTCGTCAGGGCGGGCGTTGAGCTTGTCGGAGAGCTGAGAGACAAGGGCGTGCTCACGGGCGTTGTATTCGTAGGCCCCCTGACCCACCACGGCATCGACACGACGGACGCCGGTGCCCACCGAGGCCTCGGACATGATGGAGACCGCGCCGATCTTGCCCACGTGGTCCACATGGGTTCCCCCGCAGAGCTCACGGCTCCAACCGTCCTCGCCGATCGAGACCACACGGACCACGTCGCCGTACTTCTCCCCGAACAGGTGCATGGCACCCAGGGCGATGGCGTCGTCGTATTTCATCTCCTGAGCGGTCACGGCCAGGTTGTCCCGCAGACGATCGTTGACACGGGCTTCCACCGCATCCATGGCCTGACGGCTGGGGGCCTGCGACCACTGGAAGTCGAAACGCAGCCTGTTGGGTGCATCCTCGGAACCGCGCTGCGTGGCCTGGGGGCCCAGTTCCTCTCGCAGGGCCTTGTGGACCATGTGCGTGGCGGTGTGCGAGCGGGCGATGGCACCGCGCCGGTTCCGGTCGATGGTGGCCGTGACCTTGGCCTGCAGGGTCAGCGTTCCTTCGGTCAGTCGGCAGCGGTGGATGGTCAGCCCCTTGATGGGCCTCTGCACGTCGTCCACTTCCAGTACGGCCCCATCGTCGGTCAGGATCTCCCCCTGGTCGGCCAGCTGGCCGCCGGCCTCGGCGTAGAAGGGAGAGCGGTCCAGAATCACCTCAACCTGGGCGGGCGCCTTGACGGCCGGAACCGCTCCCTTGCCCTCCTGGATGATGCCCAGGACGGTCGAGCGGCTGGAGAAGTCGGTGTAACCCAGGAAGACCTGAGGCTCGTCAAGGTTCTTGCGCATATCGTCGTAGACGCTCAGGTCCACGTTGTGCCGCTTCTTCATGGCATCGGCGCGGGCCCTGGACTTCTGCTCGTTCATGAGCTTCCGGAACTCGTCCTGATCCACCTTGACGCCCTGCTCGGAGGCCATCTCCAGAGTCAGTTCGATGGGGAAGCCGTAGGTGTCATGCAGGGTGAAGGCATCCTTGCCGGAGACCTCGGGTTCGCCCTTCCCGCTCTTGGCCTTGTTGACGGCCGTATCCAGAATGGTGGTTCCCTTGTCCAGGGTCCGACGGAAGGCCAGCTCCTCGCCATAGGCCGATTCGGCCACCTCGGAGAAGGTGTCGTTGAGCTCTGGGTAGCTGGGGGCCATGGCATCCTTGGAGACCGGGAAGAGCTGGGGCAGGACCTCCTGGTCCACACCCAGCATCTTCATGGAGCGGATGGTCCGGCGCAGCAGACGGCGCAGCACGTAGCCACGGCCGACGTTGCTGGGGCGGACGCCGTCGCTCATGATCATCAGGGCCGAGCGGACATGGTCGGCCACCACACGGAAGCGTACGTCATCCTGGGCATCGTCGCCGTAGTGCCGGCCAGACAGGCTCTCGGCAGCCTGGATGACGGGATAGACCTCGTCGGTCTCGTAGATGTTCTGCTTGCCTTGAAGCAGGTAGGCCAGGCGCTCCAGGCCGGCGCCGGTGTCGATGTTCTTGTGCTCCAGCTCCCCCACGATGTGCAGGTCGGTCTTGGAGCGTACGTTGTCCACCTCGTAGTTCTCGAAGACCAGATCCCAGATCTCGATGTACCGGTTCTCGTCGGCCGAGGGGCCGCCCTCCTTGCCATAGGCAGGGCCGCGGTCCACATAGATTTCGGAGCAGGGGCCGCCGGGGCCAGGGCCGCCGGTGGTCCAGAAGTTGTCCTCCATGCCCAGGATCTCCATGTGCTCGGGGTCGAAGCCCTCGTTCTTCCACAGGGAGCGGGCCTCGTCATCGTCGGTGTAGGTGGTCACCCAGATCGTTTCGGGGTCGAAGCCGTAGCCGCCCTGGTCCTGGGGCTTGGTCAGCAGGTCCCAGGCATAGTGGATGGCCTCCTCCTTGAAGTAGTCCCCGAAGGAGAAGTTGCCCAGCATCTGGAAGAAGGTGCCGTGACGGGTGGTCTTGCCCACCTCGTCGATGTCCAGGGTGCGCACGCACTTCTGGTTGCTGGCCATCCGGCTCCTGGGCGGGGTCTGCTCCCCCAGCAGGTAGGGGATGAAGGGGACCATGCCGGCGATGGTGAAGAGCGTGGTGGGATTGGGCGAGATCAGGGAGGCGGAGGGAACCACCAGATGATCCTTGTCCTGGAAATAATCGAGGAAACGCTTGGCGATTTCCGATGTGCGCATGCTGCTTCTGCTCCTTCAGACCCGGTGAACGCCGAGGGGATAACGGGTCGTCCAAATGACTCGGTTGTCCGGGGTGCGAACAGGTCGCCCGCACTCCGGACTCTTAGCTGAATATGGTGATTTTACACCGGCCAGGCGCATCTGTCCTGGCCTGTCCGCCCCAGGCTCAGCCCTGGAAACGGTCCAGATAGCGGCGGTCCAGCTCATCCTGCCGCTGGTGCATGGTCTGGGTGAACTGGCGTACCAGGCCGGACAGGGTCCGTGAGGCCACCTGGTCCTGGTCCTCGCCCAGCACGAATTCCCTTGCACGCTTGGGGGTATTGGCCCTGACATAGGCCTCGGCCTTGGTCACCAGGACTACGCCTGCCGTGACGCCCAGGCCCATCCAGAAGATCCGTTTGAACATCAGCGGGTACCCCCCTCGTTCCCTTGGCCGTCATTGGCCTTTTTTGCTGTGGAGGACTTGGATTCGGCGCTGTTGCGGCCACCAGAAAGGAATGACGAGATCGTCTTGCGCAGGGCATAGAGGAAGGCTGCCACTTTGATGACCGGCTTGCCCAGCATCGATCCGTACAGGTCGGTCAGGGCGCCGAGGTTGCCTGCCGTGGTCGAGGCCGCTGCGGAGATGCGATTGACGTCGGTCAGGGTCTGGTTGAGCTGGGTGACCGTGCTGGTGGACTCGTCCAGGGTGGGCACGACATGGTCGCCCGCCTGCTTGATGGTCTGTGCCAGCTGGTCGAAGAGCTTCCCTAGACGAATCAGGGGATAGATCAGAAACCCTGCCAGGATAGCGAAGGCAATGGCCGCTATCAGGCCGGCAATCTGTCCTACGTCCATCTGCTACCTCTCTTCCATTGGTACGATACTGGGGACAACGCTAGCACGCGCCGTCTATCAGACCAGGCCATGACCGGCCGGTTGAAGCCGGTTCAACGGTTGAAGGACCGAACCTGCAGGGCGCGCTCAAAGGGGGCCTCCGTATCGAAGTCGAATATGGTGACGCTTCCGTTGCTCGGGCGGCTGCTGGTGTCATAACGCCCGCCGCCGAATCGGTTGACCAGACTGAGCAGGGTGTTGCCGTGCGAGATCAGCAGGACACGGTCGCCATCTTTCAGATGCGGGTCAGCGGCAATCAGTGCGAATCCGCCGGCAATGCGCGTCCAGTACTCGCTGTCGGACTCCGCGTCACCGAAGGGATCGGCCTCCTTGAGGAAGTCCCTGGTAGCCGCAAGGCCGAACTGATCCACAATCTGCTGGTAGGTTCCCGCCCCATGAGGCGCGCCTGCGGCCCACCAGGCCATGGCCATGTCCTGCCCCTCGAAGTAGCCGTAGAACTGCTCGCGGAAGTGGCTGTCGCTGACCGGCTCAGGCTTCTTCTCCGACTGGTTCTGGTCCAGGATTCTGCGGACTGTCTCCTGGGCGCGTGTGGTGTCCGAGCAGTAGGCGGCAGCAAAGTTCACCTTGCTCAATTTATGGCCCGCACGGTCGGCATCCTCCAGCCCCGATGCAGTCAGCGGCGAGTTGGACCAGCCTTGAAGACGGTTGTAGCGGTTGAAATAGGTCTGCCCATGGCGGACGGCATACAGATGGAGCAACATGCCCCCATTATCCCACCCATGTCCCAGCAGGCTCGGCAGATCCTGACATGCAAAAGGCCCCGGACGGACCGGGGCCTCAAAGTTACTAGTGGAAGTTCCTAGTGGTCAGCGAGCGTAGAACTCGACCACGTACTGGATGTTGATCTGAACCGGGATCTCCTCCGGCTCGGGCTTGCGGACCAGGCTGGCCTTCAGGGAGGCCAGGTCCACGTCCAGGTAGCCGGGGACTGCGGGCAGCACATCCCGGTGGACGCCTTCGGCGGCGATCTGGAAGGGGACCATGGTCTGGCTCTTGGGCTTGACCTGGATGGTCTGGCCGGGCTTGACCCTGTAGGAGGGACGGTCCACGATGTTGCCGTCGACCAGGATGTGGCGGTGAACCACGTACTGACGGGCCTGGGCGGTGGTGCGGGCGATGCCGGCGCGCAGGACCAGGTTGTCCAGGCGGCACTCCAGCTCGCGAAGCATGGCGGCACCGGTCTGGCCGGACTCATGGGTGCCCCGCTCATAGGCGGCACGCAGTTGCTTCTCGGAGACGCCGTACTGGGCGCGCAGCCTCTGCTTCTCGCGCAGACGGACGGCGTAGTCGGACTCGGTGCGACGGCGGCTGCGGCCGTGCTCGCCGGGGCCATAGGGGCGCTTCTCGAACAGGCGCTGGGCCTTGGGGGTCAGGGCGATGCCCAGAGCGCGGGACAGGCGGACCTGGCGACGCGCACGCTGAATGTTAGTCATTGATGCAATCCTTACTTGCTTCTGTCGTTATCTGAACGAAGACGGCCGGAACCGTCGAGTCAGGCCTCTCCAATGCTTCACCGTGCCAAGCACGAACGACCTTGCGGCCGCCGACCCATTGATGGGCTGAGACTCCAGATAGGTCCGCGCACAAATGCGCAAACCAAGTGTTCATTAAACCACATGAGCCCGACCGGCGACAGTAGGTATGTTGTGATATATTCATACCAACGGTCGGTATGATATTCAGTCAAGGCTGGCTGACTCCCCCCAACCGATCAGCGACGACTCGTCTCAGCGACCTGAAAGGAAAACGGCCATGGCCCGCAACGCACATCCTGAGCTGACGCAGGAACGAATCATCAAAGCCGCCACGGAGCTCTTCACCCGTCAGGGCTACGACAAAACCAGTATGCAGGACATCATCGATGCGACCGGAGGCCTGAGCAGAGGGGCCGTCTACCACCATTTTCGATCCAAGGAAGACCTCTTCGACGCCGTGGCCGACAGGTTGATGAAGGCGATGAGTGAGACGACCGGCAAGAACCATGCTCGCTCGAAGCAAGGCACGGCTTTGGAGCAGCTGCAGTCCCTCTTCTCCACCAAGCGAGCGCAAAAGAGACTGGATGCCGCGAATCTGATGTTCCGCAAATTCAACCCAAAGGCCAATCCCAAGATGATCGGCATGGAATTCACCGCCTTGGTGGACGAGCGGGACGACTTTGTCGACCTGATCACACAGGGCAATCAGGACGGATCAATGCATGTGAACCAGGTCGAACAAGCCGCGGAGATCCTCCGCCTGCTGGCCAACATGTGGCTGCTGCCCTTCTTTCGCCAAGGCACGCAAGCTGAGCTGCGCACCAGAGCCGCCTGTTTCTTCACGATCATGCAAAGCTTGGGCATCCCCCTGCAAGATCAGGGATTCTCGGACCTTCTGGCATCCTTCGGCACCGACGCCAAAAGCAACGACCATGAGAAGACTGAAAGCGAAGTCGCGATATGAACCCGCCCGCTCACGACCAAGCTCCAAGTAGAGACCGCTCCAAGGGCAGAGGGCTGCTGACACTGCCCTTCATTGCTCTTCTGACGACTGAGATTCTCTCCAATCTGGGGCAAACATGTTTGGTCTTCGCCCTTCCGCTTCACCTGCTCAACATCTCAGGATCGGCATCCCTCTATGGCATGGTCTCTGCTCTGGCGGTCCTTCCATCCATACTCCTGACCCCCCTGGGCGGAGCTCTGGCCGACCGGCTGCACAAGCAGTCCACCATGGCGGTGCTGGACATTCTGTCAGCATTGACCGCCTTCTTGTACATCCTGATAAGCCAGAAGATTGACCCGGTTTTTTTGACCGTGGCCTGCATGATGCTGGTCAATGCCTACAGGGCCTGTTACAGCCCAACCGTGCAAGCAGCCCTTCACTGCCTGGCGGACAGCAAAGACCTGACCCGCGCCTCAGCCCTGGTTTCCCAGGCGATCTCCCTGGTGGGAATGATCGGGCCAGTGTTGGCTGGCATGGTCATGGGCTTCTTCGGAATCATGCAAGTGGTCGGGGTTGCCGCCTTGGTCTGTCTTCTCTCTGCCGTCTGGATCAGAATTGCCGTCAGGATTCCTGAACCAGCACAGGACACCTCCCAAGGTCCGAGAGCACTGGTGGGCCATCTGGTCGCGGACACCAAAGCCGCTGCACAATTTCTGGTCAGGCACAGCAACCTCAAAGTGGTCATAGGACTCAGCCTGGCGGCCAACCTGATCTTTGCCTCGTACATCAACGTGGCCCTGCCATATATGATCACTCGGACACTGGGTCTGAGCAATGCCATGCAGGGGCTGGCCGAAGGGATACTGGCCTGCGGGAGCCTGCTTGGAGCCATCCTGGTGTCCATCCGCCCAACCTGGTTCTATCTGCAACGGATACCCATGCTGCTCTCGGGCAGCGCCCTGGTCCTCCTGCCCATTGCAGCAGGACTGCTTCTGCATTTGCCGACTTATGTCCTCTTCGCCCTGGTAACCGGATGCATGGCTCTGGCTGCGGGAATGGTGCAGACGGTCAACATCACTTCCATGTCCTACGAGCAGATTCATACCCCTGCAATGCTGATAGGCAAAGTAATAGGGCTGACCAACAGTCTATGCATGTGCGCGATTCCGCTGGGACAGGCCGCCTTCGGCCCGCTGATCGACCACTGCCCCATGACCCTGATCATCACTGGGGTGGTCACGGTGACACTACTGACATGTCTGATTGCCAGACTGGCCATGAAGCCGGATGAATGATCAACGAAGTGAAGGCCTTTTGAATGCCGCGCCGGCGCTTTTTCGCCATTGACGACCAGGGACCCATCGCTTAGCGACATAGACACAAAAGCGTCTCAATAAGGCTGACAGGCCTTACTTTGCTGAGGGGACTGTCTCGCAAATCCTCCGAGTGAAGGCGTCGCGGCGTTCAGGTGTATCAATCTTCGAATCTATGCAGCCCAGAATGCTGGCCCCGGTGAATTTGATACCGCAGAATTTCAGGATGGAGTACTTCCATCGGGTCACGGTGGAGCCATACATCTTGGAGACGAAGGCCGGCCCATGGCTGCTACTGATAATTTGCGCCGTCTTGCCTCTGAGCAGCCCCTCCGACTTAAGGCTGCTCTCATATCTGTAGGCAAATTGGGGCGTGAGTACCCTATCCAGCCAGCCCTTGAGGATGGCCGGTTCGCCCGCCCACCAAATGGGGAAGACGAAGACCAGATGATCGGCTCGTGCAACCATGTTTTGATAACGCTTAGGCGCTGATTCGTCCTCCATGTGCTTGACATAGCCGTAGCGAAGCACTGGGTCAAAGTCTTCCTGGCTGAGGTCGATCATTTCGACCGTGTGGCCTTTACGCCGGGCAGCTTGTGCATAAGCCTGGGCGTTGGTGTGGCTGAAACTACCTCCATAGGGTGATCCTTGAATAACGAGTATGTTCATATCATTTACTTCTTCAGTTGTGCTGCATTCGGTTTTGGCTCTATTCTCCAAAATTATTTTATATTCGGTAGATTACCATAAGCAAAACCGTTGACAGAAAGATGATATGAATGCGGAAAAACTACCCGATCATGCTGGGGTCGGAACTGACAGGAGCGACCAGGGTGGCCCGCGTGCGCATCAGGCGGGAGACCATGAGACCGAGGCAGGCATAAGCCAGTGCAAACAGTGCGACCACGGTCAACGGAAGACCCCAGGAGGCCGGACCTGCTGCGCTGGAATCCATGATTGATTGGACTGCTGTGTTGTACCACCAGCCCGGCGTCAATTTGCCGATGGTCTGCATGACCGGAGGCAGGGGGCCTCCCGAACTTGACCCGGAGGTGAACATAACCACCAGGCCGAAGATGACCCCTACCGAGTTTATGAGAGAAGAGGAAGGATTGAACTGAGCAAGCATGAATCCAAAGGAGGCCGCCGACACAGCGAATATCAGCATGACGAAAAAGCTCAGCAGCACCCTCCCCCAGCCAAGCGAAACCAAGGACACCCCTGACGCCGCCATGCTGAAAGCGACGAGTGCCACGTAGTATAACCAGGAGAAGCCCGCCAGGATGAGGGCTGCTGTGAGCTCCTGTCCGTTCAGGCTGCTTGATCGCATTGGAGAGGCAAGCAGGCGGCGATGTCGGTCGGGAGAACTGAAGGCTCCGAAAAGCGTAGCAACACAGACCGTCAGCGCTGTCATCAGGGGAAAGGCAGCCAGGCCGACGGTGGTGGCGAAGCCTTCCAAGAGGGCGCCATGGTCATCATCCTTTGGGCTGGCATGGATGCCCACATGTGGCTGGCTGCTGGCATAGTGCGATACTGCATAGGCAGCCGCATCCTCGATCGCTGCAGACGAATGCAGCTTCATGGGACCGTTTTGACCCAGATCTGGTAGCAGAGCAGTGCGAAGAGCATCGAAATAACTGTCCACCTGCAGTTGTGCCAAACTGCCGCGGCTGGAATTATAGGAGGCAGCTGTTTCAACTTTAGGGAGATCAGTGGCTTTGCTACCGCTGTGAGCTTGGGCAGCAGTATCTTCAAGCGCATCAAGAAAGCGTTGGCCATATCCCGCTGGAATGATGACGGTCAAATCGCTTTTGCCGGATACATTGGCGTCCTGCAGGGCTTGAGGCTTATCTTCGACTGTCACCAGTTGGGCCGACTTGCCCAGGTACCGCTCCAGACCTTGGCCCAGCTCACAACCGACCTGGTTGCCACGGTCCCTGTTGATAACGACTATTTTCGCCTTCGCGGGTTCAAAGCGCCCAACCGAGCTTGAGGCATTGGCACGTACCGCGGCCTGCATGTTTGTGGAACCGATGACAATCATGATGAGGCTCATCCCCACCAGGTACAGGAGGAGGTAGAACTTATGCGCCCAGATGACGCGCAGTGCCGTTTTACAAGTATTCATAACGTTGTTTCCTTAGGAACAGACCACAGATGGCCAGAAAGACGGCGGTCATGATAACCAGGATGCCGCAGGTCCGGGTGAAGGGTGCCAGGCTGTCGTAGTAGACGATGTCGTAGAAGAGGTTGGAGACCTGCTTGACGGGGTTGATCAAGTGAAGGATCGGAGCGTGCTCCTGGATGGCGTTGTTGAGGTCCATAGCCAGGCTGCCGTAGAGACCGATGAAGGCGCTCAGCGTGCAGTCGATGCCTATGACCAGGCCAACCTTCGTTTCGGTGGAAAGTTTGGGAATGGCGCCCATCATAGAACCGAAAGCAGTGGCCATGAAGGTGCCCACGGCGATGGCTATGAGAGCTATCGGGTCACGGCCGCCGGTTTGCACGCCGCAGACTGTGCGGACGAAGATGTAGGCGACCAGGAGGCTGACTGCGGAGAAGAGCCAGGAGGCCAGGAAGGCACCTGCTGCCTGCCGCCACTTGGGGCTGGGAGAACTGGCCCGTCGGGCTCCCAGGGCTGAAAGGTTGGGCTGGGTCCTGGCAATCATCTCTGCTGCGGTGCTGGCGCCGATAAGGCAGGCCATAGCGAGCACGGCAAAGAAGTAAGGTGCGGTCATCGAAGGATTGATATGGGTCAGACGGATTTGCTTAGTGTAGGTCTGTTGGCCGGATTGCAGCAGTATTTGAGTATTTGGCAAGGCCAAGGTTGAGCTTGCCGAGTTGGCCTGATTGAAGCTGACTAGCGAGGCGGAGAGAATAGAGACCGTTATGCCTTCTGAGGCAGTTGAGTCGGATTGGATGTTGGCGGCTTCACGATCGGACAGGACCATGTTGACCCGTCCGTCAGAACCCGCGTACAGGTAGCCGATGTCCTTCTGACTATCCAGACGTGTGTCTGCTTCGGCCCTGGAAGCCACTGTCGTCGGGATAAGCAGCTGAGTCTCATCGGTCCCTGCCTTGGGTTTCTTCGATAGTGATGAAACCAATTCGTCAGCGCCCAGGCTGGCTTTCCAGTTGGCGTCAGAGACTATGGCGAAATGTTGCGCCTCGGCAGAGTAACCGTCTTGCAGGTTGCCCATGATGCCCAGCATCAGAGCGGCCAATATGACTGGAAATGCCAGTACCCAGAAGAGGGAGGAGGTGTTGCGTATCGAGGTCTTGACGTTGATCAGGAATGAGTTCCACATGAATAGGTGCTCCTTACGGCAATTGAGCCTGGGACCGCGCTCAGTCGCGCAGTTCCTTGCCGGTCAGTTCCAGAAACACGTCGTTCAGGGATGGCGGACGGCTGGTCAGGTGGCCGTAGCTGGTCTGGGTGGATTCCAGGACCGTCAGCACATCCTGCAGGTTGTGCTCGCCCTGCCGGCAGTGGATGACCAGCTCCTTGCCGTCATAGTCGACGGACTGGGTCAGAGGCAGGGCGCGGATCTTGGCCAGAGTGGACTCCTGCAGGTCCAGGGTCTCGACGGTGACCTGCTCGCCGGCCTGGACCATGCCCTTGAGTTTCTCAGCAGTGCCCAGGGCGATCTGTCGGCCGTGGTCCATGATCATGATCCGCGTGCAGATCTGCTCCACCTCCTCCATGTAATGGCTGGTGTAGACCACGGTGGCCCCCTGGGCGTTCAGCCGCTCGATGCCTTCCAGGATGGCGTTGCGGCTCTGGGGATCCACGGCGACGGTGGGCTCGTCGAAGCAGATGAGGTCGGGCTGATGGGCGATGCCACAGGCGATGTTGAGCCTGCGCAACAGACCGCCCGACAGCTTGCCGGGACGGAACTTGCGGAAGTCGCCCAGCCCTACGAAGTCTATGGCCTGTTCCACCAGCTCCTTGCGGTCGGCCTTCCTAGGCACATAGAGGGAGCAGAAATAGTCAATGTTCTCCTGCACGTTCAGTTCATTGAAAACAGCCACATTCTGTGGAACCACGCCGATATGACTTTTGAGGTCATAGGAGGTCGGGGTCATCTCCTGCCCGAATATCCGAACCGTCCCCGATTCATAGCTGAGCAGTGCCAGGATGCAGTTGATGGCGGTTGACTTGCCTGAACCATTGGGGCCGAGCAGTCCGAATACCTCACCACGACCGACTTCCATATCGAAGTGGTCCAAGGCCACCATGTCACCGTAGCGCTTCACCAATGCTCTGACCTGCAAGGCCGGCTCTTGCTCACGTGAACTGTTCATGATTCCATCATCCCAGCTATGGCTGGCCCAACACCGTGACAGCCGTCATCGATATTGTGGATGTTCGAATCAGACCTATTACATTTGTCATGGGTACTCCCGCATGCGGATAGGCGCAGGAAGGGGTAGCCCGCCAATTATTATTTGAGACAGTAGGACAACAGGGCGAGGAGACATTCATGGGCAGGATAGCTGGTTGGCTGGTCCTGCTTGCTTTGGGGACCTTATGCGGATCATGGTATGGTTCAGGGGTTTCAGCAACCCTGATCGCCGGCCTCCTGGCCTCTCTAGCCGCAGGGGCCCTGTGTGAATGGCTGCTGCCGGCGCCAGGTTCCATGTGGGGCGGCGCTCTGGTGTCGCTTTTGGCAATGTTCATACCTGTCTGGCTTTTCTTCTTGCCGGCTCTGGCCTTCGAGGCGGGAGTCGGACTCGGAACCATGGTTCCAGCTACCGGATCAGCCGACTTTAAAAACACCCAGGCCAAGGACTCTGTGCTGGCCTCCCTCAGGCAGCTCTTGGCCTTGCTGCCTGCATTCTTTTGGCTGATACCTGCCATCACTGACCTCATACTGTTCAGAGGCCTCACCCAAGGCTATGCGCTGCTTGCTTTGTTGACATCAGCACTGACGCAAGGCGGCGGACTGGCATGTGCGCACTTGGCCGTGGCTAAGGGTCGTGAATGGCGGATTGAAGACACCGAGCG
This sequence comes from Bifidobacterium choladohabitans, assembly GCF_016102005.1. GTDB lineage: Bacteria > Actinomycetota > Actinomycetes > Actinomycetales > Bifidobacteriaceae > Bombiscardovia > Bombiscardovia choladohabitans. Next base: position 546,330 of record NZ_JACFPL010000002.1, read on the forward strand.
CTACCGGATTCGCCAATTGCACGGCCGCATCAACGACCTGGACGAGGAGCGGGCCCAGGCAACCCGGATGGCGCATTTATCCGAGCGAACCCGGATCGCCCGAGATATTCATGACAATGTGGGCCACCAGCTCACCCGCGCCATCATGCAGATCCAGGCTGGCCGTGCGGTGGCTGAAAGCAAGGGCGATCAGGCTACCGAGCATATGCTGGATGATGTCGGCAAGACCCTGAATGAGGCCATGACCACAATTCGTCGTTCGGTGCATGACTTGGAGGATGAGGGCACCGACTTCGCATCCCAGATGGAGGAAGCCAGCTCCGAGGCTTCTATGGGGCGGCTGAAGGTCGATCTGAACAACGGCATCGAGACAGCGCCTGCACCAGTGTGCCGTTGCCTGGCCACCATTGTTCGTGAGGCCCTTACCAATACGATCCGCCATTCTTCAGCCAAGTCAGCGCAGGTGGTTCTGCGCGACCTTCCGGCCTTCTGGCAAATGGTGGTGCAGGATGACGGCGGGAGTCAGCAGTCGCAGCCTGACGGCACGCACCCAAAGGAGCCAGAGCTCCAGCGCGGCATGGGGCTGGCTGATATGGAGGCCAGGGCCAGAGCCTTGGGCGGCACGGCCAACAGCGGTCCCAACCGACAAGGATGGAAGGTCTTCGTATCCTTGCCCAAGGAGCCCTGGTCCAGCCACAGCACAGATGAGCAAGTAGAGGATAAGAAGGTCATGGCATGAAAGTCGCTATCGCTGATGACGATCCGATTGTCTGCTCATCCCTGTCAACGATTCTGACGGCTACCGGTACTGCAGACGTGATCTGGACAGCCAATGACGGCCAGTCAGCCCTTGAGAGTTTTCAGGCCCCTGGCGGCAGGCCTGACGTGCTGCTGCTTGACGTGCAGATGCCGGGCATGGATGGCCTGGAGGCGGCCGAACGCATCATCGCCATGGATTCGGCTGCCCGTGTGCTCTTTCTGACCACCTTTGCAGACAAGGAATATATTTCCCGCGCCCTGGCCCTGGGAGCCAAGGGGTATGTGATCAAGCAGGACGTGGCCTCGGTGGTGCCGGCCCTCCAGGCCGTCATGGCCGGGCAGACGGTTCTCGGAGCCGAGGCCGTGGCTAATCTGTCGCTTGGTAAGCAGGAGGAGCAGACGCGAAAGGACCCGTCCAAGCCTGTTCCCCGGCGCTTCCAAACCTTGACCGACCGCGAACGTGAAATCGTCGCTCTGGTGGCCGATGGCCTCGATAACCAGGCCATCGCCAGGCGGCTTTGCCTCAGCGAAGGCACCGTCCGCAATCACATCTCCGCCATCCTGGCCAAGACCAACCTGGCCAACCGCACCCAGCTCGCCGTGGAATGGCTGTCCTCGCAAGAGTCATGAACGCATAGATTCTGTGGTCCCGTCCGTGGGTAGGTCCTGATTCTCGATCGTTCAGAGCTTTTCGATCGGCGCCAAGCGCAGCATCAGCCTCTTGGTCCCCTCGGAGCCGAAGTCCACGGTCAGGACCGAGTTGTGCCCCTTGTCCTGAATATCGACCACCTTGCCCAGGCCATACTGGTCGTGGGCCACCCTGTCCCCCAGGGAGAAGTCCTGGATGGACAGGCCATTCGACTTGGGCTGGGCCGAGGCCCTGCCAGCGTGTGAGGTTGACGATGAGCCTGTCGTGCTCCGCCGGGTCGTGACCCTTCCATTTCTGGAGGAGGAACCGAACGGCCGCTGCGAGGAGGCCCGCGAGCGCCCGTACCCATTGCGGGAAGAGCCGAAGCCGGAGCCGAACCCGCCGAATGAACGATGGCCGAATGCACGGCCGTCGCTTTCATCCTCGAAGCCGCCGAATTCGTCCTCATCATCACCCAGGTCCCAGCCTGTGCGCATCCGCTCGTTGCCTGCCTGCCTACGCTTCCAGTCGATCAGCTCATCAGGGATGTCATCCAGGAACTGGCTGGGCAGCATCTCATTGACCTGCCCCCACTGGGAGCGGACGGCCGCCCGGGTGAGGTAAAGACGCCGCTTGGCACGGGTCACGCCCACATAGGCCAGTCGACGCTCCTCCTGCATCTCGTCGGCATCCTCCAGGCAACGTGAGTGTGGGAAGGTTCCCTGCTCCATGCCGGTCAGGAAGACCACCGGATACTCCAGACCCTTGGCCGTGTGCAGGGTCATCAGCGTCACCTTGCCCGAGTCATCGCCCAGGCCCGGCAGCTGGTCCGAGTCTGCCACCAGTGCCGTGGTCTCCAGGAAACCGGCCAGCGTGGCGTCGGGAGTCTTCTGCTCGAACTCGGCTGCCACGGACTGCAGCTGGCCAAGGTTCTCCAGCCTGGAGGCATCCTGCGGATCGACTGACTTGCGCAGCTCATCCAACATGCCGGACTCCTCCAGAACCTTCTCAACAATCTGGGACGGCTTGGTATCGTGCTCTGCGGCAAAGCCGGTCAGGGAGGTGATCAGATCCCTGAAGGCCTTCATCCGCTTGACCATCAGCGTGGAGGCCCCGGGTACCTCCTCGATATGCTGCACCCCCTGCCAGAAGGAGACCTGATGCAGATCGGCATAGGAGGTTGCCGCCGCCTCGGCACGTGCGGCCAGGCCGCGCTTGGGCACGTTGAGTATTCGCCGCATGTTCACGTCGTCCTGGGGATTGGCGATGGCGTGCAGGTAGGCCAGGGCGTCCTTGATTTCCTTACGCTCGTAGAAGCGGGTCCCGCCCACCAGCTGATAAGGCAGACCGGCGTTGATCAGCCCCTCCTCCAGGGCGCGGGACTGGGCGTTGGCCCGGTACATGATGGCCATGTCGGAGTAGGGAATGCCCTCCTCGCTGCGCAACCGGGCGATCTCGGTGGCGATCCATGCGGCCTCCTGCTGGGCGTTGTCGGCTGCATAGCCCACGATGGGCTCCCCCTTGCCCAGGGCGGTCCAGAGTTTCTTGGGCTTGCGCCCCTCGTTCTTGACAATGATTGCGTTGGCCGCATCCAGAATGGTCTGGGTGGAACGGTAGTTCTGCTCCAGGAGTATGGTCCGGGCTCCGGGGAAGTCCTTCTCGAAGTCCCTGATGTTGCTGATGTCGGCCCCTCGGAAGGCATAGATGGACTGGTCCGAATCGCCCACCACGGTGATCCAGGCCTGGTCCTGCTTGCCGGCATCGGCACCGGCCAGCTCACGCATGAGCACGTACTGGGCATGGTTGGTGTCCTGGTACTCGTCCACCAGCACGTAGCGGAAGCGATGGTGGTAATACTGCGCCACCATCGGGGACTGCTGGAGCAGCTGGACCGTGCGTACGATCAGATCGTCGAAGTCGACCGCGTTGGCCTGAGCCAGCCGGTGCTCGTACTCGGCGTAGACCACGGAGTAGAGCTCTTCCTCGTTACCGAAACGGGCGGTGATCTGCTGGCCACGCTGACCGGGCCGGTAGTCGGGGGCGTACTCCTGCAGCTGCGTGCGCCAATCCTGCAGGTTGTTCTTGTAGTCGGAGATGTGGCTCAGAATGTTTCTGGGGGTGTAGCGCTTCAGATCGATGTTCAGATCCTTGCCGATCAGCTTGATCAGGCGCTCGGAATCGGCCGTGTCATAGATGGTGAAGCCTGATCGCAGGCCGATCTCCTTGCCATCCCGCCTCAGAATGCGCACGCAAGCCGAGTGGAAGGTAGACACCCACATGCGGTCGGCCACGGGCCCGATCAGCCGGCGCAGACGCTCGCGCATCTCCGATGCTGCCTTGTTGGTGAAGGTAATGGCCAGAATCTGGCTGGGCCAAGCGCCGAACTGGCTGAGGATCCAGGCGATTCTGCGGGTCAGCACCCTGGTCTTGCCCGAGCCTGCACCTGCACCGATCAGCAGGGCCGGCCCCTGGTATTGCACTGCCTCGGCCTGCCGATCGTTGAGTCCCTTGAGCAGCTCCTTGGCGCTGCGCTGGATCAAGTCCGGTTCCTCGTTCACAAGCCACCTCTTGCCATCTGGTCTCCGTCACCATCACAGGCCGGATGGCGCACACCCGGCAAAGAACCATTTCTACCACAAAGCGGTGTCATCGATCTTGGCTCATGGGTTAGCCAGCAAGCATACGAACAGAAATAAAGACCCCGTCCGCCTTAGATAGGGAAGGCGAACGGGGTTTAGTCGGGGAAGTCGAGATGACCCAGTCAGTTGCGCACTTGGTCCTTGGCGTTGTTGACAGCCTCGGTGGCGCCCTGCTCAGCCTTGGCCTTGCCGACCTTGGCATCGGCCTTGGCCTGGTCCATCTTGTCGGAAGCGGCGTCCTTGGCGTCGCCCATCTTGTCCTGGGCAGCGTCCTTGGCGTCGCCCATCTTGTCGGCAACGGCGTCCTTGGCATCGGATGCCTTGTCCATAACGGTGTCCTTTACATCGCCAGCGACATCGGAAATCTTCTCGCCGGCAGACTTCATGGCATCCTTTGCATCATCCAGAATCCCCATATGGTCCTCCTTAGGTCCTTGAACGCACCGTGACGATGCGTGACCATTGCGGTCAATTTTCACTGTAACAGTCAGGGCCTTGAATCCGCGGATTGACGGGCTGACACGCCAGGAAGACACTCCAATCCGCTGGAGGTGAAACCTGGCGGATCAGGGCGGCCGGACAACAGTCCCAGAACCGGGTTATCTTGGTGTCTATCCGTCGGGACCATAGGGGCCCCGCATTCATGACGACAAGGACGATGACATGCAGGAACTTGAGGAGCGAATCCGCCGCCAGGGCACGGTCAAGCCTGGCAATGTACTCAAGGTGGACGCCTTCCTCAATCATCAGTGCGACGTGCGGCTCTTCGACCACATGGGCGCTGAATGGGCCCGCCTGTTCGCCGGTCACCGGATCGACAAGATTCTGACCATCGAGGCATCCGGCATCGGCATAGCCTGCCTGGCCGCCCGCCACTTCGGGGACGTGCCGGTGGTCTTCGCCAAGAAGACCCAGTCCATCAACCTTGACGGCGACCAGTACACGGCCCGCATCTACTCCTTCACCAAGCAGCGTGAGTACCCCGTCATCGTGGCCAAGCGCTTCCTCAAGGAGGGCGAGCATGTGCTGATCCTTGACGACTTCCTGGCCAAGGGCAACGCCCTGCACGGTCTGATCGACATCTGCCATGATGCCAAGGTCGTCATCGAGGGCATCGGCATCGCCGTGGAGAAGGGCTTCCAGGAGGGCGGCCGCACCCTGCGCAAAGAGGGCTACAACCTCAAGTCCCTGGCCATCGTGGAAAGCATGGACCCGGACCAGGGCACCATCACCTTTGCTCCCAATCCTGCCTGAGTAGGTCGGCACCCGGTCCGGGTCGCATAAACGATGGACTCAGTCCACCTGATGCTCGCTGGTGCCGCCCTCAAGAATGGTCTTCACGTCGTTCAGCGAGATGTTGACCATGGCGGTCACGGCGGCATCGGTGTAGAAGCCGATGTGGGGCGAGACCTCGACATTGGGCATGGCCTTGAGGGTCTCCAGGGCCTGGTTGTCGACCTTGGTCCCGCTCAGGTCCTTTTCGAAGATGCCCGCCTCCCCCTCAATGGTGTCGATGGCGGCACCCGCGATGGACTTGGTCTGCAGGGCCTTGATCAGGGCCGGGGTGTCCACAATGGGGCCGCGGGCGGCGTTGATCAGGAAGGCCGAGGGCTTCATGGCATCCAGGGCCTGCGCGTTGATCAGATGGTGGGTGGTCTCGTCCAGCGGCGTATGAACGGTGACGATGTCGGCCCGCTTCAAAAGCGTGGGTAGATCCACGTAATCCAGGGTGTCTGCCAGCTCGGGGCGGTGAACCGGATCGTTGGCGATGACGGTGGAGCCCAGGGCCCGGAAGATCCTGGCCACGGCGGATCCGATCTTGCCAGCTCCGATGATTCCCACGGTCAGGTTGTGAATCTCATGGGCCTGAAGCCCAGCCCAGGTATAGTCGTCCTTTGACTCGCGAGCGCTGGCCTCCCCCAGATGCCGGACCAGACGCATGACCTGGGCCAGGACCAGTTCGGAGACCGATCGAGGCGAGTAGGCAGGCACGTTGGTGACGACCAGCCCGTTCTCCCGAGCGGCCTGCAGGTTGACGATGTCATACCCCGTGATTCGCAGGGTCAGCTGCTTGAGGCCATAGTCCTTGAGCCGCTGGTAGAGCTCCGGCTCGGGCAGGGCCGCGTGCTGCTGGATGACGATGCCGTCGTATCCCTTGATCATGTCCACGGTCTTCATTCCCAGATCGTGGTCGGTGGTGTCCACCTGAATGTCATTGGCTTGCGCCCAGGCCTGAATGGCCTCCTGCTCGTCGGGGCGCACTGAATACATGAGAATACTGGTCATTTTCTAGTCCTTGGTAACTGTCTTCGTTGATTGTTGCTAGATGATGGTTGTGATGATTGCCGAGTGAATCGCCGGAGGGATCAGCCGCGATTTTGAGCGCGCATATAGTCGCCGATCCGCTCCACGGCGGTATGCAGATCCTCCATGGAGGCGGCATAGGAGATGCGGACGTAGCCTTCTCCCCCAGGCCCGAAGCTTGCTCCGGGGATTACCGCCACCTTGGCCTTTCGAGCCAGGTCGTAGACGAAGCTCCAGCTGTCGCGCATACCCTCGGGCAGCCGGGCGAAGATATAGAAGGCCCCCTTGGGATCGATGACGTCCAGACCCACCTCTGGCAGGGCCTTGACCAGATAGTCCCGCCGCTTGCGGTAGGCCTCGCGCATCGGATCCGTGTCGTTCATGCCCTTGGTCAGAGCCTCCTGGGCCGCATACTGGGCATTGGTGGTCACCGAAGTGATGGTGAACTCGTTGACCTTGCTGATCTGATCAATGACGTCGGCCGGGCCAGCGGCGATGCCGACCCGCCATCCAGTCATGGCATGGGACTTGGAAACCCCGCCAAGAACGACCGTTTGTTCGGGCAGGATGGTGCCCATGGACACATGGGTGCCCTGATAGGTCAGCTCGGCATAGATCTCATCGCTGAGCACGAAGAAGCCGTGCTTGCGCGCCACCTGGGCCAGTGCTTCCAGATCCTCACGGGCGTAGGTCACCCCGGTGGGGTTGGTCGGATAGTTGAGCACCAGGGCCTTGACCGGACCATCGCTGTTTTCGATGGCGGCCTCCAGCTTGTCCGGCTTGAGAATGAAGCCGTCATCGGAGGTGTCGACGAAGACGGTCTTGGCACCGCTCAGCTGGGCAATGGGGATGTAGAGCGGGAAGATGGGCGTGGGCAGGATGACCGTGTCGCCCGGGTTGATCATGGCGGTCAGGCCCGAGAAGATGCCCCCCGTGGCCCCGGCCGTAATCACCATTTGCGTGTCAGGGTCGTAGTCCAGTCCATACTTGGCGTGTAGATAGTCGGCCGCCGCCTTGCGAAGGCTGGGCATGCCGCGGCTTTCGGTGTAATGACTGTGGTTGTCCTGGATGGCCCGGATGCCCGCCTGCTTGACGTGCTCGGGGGTGAAGAAGTCAGGCTCCCCCAGGGTCAGCTTCACGATGCCGTCTATTCCGGCGATCTCCTTGTTGAACTCGAGAATGTCGCTCGGTGCCAGGGCTTTGACCCTGGCATTCATATGATCCGCCAATGTCATTGGCTTGTCCTTTCCCATGCGGTTACTACAACCATTGTCGCTGGTGCCGCCCTACCGACTATGCGGTGACGATGCACGGGAAATGCTGTCGACGACTGCAGGGCCGGTGGGTTCCGATCCATGCAACCGTTCCTACAAGGCACGCGGCGTCACAGATCGAATCCGTGCCACCAATAGGTAAATCGTGTGCCCTGCATGCTGAAACCTCCTGCGGAATCTACAATCAGCATTGTTGATAAGCATACTGCGGAATTTCAACAATCATATGAGCGTGACCATTATTTGACCAGTCTCTTCCATTTTGCGGACGCGACTGGCATGCAAAACACGTGTTTATAGCAGGTGACACAATGCCAGACCAGATTGATCTTGAAATTTCCGGGATCTATCTTGACATTCCCTGGAAGGTTTCCTCGAATCACCCATTCACCCGGCTGGCATATCGCGGCCTGCGAATCTTTATCAGCACATTGAGAGAGCTCCACCCTCATCCACACATAAGCTCTCATCTCATTCCATTCCATCCCATTCCATCCCAACCCACGCATTGATCGGTTGCGTGCTGAGCGCAATCTTTTCGCTATGATCGGCAAGAACGAATCAGGGTGATGAACCATATCTAAGTAGTGTCGTACTGCCAAACTTGATCACGACACCGACCTTGTCTGACTGTCAGGCCTCTGCTTTGGGATCTCTGTCATATACTTTCCTTCAAAGACAGGCAAGAAAAGAAACTCTTGGATGTCGGTCAAAAGGGGTGAGGTAATGACCAATCGAGTAGCGCTGGTCACTGGGGCAACCAGCGGCATCGGGTACGAAACCGCTCGAATGCTCGCCGATCATGGATACCGGGTATATGCGGCAGGACGACGAGTCGAGCGACTGAAGCCACTGGCCGACAAGGGGGTGACGGCCCTGCAGATGGACCTGACCGACTCTGCCTCCATCGAGAAGGCAGTCGGTCGAATTCTGCAGAAGGAGAAGCGGGTCGATCTGCTGGTCAACAACGCCGGCTACGGGTCCTATGGGCCGGTCGAGCAGGTCTCCATTGACGAGGTCCGTCGACAATTCGAGGTCAACCTCTTCGGACTTGCCCGATTGACCCAGCTGGTGCTGCCTGCCATGCGCCGAGCCAGACACGGCCGAATCGTGAACACCTCATCCATGGCAGGCCGAATGGTCACCTATATGGGTGCCTGGTACCATGCCACCAAGTACGCCCTTGAAGCCTTCAGTGACGCATTGCGTATGGAGATGCGGCCCTTTGGCATCGACGTGGTCCTGATCGAGCCGGGGGCCATCGCCACCAATTGGGGCGCGATTGCCGCCAACAATCTCCAAACAGTCACCCGCAAAAGCGCCTATCAAAAGGCAGGCTTCCGTGCTGCTGCCGGACTGCGCAGGCTCTACTCCAGCAGGCATTTGACCCAACCAACAACCATTGCCAAGGCCATCGTTCGTGCCTCGACGGTACGCTATCCCCGCCCACGTTACCTTCTGGGCTTCGGCGCCAAACCTCTGGTTGCCCTTCATGCCCTGCTCCCCACCCGTGCCTGGGACTACCTGATGGTCCATGCCAAGGACCTGTAAATGAAGGTACAGGCTATTTCCAAGCCGAAACGAAAAGGGGAGTTTTATACTCTACTTGCGTAGAGAAAAATCTTTTATTTCTTATAAATCAATATTGATGATCTATAAATAGTTAAATAGAATTAGAATTTTCTCTATGATACACTCTAGTTTTAATGCCAAAGAAACTGTATCCATACAAGTAGCTTGACAGTCATAACCGTAATCTCAATTGTTGCGACTCAAAAGTTCCATATAGTAACCATACGGCATGTAGACCAAAAGTTGATGCCTATCAAACGATTAAGAGTGCCGATATAATATTTCGCAAAATAAGAAGTAACTCCAGTAATTTTCATTAAAAGATAAAAAGAGAGTAACGGACACAATTGCTGTCTGAACGCGAACAAGGCAAGCCCATTACTGACGACCTGCTCCTCAATAGTGCGGTCTATCAGCTTGATTATTCGTTGACCGGCTGAGTTCCGGCTTACTCTTCCGCTCCAAAACAGTATTGGCACCCCCATCAGGAACAGCCAAGCGACCATGTCGACAGAAAGAAACAAGGAAATGAGTGGTTCATCCCTGCAGCAAGCAAGTCACAATCACTCCACCCGGGCATCTATTGGTACCTGGCGGATGGCCTATGAAAGTATGGTCAAGTCCAGTTCCAGTCTTGAAAAAGATGGATGGGCGCGCGATGCTGTGGAAATGCTGATTCAAGAGGTTGAGTCCAACCCGGATTACACCTCCGTCGGTTATGGAGCCTTGCCCAACCAGGAAGGCATGATGGAGGTGGATGCCGCCTTCATGGACGGGAACAGCATGGCCTTGGTCGCAGTGGCCGGCATTCAGCATGTACTCCACCCACCCCATATCCGTGGCCAGACAGCTGAGCTGACGCCATACCAGTAGTTTCTTGGTCGGCACGGGGGCAACTCGCTATGATCAGGTCAGCAGATTCAAAATGCGCAATATGCTGACAGACAGGCCAGAAGACGCTGGAAGCTGCCAAGGCTGCAAGACCGGAGTCTGCCGGCCCCTACCGAGGGCACGATACTGTCGGGGCCATCTCCTTGGATATGCAAGGGGTCGATGGCTGCCGGCACATCGACATCTCGGCTCTTTTTAAGCAGCCAGGCAGAGTATGTGATTCTCCCCTGCCCGGCTCGGGCTTCTATGTAGACAGCGCCATCGGAGGAGCGGCCGCTACCAACGTGAAATTCGCCTTTTGCACAGCCAGAGAAGGCGAGCAGATACAAATACTCAGGACCCACCCGGATGGCGAGGGCAGAACACAAATCGAGCCGGTGACAAAGGAATGGCTGCAGAAATATGAGCGCTCACTAAAGGCGCCCATCAAATGACCATTTTCAATATATTGGGCGCAGGGACGGCAATGTTGCCTGATGAAAGCCATAAGTTTGAATAAACTCATTTTTTAATTTATGCATGCTAAACATGTGATTTTAAAATCAATAGCCTCAGGCAGGCCCGTCCAATCGTCACCGCCGACTGTTGGAGGGGGGGGGGCATGCCGATCGGCTATGCGAGTGTGAGCGCACTTGAGCAGAATGAGGATCTGCAGACCGACACTCTCAAGAAGGCGAGGCGTGAGAGGATCTACGTCGATTATTCCTCAGGGGCCAAACGCCAGCCGTCCGCAGCCCGACCGAGCAGACGGATACCGCCATGCCTGATGAGATGTTGGTCTTCAACATGTTCTCCGGGCTGGTATCGACATTCCAGAGTCCGACCATTTTGCTGCTTTCCGCTTCCTTAGTGAATTTCATGAGCTTGTCGTGCTCATCATCGTCTTACCAGCGTCTCTCGGCAGGCCGATTCTCGGGGTGGTTGCAGACGAAGGACGGCACCCTGACATCGGGGTTGGCTTTGGCCATCTCATACTCCTCATGCGTGTAGCTCCTGTCCTCGCCGGGAGTGAGGGTGCCGTACCTGCCGCCCAGAAGCAGCACGTAGATGTCGGTGTCATTGAGCCTTTCACGGATGTAGTCGAACTGGCTACTGTTGGAGGCCATGAAGTTCTTCATGGAATATAGCCTCCCCGACACAGTTGCGCGAATATCCTTCATATCCTCGAAGGTCGAGCTGACGAACACCGCGTAATGTTTCCGTTCCGCCTGTTTCGCTTGTGTTTTGCTCTGCTGGTGTACTTGCGGATCGTGCCCGTTGTCTAGCGTGCCTGCTTGCGATGTGGCACGAAAGACCTGGAAGATTTGGGTATCCAAGGATCTAGGCGGCAAGGGGAAGTCCGCCTCGGCTTTTCCGCCACGTTGACCCATGATGGCGAAACGGAGGAGGTACCGAGAAGTGGGGAAGCAGTCGGCTCCTCCGCGCATCATCCCGCCCACGTCAGCCAGAACGCGGACGGGAAGAATCATTGCCGATCCGGTGCAGGACCGGAGGATTGAGGATGCAGCCGGCGGCGGGAAGGCAGCCCGTCCGCCGCTGCATCCGGATCATCCCTGGCAGGGGATGACTGCCCAGCCAGGCTGAGAAATAGAGGCAACCAAAGAAGCAGGCGGCCGACAAAGAAGCCCGGATGGGAAGCATCGCAAGGAAGGGGCCGCACCCCTTTGCAGGGGTGCGGCTCGGATACCGTCAGCGGGGCTGCTCGTCCTGCTGGCCTTCAGGCTCCGGCGCCCCGGCCTGGGCCATGACCTGCTCGCTGAACGCGAGGGCCGCCTCATGGTTCTCCGCACGCCGACGACGCATCCAGCCTCCGCCCTGGACGGCCACATAGCCGCCCAGGAGCATCAGCCCGGCAGCCAGGACGGCCAGGGCGATCTGTGAGCCCGTGGCGGGCAGGGCCGGAGGCTCGACCTTGCCGTTCCAGTCGTCGGTGTTGGACTCCACGGTGGTGTCCCCACACAGGGCCACCCCGTCGACCATGACCGCATCCTTGGGCGTCTCCTGGACGGGCTTGGCGTCGGGGTCCTTCGGGTCGAAGGGCTTGTCGTCGCCGGGGACCACGCAGGGGGCCATCGGCCGGCCGGTCACCTTGGCCCGGTCGGTGTGGTGACCGGTGACGCCCTTGAGGGTGCCGTGCACATCCACATACTTGCCGGGCTTGAGCTGGTAGCCGGACCACCCGTCCGGATACTTCCAGTCCACGACCTGGCCGTCGCCGGCCACGGTCCTGTCCTCCAGCTTCAGGTCCCGGCCCAGGAAGACGTCCCCCCGGCCCGTGTCGGGATCGACGCCAGACTCGTTGTAGATGCGCACCGTGATGTCGGTGTCGCCGTCCACCGTCAGGGCCTGCTTGGGGTCGTTGCGGTCGCCCTGGGGTAGGCCGCTCCTGGTGTCGAATTTGACGATCCTCAGCCTGGGGGTCATGTCCGGGGTCCGGGTCCACACCACGTTCGAGGGGTTCACCTTGTCGTTGTAGCGTTCGGTGAAACGGTTCTCGTGATGCTTGGTGACGGCCAGACGCTTGCACTGGATGTAGGCGCGCCAGCCGGCATCACGGTCGCCGGACGCGGACACCAGCGCCAGGTAGGCGGGCGTGGCCTGGATGGTCACCTTGCCCGACCGGTCCTGCTCCAGGGTGAACAGCTCGCCCAGCTTCGGGGAGTCGAACCCGGAGCCGGCGATCCGGTCGCCCTTGCCGGCCAGCACCTTCCCGCCCTGGTACAGGTCGCGGGTGGCGTACACGGCCCACTGGCCCGTGTACTGGTCGAACTTGGGATCCAGCTGGTCCTCGATCAGCCAACGGTCGGCCTGGGCGTATGCCCGGTTGGCCGGCAGGATGCTGCTGTCCAGCTGGTAGAGGAAGAGCCGGTCCTCGTAGATGCTCCTGCCGTTCGTGCTCTCCCCGTTGACCTTGACCACCACATCCTTGCTCGGGTTGATCGGCTTGAGCGGGTTGGACACCTGGTTGGTCTGCTTGCGCAGGTCGTTGATGACCTGCGTGGCCTTGTTCTTCACCACGTAGCCGTCCTTGACCTTGATGACCCTGTAGGGAAGCACCAGGTCATAGGTGCGGCCCAGCAGGCCCTGGTCGATGGCCGGCTCGAGCAGCGGGTTGTGGCTCCTGGCGGCGTAGGCGGCCAGGTCGGCAGGCTGCGGGTCGCCCTTGAGGATCTCCCCGGTCGCCGGCACCCTGGTGTCCACGGTCCGGGCGAACGCGTAGACGACACCGTCCTTGACCTGGATGTTGAACTTCTGGGTGTAGTCCTTGCCGTCCGAACCCTGCACCTCGATACCGGAGGGGTCGATGGACAGGTACTCGTCGTCATAGTCGTCCACCAGGCCCAGCCGCCACACGGCGTACGCCTGGTTGGTCTGCCTGGCGTCCAGGGTGACCCGGTAGTAGCCGGTGTCGCCCAGCAGGAGGGTCTTCCCGTCGATGCTGACGCTCTGGTCCTTCGAACTGACGTCCTTCTTGACCGGGTTGAAGTCCGGCGGGGTGTTGAACACCTCGTTGGACGGGGTCAGGCTGTTGTTCAGGGTCAGCATCCACTGGTTGTTCACCCTGTGCCCGGCAGGGGCCTGAGCATCGACGGTGCCCTCGAACCGCAGCTGGATGCGCGGATTCCCGCCTGCCCTCCACTGGCCGATCAGCGCCTGGTCGGTGAAGACGACCTGCACCAGGTGGTGAGCGTCATCCCACTTCGTGCTGTACCGGCTCTTGGGGATCACCCGGCCCGCGTCCAGGTCCATCAGCTCCAGGGTCTGCTTGTCGACCTTGAGCCACTGGTCGTAGGTGTCCGTGAGGATCACGCGGGACACCCCGTAGGCCAGGTCGGCGGGGAGCTTGGGCTGGGTGAGCAGCTGGTATTCGACCTTCTGGCCGGGGTAGACCAGCTTGCCGTCCACGCTGTCCTGGTCGCCGCCCTGGCTGGCCTCGGACACCACGTCCTTCTTCACCGGCGGCACGTACCCGCAGATCTTCGGCTCGTTGGTGGCCACCTTGTGGGTGTTGACCTGCTCGTAGGCGCTGTTGGTCAGGTCCGCGCCGGAGGCGCCGGGCTCCTTGCAGAAGGTCAGCTCGTCACCGGGCTGCCTGCCGAAGTCCCTGCGCACCTGGGCCGCGCCCTTGCCACGGGCGAAGCTGATCGACCCGGGGACGAGCATCGTCACCTGCAGGGGGTCCGCCATGCCCTTCAGGCCACGCAGGTATGCCGGCTTGGCCTTGGCCACGGCATGCGTGCCTTTCATGGTGATGTCGAACCGGTCGGTCACATCCTGGCCCCGGTTGGCGATGTCGCTGACCGAGGAGGCGCGGTCGGTGCCGGCCTTGGCCTGGTAGACGCGGATCTTCGACACGTCGTCCGCCTTGAAGAGGTAGGACGCCTGTGACCAGTCGTCCCCGATCTCGAGCCGGGCGGGCGCCTCGATCAGGTCGGCCGCCACCGTGGCGTTCACCACCGACGCCACCCTGTCGCCATCGAGGAACTTCGCATTGTCGGCGCCGGTCGTGTCCGTGCGGGACGGGTCGATGACCGCCGCCCACTTGCCCGTCGACGGGTCCTGCCTGATCCAGGACTTGTCGGGCTGGGGGCGCCACGTCGGGAACTCCTTGGCCCCCGTGTCCACGGCCGGCCGCTTGTTCCAACCCACCGTCGCATGGTCGCTGACCTTGCTGAAATCAGGCTTCGACACCCGCACGTCGAAGGACAGCTCGTACTGGTGCTCCAGCGGCATCTCCCCCTTGTCGGGGGTCCGGTCGGCCGTCAGCAGGCCCGTGGCCTGGTCCCAGACGACTTTGAACTCCCCGGCCACGTCACGGCCGTCGGTCAGATCCCGCAGCCTGATGTTCTCAACCGAGTACGGGACACCATGCGGGTCGATCTGCTCGCGGAAATGCAGCTCATAGCCGCCACGGCCCGTGCCGGTCGTGATCGTCGTGCGGTTGACCATCCGGTCGGCCGAAGTGCCCTTCTGGATCTTCTTCACCGGGGCCGGCGGGGGAACCGAGGAGACGCTGAACACCTCACGCGGATCACGGTCCGGGGTGTCCACCGCACCATCCATGCGACCCTGCTGCGGCACCTGCACATCGAACCAGTACCGGCCCTCCTGCCAATGGGCCAGGCCGAAATCGGCCGGGGTGAACCCGACCCGCGCATCGCCCTGGTTGGGCAGAGCGGCGTTCTTCACCGCCTGCTTCGCGCCCACATACCCGTCAGGCTGGCCATCGTAATGCATGACCACCGTCGCATTCACATTCTCCCGGATCGGGGAACCCGAAGCATCCGCATGGATCACGTCCTGGACCTCATCGGTGCCGCCGACCACCATGGCCGTCGGCGACTGCTGATCCGTGGACACCTGGAGACGATAATTCGCAGGCTTCGGCTCATACTGGTTGAGCATGATCACCACAACCGAAGTATGCGTGGCATCGCCCGCATACTCGTCGGCTAACCTATCAACCGTGGTGCCAGGCTGATCAGAAAAAGGAGTATTAGTCATATAGCTAGCCCCGTGGTTGCTGAATGTCTTGCCCACCACGGTGTCTGCCCAATGGTTCATCCAGATGTCATGGCTGGCGCGGTCCAGGCCCTGATACACCTTGCCCGGGGTGGTGACCATGCCCACGCCCACCGTGCGGCACTGGCCATAGCCCGCCTGGTCGGGATTCGCCTCATTGAAACGCGCCAGGCAGTTCATGTTGGCCTCATTCAGGGCCTTGTCTATGGACCCCCACGCCTGCTCGTCGCGGATAGTCACGCCCATCTCCGCCATCGCAGCCATGACCGCAGCCCGGTCGGCGCCGCCGAACCCGCCGTCCTCATTGTCCCGGTAGGCCCAGGATTGCGCAAACTTGCCCGAATGCGAGTTGCTGGTGTTGTCGCCGCCCGATCCGGCGCCGCCGGCGGCGACAGCCGGCTGGACGCCGATCAGCAGCGTGGCCCCGGCAGTGGCTATGGCCACCGCCTTGCCCGCCCATCCGGAGCGCAGGCGCAAAAGCCGACACGCCCAGCGTCCGATCTTTCCTGGAGTCATCATTTATGTTTCCCTTCCACTATCATGAAGGGGACGGCCGATATGGTCGCCCACAAACAACGCCAGCGGGATAGGAGACCTTCCAAGAAACCGGTCCCGCTGGCAAATTCTCAATCAATCAGCCAATACCACAAGAACCATCCGGATTACAACCATGCATTGAAGTATCCGGACGATTTAGTCTGTCGCGCCAATTAGATCCACCGCCTTGTGGGGCTGATGGGGCTGCCGGCGCCTGCGAGGATCCGCCGCCTCCGCCGCCTCGATTGCCGGAAGGCCGGTAGGTGGGTCGGCGGGTTTGCGTGGAACCTCTCCTCCCACTGTTGGAGGAGGCCTGACGGCGCTGGGTGGTGCCCTGCCGTTGCGCCGGCTGCTGCTGTGCGGCCTGGGTCTGCGCCTGGGCTGCGGCCTGCTGGTCGGCCTGGCTCTTGGCCTGCATGGAGGCGTTCACCCGGTCGATGGCCGCCTGCAGGGCGCCTACCGCATTACGGTAGGCCTTCGCCTTGTCGCCCTCGGCCTGGCCGGCCTGGTCGATGGCCTGCTGCAGGCCGTCACGGGTCGCATTGTCGGCCACCTTCCCGTCCGAATCAGCCAGCAGCCTCGACGCCTCGCCCTTCTTCCCGTCCAGGGCGGTCCTGGCATCATCCAGGGCCTTCGCATCCCTGGACGCGAGCACAGCCTTGGCAGCCCTGGCCACAGCCGCATATTTGCCGTCGATTTTTCCGGCCTGGCCGGCCGCCGCGTTCAGATCCCCAGTGGACATGGAGGCCTTGCACTGGATTGTCTGCTGCCTGATCCCCTCGGCGTCCTTCACGCTGCGCGCCATGGCCACCACAGTGCTTGTGTCCTTGACCTGATCGGACTTTATGCCAGCCGCCTCGCGGTACTGCGTCAACCGGTCCGAACGGGTCTTGTCCTGCAGGGACTTGACCGCCTGGCTGCAGGAGTCCAACGCCGCATCATGCCGGCGGGATTCCACCACGCGCCAGCCCACAAGACCAGCCACGACCACCACCACCACGACCACGGCGACAACCACCGGCACCAGCCACTTCGGTCGTGGCTTGCCCGGCGGATCTCCCCCGTCCTCCGGCACGATCGCCGGCGGCGCTTGGTCTTCCCCCTCGGCTTGATCGGACACACTATGCAGGTCCATAGTCCCCTCATCTTCATGATCCGCCATGAATATCCCTCTTCTCATCTACGCGGATTACTGGTGTATTCTTCCATCGTAACCGCGCGCGCAGCGTTAAAGTAAATTCCTGTACTTAAACCAGTCATCCTTACTTCAGAACCCTGACGGCGTAAACCGCAGATAAATTTTGGCTGACAAGTCTCAGGTTCGCCAAGGGGCTGGATATGCATCCCCCCAATCAGGCCGGGGGTCTTCTTTTCCCCGCCGTCCTTCCCGCGAACGAGGGATCGACGCACGTACTTGGCCAACGTGCCGCGCCCGCAGCCCAAACTGCCAGCGCACCAACAATACGGTTTGCCCCCGCAGGACATCCTCGGTCACCAACACCAACGACTGTCACCTGCACTGCACCCCCTCTCCTCATGTAGGCGTAAAACATGTCGGCTCATCTTCGCATCCACAAAAATCCCATGGATCCCCACGCCATAGCCGGCTGCAATCCAGACTCCGACCGCAGCCGTTACGCCTTCTTCAATACAGAATACACCAAAATTCTCATATTCAATAAATACGATGACATATAATGCTGTAATTCTGGTATTCCAGAGGATAAACAGAGAATTTCCCCAACTTGTTGAAGAAGGGCCTGAGACGTGATCTCCATTGTCCGAAAAAGGCTTGCCTGTGCCGTAAACTGGCTTCTGATGAAATCTAGCAGATGGCATCAAGCCGATAAGGAGTCGGTCATTTTGATCAAGAGCTGGCTCAACGAAAAGGGTTCCGACACCTCGATCACTGACCTGGCGGAACTCTTAGGCTTTTCTGCCGCAAAAATGTACAGCATCATGCACCTGACCGGCGTGCCGCTGACCATTGCGGAATTCGCCATCGTATGCAAGCACTTCGGCAAGGATCCAACCGAGCAGTGCATGAACATCTTCGACAAATGCGGGTACGACCTGAATCCGGAGCATGCAACCCTGCTGAAGGAGGCCTCCGGCGGCCGGCGCCTCGGCCAGCGCATACAGGAAGCCCTAACCGCCTACCTGCGGGAAACCGATCATCAACAGGAAGAGACCCACTCTCCCGCGACGGAACGGATAGGAAGGCATAGCCGGAAGAAATGACACTTTTCCGCAGGCCGCGCACACCGCGGCGGCGGGACATGACGTTTCTGGCGTATATTTGCAGGCAGGTAAGAATTACCACCGTCCGACAATCCTTGGACGGGGTCCAGACTCGAAAAGCTTCACGTCGCAAAAGTACCCAAAACCCGAGCGTCAAAGCTTTACAACACAGCGGCACAGACTTCGGCAATCGACGACAAACGGATGCGACCTGTTGTAAAAGCAATACCAAGGGGCAGTATACATCGCAACGGAGAACGACGCGACTGACCAGCCGACCAGTGAACAATGGCAGCAGCTCAATGCACAGAACCGGGGTCTACATCATGCGCAATCCCACCGGAAGCGATTACAAAGCGTTCAGATGCCAGCTCGATGCCGTCAGCGCCATGCAGATCCAAGTCATCGGGGACTCGAGCACTAAGGACCAGTTTGCGCGCCGCACAGACTCACTGACCATCTCGCAGGAAAGCTACATCTCCTGGAGAAGGGACGAATGCGGGAACAGTCCGTCGCGAACCAACACCCGAGCACCTGCAAAGACAAATCGTCAACGAGAACAACGAAAGATCGTCATGTGAAGGAAGCACAAGCGTCTCCCAGGCGGCGGGAGCCGTTCATCGCGGCCCAAGGGGCTTCCCCCGTCCGCGTCACCAAATGTTGCGCCCCCTTGAAGCCATCAAATGTTTAATTTTTAATGTAAAACATAAATATTTTACCTCAATGATTCCGGGCCCGCGAAAGAGCAGAACACCGAACCTTTAGGCAGGGTAAACATTCTAGCTGCATATGATATATGAAAAGGTTTAATTTAAACATTACATAGTAAGCATGCTAACCTTAAACAGGCGTGCTGTCCGAAGGACTCGGAAGGAGCGATGATTGCAAACGTCATAGCCTGGGCCAACACCAAGGGGGGCGTCGGCAAGACCACCAGCATCCCCCGCAGAACTCGCGCTTACGGATTTGATACCACTCCGGCGCTCTCGCCAATCCCGTCGATTTTCTCCTTCGTTACCGCCTCTTCAGCTGAGTGCGTTCAGATCGGCGTCGGGGCTTTGACGACGACTCTCACAGCTGAATGATAGAAGTGGTCAACACTTCAGCGGCCAGAAAATAAGCACCAGGAACTTTGAGAGGAAAAGCCATGAGCTTGACGAATGACAACAATCCGAGGGTTGAAGTCACAATGATATTTGCTGACTGCGAAGACCCGATGGCTACTGCAGTGGAATGGGCTCAAAGCATCGCTACATCTAGGGGAATAGATCCCAGCAAGGATCAAGTTGTGTTCATCCGTGAACTCAGGCGTGCGGAGCCGAGTCTAAGTCTGAAATCAGCCGTGTATCTTGCCCAGATGACAGCGCGAGCTTACCGAACTGAAGGCAACACAGATGGTACAGGCATCAAGAGTCTGCCTGACACCAACTGCAATATTCCGTGAGCCCTTCCAGTCCCAATCAAACGAACTGGACATATAGGTATGCCTCAAAGTCATCCAATTGACTACATATCGAGCCCGTCGTGATTGGGACCGTTTTGTTTCGGTATGTCTTCTCCCTCAATAAGATAATGCTTCTCGCTTTCTCAGCTATTTTATGGAGATGAGCCATCTGTCCCCCCGTCCGGGTGTAACACCAGTGCGGCCATACTCCAGTCTTGATGATGCTAAGAGCCCTTCCCGGAACGCCTGCGTGGATAGCTGAAGATCTCGATCATACTTATTTGGCTTGGACCGCTTCTCTAACCTTGCCCATCACATTAATCAGAGCCGATGAAGCGCTCTCTAATTGCGTTATAGAAGACTTCCAGTCATCGCGTACTTTTCCTGCGGTATTTATCTCATCAGCAATTATATTGACTTTTTCTGCGGATACTGCACGGCTAAGCCATTTGGCATACATGTCAACCACAGGAGATTGATATGCGGTCAAAGAAAACACAAGCTACTGGCCCTAGTACCAAGAAGCGCGTCAGCGGCACTGATGTTGGTGTTGCTAAAACAGCTAGCGCCCCAGAACTCACTACAACTGCACAGAAGCCAATAATTGAACACTCTCAAACTAGAGAACATGTCCCCCAATGTAATGTTGAAAATAATTGGTATTTGACTGCCTAATACGGCAGTATTTAAGCTGATTTATGCTCTGAGCATTTGCAATTCTGGCAAGGATTGACACTAAAAATGTAGGCAGTCGCCAACTTTACGTGTAATTAAAGTGCGTCGAATAAATCCAAGAAGAGACGCGGAGCGGTTTCGGCCTTCACCCATAGATATCTGGATTGGCAATATCATCCTTAGTGGCGTTGAGGGGCGATATTTACACTGATCTTTCTCGTTGTAACCTTATTTTGCAAAACTACGCATGCTAGTTCAACAATGCCCGTGAATACCCAGCTGGTATTCGTATTACTGATCGGTTCCTTGGAACCCTGGATATTTTCATTCAATCAAAAAACAGAACACAGAAAGTCCTTTAGGGCCAGCAGTGTCATTGAGATTCGTAATTATTACACTGGTTATCACTCCCTCCTATCACAATCTTCATGCTCGGATGGGGGCCATCTTCATGGCTTTTAATTCTTGTGTTCATTACGGGTAGCTTAGCCAGCGAATTACTATTCCCAGCACCGGCAGCTTCAAAAAAGAAGGAACGATGATTATGAGAATAACTACCATTTATTATTCTTGACTGTTTAGTCAAATAATGCTATCTTGGCGAGCATGGGTCGAAAGAGAAGTTTCGATGATGATGCAGTACTTGCACGTGCCCGCGAGGTTTTCCTGGAACATGGCTATGAGGGTACGTCAATTGATGCTCTCGTCAAAGCCACAGGTCTGCTCCGGGGCAGTCTCTACGGTGCCTTCGGCAGCAAGCGTGGGATGTTCCTGGCTGCGCTTCGCGATGCAACGGATTCGGAGTGGCACGATTCAGGAGTGCTCAATCTGGTATTGGTGGCACTCATGGAGCTGTCGGATCATGATCTAGAGGTTCGCAGACTGGTCAGGGATTACCTTGTAAAGCTGTCCAACTCGGGATCTGACGATACCAATGCTGTGACCGTTGATGTCGCCACGCTCCTTGGCGAGACGCTGCTGCAGCGTGCACATATTCGGTTTCAGTCTGATAATGAAAGAAGCAAGTCATGAACAACAGGGTGGCAATTGTCGGGCGGACGCTGGAAGTTGAACCGCAGGGCTTGGATAAGATGTGGTCGTTCAAAGGGAAACTGGTGGTGCCGCTCGAGCATGTTCTGGGTGCGAGCGAGGATCCGGGCATTCTTGATGATACCAAGGGGCTGCGTGCGCCCGGCCTTCATGTCCCCGGTAAATGGGCTGGCACATACATTGAGCATGGGGAAAAGACATTCTGGAATGTCACCAGACCTGAAATTCCCATTGTCATCCAACTCAAGGACGAGCACTATGACCGGCTGGTGCTCGGGGTGGAGCAACCCCGCGAGCTGGTCAATAGGATCAATGCGGCCATTCCTAAGCAATAAACAATGAACTGAATGAAGTGCAGGACCTGAGCTCCTTTATCGACTATCGACATTTAATATCCCGAGAGCCAGATAACTGGGCCGACAAGTCATATGCGACAATACCGTCTTCGACGTATCGCCGTATGGCTTGTCGGCCCGGATGCTCACTCCCACTCGATGGTTGCCGGAGGCTTCGAGGTGCAGTCCAGGACCACGCGGTTGATGCCCGGGCACTCGTTGGTAATGCGTGTGGAAATGGTGGCCAGCACGTCGTAGGGCAGACGCGTCCAGTCAGCAGTCATGGCGTCCTCGGAGGAGACCGGACGCAGCACAATCGGCGAGCCATAGGTACGCTCGTCGCCTTGCACACCTACTGAATGCACATTGGCCAGCAGCACGACCGGGCACTGCCAGATCTGTCGATCCAGCCCAGCCTTGGACAGCTCTTCACGGGCAATCGCATCGGCCTCACGCAAGGTCTCTAAACGGTCCTGAGTGATCTCCCCGATGATGCGGATGCCCAGACCGGGGCCCGGGAAAGGCTGACGCCAGACGATCTGGTCAGGCAGGCCCAGTTCGGTACCGATGGCCCGGACCTCATCCTTGAAGAGGGTGCGCAGGGGCTCGATCAGCTTGAACTTGACGTCCTTGGGCAGACCACCCACGTTGTGGTGGGACTTGATATTGGCCGCTCCATCTCCGCCGCCAGACTCGACCACGTCAGGGTAGAGTGTGCCCTGCACCAGGAACTTGACCTCCTTGCCCGTCTTGCCGGCCTCCTCTATCACCTGCCGCTGGGCTTTTTCAAAGGTGCGGATGAACTTCTCCCCGATAATTTTGCGCTTGCGCTCAGGCTCGGAAACGCCCTTGAGGGCGGTCAGGAAGTCCTGCGAGGCATCCACGGCGATCAGCTTGATGCCAGTGGCGGCCACAAAATCATGCTTGACCTGCTCGGCCTCCCCCTTGCGCAAGAGCCCATGATCCACGAAGACGCAGGTCAGCTGGTCGCCGACGGCCCTGTGAACCAAGGCGGCCGCCACAGCTGAATCGACGCCGCCCGACAGGCCGCAGATGACCTGGTCGTCACCCACCGTGCCACGGATCTTCTCCACCTGCTGCTCGATGATGCCCGAGGCGTTCCAGTCCGACGGCAGTCCGGCACACTGGTGCAGGAAGCGTTCAATCAGGTCCTGCCCCAGAGGGGTGTTGGTCACCTCGGGATGCCACTGGACCCCGTACAGCCCCCGGGAAGGATCCTGCATGGCCGCCACCGGAGCACCCTCGGTATGCGCCAAAACCTCAAAGCCTTCGGGCGCACGGTTGACGGCGACGCCATGGCTCATCCATACATCCTGCCGCGCCGGCGAATCCTGCAGTATTCCCTTGGCGCTGTCGATGAAGGCCTCGGTCTTGCCGTACTCCCCCAGTGCCGCCTTGTCCACCTCGCCGCCCAACTCATGGGCCATGACCTGGAAGCCGTAGCAGATGCCCAGCACAGGCACACCCGACTCGAAAATCCTCTTGTCGATGGTAGGCGCCCCGTCCACGTAGACGGAGGCCGGGCCGCCTGAAAGGATGACCGCCTTGGGATCCTTGGCCAGCATCTGATCCAGACTCATCGAATGAGGCACCAGCTCGGAGTAGACCCCCGCCTCCCTGACTCGACGAGCGATTAGCTGGGCGTACTGCGCACCGAAATCGACCACCAGGACGGGACCCTGTGCCATAAAACTCCTTATATATATGCTGTATCTGCCGTGGATGCCCGAGAGCGACGAATCAACGCACGCGGACAAGTCCAGTATGGTTCCAGTTTTCGACAATGCTACCGTGATTGAGCCCTCACCGGCACCCCCGGCGGAAATTCCTGTCTGCAAGCAGACAATTCCCTCGCATTTTCTCACAAGAGCGAACACACACTGCAAGAAAACGTTCAGAAAAGTCTGCTCGTTCACGTACCATGTAGGCATTGGGTACGAACCCGACGGATGCCTGAAATGACACCGTACGAGCCCGTAACCGAAGTAAATAAACAATCGCACTATAGTGCAGGAGTACACATGACGAATCCTGTTATCGGCACCCCTTGGGCGAAGCTGGAGACCCCAATCGCCGAGGAGACCCTCGAGGCCGTCGACAAGTATTGGCGGGCGGCCAACTATCTTTCCATCGGACAGATTTATCTTCGCAGCAACCCCCTGATGAAGGAGCCCTTCACTCGGGAGGATGTCAAGCATCGTCTGGTCGGCCACTGGGGCACCACCCCCGGCCTGAACTTCCTGCTGGGCCATATCAACCGTCTGATCGCCGACCATCAGCAGAACACCGTTATCATCATGGGCCCCGGCCACGGCGGACCCGCCGGCACCTCGCAGTCCTACCTGGACGGCACTTACAGCGAGTACTACCCCAAGATCACCAACGATGAGGCTGGCCTGCAGAAGTTCTTCCGCCAGTTCTCCTACCCGGGCGGTATCCCCTCCCACTTCGCCCCTGAGACCCCCGGATCCATTCACGAGGGCGGCGAGCTGGGCTATGCTCTCTCCCACGCCTACGGCGCCATCATGAACAACCCCAGCCTCTTCGTGCCCTGCATCGTGGGTGACGGTGAGGCCGAGACCGGCCCTCTGGCCACCGGCTGGCAGTCCAACAAGCTGGTCAACCCCCGCACCGACGGCATCGTCCTGCCCATCCTGCACCTGAACGGCTACAAGATCGCCAACCCGACCATCCTCTCGCGCATCTCCGACGAGGAGCTGCATGAGTACTTCCATGGCATGGGTTATGAGCCCTTCGAGTTCGTTGCAGGGTTCGACGACGAGGACCACCTGTCCATCCACCGTCGCTTCGCCGACATGCTGGAGACCGTCTTCGACAAGATCTGCGACATCAAGGCCCGGGCCGAAACCGACGACATGACCCGGCCCTTCTACCCCATGATCATCTTCCGCACACCCAAGGGATGGACCTGCCCCAAGTTCATCGACGGCAAGAAGACCGAGGGATCCTGGCGCGCCCACCAGGTGCCGCTGACCTCCGCCCGCGACACCGAGGCCCACTTCCAGATCCTCAAGAACTGGCTGGCCTCCTACAAGCCCGAGGAGCTCTTCGACGAGAAGGGCACCCTGCGCCCCGAGGTCACCAGCTTCATGCCCAAGGGCGACCTGCGCATCGGCGAGAACCCCAACGCCAACGGCGGGCGGCTGCTCAAGCCGCTGGAGCTGCCCGACATCCACGACTACGAGATTGACATCAAGAAGCACGGCCACGGCTGGGGCGCCACCGAGGCCACCCGCGTCCTGGGCTACTACACCCGCGACGTGCTGGCCAAGAACCCCACCGACTTCCGCATCTTCGGACCTGACGAGACGGCCTCCAACCGTCTGGCCGCCGCCTATGAGGTGACCAACAAGCAGTGGGATGCCGACTACCTGTCGGAGCTGACCGACGAGCATATGGCCCACACCGGCCAGGTCATCGAGCAGCTCTCCGAGCACCAGATGGAAGGCTTCCTGGAAGGTTACCTGCTGACCGGACGCCACGGCATCTGGAGCTCCTATGAGTCCTTCGTGCACGTCATCGACTCCATGATCAACCAGCACGCCAAGTGGCTGGAGGCCACCGTCCGCGAAATCCCGTGGCGCAAGCCCATCGCCGGACTGAACCTCCTGGTCACCTCGCACGTCTGGCGTCAGGACCACAACGGATTCTCCCACCAGGATCCCGGCTTCGTCGACATCCTGCTGAACAAGAACTTCAACAACGATCACGTGGTCAACATCTACTTCCCCGCCGACGCCAACATGCTGCTGAACGTGGGCGAGCGTTGCTACAAGTCGACCAACTGCATCAACGCCATCTTCGCCGGCAAGCAGCCCGCCGCCACCTACCAGAGCGTGGACGAGGCCGCCGCCGAGCTGGAGAAGGGGGCCGCCCGCTGGGATTGGGCCTCCAACGCCAAGAATGCCGAGGATGCTGATGTCGTCATCGCCACCGCAGGCGACATCCCCACCCAGGAGGCCCTGGCCGCCGACGACATGCTGCAGAAGCTGGGCGTGAAGGTCCAGTTCGTCAACGTGGTCGACCTGTTGAAGATCCAAGACACCGAGGAGAACGATCAGGCCCTGTCCGACGAGGAGTTCACCGAGCTCTTCAGCAAGGACAAGCCGGTCCTGTTCGCCTTCCACGCCTACCCCGGCTCCATCTACCGCCTGATTCACGGACGTCCCAACCACGACAACTTCTCCGTGCACGGATACGAGGAGCAGGGCTCCACCACCACGCCGTTCGACATGGTGCGCGTCAACGACATGGATCGCTGGTGCCTGGCCGCCTCCGCCCTGAAGCTGGTGGACGCCGGCAAGTACGCCGACCAGATCGACAAGTGGACCAAGTTCCGCGACGAGGCCTTCCAGTTCGCCGTGGACAAGGGCTACGACCACCCCGATTACACCGATTGGGTCTGGCCCGATGCCAACCGCGCCGGCCAGGAGACCATCTCCGCCACCGCCGCGACCGCCGGAGACAACGAGTGATACGCTGATCCGACCCTTGAACCGCCCGTCATGCGCAGCCCGCATGGCGGGCGGTTTCTGTATACTGGACAAGGTTGTGCACAAAGCAGTCATCAAGGCAACCACGTCCGGACAGGAGAAGACACAGTGAGTCTTGCAAGCATCACCATCATCAGCCCAGAAGCCGCCAACGGTCGCAATGTCGTGGCCTACGGCCTGACCAAGGCCTTGAGCGCCAAGGCCAAAACGGCGGTATTCAGACCAATCGCCTGCAGGAAGCACCCGTTGACCCCGGAACTGGTTGCAGCCAGCTCATTCCCTGACACGGACCCTGAAATCTGCCGTGGCAAATGTCCTGGGCACGCCACTGAGGACCCCATGCAGACCCGGGCCGATGTCCTCAATGCCTATGACGGGCTGATGGAAGCCACTCACCCCGAGCGTGTCCTGATCGTGGGCAGCGATGCCTCGAAACTCTTCGACCCCGGCCTGTTCGCTCTGAATGCCCAGATTGCCGCCGACCTGAGGTCCCCGGTCATGCTGGCCGTCTGCACCATCGGCAGGGAACCCGGCCAGGTCATGAAGACCGTGGCCGCCTGCCGCAGAACCATCGAGGCCCAAGGAGCCGTGCTTGCCGGAGTCTTCATCACCGGATGCCAGCCAGAGCAGAAGGCGCCTCTTACCCAGGCCTTCCAGGAGTACGACCTGCCGACCTGGACCGTCTCCAAGATGGATTTCGACACGGCTCCGTCCGCCGATCAGGCCCGCCAGGCCACCAGCCAGACATTCCAGCAGGAGGTGGATGTCGACCAGGTGCTGAAAGCCGCCGAAGCCGCCAGGCCCAAGGCCACCACGCCTATAGCCTTCCAGAATGATCTGCTAGCCAAAGCCAGGGCCGACAAGAAGACCATTGTCCTGCCCGAAGGCGGAGAGGACCGCATCATCAAGGCGGCCGACTACCTGCTGGCACGCAACATTGTCGACCTGATCATTGTGGGCGACAAGGATTCCATTCTGGCGCGCGGCAAGGAGCTTGGCCTCAACAACCTGGACAAGGCCTCCTTCCAGCCCATGGATGACGAGCAGGTACTGGCCCCCATGGTCGATCGCCTCTGCCAGCTGCGTGCCAAGAAGGGCATGACCCCGGAGCAGGCGCGCAAGCAGTTGGCCGATCCCTCCTACTTCGGCACCATGCTGGTGGTGCTGGGCAAGGCCGACGGCCTGGTGTCCGGCTCCATCAATTCCACCGCCAATACGGTCCGCCCAGCCCTGCAGGTAATCAAGACCAAGCCGGGCGCCTCGCTGGTATCCGGAGCCTTCCTCATGTGCTTCCCCGACCATGTGGCGGTCTTCGCGGACTGCGCCATCAATCCCAACCCATCGTCTGAGCAGCTGGCCGACATCGCCATCCAGTCGGCTCAAACGGCCCGCTCCTTCGGCGTGGATCCGCGCGTGGGCATGCTCTCCTACTCCACCCTGGGATCAGGCAAGGGCCCGGATGTCGACCTGGTCGAAGAGGCCACCCGCCTGGCCAAGGAGAAAGCGCCGGACCTGCCCATCGTAGGCCCCATCCAGTTCGACGCGGCCTGGTCCCCCACTGTGGCAGCCACCAAGGCCAAGGGCGATCCGGTCGCCGGGAAGGTCAACGTCTTCGTCTTCCCCAGCCTGAGCGCCGGCAACATCGGCTACAAGGCCGTACAGCGCACCTCGGGCGCCCTGGCCATCGGACCGGTCCTGCAGGGTCTGAACAAGCCCGTCAACGACCTCTCCCGCGGCGCCCTGGTGGCCGACATCATCAACACCGTGGCCCTGACCGCCGTCGAGGCCCAGGACTGATCAGCGTCCCTGAAACGTCCCTATAAACCTCAGGGGCTGTTGCTGGTTCATATCTCCAAAATGGATCCAGCAGCAGCCCCAAAACCATGTCAGCCCGGTAATATACCGCGCCTTGTAAGGGCCGACGAGTAATCTTGAAGACTGATTGAGGAGCGCAGGCTCTATACAAGCACATCAGGAGGATGCCCCAATGGCGAAAACCGTCCTAGTCATCAATTCGGGTTCAAGCTCGATCAAGTACCAGCTGGTCGATCTGGAGACCAGCCAGAGCTTGGCCTCGGGTCTGGTCGAGAAGATCGGCGAGCCCACCGACGGCCATTACAAGCACGAGGTCAACGGCGAGAAGCATGAGCTTGAGGAGCCCATCCACGATCATGAGGTCGGGCTCAAGCGTGTCCTGGGCTTCTTCAAGGAGTATGGCCCTGATCTGGACAAGGCCGGCATCATCGCCGTAGGCCACCGTGTCGTCCAGGGTGGAGCCATCTTCCCCAAGCCTGCCCTCCTGACGCAGAAGACCCTGAGCCAGGTCAAGGATCTGGCCGTGCTGGCCCCCCTTCACAACGGGCCCGAGGCCGAGGGCGCCGAGGTCATGAGCCGGCTGATGCCGCAGACCCCGCAGGTCTTCGTCTTCGATTCCTCCTTCTTCTTCGAACTGCCCAAGAAGGCCTCCACCTACGCCCTCAACAAGGACATCGCCAAGCAGTACCACATCCGTCGCTACGGCGCCCACGGCACCAGCCACCAGTATGTGGGCCAGCTGGTTCCCGGCCTGCTGGGCAAGCCTGCAGAGGGCCTGCGGCAGATCGTACTGCACATCGGCAACGGTGCTTCCGCTTCGGCGCAGGTCTCCGGGCATCCGGTCGAGACCTCCATGGGCCTGACCCCTCTGGAGGGTCTGGTCATGGGCGGCCGCACCGGCGACATCGACCCGGCCGTTGTCTTCCACCTGATCCGCAACGCCCACATGAGCGTGGATGAGCTGGACACCCTCTTCAACAAGCGTTCCGGCATGACCGGCCTGACCGGCCATGGCGACATGCGTGAGGTCCATAAGCTGATCGCCGAGGGCGATGAGGACGCCAAGCTGGCCCTGGACATATACGTTCACCGCATCGTCGGCTACATCGGCAACTACACGGCCCAGATGGGCGGCCTGGATGCCATTACCTTTACGGCAGGCGTGGGCGAGAACGACGAAATCGTGCGTCGCCGGGTGATCGAGCAGCTGGAGCCTTTCGGCGTGAAGCTGGACCAGGAGAAGAACGACCAGCGCTCCAAGGAGGCCCGGATCATCTCCACCCCCGACAGCACGGTAGCCGTCTGCGTCATCCCCACCAACGAGGAACTCTCCATCGCCCGTCAGGCCGAGGTCGTCGCCAGCCAGGGCGATGCCTACGGCAACAAGTTCCAGGCCTGACCGCTGACTTTACTTATCCTCTCAATCTCACTAATGGTTGAAGGATGGATGATTGTGATTGAGTCTTGGTTCTAAGAAGTTGGTCTTAAGAACGAAGAAGGTCGGTGACCACAGTAATGTATATGGTCACCGACCTTCTTGTATATGTCAATCCCCCAGGGCCGCCAAGGCCTCCTTGTGCAGAAGACCATTGCTGGCAAGACCATTGCCACCCCAGGGACCCGGGTTGCCCGCCAGGTCAGTAAAGCTGCCACCGGCTTCGGTCACGATGGGAACCAGCGCACCCATGTCATAGAGGTCAAGTTCCGGCTCGGCCGCCAGGTCAATGGCTCCCTGGGCCAGGAGCATATACTGCCAGAAGTCGCCGAAACCACGCAGGCGCCAGATCCGATCGGTCAAGTCAAGAAGCCGCTCCCGACGTCCTATGGCCTTCCACCCAGTCAGCGACGATATGGACATGGATGCGTCTTCCATCCGGTTCACATTTGATACGTGGATGGCCTTGGGGGCTTCGCCCTGGCGAGCCATGTAGGCTCCCTGACCCCGCGCGGCGTACCAGCGGGTACCCAACATGGGAGCCGAGACCGCACCAACCACTATCTGGTGGTCTGCCTCCAAGCCGATCAGGGTCGCCCAGACGGGGACTCCGCGCACATAGTTCTTGGTCCCGTCAATCGGATCGACGATCCACCGTCTGCCGTTGGACTCCTGCTTTCCCAGCTCCTCGGCATAGATGGTATCGTTGGGCCTTGCTCGGGCCAAAACACGACGAATCACTGCCTCCGCCTCTTTGTCTGCCTGGGTGACCGGGGTATTGTCCGGCTTGCGTTCCACCTTAAGATCTGGCGACTTGAAGTAACCCACGGTGACCTGATCGGCCTGGTCGGCCATGGCGATGGCCAGATCCAGATCCTCCTGCCAGGTCTGCCTTTCATCCTCGATGCTCATAACACGGCTCCTTTCGCTCGAATCGCTGTAGCTCAGCCTTGAACTTCGCCTGCCAGCATTCGCTTCCACATACCCGGGAAGTCAGGCATGGTCTTGGCCGTGGTACCGATGTTGCGCACCCGGATGCCGGGTATCTTAAGACCAATCATGGCGGCGAAAGTAGCCATGCGATGGTCGGCATAGGTCTCCATGACAGCCTCATGCATACTATGCACAGGCATGGGCTCTATGGCCAGGCCATCGTCCAGCTCACTGGCCTGGCCGCCTATTCTGCTGATTTCGGTGGCCAGCGCCTTCAGTCGGTTGGTCTCATGACCACGCAGGTGGCCAATGCCGTGCAGGCGACTGGGCCCGTCCGCAAAAACCAGGATGGCTGCAATAGAGGGCACAATCTCCCCCGCGGGAGACAGATCGAAGTCGCCAAGTCCATGGATGGCTTCCCCGCTGGTCACCCTACAGGTGGCGCCACCCTGACCGTCGGGAACCATGTCTACCTTCGCGCCCATAGTCTTCAGATACCCGGGCAGCAAGCCACCTGGCTGTGTTGTCCGATCTGGCCAGTTGGGCACGCTGACTTGTCCGCCACCTATCAGGGCCGCTCCCAGGAAGGGGGCCGCATTCGACAGGTCGGGCTCCACCCGGACCCGATCGGGCAGCTGCGTCCCAGCAGATCCCCTGCCTTCAACACTCCACCTGCAACGGTCGAGATTGGCCTGAACCTGGACTCCGGCCTGACGCAGATCCTCAACAGTCATGGCGATGTGCGGAAGACTGGGAAGATGCTGGCCGGAGTGGACGATGGTCGTCGGGCCATCAGCCCTGGCCGCCAGCAGCAGGAGGCCGGAAATGAACTGCGAGGATGCCGAGGAGTCTATGGTCACCTCTCCGCCCACCAGGCGGTCCGGCGGTGTGAGCACAAAGGGCAGGAAACCTTCCTGGCCCAGGTAATCTATCTTGGCTCCCAACTGGGTCAGGCCGTCCAACAGGGGCCTCATAGGTCGCCGATAGGCCTGCTGGTCCCCGTCGAAGTGTGTGGGACCATCAGCCAGCATGGCCAGACCCGGCACGAAACGCATAACGGTTCCAGCCAGTCCGCATTCTACCCGGGCGCCGCCACGGAAACGTCCGCCTGCCGGTGGAGCAACTGCCACTTCTGTGGGACTGTTCGGGTCAACCCGACAGCTCACGCCAAGGGCCTCCAGAGCCTGAATCATCAGGTCCGTATCACGCGACCTGAGCAGACCAGTCAGCCTGACGGGTCGACTTCCCAAGGCCGCCAGAATCAGATACCTGTTCGAGAGGGACTTGCTCCCTGGTATAGTCACCGTTGCATCCAAGGGGCCACCCGCCTGCGGCGCCGCCCATGTCTCTTCCACTGTCATGGTCACCATGGTAACCGCAGGCGCAGAGCTGTTCCCACTCCCTGTTCACCCGCCAAGGGTCCAGCGGGGACCTGGCCCTGTGCTATATTGATACATTGTGCTCATACGTTGATACTTATGAGCGCCGGGCTATAGCGCAGCTTGGTAGCGCGCCTGCTTTGGGTGCAGGATGTCGCCGGTTCAAATCCGGCTAGCCCGACTTTTGCTTTCGTCCCATTTCGGGAGTCGGATCCTTGGCATTCATGCCCAGCAATCCTGTAAGGAGAATCGTAAGAGCCAGAAGGCCCGTCAGACTCGCATAAATCGACATGGTGATGGCGATGCCGACCAGATTTCCCAGCGTTAGAAAAATCATCTGCCCCAGAGGCGCCCCTATCATCATGACAGTCTGTACCACTCCCATAGTTGCAGCCAGGTGGTCCTCGCCCACTGTGCTGATGAGCATGGTCATGAACCGGGGGTTGATCTTGCCCAAAAGATAGTTCATGACCAGGAGCGGGAGGAACAGCAGGGCAGGCATGTGCAGCCATACCAGGTTGATCCCTACCATGGCGGCTGCGGCCATGACTCCGGTCAGCAAATGGGCCATGGACAGCCGCCTGAGCGGATCTGCGGCAAGGAGTGCGCCAAGGATAAGTCCCAGCGAGGAGATGCCGTTGATTACGGCTATGGTTGTGCCGTAGCTTCCCCACCAGACCTCGGGCATGGAAATCAGCCCCAGATTGAGCAGGGGCTGCAGAGCCGTCCCCAGAAGGTTGACCAGACAGCCGAAGCCCACCATCAGGACCATGAATGTAGAGCTGCGGAACTCCCCCAAGGCCATACGGAGACTGGAAGACAGGCCCACATGCTTGCCCACAGGTGAACCATTGCCTGTGACCTCCGCCCTGGCGAATGCCTTATAGCCAATGGCCACCAAAATTCCCGCCAGCAGAAAGGTGGCAGCATTGATCAGCGCGAATACAGCGAATCTGTTGCCCAGGATAGCGATCAACACCGCACCTCCGCCTGCACTGATGACAGCCGCGACATTGGATGCAGCGGAGGTGATTGAGGTCGCCTGATGGAGCTGGCCTGGCTGGACCAGGTGTTTGAGGACCGGCATCCACAGACTTCCTGCATATCCCTCCAACATGGAAGATGTCATGTCCATGCCTACCAGCAGCAGAAAGACGGGCAAACTCTTGGACCTGCCGATTGTCATGGCCATAGCCAGGTAAATACACACCTGAATCAGCTTGATCACAACTTGCATCCGCGTCTTGTGCGCGGTCCTGTCGGCCAGGTATCCGGTCAGGATGGCCGTCAGAGCTGGAGCCACCCAGGCAATTGAGGCTACGGAGACGGCCAGTCCGGCAAAGGGCATGGTCTGGGCATAGACAATGAAGACGATGTTGAAGAGCTCGCCTCCGACCGTATTCAACAGACTGGCCAGAACCATGGTCACGAAAGGCTTGTTCTTCAGAAGTTCCTGCATGGTCGGCAGCCGTTCAGGGCAGTTCGATCTTCATGAGGGTCCGATGAAGCAGCCACCAAGCCGGCAGGGAAGCCAGGAAGATGATCAAAAGCACCAGCACCGACAGCAGCGGGGAGAGGGAGAGCAGGTTGCCCACCACAGCGTCCAGCAGGAGCAGGACCCCAAACATGATGGGCAGCGAACGCTTCCAGAAGCCTATAGAGAGGGCGATGCCAACCAACCCCACCAGTCCGGCAAGGCTGGTAACCAGCATGAGGAGAACCAGTTCAAGCAGACTGCCTGGCGAGCCCGTTCCAAGCGAACCCACAAGACGGTCGATTAGTAGCATGACGGTCAGGGTGATGGCCGTCCCAGCCAAGTAGGAGAGCGCAGTGAAGAGGCCGACGAAGATCAACTTGGCCAGCAGGATTCGGCTTCGCGATATGGGGAATGAGAGGGTGAGCGCCAGGTTCCTCCCCATATAGGGCTCAATGAAGACCAGGTTGCAGAGGGCAGCAGCCACCAGGGAGAAGCCCACCAGAAGGATGACCATGGCCATCTGCAGCACGAAGGCCAGGCTTGACAACCGAGGATCTGACCGTCCGCTAGTATGGCCAATGGCCAGGAACATGCCTCCGATGGCCAAGGCTGCGGCCACTACTGCCAGCCCTCCGAAGATGCAGGGCCATAGCCTGGTCTTTTTCAGTTCTAATTTCAGCAGCGTCTTCATATCAGCCCTCCATGGCCTTGACCAGGGTTCGCTCGGCGACCTCCTGGCCCTGATTGAGGAGCTCCGGCACGCTGGCCCGCAGGCTGACTCTGCCGTCCGCCACGACCATCACGTGGTCGGCCGTGCGCAACACTTCGGAGAGAATGTGGCTGGAAAAGAGGATTGCACTCCCCTGAGCTGCCAGGCTGCGCAGGCTATCTCGCAGCTGTCCGATGGCCACAGGATCCAATCCGTTGAGCGGCTCATCCAGTAGGTAAAGGTCAGGATGATGGCCCATGCACCTGGCCAGGGCCAGCCTCTGCCTCATGCCCATGGAATACCTGCCGACAGGCGTGGCTGAATCGGCGGCCAAACCGACCTTGTCCAAAAGTTGGCTGATCCCGGTAGGCTCGGCATCCCTATGCTCCCGGTCTGCCAATGCCAGGTAGGTCAGGTCAATCTCAAGATTCTCCCTAGCGCTGAGGGACTCATAAAAGACCGGCTCGTTGATGAACACTCCCATCCTGGCCAGATTGCCCGGGTAGTCTTCGCTCAGAGGCCTCCCCAGAAAACAGACTCTGCCGCCGACAGGCCTCTGCATTCCAGTCAGAATCTTCAACAGCGTGGACTTGCCAGCCCCGTTGGCACCTAGCAAGCCCAGAATCTCGCCCTGCTCCAATGACAGGTCCAGCCCAGCCAGCACCTCCCTGCCTTCAAACACTTGGACAATTCCGTCTGCCTTCAGCACCTGCATAAAACTCCTTTCAAAAATACCGATGGTATGTTTGGTGGAAACAAAAACCATTACTCGTTGAGTGCCCGAATCTTGCTAGTAGACAGAGCCCTTTTGACCTTAAGATATCTATCGGCTCTAAGAGACCCCTTGATCCTGATTCTTGTCAGATTCCTCTTGCGTGGACTCCCCGCTGGTGGCAGTCAAAGGATTGCTCTTCAGATGTGCGTGCAAATGCACGGCCGCACGAATAACCCGATCATCGACGACAGGTGCCCCGATCCCCTTGAGCATATCGGCCAACAGAGTGAACTTGGAAACCACTTGGTCCCGAGTCATGGTCGAGAACCGGATCCCTATCCACATGTTGAGCAGGATATAGAGCACCTGGGCCAAATCCTCGGGATTGCAAGGGGCAATGGAGCCGTCCTCCACGCCTTCTCGAACGTAGGGGGTGATCACGTCCACAATCCTGTCCATGGATTTCAAGTACATCTCCCCGACCATGCGGGGGCTCTTCAACAGGGTTCTGGCTGAAAAGGTCACATCGAGACGCGAGTAAGCCGACAAGGAAGCAATCAGCTCGTTGCGCAGTTTGTCAAGGCCAGTTTTTCCGGGCCATTCCCCCAGCCAGTCCCCCTGGGATGAGGACGAAGCCATACGCTCGGTGACCGCATGGAAAATGGCCGTCTTGGAAGGAAAATGGTAGTAGACAGCTCCCTTGGTCATACCGCCCAGACCATCGACGATGTCTTGGATGCTGGTCCCGTCGTAGCCCTTTTCCAGGAAGAGCCGCTGGGCTACATCAAGGATCTGATTGCGATGCCCTTCTGGATCCTTCGGCGTACCCATATGGCGCTCCCTCCTTGTCAATGCATCGATGTCTAACCATCCTGGCCCGACGATCTCTTCTGACAGGAAGCTATCATACCACTGGTATGTTATGTCTACCTATTCATAGCACTTGCCAACTCGACATTAATTCTTCTGCAGGCGACGGATGGCCTCATGCTGAATGGCCACCACTGCCTTGGCATCGGCGACTCCCGCTGCACAAAGCTCCTGCCAGGAGACCCAGGCCGACTGGATATGCTCGCCCGGGTCGAAGTCGGTGGATCCTTGATGCCAGCGACGCAGATGCAGGACCACGATGTGGCCAAGCTCGTCGCTCATCCCCAGAGAGGAGTAGACATCGGGAGCAGCATCGATCCAACCGTCCTCCGGATCCAGGTGGCTTTCTGAGCCCGGCGCACCCTCAGGCCCGGGAACCAGACCCGTCTCCTCACGCAGCTCGCGCAGGACGGCCTTGACCGGGCTCTCCCCCGGGTCGATGAAGCCGGCTGGCAGGCCGAATACGTAGGCCTGGGCGCCCACCCGGTACTCGCGGGTCAGCAGATAGGCATCGGAAGCGCAGTCGTGCACCAGCATGACCACACAAGGGGCGTGACGGATAAGCTGCCGGTCGATGGTTTCCTTGGAACCATCACGCCGGAACATGGCCACCTGCTGCTGGTCAATAACGAATATCGGGCCCCGGAAGACCTCCCTGTCATCCACCAGCTCGGGGGCGCGGGTCATGTCGATGCCCTTGGGCCCCTGGCCATCCCGGTCTGCCAGTCTGGCGGCCAATCGTGCCTGCAGATCCTGCGCTTCATCGCTCATGAAATCACTCCTCCTCAACCATCAATCCTCAGCCGTCAACGCACCACCATGGTCCAGGGATCGGTGACGATGGACGAAACCCCCACCTGCGGGCGAACACTGGTAGCCGTCTCCAGGGCCCTGGCAATGTCTCCCTTGGCGTAGCGGAACCAGAGGCTCTCAATTGCCGAGTGCGGGGTGTTGATCAGCATGGGTCTGGGCTGATTGGGCTGACCGGCCATCTGGGCCTCATAGAGGGCTTGCTGGTAGGCATCCGTGGCAGGGTGATGGCGCAAATCGCTGGTGATGTAGACATCGGCCCCCGTGGACCGGACCAGGTCGAATTCGGAGTCCCCTGAGCCGGGCAGCAGGGCGACTGTGGAGACCATGGCCTCGGACGGACCGACCGCCTGAACACCCAGAGCCGTCCTGGGCAGGAGGCCCGCCACGGCATGGACCAGATCCTCAAATGGTACGGGCCTCGGAAGCCGGCCCCAACGACCCAGGCCTACCTGAATTCCCTGATCGGCGTGCAGGTCACGGTTTGAGAGCGGCTGAGGGGCCAGTGGTCGTGCATCCTGCAGGTCCAGGGCATCGGCAGCCGCCTGGGCCACACCACGGTAGGCGGCATCAGCGTTGGTATGCCCCACCCAGAGCCCGCAGTGGCCCTCGATCAGCCTGGTTATCATGTCCCCCCGGAAGTCCAGGCCGGAGACCTGGTGGACCGACCTGAAGAAGAGCGGATGATGGGTGATCAGCAGGTCGGCCTTGTGATCCAGAGCCTCCTGAACCACATCGGGCCGAGGGTCCACAGCGCACCAGATCCGCCTGACCGGCCAGGACGGATCCCCCGCCACCAGGCCTGGATGGTCCCAGTCCTCCGCGTAGTCCAGAGGATAGAGTCCCTCAAGCAGATCAACCACCTGGCCCAGGGGCACCGAAGACCTCTGAACCTCATTCTGTTCATCAGGCATGACGATCCCTCCTCGGATCCTGCTGGGCCCAGTCCACTCCATGTCAGGTCAGTGAGCAGCCAGCTCCCAGTCCTGGCCGATGCCGGTGGACACGTCCAGGGGCACGGCCAATTCAACGGCATGTTCCATGGAATCCTTGACCAGCTTAGTGGCCTTGTCAGTCTCTCCGGGAGCGATCTCCACCAGCAGTTCATCGTGGATCTGCAGGGAGATGCGGCTCTTCAGCCCCTGGTCGGACAAGGCACGGCTGGCCTTGATCATGGCGATCTTCATGATGTCGGCAGCCGACCCCTGGATGGGCGCATTCAGAGCGGCCCTCTCGGCGGCCTCACGGGTGGGACGCCGCTTGGAGCGCAGCCCAGGGAAGTAGCGCCGCCGCCCGAACATGGTCTCGGTGTAGCCCTTCTCCCGGGCATCGGCCACCAGGGACTCCAAGTACTCATGGACCTTGCCAAAGGTGGCGAAGTACTTGGCGCGCAGCACATCAGCCGCGGCCGGACTGATCTTGAGCTGCTGGGCCAGGCCATAGGTGCTCAGTCCATAGGCCAGGCCGTAGCTCATGGCCTTCACATGGGAGCGCTGGTCCCCGGTGACCTCCTCCATGGGGATGTCGTAGACCAGGCTGGCCACGTACCGGTGGAAGTCGGCACCCGACTTGAAGGCGTCGATCAGGGCCTGGTCCCCGGAAAGGTGGGCCATGATCCGCAGCTCCACCTGGGAGTAGTCCGAAGAGAGCAACGCCTCATACCCGCTGCCAGGCACGAAGGCCGAACGGATCTCACGGCCCCGGGCATCCCGGTTGGGGATGTTCTGCAGGTTGGGATCGACCGAGCTCAGCCGACCAGTGGCGGCCACGGTCTGCTCGTAGGTGGTGTGCAGCCGCCCATCCCGGGGGTTGACGGCCTCTCGCAGGGTCTGCACGATCTGTTTGAGCTTGTTGGTCTCCCTGTGTTTGAGCAGGGCGCCCAGGAAGTCGTTGGCCCGCTCGTTGTTGACTGATTTGATGTAGAGATCCTGCAGGACCGAGACGTTGGTCGAATAGGACCCGGTCTTGGTCCTGTGGGTGGGCACCAGGCCCATGTCATCGAAGAGCACCTTGCTCAGCTGCTTGGGGCTCTGCAGGTTGACACGGCTGCCGGCCCTATCCCAGGCGATTTCCTGAGCCTGGCGGGCCTCGGCGGCGAACCGGTCGTGCATATCCTTCAGGCGGGCATCGTCCACCTTGGCGCCCTCGGTCTCCATCTGCGCCAGGACTGCGGAGGTGGGCAGCTCTATAGTGCGCAGCAGGCCGTATTGGTGGCGCTCGTCCATCAACTCCTGCAGACGCTCGGAGACCATCATGACGTACTGCGCCTGGCGAAGGATCCGAGTCCCACGCCTACGTTCGTCCTCATCCTCTCGCCCGTCCAGGGCCAGGGCTCCCTGTGTGGCCTCGGGCTCCTCCTCTATGGGGATGGCCAGGAAATGGGCGACGGCCTGTTCCAGATTGTCGGCATGGAAATCAGGCTCAGCCAGATAGCCTGCCAGCTTGGTGTCGAACAGGGGCAGGGGCATGTGCAGCCCCTGGCTCTCCAGGAAGTGCAGATGCTCCTTGTAGCCGTGGACCACGCAGGTGCCGATCCGCTGGTCAATCAGCTCCTGGATGGCCACACGCATGTCTTCGTCAATGTCTTCCGCCATGAGGACCAGACCGTGGCCATCCATGGCGAGAATGGACAACTCCTCCAGGCCGTAGTCGCCGTGCTTGGCCCAGCCGATGGCGTGAAGTACCCAGTGCTCCTTCATGGCCTCACTGCAACGCATGGCATTCTGGTCGGTGTCGCCGATGTCCTTGATCTTGTCCAGGGAATCGGCCATGGCCTTGACATGGTCCGCCGAGCGCCGACAAAGGGCCTTATCCGGCAGATGCCTCTCACACCAGTCCCGCAGCTGGTCGGCGGAATCCGCCTTATCGCGCTCAGGCTGGGTGAACTCCTCCTGCTTGTTGCTGACATCGACCAGTGCCGAGGCTGAAGAGTAGTCATAATCGGCGACCGTGTTGAATCCGCGTAGGATCTTCTTGCGGGTCTGCGGTCCGAACTGCAACTGCTCGAATATGGGCAGGACCTGATCTGTATGGATGGTGCCGAAACGCAGGTCCTCCACCTTCACGCCCAGGTCCAGGTCGCGTACCAGAGCGTTGACCTTCCGGTTGAGCCGCACCTGGTCGGCGTTCTCCGCCAGGGCCTGACCCTTCTTGCCGCCGATCTCGTCGGCGTGCTCCAGAATGGAATCCAACGATCCGTACTTGTTGATCCACTTGGCGGCATAGCCGTCGCCCACGCCCGGCACACCAGGAATGTTGTCGGCTCCCTCGCCGCGCATGGCGGCCAGATCCGGATACTGCTGCGGGGTCACCTTGTAGCGGTCCATGATGGCCTGGGGCGTCATGTGCTTGAGGTTCTTGAAATGGTGGCCCGGGTAGAGCACGGTGATCTCGTCGTCCACCAGCTGGAAGGCATCCCTGTCCCCGGACAGGACCAGGGTCTTGAACCCTGCCTGCTCCCCCATGGTGGCCAGTGTGCCGATGATGTCGTCGCCCTCATAGCCGGGTTTTTCAATATAGGTGATGCCCAGGCCCTTGAGCAGGTCCTGGATCAGGGGTAGCTGGGTCAGCAGTTCCTTGGGGGCGGCTTCACGGGTACCCTTGTACTGGGGCAGCATGGTGTTGCGGAAGGTGCCGCCCTTGACATCAAAGGCCACGCCCATATGGGTGGGCTTCTCCTTGGCCATGACATCCGCCAGCATGGTGGCAAAGCCCCATACCGCGTTGGTGGGCTGCCCGGTCGAGGTGGTGAAACTTTCGACGGGAAGGGCATAGAAGGCCCGGAAGGCCAGCGAATGTCCATCGACGACCAGCAGGGTGCGGCCGTCCTTGTCCTGCTTCTTCGTCTGGTCTTCCATAGGCGGGCTAACGGTCGTTCTGGTTGGCCACGTTGTTGATGACCACGTCGGCCACCTCCTGCATGGTCAGCCTGCGGTCCATGGAGGTCTTCTGAATCCAGCGGAAGGCCTCGGACTCGGTCATGCCCATGCTCTCCATGAGCAGCCCCTTGGCCCGGTCCACCCGCTTACGGGCCTCGAAACGGGCCTTCATGTCGGTGACCTCGTCCTTCAGGGCGTTGATCTGGTCAAAGCGGGAGATGGCCACCTCAAGGGCCGGAAGCAGCTTTTCCGGAGCGAAGGGCTTGACCACGTAGGCCATGGCTCCGGCATCGGCCGCCTTCTCGACCAGGCTTTGCTGGGAGAACGCCGTCAGCATAACCACCGGGGCCAGATTCTCCTTGCCGATCTCAGTGGCGGCGGTAATGCCGTCGGTGCCGGGCATCTTCACATCCATAACGACTACATCGGGTCTCAGCTCGCGGGTCAGATCAATGGCCTCCTGGCCGCTGGCCGCCTGGCCGACCACGTCATAGCCGGCATCCTCGAGAGCTTCGACGGTATCGAGCCTGATCAAAGCCTCATCCTCCGCCACAACCACGGTCCGCCCCTCGGGAGAATCGCTGCGGTTCTTACTCTCTGAAGCCACTTTCAACCTCGTTTCCTGAAAGTCCATCCGAGCTTCACCGGAAATCGATGAGGGACGGCTGGGGTTCGCTTTATCGTGCCCCCGGTGAGACTCGAACTCACACTGCACGGATTTTGAGGCCGTTTCCTCTACCAATTGGGATACGGGGGCTTTTCATCACCACAGAGAATCTACCATACTTTGGCGACGACGCAAGGTTATTCGTGTTGAATCTGCCCTAGAATGAAGACAGTTATGTATACAGGCACATCAGCAGTCGAAGGAGAGCATGATGACCACTCATATCTATCGACGGTTCGATCCTTGGCGCACCTCCCCCGTCCAGGAGAAGGCCCGCAAGCAAATTATGGACAGCCACTACTTCAGCGTCGACAGGGTCACCTTTGAATCCAGTGACAATCAGACCTTCGACCGCAGCATCGTCAGCGAGAAGCACGGAGACACCATCGCGGTCCTGGCCATCACCGACGACGGAAGGATACCCCTGGTCGAGCAGTACCGACTCCCAACTCACCGTTGGACCCTTGAGCTGCCGGCCGGCCATCCGCTCAACGACAAGGAGGCCCCCATCGATGTCGCCACCAGACGACTGCGCGAGGAGGCCGGATACAAGGCTGCCTCCTTCAACCAGTTCGCCAGGTTCATCAACACCCCCAGCTTCTCCACGCAGCACACCACCCTCTTCTATGCCGAGGGCCTGACCCCGGTCCAACCTGCCAGCCTGGCACCGGAGACCCCCCACCAGAATGTGCGGCTCTTCACCGTGGACGAGGCCTATGACATGGTGATCGCAGGGACCATTCTGGATGCCAAAACCACCATCGCCATCCTGCGGGCCAAGATTGGACTGTCGGACCTGCACTGAGGCAAGAACCCTCGCATAGCGAACCGGTGGCCTCTCCCTGCCTTGGCAGGCGGGAAAGACCACCGGTTCCTTGCTCTATCAGTGCCGAATGAACCTGACGGCCACCTGCCCGGCTGACTCAGTCGACAGCCAGGCGGCAGTCCGGAGAATCAGTCGTTGGCACCAACCGTATGCACGTAGATGCAGTCGGTGTTTCCTGGCTCATACTCGCCCTGGGCGCTGCTGAGCACCACCAGGCAGTCGCCGTCGGAGACCTTGCCCTGCTTCTTCAGGGTGGCGTCCACGAAGGCCATGAGACCCGCGCGGTTGAAGTCGTGGTAGTCCTGCTCGCACATGAAAGCCTCGGTGCCCCAGCTCAGGGCCAGCCAATGATAGGTGTGCTCATCGGTGGTCAGCGCATAGATGGGGGCGGCCGGACGCTCACGGGAGACGCGGTGCACGGTGTTGCCGGTCTGGGTGAAGGCCACGATGGCCTTGGCGTTGATCTTGTCGGCCAAATCCACAGCGGCGGAGGAGACGGCACCGGAGTTGGACATGTCCAGGTCGTGCATATCCGGGATGCGGTCGAACCCGTGGGTGGTGGCGTACTCGGAAATCCGGGCCATGGTGGAGACCGTGGTGTCGGGGTAGTCGCCCACGGCGGTCTCGTTGGAGGTCATGGTGGCATCGGCACCGTCCAGGACGGCGTTGGCGCAGTCGGAGGCCTCGGCGCGGCTGGGGATGGGCGAATGAACCATGGAGCCCAGGACCTCAGTGGCGACGATGACCGGCTTGGCATACTGACGGGCCAGTTCGATGCAGCGCTTGGTCACCAGGGGGACCTGCTCGAAGGGCATCTCCACGGCCATGTCACCACGGGCCACCATGATGCCGTCGAAGGCCTTCACGATCTCCTCCAGGTTCTCAACCGCCTGGGGCTTCTCGATCTTGGCCACGATGGGAATGCGGCGACCCTCCTCGTCCATGATCTCATGAGCGCGGTCGATGTCAGTGGCGAAGCGGACGAAGGACATGGCGATGATGTCGGCGCCGGTGCGGATACCCCAGCGCAGGTCCTCCTCATCCTTGGGGGTCAGTGCCGGCAGGCTCACGGCCACGCCGGGCAGGTTGATGCCCTTGTGGGAGGAGACCGGACCAGCCACGACCACCTTGGTGTGGACCTGGTTGCCCTCGACCTTGGTGACCTCCAGACGGACCTTGCCGTCATCGATCAGGATGGGATCGCCGGGGTGGCAATCCCCGGGCAGACCTTTGAAGGTGGTGGAGGTCATGTGCTCGTCACCCTCGACATCGTCGGTGGTGATGGTGAACTCCTGGCCCTCCTTGAGGATGACCTTGTCCTCGCCCTGCTCGTTCTTCTTGAACCAGCCACAACGAATCTTGGGACCCTGCAGATCGACCAGGGCCGCCACGTTGCGTCCGGTCTCCTTGCTGGCCTGACGCACGTTGTTGTAAACCTTGAGGTGATCTTCGGGGGTGCCGTGGGACCGGTTGAGCCTGGCCACATCCATGCCGGCCTTGACCAGCTTGGTGATGTTTTCCAGCGACTCCGAAGCCGGCCCGATGGTATCGACGATCTTGGCTTTGCGCATATGCTACCTGCCTGTTCTTTTTCTTACTTACCGTTCTATTGTACAGACTCAGGCCGCAGGGAACCACTATTTCCCGTTAGCGCTAACAACCCTTGTGCTTCAACGCTTCCCTTATTGCTTTGCTCCCTGGGGAGCGGCTGCAGAGGACATATGGCGGCTCTTGAGCACCGAAGCCAGGGCCGCGATGCCCACGGCCAAAACGATGACGAGCAGAGATGCCCAGGTCGGTATTTCCGGCACTGCTTCCAGGGGCCGCCCGCCGTTGATGAAGGGCAGCGTGTTGCCGTGCAGAGCCTCCATGATCAGCTTGACCCCGATGAAGGCCAGGACCACGGCCAGCCCCAGGGGCAGATACTCCAGCTTGTCCAGCAGGGATCCCAGCAGGAAGTAGAGCTGCTGAAGGCCCAACAGGGCGAAGACATTGGAGGTGAAGACGATGAAGGGGTCCTTGGTCAGTCCGAAGATGGCCGGAATGGAGTCAAAGGCGAACATGACATCGGTGGTGCCGATGGCCAGAAAGACCACCAGCATGGGCGTGAAGTAGCGCTTGCCCTCAAAGGTGGTCCGCAGGCGCTCACCGTCGTAGTGGCTGGTGATGGGGATGACCCGACGCAGGACCCTGATCAGCCCGTTCTCGTGGTACTCCTCCTGCTTGCCTCGGCTGGAGACCATGTTCCAGGCGGTGTAAAGCAGGAAGAAGCCGAAGATGAAAAAGACCCATGTGAAGCGGGTGATCAGCGCCGTT
The DNA here is from genome assembly GCF_016102005.1 of Bifidobacterium choladohabitans. Taxonomy (GTDB): domain Bacteria; phylum Actinomycetota; class Actinomycetes; order Actinomycetales; family Bifidobacteriaceae; genus Bombiscardovia; species Bombiscardovia choladohabitans. The sequence goes on from NZ_JACFPL010000002.1 coordinate 590,567, forward strand.
CCAGCCAGGATGAAGACCCCGCGCAACAGCAGGGCGATGGTGATGCCGACGCTGAGCACATAGCGCTGAAGCCGCAGGGGTACGGCAAAATTGCCCATGATGATGACGAAGACAAAGAGGTTGTCGATGCTGAGCGAGTACTCAGTCAGCCAGCCCGAGTAGAACTCGATGGCCGGCTTGGAACCTGCCACCTTCCAGATCAGCGCCCCGAAAATCAGGGCCATGACCACAAAGAAGCCGATGTGCCTCACGCATTCGCCGGTCGAAGGGACGTGCGGCCGCCGTCCGATCACCAAAAGATCGACCACGAAGAAGACGGCCAGTACAACCAGGCTCACAACCATGAACGGCAGAGGTGTTTCGGACATATCACCTGACTTTAGCGGCAAGATATGACGTGCTCATCTGCCCCCTCTGCATATCAGAACACCCTCACAGAGAGTTGTCTGCTGGTCCGGCCTGTGATGACTTGCCTCGCATCACAGGCCCGCAACATGCATGGTCGGGGTTGGGACCACCGGCCAAAGGCCAGACTTACTTTTTGGCCTCGGTCATCTGTCGCAGCTCTTTCTTCAGGTCCTTGATTTCGTCGCGCAGACGGGCTGCGAGCTCGAACTGCAGCTGTTGCGCAGCCGTGTGCATCTGGTCGCTCAGCTGACGGATCAGGTCGGCAAGGTCCTGCGCCGGCAGACCGGCCTGGAGGATCTCCTGATGCCGCTTGTCGGCCTCCTCCTTGTCGTAGAGGGGCACGCCCAGGTGGGAGTTGCCGGCCTTGTTGGCATTGCGGTAGCCGCCCGCCAGCAGGGTCTGGGTGTCCACATCCTCCTTGGCCAGCATGTCGTTGACATCACTGATCTTCTTGATCAACGGCTTGGGGTCCACCCCATGCTCCTTGTTATAGGCTATCTGCTTGGCACGGCGACGGTTGGTCTCGCTGATGGCCTTCTCCATGGAGTCGGTGACCTCATCCGCGTACATGATGACCTTGCCGGACACGTTCCTGGCCGCACGGCCGATGGTCTGGATCAGGGAACGGTAGGAACGCAGGAAGCCCTCCTTGTCCGCATCCAGTATGGCCACCAGGGAGACCTCGGGCAAGTCCAGCCCTTCACGCAGGAGGTTGATGCCCACGATGACGTCGATCTTGCCCTCGCGCAGCTCCCGCAGGAGCTCCACCCGCCGCAGGGTGTCCACATCCGAGTGCAGATACTCCACCTTGATGTCGCGCTCCAGCAGGTAGTCGGTCAGGTCCTCGGCCATCTTCTTGGTCAGCGTGGTCACCAGAACCCGCTCGTGACGGGCCACCCGGGCCTTGATCTCGTCCAGGAGGTCGTCCACCTGGCCCTTGACAGGCCTGACCTCCACCTCGGGATCCAGCAGACCGGTGGGGCGGATGACCTGCTCCACCACCCCGTCTGACAGACCCATCTCATAGTCGCCGGGTGTTGCCGACAGGTAGACGGTCTGGCCCACCTTGTCCAGAAACTCGGGCCACTTCAGCGGACGGTTGTCCATGGCCGAGGGCAGACGGAAGCCGTGCTCGACCAGGGTCCGCTTGCGGCTGGCATCCCCCTCGTACATGGCTCCGATCTGGGGAACGGTCACATGGGACTCGTCGATGACCAGCAGGAAGTCGTCGGGGAAGAAGTCCAGCAGGGTGTGGGGCGGCGTCCCGGGCTCGCGCCCGTCGAAATGGCGGGAGTAGTTCTCCACTCCCGAGCAGGTGCCGATCTGGGTGAGCATCTCCAGGTCGTAGGTGGTGCGCATGGTCAGCCTCTGGGCCTCCAGCTCCTTGCCCTGCTTGCGCAGCTGGCCCACACGCCAGTCCAGCTCCTCCTTGATGGTCTTCAGGGCGCGCTCCATCCGCTCGGGACCGGCCACATAGTGGGAGGCGGGGAAGATGTGCACGGAGGTCTCGTGGGCTATCTCGTCCCCGGTCAGCGGGTGCAGGGTGGAGATGCGGTCGATCTCGTCGCCGAAGAACTCGATGCGGACGGCCAGCTCCTCATAGACGGGGATAATCTCGACCGTGTCGCCGCGCACGCGGAAGGTGCCTCGGGTGAAGGCGATGTCGTTGCGCTTGTACTGCATGTCCACGAACTTGCGCAGCAGGTCGTCCCGGTTGATCCGGTCCCCCTCGTGCAGGAAGAGCATGCGCCCGGCGTACTCCTCGGGTGTGCCCAAGCCGTAGATGCAGGAGACGGTGGCCACCACCACGCAGTCGCGCCTGGTCAGCAGGTTGGCCGTTGCGGCGTGCCGGAGCCGCTCCACATCGTCGTTGATGTTGGAGTCCTTCTCAATATAGGTATCCGTCTGGGGGATGTAGGCCTCGGGCTGGTAGTAGTCGTAGTAGGAGACGAAGTAGGAGACCGCGTTGTCGGGCATGAGCTCGCGGAACTCGGCGCAGAGCTGGGCCGCCAGGGTCTTGTTGGGTTCCAGAATCAGGGTGGGCCGCTGCAGGCGCTCGATCAGCCAGGCCGTGGTCGCGGTCTTGCCGGTGCCGGTGGCGCCCATGAGCACCACGTCGTTCTCGCCGTTCTCGATCCGCGTGGCCAGTTCCTCGATGGCCTCTGGCTGGTCGCCGGAGGGCTTATAGGGGGACTTGACCACGAAGGGCTTGTCGGTCCGCTCAATGTTGAACCCCATGAAACTCCCTTCCAGGATGCGTCATTCGCCCAAGGCCCCTCAGTCGCTGTGCGAGGATCCCCGGGCCAAGGATTTCAGCTCTTCATATATTCTATCAACAGACTCGAACATTTGTTCGATAGGCTGGGACCCGTCCACCAGCAGATCGGCCTGAGCGCGTCGCGAACTGCTGCTGGTCTGGGAACCGATACGCTCAACAGCCTGGCTTTCAGTCATATGCCGCTGATTCACCATACGCGCAATCCTCACCTGGCTTGGTGCCTCCACCAGCAGCACCCTGTCGAAATGAAAGGGAATGGCCGACCCAACCTCGGTCAGCAGGGGCACCTCATGGACCACCACCTCGGAACCCTCCAGCCAGGGCTGCTCGGCCTTGGAAGCCAGGTCATAGACCAGCGGATGGATGATCTCGTCCAGGTCCCTGCGATCCCGGTCGGCCGTCGGCCCGCCGAAGACCCTTGCCGCCAAGGCTGACCTGTCCACACCACCATGACCGTCCCCGCAGTCCGAACCGAAGCGCTCCAGGACCGGTCCCACGCCGGGTCCGCCCGGGACGATGACCTCATGGGAGAGCCGGTCGTAGTCGATGACCCTGGCCCCGTCCTGGGCCAGCCGAGCCGCCACCGTGCTCTTGCCAGCCGCTATTCCGCCGGTCAATCCCACACGTATCATCCCGACCTCCCGCATATACCTTATGGCAGCAGATACAAATGGAGGGGCCCGACCGAGGCCGGACCCCTCCATTCACCGCTTGATGCTCACTTCTTTTCCTTGAGCAGCTGCTCGCGCAGAGCGGCCAGCTGGTCGTCGGAGGCCAAAGTGCCCTCGGAGCTGGACTCCGAGCTGTAGTTGGTGGTCTCCTCGGAGCTCTGACGACGAGAGCGCGAACCGGAGGCGGGCGCCTGGGAGGACCGGCTGTCCTCGGCGGCCGAAGCCTCGGCGTTCTCCAGCTCCTTGGCCACGAAGGCCTTGTGCTGCTCCCAGAGGTCGTGGGCGGCCGCATACTGGGACTCCCACTCCTCCCGCTGCTTCTCGTAGCCGGCGATCCACTCGTTGCTCTCGGGGTCGAAGCCCTCGGGGTACTTGTAGTTGCCCTCCTCGTCGTACTCGGCGGGCATGCCGTAGATGGCCGGATCGAAGTCCTCGGAGGTCGGATCGACGGAGTCGTCGGCCTGCTTGAGGGACAGGGAGATACGGCGGCGATCCAGGTCGACGTCGATGACCTTGACGAAGATCTCCTCGCCCTGCTTGACCACGGTCTCGGGGTTCTCCACGTGGCGGTTGGCCAGCTCGGAGATGTGGACCAGGCCCTCGATGCCGTCCTCGACGGAGACGAAGACGCCGAACTGCACGATCTTGGTGACCTTGCCCTTGACGATCTGTCCGGGCACGTGAGTCCGGGCGAAGCGCTGCCAGGGGTCTTCCTGGGTGGCCTTGAGGGACAGCGAGATGCGCTCGCGGTCCATATCGACATCCAGCACCTCGACGGTGACCTTGTCGCCCACCTTGACGACCTCGCTGGGGTGATCGATGTGCTTCCAGGAGAGCTCGGAGACGTGGATCAGGCCGTCCACACCGCCCAGGTCGACGAAGGCGCCGAAGTTGACGATGGAACTGACCGTGCCCTCGCGGATCTGGCCCTTCTTGAGCTGGGCCATGAAGGTCTCGCGCACCTCGGACTGGGTCTCCTCCAGGTACTGGCGGCGGGAGAGGACCACGTTGTTGCGGTTCTTGTCCAGCTCCAGGATCTTGGCCTTGATCTTCTGCCCGATGTAGGGAGACAGGTCGCGTACGCGGCGCATCTCGACCAGGGATGCGGGCAGGAAGCCACGCAGGCCGATGTCGACGATGAGTCCGCCCTTGACGGCCTCGATGACGGTGCCCTCAACGACGCCGTCAGCCTCCTTGATCTTCTCGATGTCGCCCCAGGCGCGCTCGTACTGGGCGCGCTTCTTGGACAGGATCAGACGGCCTTCCTTGTCCTCCTTGGTGACGACCAAGGCCTCGATGGTGTCACCGACCTGGACCACATCGTCGGGATCGACATCCTTCTTGATGGAAAGCTCGCGGGAGGGAATCACGCCCTCGGTCTTGTAGCCGATGTCCAGCAAAACCTCGTCATGGTCGATCTTAACGACCGTCCCCTCGACCAGATCCCCATCGTCGAAGTTCTTGATGGTGGAATCGACTGCCTTGATGAAGTCTTCCTCGGACCCGATGTCATTGACCGCGACCTGGGGGACTTCCTTCTTGTTCTCTGCCATTAATTGAATTGTTTCTTGTATAGTTGGTGGATATTTTTTCCGTATTGAGTTATGCGTTCCCGCCGGCAGGCGCGAACATTCTCCATGATAGGAGACACCACGGTCATTGTCGCCGGGAGACCTCGGGCGTGTCGCAGGCAGGGATTCCGGCGGCCCGCTCGGCGGATTCGACCACATTGACCAGGAGCATGGCCCGGGTCATGGGCCCCACCCCGCCGGGATTGGGCGTGTAGGCGGCTGCAGACAGCCTGGCGGCCGGATCGATGTCGCCCTTGATCCGCCAGCGCCCCTCCTGCTGATCCCAGATCCGGGAGACGCCTACATCCATCAGGACGGCACCCTGGCGAACCTGGTCCGGGCCAACCAGCCCGGCTCGTCCCACGGCTGCGATGATCATGTCAGCCCTGCGCAGATGGGCATCGATATCCCTGGTGTGGGTATGGCAGAGGGTCACGGTGGCATCCACCCCGCGGTTGGTCAGGAGCAGTCCGATGGTGCGGCCCACGGTCAATCCCCGGCCCAGCACGCAGACCTCCTTGCCGGCCAGGTCAATCCCGTAATGGTCCAGCAGATACAGGATCCCCCGTGGGGTGCAGGGCAGTGGGGTCCGCACCCGGCCGTCGGTATGCAGGACCAGCTGGCCCAGGTTGTATGGATGCATGCCATCGGCGTCCTTGGCCGGATCGATACGATCGATGATCTCAGTGGGATCCACGCCCTCGGGCAAGGGCAGCTGGACGATGTAACCGGTGCAGTCGGGATCCTGGTTGAGCTGATCCACTGCAGCGAGAATCCGCTCCTTGCCGGCATCGGCGGGCAGATCAATCCTGATCGACCGGATGCCCACCTGGCCGCAGTCCCGATGCTTGCCCTCGACATATTTGAGCGAGCCGGGGTCCTCCCCCACCAGGATGGTACCCAGGCCGGGAGTGCGTCCCATGGCCGTCAGCTTCGCCACGCGAGCGCGCAGGTCCTCTTTGAGTTCCGCAGCCGCCGCCTTGCCGTCCAATTTCACTGCAGTCAATACATCTCCATCATTCAAGCGGGCGCAAACCCTTGTCGAAGTCGTCTGGGCCAGCCTAGCGCAGATTCCTCCCCGACCGGAAGCTCCGTCCAAGGGCCGGTACAGGAGGACTCGACTGCTGAAGTTGCGCGCTGTCCCCTCCCCAACAATAATGAGAATCATGCTCAATAAGAGCAGGTTCACCTTGTGAGCCCTTGCAGGAAAGGAAGCCATGGATATGGACACGGACAGCACATCCACGCAGGCCTGCATCGTCTTCGACCATGCCGCCATCCGCCGATCCGGGCGGCTGATCTGGTCGGAGGGGACCTTCACCATTCCTGCAGGGACCGTGACAGCCATCGTGGGCACCAACGGCACCGGCAAAACCAGTATGATGCAGGCAGAGCTTGGTCTACTCCCCCTGGATGCAGGAAGTCTGCAGGTCCTGGGGCAGCCGGCCGGCCAGGCCAACGACCGCATCGGCTACGTACCCCAGAGCTACACCTCTGACATCGACTCCAACCTGACGGCCGAGCAGTCCGTCCTGCTGGGGCTGACCGGCACCCGCTTCGGCATCCACCCCGTCACCCGGCAGGACCGCGAGCGCGCCGGAAAGGCCATGCGCTTCGTCGGTGTGGAGGACAGGGCCCACCTGCGCCTGTCCCAACTCTCCGGCGGCCTGCGACAGCGGGTGGCCATCGCCCAGGCCCTGGTCTGCGATCCTGACCTGCTCATGCTGGACGAGCCCCTGGCCAATCTGGACCTGGCCGGGCAGCGCGCCACCGTTCACCTGCTGGCCCAGCTCAACAGCCGTCTGGGCATGACCATCCAGGTGGTGGCCCATGACCTGAACATGCTGCTGCCTGTGCTCACCGGGGCGGTCTACCTGCTGGACGGGCATCCCCACTACGCCCGCATGGACGACGTACTGGACTCGGATCTGCTCACCCACCTCTACGGCACCAAGGTGGAGGTGGTCACCACTCCCCAGGGGGACATGTTCGTGGCCCCCGATATGGATGAGCCGATCGGACCCGTCCACAATCGCTACCAACCCAGCCAGGTGGCCCGCCTGCACGGGGCGGACCAGGAAAGGACCTCATGACAACACCAGTCTTCGACCCCCATTGGACGGAGATCCTCGCCGCCCCCTTCATGCGCAACGCCATGGTGGCCGGATTGTGCATCGCCGTGGCCGCCGGAGCCATGGGCTATTTCACCATTGCCAGGCACTCCACCTTCGCCGCCCATGCCCTGGCCCACATCGGTCTGCCAGGCGCCACAGGGGCCGTCCTGCTGGGGCTGCCGGTCTCTGCCGGCATGGGTCTGTTCGCCCTGGGCGGGGCGTTGGTCATCGGAGCCCTGGGCAAACGGGCCTCCCAGAGGGAGATCGCCACGGGCACGGTCCTGGCTTTCGCCACCGGTCTGGGACTCTTCTTCGCCAGGATGTCCAGCTCAGCCTCCCAGCAGATGCAGGCCATCCTCTTCGGATCCATCCTGACCATCACCCGGGGCCAGGTCGTCGGCTTCATAATCTTCGATGCAATCCTGCTGATCCTGCTGGCCCTGATCTACCGGCCCCTGCTTTTCAGCTCCCTGGATGAGCAGGTGGCCCAGGCCCGTGGCGTGCCCATCGGGCTGATGAACCTGACCTTCATGGCCATCATGGCCGGGGTCATCACCATCGCCGTGCCGGCAGTGGGAACCCTGCTCATCTTCGCCCTGGTCGTCACCCCGGCGGCCACGGCCAACATCCTGGTGGCCTCTCCCCTGCGGGCCATGCTCCTGTCGGGACTGATCTGCCTGGCTTCCATCTGGGGAGGCCTGGTGATTTCGGCCATGGTGCCAGCCCCTCCAAGCTTCGTCATCGTGACCCTGTCCACCCTCTTTTGGGCTCTGGCCAAGGGATGGGCCGCACTGCGCGCCTGATGCCGGTCAGTCCACCAGGGCGGTGGCCATGACAGCGATGCCCTCGTTGTGACCGGTAAAGCCCATGCCATCAGTGGTGGTTGCTGTCAGCCGAACCGGTGCGCCAACAGCCTGGCTCATAGCCTGCTGGGCCAGGTGACGACGGGAGGAAATTCTGGGACGCTGTCCGACGATGATCAGGGAGGCGTTGAGCAGCCTGCGACCGTGTTCATGCAGGCAGTCCATGGTCTTCTCCAGCATGTCCGCCCCATGCATGCCCGCTCCGGGGGACTGTGATCCCAGGCCGAACAAGGTGCCGATGTCGCCCAGGTCGGCGGCTGACAGGATGGCATCAATCAGGGCATGGGCGGCCGCATCGCCGTCAGAATCGCCCAGCAGGCCGGGGGTTCCGTCATTCCAGGACAGGCAGGCCAGCCAGAGGCGACGCCCGCCGGTCGGGTCGAAGCGATGGGCGTCAAAGCCCAGTCCGACGCTTGGATGGCCCATGACCGGATCCGGCCTCAGCGCTTGGCCTTGGTCTTGCCCTTGGCCTTGTTCTTGGCGGCTTCCTGGGCCACCCGTGCCAGGGTCTTGGAAGCCGGCTCCTTGGGGGACTTGGTATGGTGCTTGTCGTCGCCGGGCATGGGCTCCGCATAGCCCAGGTTGACGTCCAGCAGACGCTGGGCCTCGTCCTCGTCCAGCTTCTCGGACAGGGCGATCTCGGAGGTCAGAATCTTGCGGGCCTTGATCAGCATCCGCTTCTCGCCCGCCGAAAGTCCATGCTCGTCCACGTCACGCTGGGAGAGGTCGCGCACGACCTCGGCGATCTTGTTGACCTCGCCGGTGGCGATCTTCTCCACGTTCAGCTTGTAGCGGCGGGACCAGTTCATCTCCTTCTCCTCGACCACCGGGGTGCGAAGGATCTCGAAGACCTTGGCCACCGCCTTGGCGTCGACGATGTCCCTGACGCCCACCTTGGCCGCGTTCTCGACGGGGACGTTGATGACCAGCCCATCAGAGGAGAGCACGGAAAGCTGCAGGTACTTGCGGGTGACGCCCTTGACGGTCCGTTCGGTGATGGCATCCACCCTGGCGGCCCCATGACGCGGATAGACGACCATGTCACCGACCTTGTAACCCATATGTCCTCCAGAACGAGTCGATAAAATACCATATAATAATGTCATTGCGCATGGACTTGCCGACGGGGCTCGGAGGCGACGCGATTCTCTGCGAGCACACTTCCCCTGGAGGCTCTGAAGACTATTCTGGAAGAAACGACGGTGGTGGAACGAATGTCGGCAAGGCTCCACCCCGCATGACGAGCATCGTTTTGCGGATCAGTGATCGAAGACAGAGGTAGGCATGATCAAAAACACAAGCCGCTACACTACACCCAGCACCATCCTGGTGGTTGAGGACGAACCCACCCTGGCCACCGCCATCGCCCAACGCATCACCGCCGAAGGGTGGACGGCACGGGTGGCCTCGGACGGTGCCAGCGCCGTGCAGGCCGCATCCCAGATCAAACCCGACCTGGTCATCATGGACATCATGCTGCCCGTCATGGACGGACTGGAGGCCACCAAGCGGATCGTGGCCGAGCGGCCGGTGCCGGTGCTCATCCTGACCGCCCGGGACGACGAGGCCGACAAGGTGACCGGTCTGGGCGCCGGGGCCGACGACTATATGACCAAGCCCTTCTCCATGCGCGAGCTGATCGCCCGCTGCAAGGCCCTTCTGCGCCGGGTGGAGCGGGCCAAGGTCATCGCCAAGAACTCCGAGAACGAGAAGGTGCTGGACTTCGGATCCCTGGTCATCGACCCGGCCCAGCGCATCGTGACCCTGCGCGGGGAGCAGATCCACCTGACCCCCACCGAATTCGACCTGCTGGCCACGCTGGCCCGTCGGCCCAAGTCCGTGCTCACCCGCGAGAAGCTGCTGGAGGAGGTCTGGGACTGGGTGGATGCCTCGGGCACCAGGACGGTGGACTCCCACGTCAAGGCCCTGCGCCACAAGCTGGGTTCACAGATGATCCGCACCGTGCACGGAGTGGGCTACGCCTTCGAACCGCCCGAGGACCAGGAGCAGGAGAAAGATCAGCGGTAGCGACCGCGGATGTACGCCATGAACAAGGACGGCAAAAGCCGACGCAAGGGGCCCGGTCTGAGTGCGCGGGTGGACCGCGAACGGCCCATCGGATCCTTCGCCTCACTGAAGGTGGAGCTGAGCGTCCTGATCATCATCTCCACAGCCATCGCCTTCGTCATGGCCTGGTTCCTGCTGAAAATGGGCTGGAGCGGCTGGATCGCCATGCCGCTGACCCTGGTGGTGGCCCTGGGGATCACCTACTTCTTTTCCCGAGGGCTCACCGCCCCCCTGCGGCAGATGCGGGATGCGGCCGAAGCCATGGCCGACGGGGACTATACGGTCCGGGTCCACGCCACCACGACCAGCCATGACGAGGTGGGGCTCCTGGCCCAGTCCTTCAACGAGATGGCCGAGGAGCTCCAGCATGCCGACCAGATGCGCCGGGACATGGTGGCCAATGTCAGCCACGAGCTGCGCACCCCCGTCTCGGCCCTGCAGGCCATGGTGGAGAACATGGCGGACGGGGTGACCGAGCCCACGCCAGCCAACCTGGAGGGGATTCTGGAACAGACCCACCGGCTGTCCGACCTGATCGCCTTCCTGCTGGACCTGTCGCGGATGGAGGCCGGTGCCGCCAGCCTGCAGATCGAGGACTTCGACTTCGGGGATTTCATCGACGAGACCCTTCAGCCCCTGGCCATAGCCGACGCCGGGCACGCCCACGACATCCAGGTTGATCTGGAGAAGGGTCTGAGGATGGAGGGCGACCAGGACCGGCTGCGCCAGCTCTTCACCAACGTCATCAGCAATGCACTGAAGCACTCGGCCGACGGCACCACGGTGCTGATCCAGGCCCACGAGGACCGGCAGCAGGAGGCCATAGTCACCAACGTAGTCAACTTCGGCTCGCAGATACCCCCCGAGGCCCGTACCGACATCTTCCGGCGCTTCGTCAAGGGCAAGGCCGGGCCTGGTACGGAGTCCGGCGGCACCGGGCTGGGGCTGTCCATCGCCCGCTGGGCGGCCCAGCTGCATGGAGGCCAGGTACAGGTGGTGGACGATCCGCGCGGAGCGGACTTCGAGATCACCCTGCCCAGATATCACCGCGAACCCGACGAGGACGAGGGGAACGGGAGCCGCTCCGGCGGTTCCGACGCGCCGCATTGACGGGGAGGCGCACTTCGGCTCATAATGAAATCGAACATTTGTTCGAATGCCATCGAGTTCGAGGTGTGCCATGGTCGCTACCATTCATGGGTCGCCGGATGCGGCCCCTGCTTCCCTGCCGGAGTGCCGGGTCAATGCCCTGAGCCTCTTCCGAGGACACCCCAGCCCTGTCCCCCAGGCCCTGGAGGCCGTCCACGCCGGCTTCCCCTCAGTGGCCCAGGACTACTTCAGCGGCGACTTCAGCTTCGACCAGAACGTCATCGTCCACCCCGACTCCACCTTCATCATCCATGTGGCCGGCGATTCCATGACCGGCGCCGGCATCTTCGATGGGGACCTGCTGGTGGTCGACCGTTCCCTGGAGCCGCGCGAAGGGGACATCGTCATCGCCATCCTGGACGACGAGCTGCTGGTCAAGCGTCTGGCCAGGCGCAAGGGAAGGACCATGCTGCGGGCCGAAAACCCCGCCTACCCCGACTTCATGCCCCAGGAGGGCGAGGAACTGGTCATCTGGGGGGTGGTCATCGGCAACTACCACTGGCAGCGGGTGGATACCAAAGGCGAATCCCGGAGCGGCTCTCCCCTGCCTCAGGTCACCTATCCCGGACACACCCCGCACGGACGCGGGCGCACGACGGGAGGTCAAGGCCGGAGGCCCGTCTACCCTTCCACGGGCTGGGGCTCGGCATGAACGCGCAGAGACCGGCCGATCCTGCAGCCGGGACCGCTCTGACCAGTCAGGTGGTCCTGGCTGATGCCAACTCTTTCTTTGCCTCCTGCGAGGCTGTCTTCGACCCCTCCCTGGCTGACCGCCCGGTGGTCGTGCTGTCCAATAACGACGGCTGCGTGGTGGCCCGCAACCGCCCGGCCAAGGCCCTGGGCATCACCAACGGCACACCCTGGTTCACCATTCGCGAACGGGCCCTGCAGGACGGGGTGGTGGCCCGCAGTTCCAACTATGAGCTCTACGCCAGTCTCTCCAGGCGCATGATGGCCATCATGGCCCATTTCCTGCCCAACCAGGAGGTCTACTCCATCGACGAGTGCTTCATGGACAGCATCTGGAACGACAAACGCACCGTCGAAATCTGCCGGGAGCTGCGCGCCGCGGTCCTGCGATCGACCGGCATCCCCGTCAGTGTGGGTGTGGCGCCCACCAAGACCCTGGCCAAGGTGGCCAACCACTGGGCCAAGGACCATCCCTCGACCGAAGGGATAACCCTCTGGAGCCAAGTAGAGGCCCAGTACGGCGATCAGGCTCTGGCATCAGTGCCCGTCGACCAGGTCTGGGGGGTGGGCCGACGGCTGACCGGCAGGCTCATGGGCATGGGCATCACCACCGCCCTGGACCTGCGCGATGCCGACCCCTCACTGATCCGTCACCGGTTCTCCGTCATGCTGCAGCGCACCGTGCTGGAATTGAGGGGACGGCCCTGCATCGAGCCCGAGACGGATGCCGCCAGGGGCGTGCGCACCAATCAGATTCTGTGCTCGCGCATGTTCTCCCACCCCATCGAGGGCTACGCCACCCTGGCCCAGGCATTGAGCATCTACGCCCAGAAGGCCTGCCGCCGCCTGCGTCGGCAGCATGGTCTGTGCGGAAAAGTGCAGGTCTTCTGTTCCACCAGCCCTTATGCACCCCAGCAGTTCTGCGCAGCCAGCAGGACCGTCGTCCTGGAGGATCCCAGCGACGATCCCCTGGTCATCGCCGGCGCAGCAAGCCGGGCGCTCAAGGGCCGTGTGGATCCGCACGCCCGCTGGATCCGGGCCGGGGTGGTTCTACTGGACCTGACCGATGCTGACCACTTCCACACCCTGGAAGGTCTGGACGCAGCCCGGGACACCCATGGCCTGGGGGACGTCCTGGAGGATGCCACCCGCCGTTTCGGTCCCTTCCGGGTAGGCGTAGGCTACGGTGGCATCCGCGGCCAGGGCCGGGGCGATGAGGATACGGGTGCCGACTGGGCCATGAACCGGGGCATGCTCTCACCCCGGTCCACCACCCGCTGGGATGAGATGGCCGTGGCCCAGGCCCGCTAGAGATCCTCGTGACCTGGAGGAACGGCCGCCAGAGCCAGGGCGGCCAAGGGCAGGGCGCCTGCGGCCTCCAGGGCACGAGCGCACTGGCGGATGGTGGATCCCGTGGTGATGATGTCGTCCACCACCAGGACAGGAAGGCCGACCAACCGCGATGAATCCGCAACTGTAATCCGGCCTGCCAGCCGACGCGAACGGTTCCGGCGGCCGCCCGCCTGGACAGACTTGGTTCTCACGGAGTCCATGATCAGTGCCGGCTCCGCCCGGGCGTCCAGACCCTGCCGCTGCAGGGCCTGGACCAGAGACAAAAGGATCGGCTGCAGATGAACCCTCCCCCGCCTCCGCAAGGAGGCAGCCGAGGAGGGGGCGGGAACCACCAGAATCGCCTTCGCGGGCTTGGACCGGAGCAGGGGATCGATCAGCCTGGACAGGACCGGAGCCAGTTCGGCCATGACCTGGCCCAAGGGTCCATCCAAGGGCCGGTTGTCATGGTCCTTCCATGCCAGAATGATTCGCCGGACGGGTCCGCGATATGGAGCGCATGCCAGGGCCAGACCAAGGGCATAGGCGGGCGCAGGCACCCACAAGGGCCGGAAGAGCAGAGATCTGCAAGAGGAGCAGAGCAGAAAGTCAGGGCGATCGCAGCCGGCACAGGCCCGAGGAGCCAGCAGGTCCAGGGCCGAGCTGGTCACGGCTGAGGCAACAGCACAAACCGCCTGTCGGAGTCGGACGGATGCCAATGAAAGGTTGCGCATATAACCCAGCCAACCCTCAAGTGCAGAGGATAGGCAAGCAGGGGAAGGCCATGTGCATGAACGTGCCAGCTGTTCACAGAATCGCTGTTCACAGAATTGTCTGCAGACAGGTTCAGGCCAGGTCAGCCTCCAAGGCCCGGATCAGGTCCAGTGCATCGGCCGGATTGTGCACACGCAGAGCCATGGCCCCGGCCTCAGCTGCCGGATAGTCGTTGCCGTCCGGATCCATCCGGTCGCCCACGAAGGCGATCTGGCCGACTTCCACGCCCAGTATCCTGGCCAGGGAGGTCATGGCATAGGCCTTGTCGATGCCCTTGGCTGAGATGTCCACGCTGGTGGAGCCGCCGGAGCGCACCTGCAGGTGGGGCAGATCGGCGGCCACGGCCCGGGCCAGGGCATCCTTGCGGCTGTTGTCGGGATCCCAGGCCTCCTTGGCTTCCACGGGCGCCTGCTGACCCAGGGCGGAGAAGGTTATCTGGCTGCCGCGATCCTCGATGCGAGGCCCCCAGACCTGATCCTCCCAGTCGCCCAGCTGCTTGGCCCTGCGCTCCAGACTGGCCTCGGCGGCCTGCCGGTCCTGGGCACTCAGGTCGTGCGCGTAGACGCAATTCCAGCTTCCGTCCTGCCATCGGTAGTAGCGGGTGCCGCTGGTGGGCATCAGATGCAGCTGATCGAAACGGGTATCGTCGGGCAGGGCATCCAGCACCTGGTCGCGGAACTGGCTGAACCGTCCGCCTGAGACGATGGCCACAGGCCGCAGCCGGGTCAGGGCGGCGAAATGGACGGCCATGGTCTGGTCCATGCGGGTCTTGGACAGCGCCAGGGTGTTGTCCAGATCGAAGGCCAGCACCCGTGCCCGTGCGCAGATGGACCCTATGTCCTGGCTGCCCCACCAGGCCACGTTCATCGCACCGTCCTCCGCCATGATTGCTCCCATCCGCTTGTCGATCATCGCTCCATGCTACAAGACACCCTGAATCGAAACTGCCACCGAGTTGAGGGGCTATGGTGAGTGTCATGATCAACGATCAGCCGCCTTGGGCCCGCACCGTCTACCGGGACAGCCATGGCCGGGGGATTCGTCGGCCCACATTCGGCACCCGCCTGCCCCGGTATCGCACCAGATGCGGAATCTTCGACGATCTGACCGCAGCCCAGATCCGGCGGCTGGGCGCCGGCTGGCCTCAGCTGGTCAAACCTGTCCAATTCGCGGTCGAGGATGTGCCACCCTCCGACCCCACACCCTGGGAGGACCGGTCCGACCTCTTCTCACGCAGTTTCCCGGCAGGACGTGGCATCCCCGCCAGGATTGTCCTGTACCGGATGCCAATCCAAAGCAAGACCCGGGACCGCACCGAGCTGGAGCTGATCATCCGCGACGAGCTGGTCCTGCAGCTGGCAGACCTCTACGGGCGCGACCCCGAGGAGATCGACCCCATGTGGGGACGCTGAGGGCCGAATCTCAGGGCAGGACGGTGGAGTCGGGGCCGGAGCGGATCACGGTGGTGGTGGGCATGAGCCCGTCAGAGACCATGACCGCCAGACCGGCCAGGCCAGCCTGGTTGACCGCGTCCACACTCAGGCGGGCGTTCCAGATCAGCCGTGAGGAGCCATGCCCAGATTCCTCATTCAGCCGCACGGCGGCCACCTGATCGCCCAGATCGTGAGTCGAAAGCTCGCTGGCTCGACCCGCCTCAACAGTCAGTGAGCGCTCTTCCAATTTGTTGCCCTTGTCATCGAATCCAACCAGTTCGGCCTTGACCGGATTCGCCGATGGGTTGACCAGGGTCAGCGCAGCCTGGGCAGGCTGGGATATGGTCAGGGCCGAGGATGCTGCAGCAGTCCCCGCAGGAATCAGAGCCAGGTCGGACTGCGACTGGTCCTGACTGCCCTGGCCGGTCACCTGCAGGACCGCTCGCACAGGCCGGTCGGCATGCACGTGCAGAGCCAGCTTGCCATCGGGCACGCCGCCAAGATCCACCGCCGTGGCCTGAGAACCCTCCAGATCCACCCGTCGCAGGGATTGCTGACCGCCTTCATCCACCCAGGACAGGTCCACCGCCGTGGCATGGGAGCCCTGAAGAAGCAGGGTGGCCTGGTCAGCACCTCGTAGGCCGGCAATGACCAGATCACGGCCGGGAGCCGGCAAGGCAGTCATCTGATCCGACCCGCGTGGATCAAGCCCCGACATGACATTGACGGAGACCGACATGGCCACCGGGGCCTGGGAGCTGCGAGCCCGGACGTAAATGGCCTGCTGGCCAGGAGCCGCCGCAGACAGATCGTATGAGGCATGGCCGCCGGGAGCCACGGTCATGGTCTTCCCTGTCTCCAGGGACAAATGGCCCGAGGAGTGCGAACCCTGGACCTCAATACTGATCACCGTGGCTTTGGATGACGGATTGTAGGCCACCAGCCGTTGGGTGGTCCCTCTGCTGGTGGCGGGCAGCAGGAAGTCCGCATTCATGACGGCCCGGGGGCAGGCCAGCGCCTGAATCCCCCTAAGATCGCCCTTGGTGGCCCATGAGACCATGCCGACGGCAGCCCCTGTGCCCGGCTGGGACTTGAGCATCCGGGAATCGAAGGCTGTTGCCGAGGCACCGGGATCGAGCGATGCGGCCATGGCCTTCTGCCCGTCCAAGAGATCAGGATCAGTCACCGTGGTGCGTTGCCCACCCCCCATTGGAGTCAGGCTGGAACCGCCGATGGATCCGAAGGCGGCAGCAGTGACACGTGAGCTCAGATCGCCCTCCGATGCCTTGAACTGGTCATCGCCGACCTTGTCCTCGTCCGCTACCGCCAGGCGGGCCGGACAGTAGGCCGCCACCTCCCGCTGGCTGACCCGGCTGGCTACGACAGTCGAGCCCTTGGCCCCATCGGCCAGGGAGGCAGGAGGCGTCCAGATCAGCAGCGCTGCAATCAAAACCGCCACCAGGGGTGCCGTGACCAGAGCGGCCACCAGGGATCCCTTGCTTCGTCCACTCATAATTGCTCCCCTCCGAAATAGCCCGGACGCGGCAGCGCCACCAGGCAGTATCCCAGCAGGATCAGACCCAGGGTCCACAGCCAGACCCTCCTCCAGGTGCTGGCCTCTGCTTGATCGACCCCGGCCATATCAACGCCCACATCCTTGCCGGACTGCGAGCTCAAACGGAAATAGGTTCCCTGGGCGTTGGCCACCACCAGCTGCGCGCCATCGCTGGCAGTGATGTTGGATACCAGGTCATCGTTGGGCGTGGACCCCAAGCCCGCTGCCCCGGAACGGTCGACGGGCACGTAGATTCCGCCGAAGCCCAGGTCGGTCACCGCGGCTACGGCCTTGGAGTCGGCATTGGCCATCAGAGACGCCGCCGAATGCGAGAGGACATCCTCGCCGGTCATCCGCCCGCCGTTCACCCGCTGGGCACGCAGGGCAGGCGAGGCATCGATCAGATCCCCTCGTGAAGTGTGCAGACCGGTGTAGGCCACGCGGCCATGGGAGGGCGAGGTCAGCACCAGCACCCGGTGGGATGGATCCTTGTCAAGGTAGTCCACCGCGACTGCCGGAAGCTGTCGGCCGTCAGCCGACAGGGGCCCGCCGGCAGGCGCAGCCAGACCGGCCACCGCCACGCCTGCAGTGACCAGGGTCAGGAGCAGGCCCAGGAGGAGCCTTAAAACCCTTCCGCCACCACCGACTGCAACCGCTGACGTCGGGGATGACTGCGCAGGAGGCAGGGGCGGACGATCGGCATCGTTGTCGGGGGCCTGGTCATGCCCGGGAGCAAGGGGCGAGAAGGGACGGACGGCCCTGCCTGCCAGGAGGCCCAGACAGGTCAGCAACCCCATGAAGGCCATCATCACACCGGGCAGGACCGAACCAGCCACTGGACCTGTTTCATCCAGACCTGTGCAGACCGCCTGCGAGACCAGCGCCAGGACCAGACCCAGCAGTACCGTGATCCACAGAATCCTGGCCGCCTTGAGCGCCCGAGGCACAACCAGGGCAACAAAGGCCAGCAGGGCAACCGCCAGCAGACAGCAGACCAGCGTGGCCGGCCGCCAGAGTTCAGCCCGCCACCTGATAGGCCACAGGGCCGAAGTATCCAGGCCCAGCAGGCGGGCCAGCAACTCCCCGAGGCTCCCGGTTCGAGGCTGGCCAGTCAGGTCTGCCGAAGGAACCATCAGGTCTGCGAAAAGCTGCCTCCAAAGCCCATCCTTGGCATGATGCAGGGAGTTGACCAGGGTGGGCGCCAGGGCCAGCACCGAAGGCAGGGGCATCAGCAGCAACATGATCCGATGGGAGGGCACCAGGCAGATCGCCATGATGAAGAGCGGAATCATGGCCAGTATGAGCTGAGGTTCGGCTGCCAGGACCGGCAGAAAGCAGATGGAGGCCAGAGCCGCCTGCTGCACCGAAGCCTTGGGGTGCACGGGAGCCTCGGTCTGATACAGCCCCACGGCCTTGAAAACGAAGGCAAAGGCAGCGGGCATGAAGGCCATGACCGTCAGCATGGGCAGCTGCAGACCATCCACCATGCCCAGGGCGAATGCCAGGCTAGCCCAGAGCAGCCCCAGCAGGACGCGGATGGGATTGGACCTGGTGACCACGCCGACCAGCGCCCAGAAAGACAGAGCGGCCAGTCCCGTCTCTGCCAGGAGCATCAGGGCCATGGCCTGGGCCACATGACCGCCGGTGAGCAGCGCGAAGGGCAGAAGGACCAGAAGGAAGGGGGCAGGAACTGCGGGCTGTCCCACGCCCCCGGCCCAGGACCAGGAGGTGGTTGCCGCCTCCAGCAGGCGGGACCAGTCGGCTCCCGACGAGGGCAGGGAGGGCGCATGGATGGCCCCTCCTGAGAAGATGGCACGACACAGGGGCCAGTGGGTGGCCACCAGGGCCACCAAGACCGCCAGGGTCATGCCTGTCGCCCAGGCCAGGCGACGCAGAAACTGCTGGCGCAGATGGGCCAGGGCCAGGTGGCTGAGCATGGGATGCTCCTGCTGGTCGCGGAAGGCCTGCCTGCGCTGCCGCCACTGCCGGATCTGCTGACCGTTGGCCTGAAGAACGTCCAATCGACGGGGACCGCCATGGCAGGCGGAAGTCAGACGGCGACGCATGGTCAGCAAGGCTGCAGGACGAGCCAGGATCCGCCAGGGCGCACACAGACGGCAGAGGGCCCTGTAGGGCCGCTTGCCGATAAGATCAACGGCCGTGAACCACAGTGCCGCCAGGACCTGCCAGAGCCAGACCAGCAGCCACCAGGGCAGGGCAAAATCGGTCAGCAGGTAACGCTCCCGAGCCAGTATGGGGCCCATGGAGGCATCCAAGCGGTGGTCGGGCTGCACCGGCCGTCCATTCCGGTCGCGCAATCCGCTCAACCGGGCGCCGGCATGGGCCATCCGGGCGCCGGGCGCCACCACCACACGTCCGCCTGACAGGCAGATGCGGCGGCAGAGATCGTCGGCCTGGCCGAAAGTGCCGGCCCAGGCACCCGGTCCGCCCAGGTCCTTCATGGTCTGCATGGGCACCAGGGCGCCGGCCAGGCTCACCGCGAAGACATCCTGGCGCGCGTCATACTGCTCCTGATCGGGCTCACTGTCCACTACCAGGCCAACCGTCCGGTGACGGTAGGCATACCGACCCACGTCCCGCAGGCCCTCGCCCTGCCAGTCGTACTGCTTGGCGCCCAACAGGGAGGCGGTGGGATTGCTGTGCCAGGTGTCCACCAGCTTGTCCAGGCAATGATTGTCCAATGGACGGCAGTCGTCGTGCAGAAGCCAGAGTGCGCGAACCCGACCAGGCAGACGGGCATAGCCAAGCGCCTTGTCCACGGCATCGCCGAAGGAGGAGGCACCCCGGGCGCGAACCACCTGCACCTCCATCCGCGCGGGCCCCTCCACCGGGAACTGCGCATAGAGAGGCTCCACAGTGGTCCCCGAGCAGTCCGCGATGATCAGAAGGCGCGGCAAGAGGCTCTGTCGCATGAGGGCACGCAGGGTGTCAGGCAGGTAGGTCAGGTCATGCTCGACGGTGATTACCGCCGCCACCGCATCCTCTACATGAGGGCTGGCGGCAGGCGAACATTCGTTCATGACTGCAGAGAGTACCTGCCGGACATCCTGGGCTTGAGGCGCGACGAAACTCATGCGTTCCAGTCTACGCAATCCAGGTCACCGGATGCCTCGCTCGGGCACCTGCGGCGATTCAGACCTGACGCTGCGCGCGCATCCTCTTCTTGTAACGGCGGCGCTCCCGTTCGCTCATGCCGCCCCAGATGCCAAAGCGCTCGTCGTGTTCGACCGCCCAGTCCAGGCACTGCTTGCGGACGGTGCAGTCGGCGCAGACCCGTTTGGCCTCCTGGGTGGAGCCTCCCTTGCCCGGGAAGAACGCCTCCGGGTCGGTCTGTGCACAGAGCGCCTCGCTCCGCCAGGATGGTCCGATGTTGACCTCGAACCATTGCATCAGCGGCGTCAGCCTGTTTTTAGTTGTATTGCTGTATCGAGTGTCTACAAAACCACTCATAGCGACCCCCCAGTCCCTAGTGTGTTTACACACTTTTATTACAGACACTGCCGGGGTCTTCTGTCAACCCCTAAATGCCTGCAAGCGCAACTAAGCGACACGTTGAGGGATTCGTATCGCCCCAAGAGGAGCTGCGGATGGGGGTCAGACTATACTATGACTGGTTCAAGCACGCGCCAGCGCCATCCTGGTTCTTCCCGCCGGAATGGCCCCTACAGCGACAGCCGATGAGGAAGGCATACCATTGACGTCCCCAACCAGAAAGATGGGTCTGCCCAACATCAAGGCGGGCAGGAACGGCAAACCCCAGCACAGCGACGGGTTCCGCAGCAGCCACTCCCTGCGCACGGGCATCTGTCTGGCCCTCACCTTCGTTCTTTGCTTCCTGGCCTCGACCGTGGCAGCCTTCTGGACAGACATCAATGGGCATATGCACGTGCTCGAGCCCATCAACCTGACCCAAGCCCACAAGGCCCCGGAAGACATCTACAAGGGCAAGACCCTGAACGTCCTGGTACTGGGCCAGGACACCCGCGACGGCAAGGGCAATTCGGAGGTGGGCGGCAGCGGGGACGGCCTGGAGGAGAACCACCAGTCCGACACGGCCATGGTGGTCCAGATCGCCGCCGACCGCTCCTACGTGAACGTGGTCTCCATCCCCAGGGACTCCATTGTGAACGCCCCGGCCTGCGTCACCAGCAAGGGCGAGACCATCCCGGCCCGCCGACAGGTCATGTTCAACTCCATCTTCGCTGAGGGCTACAACCAAGGCGGCGATGCGAATTCGGCCGCCAGCTGCTCCCTTGCTGCGGTCCGCTCCCTGACCGGCCTGGACATCCAGCAGTTCGTGGTGGCCGACTTCAACGGATTCAAATCCATCATCGACGCCCTGGGCGGGGTCGACGTATGCATCCCCAAGGACACCAAGGACAGCTACACCGGCATTGATCTGAAGCGCGGCCTGCACCATCTGGACGGGACCCAGGCCACCGAGTACGCCCGCATGCGCCATGGCACCGGCGCCGACGGATCGGACATCATGCGCACCACCCGCCAGCAGTACCTGATCAAGAGCCTGGTCAACGAGGCCAAGAACGTCGACATTTATTCAGACCTTCCCAAGGCCTACCGCCTGGCCACCACCTCCATGTCCACCCTGCAGCTGAGCGAGGGCCTGGGCAGCTTCCAGACCCTGCTGGGCCTGGGCAACTCACTCAAACATATCGACACCGCCCACATCTACGCCCGGACCATTCCGGTCAAGGAATGGTCCCAGGACCGGTATCGGGTGGTATGGACCGAGCAGGCCGAAACCATCTGGCGCCTGCTTCGCCAGGGCAAGCCCTTGACCCAGGCCAATGAGGAGGCCGCGGAGGCCTCCCTGCCAAGCACCTCCTCGTCAGCCGCCTCCTCGCCTGATAATCAGACCCAAGGCACCCAAAGGGAGCAGGGCAGGACTCAAAACCGGAGCAGGAGCTCTGAAACCCGGTCCTCCACCCAGACCCCCTCTGCCTCCGCCACTGCCCTGCCCGATCCGGATCCGCGCACAGGACTGATTACCATGCCCAATAAGACCCTGATTGATCCGAGCACAGGCGGAATCGTCGATCCGAACGACGGGACCATCAAGGACGCGAACACCGGACAGTACATCGGCATGGCCGACCGCTATCTGTTCGCCACGGTCTGTGCGGTTCCGGCGCAGAGATAGCCGTTCAGATCCCTCGGGTCGTTCAGGCATGCTATTGCTTGCCTAGTCGGTCAAAGCTATGGAGGTTGAAGGCATGCGGACTGGTTCAGACCAAGGCGGACAAGAGCAGGAGCCACCCAGCTTCATGCCCTCCAGACATCGTCGTCCCGAAACCGCTGCCAGCGCTCCCGCCGCCCCGGCCAGGCACAGCCGCAGACAGCAGGAACCTCCCAGCTTCTCGCCCTCCTCAAGGGGCGCACAGCCGGCGCAAGTCGGCAGGCCCCGAGCAGCCAGACGCACCAGCGGCTCCTCGCGGACCACGCCCATGCCAGCCGCCCAGGCAGCTCCCAGCGGGAATGGCTGGGGCAATGGCGGCAACCGAGGCCATCGGGTCAACCGTGGTCTGCGGTCCGGCAATGCCCTGGTACGCAAGCATCCAGTGCGCAGGTTCATAGGCATACTGCTCCTGGTCATCCTGATGGCCTTGGTCGTACTGGCAGGAGGCGGATGGTTCTGGATCAATGCCAGGCTCAACCGCGAGCAAATGCTGACGGACGCCCCAGGCTCCGGGGCCACCACCTGGCTGCTGCTGGGGTCGGACCAGCGTGACGGCTCCCCCGGGGCCGGCCAGGACACCAGCATCACCGGTTTCCGGACCGACACCATACTGGTGCTGACCAAGCCCCGGCACGGAGCTGCTTCACTGATTTCAGTCCCCCGCGACTCCCTGGTCAAAGAGGACGGGAGATACATGAAAATCAACGCCGTGGCCTACACCTCGGGCTACCGGTCCCTGACCAGCCAGATCGAGGACATCACGGGCCATAAGGTCGACCATGTGGCTCTGATCCGCTTCGGAGGCCTGAGCAAGGTGGTCGATGCCATGGGTGGCGTCAATCTCTGCTATGATGCCGATGTCAACGATCCCAGATCAGGCATGGTATGGTCCAAGGGCTGTCATCAGGCCGATGGCGGCATGGCCCTGGCCTTCACCCGCATGCGCTACTCGGATCCCAAGGGTGACTTCGGGCGGGCCGAGCGGCAGCGTCAAGCCATCTCGGCTATCACCTCCAAGGCCCTGCAGCCTTCGGTCCTGCTCAATCCCGTCACGGCCGGCAAGGTCCTTTCGGCAGGTCTGGATTCCCTGGTGGTGGATGAGCGGGCCAACGCCATAGATCTGGTGCACATGGTCCTGGCCTTCCGCAGCGCCAGCGGCCCAAAGGGCGTCACCGGAAGCCTGTATTGGACCAACCCCAACTACTTCCCCAACAGGCGCGTCGGCTCCACCGTTCTGTTGGATCAGGCCCGCAACACCGAGCTGTTCGACCAGTTGGTCCAGGGCAGTCACGAGCCGGGCACCGTCGGGGGCGTCTGACCGCCCAATTCGGCAGGCGCCATCCACATTCGACCACATGCCAGGTTCGCCCTGGCATTAAGGCACCGGTCCTTTCATGCTGGAAGCATGACCAAGGCCCATTCGATAGCAACTGCGCCCCCCTCATCGGGGGCGGTCGGCCCCGAGCCTTCGACCGAGACCGAGGATGGCAATCCACGCTCTGCCAACACGGGTAGGTTCCAGGTCATTCTGACCCTGGTTGCCCAGACGGCTCCGGCCCTAGCCCAGGCGGGCATGATCTGGTACGTGGTCGGCCAGGGCCGTTGGATGCTGCTCCTCCTGCTGCTGCCCAGCCTGACCGGCACCCTGGCCATGGTGCTTTTGAGCCTGCTGCGAGCGCATCGCCAGCCATTGACTGCACCTTCTGCCCGCGCGCAATTGGGATACGGCGCAGCATCGGATCGCGCATCCCTATCTACGACCACAGAGGACCGGACCCGGCAGGACTTGACGGAGCTGGCTGCTGACCCAGGCCCTCGGCTTGAGTCCCGGCTGTCAGGATCAGGGGCCTCGGGAGCACATGGTCAGCTCTGGCAGGGCATCGTCCATGCCTGGCTTTCAACATCAGGTTCTGCAGCCCCGGCAGTCATTGGTATCCGTCCTGATCACGGTCCGCTGACCATCGATCTGCCACGCGACGGACCCCACGCCCTGGTGGCAGGCACCACCGGATCAGGCAAATCGGTTTTTCTGCAGACCTGGTGTCTGGCCCTGGCCGCCAGCCAGCCGCCGGACCGGCTCAACCTGGTCCTGCTGGACTTCAAGGGTGGTGCCGGTTTCGGCCTGCTGGCCCGACTACCGCACACCGTGGGCTGCGTGACCAATCTGGATCTGGACCGGGCCGTGCGCGCGCTGAACGGCCTTCAGAGGGAGCTGGAACGCCGCCAGCGCCTGGTTGCCAGGGCAGGGGTCGAGGACGCTGCCCTGATGGCCGACCCACCAGCGCGCCTGGTGGTGGTCATCGACGAATTCCAGGCCCTGCGCCAACTCCTGCCCGACTATCTGGACAGGCTGACCTCGCTGGCCTCCCAGGGCAGGTCCCTGGGTATGAACCTGGTGGCCTGCACCCAGCAGACCATGGGGCAGGTCAGCGCCCAGATGCGGGCCAACATGAACCTGGGAATCTGCCTGCGGGTACGTGACCCCCTGCAGTCCAGGGAGCTGCTTGGGTCCTCCTGCGCCACGGCGATCGACCCGGCCTGTCCAGGTTTGGGCTTCCTGGAGCAGGGCCGGGGCCCCCAGGCCTTCCGTACCTGCCCAGCGGCTGATCCGCAGGCCCTGGTGGAACAGATCATCAAAGCCGGTCGCTTCTGCGGCTGCCGTCCACCGGCACCACTCTTCTCCCCTCCCCTGTCCGAGCACGATCCGGCCTGTGGAAAGATCCTCTGGCGGTCAGGACGGCCCCTGATACCCCTGGGGCATATGGATGACGGGGTCCTGCTCCACCTCTATCGCCTGCCGCTCAAAGGACATACGGCCCTGATCGGACCACCAGGACGAGGCAAGAGCACCCTACTGGCCCTGCTGGCTCGTTCCCTGCTCCCCCTAATGCAGCCGGGGGCCCGACCAGAGCCCTGCTTCGACCTGCGTATCACGCGTCGGACAGGCCATGGCTACAGCAGCCGGGACTTCCCAGGTCCGGTGCCGGCACCGCCTCATGACCGTCAAAATAGCAACCTTGGCAACCGTAGGCTGGTCTGGATCCTTGACGATGCCCAGGATCTGCTGGATCCGCTCTGCCGAGATCCTCTGGCCCCGCTTCTGCAGGAGGCTCTGGGGCAGGAGGGAACCACCGTGGTCCTGGCTGTGGATACGGCCAATGCCCTGCGCAGACCGGAGCGTTTCAGCCGCCGTCTGGTGTTCCCCTGTGGCGAACGGGGGGCCGACCTGGCAGCTGGCATCCCCGCCGATCAGCTGGCCACCCTATCCACCCGGGTCAGCGCCATTCCTGGACGGTGTCTGATCCTGGAGGCAGGTCTCGCCATTCCGCTACAGGTGTTCTCTTTAGCCGTAAAACGAATGAACCCTTGAAAAAAGTCACTCATCGTGCTTATCTTGCATAGGGTAGTGATAAAGCACCGATAAAAACTTCTTGGAGGCTTAGGTAGATGAGTAATGCGTTCGATTGGCGCGCCAAGGCTGCTTGCCGAGACAAGGACCCTGAGCTGTTCTTCCCCGTCGGCAACACAGGTGCAGCCTATCAGCAGATCGAGGAGGCCAAGGCTGTCTGCCGGACCTGCAAGGTCATCGACGCCTGTCTGAAGTGCGCCTTGGACACCAATCAGGATTACGGCGTCTGGGGCGGACTGAGCGAGGACGAACGCAGGGCTCTGAAGCGCCGGGCCATGCGTGCACGCAGGTCCCAGGCCATGCAGATGCAGTCCTGAATCTTCTTGATTGCGCCAAACAGCAGAGGGGCGATGGCTCGATGCCATCGCCCCCTTCTTTTTTTCCGAAAAGCACTCCTCGCAAAAGGAGTCCGGACTGTAAGGTGTACGGGTTGCAAGATGCCCGGTATCACACGTCCTGGGCAACGCGCAGCTTGATGTTGATGACCACCCGGGTGCCGCCATCCCGGCGGGGCTCCCACTTGACCGTGCCGCCGAAGTCGTTGGTGACGAAGGTGTTGATGATCTGCGTGCCCAGTCCGGACCCGGTGGAACGAGCCTGGCCCTGATCCGACTCCGTGCTGTAGCCGTTGCCGTCATCCTCGACCACGACATTGAGGTTGTTGCCGCCCCGGCCTACCGATATGGTGATATGCCCCTCGTCACGGCCCTCAAAGCCGTGTTCGACAGCGTTGTTGACCAGCTCGGTCAGCACCAGGGACAGTGGCGTGGCATCCTGGGCGGGCATCATTCCGAACTTGCCCACGTAGGAGATGGTGATGTGCTGGTCGCTGGTGGTGGCCAGGTCCACGCTCATCTTCAGCAGGTTGGCGATCACCTTGTCGAAGTCCACAATCTCGTCGGCGGTCTGACTGAGGCCCTCGTGAACCACGGCGATGGTCTGGACGCGGCGCTGGGCCTCCTCGAGCTCCTTGCGGACCTCGTCGGACTTGGTCCGCCTGGCCTGCAGCCGCAGCAGGGCCGACACGGCCTGGAGGTTGTTCTTGACCCGGTGGTGAATCTCGGAGATGGTGGCATCCTTGGTCTGTAACTCCTTCTCCCGGCGGCGCAGCTCGGTCACGTCCCGGCAGAGCACGATGGCGCCCGTCCTTCCCTGCTTGCCGTACAGGGGCAGGGAGCGCATGGAGACGGCCGACCCGTTGGCGTCCAGCTCCGAGTCCACAGCCGCCTTGCCCGACAGGACCAGCGGCAGGGAGTCGGGCACCGGATCGTTCTCCTTGAGCAGGGAGGTGCCGATCTCGCTCAGATACTGGCCGATCATGGTCTCCACCGAGCCAAGCCTGCGGAAGCAGCTGATGGCGTTGGGCGAAGCGTAACGCACCACGCCGCTTGCCGTCAGCACAAAGAAGCCGTCGGCCACCCTGGCGTTGTGCCGCTGGTTGAGCACCGAATCCGCATAGGGGAACTCGCCGCGGGTGATCATCTCGAAGAGTTCCTTGCCCGCGTTGATGCTCTCGCTCTCGTAGCGACCGTTGGACTCGCGGGTGGCCATGTTGGTCTCGCGGACCACCAGGCCCAGGGTTTTGCCCTGGTGGCGGATGGGAGCGTAGACATCGCAGACCGTGGCGCGGCCGATGGTGCGCAGCTTGTTGGACCGCAGCACACCCTTGGACCGCATGGCTGCTTCCAGCTCCTCACGTTGGTCCGCCGGGAAGTGCTCCCCCACCACATCCTCGGTGCGCAGGGACATGACCGTAGAGGGCCGGCACTGCTCGGCCACGGTGAACTCCCCTTCACCCGTGCGCAGCAGGAGCAGCAGGTCGGCAAAACTCAGATCGGCGATGACCTGCCAGTCGGCCACCAGGTGGTGGAGCCACTCGCGGTCCTCCTCATTGCAGTCGTCACAGGATGCCAGAATCTCGGAAAAATCAGCCATGCACTCCATCATACAAAGGGCCCTCGGAAGCAGACAGGCGGGTCATGCCAAGGGCGATGATGACATGCGCGCCCAATACATAGGTCTGGGGTAGGGTGGTTCACGGATGTTTCGCCCCGGCGACCGGACCCGACAGGCCCGGACCAGCCAAGGGGCCAAGGGAGGGCCATGGCAACCAGGACCAGCGAGAACGGCGGATCGCCCGAGAATCAGGAGGTCGATCCCGATCTCGAACGCCGCCGCCAGCAGCGCCGCCAGGAGCTGACCTACCTGCGCCGGGACGCGGAGGTGGCCCACGAGGCCCATCTGCAGGCCAGGGCCGACGCTGTGCGCGCCAAGGCCAAGGCCAAGGCTGCACGGATCATGACCAAGGCGGAGATCAAGGCTTCGCGGATCGAGGGCATCCCCGACATGGAAATCGAGCGCAAGGTCCGTCTGGACGTGCACGGACGCCCCAAGCCACTACTGCGCGGCTGGATCCACGCCGTGGCCGCCCCCCTGGCCCTGGCCGCCGGCATTGTGCTGATCTGCCTGGCCCACGGCACTGGGCTCAAGCTGGCCTGTGCGGTCTTCATGGTCGCCTCGCTGGCCCTCTTCGGCAACTCCGCCCTCTACCATCTGGGCGACTGGACCCCGGGGACCACGGACGTGCTGCGCCGCCTGGACCACGTCAACATCTTTCTGCTCATCGCCGGCACCTACACGCCGATCTCCTTCGCGCTGGACCCCTTCTGGCGGCGGATCATCATCCTGGGCATGTGGGGGGCCAGCCTGGTGGCCATGATCGTCCACGTCTTCTGGATCGATGCTCCCCGCTGGCTCTACACCCTGGTCTACGTGGTCTTCGGGGTTTCGGGTGTAGGCTTCCTGAAGCTCTTCTGGGACTCCCCCATGGCCGGTCCGCCGGTGGTTTGGCTGATTGTGGCCGGCGGCCTGGCCTACATCCTGGGGGCGATTGTCTACGGTCTGCGACGGCCGGACCCCTGGCCACGGGTATTCGGCTTCCACGAGATCTTCCACTGCGGCACGGTCATCGGCTACGCCTGCCACATCGTGGCCATCTACCTGGTGGTCTGCAACCTACGCTGAGCAGATTGGCAGCCTGACGGTCTTTTCATCAGACACCACCCAACTGAGATCGGGGGCTATAGGAACTAAACGCGTTGTTTATGTTGGGGGTTTGGCCTTGTGGCTGTAAGCGTGTTGGGTGGTTGTTAATAGGTCGGG
>NZ_JACFPL010000003.1 GCF_016102005.1 Bifidobacterium choladohabitans
ACCCCGCAAGGGGCGGAGCCGACCGGCACTAATGGTCGAGGACAACACAACACCCACCCCCCTGGAGGGGTGGCGGCATCAACCCTACTGCGGATACGACCTGCGGCAATGAGCATGGAACGGCCACAGGCGATCGACAACGGAACACGCGTCCACCATCCGGTCCCCGAACCACCAGAAGACCCCGGACCCCCGGAAGGGGGGACGGCAGAATTGAAGATTCGCGGCGGTCATGGCCTGGGGGAGACGCCCGGTCCCATTCCGAACCCGGAAGCTAAGACCCAGCACGGCAATGGTACTGCACCCGGAAGAGTGTGGGAGAGTAGCACACCGCCGCCATTACACGGAAATATCGGAGGCATCTTCAGGAGGAAATCCTGAAGATGCCTCCTTTTTTCATATTTGCATTTGCCACAGGCCTTAAGAGTCTTCCTCATTACACGATTCTCAAAGAAAATCCATGGAATCTGGTTTAACGGAATACGAAAGGCACGCACGTACCCAGGCTGTCTTGCACGTAACCGGTCTGCGATTTGATATTCGAAAGCATTGATCCGGAACCCCTGGTTTGCTTTGCCGCCTGTTGTTCACGGCCCGGGACACCTAGAATGAAAAGCAGCCAAATCAGGCATGCAAACACATAGACAACGAAAGTGGATGAGCATGAGCACAAGAATCATTCTTGTAGGAGCCACCGGCAGAGTGGGTGCATTGGTCCTCGAGGACCTGGTCCGTGCCGGACATGAGGTAGTGGCATGCGCACGAGGAGCCTCGAAGATTCCGGCCAGCCAGCAGGTGGAGTCCATGACACTGGACCTGCGCGACCCGCTCTCCCAGATAACCGACGCATTCCGTAAGACGCAAGCGGATGCCGTTGTCTTCACCGCAGGCTCGCGCGGCAAGGACATCAACCAGATCGACGCCCTGGGAGCCATGAAGACCATAGAGGCCGCCAAAGCGGTCGGCATTACTAGGTACGTCATGCTGGGAGCCATGTACGCAGCCGACTGGCTGCGCTGGGAGCAGCCCCAGGTCAAGCCCGCCATTGACGCCCTCGCTGATTACTACGTGACCAAGAACATGGCCGACCAGTACCTGATCAGTTCCGGACTGGCCTACACCATCATCGAGCCAGGCAGCCTGACCGAACAGGACGGCACAGGAGCCATCCAGGTAGAGCCGGACGGCCCCGGACCCATACCGATCGCGGATGTTGCACAATGTTTGGCCGACTGCGTCGACCTCCCCCAGACCACAGGCAGGGTCTACAACATCATCGCAGGCGGCACGCCCATCAGACAGGCCCTGACCGCGACGCGGTGACAGACCCTGCCAATTCTTCAAGAGCAGCTCGGACGCCGGACGACGCCAAGCCGAAACGTGTATATACAGTAACGGTAATGGTACCTTGGTTGCAATGCTTGTCGCTGCTGATCGCGCGCTTGCACACTGCGCCCCTGTGATCTTCGGGAAGATGCGGTTGGCTTGGATACAGGGAGGATCTTAAGGAGGTCGTCGATGAACATCACCAATTTTCGGGATCTGGGTGGCATGCGGACCATCCATGGCCGCCGGGTCCGTCCCCACGGGTTCATCCGGTCCGGGCAGCTGGTCGGCCTGGACGAGGAGACCAGGAGGGATCTGGTCGACCGCTACCGGGTGACGCAGGTCGTGGACTTCCGAAGGCCCTTCGAGATACAGGAAAGTCCGGACGACAGGATCGACGGTGTGACCTTTACCAACATTGATCTGCTGGAGCAAAGTGGTACCAACGGCGCTAGCTTGGACGATTTCGCCTCGCTGGGTTTAGCGGATCAGGTCAACGGCCACATGCTGAATGTCTACCATGACCTAGTCATGAATTCTGCGGCCCAGCAGGGGTATGGGAAGTTCCTGCGCATTGTCGTGGGCAACACCCAGGGGGCCACGCTCTTCCACTGCTTTGCCGGCAAGGACCGGACCGGGTTCGCCGCGGCCCTGGTGCTCTGGCTGCTGGAGGTGGACGACGACCGGATATTCGCTGACTATCTGAAGACCAACCAGGAGAGGGTCGCGGCCAACAATCAATTGCTGGACCAGTTCCGCGCCAAAGGCTTCGACCAGGATTCACTGGACGCACTGCAGATTGCGCTCTGCGTCAAGAAAGAATACCTGGCTCATGCCCAACAGACCATGCTCGAGGCATACGGCGATGTCTTCGCCTACGCCCAGCAGGCTCTAGGGTTCGGACCCGACCAGGTGGAGGCCCTGCGCAGCAACCTGCTGGAATAACCGCACAGGGCTTGAGCTGGCTGGGACGGGTAGACTCGAGCCTAGACGTCTATTACGAGGAGGACATTGTGCGATACATGAATTTAGGACGGTCAGGATTCCGGGCCTCCCGTGTGGCCCTGGGGGTCATGCGGATCGATCAGAAGAGCCGCGAGGAAGCGCGGACCATTGTGGAGACGGCCATGAATGCGGGCGTGGACTTCTTCGACACGGCAGATTGCTACCACGCCGGGGCCAGCAGCCGTGCCTTGGGACAAGCTTTGAAGGATCTGAGCGTAGACCGGGACAGCGTGGGCATCCAGACCAAGTTCGGCATCTTCCGCAACCCGGACAGCGACCAGATCACCCGCTATGACTTCTCCAAGGATCATCTGCTGAAGGCCCTGGATGAGGAGCTGGTCAACCTGCAGACCGACCACGTCGACTTCGTGCTCCTGCACCGGCCCGACACCCTGGTCGACTTGGATGATCTGGCAGAAGCTTTCAATGAACTGCAGTCCAGCGGGAAGGTTCGACACTTCGGCGTCAGCAATGTCAACCCCATGCAGGTGGAGCTGCTGCAGAGCGCTGTAAGTCAGCGGCTGGAGGTCAACCAGCTGCAGTTCGGTCTGGGACATACCGGCATGGTCGACCAGGAGATTCACGTCAATATGGGCGACGACCCCAGCCTGGACCATGATGGCGGTCTTCTGGCCTATTCGCGGCTCAAGTCCATGACCATTCAGGCCTGGAGCCCCTTCCAGACCGGATACTTCGACGGTGTCTTCCTGGACAATCCCCGCTATCCTGAACTCAACGCCGAGCTGGACAAACTGGCCAAGCAGCATGGAGTGGCCAAGAGCGCTATTGCTGTGGCCTGGATTCTGCGGCATCCCGCCGGCATACAGGTACTCCTGGGATCCATGAACCCTGAGCGCATCACCCAGATGGCCGCTGGTGCGGATGTGGATCTGACAGCTCAGGAATGGTACGACCTCTATCTCAGCGCAGGTCACGACCTGCCCTGATCCCCTTGCATGGTCGCTCACGTCCGCCCGGGGTCTGCCTGGGTTTACCGTTTCAGGTTATGAAGGATTGTGCCCTGCCAGTCTGATCTTGCATTGATTTTCTCGCGTCATCTGGCAGGGCTTGCCTGTCTGGGCATCGGGCGCCGTGAGTGCAAAAGTTGCACAGAAGGATAGTCGGATCGGTTTCGAGGTAGTCGTACGCTGTCATGCATTATTTCACCCCACGACGTTGCGCTGTTACGTCCAAGATCATGTATCACGATCGGGTCAAGGCCCAGCAGGCCGCCGACCGCAGCATGGTCGAACGCGACGTTCTTCTATGGGTCTACCGCTGTGACTACTGCGGTAGCTGGCATCTGACCAGCCACGAGCCGGGCTCCTACCAGCGCATGAGGGCAGTCTCGCGAGCTTCGAAACCACACAGCCGCAAACGTGGGTACAAGCCTCGTCGCAGGTGAGGCAGTCATTGCCCTGCAGCCCATGCATTCCTGGTGATTACCAAGCTGATTCTGGTTGATTCTGGTTGATTCCGCCGGCCCCGAGCAGCAAGATTGGATTCCGTTGATCTCGCTGCTCGGGGCCGATCGGACTTTATCCCTCCACCAACCAGGCCGGTGAGCTTGTCGGGTGGGCCATACGCCTGTGCGGCTGGCAGGGATTTCGTTGCCTAGCAGGCCGGGTCGAAGCCCTGCCGGCGGATCGAATCCAGCATGGGTTCATGGCCGGAGGCAGGGTTACGAACCTTGTCGGCCATTATGGCGCTGAATGAGCGGTGGGGATCGTCCATGTGCCGGATGTCGCGATAATAGCGGGTGACCGTCTGGTCGAAGTCGGCCAGGGCATCCTTCATGTCTGCATCATCTTCGGCCAGCTGATAGGTGTTGGTAAAGATTTGTGCCTGACGAGGCATCCTTGGCTTGGGATCCGGATCCTGGGCCGGGTGACCGATGGCAAGACCCAGCACCGGATAGACCAGTTTGGGTAGTTTCAGCAAATCGATCAATTTGTTCGTGTCATTGATGACGCTGCCCAGAATGACTCCGCCCAGGCCCAGCGCGTTGGCGGCGGTCTCCATGGCATGCAGGGCCAGGACAGCATCGTTCTGCGACTGCAGGAAGACATAACCGGAGTTGAGCAGGGTGGTATCCGGGTCCAGATCATCGGCGAATCGTCGGACCAGGTCGGCATTGCGACGCTGGTCCGCCAGGAAGATGTAGAGCAGCGGGGCTTCGGCTACATAGCGCTGATGGGCCATGTCGGCGATGGCAAGTGCCTCATCATGATCCGTTACTCTGATGGCCGACCATTCATGGAAGTAGCGGCTGGTCGCAGCGTGTTGGGCCGCCTGCTCAAGCAGGGCGACGGTCTGTTCGTCAACGGGTTCGTCTGTGAATCCGCGGATGGAACGTCGCTCTAGCAAGGTCCGTATGGTGGGATTGTCGGCCGGATTCGTGGCCGGGGTTTTCTGCGCGTTTGATAAGGTCATTTTGACATTCTGACCGTCAATGCCTTCCAATGCAAGACCTTGTCGTCAAAATCACGCAATCAGCGTTATCAGGCCCATCCTGGCGTCAGTCAGCAGCCTGTGCTTTCAGCGCTGATGGCGGCGATCGATCAGAGCCTGGGAACCACGCTCGAACAGGCCGGAGACCAGCGCGGTGACGGCTGCCGACAGAACGCCGAAGAGTAGGCCGGCGGTAGCGCTCTCCTGTTCCTCTTCGGGGTTGTCCACGCCTCCGTTGCGCTTGCGGACCAGTCCGCTCCAGAAGGCCTGGAAGAGTTTGCCTGCCAGCAATGCAGCGATGCTGGGAAGCGCGAACTTGACCAACTTGTCTGTCAGCGAGTCCGGGTCCGATTCAATCGAGTTGCGCATGTCATTCACCTTGCCGTCCACCTGATGAAGCATGCCGACCACTTGGTCGGCCATCCCGCCAGGTTCCCGTCCTGAGTCCGTCATAGGTCCATTATCCCACACGCATGGGGTTAAAATACCATGCATGGATACTGTGAAAAACGCGGCGGGCAATGATGCCTCGGCTGAGAGTGAGGGCTACGCCGTGCTGTTACGGCATGGTCAGACTATTTGGAGCAAAACAGGACAGTATACGGGACGCACTGATATTCCCTTGACTGACCAAGGGTGTGAGCAAGCTAGAGAGGCTGGTCGGAGGCTGGCCAAAGCCTTCCCCAAGGGCTTTGATGCTGGTTGTGTTTTTTCAAGCCCCCTGCAACGTGCCAGGCAGACAGCCGAACTGGCCGGCTTTCCTGATCCGACACCGATGGACGAGATTCTGGAGTGGGATTATGGTCCGGCCGAAGGGCATCGTCCTCAAGATGTGGTGGCTAGTCTCGGCCGTGACTGGAAACTGTGGGTCGACGGCCCTCAGGCCTTGGGCATCAACGAACTGACTGGTGACCGAGTGGTCGTTCTGCCTTCAGGCAATCGTGTTCCAGTGCACGTGACCCGCGGTGAAAGTCTGGATCAGGTGGCCGCTCGTGCGCGAGAGATAGTCAAATGGCTTGAACCCCAGGTATACGCGGGGCGGCATGTGCTCCTGGTGGCGCACGCCCATATCCTGCGCATCCTGACCACGCAGTGGTTGGCCCTGGACCCAAGCAAGGCCCAGTTGTTCAGGATGAATACGGCGCGTTACGGTGTTCTTGGCATCTACCAGGGAGAACGCGTGCTCAGGCAGTGGAATGTGTGAGTCATCATCCGAATGGGACTCTCTCGAATATTTGATGCTTCTAGTCTGTTGTCCAGATAGATGCGGTGTGCACAGAACCCGATAAGCTTGTTAGTGCGAGGGCATGTCATCGATGGACGGGGACGAAAGACAGGTCGGACACCGCTATCGACCGGTATCATTGCAACTTCAACAATTCAATGATATGAGATGCTGATGCATCCACTGATGTTTCGGTTGTTGTGACGATTAAGCCCTATGACCGCACAGGATCATTAGGATGGACTGGGATGGTTACATTGCAAGATGTCGCACACGCGGCAGGGGTGTCGATCGCGACCGCTTCGTGGGCTGTCAATGACAATAAGGATGTCAGAATTCCTGAGGAGACCAAGAAGCGCGTAAGGCGTATAGCGAAGAGCATGGGGTACAGAAGAAACGCCCTGGCAAGCGGCTTGGCGCGTGGGCGGTCCGACTCAATCGGATTCATCAGTGATGGTGTTGCTACTTCTCCGTTTGCAGGTCAGGTCATCCGTGGTGCTCAGGATGAGGCTTGGCGCAATGGCAAAATACTGTTGGTGGTCGATACCAACGGCGATTCGCGTATAGAGCACAGCGCGCTTTCATTCATGCTGGAGAGGCAGGTTGAAGGCATCGTCTATTCCAGTTGGGTGCATCACGAAGTAGTCCCTCCTAAAGAATTAAGGCAGGTCAATTCGGTTCTGGTAAATTGCTATGACCGTGACAGTACATACCCGGCAGTCGTGCCAGATGAGGTACAGGGTGGTTTGACCGCAACCAATCTGCTCATTGCTGCGGGTCATAAACGGATAGCGTTCATCAATCAGTCGGAATCTTCACCTGCTTCGGTTGGGCGTTTGCGGGGATATCGTCAGGCATTGGAACAGGCGCAGATTTCCTTCGACCCCTCCTTGGTGATTCTTGCCAAGGCCGATCAAGAGGGTGGGTATGGAGCGGTGGACGCGCTGATGAAGACAGGGGCTACTGCGGTATTCTGCCATAACGATAGAACGGCCATGGGCCTGTACGACGCTTTGAGGGAGCGTGGAGTGCGTGTTCCCGATCATCTTTCGGTCGTTGGGTTCGACAACCAGGAAGTGATTGCGGCCCACCTTCATCCTGGCCTGACAACCGTGGCTCTTCCCCAATACGATCTCGGTGTACTTGGAGTGCGCATGCTGCTTGAGCCGTCGTCGGACAGGAAACACTCAAAGGATGCGGAAAGTGTCCCCGCTGTAAGACCAGGGCCCAAGGATTTGCAGGAATATCAGCCGGTGCATGTCTCTTGCCCCTCAGTGGTCAGGCGCTCTATTGCCGTGCCGGCGCGCTGACGGTTTTACTTAATAAGTAGGCCTTGCACTCAGCAACACATCCGCCTGCGACAGGCTGGACCGTGATTTGACAAAAACAGGGAAGCAGCTATTCTGGATAGTGCTTAAGCGATTAAACAAGGGAGAATAATCGCAGATTCATCGATCACGGCTGATCGAAACGACAAGAACAGATTGGATTGACTCAGTGAACACGCTATACTATCAAGCCCCGGGATATTGGGTGGGGGATTGTATGCCTTTCGGCGAGGGCGACACCTTTTACATCTTCCACCAACGCGACGATAGGGATCCTGAGCCGTTAGGAAAGCCGTTCGGGTGGTCCCTGGTTACTACAAAGGACTTCATCCATTATGAAGATCATGGCGTGGTAATCCCACACGGTGGTGAGCATGATCAGGATCAGTTCATTTATGCCGGCTCTGTTTGCAAAGTCGATGATCGCTACCACATCATTTACACCGGCTACAACAGAAATATCGAGAACGAAGGAGGGCTTTCTCAGGTTCCGATGCATGCTGTCAGCAGCGACCTGTATCACTGGCGCAAAGTGGGCGAACCATTGCCCTTCCTGCCTCAAGATGGGTATGACCCTTCTGATTGGAGAGATCCTTGGGTGACCAGGGATGATGAGCAAGACCGGTATCTGGTCTTGCTGGGCGCTCGACAGCCCGGTCCGAAGACAAGACGAACCGGCAGGACAGTCTGCTTTTCATCGCCGGATTTCGTGAACTGGAAATTCGAGGGCGATTTTTGGGCCCCGGACTTGTATACGATGCACGAGATGCCGGACCTGTTCAAAATGGGAGACTGGTGGTATCACATAGTCACCGAGTACAGCGATAGGCACGGGATGACCTATAGGATGTCGAGGAGCTTGAACGGGCCTTGGCTGCAGCCGCCGGACGACGGTCTGGAAGGAAGCGCATATTATGCCGCACGAACCTTCGCACTGAACGGCCATCGTATACTGTTCGGCTGGGTTGGGACCAAGGAAGGGGATCAGGACACTGGCAATTATGAATGGGGCGGCACATTCGTGCCTCATGAAATCTTCCAGCGGCCGGATCATACTTTAGGCGTTAAGCCAGTCAATACGCTCTGGGACGGTTTTGTCG
Organism: Bifidobacterium choladohabitans; assembly: GCF_016102005.1. GTDB lineage: Bacteria > Actinomycetota > Actinomycetes > Actinomycetales > Bifidobacteriaceae > Bombiscardovia > Bombiscardovia choladohabitans. The sequence continues at coordinate 8,436 of NZ_JACFPL010000003.1, forward strand.
ATCGGAAGCCCATCGATGACTTTGCCATGCAAGGTGACGATGGCAGAGTGCAACATAGGATTGCCGACCATCTTGGCAGTCCTTTTGCCTTTGAAGCCGATGTCAGATTCGCCCCTTCCACTCGCTCCTTCGGGGTCGTCTTGGAGGAGGATCCGGAGACCGAAGCAGGCTATCAGTTCCTGTGCAAGGTTGACGAGAACCGATGCACGTTTGAGGGAAGTCCGAACTTTCCCTGGTTCAACACTATGAATATAGGTCTGACCAGACCTGTGCGCCTGGATGCAGGCAGCACCCATCACTTGCAAGTCGTTGTGGACGATACGATTGCCACCTTATACATTGACGGGGTGGCCTTGAGCACCAGAATGTACCGGTCCAGCGGTGGGTCCGTCGGTATGTTCGTAACCGACGGTTCTCTCAAACTCTCGAATGCTTGGATATCAAATACGGTAAGGAGATGATGGTTGTGGAACGGTAAAGGCGTATGCGATGACGGGGAACATCGTTGAGGCTGATAACAATTGCTTAAGCGCTTATGCTAAGCATGCACACAGGATGTGATGATGAGTCAAGGCTTCCAATGGAGGAAGGCATGAATACAGTCAGGAAAACGACGGCCGTAATCGCAGCCGCGGTACTCACAATGGGCGTTCTCTCGGGTTGTGGAGGAACAGGATCCAGTAGCAGCTCGCAAGGTCGGGTCTACTACATGAATCAGAAAGGCGAAAACAATGAACAGTTCGTCCAGCTAGGAAAGCTGTTCACTAAGGATACAGGCATACCATTCGATATTACGACCGCTTCCCCAGGCAATTATGGACAAACCCTGAAAAGCGAACTCGCCAAGACAAATGCACCGACGCTTATTGGCCTGGACAACAATGACTTTCCCAACTGGGTGGATTATTGCGATGATCTTTCCGGGACGCGCATGTACAAGGATCTGCAGAACCGTGATTATGTGCTCAAAGATGGCGATACAGTCAAGGCCATTCCTTTTGTGCTTGACCGGTATGGCATTATCTACAATCGTGCGATTCTGAAAAAATATTTCGCCGCAGACTGGGCGAGCATTCACTCCGAACAGGAAGTCCGAGGATTTGATGCTCTCAAAAAAATGGTCGAAGAGATTCAGGCTCATAAAAGCGATCTAGGCATCAAAGGAGCATTCACCTCTGCTGGATTCGAGGCCAGTTCACGGCCTAGGTACGGCGACATGCTGCCGCATATACCGGTGTTTTACGAATATCGAGATCAGAACACGACGGTGATTCCTTCAAAGGTATCGGGCAAGTATGTGCCTAATCTCAAGAAGATATTCGATTTGATGATCAAGAACGAGACGGTTGCGCCAACACAGCTTTCAGGCGCGACCCTGGACGATGCTATTTCGGAATTTGCGCTTGGTGATGCGGCTTTCATCGAGATGGGATCGTGGGCGTATCCACAGCTGCGCGGCAAGAAAGTCTCGGATAAGGATATGGGAGTTTTTCCGCTGTATATGGGAATCCCGGGTGAGGAAAACTCCGGGTTAACGATCAGCTCCAACTATTTCGCCATTAACAGCAAAGCCTCGCAAAAAGACAAAGACGCTACCAAGAAGTTTCTGGACTGGATGCTCGATAACGATGGAGCCAGAAAAATCGTCACTGACACCATGGGCTTCGAGACTCCTTTCAAATCCTATGCCAAGGCGGGTTTCAAAACGAAGAATCCCATACTGCGTGCCAATGATGTTTATGCCAAGCGGAACTGTTATGACTTGGTCATCCGCCCGCTTCCCACGGCTCAATGGGCTTTGACCATGGCCGATGCGATGTTGGAATACGCACAGGGGACTGGACCATGGTCCAAGGTTGAATCGTCCTTCGTCGATGGGTGGACATCCGAGTACAACACGGTTCACAAGTCGTGAGGGAAGCTTGACTGCGCCGTAATCGGAGTGGAACTGGCGCGGTTGTGCATGAGTAAAGGATATACACGGTACGCATGCCGCGCGAACACGGGATGTCTGTTCGGCGGGATGCGCACCGGTATGGATGAATCATTGGATTCTGTCTCGGAGGTTGATAATGATATCGATGGCCGGCAAGACGATTTCCCGTTGGTGGGCCTTGTTCGTCTTGCCTACGTTTGTGGCATTCGTGATTGGATTCGTCATCCCCTTCATATTGGGGATTTGGCTGAGTCTATGTCGTTTCACGACTATTGCAGAGGCCAATTTCATAGGAACGAAAAACTACGCTGCAGCCATATCGGATCCTGAATTCTGGCATGCTTTGTGGTACACGGCCTTGTTTACGGTGGTCACTACGGTAATCGTCAATGTGTGTGCCTTCGCGATCGCCAGTCTGCTAACGAAGGCGATAAGGGGAGCGAATCTTTTCCGGTCGATCTTCTTCATGCCCAATCTGATAGGTGGCATCGTGCTCGGCTATATCTGGATGCTGTTGCTCAACGGTGTCCTCCAGCATTGGGGTAAGTCCATCACCTTTTCAGGTACGTACGGATTCTGGGGAATGGTATTGCTGATGTGCTGGCAGCAGATCGGTTACATGATGATTATCTACATCGCCGGGTTGCAGACCCTGCCCGGTGATGTCATCGAAGCTGCATCGGTTGATGGAGCAAGCGGCGCCCAGACCCTGTTCCATATCACCATTCCGCTGATGATGCCATCAATAACCGTTTGTACGTTTTTGTCGATCACCAATGGCTTTAAAATGTTCGATCAGAATTTGGCTCTGACCAATGGAGCACCGTCCAATTCTTCAGAACTGGTTGCGTTGAACATTTATAGGACATTTTACGGACGGGCTGGGTTCGAGGGAGCAGGCCAGGCCAAGGCGGTTATTTTCTTCGTCATCGTGGCCCTTGTCGCTATCCTGCAGAACAGGCTTACCGCTCGCAAGGAGGTAACCGCATGAGTGCCAAAGCCAAACATTCAGGCTGGTGGACACTGTTCTTCACACTGGTGTGCCTACTGTGGGTATTCCCGATAGTGCTGGTGGGTATCAATTCCTTCAAGGACAAAGTCTATATCACTCATGATGCCTTCTCCCTTCCGCTGGGCGACATGTTCGCGGGCCTCGACAATTACCGAAAGGGCATTGAACAGACCAACTTCTTTGCCAGTTTTGGATGGACGGTAGTGGTAACGGTAGGATCTGTCGCACTGATTCTGCTATGTACTTCGATGTGTGCCTGGTGGATCGTCCGGGTGAACAATCGTACGGCAAAATCGCTGTATCTGGTCTTCCTCTTCAACATGATCGTTCCCTTCCAGATGGTGATGTTCACCCTGTCCAAGATGGCCGACATTATAGGGCTCAACACGCCTTGGGGCCTGTGGATCATATATCTTGGGTTCGGCTCCGGACTTCCGGTGTTCATATTCACCGGAGTGGTCAAGGGAATCCCCCAAGAGCTGGAGGAGTCGGCCATGATTGACGGGGCGAGTGTCCCCAGGACCTTTTTTGAGATTGTTGTGCCCATCATGAAACCCTCCATAGTGTCAGTGGCGATTCTGGAAGCCATGGGAATCTGGAATGACTTCCTGCTGCCCTATTTGACCTTGGACCTGCGGAAATATCGGACCATCAGCATTGCAGTGCAATATCTCAAAGGCGGTTACGGGACTGTCGACATGGGAGCGATGATGGGATGTCTGGTCATGGCTATCATTCCCATAGTCATTTTTTATGTGATCTGTCAGAAGTACATCATCAGTGGAGTGTTGGCTGGTGCTGTAAAGGGCTGAAACTGCAATTCCTCCATGGTCCCTGGGCTGCTTTCTTAGGCCCGGGGACCATTTTCATTCCTCCGACAGGCTGTTTGGCTAGCCTGGTTGCAATACCGCGGACGGTATGTGCTGAGCAGGAGCCTCAGTCTGCCTGTCTGCATCATCGGAGGATTTTGTGACAGTAGAGCTGATTTTGAATTGCAAACGGTGTCATTAATATATGTCATCTCTTCGTCTCTAAGACTTGCCGCAGATTGAAGGATAGTTGCTGTTTCTCCAGTGATCGTAAAGGCTGAGTAATGATTTGCAGGCAAACAAGTTTCTTATTATGATAACGTGTGCAATACAAGTAGTCGCTTGGCGCTATGTCATTGATGGCGATTCGGTGTTGGTAATGGCCTTTCCGGGCAAGGACGGGGAAGGCCACTGTCAAAGCAGACCGGGCCGAGGCGAGGTTTGGCATCAATGGCGAGAATGGAGGAACTGCCCAATGACGGAATTGACTGAGCCAAGAGCATCAATATCAGCAGCCGAGTTTGCTGAGGGGGTTCGCAAACGACTGGTTCAACGCTGGGGAGTCGATGAGGCTGCAGCATCGCCGGTTCAGATTTATCAAGCAGCTTCTCAGCTGGTACGCGATCGTATGGCAACATCTTGGAAGTGCAGCAATCGACGCATGGCCGAAGGCACGACCAGGACTGTGGGCTACTTGAGCGCAGAGTATCTGCTGGGGCGGCAATTGCCCAATGCTCTTCTGGACGCAGGGATGACTGATCAATTTAATGAAGCCATGCGGGAATTGGGTTTTGACCCCGATGACGTCATCGAAGCAGAGCATGAGCCCGGTTTGGGCAACGGCGGATTGGGCAGACTGGCAGCCTGCTTTATGGATTCTTTGGCCTCGCTTGATCTGCCGGCCATCGGGTATGGTATTCGGTACCGCTATGGCATATTCGAGCAGGTCTTCGATGCAAATGGCAGACAGTCGGAAAAGCCCGATGACTGGTTGTCTGCCGGCGATGCCTGGGGATATCGACAGATGGAGAGAGCGCAACGGGTTGCTTTTGGAGGACAGGTTACGGGGCAGGATGGCCACAGGGTTTGGCGCCCGGCCTGGTCGGTTCAGGCGGTTCCTTATGACTATCCGATCCCTGGTTATGCATCCGGGCGTATAAATACGCTTCGTCTCTGGCAGTCTGAAGCATATGACGGCTTTGATCTGCAACGCTTCAACCAGTCAGACTATGGCGGTGCGGTACAGGCTCAGGTGCGAGCGAATACCATCAGCGCGATCCTTTATCCCGAGGATTCCACTGCGGACGGCAAGCGTCTCAGATTAGAGCAGCAGTATTTCTTTGTCGCTGCATCCTTGGGCGATGCCATAGCGACCTTCTACCATGGTCAGGATCATCCTGATCTGAGCACTCTGCCTGATCATATTTGCTTCCAGTTGAACGATACGCATCCGGTCATTGGCATCGCCGAACTGATGCGCATCCTTTTGGATGACTTCGGCTATGAATGGACGCAGGCGTGGGAAATCACACAGAGGACTTTCAACTATACTTGTCATACCCTCTTGCCAGAGGCTTTGGAGGAGTGGCCGCGCTCGCTTCTTGCGGAATTGTTGCCCAGGCATATGGAGATCATCGAGCGCATCGATGCTGATTTTGTCAAATATTTGAGGGACGAACAGGTTGATCAGGAGCGGATTGATGCCATGCGTATCATCACGCAAGGTGAGGATCCTACAATCCGCATGGCCTATCTGGCTACGGTTGGGTCCACCAAGGTCAACGGTGTTGCACAACTGCATTCCCGACTTCTGCAAGAGGTCACGCTCAGGGACTTTCACACAGTTTATCCCGGCAAATTCACCAACGTAACCAATGGAGTGACTCCTAGACGCTTCATGCGATTGGCCAATCCGCGGCTCTCGGATCTGATTACGGAAGGTTTGGGAACTGATTCTTGGGTTGCCGACCTTTCCAAGCTGTCTGGTTTGGAACCGCTGGCCGATGATGACGACTTCGTGGCGCGCTTCATACGCGTCAAGGATGACAATAAAAGGGATTTTGCTCTCTACGCTCAACGACGGTATGGCTTCAGCCCCGACCCCTCAACCATGTTCGATGTCATGGTCAAGCGCCTGCATGAGTACAAGCGGCAGTCGTTGAAAATACTGGCCGTTATTGCTGATTACGCCGATATGATCGCCGGAAGATCCGACAATGATCGGGTGCAACCAAGAACGGTTATTTTCGGTGCAAAAGCAGCTCCTGGTTACGCCATGGCCAAGCTGACCATCCAGCTGATCAACAATGTGGCCAGAGTCATCAATGCGGATCCAAGGACCGATGGACTGCTTAAGGTGTATTTCCCGGCAAACTACAACATCAGCATGGCAGAACACCTGATTCCCGCCACTGACCTTGATGAGCAGATTTCGCAGGCCGGCAAGGAGGCCAGTGGAACAAGCAACATGAAATTCGCGCTCAATGGGGCTCTGACTGTCGGAACTTTGGACGGGGCAAATGTGGAGATACGCGAGAAGGTGGGTGCAGAGAACTTCTTTGCTTTCGGGCTGAACGTGGATCAGGTGCATGCTTTGGATGCTGAGGGATATGCTCCTATGGCATATTATGACAAGGATGCTCGTCTGAGAGCTGCTATTGATATGGTGGCATCAGGAGCCTTTTCGCATGGTGATCGTGATACTTATCGCAAGCTTGTCCAGGATTGGCTGAAGCACGATCAATTCATGGTCATGGCTGACTTCGGAGCCTACATGGATGCTCAGCGCAGGATTGACCAAGCATACAGACAGCCCGATCAGTGGGCTCGCAAAGCCATACTCAATATCGCCCGATGTGGCTCTTTCAGTTCCGATCGGGCAGTGGAGGATTATCTGACCCGGATTTGGATGCCAGGGACACGCAGATAAGCGGGGCCTGACGATTGCAGGAAGGTCACCGGGGAGGTTTGGTTGTATCCCTGAGGATCAGGTGCGTGGGGAACATTTGGTAAAGTTCCCCAGCGTCCTTTCCGGTGATCAGGCTGAGTATCTTGTCTGCTGCCGCCCGGCCCATGGCGTAAGGATCCTGTTGTATGGTGGTCAGTCCGATTGCGTCGCTGTAGGTGCTGTCGTCAAAACCGATAACGGATAGATCGTCAGGAACTTCTCGGCCATAGCGATGAAGACGGTAGAGAATTGGTATAGCCAATTCATCAGTTTGGAAGCATACAGCTGTCGGCGCTGGTTCCAGCGCCAGGAGTTGGGACAAGGCTGAGTTGTAGACATCCTGCCCGAGAGGACATTGTATGGCCGTGGCTTCATCCTGAATGTCCGCCCTGCGACAGGCATCCATAAAGCCTTCAAGCCGCTCGTCAGCCCTATAGCGGAAGGGCGAACCGTGCCCTGCCCTAATGAATGCTATTCGTCGATGGCCTAGGCCGATCAGATGGTTGACAGCCAGACGCATGGAGTCGTGATCGTCGATATAAACGGCTGCGTCAAATTCCTTGATGGCCGGGATGTTGATGCCTACGATAGGCACATCCATGTTTCCCAGCCTGGCGATTTCATCCGGTTCTATGTTGAATGAACAAACCACTACTGCATCCGCGTTCCGGCGAACCGGCAAATCGGAGAAAAATCGGCTGCGTGCTTCAAATGTATTCATTGTGTAAATGGAGATATCGTAGCCCGATTGTTGAAGAACGTCATTGAGGCCCGCGAAGACAAGGCTGTTGAACCATTTGGTCACACTGTCGCTTATGAGCATGGCAATGCGCATGGATTGTCCTGACTTCAGCGCTGCTGCCGATCTTGATATGCTAAAGTCCAACTGGCTGGCGATTTTAAGGACTTTTGCGCGGGTTTTCGCGGAAACCAGCTGTGGACGAGTGAAAGATCGGGATACGGTGGAGACCGATACGCCAGCTTTCCTGGCAACGTCCTGGATGGTGGATTTCACTGGGCGCCTCCGATTGCCGAAGAGGAGGCGTCCGCTGGGGATGCCGTTATGGTGCAGCACCTCATTCGAATCCTCCTCCATGATCCAGTTCGATGTGACGGAGCTTGCCCTCTTACCTTATAGATAACGATAGCAATTTCCTTCTTCATCTACTTCATCTTTATTATAGAACCCAGGACGCAGATCTAATCTGTCATAGATGTGATATCTGGGAAATAGCGAGTTTGCAATCTTTATACCGCTTTTGGAATCGATCGCACGAACGCTGTTGATGCCACCGTATGAAAAGGTGGCGCGTAGATGACAACGGTTGAATTATAGAGAATGCTGCGTCTTGTTGGCTCAAAAGATTCATGTTGAGCCGAATCATTGGACGAAGATTTTGATGGAATGACTTGGTGAACCGTATTCTGCCATCCCTGATTGCTATCGTTTGCATTTTTCCTTTTTTTGTGGACAATAGAAGTAGGTCGAATTTCAGTTCGGTACGAGTCGCTGGCTGGACACAAGTGACAGCGAGGAATTCGACTGAACAAGAAAGAAAGGTTCGATGATGAATCATACGATAACCAAGGGAATTGGTCTATTGGCGGCTCTGACTTTGTCCGCCGGAGCCTTGGGCGCCTGCGGATCGGCTCAATCGGCTGATGGTGGTAAGACAGCCGCTGGCAAGGTCTTCTTCCTGAATTTCAAACCAGAAGCAGCGGACCAGTGGAAAGCGATCGCTGAAGAATATACCAAGGAAACCGGCGTCAAGGTTGATGTGCAAACGGCGGCTTCCAATACATACGAACAGACGCTGAAGTCGGAGATGGCCAAATCACAGGCTCCGACCTTATTCCAGGTGAATGGGCCCGTGGGCCTAGCCAGTTGGAAGTCTTATACGGCAGACATGTCCAAAAGCGAAGTGTATCGCCAGCTGACCAATCAAGACCTGGCGCTCAAGTCGGATGACGGTCAGCAGGTCCTGGGAGTTCCTTATGCCATGGAGACCTATGGGCTGATTTACAACAAAGACATCATGGGCAAGTACATGAAGTTGTCTGATGCCAAGGTCAAGTCCGTGAAGGAGATAAATTCATTTGACAAGCTCAAGGCGGTTGCTGATGGCATTCAGCAGCACAAGGATGAGCTTGGCGTCAAGGGTGCCTTTACCTCGGCGGGGTTCGACTCTAGCTCCGATTGGCGCTTCAAGACGCATTTGGCCAATATTCCTCTCTATTACGAACTCAAGGAAGATAAGATCACCACTCAGCCAGAATCCGTCAAGGGAACTTATCTGCCTCAGTTCAAGCAAATCTTCGATCTTTATCTGAAGGATTCCACCACTGATCCCAAGCAGCTGAGCTCCAAGACCGGTGATGACGCCAATTCGGAATTTGCTCTTGGAGAGGCCGCTCTATATCAGAACGGAACCTGGGCATGGACTGATTTGGAGAAAGCAGGTATGTCCAAGGATCAGATCGGCATGATGCCCATCTACATCGGCGCTCCCGGCGAGAAGGATCAGGGTCTGGCGACAGGTTCGGAGAATTACTGGTGCATCAACAAGAAGGCCTCCAAGGATGATCAGCAGGCGACGGAGAAATTCCTGGCTTGGATGATAACCTCCGAAAAGGGCAAGAAAGCCATGAGCAGCGACATGGGCTTTACCACCCCCTTCAAGAGCTTTGATGATGTAAAATCCGACAATCCTCTGGTTCAGGAGGCAGTCGAAGACTCCAAGTCCGGCAAGACCCAGGTTAGCTGGAACTTCACCATGATGCCCTCCGAGCAGTGGAAGAATGACCTGGGCAACGCCCTTCTGGAGTACGCTCAGGGCACCGGCAACTGGGATAAGGTCAAGTCGGCGTTCGTAGACAATTGGGCCAAGGAGTATCAGGCCAATCGTCAGGCCTGATATATAGAGCGTCGGCTCTTCCATTCGCTTGCTGAAATGAGCAGCTGCCCGTCATGGACTTGTCCGAATTTCTGAGGAATGGTCATGGCGGGCTTGGATGGAGTCGGGGAAGGAATGGACGACCCATGGTAGTCAGATCGATACGGCGTTGGTGGGTCCTTTTTACCGTGCCCACAGTAGTGGCCTTCATAGTCGGATTTATTGTCCCCTTTCTTATGGGTGTGTGGTTGAGCCTGTGTCGTTTTACTACGGTGACTGATGCACGATTCATCGGGTTGACCAATTACCGTGCAGCGCTGGCTGACGGGGAATTCTGGCACGCTTTGGTCTATACCGTCGCTTTCACCATAGTGACGACTGTTGTTGTCAACGTAGCTGGATTCGCGGTGGCCTACATGCTGACAAAGGCGATTCGAGGGGCGAATGTGTTCCGCTCCGTCTTCTTCATGCCGAACCTGATCGGCGGCATCGTTCTTGGATACATTTGGCTGCTGCTGCTCAACGGCGTGCTCTCCCGATGGGGCCGATCCATCACCTACTCGGGAATGTACGGATTCTGGGGAATGGTGCTCCTGTACTGCTGGCAGCAAATCGGATACATGATGATCATCTATATTGCCGGTCTGCAGGCTCTTCCCGGTGATGTGCTGGAAGCCGCCTCGGTCGATGGTGCCAATAGTCGGCAACGGCTGATGTTGATTACGCTACCCCTGATGATGCCGTCGATAACTGTGTGCACCTTCCTGACAGTGACCAACGGGTTCAAGATGTTCGATCAGAACCTGGCATTGACCAATGGCGCGCCTTCGAACACCTCTGAGCTTCTGGCGCTGAACATTTACCGGACGTTTTATGGCAGGACCGGGTTTGAGGGCGTCGGGCAGGCGAAGGCGGTGGTGTTCTTCGTTATCGTGGCGTTGATTGCGCTGATACAGAACCGGCTTACCACCAGCAAGGAGGTGACGGCATGAGTGAGAAAACGAAAAGATCCGGCTTATGGAGCGTCTTTTTCACTCTGGTATCCATACTGTGGGTGTTTCCTCTTGTGCTGGTGCTGGTCAATTCCTTCAAAAACAAGGCATATATATCGCGCAATGCCTTCTCGATACCTGTAGGTAGGGCATTCGTTGGTTTGGAGAATTACCGGCGTGGCATCGAACGGACCGACTTGATTGCCAGTTTTGGATGGACGGTGCTCATTACGGTTGGATCGGTGCTGTTGATTCTGATCTGCACCTCCATGTGTGCATGGTGGATCGTCCGCGTCGATAATTGGGCGGCCAGAACCTTGTATGTCCTGTTCCTGTTCAACATGGTCGTGCCCTTCCAGATGGTCATGTTTACGCTGTCCAAGCTGGCGGACATGCTGGGACTTAATACACCTTGGGGATTGTGCCTTGTCTATCTTGGATTCGGCGCTGGTCTGGCCGTTTTCATTTTCACCGGCGTCATCAAGGGCATTCCCCGGGAGCTGGAGGAGTCAGCCATGATTGATGGAGCAAGTATTCCACGTACTTTCTTTGGAATCGTGGTGCCAATCATGCGGCCCTCGATCGTTTCAGTCGCCATCCTCGAGGCTATGTGGATATGGAATGACTTCCTCTTGCCATATTTGACCTTGGACATGCGCAGGTTCAAAACGATGAGCATAGCCATTCAGTATCTAAAAGGCGGTTATGGCAGTGTGGATATGGGTGCCATGATGGGATGCCTGGTGTTGGCAATCATCCCGATTGTTATCTTCTATCTGATTTGCCAGAAGTACATAATCAAAGGTGTGCTTGCCGGAGCAGTGAAGGGGTAGGCCGATGTTTCAGACACGGGGGCCTGCCCGGATCTTCTTCCCTGGCGGGCTCCCGTGCTGAGCATCATTGCATGGAGGTTTGATGGGTTTTCTCTCTCCCGATTCAGGGTTGATGCGCGGATTGTCGGATCTGGCGGATGCCATCTGGATCAACATGCTCATGCTGGTTACGGGCCTGCCCTTGGTTACCATTGGTGCGGCTTTGTCGGCAGGACATTACGCTGCTCGAAGGTCCCTTCAGGGGCGAGGCCATGTAACTGCCGATTTTTTCCATGCCTTTCGAGTGGAATTTATGCAGTCCACGTGCATATGGCTGATATTGGGTCCGATCGGTTGCCTGCTGATATGCGGATGGCTCCTGGTGCGCGTACCCCTCTTGCTGATACCTGGATTCGCCCTGGGGCTGCTATGGGCCATCGTCTTCGAATGGGTCTGGTCGCTGCAAGCCGGTTTTGAAAATACTGTCCTGAGGACCATGCTGAATGCACTGGTCATTGGCGTTGTCAATTGGCCGCGCACAGCGGCTTTGGTCGTCATGGACTTGGCGTATTTACTGCTTTTGGCCGTCTGCTGGCTTCGTCTTCCCCAGGGGCTTTTTCTTCTCGTGGTTCTAGGGTATGGAACACTTGTCATGCTCCATACGCCGATCCAGAAACCCACCCTTGACAGGTATCGGACCGGCAATTCGCAATCCTGATGGCCGTGAAATACCTGTATACATAAACATGTATACGATTCCATCAAATTGACTCGGATGTAAATGAAAAGGCGATGCAATGCCAATTAAGGAATGACAACGATTGCAAGAACAATCTTGGTGGCCGTTGAACCTCGTGCGATTGCTCCCGGTATTCGACCTGCTGCCAAAGTAAGCAAAGGAGATCAACTATGTCACGGGGCGACGGTCCGGGGGTAATGCCATTGGGACGCCAGGAAGGTACACGTTGCGCAGGGTGGAATGAGGTCGAATCATGAGTGCGAAAGCAGTGCAGTCATTGCCTGACACTACAGGCGCATTGGCACGTCTTGCCGCTTTGTGCGGTGTCGCTGCTGAATATGAGGATCAGCAAGGCGAATTGCAGCATATAGATGCCGATGTGCTCGTCAGGGTGCTGGGGGCAATGGGCGTTCCCGCCAAGAGCGATGCTCAGATCGATCTATCGCTGAAGCGCATACTTCGTGACCGGAATGAACAGCTGTGTCCGCCGACCATCGTGCAGACCGTGGGCAATGCTGTCAGGGTGCCGCTTCGTGCAGCTGCAGGTTCCGTGCGAGCTTCGTTGAAGCTCGAGGACGGAACAGATCAATCATCGTCGCTGGTCATCACGTCGGGAGGCGGCCCGGATGACGGTCGATCCCTCTTTCTGGTTTTGGACGGCAGGATTCCGATTGGGTACCACGAGCTCACCGTATCGGACGGCATGCGGAGCGCAGTGTCGACGGTGATTGCTGCGCCGGGACATATTGATCTGCCGGCTGCGGTTGCCGAGCATCCACGATGGGGCTGGATGGTTCAGCTGTATTCGGTGCGCTCGCCGCAATCCTGGGGTGTCGGCGATTTCGGGGATCTACGTAGGCTTCTTGTGGATGCTGCTGATAAGACCAAGGCTGATTTCATGCTGATAAATCCCATCCATGCCGCCGAGCCAGTGCCTCCAATGACGCCTTCGCCGTATTTCCCGGCCTCTCGTGTGTTTATCAATCCCCTCTATATTCGACCTGAGCTGATCGACGAATACCAGAATCTGTCGGCAGGGGATAAGCATGGTATCCGTGCGCTCCTGAAACAGGTATCAATGGATGACACCAATCCCGACGTCATTGACAGGGATCATAGCTGGAAGTGCAAAGAGGCAGCCTTGCGGATCATCTATGACAAGGGTGAGCTGAGTCAGGAACGTGCTGGACAGCTGGAACAGTTTATTGATTCCGGTGGCGTTGAGCTCAAGGACTTCGCCTTGTGGTGCTTGGCATACCAATGCTGGGGCAGACCTGAGTCCGGACCCGACTCATGGTTTCATAGACTCGGCCCGGATTCTGTCGCCGTCAGTAACCTGCTGCAGGAGCATCATGACGACTTCGATTTCTATGTCTGGATGCAATGGGTTGCTGATCAGCAGCTGGAACGGGCGCAGAGGGCTGCCCGGGATGCTGGCATGGCTATTGGTCTGATGGAAGACATGGCTGTTGGTGTCAATCCTCTTGGAGCCGATGTCTGGACCCATCCGGAATCTTATGCATCCGGTGCCACGGTGGGCGCCCCGCCAGATGATTTCAATCAGCAGGGGCAGAATTGGATGCAGCCGCCGCTTGACCCGATGAGCTTGCAGCGAACCGGGTTTCTGGCCTATAGGCAATTGGTCCATGCCATGTTCGCTCATTGCGGGGCCGTCCGCATCGATCATGCCTTGGGCTTGTTCCGACTTTGGTGGATTCCTGACGGGTTGCCTGCGAGCCAGGGAGCCTACGTGTCCTATGATCAGGATGCCATGCTGGCGGTCTGGGCCATTGAAGCGACTCGTTCCGGGGGGATGGTCATCGGGGAGGATCTGGGTGTCGTTCCCCGTTACGCTTCGCAGGCTCTGGCTGAACGTGGCATTCTGGGCACCGTCATTGAGTGGTTTGAGCAGCAAGATGGACGGTTTACAGATCCGGCACAGTACCGTCAGTGTGCATTGGCGGCCGTGACTACGCATGATCTGCCTCCCACGGCTGGATATCTTCGTTATGAGCATGTGCGACTCAGAGAGAAGCTGCACCTGCTGAACACGTCGCCCGCCAGTTTTGAACATGCCGCCAAGCAGGAGCATGCGGCCATGCTGCGCTTTCTGCAGGACCATGGCTGGTTGGATAAGGCAGCTGCCAGTGATGAGGACGGCCATATGCAGGAAATTGTGCAGGCTATGCACCGTGCCATTGCCGAGTCCCCCTGCCTGCTCAAGGTCGCTGCGTTGGTTGATGGAGTGGGCGAGGCTCGTTCGCAGAATCAGCCTGGCACAGTCGATGAATACCCCAATTGGCGCGTTCCATTGGCTGATGAACATGGGCAAGCAGTGAGTGCTGACAAGGTGTTCGATATGGCCCGTGTCCGCGCACTTGCCGGGATTATGCAGAAAGGGTGAGCCGGACTCCTGCCATCCCGGTATTTGCTCGTTTTTCAGTAGCGTTCTTGATAATGGGAATAATATTTGCCAGAAGAAGTTGAGTGATGTAGGCTCAAGTTTCGGAGTGGTCATGATGGCTGCTTGTCCGGGTCGACGGAAGTCGGCCATCGGGACCACGAACGAAGCGCGAGCGGAGAACGTGAACGTCGAGGTGCGGGGTCAGACCCTACGCCCCATTTCATCAGGAGGTAACGAGTATGGCACGTGCAGTTGGCATCGATCTGGGAACCACAAATTCCTGCATTGCAACCCTGGAGGGCGGCGAGCCCACCGTAATCGTCAATGCTGAGGGCGCGCGGACCACGCCGTCGGTGGTGGCATTCAGCAAGTCCGGCGAGATTCTGGTCGGTGAGGTGGCCAAGCGCCAGGCGGTCACCAACGTGGACCGGACCATCAGCTCGGTCAAGCGTCACATGGGCACCGACTGGTCCGTCGAGATCGACGGCAAGAAGTGGACCCCGCAGGAGATTTCGGCCCAGATCCTCATGAAGCTCAAGAGGGATGCCGAGTCCTACCTGGGCGAACCCGTCACTGACGCGGTCATCACCTGCCCTGCATACTTCAACGACGCTCAGCGCCAGGCCACCAAGGATGCCGGCAAGATCGCCGGTCTGAACGTCCTGCGTATCATCAACGAGCCCACCGCTGCAGCTCTGGCCTACGGTCTGGAGAAGGGCAAGGAGGATGAGCGCATCCTGGTCTTCGATCTGGGCGGCGGCACCTTCGATGTCTCCCTGCTGGAGATCGGCAAGGATGACGACGGCTTCTCCACCATCCAGGTCCAGGCCACCAACGGCGACAACAAGCTGGGCGGCGATGACTGGGATCAGAAGATCATCGACTGGCTGGTCACCGAGGTCAAGAACAAGTACAACGTCGATCTGTCCAAGGACAAGATCGCCCTGCAGCGGCTCAAGGAGGCCGCCGAGCAGGCCAAGAAGGAGCTGAGCTCCTCCTCGTCCACCAGCATTTCCATGCAGTACCTGGCCATGACCCCCGACGGGACCCCGGTCCACCTGGACGAGACCCTGACCCGGGCGCACTTCGAAGAGATGACCTCCGACCTGTTGGGCCGCTGCCGCACGCCCTTCAACAACGTGCTGCACGATGCCGGCATTTCGGTTCAGGACATCGATCATGTGGTGCTGGTCGGCGGCTCCACCCGTATGCCCGCCGTCAAGGACCTGGTCAAGGAACTGACCGGCGGCAAGGAAGCCAACCAGACCGTCAACCCCGATGAGGTCGTGGCTGTCGGTGCTGCCGTGCAGTCCGGCGTCATCAAGGGCGACCGCAAGGACGTGCTGCTGATCGACGTGACCCCGCTCTCCCTGGGCATCGAGACCAAGGGCGGCATCATGACCAAGCTGATCGACCGCAACACCGCCATCCCCACCAAGCGGTCCGAGGTCTTCTCGACCGCCGAGGACAACCAGCCCTCCGTGCTGATCCAGGTCTACCAGGGCGAGCGTGAGTTCGCCCGCGACAACAAGCCTCTGGGGACCTTTGAGCTGACCGGCATCGCTCCGGCCCCGCGTGGCGTTCCTCAGATCGAGGTCACCTTCGACATCGACGCCAACGGCATTGTGCACGTCTCCGCCAAGGACAAGGGCACCGGCAAGGAGCAGTCCATGACCATCACCGGTGGCTCCGCCCTGCCCAAGGACGAGATTGATCGCATGGTCAAGGAGGCCGAGGCTCACGAGGCCGAGGACAAGCAGCGTCGTGAGGATGCCGACACCCGCAACGCCGCCGAGTCCGCTGCCTACCAGACCGAAAAGCTGGTCAACGACAACAAGGACAAGATCTCCGACGAGGTGGCCAAGGAGGTCACCGACAAGGTCAACGCTCTGAAAGAGGCTCTGAAGGGCGAGGACATGGACAAGATCAAGAACGCCCAAAGCGAGCTGATGACCTCTGCCCAGAAGATCGGCCAGGCCCTCTACGCCCAGCAGGGCTCCGCTGACGGTGCAGGCGCTCAGGGCGCTGCAGGTGCCGCCGGTGCTGCCTCGGGTGCAGGCTCTTCCTCGTCCGCCGATGACGACGTGGTGGATGCCGAGGTCGTGGACGACGACGACAAGAAGAAGGACGGCGAGTGACATGTCGGCCTTCGACAAGGATGATGCCGGGCCACTGAAGGGTGACCCGGCCGCCGCCGGCGGACCGGACGGGAACGAGGCCAAGGCCTCTGACGCCGCCTCGACACCAGAGCAGGAAGCGGCTCGCGGACATCACGCCGACAAGAGCGCAGTAGACGAGGGCCAGGCGGCCGGCCAGACCACGTCGGATTCCTCCGCCAAGGACGCGTCGTCAGCGGATGCTCAGGCTGATGACAAGACTGATGCCGACTCGGCCAAGGAGGAGAGCACCGACAAGGGATCAGACGGGCTGACTCCTCTGGGCCAGGCCAAGAAGGAGGCCGCCGATTATCTGGAGGCCCTCCAGCGCGAGCGGGCCGAGTTCGTCAACTTCCGCAACCGTGCCAAGAAGGAGCAGGACATCTTCCGCCAGCACGGCATCGTGGATGTGCTGACCGCCCTTCTTCCGGCCCTTGATGACATTGACCGAATCAAGGAGCACGGGCAGATGGACGACTCCTTCCAGGCCGTGGCCAAGAAGATCGACAAGACCTTCGAGAAGTTCGGTGTCGAGAAGTTCGGTGAAAAAGGCGAGGACTTCGACCCCACCAAGCATGAGGCCATCCTGCACAAGCCGGACCCCGATGCCAAGAAAGAGACCGTTGACACGGTTGTCGAGGCAGGCTATCGGATCGGCGACAGGGTGATCCGGGCCGCCAGGGTAGTGGTGACCTCGCCCGGGCAGTAGCAGGGACGGTGATTGCGGACCTTCCGCAGGCTGAATCGACGCCTTCGCATGCGGCGGCTGGTGGGTATGGTCCTGCCCGCCGCCGCACGCGAAAGGGCGGATTCCAATTCGATATATTCGTAGCTTATGAGGAAAGGAGACATGGATGGCTGAGAATGAATGGCTGAGCAAGGACTATTACAAGGTCCTTGGTGTCTCCAAGGACGCCAGCGAAGCGGAGATCACCAAGGCCTACCGCAAGCTTGCCCGCAAATACCATCCCGATCTCAATAAGACCAAGGAGGCCGAGGAGAAGTTCAAGGACATCTCCGAGGCCTACGACGTGCTCAGCAACAAGGAGCAGCGTCAGAAGTACGATGCCATCCGCCAGTTCGGCATGGGGGGAGCCCGGTTCGCCGGAGGCTCAGGCCAGGGCGGCTTCAACACCGATGCGTTCTCGGACATCTTCGGCTCCATGTTCGGTGGGGCCGGGGCGCCTGGAAGCACCCGCATCCGTTTCGGCGACGGTTCGGGGCAGCCGGACTTCGCTGATATCTTCTCCTCCTTCGGTGGAGGTGCCGGCAGTGGCGGTCGGACCGCCTACCAGGAGAGCAGGCCCAGGCCCGTCAAGGGTGAGGATCGCAACTCGAAAATCGGCCTGTCCTTCCGTCAGGCGGTCAAGGGGGCCACGGTCTCCCTGAGCGTGGGCGGCAAGCGCTTCAAGACGCATATCCCCGCTGGGGTGCGTAACGGCCAGCGGATCAGGTTGGCTGGCAAGGGTCGGCCCGGCAGGGACGGGGGCGCCAATGGCGACCTCTACCTGCAGATCAGCGTCCAGCCCAGCCAGCGGTTCGCCATGAAGGACAGGGACTTGGTCATGACCCTGCCGGTGACGGTCTCCGAGGCTGCCCTGGGGGCCAAGGTCCAGGCCCGGGACATCGACGACCAGGTCGTCACCTTCAAGATCCCGGCCGGCTCCTCCAGCGGCGACGAGATCCGCATCGCCGGCAAGGGGGTTCAGGACCGGCGCGGCAAGGGCGACCTGGTGGGGCGGCTTGAGATCCGCATGCCCGGTCGGTTGGGCATGGCCCAGAAGAAGGCCATGCGTGACTTTGCCAAGTCCAGCGGTGACTTCGACGAGCGGATCGCCGGTGAGCGCATGAAGATATGACGATCCGAACGCGGGATCAAGTCGGAGCGAACAGCGGGAAGGAGTGATGATCATGGTCAGGGTGGATCCCGAGACCAGGCGGATTTATCTGGCCTGCGCTCGCGGCCTGGTGGCCGGGCGCATCAGTCTGGATGCTGCCGATGATGCCGGATTGGACATCGAGTTGCCGGTCTTCACCGTCGGCCAGGTCGGGCAGTTGGCCAACATCCATCCGCAGACCCTGCGCCAATACGACCGGCTGGGTCTGATTGTGCCGGAACGGACCGAGGGGGGTGCGCGCCGATACTCCCTGCGGGATCTGGACCGGCTGGGCCAGGCCCAGCATCTGAGTCAGGACGAGTCCATCAACCTGGCCGGTGTGACCAGGATCCTGGCCCTGGCAGAGGAGAATCGCCAGCTGAGGCGCCAGCTGCGGCGCTCCCACCAGTCACAGGGGTCCAGTATGTTCGCAGCCGCTGCCGACGGTCGGGTTGTCGAAGTCAGGCGGTCCAGCAGGGCCCGGCTCTGGCGGCAGGATACGACGCATGACGAGGCTGATCCGACTGATTCCAAATCGCTGATCGTCTGGAGCGTACGCTCCTGAGACAGGTGAGGGGCCTGTGCTATGGTGTACAGGTTGGCCGCTCGCCCAAGAGCTGCGGCTGACTGTCGCCTGAATGCTTTGAGTACGGGGAAACCGCTTGCGCGAAATTCGTCATTCTCTGCTTTGCACGCGGCCTGCGAACTGTCGACCGACAGTACCGTTTTCTTCCCTGTTGTGAAAGGTCATTGTGACTGCTTCATCCATGCCCGATTCCAATTCATCCAATTCCGGACAACCCGCCGCGGAGCCCGTGACCTTCGACCAGCTGGGTGTACCTGAACCCTTGGTCCGCGTCCTGCGCAAGGACGGCAAGACCAGCGCCTTCCCCATCCAGCGGGATACCTTGCCCGATGCCCTGGCTGGCCGTGACATCCTGGGCCGGGGCCGGACCGGTTCCGGCAAGACCCTGGCCTTCAGCATCCCTCTGGTGGCTCGACTGGCTGCCGACGAGGGAGGACGGGCCACCCATGGTCGCGGTGGAGCCGCTGGATCAGGCAGTCTGCCACGCCCGCGCGGTCTTGTCCTGGCTCCCACCCGCGAGCTGGCCAATCAGATTGATGAGGTTCTCAATCCGCTGGCCCAGGCCTACGGCATGCGGACCTGCACTGTCTATGGCGGGGTAGGCCAGGGCCGTCAGGTCGATGCGCTTCGGCGCGGTGCCAAGATCGTGGTGGCTTGCCCCGGTCGCCTGGAGGATTTGCTCCGCCAGCGCAAGCTCAGCCTGGAGGACGTGGAGATCGCCGTGCTGGACGAGGCCGACGAGATGGCCGACATGGGCTTCCTGCCTGCCGTGGAGCGGATTCTGGCCCAGGTCAGACCGGGCGGTCAACGCATGCTCTTCTCGGCCACTCTGGATCATGGAGTGGATGCCGTGGTCAAGCGTTTCCTCAAGGATCCCAAGATTCACGAGGTGGATTCCGCCACCCAGCATGTGGATCTGATGACCCACCACATCTTCGAGACGACGCAGGCTGCTAAGCACGACCTGGTCCGCACGCTGGCCGCAGGGCAGGGCAAGAGGATCCTGTTTACCCGGACCAAGTTCCAAGCCAAGAAGCTGGCAAAGAATCTGATTGACAATGGCATCCCTGCCGTCCAGTTGCATGGCAACCTCTCCCAGGGGCAGAGGGACCGGAACCTCAAGGCTTTCTCGGAGGGCCTGGTCCGGGTCATGGTGGCCACCGATGTGGCGGCCAGAGGCATGGATGTCAGCGGGGTGGATCTGGTGGTCCAGGTGGACCCTCCGGCCGACTACAAGTCTTTCCTCCACCGTTCCGGGCGCACGGCAAGGGCTGGCCACTCCGGCGACGTGGTGACGGTCGTCCTGCCCGATCAGCGGCGAGATACCCGGCGGATGCTGCGTATGGCCCATATAGATGCCAAGCCGGTCGGGGTCACGGCCAACTCCCAGGAGGTGGGCGATCTTGTGGGACCCCATGCCCCCCTGGTTGAGGGCTGGTCCTTGGAGGCCGCCATAGCGGAAACCCGAGGATCACAGGACGGCAAGCAGGCCGGTTCTCGTGGTCGTCGATCCGGCGGGCCCGCCCGTAGGAGACGGGGGTACGATCGGTTCGACAGGCGGCCGAGGGGCTCTGGCCGGGGACGTGACGGTGATGGAAGGAATCCCCATCGCAAGTGGGCTGACGGGCTTGACGAGGATCGCCCCTTCGACGGGCGTAGGCGGCACGGGCATGCCGACTCCGATCAAGCCGTCCAAGCCGGTGGCCATCGAGGCAGGGGCAATCGTGGCCGTGCGGGCACAGCTCGTGGGCGGGGTCGCCACGATGGCGGTCGTTTCGACGACGGCGGTCGCACCTACCGCAACGGTGATCACAGGCACCGCGGAGGCAGACGGAGACGGGACAATAATCCCTTCCGTCAGGTCAAGTCCCGCTGACCGGTCAGACCGCATGGGTCAGGCCATGTTCCCTTCGCAGCTCTCCCGGAGTTGGACCTTCACGGGGAGTTCGGTGGAAATGGGCGGTTCCTCCGGTGAGTTCAGGCGCCTGACCAGGGTGGAGACGGCGGCCCGGCCCAGTTCGACCATGGGCTGTCGGACCGTGGTCAGGCGGGGCTGGGAGACGGAGGCCTCCTTGATTCCGTCGAACCCGGTGACGATGACCTGGTCGGGAACGCTTACACCCGCATCAGACAGGGCCCTCAGTACCCCAAGTCCCATCTGGTCGTTGGCGCACACCAGGGCCTGGGGGAGGGTGCCCTGCCTGACCAGGCTGGCAGCGATCTGATAGGCGACGGACTGCGAGAATTGCCCTCTGTAGATCGGCGCGGCCGAGGGTTCCAACCCCTCTGACCTCAGACCCTCACAGAACCCTTCGTAGCGTTTGCCATTGTCTGGGGAATCATCCATGCCCGCCATGTAGGCCATCCGCTGTACCCGGTGTTTCTCGAACAGGTGCCTGACCAGGGTGTACATGCCCTTGCGGTTGCTCACGCGGACCAGATCGAATTCGCTTTCCTGGTTGAATGGAGCATTGGCGATCATGACAACGGGCAGGCGTTTGCGCAGGAAGGCCAGGACGCTGTCAGGCACGGACCTTGCCAGGACAATCAGACCATCCACCTTTTCCGACATGGTGCTGATCAGCTGGGGGATGTCGTCACCCTTCCCCCTCAGGCCGATGCTGACCATGAGGCTGAGGCCCTGCCGCCAGGACTCCAGTTCGCACCCCCTTAACACCTCGTCGAAGTAGAGGGAATCCGTATTGTCTTTCTGATCGTGGGGTGGATCGACGACGATGTCGGCGGCATCCTCGCTGACCAGTTCGAAGTCGCTGATCTGGTCCAATTGATCGATGTTTGGCAGAAAAAGGCCTATGGTGTTGGTCCGCCGGGCGGCCAGGCTCCGTGCGCTGCCGCTGGGGAGGTAGCCCAGGAGGTTTATGGCTTTGAGCACAGTCTGTCTGGTCTCGGGCCTCACCATCTCCGGTGTGCGCAGGACCCTGGAGACGGTGGCTATGGATACGCCGGCCTCGCGGGCGACATCGTATACGGTCGGTTTCCTTGCCATCCGCTTTCCTTTCTTTCATACATCCCATACAGCATACCATCGAAACGTGCAGTTGATTGCAAGATTTGATAGCGCTAACATCAATGCTCCTTATCTGGGAATGTAGGTAACTATATAAGTAAATAAAGGAATCTCCACGCTTAAAAACTCCTGATGGGAATGATTTGCACATTTAAATGTAAGCGCATACAGTAGAGAGCACGATGGTTGATCCGGTCCGGTCAGAGGATGCCGTGCAGGTCCGGGAACCCACCCGTGCATGCGCGTGCCGACTACACCCCGATAGCAGAGGACGGATTTGGCCCGTGAATGTCAATGCAGACAAAGGAGACATATGAGACGGAAAACAGTGGCGGTGAGGATCCTCGCAACATTGGTTGCAGGGGCCACCCTCCTGGGACTGGGGGCATGCGGAAGTAAGTCCGAAGCAACGCAGGAGGCTGCCGCAGGCAATCAGATCCTCTTCGGCGGTGACAGTGGCAGTCCAACTTTCACCCGTAATTTCAACCCATTCTCGACCAGCAAGAGGATAGGCATCAACTTCATCTACGAACCCCTCGAAGTAGTCAACAGCCTCGATGGGACCTCAACCCCCTTCCTGGCCAGCGGGCACAAGATCGTGGACCCCAAGACGGTCGAGTTCCAGATTCGTGACGGGGTCAAGTGGAGCGACGGCAAGCCCTTCTCGGCGCAGGACGTGGTCTTCACCTTCAATCTGGTCAAGAAGGATGCGGCCATGGACTCCCTGGGGGTCTGGCAGCATATCTCCTCCCTTGAGGCCTCAGGGTCCAAAGTGACCTTCCAGTTCAAGGACAACGATGTGCCTGCGGTGTCGATTGTCAGCCAGCAGAACATCGTCCCGGAGCACATCTGGAAGGATGTGAAGGATCCCCTCAAGTGGACCAATGAGAACCCCGTCGGGACCGGCCCCTACAAGTTGGGCACCTTCAAGCCCAATCAGTACACCCTGGCGAAGAACAAGGACTACTGGCAGGCCGGGAAGGTTGCGGCCGACACCATCGTCCTTCCCGCCTCCAACAAGCAGCTGGACCTGGTCAATAAGAAGTATGACTGGGCCTACTCCTTCATCAACAACGTGGACAAGACATGGGTGGGCGCCGACAAGCAGCACAACCACTACTGGTTCCCCCCGGGGGGCACGGTCTCCCTTTATCCGAACCTGACCAAAGCCCCCTTCAGCGACGTGAACTTCCGCAAGGGCCTCAGCTATGCCCTTGATCGCGACAAGATCGCCAAGGACGCCGAGGAAGGCTATGTGGATGGTGCCACCCAGACCGGCCTCATCCTGCCCAACCATGACAAGTGGGTCAATGATTCCATTCCCAACAAGGGAAAGGTCTCCCAGGACGAGGCCCAGTCCCTGGAGTACTTCGCCAAGGCCGGCTACAAGAAGCAGGGCGACCAGTTGGTGGACTCCAACGGCAAGCAGCTCGAGGTCAACATCACCGTGCCCAGCGGCTACACCGACTGGCTGCGCGGGGTGCAGACCATGCAGGGCCAGTTGACCAAGCTGGGTATAGCCGTCAAGCTCACCCAGCCCCAGCCGGCCGCATACACGCAGGCGCAGAACAACGGCGACTATGATCTCCTGATCTCCTCCTTCGGAGGCACCGGCAGCGTCTTCCAGGACTACAACGGCCTGCTCAACAGTGAGTTCGCGGTTCCCGTGGGTCAGTCAGCCAACGCCAACTTCGAGCGTTACAAGAACCCCAAGGCCGATGAACTCCTGGCCCAGCTCAAGCAGGCGGCCGATGAGAAGTCCCAGAAGGCCATAGTCGACCAGCTCCAGCAGATCGTCTACGACGATGTGCCGGTGATCGGTCTCTTCTACGGCGGTCTCTGGGGCCTGTTCAGTACACGGAACTACACGGGTTGGCCCAGTGAGGACGACCCCTACACCTCACCCAGCACCTGGACCCAGTCGGTTCTCATGGTGGTAACCCATATCAAGAAGGCCTGAGAGGCCGGGCCCATCAGGGCAGAAGAGGAGCGGGCTGGTTCGGTGGCGGTCCTGCCGGGCCGTCGGGACGGCCGGTCCCTCCTTGTCTGCCTACTGGGCCGCCCCCCGCCCCTGACGGATGAAAGGTCGTCACGTGCGATATTTTTTCGGGAAAATTGGTCTATTCTTCGTTACCCTCTGGGCGGCCATAACCGTCAACTTCCTACTGCCCAGGATGATGCCTGGATCACCTGCCGACGCGGCCATAGCCAAGTTGTCCCAGAACGGGCCGGTCACCCCTGAGGTCAGGGCTTCCATAGAAGCCCAGCTGGGCATGCCCAAGGGCAACCTGCTCAGCCAGTACTGGCAGTATCTAGGGGATGTGGTCCACCTGAACTTCGGCGTCTCATACAGCAACTTCCCGCAGAATGTATCGGACCTGGTGGGGGCTGCCCTTCCTTGGACCCTGACACTGGTGGGGCTGGTCACGATCATCTCCTTCATCATCGGGACTGCACTCGGGGCCCTCATGGCCTGGAAGCGGGGGACCGCCGTGGATGTGACCGGTACGATTTCCAGCTCCTTCCTCTCGGCCTTCCCCTCCTTCTGGCTGGCCCTCATGCTCCTTTTCTTCCTCGGTTACAGGGCCGGCATCTTCCCGACCTCCGGCGCCTACTCGTCCACCGCGATACCCAACTTCTCGATGGACTTCATATCTGACGCCGTGGAGCACTCCATACTGCCGGCACTGACCATCCTGCTGACCTCCCTGGGCAGCTATGTGATGGGCATGCGCAACACCATGATCAACACATTGGGGGACGATTACGTCACCTTTGCCGAAGCCAACGGCCTGCGCCAGCGGACGGTCATGCTCAAGTACGCGGCCAGGAACGCCCTCCTTCCCAACCTGACCTCCTTTGGTCTGGTCCTGGGCGGCGTGGTCGGCGGTTCCCTCCTGGTCGAGCAGGTCTTCAACTATCCTGGGGTCGGCCTCCTGCTCTATCAGGCCGTGACCAACCAGGACTACCCCCTGATGCAGGCCATC
Source organism: Bifidobacterium choladohabitans (assembly GCF_016102005.1). Classification (GTDB taxonomy): domain Bacteria; phylum Actinomycetota; class Actinomycetes; order Actinomycetales; family Bifidobacteriaceae; genus Bombiscardovia; species Bombiscardovia choladohabitans. Next base: position 33,615 of record NZ_JACFPL010000003.1, read on the forward strand.
TTCCTGATGATCACCATCAGCGTGCTTGTGGCCAACTTCATCGTGGACATTCTTTACGGGGTCCTTGACCCGAGGACGAGGAGGTGAGGGCGATGACGAACAGCATCGTCAGCACAGGGATGCAGACTTCCGCACACGGGAATGGGAATGACCCTCAAGGGCCGCAGGCCCCTACCGCCAGGGACCAGAATCCTGTCCTCCGGGCCCTGGAGGTGATAGGCAAGGGGTTCAAGACGGTCTGGGAGGTGCCCAAGGCCAGGTTCGGCCTGGTCCTGTTGGCTCTGATCGTCCTTTCGGCCCTGTTTGCCCCTTGGCTCAGCCCCTATGATCCAAAGGCCGGCGATTTCGAGGCCAGCATCGGACCCAGCGCCCAGCACTGGCTGGGTACCACCAGCAACGGGCAGGACGTCCTCTCCCAGCTCCTGTGGGGCGGGAGGGTCTCCGTCATGGTGGCCATGGTCTCCGGCCTCCTATCCACCTGCATAGCCGTGTTGGTGGGCCTGAGCTGGGGTTACATCCGCTCATTCGCCGGGGAGTTCGTCGGTTTCATCGTCAACCTCTTCCTGGTCATCCCCTCCCTCCCCCTGATGATCATCATCGCAGCCTACCTCCAGAACGGAGGCATGGGCGTAATCATACTGGTCATCGTCCTGACCGGATGGGCCTGGGGGTCCCGGGTCCTGCGCTCGCAGACCCAGTCCCTGCGTTCCAGGGACTTCGTCACTGCAGCGGCCTTCAGCGGGGACAGCTCTTGGCGGATCATCTTCCATGAAATCTTCCCCAACATGCTCTCCCTGATCATCAACAACTTCTTCGGTGCGGCCACCTCCGGCGCCCTGTCGGAAGCAGGCCTGGAATTCCTGGGCCTGGGTGACTCGACCACGGTCAGCTGGGGCACCATGCTCTACTGGGCCCAGAACAACAATGTGATCCTGACCGGCCAGTGGGCACTCCTGCTGGCGCCAGGTCTCATGGTCGCCCTCCTGGCGGTCTCCATGACCTTCATCAACTTCGGTGTGGACCGCCTGAGCAACCCCCGTCTGCGTGAAGGGAAGGCATGATGGAACTGCTACGTGTCGAGAATCTGTCCGTCGAATATGACAGCCCCGACCAGGAACCGGTCAAGGCGGTCGAGGACGTGAGTTTTTCGCTGGACCAGGGTGAATTCGTGGGCCTGGTCGGTGAGTCGGGGTCGGGCAAGTCCACCCTGGGCTTCGCCGTCACACGACTCTCAAAGCCGCCGGCCCGGATCAGCAAGGGGCGTGTGCTTTTCGGGGGCAAGGACATCACCACCCTCAGCCAGGAGGAGCTCCGCAGACAGCGGTGCGGCGGATTCGCCATGGTCCTCCAGTCGGGCATGAACGCCTTGAACCCGGTGCGGACCGTACGCAAGCACTTCGTGGACATCTACAAGGCCCACGGGAACGTGGAGAAGAAGGATTACGAGGCGCATTCCAGGCAGCTCGTAGAGAAGGTAGGTCTGCAGGACTCCGTGCTTGACGCCTACCCGGGCGAACTGTCGGGCGGCATGAGGCAGAGGGTCTCCATATCCCTGGCCCTGGCCTTGGAGCCCAAGCTCATGGTCTTCGACGAGCCGACCACCGCACTGGACGTCCTGGTCCAGCACGAGGTGATGGGGACCATCCGGGAGCTGCAGAAACAGGAGGGCTTCACCGCCATCCTGATCAGCCACGACCTCGGTGTGGTCCTTGAGTCCACCCAAAGGGTCCTGGTCATGCACAACGGACGGATCGTGGAGGATGCCCCCAGCGAGCGGATCCTGACCGATCCCCAGGACGACTACACCAAGATGCTCCTCAGCCATTATGGTGATCCCAGAGCCGAACACGTTTCAGTGCCCGGCTTGAAGCCTCGCGATGAGGCCGAGGCCTCCGGCTCGGTTGGTGGAACCACTTCGCAGGCCGACGATGAGGAAGACATGACGGTCACGGTGACCGGCGTCTCCAAAATCTACCCCGCCCGCAAGCGGGGTGAGGATTCGGTGACCGCCGTCGACAATGTCTCCTTCACCCTCTCCCCGGGTCAGTCCTTGGCCCTGGTCGGGGCATCCGGATCCGGCAAGTCCACCATAGCCAAAATGCTCACCGGGGTGGAAAGGCCGACCTCAGGCAACATCACCCTGGGCGGCAGGCGGGTTGATCAGATGAAGCGGCGCAAGGAGCTGAGGTCCCTGCGTTCCGACATCCAGATGATCTTCCAGGATCCCTATTCGGCCCTCAACCCCCTCCACACGGTGGAGTACACGCTGACCAGGCCCATCCTCAATTACACGGACCTGAGGGGGGACGATGCGCGCAGACGGATGTTGGAACTGCTGGAAACGGTGGGCTTGACCCCTGTGGAACAGTATGCCGCCAAACTCCCCCACCAGCTGTCGGGAGGGCAACGCCAAAGGGTGGTCATAGCCCGGGCGCTGGCCAGCAACCCCCACGTCCTGGTGGCCGATGAACCGGTCTCCATGCTGGACATGACCCTGAGGGCCGGAATCCTGGCCCTCCTTGACGACCTGAGGGTCCGGTTGAACGTGAGCATGCTCTACATCACCCACGACCTCCTGTCGGCCCGACTGATCACCGATTCGATCATGGTACTCAACAAGGGCACCGTGGTGGAGCGGGGACGGACGGCCCAGGTTCTTCAGCACCCTGAAAACGACTACACGATCAAGCTGCTCGACGCCATCCCCAGCCTGCGCACGCAGGCCTGAGGGCAGAAAGCCACAGGAGAAACAATGATATCCCACCATGTCGTGGACAGGGGTGTGCCCTTTGGGGACCTACCCCTGCCGGAGAACATCGAGCCCATGGTCATACATGCCCCCGTGGGCGACCTGACCGCCCTCCATGCCCCCAAGGGGGTAAGGGGGACGCGGGGAGTGGCCATGATGATTCCCGGCTTCACAGGTTCCAAGGAGGACTTCTACCAGATCAGTTCCATCCTGGGAGAGGATGGTTGGGATGTCTGGTCCTACTCGCAGAGGGGGCAGGCAGACTCGGTGGCCCCTGAAGGGAGGAAGGCCTATGACAGGGGGGCCACGGCCGGTGATGCCTTGGATGTAGCCCGTATCCTGATCGAGCACACCGGGGCCAAACGGGTCCACCTCCTGGGACACAGCTTCGGCGGGGTGGTGGCCCAGGCGACCCTCCTGGCCGACCCTGACCTCTTTGCCAGCCTTACCCTCATGTCGTCCGGCCCCCACGGTTGGCCGGGCCGGAAGGCGGACCTGCGTCAGCGACTCCTGGACCACCCTGGTGGGGATCTGTGGAGGCTGGATAACCCGGACAGGGCCAGCCTGCCGGACGAGGAGCTGAATCCACAAGACAGATTCCAGCGTCTTCGGGCAGAGCGGACCAGCCGGGACCAGCTCATCGGGACCATAGACCAGCTGGCCGACCTGCATGACAGAACCGAACAGCTGGCTGCCACCGGCCTGCCCATGATGGTTTTCCATGGCGAGCACGACGACTTCTCCTGGCCCCAGGACTGGCAGGCCAGGATGGCCCGCCTGCTGGGCGCGCGCTACGAGGTGATTGCGGGTGCCGGCCACTGTCCCAACATCGACAGGCCTGAGGAGACGGCGGCCCTCCTGGACGACTTCTGGACTTCTGCACAGAACGAACGGTGAATTTCAGCAGGAACAAGCCCATCAGCAATGAAAGCGGGGAAGATGAACACAGAGACTCCACGCGGCAAGTCTCCCGATCGGGGCGCAGGTGACGGCGAGGGAGACGGGGACCGGATGCGGCGGCCCCAAGGCATGACCGTCGAGAGAGGGGACTTCTCGGCTTCGTTCAACTTCAACGGGGACCTGACACTGATCAATGCGGGGGGCATCCAGGTCACCCAGTTCAGGCCAGGTATCCATGACCGTCCCCTTGCCGGTCTCTGGCTCCGCCGCCATCGGGAGGGGCGGATCGATTCCATCCAACTGACCGGATCAAGTTCCCGGGCCTCCTTCGATCCAGCAGCCGGCAGCCCAGTCTGGGAGGGGAGGGACATGGGCGTCCGTTGGCGGGTTCGACTTGTTCCAAGTGCCATATCTCCTGCGCTTTCCCTGGCTCTTCCATCAGGTGGCGAAGGTGGCGGGACTGGCAGGGGGGCGTCCTGGACCTGGGAGGTGTCGGTCACGATCGACCAGGGTGGCTCGACTTCTGGTATTGAGAGGCAGGAATGTGATGACGCCGTCTTGTCTGACGATTTGTGGGACCTGGTTTCCGCCCAGGACCTGGCCTTGGTGGAGCCGTCCATGGCTGCCGGCGCCGAGTCCTACATCTCCCAGTACATCGCCTACCATGTGCAGGACGTCCCCGATTCTGGCAACGTCCTGTCAGCCCGGCAGACGATGGGTTGCGCCCCTCGGCTCCCCCTGTACGTCACGGGAATCTCACAGGGGTGCAGGGCATTCATGACTGACGGTTACGACTTCTACGGGCTTGGTGCGCGTCTGGACGGTCAGCCCGCGGCCCTCGGCGATGCCGACTGGGACCGGGGGGGCGTAGACCAGTATGAGTTCGCCATGGCCTGCCTCCTCTCTCCCAGGGCGCCGTTGACCCGGGGAGGCCTCACCTGGCAGGTGTGGAACACGGCACTGTCCGATTACAGGGGTGACCTGGGCAAGGCCTGCGCCGCCTGTGCAGAGGCCTTTGAGCAAAGTCGGAGTCGTGCAGACAAGACCGAGGCCGATGACGGTCCGTCCACCGGCTCCCACGACACCTTACCTGCCTCTCCCGTTGCCCCGCAGGCTGAGCCGGCAACCTCATTCCTGGTCTCTTCCGCACTGCTGAATGGCGACTCTCTGCCTGAGGATGAGTTCAGTCAACTGGGCGGAGGGCCCGTCCGCCAGCCGGAGGCGGACCAGACAGGTCATCTGCTCTCTTACTTCGGAGATGATGCCTGCCATGTGGTAAGCGCACGCAAGGAACTGGAGGTGGACCGCTCCCACGGGCAGATTCTCCTGTCCGGCAACCCGGATACCGACCCGTCACGGCCCACCATGGCCGCCACCACCTACGCCGGGGGTGTCTTCGCTTCCCAGGTGGTCCTGGGCAACACCAACATGAACCTGCTGGTTTCCGTCCAGAAGACCGGTCTGGGCCTCCTGCGCTCCCGGGGGGTCCGCATCCTGGTCCAGGTGGATGGGACCTGGCGCCTTCTGGGTGTTCCTTCGGCCTACATCATGGATTTGGGCGGATCCCGCTGGGTCTACCGTCTGGAAGGCAGGACCCTGACGGTGTCCACCATCGCCCACCTGGACAGGGCCGCCATCGACATCCATTTGGAGGCCGACGGTCCGATCCGGGCTCTGTTGACCGTCAGCCTGGACGATCCATCCACCTGGATCCGGAGGTTCGCTCCTGCCGATGTCGCCCGGGGGATGGTGGGGGCCATTTCCCTTACCCCTGCACCGGGCAGCCTGACGGCTGAACGTTGTCCGGGACTGAGCTATGTCATCTCATCGCCCGATGCAAGGGCCGGGGATGACGGTCCCCTCTTCGAGCCGGGCGCAGGGGTCCACACCACCGATCCGGCCATGGTCACCTTCCTGTCGGACGGGGGCCGGGCCCTGTCCGTCACCATCGCCGGATCCATGAATGGTGGCGCAAGCGAGGAGAGCACACCCGATACGGCCCCCGCCCCCTCCGAACGGGAGCTCCTCCATGCCCATTACCTGGCCATGACCTCTTTCATGCAGGGACTGCATGTGGCAGGGGAGGGAAGATTCGCCGAATTCAACGACCTCCTGCCCTGGCTGGTGCAGAACGCCCTGGTTCATTTTCTGTCACCCCACGGGCTGGAACAGTATGGGGGCGCCGCCTGGGGTACACGGGATGTCTGCCAGGGGCCTCTTGAACTGGCCCTGACCTTCGGTCATACCGATCTGGCCCGGACCATCCTCCTCAAGGTCTTCGCCCACCAGAACCCCGACGGCTCCCTGCCGCAGTGGTTCATGTTCGACCAGTATGCGGACTTCTACCAGCACGATTCCCACGGGGACATCCCCGTCTGGCCCCTGCTGGCGCTGGCTGAGTACGTCGAAGCAGGCGGTAGGTTGGACATCCTGGATGAGCCCGTGGCTTTCTGGCGGGATGATGCCACCCACCCCTGCGCATCAGTGGGACCAGTTGGAGATGCAAGCCCGGTCAGTCAAGGTAGCCCCTCTTCCGGCCTGCCCACGGTGGCCGACCATCTTGCCCGGACGCTGGACTATATCCAGTCGCATAGGGTCCCGGACACCGACCTCTTCTGTTATGGCGAGGGGGATTGGGACGATACCCTGCAACCGGCCCAGGAGTCCATGAAAAGACAGATGGCCTCCACATGGACCATCGCCCTCCTCTACCAGGCCTGCTGCGGACTGCAACCGCTCCTTGAGGCCGCCGGCCGGACCGACCTGGCCTCCCGCTTTGCCGGGGAGGCCGGCAGAATCAAGGACGACTTCGCCGATAACTTTATATTCCAAGGGGTCCTGGCTGGATACGTCAATTTCGTCGATGGGCAACCCCGCCCGGTCATACACCCCTCAGATACCAGGACCAAGATACGGTACAGGTTGATTCCTATGACTCGCTCCATCATCGCTGGCCTGCTCACACCTGACCAGGAGGCGGACCATGAGAGAATCATCGAAGGCAATCTTCATTATCCGGACGGAGTCAGGCTCATGGATTGCCCGGCCTCCTTCCATGACGGAGTGACCAGGGTTTTCAAGAGGGCCGAACAGGCCGCCAACGTGGGCCGGGAGATCGGCCTGATGTATACGCACGCCCATGTGCGTTACACGGAGGCCCTGGGCCTACTGGGCAGGACCCGCCTGGGTAGGGAACTCCTAAGAATCAGCCCGGTGGGCCAATTCCGCCGCCTGCCTACAAGCGAGCCCAGGCAACGCAACTGCTATTTCGCTTCGTCGGATGCCGACTTCCCCGACCGATACACGGCCGCCTCCCAATGGTCGAGACTCAAGGAGGGGGCCAAGGACCCCGTAGGTGTGAGGGGAGGATGGAGGATTTATTCCTCCGGCCCCGGCATCTACTGCCGACAAGTGGTCCAGCACCTCTTCGGCCTCCAGCTGCACGATGGGCTGGTTGTCTTCGACCCGGTCCTGTCCCAGGAAGATGACGGACTGGAGGTGACCATGACCCTATTCGGCCAGCCGCGTACCATCCGCTACCATGTGGCTGGTGGGCCGATCGCTGGACCAGGGGACACCGGCTCAGAGGGTACAGGTTCGGACCGCTTGAGGGTTGAGGCCGATGGACACAGGCTTGAGGGCCGGATCCTGGATCTGCCTTACCGCAAGGGCGGATTGGTTGTGACGCAGGGCCAGTTGGCCGGAGCTGACCATATCGACATCTTCCTCACAGTCGACGGACAGACCGTAAAGTAAGTGCCGACACCCATCTCTACAAGGGAGGTGGCTGGGCGGTCAGCTGTTCGGCAGCAGGTCGTCCGCCTGCCTTTCTCGGCCAAGTGGGCAGGGTGTCTGTACACGCAGAGCGACAGTCTGCGATTTGCGGGGAAGTCGGTGTCGCTATCTTCGCGGCGTCGTGCACCTACCGGCAATCGAATCGCGTAAGGGAATCCAGCTGTCTGGAAGGTGCCGGCAGGGTCAGCCCGCCAAATCCAACAAGGAAGGTACATAACATGCCAAGGCCTACATACACGTTTCCACAGGACTTCCTCTGGGGGGCGGCCACGGCTGCCCACCAGATAGAGGGCAACAATATCAATGCCGACTGGTGGGAGCGTGAGCACCGGCCGGACAGCGACCTCAGCGAGCCTTCGGGGGATGCTGACGACAGCTACAACCGTTACGCGGAAGACATATCCCTCCTGGCCGACAGCGGATTGAACACCTACCGCTTCTCAGTGGAGTGGGCCAGGGTGGAGCCTGAGGAGGGGTTCTTCTCCCAGGCCCAGCTCCTACACTACCGGGCCATGATCAAAGCCTGCCTCCAGGCCGGGGTGACCCCCATGGTCACCCTGAACCACATGACCCTGCCCCGCTGGCTGGCCAGGCGGGGGGGCTGGCGCGATCCTGCCTCCGCAGACCTCTTCGGCCGGTACGTGGAGCACCTCATCCCCATTCTGGAAGGTGTCACCTGGATCTGCACGATCAACGAGCCCAATATGGTGGCTCTGACCCAAGGGGGGCAGGAGGGCAGCGACATGGCTGCCGCCTCCCTGCCCACCCCCGACCCGGTCATCTCCGAATCCCTGGTCAAGGCCCACAGGAAGGCTCGGGCAGTCCTTTCCCGCCGACCGGGAATCAAGTCCGGTTGGACCATTGCCTGTCAGGATTTCCAGGCCCTGCCGGGCTGTGATCAGGACATGGAGGAGTATCGCTACCCTCGTGAGGACTTTTTCACCCAGGCCGCACGAGGCGACGACTTCATAGGGGTGCAGGCCTACCTGCGCACCTTCATCGGCCACGACGGCCCCCGGCCGGTCCCGGAGGATGCGGAGAAGACCCTGACCGGCTGGGAGTATTATCCTGCCGCCCTGGGGGAGGCCGTGCGCCATACTTGGCGGACCGCCGGGCACATCCCCATCGTGGTCACCGAGAATGGGATCGCCACAGCCGATGACAGTCGGAGGATCGACTATACCTTTGACGCCTTGGCCGGCCTTCATCAGGTCATGGATGAGGGTGTGCGCGTGGAGGGTTACCTACACTGGTCACTCCTGGACAACTACGAGTGGGGGTCCTACAAACCCACCTTCGGCCTGGTATCCGTGGACCACGAGACCTTCGAGCGTCATCCCAAGCCCTCCCTGGCCTGGCTGGGTCAGGTGGCCCGTTCCGGCATCCTCGCCCATCCCCGAGGCTAATACAGGCATGAGCACCAACGTTCGGCCCCGAACCGACTTCGTATCGGTCCGGGGCCGGACGCTACCACATACCGCTCTTGTGCCTACTGGTCTGCCGGGCGCGATGCCCCTGCCTGTACGGAGCCAGATGAAATGGTCATCGGGATGATGATCGAGGAGCCGTTGAAGAACTCGATGGTCACTTCTACGGTTCCATCAGTCACGCTGGGGTCGGCGAAGAAGTTCCCATTCAGGGTGAAGGTGCCGGCCCTCCTGTCACTGGAGAAGGCTGAACCGGCTTGGAGATAGGACCACCAGGAGGAGTTGGGGCCGACGGCCCGCCCGTATTCCTTGGCGGAGACCCTGCGGACGGCGTTCCCTTCATAGTCCATGGGGAGTGTGATTCCGCTGCGCTGGCCCACGGCGGGCGAGGAGGTGGCCTGCCCTGCTCGAACCAGATACTCATGCCAGTCGGCGCCGGCGGTGAACGTGAGGGTCAGATCGGCCAGCTGACCGTAGGCCGGTGCCTTAGGGGCAGACAGGATCCGGTTCAGGTAGGAGGCGGTCAGGGTCACCGTCTGGGAGGAAGCGTCGTAGGTGTAGTCGGAACCGGCCTTCAGGCCCTTGATCGAGTTGAAGGAGTTCCCGTTCAGGGTCAGGGGAATGGTCAGTCCCGATTGAGCCTTGGAGGCAAGATAAACAGTGTCGGAGCCTGTGGCATAGGAGGAGGTGGCACTCATGGCTGCCTGGAGTTCGGAGCCGATCCGAGCGCTCTTCCACCCATATGGGGCCTGACGTGAAATCATGGAGCCGTTGTCCCAGAGCATGAGCCCAATTCCGTCTTGGCGGGCCATCTGGTTCATGTAGTCGTAGTACTTGAGTTCCTCCCCTTCCTGGAGCACGTCGCTGCCCGTGTCATAACCCAGGAGGCCGTACTCGCCAATGACCGTGCCGATGCCCTGACTGGTCAGGTTGTCCTGGATGGTCTTGAAGGTGGCGGCGGCCGAGGTTCTGGCCGTGGTCGGGCGGCCCTGGTTGTCGGTGCCGATCCTCTCGTCGAAGCCGGTGATCCCCAGGTTGGCGCTGTAGAGCCACTCACTGTAGTAGTGGACCGTGGCAGCGAGGTATGGGTCGTTGAAGCCCTTGATCAGGGAGGCCAGATGCCTGGTGTACTCGTCGGAAGGGGTGGTGGAAGGGGTGGGCATGACGATCATGCGGTGCTCGTTGCCGGGCACGGAGCGGATGATGGAGCGTGCCTCCGTGTTCAATCTGTCCAACTTTTCCTGGGCGGACGGGTAGTCCCAGGTGTTGAACTGGGGTTCGTTGATGGTCTCGAAGGCCACCTTGTCCGACTCGTCGGCGAAGGTTCTGGCCAGCTGTTTCCAGAAATCCGAGAACATGACCTCCTCCTTGGCCCCGACCTGACCATTCCACTGCTTCAGCCAGATCCAGGAGTCATGGTGGATGTTGACCAGGACGTGCATCCCCAGTCCGGTCGCCTGGTCGACCACCTGGCGATACCGATTGAGCCAATCCTTATTGATCAGGTAACGGTAGCCGTCCTTGTTGGCCGAGCCCAGGTCCTGGTATCGCCGGTAGACGGTCATGGGAATCCGGATGCTGGTGTAGCCCTTGTCCTTGACGGCCTTGAGCAGGTCGGGGGTCACCTTGGGGTTCCCCCAGGCCTGTTCGCCCTGATCGGGGGAGGACCAGTTGGTGTCCACTGCATCGAAGGAATTGCCCAGGTTCCATCCCCTGCCCATCTCCCTGGCGAACTGGAGAGAGGGCGTCTGCCCGGTCTTCGGCAGGATGGTAGTCGAGGCCGCGACGTTCTTTGGGGCAATTCCAGAGCGGGGTTGGGTGTCCGCACTGGCCGCAGGTGCCAGGACCAGCCCCATGGCGGTCAGAGCCGTCGTGACCGCGGTCAGGGCCGGACCCCACCCTGTCGTTCCCGTCTTGCATGTCTTCGTGATAAATGATCTGAACCGCTTCATCGTCAATTCAATCCCCCGTTCCCTGACTGGGCAGGCTCTGCCTGCAGGGCAGGACCTGCCGGGTGTCTCTTGCGTGCTGCTCTGAGCATGCAGTTGCACGGCATAATCCGTATCATGCCGCCTCTGTGAGCCCGCCAGCTGCGGCGGAATCTCTTATGAATATTATAGTTCAATCATTAGAATAAATAGCGGAGGCTGAACCAACTGACGGACCAGGCATGCATGCCCGGAATCACCGTTGAAAAGTGGAGCTGAGGGTAGTCGAAACCCCGACCTCTTCGATGCGAACGAAGCGCTCTACCAACTGAGCTACAGCCCCATTCGTTGCCCGACCGTAGCCGAACAACAGACTGTACCATATCGCAGGGTGGGCACAAACGCAATTTGGACGGTCTGTGCCAGACCCCGTGTTACAAACCCATGGCTCGGTTTCCGCGGCTGCCGGATGGGTTGTCGTATTCAGTCGCTGAGGTTCCCGTCCTGCTTGCTTTCCCCGAGATCGTCCCGGTCAGCGGCAGTCTGCGCGGATTCGGCCCTTTTGCCCTTGCCTGCCCTGGCCTTGATCAGTCCGATGACGGTCGGCATGACGGATATGAGCAGAATAAGGATGATGACCAGCTCGAAATGCTCCTGGACGGCCGGAATGCCGCCGAAGAAGTAACCCAGGAGGGTGAAGAGGGTGGACCAGACCAGGCCCCCCAGAACGCTGAAGGGGGTGAACCGGCTCCACTTCATCCCCGAGATTCCCGAGATGAAGGGCATGAAGGTCCTGATGAAGGGGAAGAAGCGGCCCAGGAATACGGCCAAGGGCCCCCACTTGTCTATCATTCCCTCGGTTTTGGCCAGCCGCTCCGGGGTCAAGGCCTTCACCCTGCCTGACCTGATGATGGCCCGTCCGAAAAAGTGTCCTATGAAGTAGTTGCTCTGGTCACCAAGGATCGGAGCCAGGCAGACGACCGGCAGGAGGATGTCCAATGCCATCCCGCTGGTGGGGTCGTGTGCGAAGACGCCGGCTGCGAACAGGAGGGAGTCGCCGGGCAGAAAGGGCATGAAGACCACGCCCGTCTCGATGAAGATGATCAGGAAGATGAATGCATATGTGGGCACCAGTCCCATGGCAATCCACCCTGCGATGGCGCTGCGTGGATCCTTGAGTAGGTTGATGAGCCAGTGTATGAATCCCATTTGCCAAAGACCGTCCTGTTATGTTGGAGCACGAACCGTTCCAAACTGTAGCAAGCCTGGACCACAGCAGGTTGGTCTTCGCCAGACCCTTGCGAGGAAGACACAACCGTTGCGCATCTCGGCTTATGCGCGGACAATCCATATGAAGTGTGCCCTGCCGTTTGGAGGGTCGGGTGGCGGTGTGATGGCACCGTCCCGACCGTGCCCTGTGCGTATTCCGTCTCGAAGGGGTGTCAGCCAGAAGCCTACTTCTTCACGGCCTCACAGTGAACCGTTCTTGTAGGTAGTCTTGGTGTCGCCCTTGGTTCCGCGTTCGAAACGGTCGAAGGCCCGCAGATAGATCAGTGACTTGGCGTATGCCAGCCAGGAGAAACCGAAGATGATGACCAGGACCCGCAGGAAGGGCACAGAGTAGATGAGGAAGGCGAAGGCCACGTCGATGGCCAGGAGGCAGACGGCGTAGAGGGGGATCCCCATGGGAACACCGACGGAGAGTTTGAAGAAACCCCAGACTGTATTGGTGTAGCGGGATTGCAGGGGGTAGAAGAACTCGTATGAGAGGACCAGCAGGACGGTTCCGATGATAAGGATAATGAGGGCGAGATAGGTCATCGCCCCTTTCATGTTCAGCCAGAAGGCCAGTGAGTAAATGACGATGGCACCCAGCGCCAGGTGGATGATGAAGGCGATGATGGACTGCTTGAACTCCCGGATGAAGCGTTGCAGGTACTGTCGGCAGAGGGGTATGTCCTCGTGGTCGTCATAGGCGAAGACCGTTCCATACAGGGCGCTGCGGGCGGGTCCTATCGTGACCAGGGGTATGCAGGTGACGACGAAGAGCAGGTTCAGGGCTGTGAATCTGAGCAGGGTGTTCACGAACTGCCAGAAGGGGCTTTCGAGGTTGAAGTGCATGATCCGCCTTTCCTCTCTTCGACTCTACCCGCCGATCCTCCCGGCAGGGGCGGTGGCACGCAGGCAGGAGAGTGGGGCCGGCATTCCGTGACGTTGTGTCTGTCTGCTGCACCGCGGTTGCTGGGCCATTTGCCGGATTTGCCGGACCGGCCTGTCAGGAGGGTGCCCGGACCTGCCCAACCTGGACAATCTGTTGGATTGACGGGTGACGGTTCGGTCCTGTCTTACGTGGTGACATGCCTTGCAGCATACCGTGGCTTGACAGCTAAGTTAAATCGGTGTACTAATCTATTTACAAACATATAAATAAGCCTACTACGGTCTACACGGCGCCGAAAAGTAGTGGAAGCATACGGCGCATGGCTGGCAACGCAAGGGAGCGGGCTTATAGGGAAAGACAGGAGGGCAGGATGTCAACTGGCGACATTCCTTTAAAGGCCACCCGGCGGGGTAAGCCTAAACGCCAAGGGGGCATAAGCGGCAAGAAGAAGCACAGTATCAACCTCTTCCTTTTGACCGTCCCCTTTCTGATACTGGTCATCCTCTTCAGTTACTATCCCCTGCTCGGCTGGGTATATGCCTTCTATGACTACCAGCCCCCCATACCCCTGTCGGAGAGCGAGTTCGTCGGCTTCCAGTGGTTCAAGATGATTGTCCAGAACCCGGCCCAGCTGCACACGGTCGGCCAGGTCCTGATCAACACCTTCGTTATGAGTGGCTTGGGCATTCTTACCTCGTTCTTCCCGCTGTTCTTCGCCATCGGCCTCAATGAGATTCGCAACAAGCACTTCAAGAACGTCATTCAGACCCTGACCACCCTGCCCAACTTCATCAGCTGGGTCCTGGTCTACGCCGTGGCATTCGCCATGTTCTCCTCCACCGGCATGGTCAATGAGCTCCTGCAGAACATCCACCTGATCTCACAGCCCATCCACTTCCTGGATTCCGACAGCGGGACCTATTTCAAGATGCTCCTGTGGAGCCTGTGGAAGGGGCTGGGCTGGGGGTCCATCCTCTATCTGGCCGGCATATCCGGCATCGACCCCGAACTCTATGAGGCCGCTCAGGTGGATGGGGCAAACCGCTTCCAGCAGATCATCCATGTCACGGTCCCACAGCTCATGCCCACCTACCTGGTCATGCTGATGCTGAGCGTCTCCAACTTCCTGAACAACGGGATGGATCAGTACTTCGTCTTCCAGAACGCCTTCAATCTCAAGCACATCCAGGTGCTTGACCTGTATGTCTACAACGTGGGCATGGGCCAGAACAGCCTCTCTCTGGCTACGGCCATATCGATGCTGAAATCCCTGGTCAGTGTGGTCCTCCTGTTCCTGGTCAATTGGGCCTCGAAGCGGACCCGTGGCGAGTCAATTATCTGAGCGTGAGGGGAAAACAATCATGAGTGACAGCATGGCAATCGAATCGAAGGGTGTCTCCCCCCTCCTGCAGCGGACCAAGGGCGAGAAGGTGTTCAATGTCTTCAACATCGCCTTCTTCATCCTTTTCGCCTTCATCTGCGTCTACCCGTTCTATTACCTGATCATCAACAGCATCTCCGACAACACCTTGAGTGCCGCCGGCAAGATCACCGTCCTGCCCAAGGGGGTCCACTGGAGCAACTATGTGGAGGTCTTCAAGCTGGAGGGTCTGGGCACAGCCGCCATGGTCTCCCTGGGACGTACCGTGATCGGCGCGACCCTGACCGTACTGGCCAGTGCCTTCCTGGGCTTTCTCTTCACCCAGCAGGGCATGTGGCACCGCAAGTTCTGGTACCGCTTCATCATCGTGACCATGTACTTCAATGCTGGCTTGATTCCCATGTTCATCACGATGAAGAACCTGGGGCTGACCAACAACTTCTGGGTGTACATCCTGCCGGCCATCGTGCAGCCCTTCAACATCATCCTGGTGAAGACCTACATCGAGTCCATTCCCAAGTCCCTCCAGGAGGCGGCCGAGGTGGACGGTGCCGGCACCCTGACGGTCTTCTTCAAAATCGTCCTGCCCATGTGCACGCCGATTCTGGCCACGGTGGCCATCTTCTCGGCCGTGGGGCAGTGGAACTCCTTCCAGGACACCTTGATCTACATGACTGACTCCAAGCTCTACTCCCTGCAGTACCTGCTTTATCAGTACATCAACCAGGCAAGCTCCCTGGCCAGTGCAGTCAAGGCCAGCGCTGGTGGGGCCCTGAACATGGCGGCCCTGGCCACCCAGCAGACCCCGTCGTCGATCAGGATGACCGTCTCGGTCATCGTGGTCCTGCCCATCCTCTTCATCTACCCGCTCTTCCAGCGTTACTTCGTCAAGGGCATGATGCTCGGCGCCGTCAAGGGCTGATCGAGAGGGGGTACAACCTCGCCGCCGTATGGACTTGATTCCACGCGGCGGCCAGGAAGCGTTCATGTCGATTCATCAAGGAGGACAAATCGATGAGAGATGCAAGGCCGGCAGTGGCCCCGCCGGTCCGAAGGAGATCAACCACTGGGTTGACCATCACCGCTCACGGAGTCGTCGGCGGTGGGCAGGGGTCTGAAGGCCGGGCGCATCGACCGAGGAGGATCCCGCAGGCCGTTGAGACAGTCGTACGAGCCACAAGTATGTAAGCGGAAGTCAGAACCCTACCGATGACCTGCGGTCCGTCGACCTGCCGAAGGTGACAGGCCGGGCCCAGGAGCCGGACGGTGTCTGGAAAGGGGAAACATGCAAGCCAGGAAGCTGACGGCGGTGGCTGCCGCTGTCATAACTGTGTCCATGGCCTTGGCGGGCTGTGGCGGCGGCAACTCCGCCAACGAGAAGGACGACGGGTCGCTCATGCAGGTGGATGTCTTCGATGGCCTGGCCAACTACCAAGGCATCCAGAAGGGCTGGTTCGCCAAGATGGTCAAGGATAAGTTCAACCTTAAGTTGAACATCGTGGCCCCCAATGTGGCGGGCGGGGGCAACACCCTCTTCGATACCCGTTCGGCAGCCGGGAATCTGGGCGACATCGTCATCACCGGTTCCGGCTCCGGACAGGCGGCCAAGTTGGTCAAGGCCCATCTGATTGACGACATGACGCCCTACCTGAAGAATGCCAAGAACATCAAGAAATACAAGTCCGCCACCGACGCCTTCAACAAGGTGGCTGGGCAGACCAGCGGGGTCTGGGGCCTGCCCGGTTCGGTCACTTCCCTGCCACCTACGGAGCCCTCCGAGGGGCTGGAGCCCACCTTCGGCCCCTACGTGCGGTGGGACATCTACAAGGAGGTGGGCTATCCCAGGATCGCCGATATGGATGACCTGGTCAATGTCCTCAAGCAGATGCAGGACAAGGCCCGGGCCGAGACCGGCGACAAGAACATCTACGCCATGTCCCTCTTCAAGGACTGGGACGGCAACATGATGAACAACGCCAAACAGCCCACCTGCTACTACGGTTATGACGAGATGGGCTTCGTCCTGGCCAAGGCCGACGGCTCCGACTACCAGTCGATCACCCAAAAGGGCGGAATGTATGAGAAGGCCCTCCAGTTCTTCAACAAGGCATCGCAGGCCGGCCTGGTGGACCCGGAGTCGACCACCCAGAACTACGACACCATGTATGCCAAGTACCAGCAGGGCAAGATTCTCTTTTCCTTCTGGCCCTGGCTGGGGCAGGCAGCCTACAACACCACGGACAACAAGGCCCAGGGCAAAGGCTTCATGATCGCGCCTCTGGAGGACATGAAGATCTTCTCCTACGGCGCCACGCCTGACGGGGGCAGCACCTTCATCGCCTTGGGTTCCAAGGCCAAGAACAAGCAACGCCTGGTCAACTTCATCGACTGGCTCTACTCGCCTGAGGGAGTCTACGCCTCCGGCGCCCAGACCGGCGGGTCCGCTGGCCCCAAGAACCTGAACTGGACGGTCAAGGATGGCAAACCCGAGCTGACCGATTTCGGCGAGAAGGTCCTCTTCGGCAACGGTGCCAACGTACCGGCCGATTGGGGCGGCGGCACATACAAGGACGGGGTCTCGGCCTTGAACTACCCGACTGTGATCGTTCAGGACAAGGATCCCTCCACGGGCTACCCCTACAACGCCAGCATGTGGCCCTCGCAGCTGGCCAAGAACACGGACCCGCTGAGCACTGATTGGTCCGCCCACATGGGCGGGGCCAAGACCACCATGGAATATCTGAAGAAGAACGACAAGATCATGGTGGCCCCCGGTTCCAGCTACGTGACCCCGGACGAGTCCTCCCAGATAAAGACCCTCCGCGGCCAGGTGAAGACCGAGATCGTCAACGCCTCCTGGAAGGCCTCCTTCGCCAAGGACGACAACGAGTTCAATGCCCTCCTTGATGAGATGCGCTCCAAGGTTGACGGGATGGGCTACAAGCAGGTTCTCGATGTGGACATGAAGGACGCCAAGGATCAGAACACGGCCCGGGTGGACATCAAGAAGCAGTTCGAAAACAGGAAGTGAACCGGAGGATGAGCGTCCGGCCCTCGTCGGAGTCCCCGGGGGACCCGGACCTCACATCAAGATTTGCACACTCCGGTCGGCCCGTGTCGGGCGACCGCACGGGCCGACCGGGGAGTCTGAAAACCAGACTATGACAGAGAAAGGTAACAAGGAAACCATGAAGAAGAGCAAACTCGCAGTGGTGACGGCAGCGGTGCTGTCAGCCTCGCTGGCCCTGGCCGGTTGTGGCGGCGGCGGAGGCAACTCCGCCAATGAGAAGGACGACGGCTCCCTGATGAAGGTGGATGTCTATGACGACCTGGCCAACTACCAAGGCATCCAGAAGGGCTGGTTCGCCAAGATGGTCAAGGACAAGTTCAACATTCAGTTGAACATGATCTCGCCCAATGTGGCCGGTGGCGGCAGCACCCTCTTCGATACCCGTTCGGCGGCCGGAAACCTGGGTGATCTGGTCATCACCGGGGCCGGCAACGGCAGACTGACCAAGTTGATCAAGGCACACCTGATCGAGGATATGACGCCGTACCTGAAGAATGCCAAGAACATCAAGAAGTACAAGACCGCCACCGACGCCCTCAACAAGTTGTCGGGCCAGAGCAGCGGGGTCTGGGGGGTGCCGCAGAGTGTCTCCACCAAGAGCCCGACCGACCCTTCCGAGGGCAACGAGCCCGTTTTCGGTCCCTACATCCGCTGGGACTACTACCGTGAGATCGGCTACCCGAAGTTCAACAACCTGGATGACTTCCTGCAGGTGCTCAAGCAGATGCAGGACAAGGCCCGGGCCGAGACCGGCGACAAGAATGTCTATGCCTTCTCCCTGTTCAAGGACTGGGACGGCAACATGATGAACAACGCCAAGCAGCCCACGACCTACTTCGGTTATGACGAGATGGGCTTCGTCCTGGCCAAGGCCGACGGCTCCGACTACCAGTCGGTCACCCAGAAGGGCGGGATGTACGAGAAGGCCCTCCAGTTCTTCAACAAGGCCAACCAGATGGGCCTGGTCGACCCCGAGTCCTCCACCCAGAACTACGACACCATGTCGGCCAAGTACCAGCAGGGCAAGATTCTCTTCTCCTTCTGGAGCTATCTGGGGCCTGCCGCTTACAACACCACGGAAAACAAGGCCCAGGGCAAGGGCTATATGCTGGCCCCCATGGGTGACATGAAGATCTTCTCCTACGGAGCCACCCCCAATGGCGGCGCCTCCATCATTGCCGTCGGGTCCAAGGCCAAGAACAAGCAGCGCCTGGTCAACTTCATCGACTGGCTCTACTCCAGGGAGGGCGTCTATGCCATGGCCGGCAACGTCAAGGGCATGAACTTCGACATCAAGGACGGCAAGCCCGAGCTGACCGACTTCGGCAAGAAGCTCCAGAGCAACAAGTCCTCCAAGGTCTCCGCCCAGTTCGGTGGCGGCTCTTACTCCGACGGTGTATCCGCTCTGAACTTCGCCACCGAGCTGGCCACCGACATCGATCCCGACACCAAGGAGCCCTATGACTCCAGCATGTGGCAATCCACCATCGACCAGTTCAGCAACTCCGCCCTGGACAAGGATTGGTCCGAGCATATGGACGGGGCCAAGACCTCCATGCAGTACCTGGAGAAGGCGAACAAGCTCATGATCGCCCCCGGTTCCAGCTTCATCCAGCCCGATGAGTCCTCCCAGATCTCCACCTTGCGCGGTCAGGTGAAGACCGAGATCGTCAACACCTCTTGGAAGGCGGTCTTCGCCAAGGACGACAACGAGTTCAACAGCCTGATGGACGAGATGCGTTCCAAGGTCGACGGACTGGGCTTCAAGCAGGTTCTGGATGTGGACATGAAGAACGCCAAGGACCAGAACACGGCCCGCGTCAACATCAAGAAGCAGTTCGCCAACCGCGAGGCGTCGGAAGGCAACTGATTCCGCACCGGACGGTAGGACAGGGAAGCCCTGGTGACCCTGCCCGCCGTCAGGCATGCACCGGTGGGGAGCGTTAGCCGGGAGGGTGGTCAACCACCCTCCTCCGTTGCGCTCCCCTTGCCATGCCGGTGGCACGGTTGATGCGTTTCCGGCCACCGGCTACGAATGCGGCCTTTCCTCCAATCAGGGGGCCGTGCCGCTAATGACAGAAAAGACAGAAAAGGAAAACGAGGTGCGAGAGCTACATGCTCCCATTTGAAAAGAACTCAAGGATCGTCTTCTGTGGGGACTCGGTCACCGATGTCAACCGTGATTACAAGGCCATTCCTGCCGGCTGGGGCTCCTTCGGCGATGGCTATGTCAACTTGGTCCACGCCCTTCTTACCGCCGTCTACCCCGACCGGGAACTCATGATCATGAATGAGGGAGTCAGCGGGGACGACATCAAGTTGATGGCAGCCCGGTGGGACAGGGACGTGCTCGACATGAAGCCCGACTATGTCTCCGTCATGATAGGGATCAACGACGTCTGGCGTCACTTTGACGGTCCCTTCCGCCAGGCGGACCTGGTCTCCCTGGATGAATTCGAACACACCTACGAGGATCTGATGGGCAGGACCGAGCCCCGTGTCAAAGGTCTGATTGTCATGAGCCCCTTCATGATGGAGCCCAACAGGGAGGACCCGATGAGGGCCATGGTCGACCGTTATGCCGAGGTGGCCAGGCAGGTGGCGGACCGGCATGGGGCCACTTACGTGGATGTCCAGGCCGCCATGGATCACTTCCTCGAGAAACAGAGCAGCTACATACTCAGCATGGACCGTTGTCACCCCGGGATCGAGGGGCATATGCTGGTGGCCAGGACCTGGCTCCAAGCCGTCGGCTTCGACTGGGGAAGGACCACATTCGATGACGAAAAGTGAACAGGAACCCCGTCCCCTGCGTGAAGACGTGGTCGGGGCCGACGACCTTTCCCGGGTGGATGCCGAGATCAGCCGTGGCGCCTTCAAGGCCGATTGGGCCTCTCTGTGCGCCATGGAGCCCCCCACCTGGTTCGCCGATGCCAAGTTCGGCATCTTCACCCACTGGGGCCTGTACAGCGTGCCCGCCTACAACAACGAGTGGTACTCGCGCAACATGTACATCAAGGGATACCCGGAGTTCGACCACCACGTGAAGACCTACGGAGCCCAGAAGGAGTTCGGTTACAAGGACTTCATCCCCATGTTCAAGGCGGAGCGTTTCAACCCCGACCAGTGGCTGGACCTCTTCCGCCGGGCCGGTGCCCGCTACTACATGCCCGTGGCCGAGCACCACGATGGATTCCAGATGTACCGCAGCGACCTGTCGGAATGGAACGCCTTCGACAAGGGGCCCCATCGCGACCTGATCGGTGAGCTGCGGCGGGCCACTCTGGATGAGGGGCTTCACTTCGCTCTGTCCGACCACCGGGCTGAGCACTGGTGGTTCATGGGCCACGGGCAGGAGTTCGACAGCGACGTGCATCAGCCCATGAAGAGGGGTGACTTCTACTGGCCCGCCATGCCCGAGCCCGACAACCAGGACCTCTTCAGCAAGCCCTATCCCACCAAGGAGTACCTGGATGACTGGCTCCTGCGGGTCTGCGAGGTGATCGACGCCTACCGGCCCGAACTCCTCTACTTCGACTGGTGGGTCCAGCACGAGGCCTTCAAGCCTTATTTACAGCGCCTGGCCGCTTACTACTACGACCGGTCAGTCGAGTGGGGGATTCCGACCGCCATCTGTTACAAGATGGACGGCATGGCCTGGGGCTCGGGCATCGTGGACGTGGAGCGCGGCGGCTTCGCCAACCCCACACCTTTCGTCTGGCAGACGGACACTGCCATCGCCCGCAACTCCTGGTGCCACACGACCACCCTGGACCACAAGTCGGTGGCTGAAATCCTGGCCGCCCTCCTTGACGCGGTCAGCAAGAACGGCAATCTCATGCTCAACGTGGGCCCTTGCGCCGACGGGTCCATCGACCCCGAGGAGGAGGGGATGTTGGAATCCATCGGTCGGTGGATGGATGTGAATGGGGAGGGGATCTATGGATCCCGCCCCTGGTGGGTCGCCCAGGAGGGTCCCACCCACCCGGCAGCGGGGTCCTTCGCGGATCAGACCGAGGCCGTCTTCACCTCCGAGGATTTCCGGTTCACCTCGGCATCAGGCGCCATCTACGCCTACCAGCTCAAGCCGGCCGCAGATGGACGGGCCCTTATCAAGGCCTTTGCCCCACTTGGCAAGGAAGGGTCTGTCTTTCAGGGGATTGTCCGCCAGGTCAGCCAGTTGGGTGCAGGACCGGTCAGCTACGAGCTGACGGACCGGGGACTGGCGGTTCAGGGCCTCAAGGACCCCGTTGGAGCCACGGCCAGCGGCCTGCCACTGGGCATCCGGATCGACGTGGAGTGAGATTCGGCCCCTGCGGGATTTCTGTCAGCGGCTCGAGGACTTAGTGACCGACAACAACAAGGAAAGATAGGAAGATATGAAGTTCCTCAACGGAGAATGGCTTGTGCGCGACGGTTTCGACGTCAAATATGCGGCCAATATCTACAGCGCGGATATCGAAGAGAAAAGGCTGACCCTCTACGCCCCCTTCCAGGTGATCAGGAATCCCGGCATGACCCTGGACGGAGGACTGCTTACCATCGAGGTCACCTCCCCCCGACCCGACATCATCACCACCCGGATCATCAACTACAGGCAGGACCACAGCCATGACCCACGGTTCGCGCTTGACCGGACCGATCCCCCGGTGAGGATTGAGGAGGATGAGAGGGGATGGACCTTCACCAGTGGCAGGCTGGCCCTGAAGATCGCCAAGGGTGATGCCATCGACTTCGAGTACGAGTATGAGGGCCGTCCGCTGACAAGGTCGGCGTGGAGGGGCAAGGCCCTGGTGACCGATGACAATGGCAGGCCACATATGGTCGAGTCCCTCAACCTGGGCGTAGGAGAGAAGATCTACGGCCTGGGCGAGCGCTTCACCAACTTCGTCAAGAATGGGCAGACGGTCACCATCTGGAACCAGGATGGTGGCACAGGCACGGCCCAGGCCTACAAGAACGTCCCCTTCTATATGAGCAATCGGGGGTATGGGGTCTTCGTGGATTCCACTGACAAGGTGGAATTCGAGATCGGTTCCGACGAGGTCTCCAAGGTCCAGTTCTCCGTCCCCGGCCAGGAGCTGACATATTCGGTGATCGGCGGCCAGGACCTCAAAGGGGTGCTCAACACCTATACCGATCTGACAGGCAAACCCCCACTGGTCCCCGACTGGAGCTTCGGTTTGTGGCTATCGACCTCCTTCACCACCGACTATGACGAGAAGACCGTCAACGAGTTCGTCGACGGCATGGCGGAGCGGGACATCCCCCTGTCGGTCTTCCACTTCGACTGTCGCTGGATGGACGACCTGGAATGGTGCAACTTCGAGTGGAAACACTCCGCCTTCCCGGACCCCGAAGGGATGCTGGCCCGCCTCCACCAGAAGGGCCTCAAGGTCTGTGCCTGGATCAACCCCTACATTGCCCAGAAATCCAAACTCTTCAAGGAAGGGGCCGAGAAGGGGTACTTCATCAAGCGCACCGATGGCCAGGTCTGGCAGTGGGACAAGTGGCAGGCAGGCATGGCCATCGTCGATTTCACCAACCCCGAGGCGACGGCCTGGTACCAGAGTAAGCTCAGGCACCTGCTGGACCAGGGCGTGGACTGCTTCAAGACCGACTTCGGCGAACGCATCCCCACCGAGGGCGTCGTCTATTACGACGGTTCCGACCCGGTCAAGATGCACAACTATTACACCCTCCTGTACAACAAGGCCGTCTATGACCTCCTGGTCGAGGTGAAGGGGGCCGACCAGGCCATCCTCTTCGCCCGCTCGGCGACGGTGGGCGGACAGTGCTATCCGGTCCACTGGGGCGGGGACTGCACCTCCAACTATCCCTCCATGGCCGAAAGCCTGAGGGCCGGTCTCTCCTTCGGTATGAGCGGATTCGGTTACTGGAGCCATGACATCGCCGGCTTCGAGGACCAGCCCACCCCCGACATCTACAAGCGCTGGACCCAGTTCGGCCTCCTTTCCTCGCACTCCCGCTACCACGGGTCCACTGCCTACAAGGTTCCTTGGCTATACGGGGATGAGGCCGTCGAGGTCACCCGTGAGTTCGCCAAGCTCAAGCAGCGTCTTGTGCCCTATCTGATCAAGATGTCGCATGAGACCCATGAGACGGGCCTGCCCATGATGAGGGCCATGGTCCTGGAATTCCCCAGCGACCCGACCTGCGAGGACATCGACACCCAGTACATGTTGGGTGACGACATCCTGGTGGCCCCAATCTTCAACGAGGACGGGACCGCCCGCTTCTACGTGCCTGATGAGGGCACGGGCCGACCCTGGGCCAACATGCTGACAGGAAAGACCTATGAGCCCGGACGCTGGTACCAGGAGACCTACGACTACCACACCCTGCCGGTCCTGGTCAGACCAGGCACAGACCCCCTCCACGTGTGAGCCGGAATCTGCTGCCAGGTGTGGTCTTCCCCGGACCGGCAGGTCGGGGAGGACCTGGATTGCATAAATGAAAACGCCAATGGATGCATCTGCCCGTAGGCTTCCCTCCGATTGGGGACCCTGCCGTCAGGTGGTGCATCCCCTATAGATATAGCCTTGTCGGCAGAAGGAAGTGGATGGTTCATGACGACCGCCCTTGAATTCGTCAGAGAGTTGGGCCTGGGCTGGAACCTGGGCAATACCTTCGATGCTTTTCCCCTCCAAGGAGAGCATGAGAAGGCCGTGAAGGAGGGTCGGAACTGGACCCCGGAGGATCAGGAGAAGCTCTGGTTCAACCAGCCCTTCACCCCTGGGTGCGCCCGCCTGATCAGGCAGGCCGGGTTCGACACCATCCGCATCCCGGTCACCTGGGTGGAGTGGATTGACGGGGAGGGCCACGTGGACTCCATCTGGATGAACGCGGTCCGCCGGGCCGTCGACTGGAGTCTGGATGCAGGGCTCAAGGTGATCGTCAACGTCCATCATGATGGTGGTGAGGGCGACCTCCCCTGGATCCGCAAGGCGGACAAGGACCCGGATGGGGTCTGCAGGCGATTCGCCGGTCTCTGGCGTGAGATCGCCGACACGTTCAAGGATTACGGGCAGGACCTCATCCTGGAGGGTGGCAACGAGATCGGTTTCGATGACATGGACCGGGACCAGGCCTATGTCCTCCTGGAGAGGCTCAACCAGATCTTCGTCGACACGGTCAGGGCCAGTGGATCGCACAACGCCGACCGCTTCCTGCTGATTCCCGGTTACAACACCGACACGGCCATGACCTGTGACTCCCGTTACCACCTGCCCAAGGACAGCACGGCGGACCGGCTGATCGTATCCATCCACTATTACTCACCGGCCGATTTCGCCCTGGCCACACACGACACCACCTGGTGCAAACCCAGGCAGGTGTGGGGCAGTGAGGCGGACATCAAGGCAGTGGAGGCGGATTTCGCCGCCCAGCGCCGCCGCTTTGTCGATGCCGGTATCCCCGTGATCATCGGAGAATACGGTCTGTTGACCGAGGCCGTGGACGGGAAGGACCATGCCAGTAACCTCAAGTGGATATCGACCGTTCTGAACTGCTGCCGCGAGAACGGATCCTGCCCGGTCCTCTGGGATACCTCCACCAAGGAGATGTGTTTCCTGGACCGGACCACCGGCCGCTTCTTCGACCCCGACATGGCCTCCTTATTCGCCCAGGCCAGGGCGGACCGCCAGTAGGGAGGTGCCGCGATGACCCTGTTCAACTGCAAACCCGCCCGCCGGATCGCCTCAGGATTCCACCCGGACCCGACCATCTGCCGTGCCCCTTCGGGCCGCTACTTCCTGGTCAACAGCTCTTTCGAGTATTTCCCGGGCCTTCCCGTATACGAGAGTGGCGACGGGAAGCATTGGGCCTTGATAGGGAACGCCATGGACCGACCTTCCCAGTTCCCCTGCGATGGCATGGGCAACAGCGGGGGCATCTATGCTCCCACCCTGCGCTGGCATGACGGCCTGTTCTACCTGATCGTCACCAACGTCAACAAGGGGACCATGATCATGACCACGCCGGACCCCCATCAAGGATGGTCCGATCCTCTGTGGGTCAAGGGGTGGCCTGGTATCGACCCCACCCTCCTCTTCGATGATGATGGAACCGTCTACATCTGCGGCAACGAAAGCGACCAGGTTGACCAGGAAGGCAATAGGGAGGTCCCCGGTATCTATCTGTCCCGTCTGGATGTGGGCACGGGGACAGTCCTGTCTCAGAGGGAGAGGATCTGCGGGGGGACCACCGGTGCAAATCCTGAGGGGCCCCACATGTACAAGAGGGATGGCCTCTACTATCTGATGTGGGCCGAGGGAGGCACCGAGGCCGGCCACATGGAGAACATGGCCCGTTCCGCCTCGCCTACAGGCCCTTACGAGATGTGTCCGGGCAACCCCCTGATCACCAACCGGAGCACCCATCTGACCCTTCAGGCCATCGGCCACTGCGACTGTGCCGGATTCGATGAGGACCGTACTCTGATGGTCTTCCATGGAACCCGGAACAATCATGAGTATCCCGCCCAGGGTTGGCTGGGCAGGGAGTCCTATGAGGTCTGGTTCGATTGGAAGGATGGATGGCCCACCCTGGCCGACCAGTCCTACGATGTCCCTCTTCTGGGCGAGGGGGAGGCCCTTGAGGATCGGATTGACTGGATCACCCCCTCCCTGGACAGGGCAGGTCGTTTCAGCGTGACCGGTTCGGGTGACCCGACGGCGGCCCGCATACTGGTGGAGGCAGCCGGTCATGACTTCGGCCTGGACGATGGGGCGCCTATGATCGGGACCCGGCAGACCGACTTTCGTTGCACCTTCGAGGCCACCCTCCCCGATCCGGCCCAGTTGACTTATGGTCAGGCCGGATTGGCCGTCTATGCCAATGCCGGCCATTACATGGATCTGGCGGTGGAACCTGCGCGGAATGGTCTGGTGCACGTCCGGGGCCAGGTACACAACGCCGGTCTGGTCAGCCTGGTGGGGTCCGCGGACCTGCCTGCCGGGGCGCCCATAGGCCTTGAGATCAGGGGGGACGAGATGGGTTACGCCTTCCGTGCCTCGGGCCGGGACGGGAATCACAATCTGGGTCATGCCCCGGGCAAGGTCCTCAGCTTCACCAATGCCGGCGGCTTCACCGGAATCCTTCTGGGGGTCTACGCCCACGGATCAGGACGGGTCACCTTCGATTCGGTGGCCTACCGGGTCTGAGCAACCTGCATATTCCGCAAAAACGACAAGAGAAGTCGCCCGCTATGGGGCCACTTGGTGCCCGTCGGACGACCTGAAGGAGATCGATCATGAAACCGACATTCAGCAGCTTCCTGTTCGGGGGCGATTGGAATCCGGAACAGTGGCCGGAGGACACCTGGGAACAGGACATCGAGAAGCTCGAGGACGCCCACATCAACGAGGCCACCATCAACGTCTTCTCCTGGGCCCTTCTGCAGCCTTCGGAAGAAAGATATGACTTCTCCATGCTGGATAAGATTGTGGCCCTCCTGGTCAAGCACCGGTTCAACATCGTCATGGCTACGGGGACGGCGGCCCTGCCCGCCTGGATGGTCAGAACCCACCCAGAGGTGATTCGGACCGACCAGGAGGGAAGGCATCGCGTTTCCGGTGGAAGGCACAACTTCTGCCCCACCAGTGAATACTTCCGACAGGCCTCCGGGGCTCTGGCAGGCCATCTGGCCGAGCGCTACGCCGACACCCCGGGCCTGGTGGCCTGGCATGTGGGCAACGAGTACGGCGGTGGCGGTGGCCTGTGTTACTGCGGGGGCTGTGCCCGGGCCTTCCGGGTCTGGCTGAAGGAAAAGTACGGCACGGTCCAGGCCCTCAATCAGGCCTGGTGCGCCAACTTCTGGAGCCACACCATCTACGACTGGGATGACGTGGTACCACCCGTGGCCTACGGCGACGGGATTGGTGAAAACAAGTGCGTGATCTCCGGCCTGCAGATGGATTATCGCCGCTTCCAGGAGCAGGCACAGCTGGCCTGCTTTACCAATGAGCGCGACGCCATCCGCCGCCACGACGGGTCCACGCCAATCACCACCAACCTGATGGGGACCTTCAAGGACCTGGACTACTTCGAGTGGGCCCAGCAGATGGACCTGGTCAGCTGGGACAACTATCCGGGCATGGACACCCCATCCAGCTTCACGGCAATGTCCCACGACCTCATGCGGGGGGTCGGCGGAGGCTGTCCCTTCATGCTGATGGAGCAGACACCCAATCAGCAGAACTGGTTCCCCTTCTGCAAGGTCAAGCGGCCCGGCGAGGTCCGCAAGCTCAGTTGGCAAGCCGTGGCCCATGGGGCCGACACGGTGCAGTTCTTCCAGATGAAACAGTCCCTGGGTGGCTGCGAGCGCTTCCACGGGGCTGTCATAGACCACAGCGGGAGTGAGGAATCCCGAGTCTTCAAAGAGACCGCCGCCCTGGGGGCCGAACTGGACCGGGTGGGGGCCCGCCTCATGGGTAGCCGAGTGGTGGCCAGGGCGGCCATCATGTTCGACTGGCAGAGCTACTGGTCCCTGGAAGGTTGTGTGGGCCCCACGGCAGGATTCTCCTACCCCAAGGAGGTCCATCGCTTCTACCGGCCCCTCTACCGCCGCAACCTGGCCGTGGACTTCATCCCGAGCACGGCCCCGGTCGAGACCATGAAGAAGTACGACCTGATCCTGGCCCCGGCCCTGATCTCCCTATTGCCTGGTGTGGCAGACCACCTGGAGTCCTATGTATCCGATGGGGGCACTTTCGTCACCGGCTATATGGCCGGTATCCACGACGAACGCGACCTGGTGGTTCCAGGCGGGTATCCGGGTGCTCTAAGGAAGCTGACCGGTGTCTGGGTCGAGGAGATCGATGCCCTGGCGCCTGATGAAACCATGCCGGTGGAAGGTCTGGCAGCTGTCGACGGCCATCCTGCCGGTCAGATCGTGGCCTGCCTGATTCATTGCGAGGGAGCCAAGCCCCTTGCCTCCTACGGGGGCGGCGACTTCTACGCCGGCAGCCCGGCCCTGACGGTGAACGGTTTCGGCGGGGGAAGGGCCTACTTCGTTGGCACTCCCTTGGACGAGGCCGGCATGGATGCCTTCATGGATCCCATCATTGACAGCCTGGGGCTCCCTGCGGTCGACACTCCCAAGGACGTCAGCCTTTCCCTCCGCCAATCGGATGATGGGACCCGGTATGCCATCGTGATCAACTCGGCCCGTTCACCAATTACCGCCGACCTCCCCCTCCTGAAGGGCGGTGAGGACCTCCTGGCCGGCGGCCGGGTGTCTGGCCCACTGGATCTGCCGCCCTACGGGGTGGCTCTGGTCGCACTGGCCTGACCGGCCGACGGTGAACCTGAGTATCCGGGTCCTGTCATGGCCGGCATCAAGGAGATCCGGGCCAGGATGGAGCCAGGGGTATGGGCGGGAGTCAGGCGGTCGGACCTTCCTGGCCCCTGAAGGTCCGCTTGATCCAGGCGGCCGCGAGACGGGGCCAGATCTGCACGCAGGGTTCGATTCCATTGGTGCCCTGCCAGGCGGTCTCTTCAGTCCCCAGGCCCAGACCGTGGCCTCCGTGGGGGAAGAGGTGGGCTTCCACGCTGACCCCAGCCTGCTTGCATGCTTCTACCAGCATGAGGGTGTTCTCCGGAGGGACCAGGCCATCCTCCATGGTGTGCCAGACGAATACGGGCGGGGTCTTGCTGTCTATGTGCTTCTCGATGGAAACCGCTTCCAGGGCTGCAGGGTCCTCCTTCTTGTCGCCCAGGAGGTGGTCGATGCTCCCCCGGTGTGCGAGGGGGCCGGAGGTGATGACCGGATAACCCAGCATGAGGCCGTCGGGGCGGACGGCGTCGGGGTCATAGCCGTGGGCCCTGAGGTCCTGGTCTCCGGCGGTCGTGGCCAGGTTGGCCGCCAGGTGGCCACCGGCTGAGAAGCCCATGATACTGATGGCCTTGGGGTCCACGTGCCACTGGTCGGCGTGCTCACGGATGCGCTTCATGGCTTCGGCCGCCTCGACCAGGGCTGTCGGGTACACGGAGGGCCAGCAGGAATAGCGCAGGACGAAGGCATTGCAACCAGCCGCCAGGAACTGTACGGCGATGGGTTCGGCCTCCCTGTCGGAGGTCATCTCATAGCCACCCCCGGGGATGACCAGGACCGATGGGCGGACCCGGTCCGGCACTACCTCCTCGCTGTTGTCCAGGCTGTAGCCGACGAACTTGGCCCGGCTTCCGTCAATCCCCTCAATCTCCTGTTCAAAATACTGCATCCGCTCTCATCCTCTTCGATAGTTAGGGCCCGCAGGCCGTGGCTCATTGTAAATCACCGGATGACCCAGTGTCACTTCAGAAGGTCACGGTCACGTCCACCGGATTTTCGCTGGTCTGGGGTGGTACCATTCCGCCACTCAGTTCGTGGCCGTCCAGGCTGACCGAACGCCTTCCGGTCCGTTTCATGGAGATCCGATAGGTGACCCCCCTCCAGGTCCTGCCGACGGTCAGGTCATTGAATTCGGCGGGCAGGTGGGGTTCGATGACCAGTCCGTCCAAGGTGGGCCTGACCCCCAGCAGGTACTGGGAGACATCCACGAAGGACCAGGCGGCCGTACCTGTCAGCCAGGAGTTCTTTCCTTCGCCGGGGGTGGGGGACTCGGGACCGGCCATCATCTGGCAGTAGACGTAGGGCTCCACCTTGCGGATGTCGGACTTCTCCTCCAGGTAGGCCGGGCAGGTACGCCTGTAGACCGCGAAGGCCTCCTCGTCATCGCCGACCATGGCGTTGGCTATGGAGATCCAGGGGTTGACGTGGCAGAAGATGCCGCCGTTCTCCTTGTACCCCCTGGGATAGGAGGAGATCTCGCCCAGTTCGATCCGGTAGGTGGAATAGGCGGGGGCCAGGATGGCCGTACCCCAGGAGGAGGTCAGCCTCTCCTTGACCGAGGTCAGGGCCTGTCGGGCCTTGCCGTCATCGAGACCGATACCGGCCATCACACACATCCCCTGGGGTTCGATGTAGATCTGTCCCTCGGTGTCGGCGTGGGAACCGACAGGACGGGAGTAAGCGTCGTAGGCCCTGAGGAACCACTGGCCGTCCCAGCCGGCCTCCTCCACGGCATGGGTCATCTTTTCGATGGCCTGGCGGACCGAGGCGGTCTCCTGGGCCACAGCATCCCTGGCCATCCCGCAATCCGTCCCGTAATGGTCCAGGATGTCGGCGTAGTGGCCGGCGTAGAGGACGAACATGCCTCCGATCAGGACCGACTCGGCCACACCTGTGTCATTGTTTTCTACGGTCTGGAAACTCTCTCCCGGTGTATCGGAGAAGCAGTTGAGGTCAAGGCAGTCGTTCCAGTCGGCCCGTCCGATCAGGGGGAGGTCATGCGGGCCCAGGTGGTTCATCGTGAACCCGATCGACCGGTGCAGGTGCTCCAGGAGGGGTTTCTCGGTCCCCTCCACATTGTTGAAGGGGACGGGCTCCTCCAGGATGGAGGAATCCCCGGTCTCGGCCAGGTAGGCGTAGGTGCCGGCCACCAGCCAGAGAGGGTCGTCGTTGAAGCCGCCGCCGATGTCGGCGTTCCCCCTCTTGGTCAGGGGCTGGTACTGGTGCCAGGCCGACCCATCCTCCAGCTGGGTTGAGGCGATGTCGATGATGCGCTGACGGGCGCGGTCGGGGATCAGGTGGACAAAGCCCAGGAGGTCCTGGTTGGAGTCGCGGAAGCCCATTCCCCTCCCCGTGCCTGACTCGAAATAGGAGGCCGAGCGCGAGAGGTTGAAGGTGACCATGCACTGGTACTGGTGCCAGATGTTAACCATTCGATCCAGGCGGGGGTCGCCGCTGTCCAGGGTGAACCGGCCCAGGATGGCGGTCCAGTAGGCCTTGAGATCAGCGAAGGCCTGGTCGACCTGGTCGTCACTCCTGAAGCGGTCGAAGAGGGCGTGCGCGGGCCCCTTGTTGATGATTCCCACCTTGGAAGGGTCATCGGGGTCCTCCCACTTGTCTTCCTTGGGCAGCTGGACATAGCCCAGGATGAATACCAGGCTCTCCTCCTGGCCGGGATCCAGGGACAGCCTGACCCTGTTGGCGGCTATGGGGAACCAACCGTGTGCCACGGAGTTGCGGGCCCTGCCCTCGGTGATGGCTTCGGGGGTGTCCCAGCCGTTGAACTTACCCAGGAACTCGTCCCTGCTGGTGTCGAACCCGCAGGTGGGCCGGTTGACCCCGAAGAAGGCGTAATGGTCCCGGCGTTCCTTGTACTCGGTCTTGTGATAGACAATGGTGGCTTCCGGGCCCTGCTCTACCTCCACTTCGCCTGTAGACAGATTGCGCTGGAAGTTGCTGGAGTCGTCCACGGCGTTCCACAGGCACCACTCCACGCAGCCGGTCACATCCAGGAGGATGGGGGAGTCGGTGGTGTTCCTGATTTTTAGACGGTTGATTTCGGCATCGGCATCCACGGGAACGAAGGCGGTCATGACCGTATCGATCCCCTTGTAGGAGGATTCGAAGATGGTGTATCCGGTCCCCTGGCGGCAGCTGTACCGGTCCAGGGGAGTCCTTGAGGGCAGGAAGGTGGGCGACCATGTGGCCAGGGGGGCGGACTCTGGGTTGTCCCGATCCATAAGGCTCAGGTAGTAGTTGCGGCTGCCGTTGTCGGCTGGTACCCCGTTGTAGCGGTAGCGGGTTATCCTCTGGAGCTTGGCGTCCTTATAGAAGGAATAGCCGCCGCCTGTGTTGGAGATGAGGGAGAAGAAGTCCTGGTTGCCCAGATAGTTGATCCAGGGCAACGGGGTGGCGGGTGTGTCGATGACATACTCTCTGGCTGCGTCGTCAAAATGACCGTATTGCATGTTCTCCCTATCCTCAATGCGACCTTGGCCCAGCCCGTCGGGTTGGGGCCAGGTGGGCAGGCCGTAGGCGACCCTTCAGGACTGTCCAGGGGCGTCACAACCCCTTGAAAGCAGCAGTGTCCTGCCGGAATAGCTGCCGGAGTCGTACCCCGCTCCGGGAAGGACAGCCAAGGCTTGCGACCCGCGTTTGTATTATCGTTTGACTAAGATGATAGCATTCATTGATAAACCTATAGATAAGCGTGTGCGGATTTCCTATAATGGTTGAATTCATGCGGCGACCAACAGGCCCGAACTCCGAAGATTGGGCACGTCGGAGCCGCCTGCAGTCATGATGGGGACCCGCAAGGGCGGGTGGCAACTCCAGGGACAGGGTCCCATCGCCCGCCAGGTGCCTGAGTAAAGGGGGTTCATGACTGGCGTAGATGATTGGAACCAGTACCGGGCCGGCAGGAAGGTCACCGGATCCGGTCCGATGGGCGGGTCCACTTTCTCGGAGAACCCCCGTGCCCGTCAGGTCTTTACCGGCAAGGGATTCACACGGCGTAAGCGGATGACCGCCGATGAACGCAGGGACCAGATTGTCAAGGCAGCCGTCAAGGTGATTGCCGCCAAGGGCTTTTGGGGGATGTCCCTGCAGGACGTGGCCGATCAGGTGGGCATCACCGAGGCCGCCCTCTACCATTACATCGACTCCAAGAACGACCTGTTCAGCATGGTCATGGAGCAGGCCTATGACTCCCCTGAGGCCGACGAATTCATCTACAAGACCTGTACGGGGACGGATGCGGATGGACACAACCTCCTCTTCTTCCCCCGATTCTGCGCCAACAACGTCATTTTCAATGCCCGCAGGCCGGAGATGGTCAAGCTCTTCTCCATCCTGAACGGGGAGGCCCTCAGCCCCTCACACCCGGCCCACCGCTATTTCATAGGCCGCAACCAGAAGTTCTGGCAGACCATCAAGTCACTGAACTGGTGCCTGCCCAGAGGATACGACCTGGACCGCTTCCACCACATGTGGATGCTGTGCATGTCGGCCATGGATGGCCTGCAATACCGCTGGCTGGCTGACGGGTCAGCCGACCTGGTGGCCGAGTGGCTCGCCTTCTCCGACGAGCTTTTCCCCCAGGAGAAGTGGCATGGGTTCATGGACCCTAGTGACATCGATCCGGATTCCGAAGTCTGCCTGGCTTCCTACGGCCTTATCACGGGTGGGGAGCAGGCGGTTCAGGACCGGCAGCCTCGGTCAGACGACCCCTGTGATGGGACAACGGCTACCGGGGGCGTCCACCGGCCGGAAGACAGCAAATGACCGCAAGCGCGTAAAGCGCCATGGACATGGAAGCAACGAAAGAAAGGATTGGCATGGGCCAAGAGAGTAAGTTCATCTTCCCCTCCGATTTCACCTGGGGGACGGCCACTGCTGCCTTCCAGGTGGAAGGGGCGGCACATGAGGACGGCAGGACGGATTCCATCTGGGACACATATTGTGCCCAACCGGGCGTGGTCGTCGACGGGTCCAACGGTGACGTGGCCTGCGATCAGTATCACCGCTATCCGGAGGACATAGCCCTGATGAAGCAGATGGGTGTTGGCGCCTACCGCATGTCCATATCCTGGTCCCGCATTTTCCCCATGGCCGGTGGTCCGGTGAACCAGGCCGGGCTGGACCACTACCTGAGGGTCCTTGATATGCTGCGCGACAATGAGATCAGGCCCATCGTCACCCTATACCACTGGGACCTTCCCCAGTACCTACAGGATGCAGGTGGCTGGCCCAGCAGGGACACAGCCCTCCGCTTCGGCGACTACGCCTCCGCCTTGGCCGCTTCCTTCGGCGACCGGGTGGATACCTGGACCACCTTGAATGAGCCCTGGTGCGCGGCCTATTTGGGTTATGGGAACGGTGCCCACGCCCCCGGGATCAAGGACTACGACCAGGCCCTGGCCGCCGTCCACCATCTGAACCTGGCCCATGGACTGGCCTGCCAGGCCATCAGGGCCCAGGTCGGGCAGGATGCCCGGCTTTCGGTCACCCTCAACCTTCAGGTTACCCGGGCGGCCTCGGACAGCCAGGAGGACCGTGCCGCCAAGAAGAGGGCCGACCTCTTCGCCAACGAGGTCTTCCTGGCCCCCATGCTGGAGGGTGCTTATCCGGAAGGTGTCAGTCAGGCGGCGGGGGAGGATACCGACTGGCGTTTCGTGCGGGACGGTGACCTGGAGACCATCCATCAGCCCCTTGACGTCCTGGGATTGAACTACTACGCCACCACCTATGTAAAGGCCAGGAGGGCTGATGACGAATCCGTCGATGCCTCGGTCGGCCCTGAGGGCAAGCTGGTCGATCGCCATGCCAACGCCATGCCAGCCCAGGAGGGCGTGGAAGGGCAGGCCCCGCAGGGAGAGCTGACGGGAATGGGCTGGAACCAGGAGCCCCAGGGCTTGACCGATGTACTGGTCGAGCTGGGCCGACGTTTCCCTGACATGGAACTCATGGTGACCGAGAACGGCTCCGCCTGGGATGACCAGGTCAGTCAGGATCCGGACGCACCCGGCGGGAAGATCGTTCACGACCCCAAGCGGGTGGCCTATCTGGAAGAGCATGTCAAAGCCGTGGCCAGGGCCATCCAGGCCGGGTCCCGGGTGACCGGCTACTTCGCCTGGTCCCTGTTGGACAATTTTGAGTGGGCCCTGGGCTACACCAAGCGCTTTGGGCTGATCAGGGTCGACTATGACACCCAGGAGCGGATCTGGAAGGATTCAGGAAGGCGCTACTCCCGGATTGTTCAGGCCAATGCCATCTGAGAGGGCTCTGATACCGATTGGTCTGCGGTCGGCAACGGCTCCGCATGCGATCTGTGGGCCGCACCACCGATCCTGAACATTTAATCAGGTTGATCATGCAGGCAGGGGAGGGGGTGACTCTCCCCGCCGGCATGATTGAAGTTTCCTGATTTCCGAACCCCCTCATATCCAGCTTGGTTGCCACATGTGAATTCATCGGAGCCCACAAGGAATCGGTAGGGCCGTCCACAGGGGCAGACAAGACAGGGAGACCGGGACGATGGGGCCCAGGATGATCGTGCACCAGCGTCAATAGGCGGTTTTGGACCGAATTGACAATTTTTACAACGATAGATAAACTTGCGTTGTCATGACGGCACAGTTGCCGGCTGTGGATTCCCCCAGGTTCAAGGATTGAGCCGGATGGGAGCGAAACTAGTCATAGAAGGGCTGAGCATGAACGGAACCGATGCAGAAGTCGACCGTCAGGTCAAGACTTCCGGTAAAACCGCGCGCCTCGCCTCCTCCAAACCCGCCAAGGCACATAAGGTCCTTTCGTCGCGGGGGGGGGGGTATAAATCTTCCCTGAAGCGCTGTTGGCCCTTATGGGTCATGGTGCTTCCAGCCATGCTGTTCGTGGCCGTATTCAACTACGGCCCTATGTACGGCATTCAACTGGCGTTCAGGAAGTATGATTTTACCAAGGGCCTCACCGGAGGCGACTGGGTGGGCTTCCAGTATTTCAAGCAGTTCTTCGCCTCACCTATGTTCAAGCCCCTCATGGTCAACACGATCAGGATCAGTCTGTGGACTCTGGTCATGGGCTTCATCGCCCCCATCATCCTGGCTCTCCTGATCAACCAGATCCATTCCACCAAGGTCAAGAGCTTCGTACAGACCATCACCTACATGCCGCACTTCATATCTACGGTGGTGATTGTGGCCATGATCAACCTCTTCCTGACCCCCTCCACAGGTCTGCTCACCCGTTTCCTCTCCTTCCTCCACGTCGACAACGCCAACTTCATGGGCAATCCCAGCACCTTTACGCCCATCTACTGGATCAGCGAGGTCTGGCAGCATATGGGCTGGAACTCGATTATCTACCTGGCCGCCCTCAGTTCGGTCGACGTGGCCCTCTACGAGGCAGCCAAGATGGACGGGGCAGGCCGTTTTCAGCTTATTCGTTACATCGATATACCTGCCATCATGCCCACGGCCGGCGTCCTCCTGATCCTGAACATGGGCGGTGTGCTCAACGTAGGCTTCGAAAAGGTCTTCCTCATGCAGAACACCCTGAACCTGCCAGCCTCCGAGGTCATATCGACCTACACCTACAAGATCGGCATCCTGCAGAATCAATTCTCGTATTCCACAGCCATCGGCCTGTTCAACATGCTCATCAACTTCGTCTTCCTGGTCATCGCCAATCAGATCTCCAGGAGGGTGTCTCACACCGGCATCTTCTGAGGGGGAGGAAGACAACAAAATGGAAAACACGCAAGACATGGCACGCTCCGGGGCCCGCAGGGTCAGACGGCTTATCGGGGGGAAGACGCTGGGAGACTGGCTGGCTGACCTGATCATCGTCCTCATCCTGCTGCTGATAGTGGCCTCCATCCTCTACCCAATCTGGTTCATCATCATCGCTTCGGTCTCTGATCAGACCCTGGTCAACACAGGCCAGGTCACCTGGATTCCCAAAGGCATTTCGGCCTACGGCTTCCAGCAGATTCTCGGGGATGACAGGATCTGGAACGGCTACCGGAATACGTTGATCTACACTGTGGCAGGCACCGTCTTGAACCTGGTGGTCACCATGCCGGCGGCCTTCGCCCTCTCCCGGCCCGAGTTCAAGTGGCGCCGCCTGATCATGCTCTTCTTCACGATTACCATGTTCGTCAACGGCGGTCTGATCCCGACCTACCTCCTCTACAAACAGCTTGGTCTCCTGGACTCCTGGGCGGTCTTCGTCATTCCCCAGGCCCTGAATGTCTATAACCTGATCATCGCCCGGTCCTTCTTCGAGAGCTCCATCCCCGAGGACCTCCACGATGCCGCTCAGATCGACGGGGTGGGGTACTTCCGCTACTTTACGCGGATCGTCATCCCCCTGAGTTCCGCCATCATCGCCGTCATCGGCCTGTATTACCTGGTGCAGCACTGGAATGACTTCTTCACCGGCTTGGTCTACATACGCACCTACGACAAGCAACCCCTGCAGATCGTCCTGCGTGACATCCTCCTGTCCAACCAGGCTTTCCAGGGGGGGTCGGGCTCGACGGCCGGTGCCGGATACGGGCAGGAGTTCGCCGACCAGATCAAATACGGGGTGATCATCGTCTCCACCCTCCCTCTCCTGGTCATCTACCCCTTCATACAGAAGTACTTCAACAAGGGGGTCATGATTGGGGCGATCAAAGGCTGACCGCACCGGACCGTCCTACTGACGGGGAGCAAAGACAGGTCGGATATGGGCCGGACAGTCATGGCTGTACCCGGGAAAGGAGGAAGCATGCAAAGATTCGCCCTCGGATACGAGCAGGCGGCCCGCTTGGTCCTGGTGGCCTTCATCACCAACCTGGCCCTGCTGGCACACACCATCATGGGGCTTGTCCTGGTAGGCTTCTTCCCCTCCCTGGCCGCAACCTGCGGGGTTTTCAGAAGGTGGCTGACAGATGAGGACAGGGAGTGGGGGATCGCTCAGACCTGGCGGACCTTCCATCGTCTGTGGAAGAAGGAGCTCAGGGGGGCCAACATTTTCGGCTGGGCACAGGCGGCCATCTGGGCCCTCCTGCTGGGGGATTATTGGATCGTCAACTTTCATCGGACCGGTAGGATCGGGGTTTTCGTCTCCGGCATCCTCTTCTGCCTCATGGTCTTTATGATTCTGGCCACTGCCCTGTCCTGGGTCCTCTTCGCCCTCTACGACCAGGGGGTCGGTTGGATTCTGGTCAGGTCGGTCCAGATGGTTCTGGCGCGTCCCTGGATGAGTGTGGTCCTGGCTTTCGGTCTGGCCCTTATGGCCTTTGCCTGCTGGTCCTGGCCCGGCCTGGCCGTAGTCTTCGGGCCTGCCCTGCCCTGCCTCCTGTCGTCGTCGGCGGTCTGGTTCTACGGCAGGCTCGACGGTTTTTCCATCCGGATGCGCCGGGGCGCGCAGGGCGAGATGGCAACGAAAGGAGAGTGACGGATCCGTCATTAAGTACACCGCCTGGACCGGTGCGATCGGCGCATGGGCCCGGGGTAAGCAGAGAAGTTCACTGTCGAACAGGAGGAGCGAATCATGAGTTCGTTCGGGAAACACAGGTTCAGGAACCGTCTGGTGGCCATAGGGGCCATGACGATGGCCATGTCGATGATGCTGGCCGGTTGCGGCGGTTCCAAGGAGCCCACCACCAATGCCCAGGGCCAGCCGATCATCACGATAGCCGTAGCCAAGCACCCTCTGACCAAGAAGATATCCAAGATGAAGTGGCCCAAGCAGCTGGAGAAGGAGTGTGGCTGTGAAATCCATTGGCAGGAGGCCAGCTCGGACTGGGACCAGAAGAAGCAGGCCATGCTTGCGGCCGGCGATGTGCCCGACCTCATTCTCAAGGGGATCAACCTGGCGGACATAGCCACTTATAGCACCCTCTTCGAGGATCTGAGCCAGGACCTGGACAAGATGCCGAATGTCAAGAAGATGTTCAAGACCGACCCCACGGCCAAGCAGGTGGTCTCCATGCCGGACGGGAAGATCTACATCCTGCCCGCCGTCAAGAAGGGTATCTGGCCCAAGGCCGTCAGCCACATGTACATCAACAAGCAGTGGCTGGACACGCTGGGCCTGAAGGTGCCGACCACCTGGGATGAGCTTGAGGAGGTGCTCAAGGCCTTCAAGACCAAGGACCCCAATGGGAACGGACAGGCCGACGAAATCCCCTTTGACTTCCAGTCTCCCGGTACCGGTGGCTTCGGTGACTATCAGCCCACCCTCCTGCTGGGGAGCCTGGGCATCGTGACGTCGGTAGGTGGCGGCCAGGGCTTCTATGCTGACAAGGGCAAGGTCAAGTCCTTCCTGACCGATGACCGTTACAAGGAGCTGATCCAGTACCTCAACAGGCTCTGGGGGGAGGGGTTGATCGCCAAGGACGCTTTCACCCACGACTACTCCAAGTCCCAGTCCACCGCGCGAGGACAGGGCGACAAGGCCAAGATCGGTTTCACCTGGGGGTGGACGGCCTCCGACCGCTTTGGCGACAAGTTGGCCAGTCAGTATGTGGCCATGCCCCAGCTGAAGGCCAAGGCCGATCAGAACCCGGATGAGCTGGTCTACGACACCCAGGGGGACCGGTTGGACTACAGCGAGTTCGCACTTGTGGTCTCGGCCAAGAGCAAGAACAAGGAGACCGCCATCAAGGTGGCTAATGCCTTCTATGGGCAGGACATGTCCCTGCAGATGCTCTGGGGTGATCTGGGCACGGATGTGCAGAAGACAGGGCCGGACTCCTATAAGGTCCTGCCGCCTGCTGACTCCACCAAGGACCCCTCCACCTGGAAGTGGACGGAGACCCTGGCTGATGACTCTCCCTACTGGATACGTCCGAATCTCAAGATCGAGCTGCCGGCGGATCTCGAGGAGGTCAAGGGCCAGGAGCAGCCTCTTGAGCCGGCTCTGGCCCATGTGGATCCCAAGTTGGATGTCATTCCGGGTGCCCTCAAGTATTCCTCCGAGGACCAGACCACCATGCAGAACAACAACACAACCCTGATGAACACCGCTATGACCAAGTTCGCCCAGTGGGTGACCAAGGGTGGTGTGGACCAGGATTGGGACAACTATGTGCAGACTCTGAAAAAGGCCAATTTGGATCAGAACATCAAGCTGGTGCAGAAGGCCTACGACCAGTACTACTCCAAGAACTGAGGGATGCAGACGTGCCCTGGGGCCCTCCAGTGATTCACGGAGGGTATCCAGGGTCCGTCGGGCTTCGGGCTCGCCCACCCCACGAGACGTTCTCTGGGGAGGCCGATGAGGCGGCTGGGTTGGCGACTGGCTCCATCAGAGCTCGGCCGTTTCTGTGGACGGGTCCATGGTCGTCAATGGTCCGGGTTCGGAGGGCGGAGGGGGATGCTCGGCACGGTCTTTCGACAGAGTTCTCCGGTTCCCCTCCGGGTGGACACTTCCCCGCCCAAGTCAGCCTGAGGGCATGGCATCCCCCCCCCCCCCCGGAGTGCTGTCGGATTCACGGAACAGGAGGGCTACCCGCCGGGCTCTTGCCTTCTCCCGGTGGGTTGCCCTCTTGCACCATTGTGGTCGGCTGCCTCCGTTTCCTGCCGGGGTGAGCATGACCGGTTTCGGCCCCTCCCAGGGTGTTTTGTTGGACACCGGTGCCCTCACTTGGAACGAGCCTGCCGGGTCGCCGCAACCTTGGGCCAGATCATTGGAGGGTCCTCAAACCGCCAAAGTTCGGAAGGTGACCGTTATAACCGGTCGAATGCCGGCGTTTTGTGTGATTTGGGGCTCAGCCATGACCTTTTCATCAGGATCAGGACCGGCGTCCATCGAACTTTGGGCTGATTAGGGTCGACAATGACACCCAGAAGCGGATCTGGAAGGATTCCGGTCTGCGGTACGCGCAGATCATCCGCGACCGGGCAGTCTGAGCACGACGGCTTATAAACGCGTCCGCGAGGCGGTTGGGCATCGCTGTCCGACCGCCTCGCCTTTGTCTTAGATCCAGCTGGACAGCCACATATGCATGCGCCAGAAATCGTAGGGGATGGGCATGGCGGTCCACAGTGGATAGAAGAAGACCGAGGTCAGGCCCAGCAGAGTCAGGCCCATGATCATGGTCTGTCGGTAAAGGATGCTGTCGGAGTTCTGCCGTAGCCAGTTGGCCACGTAGCAGATTGCCAGGATCATCCAGGGCAGGATGACGATGGAGTAGAAGGTGAAGGTGGTCCGGTTCATGTATTGAATCCAGGGCAGCCAGCCGGCCAGCATGCCTGCCAGTACCCCCCAGATCCGCCAATCTCCGTGCTTGACCACGACGGCGATGACGATGGCCAAAATCATGCAGATGCTGCCCAGCCACCAGGTCAGGGGATTGCCCAGGGAGGTAACGGCGGCCACGCAGGGTGAGTCCTTGGCCAGTCCGCACAGACCGGGGAAGCCCGTGAGCTTCTGCCAGTAAAAGCTGGTGGGCCTGACCTGCAGAGGCCATGTCAGGGGGTTGGCCATGTATGGGTGACGGGTATGCAGGGTGGTGTGGAAGTGCCACATCTGCCGGTGGTATTCAGCCAGGGACCGCAGCCCCTCCGGCAGCCAGGTCAGGCCCTGGCCAGGGTGCTGGGCCGCCCAATTGTGCATGAATGAATCGCCGTGCAGGAACCATCCCGTCCAGGAGGCCAGATAGGTGCCCGCCCAGACGGGAATCATAAGCAAGGCCGCCGGGAGCCCGTCCCTGAACACGGCGCTCTGCAGCCAGGATCCATACCCTGCCTGATGGCGCTCCCAGCCGTCCCAGAGCACCGAGATCAGCGCGAAGACGGCAAAGAAATATGCGCCAGACCACTTGGTGCCGGTGGCCAGGCCCAGTAACAGGGCGGCTCCGGTCCGCCACCAGGACCAGGCGATGAAGGGGCCGGTGGTGGCCACGGGCAGTTCGATACGGCTTTTCTGCCCTTGATGTCCCTGTGACTGAATGACCTTCACCCGGTAATGCAGACGGAAGTCAGCCTGGTCCTTGGCCCAGGATTGTCGCAGCCTTGCCCGGGCCCAGTCCCGATGGCCCATCAGACACAGCCAGGCTCCCAGGACGAAGACCATGACGAAGTTGTCCAGCAGGCCGGTACGGCTCATGACGATGCCCAGACCGTCTATGGCCATGAGGAAGCCTGCCGTCAGGGCGATAGGCAGGTTGTGGAAAAGGCGCAGAGCTACACGGCAAAGCAGCAGGATGGCGATGGTGCCGGCCAGGGCAGTGGCCGCTCGCCAGGCGAAGGGGTTGCCGGCTCCTCCGAAGAACTTGAGACCCAGGGCGATGCACCACTTGCCCACCGGAGGGTGGACTACGTATTCGGCTTGGGGCAGCCAGCCGCTGGTGTGCCCCTGGGCGAAGATCTGGTCGATGGGAAGGTCCAGCGGACCGGCTGTTTTCGGCCAGTTGCGTGGCTCGCCGGTCATCAGCATGGTCCAGGCGTCTTTGACGTAATATGTCTCGTCGAAGACGATGGCCCGGGGGCTGCCCAGCCGTACAAACCGCAGGAGCCCTCCCAGAAGAGCCATGAGTATGCAGGCCAGCCACCCGCTCTGCCGATGGGAGAGCCGGGGAATCCGGTTGATTCCTCGCTTGGTATGCTGACCCTTTGGCTTGCTGAAGATGGACAGCATGACAGGGCGACCGGACCGGTGGGCTGCGTGCCTGCCGTGTCTGGAGGAGCGATGCTGCGAAGAAAGCCCTGCCAAAGATGTCATCACCCCTAGATTAGGCCATACTAAAGGCATGAGCAGCATGAATGGCCGGAGCGATGGACATACACAGGGCGGAGAAAGTCATGAGGAGCCGATTTCATCCAGTGTTTCACGTGGAACGTTGGTGCTGGCGGCCACGCCTATCGGCAATGTCGCCGATGCCTCGACGCGATTGGTGAAGCTCCTGCAGTCGGCGGACCTGGTGGCAGCGGAGGACACGCGAAGGCTCTACGACCTGGCCAACCGCTTGGGAGTGCGCGTAGGCGGCAGGGTTATGGCTTATCACGATCACAATGAACGGCGGATGGCCGATCCCATCCTGGATCAGGTTCGTGACGGAGCTTGCGCATTGGTGGTCTCGGATGCGGGCATGCCCACCATCAACGATCCGGGTATGGCCATCGTCAGGCGGGCCATCGAGCGAGGCATACCGGTCACCTGTGCTCCCGGCCCCAGCGCGGTGCTGGATGCCCTGGCCCTCTCCGGCCTGCCGACCGACCGCTTCTGCTACGAGGGATTTCTTCCCCGCCGGCACCAGGAACGGCTGCGACATCTGCGCACCCTGCGCAGCGAGGAGCGGACCATGGTCTTCTACGAGACCCCCCACCGCATTGATCAGGCTATGCAGGACCTTCAGGAGGTCTTCGGCCCCGACAGGCTCATGGCCCTCTGTCGGGAGCTGACCAAGGAGCATGAGCAGATCCGGCGGGGCACCATCGGGGACGTTGTGCGATCCCTTCAGGAGGACCCTCCCCGGGGAGAGATGGTCCTGGTCGTGGCTGGTGCCTCCGCCCTGGAGGCCAGGCGCAATGATCCTGAGGCCATGGATGACCGGCAGCTGGCCG
This sequence comes from Bifidobacterium choladohabitans, assembly GCF_016102005.1. GTDB lineage: Bacteria > Actinomycetota > Actinomycetes > Actinomycetales > Bifidobacteriaceae > Bombiscardovia > Bombiscardovia choladohabitans. The sequence goes on from NZ_JACFPL010000003.1 coordinate 76,937, forward strand.
CTCTGGCACGGGATCTGGCCCGATCCGAGGGCCTGCGCCTCAAGGAGGCCATCGCCCGGGTGGCTGCCGAGCATTCCCTGGCCGATGGCAGCCTGCCCAATCGGAAAAGGATCTATGCCTTGGCTGTTGAAGAGGATGAGGAGGACTGATTCCCGTTCCCCTCGTCCAGCAGCACCTCCAGTGCCCTGCGCACGCCGGGCCCACCCAGCTGGGAGACGGTCTCCAGCAGGGCTGGCGAAGCGGCGGGATTGGCCACTAGCCACCGACGCAGCCGGGGCTCCTCCCGGGCGATGGCCCAGAGGATGCTCGGGTCGGTCTCGGGGTCTGTGGCCATCAGGGCCGTTGGCACCAAGGGAGGCTCCGGCGGTGGGGCGCGCACCTCGGCCATCGGTTCCAGGCCAATGGAATCATCTCGGTTCAAATCGTCTTCCGTGCAGGGGTGTGGCCGGTTGCTGACGGCAGTCGCGAGCCGGGCCATGCGTTCAGCGGCGGAGAATCCACGACGGTCCCGGTCCCGGCCCCGGAGTCGATGATGGCCATGCCCGCGTTGGCCACCTCCCATCGGTTGATTCATAGGATCGCCTTGAGCCGTCTTATGGTCTCCAGCCCTTGAGCGTGGCCAGGCCAGCGCGGGTTGGAGGACAGGAGCTTCTCGCAGGATCCGCAGCTGACCTGATACCGCTCCATGAGTTCATGCAAGACCGTCATGGTCTCCTCGCCGTTGCATTGCCCCGATGAATCGCAGGCCAGATCACAGGCCGTCCAGAGCGGCGAAGTCACCCAGAGCTTCCCGAGCTTCATCAGGTAGCGGGCATCCAGCTGTCGCTGGTGGGGTCGCAGGGGCCTGCCGTGAACCGGCGTGCGGAAGTGGGAGTTGGAGATGATGTCCAGCGCATCGGGAAATTGGCCGTTGATCCATATCCAGAGTGCCAGACCGCCGCACGCCGCTGCGCCGTAAGGCACCATGGGCGTGACGATGGAGGCGCGACCGTAGAGTCCCTCAGCCTGTTCGTTCAGATAGCAGCAGGATTGGTCCAGACAAGTCACGATTCCCTCCTTGACCAGCAGACTGAGGCTGAGTGGACCGGGCAGATCCTCGGTTCGGATCAGACTGGGCAGCGGTTCGGGTTCGGGGATCGGGACCCCAAATTCGGCCGTGGAAGGACGGCTGCGGGTATGCGTCGGCGCTCCACCGGCTTGTAGTGGTCGACTTGGCGGCTTGGTGGTAGCTCTAGGGGGGTGGCTGGCGCCAACGGCAGTGGTAGGCGTCCACGGCGCTCCCCCGAGCGCGTGTTCTCGATTCATGGTTCGACTGTAAATGGTCCTGTCCGGATTTGCCTGGGAGAGGGCCGAATTTGTGCATTTGTGGATAATTCGCTTGCTCGGTGGCAGTCCTGTGGACGAGCGGGGGGATTGTAGGCCTGAGTCGATAATCTTGCTGGTATGAGTCATATCCTTGTTTCCGTCGCCTGGCCCTACGCGAATGGGCCCCGTCACATCGGCCACGTCGCTGGGTTCGGCGTTCCCTCGGACGTCTATGCACGCTACGAACGCATGAAGGGCAATGATGTCCTTATGGTTTCGGGGACCGACGAGCATGGCACTCCCATCCTGGTGGAGGCTGACGCCGAAGGAGTGGGTCCTCAGGAGATCGCCGACCGTTATAATCGGGTCATCGTCAAGGATCTGTGCGATCTGGGGCTCAGCTATGACCTCTTCACCAGGACCACGACCGGCAATCATGAGAAGGTGGTGCAGGAGCTTTTCCGCCAGTGCCGTGCAAATGGCTACATCTATGAGGGACAGCAGAAGGTGGCCATCTCTCCTTCCACCGGCCGGACCCTGCCGGACCGCTATATTGAGGGGACCTGCCCCATTTGTGGCGCTGATGGCGCTCGCGGCGACCAGTGCGACAACTGCGGCAACGAGCTGGATCCGGATGAGCTGATCAACCCTGTGTCCAAGATCAATGGGGAGACGCCCCGGTTTGAGGAGTCCAGGCACTTCTTCCTGGATCTTCCCGCTCTGGCCGAGGCCAACCTTGCTTGGCTGAAGACCCGGAAGGGCTGGCGCAGCAATGTGCTCAACTTCTCCTTGGGGCTGTTCAAGGAGGTCAAGCCGCGGGCCATCACGCGCGACATCGACTGGGGGATTCCCGTGCCCGTGGACGGCTGGGTCGACGATCCCAACAAGAAGCTTTACGTCTGGTTCGACGCCGTCATCGGCTACCTGTCGGCATCCATCGAATGGGCCCGCCGTCAGGGGGACCCCGAGGCCTGGCGCAAGTGGTGGAATGACCCCAAGGCCCTGGGCTACTACTTCATGGGCAAGGACAACATCACCTTCCACTCGCAGATCTGGCCCTCGGAGATTCTGGCCTACAACGGCCAGGGGTCCAAGGGCGGGCAGCCGGGATCCTACGGCGAACTCAACCTGCCCGAGCAGGTGGTGGCCAGCGAGTTCATGACCATGGAGGGCAAGAAGTTCAGCTCCTCCAGGGGCATCGTCATCTACGTCAAGGACATCCTGGCACGCTATCCGGTCGATGCAGTCCGCTACTACATTTCCATCGCCGGGCCGGAGACTTCGGACTCGGACTTCACCTGGGCTGAGTTCGTCCGGCACAACAACGAGGAGCTGGCCGCCTCCTGGGGCAACCTGGTCAACCGCGTGGCCAACCTGCTCAACAAGGACTTCGGCAGCATCCCCCGCATCGAGGAGGACTGGCTGACCGAGGAGGACAATGCCCTGCTGGACCGCAGCCTGCAGGCCTTCGATACTGTGGGCTCCCTGATCGAGAATCATCGCCAGAAGGCCGCCCTGGTCGAGGCCATGGCTCTGGTGGGAGACATCAACAAGTACATCTCTGCCCAGGAGCCCTGGAAAATCAAGGATGACCAGAACCGACTGGCTGCCGTCCTGCATACCGCAGCCCAGGCCGTGCTGGACGCCAATACCATGCTGGCCCCCTTCCTGCCTCATGCCTCTCAGCGGGTCTGGGAGACCATGGGTGGCAAGGGCACCTTCTCGCCCCTGCCCCGTGTCGAGGAGGTTGACGACCTGGATCGGTCCGATTTCCACTATCCCATCATCACCGGCGACTACCGGCTGGGGGAGACGGTCCATCCTTGGGCGCGCGAGCCCCTCAGGGACGGTACGCCGATTGATCGGCCCACACCCATCTTCCCGCGCATCCCCAAGGAAGCCGTGCAGGAGGAGCTGGACCGCTTCCAGGAGCAGCTGGACCGTCGCAAGGCCAGGGAGCGCGCCAGGTTCGAGGCTGAGCAGGCCAAGTTGGGCGACCAGGGCAAGTAGCGGCCGACGCGCCCGAATGTGAGCTCGGGCCCCAGTTCATGATTCACAGAGAACTTTGAGGTTTTCGGGCACTTCCTCCAAGGTAGCGCTGGTTATATTTGTTCTGTCGGTTGAAATACTGGCCGATGGGGGTCATGCGGCCCCGATAACTGAACCCCTTCTTCTCTCTCTTCTCGCCCGGTGGTTCTTCGAACCGCCGGGTTCTTTCGTCATGGAAGACTCATAGGATGTGTAACCATGAAGGTTGCCCAATTCGCCTGTGTGCTCTTTGATCTGGACGGGGTGCTGGTGCCCACGACCATCCTGCACAAGGCCGCCTGGAAGGCGTTGTTCGATCAGGTCCTGCCCGCGAACGTCCCGGCCTACACGGAGCAGGACTATTACGCCTATGTGGATGGCCGGCCCCGCTATGACGGTGTCGACGCCCTGCTGCGCAGCAGGGGCATTGAGCTGGACTGGGGCAACCCTGATGACGATCCGCAGCTGGACACCGTCTGCGGATACGGCAATCGCAAGAACATGACCTTTGAGCGCATGCTGAAGCAGAAGGGCATCGATCCCTACCCGGACACGGTGGATCTGCTCAGGCACCTGCGCACCGACAAGAAGCGTCTGGCTGTGGTGTCCAGTTCGCGCAACACGGCCCAGGTCCTCCAGGCTGCCGGGATCGCCGGATACTTCGACACTGTGGTGGACGGCAATCTCAAGGACGAGATGGGTCTGCAGGGCAAACCTGCCCCGGATACCTACGCCTATGCGGCCAAGGTGCTCGGACTGCGCAATGAGGATGCTGTTGTGGTCGAGGATGCCATCTCTGGTGTGGCCGCCGGTCACGCGGGCAGGTTCGGCCTGGTTGTGGGCGTGGACAGGGGCGCCGGTCGCGAGCAGCTGCTCAAGGCGGGTGCGGACCTGGTGGTGGACCAGCTGATCGAGCTGATCGACGACGATGCCAGCGAGCGCGGGCAGGGGGAGGATCCCGGTCTGGATGAGGATCGCTTCCCTGTGGAGGACTGGGGGCTCAGCGAGGTCGGTCGGCCCGACGCGGTCAGCGCCACGGTCTTTTCGGTCACCAACGGTTCTGTCGGTGTCAGAGGTGAAGGCGGCGGGGAACGTTGCCTGGGCAACGGTACTTTCTTAAGCGGCTTCCATGACACCTTCCGGATAGCCCATCCCGAAAGTGCCTACGGATATGCCAAGGTGGGCCAGCTGATCCAGGGGGTGCCCGATGCCTCGGACTTCACCCTCAAGGTGGAGGGGCTGCCCCTGGGTCGGCCGGAGAAGACCACGCAGCGTCTGGACTTCCGAACAGGAATCGCGACCACCACCAATCTGTACGATCTGGGCCACGGCATCCACCTGAAGACCGTGCTCACCCGCATGGTCTGCCTGTATGACCGCAGCCTGAGCGTCTGCACGCTGACTGTCGAGTCGCCTGACCGGGACATGGCTGTGGTGGTCGAGGGACCGGTCAACGCCGACAACCCCCGCCATGTCAACTCCAGCGACCCCCGCAAATCGACCTTTGTGGACGGCTGCGGAATCCACGAGGTATTGGACAATGCGGTCTATGGCGAGCTGAGTGCGGATTGCAGGGTCTTCCGATGCAATAATTCACGGCTCAGCCTGGCCCTGGGCGTCAGGCAGTTCAGGGACGGACGCCCTGTTGAAGGCTCCGGCTGGCGCATGGATGTGCCCAAGGGCGGTTCCACCAGACTGGTCCGTTACGCCGTCTACCGCAGCCACCCCATTCTTCCGGCCGGCACCAGCGGCAACGGTCTGGTCGTGCAGACCCGGGGCGAGGGTACCAGGAATCTGGTCGAGGACTGCCGCGATCGGCTGGAGGAGGTCAGCACCCTTTCCCTGGATGAGCTGGAGCGACGCCAACGGGAATGGCTGGACCGGTTCTGGGAGCGGCAGGATATCCGCATCCAGGCCGAGGATGGCGGTCGCACCCAGCAGATGGTGCGTTGGGAACTCTTCCAGCTGGCCCAGTCCACGGCCCAGATTGAGAACGGCGTGGGTGCCAAGGGCCTGAGCGGATCCGGCTACAGCGGCCACTACTTTTGGGACACTGAAATCTACATTCTCCCCTTCCTGATCTATTCGGCGCCTGCCCGGGCAAGAGCCGTCCTTCACTACCGCTACCTGATGCTGCCTGCCGCCAGGCGCAGGGCCTGCGCGCTCAACCTGAACGGTGCCCTCTTCCCCTGGAGGACCATTGACGGCGAGGAGGCCTCCGCCTACTTCCCTACGGGCACGGCCCAGTACCACATTGATGCCGACATCGCCTACGCGGTGGCCCAGTATGTGCAGGTCACCGGCGATGAAGACTTCCTGCAGGCCGAGGGCATCGACGTCCTGGTGGAGACGGCCCGTCTCTGGATGGGCCTGGGGCGCTACAAGGAGGACGGCCGCTTCCACATCCACTGCGTGACCGGCCCGGACGAGTACACGGTCCTGGTTGACGACAACCTCTACACCAACCAGATGGCCCGGTTCAACCTCCTGGCCGCTTACAAGGCCTACCAACACCTGTGTGAGAAGCACCCGGATCTGATCGGCGCCATCCGTCAAAGGCTGCACTTCGACGATGAGGAGGCCGCCAAGTGGTCTCGTGCGGCCGAGGCCATGTTCGTCCCCTTCGACGATCAGGAGGGGGTCCATGCCCAGGATGCCCAGTTCATGCAACGCCCCCGCTGGCACTTCGACCAGTTCACGGCCAGGCCCCTGCTGCTGCACTACCATCCGCTGGTCATTTACCGGCACAAGGTGCTCAAGCAGACCGACGTGGTCATGGCCCTCTACCTGCTCAGCTCCTGGTTCACTCCGGAGCAGAAGCTGGCTGACTTCGACTATTACGATCCGCTGACCACCGGGGATTCGACCCTGTCTGCAGCCTCCCAGTCCATCCTCGCCGCCGAGGTGGGGCATGACCAGCTGGCCATGCAGTACTTCCGTCGGTCCTTGTTTACGGACGTGGACGACCTGCATGCCAATACGACCGACGGCATCCACCTGGCCGCCTGCGGAGGCGTCTGGTCCAGCCTGGTCTGCGGCTTCGGGGGCCTGCGTGACACCGGCGGAACCGGGTTGAGCATCGACCCCCATCTGCCTTCAGCCTGGCGCTCGCTGACCTACGAGCTGGAGGTGCGGGGTACCAGGTTCCGGGTTGCCGTAACAACAGACGGTGTCGATCTGAAGCGCTTGTCAGGACCTGAGTTGGACCTTCTGGTCCAGGGGCATCCACGCCACATATGACCTCTGGATTCCGGGCCTAGACACGCCGGGATCCGGGGTTGCATCTGGTTGAGGCTCCAATAGAATAGGCAACGCTTGACGAATCCAGGGCGGACACGCGCGGCGTTGCAGAGGCGAGGAACATAGCCGGGCGTCACCATCGGTCAGTCACTCTCCCGGACGGTCACGGCAATGAGAAGAGACCAGATCAGAGAAGTTCAACAGGGAACGTGAGGGTGTCCTCCAATGTACGTCGATTCTGCAAAGAATCAGCACAGCAGCAACCTTCGATGGATCCTCCCCTATTGCAGGCCGGACGCCGGTAGAATCGCCGCCGCCCTCCTGCTTTTTGCGGCGGACAAGGTCCTGGTCATGCTTATGCCCATTTTGGCGGGCATGATCGTGGACCAGGTCATTGGCCAGGGGCATGAGGATCGGCTGCCCAGGCTTTGTTTCGCCATGATAGCCGTCACCCTTGGGCGCAGTGTCTGCCGCTATGGCTACCAGATGTTCATGGAGCGATTCGGCCAGAACACCATCTATCGGCTGGTCAGCGACGAGTACGAGAAGCTCCACGACATGGACTTCACCTACTTCAACCACACCCGCAACGGCGACATCATGAGCCGGATGACCTCGGACACCGATGCCATCCGCCACTTCGTCTCCTGGGTCTCCTACAACATCCTGGATGCCGTCTGCCTCTTCGCCGGGTCCTTGGCCGTCATGTTCGCCATCGAATGGCGGCTGGCCCTGGCCCTGCTGGCTGTGACCCCATTCCTCTTCTACTTCACCTGGCAGCTTTCCAAGCACGCCCACCCGCTCTTCTACGCCATCCGCAACTCACTGGCATCCCTCAACTCCATGGTCGAGGAGAACATCGAGGGCAACCGGGTGGTCAAGGCCTTCGTCCGCGAGCCTTATGAGACCGAGAAGTTCGATCGGCACAACGATGACTACATGCAGCGCAACATGGACTCCGCCCGCAACAGCCGCACCTACATGCCCTGGCTGGACGGCTGCTCCTACATGCTCCAGCTGATCACCCTGATCCTGGGCGGTTGGCTGGTCATCCGCCAGCAGATGACACTGGGAGCCCTGGTCTCCTTCAACAGCTTCCTGTGGATGATCGACGGCCCGGTGCGCCAGTCCGGCTGGCTGATCAACGACGTGGAGCGCTTCAACGCCTCCTGCGTCAAGATCCGTCGGCTGCTGACGGCCGAACCCAGGATCGTCGAGCGCAAGAACGCCCAGGCCGGCGTGGTCCAGGCGGCCACGGTCCGTGCCAAGGTCAACGGCGAGCAGACCGAGGACCCGGTCAGGATCCGCGGAGACATCCGCTTCGACCACGTCAGTTTCGCCTTCCCCGACGATCCGGAGACCCCCATCCTCAAGGACATCGACTTCCACGTGGCGGCCGGCACCCGGCTGGGCATACTGGGGGAGACCGGCTCGGGCAAGTCCACCCTGGTCAGCCTGGTGGCCCGCTTCTACGACCCAACCGTGGGCCATGTGCTCATCGACGGGATCGACGCCAGGCAGTGGCCCCTGGACCTGCTGCGGCGGCAGGTCAACATCGTGGCCCAGGACACCTTCCTCTTCTCGGACACCATCGGCGACAACATCGCCTTCGGAGCCCAGCGCGACGACGAGCAGTACGTCAGGACCATGGCCTCCATGGCCGGAGCCGACTCCTTCATCAACCGGATGCCCGAGGGCTACGACACCGTGGTGGGCGAGCGCGGCGTGGGCCTGTCGGGCGGCCAGAAGCAGCGGCTCAGCCTGGCCCGGGCCCTGGCTGACGACCCGGCCATCCTGATCATGGACGACACCACATCGGCCGTCGACATGGAGACCGAGGCCACCATCCAGCGGCATCTGCAGGAGATGGAGGGCACCAGGACCATGGTCACCATCGCCCACAGGATCTCCTCCATCAAGGATTCCGACCTGATTCTGGTCCTGGACCACGGCAGGATCGTAGAACGCGGGTCCCATGAGGATCTGGTCCACGCCCACGGCCGCTACTACCGGATCTACCGCAAGCAGCTTGGGCTGCAATCCGGGCAGTCGGCGGGATTCTGACACATCAGCAGGCATGGCAAGGTGAGACGATGAAGCAGCAAAAGCAACGTTCGGCGGGCACCGCGCGCAGGAACACCTTCCGCGAGGACGAGGACCTGGAGGAGCAGATCGACTTCGGTGACATCAAGCGTATAGGGGCCTATCTGAAGCCCTATCTGCGCCAGGGGGTGATCATCCTTGCGGCGGTCCTGTCCATGAGCGCCATCGCCGTGGCCATTCCCTACATGACCAAGACCATGATCGATACGGTCATCCCCTCCAAGGACCCGGTCCGGCTCTTCACCCTGGGCGCGGTCTTCCTGCTGGCCATCGTGGTCTACGAGCTCCTCCTGCGGTACCGGACCGTGGCCATCACCCAGGTGGGCCAGCTCATGCTCAAGGACATGCGCCGGGACCTCTTCACCCACATCCAGACCCTGCCCTTCTCCTACTTCGATTCCAGACCCCACGGCAAGATCCTGATCAGGGTGGTCAACTACGTCAACACCCTCTCGGATACCCTGAGCTCGGGTCTGATCAACGTGATCGCGGACATCTTCACCTTCCTGCTGACCCTGGTGGTCATGTTCGTCATCGACTGGAGGCTGACCCTCTGGTCCCTGGTCCTCATGCCCCTGCTGGTGCTCTATGTGCTGGTACTCCAGCGATTCCAGCGGCGGGCCTACCAGCGCCTGTCCAACAAGCAGAGCAATCTGAACGCCTACATCCATGAGTCCATCGCAGGGGTCAAGACCACGCAGACCTTCGTCAGGGAGCGCGAGCAATTCCACACCTTCCAGGAGCAGCAGGGGCAGGTTCGTAGCTCCTGGATGCGGGCCGTGCACATCCAGTACCTGATGTGGCCGGGAGTGCAGAACATCTCCACCATCACCATCGCACTGATCTACTATCTGGGGATCACCGGCCTGGGCGGCGTGCAGGTGACCACGGGCATGCTGATCGCCTTTGTCGGCTATGCCAACAACTTCTGGAACCCCATCATCAACATCGGCAACTTCTACAACCAGCTGATCACCTGCTCGGCCTACCTGGAGCGTATCTTCGAGACCCTGGACGTCCACCCGGAGATCGAGGACCGCCCGGGGGCCATGGAGCTGCCGCCGGTCGAGGGCAGGGTGGACTTCAACGACGTGGTATTCAAGTACGAGCCCGGAGGCCGCAACATCCTCAACCTGGTGGACTTCCATGTGCCGGCAGGCAGCACGGTCGCCCTGGTGGGGCCCACGGGTGCCGGCAAGACCACCATCGTCAACCTTCTCTCGCGCTTCTACGACGTGACCGAGGGCAGCGTCTGCGTGGACGGGCATGACGTGCGCGACGTGACCCTGGCCTCCCTGCGCCGGCAGATGGGGGTCATGCTTCAGGACACTTTCATCTTCACCGGCAACGTGCGCGAGAACATCCGCTATGGCCGTCTGGATGCCACCGACCAGCAGATCGAGGAGGCCGCCAAGGCCGTCCACGCCCATGAGTTCATCATGGAGCTGCCCGACGGCTACGATACCAAGGTCGAGGAGCGCGGATCCACCCTCTCCGCAGGTCAACGGCAGCTGATCGCCTTTGCCAGGGTTCTGCTGGCCGACCCCCGCATCCTGATCCTGGACGAGGCGACCAGCAGCATCGACACCCGCACCGAGGAGGCCCTCCAGGCCGGACTGGCCCACCTGCTCAAGGGGCGGACCTCCTTCGTCATCGCCCACCGGTTGTCCACCATCGAGAATGCGGACCAGATCTTCTACATCGATCACGGGCAGATTGTGGAGCACGGCACCCACCAGGAGCTCCTGGCCAAGCGAGGTGCCTACTACCGGCTGCACGAGTCCCAGTATGCCATGATCCGCACTGCCAACGGCGACCAGGCGCAATCGGCACAGCCCGGCGATGATGCGGAACAGGGCAGCCAGGTTCAGCAGGATCCGGCCGCCTCTGCGCGATAGAAGACTGACCTATGCGTCACGGATGGTCCCGACCAGCAGTATTACATCGTTGTAAAATAGCGAGTGACAAGTCAAGACCGACAGGATCGGCAACTAGGGCAAAGGAGCAGATGTTGAGCGACAAGGTTCACAAGGACGTCGAGGGAACCGACCCTTACGGGTATCTGATGGTGCACTTCATCGAAGACCCCCAGGGGTATGCCGAGCGCCTCTACTTCGACCTGTCGCGAGGCGATGACCCTCTGAGCTGGGATCCGCTGTACGGGGGCAGGCCGCTGCTGACCTCGCACCTGGGCACCACCGGCCTGCGGGATCCCTACATGGTGCGTGATCCGCGCAACGGCCGGGTCTATGTCATGGCCACAGATCTACGGGTGTTCGGCGGCGATCGGTCGCAGGGCAGCGGCTGGGATCACTGGTCCCGCCATGGCAGCACCAAGCTGATGATCTGGTCCACCGACGACCTGATTCATTGGTCGGGCCCCTGGCCACTGGATGTGTCCTTGCACCAGGACGGCAGCAAGGTCCCGTTGGGTATGGCCTGGGCGCCGGAGTGCCTATGGGTGCCCGACTATGAGGGGCCGGGACAGGGGGCTTTCGTCCTCTACTGGTCATCCAGGCTCTTTGACCAGGATGATCCTGACCATGCCGATCCGTCCGCCTACGACCGGGTGCTCTGGGGGGCGACCACCGACTTCACCCAGGAGCACTTCCGCTATGGCGGAGTCCTTATCGATACCGGTCGCAATGCCATCGACACCACCATGGTCCAGCGTCCTCTGCCTGGGGGCGGACTGCGCACCTACCGGGCCACCAAGGACAACGGCTATGGCAGGGGCATCTGGCTGGACAGCACCGACGATCCTCGCTGGTGGCTGCCACAGGCCCGGTGGACCACCATCCAGGAGCGGATCGGCGCCAACTGGTGCGCCGACGGCAACCCCTCGGGCGTGGAGGGTCCTGCCCTCTACGCCGATCATGCCCGTAACCGTTGGTACCTGCTGGTGGATGTGATCCCCTCAGTGGGCTACAGGCCCATGGTCAGCGATGATCCGGATGCCGGGTTCGGCTACGCCCGGGAGCAGGACTTCCACCTGCGCCCCCATACCAAGCACGGAGGGGTCCTGTCCCTGACCCGGCAGGAATACGAACGTCTGCGCCCTCTGGCGCAGCAGGACTGAAACAAAGCACTGAGAAAGGAGCACGACATGGACAAGGCCTGGAGACCACCAATGGGGTGGAACAGCTGGGACAGCTACGGGACCACCGTCACCGAGCAGGAGGTGCTTGACAACGCGCGGGTCATGCGCGACAGGCTGCTCCCGGTGGGCTGGGACACGGTCGTCATAGACATCGCCTGGTACGACCCGACCGCCAGGGCCCATGGCTACAACGCCAAGGCGCCTCTGGTCCTGGATGACTATGGCCGGCAGCTGCCGGATCCGGTCCGGTTCCCGTCGGCGGCCGACGGTCAGGGGTTCGCCCCTCTGGCCGCGCGGATCCACGATCTGGGTTTGCGCTTCGGCATCCATGTCATGCGGGGCATCCCCAGGCTGGCGGTCGAGCGGGACCTGCCCGTCCTCGGCACCTCCTATACAGCCGCCCAGGTTGCCGACACCACCCATGTCTGTGCGTGGAATCCCGACAATTACGGTCTGGACCAGTCCCATCCGGGAGCCCAGGCCTGGTACGACGCCCAGGTTGACCAGTTCGCCCGTTGGGGGGTGGACTACCTGAAGGTGGACGATATGCAGGCCCCCTTCATGGACCGGGAGATCGACGCCTACGCCCGGGCTATACGCAAGGCCGAGCAGGCCCATGGGCATTCCATGACCCTCTCCCTGTCACCTGGCACCCGGGTGCCCACCACCCACCTTGGCTTCCTGCGGGATCACGCCCAGCTCTGGCGGATTTCGGACGACCTCTGGGATCGCTGGCAGGACCTTTACGCCCAGTTCGCCCGTCTGGCCCGCTGGGCGCCTCTGCAGAGCACAGGCCACTGGGCTGATGCGGACATGCTGCCTCTTGGGCATATCGGACTGCGGGCCGAGCGGGGCGGGGACCGGTCCAGCCTCCTGACAGCCGACGAGCAGCGCACCATGCTGACCCTTTGGGCCATGGGGCGCTCGCCGTTGATGGTGGGCGGCGACCTTCCCAGCAGCGATGAGGACACCCTGTCGCTGCTGGACAACCCGGCCCTGGAGGAGGTTACCGCCGGTTCGGCCGACAACGGTGAGATCATCCGGGAGCCGGTCGAGGGCGGGGATGAACAAGGCACGAAGACCTTAGGCGAGGAGATCGTCTGGAGAGCCCTGGCCAGCGACTGGGCCGACGGAACCCCCTCGGCCCATGCCGGCGGGGTCTATGCGGCTGTCTTCTGGACCGGGGATCGCCCCCGGCGGGTCAGGACGGCCCTATCCTCCCTGGTGGGTCTGGATAGGGCGGATAGGGCCTGGACCCCGGTCGACCTGTGGCAGGGCCGGGCCACTGAGTCCGCCCAGGTCAGCCTGGAAGGACAGGGTGCCGACCGGGATCTGGTGGCCCTGGTGCCTGCACACGGCGTGGTCTGGGTGGCTCTGGATCCCCGCTGAGGCGATCAGCGCTTGGAGCCCCAGATGCAGACGTTGTTGCCCAGGGCGCTGAAGGTCATGACCTTGCGGTGGTCCTTGTCCCTGGGCAACCGGACGAAGACGCCCTGGTAGGTCACGGTCCCGTCTTCCTCCTGGAGGTCCATGGACAACCGTCCCCGGTCGTCGACCTGCCAGTGGCCCTGGCGCGCTCCGGTCACCTGGCCGCCGGGCTCCAGGCGGATGTCCACGGCCTTGACCACGCCCCGGTATCGGGTGCTGTGAGTGTCGGTCACCTTGCGCGGTCCCTTGAAGAAGATGGTCGGATCATGCTCCACCAGCTCATAGGTGCCGGCCTCGTCCTTGGCGTTGTAAGGGCCGCCGGCCTTGGTGCCCAGATACTCATAGGGGGCAGCCACCAGCCACCCGTCTGCCGTGGGCATCAGCTGCCGGACACGGATCTGATGCTCCTCCTTGCGGTCGGAGAACCTGGTGTGATAGACCACGTAGTCCCGGCCGTCCTTGTCGTGCAGGGCCGTGTTCCCACCCTGCGAGACCTCGATGTCGCCCTTCTTGTCTCCGCTCCACTGGTAGGAGCCCATCAGGCGGATGCCTGTCTCACTGGTCCAGTTGTCGGCCTCGCCGCTGGTGGCGATGGCCGGGTTGCCCCGCTGGTCCAGGTAGGGGCCGGTGATGGAGTCCGAGCGGAACATCCGCATCTGGTAGCCCCCGGTCTGCACCAGCTTGCCGTAGGAGAGGAAGAGGTACCAGTGGCCGTTGGTGTGCAGCAGCGCCGATCCTTCGCCTGAGTTGCCGAAGCCTCCGGCGAGTTTGTGCCCGTAGTAGGCGTCGGACTGGTTGGCCTGGGTGGGGTAGGTGGTGGAGTAGTCGCGCAGCCCGGTCTTGGGGTCCAGGCGGATCATCCAGATGCCGCCGAACCAGGAGCCGAAGCTCATCCACAGGCCACCCTGCCCGTCATCCTTGACACAGGCGTCAATCGCATTGATACCCGTATCCGTGTAGGACTGATAGCGGTCCAGCTCCGGGTCCGAGCCCAGCACCTTGGGAACGTCGGTGCTCATGTAGTTGGCCCGGGTGAAGCCGGAGTAGACCACCGGTCCCACATAAGTCCAGTCGCCGTCCACCCGGTCGGCGGTCAGCAGGACGATGACCGAACGATGCTCGGCCCCGTTCAGGCTCAGGTACATGCACCACTTCTTCATGGTGGCGTTGTAGTAGACATCGGGCGCCCACATGTTGCCGGTCACATCCGGATTGGAGGACTGCTTGGGCCAGTCCTTCCATATCTTGGCAAAGATCTTCTTGTAATCGCGGCTCAGGTTGTTGGTGAAGGGGGTCCAGTTGACCAGATCCGTGCTGCGGGCATAGGCCCGGTGCGAGCCGAAGACGTAGTAGCTCTTGCCGGAGCGAACCACGGAGGGGTCGTGGACCGAGACGCGCTTGGGTTCCTGGGTGGTGGAGGCTTTTGCGCCGCTGGCTGACGGCTGCTGGTTCGAGCAGGCGGCCAAGGCCCCCGACAACAGCATCGCCAGACCCGCCGTCAGGGCAGTCAGGGCCTTCATGGCCCGTCCGGTGCGTTTGGGTCTTCTCATGGTTCCTCGCTTTCCGTGAAGGCAGCCCGATCGACATCGATGACGACCCGTGGCGCATGGCCGACCTTGCCGAGTCGGTTCGGATGAGCGAACAGCCCGGCCTCATCCATGCGGGCATCGGGCGTCGGGGGGACTGACCTCCATGTATAATTTCTATCGTTAGAAACGATAGTCGCCGGCGTTGAAGCCGGCAAGCCGGATGGAAGGAATCGTCATGGGTGAGGATGCTCTGGACGGTGGACGAGAATCTGGGGATGGGGTTGCACTCATGTGCTACACCCGGCATCCCACTGATCGGCAGGAGGCCAACAACGAGGATGTCGCCCTGAGCATGCACCTGGCGCTGCGATCGCGGGCGACCGGCCGTTGGGAGCCCCTGAACGGCGACTACGGCATCTTCTTCGCTGCGGCTGTGCCCACCAAGGCTGTGCCGGATAGCGCCCGTGGCGCCTGCACGGCAGGGGCCGCCCTACCTGGCGAGGCGGCGCCGCAAGAGGGCGGGCACAACCCTGGACTGGACGCTCACCAGGCATCGCAGGCGGCTCAGGAACTGGCGGTGGTTCCAGGGCAGGATCTGATTCTGAAGAGTCTGATTGACCCCTTCCTGCTGCCCCTGAGGGACGGTACCTTCGTCATTCTGGCCACCAGGACGGCCAGGGGTGGCCAGCCGGACGGTTCTCAGGCCGACTCCTTCCTGACGGCTCTTTCCCCGGATCTGTTGACCTATCGACGGCTGCCGCAGGTCCATATCCTGGGAGCCCATGGGGTCCACCGGCCCAGGGCGCGGCTTCTGGACGATGGCCAGGGCTGCCGACTCTACTGGGACGACGACCGCGGGCGGCTGTGCACGGCCACGGTGGACGACCCGACGCAGATGGGCATGGTGGCCGACATGAAGGTCCTGGAGGATGACGATTCCCTGGCCCAGGGTGACCCCCTGCCCCCGGATCGCCGGCGCGCCCTGGAGGAGGACTGCGGTATGAAGGGCATTCTGGCCGGCAATGTGGTGCGGGTCAGCGCCGATTGCGAGCGGGGTCTGCTGGAACGGTTCGGGCGCATCTATAACACCGGCGTGCAGGTGGATCCGGTTCAGGTGTCCCGGGGCGACGGCCTGGAGCCGGTCCGTCAGGTCCAGGCACGGCTCCTCTACAGCGACGGGTCCACCGCCCTGCGCGGGGTGGATTGGGACCAGAGCCAGTTGGACAGTCTGACCAGCGACCTGGCCCAGGGTCGCCTGGATTCTGGAGAGACCAGGCTGATCGGCGGACGGATCCGGCAGACGGCCTACCCGGTCCCCTTCGCCCGGCAGCGTGCTGATCCCTCCATTTTCCGCTGGTCCTGGAGAGGCCAGCGCCTGTTCATGTTCATCGCCACCGAGGATGCGGATGGCAACTGCGTCGACCCCTTGAACGGGCACACGCACATGCCCCTGCGGGTGGCCGACACCATCGAGGGCCTGAGCGATCAGGCCGGCGGCCATGAAAAGGAGGTGGACCTGCTGCGCAGGGGCGATCGCAACAGCGAGGGCCGGGTCATGACCGGCTGCTTCTGGGCCCCGGAGATCCACCTGATCGGCGGCAGGCTCTCCATCCTCTTCATGCCTTGCTTCGATGGTCCGCGGACCAACCCGGACGGGACCGCCAATGATCGGGCCGGAAAGCCGGACATGTGGACGGGCTGCTGCCACATCATGCAGCTGCGCCGCGACGACCAGGGCCGGGATCTGGACCCTCGCCGGCCTGAGAACTGGGACAGCCCCCGACCCATCCTGCGGGCTGACGGCACTCCTCTCAATCCCATCCAGCGCATCAGCCTGGACATGACGGTCCTGCACGATACCGGCCGCTGGTATTACGCCTGGCAGCAGCTGGGATCGGTCTGGATCGCCGCCTTCGACCCGGCCCGCCCCGACCGTCTGACCAGCACGCCACGGCAGATCATCGTCCCCGAGTTCGCCTGGGACAACATGATTGCCGAAGGGCCCAACGCCGTGGTCCACGATGGCCGGATCTTCCTGATCTATTCCGGCTCCCTGGTGGGCATCGACTACACCACCGGACTGGTGACCGCACCGGCCGGAGTCGGGGCCGATCTATGCGATCCCGGCGTGTGGAAGAAGCTGGACTACCCATTACAGAAGTCCGGGAAGTACAATGGCCATTGGCAGCTGGGCACCGGCCACGGTATGTGGTCCCAGGACGAGGACGACACCATGATCTACGTCTTCCATAATGCCGAGCATGATCAGGACCGCTACCTTGGCCGCGACAGTCAGGTAAGGCGGGTACATTGGTCTGCTGAGGGGATGCCCGTATTGGATATGCAGACGGATGAGGAGCTCGACCCCACCCGCGCCACGGTAACCTTGGAGGTCAGGGTCTTATGAGTTTAGCCGCTTCCCCCGGCACAGGACGTGGTTCCACCCCGACCATGAAGGATGTGGCCCAGGCAGCAGGAGTGTCGGTCAAGACCGTCTCCAACGTGGTCAATGACTACGAATTCGTCTCCGAGGCCACCAGAGGCAAGGTCAACAAGGCCATAGAGGAGTTGGGCTACCGGGTCAACGTGCCGGCCAGAAACCTGCGGTTGGGCTACACGGGAATGATCTCCCTGGCCATACCGGATCTGGCCATGCCCTACTTTGCTCAGCTCTCCTCCCTGGTCATCGAGGAGGCCAAGAAACTGGGCATGAGGGTGCTGGTGGAGCCCACCCTCTACTCGCGCGAGGGTGAAATCGAGGCCCTGCACGGTTCCCAGCGATCCATGATCGACGGCCTCATCTACAGCCCCCTGGAGCTGGGCATGGACGACCTGGACCAGCTGCGGGTGGATTACCCCCTGGTGGTCGTGGGGGAGCGGATCTTCAGTGATCAGTTTGATCATGTGGCCACGGAGAACGTGGAGGGAGCCAAGCACGCCACCGCCTATCTGATCAGCACAGGCTGCCGTCGGGTGGCGGTCATCGGCACCCACCCCGGCGAGAAGCTGGGTTCGGCCGCCCTTCGCCTGGAGGGGTACAGACAGGGTCTGGAGGAGGCCGGCCTGGACTACGATCCCCGGCTGGTGGCCCCATCGCGCATGTGGCACCGCATCGACGGGGTCAATGCCATGAACTCCTTGCTGGACCAGGGCATCGTCCCCGACGGTGTGGTGGCCCTGAACGACATGCTGGCGGCAGGGGTCCTGCATTCCATACAAATGCACGGTATGTCGGTGCCGGACGACATCTCGGTCATCGGCTTCGACAATTCGGACGATTCCCAGTATCTGTCGCCCTCGTTGACCAGCATCTCGCCCGGGCTCAAGGCCGTGGCCAGGCTCTCGGTCCGTGTTCTCAAGGACAGGATCAACGGGGTGCAGCCGCTGACTACCAAGGAAGGCGAGCACGTCTTCCGCAAGGTATCCTCCTCGCTGGTGGTCCGCAATTCAACCCGTGCCCTGCCCGGAAACGAAATCGCCGTCTGATTGCTGATGTTCTTTTTCGAGTGTTCCTGGTTTCTTGATTTCTAACGTTGTAATATACTGAAGACGTTCTCGAATGATTTGAGGCGGCATCGGCTGACCATGGAGGCCTGCCGGTCGGAGCGCAGTCGCTCCGATGCCTATATGGAAAGGTGTGAACATGCGTCATCAATCGTCATCAGACGCAGGACGACGAGGTCGAGGAGGGGTTGCAGCGGCGGCCCTCATGGGCATGATACTGGCGGGCGGCACAGTCGCATCCCCAGCCTGGGCGGATCAGTCCCAAGCCGACGGCAGCGCCACAACCAGGATGTCGGCCAGTCAGCCCCAGCCCCTGCTCGGCTACGATTTTTCGGCCCTCGCTCCAGGAGCCAAGGAGGCAGAAAATACCGTCTCAGGCTCATCCTTCGGCCCGGCCCGCATCCTGGACGCCGATGGTCGGCCGACAGGGGCAGTCAAGACCGACGATGCGCTCCTGTTCGATGGAACCACCTATGTCAAACTTCCTGATGACATACTGAGCGGACGCGCCAACGCCACGGTGTCCATCCGCGTGCGCAACGACAGTTTCAACGCCTCAGGCCCCTGGACCTACCTCTGGTCGCTGGGGGGGACAGGCCAGCAGGCCGTCGGCTCCTGGACCGTCTCCACCCACACCTCCCTGTACACCTCCATCACTTCCAAGGCCAACGGCCAGGGCGAGACCTATCTGCCGGCATCCAAGAACCTGCCCGATGACCGCTTCTCCACCTTGACTGCCACCATCGATGGCAAGAACAACATGGTCCGGCTCTACATCAACGGCCTGCAGGTGGCTGAGGGCAAGGCCACGGTCAATCCCGCCGCCTTCGGCGACCACCGCCACAACGTAATCGGCCAGTCCCGATACCCCGGCATAGGCGACGCGCTCTTCCATGGCTCAGTGCAGTCATTCGCCGTCTATCCGCAGGCCCTGGATGCCGACCAGATCGTCGCCACCCTGCCCTCGGAGGACCTGGGGGATCTGATCGACCAGCAGGCCACATCACTGGCGGTCCCTGCAGCCGTGGATGGTGATTTCAACCTGCCGGTCTCAACTAGTGTCGCATCGGTAAGGTGGACCTCTTCGGCTCCCGGAACGGTCAGCGTCAATGCGGCCACGGGCAGGGCGCATGTGGTCCCCGGCAAGCGTGATGTCCCCGTTACGCTGACGGCCCGGCTGCAGGCGAACAGGGCCTCGAGGTCCTCCCTGAAGGCCAAAGCCATCCAGCAGGACTACCGGCTTGTTGTCAGGGGCACCTCCAAGGACGGTCAGAACGCCTACTCGCGCGTCTCCGTACATGACCCCTCCGTGGTCAAGGCCGGAGGGCGCTACTACGTCTTCGGATCGCATCGGGCCTGGGCCCGCAGCACCGACCTCAAGCATTGGGAGCCGTTCACCAACAATCTGAGCCGGGATTACCAGCGCATTCTGGATCCCATCTGGAAGGCATGGCCCAAGCAGTCCTCCAATCCGGACGTGACCGGCAACATGTGGGCGCCCGAGGTCTACTACAACGCCACCATGAAGAAGTGGTGCATGTACCTGAGCCTGAACGGGGGAGGATTCCCCTTCCAGAAGTCGGTCATCGTCCTGCTGACCGCCGACGACATCGAGGGGGACTGGAGCCTGGTGGGACCGGTGGTCTACTCCGGCTTCCAGAAGTCCAACGTGGCGGCCACCGACGTGCCCAAGGTGCTGGGGCCCAATGCCGATCTGTCGCGCTATGCCAGCCTCACGGATACGGGTATCAATGCGATTGACGCCTGTGTCAAGGATGACGGGCAGGGGGGCCTGTGGATGAGCTTCGGCTCCTGGTTCGGCGGCATCTGGATGATTCGCCTGGACCCCAAGACCGGGCTGCGCGACTACTCCACCACCTACCCCACCCAGGCCAACAAGTCCGACGCCTACTACGGGCACAAACTCGCCGGAGGCTTCGGCAACTCAGGCGAAGGCACCGCCCTGGTCCATCAGGGCGACTGGTGGTATCTGATGCTTTCCTACGGCGGACTCGGGCAGACCGGGGGCTACCAGATGCGTGAATTCCGTTCCCGTTCCATCACCGGCCCCTACCTGGACCAGAACGGCAAGCCGGCCGTCTATGGGCGTGCAATGAATGATCTGGATGCCAACCGGGGCCTGCGTATCGACTCCTCCTTCGCCCAGCCCGGACAGGACCAGGTGCTGACCTCCCAGGGGGGCAACGCTCTGTTGGTTGACGACGATCGTGTATTTAACGTTTACCACACACGCTTCGTGCGTGCTGAGGGCAACCTGGAAGAACATCAGGTCCGGGTCAAGCAGATGGTGCAGACCCCTGACGGATGGCTGGTCATGACGCCCTTCGAATACCGGGACTCGGTGGGCAGGGTCTCCGCCAGCCAGGTGGTCGGCGACTACCAGGTGGTGGTCCATGATCCGGTCCGTTACTATGCGGGGTCCGGTCTGTCCAGCCCGGCCATCTACCGGTCGGTGTCAGTGAGCCTGCTGGCCGGCGGTCGGCTGGGCGGCCAGGTGCAGGGCTCCTGGAAGGCGACCGCCGGCAATCTGACCATCAAGGTGGACTCGGCGGATCCGGGCACCCTGTTGCACGGCGTCTATCGGGCCAGGCTGGGCCGACAGCTTGATGAGCAGGGCCATCCGGTCGTCTTCTTCTCAGGGCTGGGCGGCGATGTCTTCACCGATGCCGGTGCCGATGTCTCCAGGGCAGCAGGTGCCGCGGCAATCTGGGGTTCGCGTCCCCTGACCGATGCCAAGGTTCAAGAGGAGGCCGATGGCGATGCCAATCATGCGACTGTTCCCGCCGCGGACCCCACTCCTGCACCCGCAGGTCGGTTCGGCAAGGAAGGCAAGGCCGGTCGCCTGCCCTTGACCGGATCGGCCCTGTCGGCTCCCGTCGCTGCTGCATCTGCGGCACTTGTCCTGGGGCTGGGCGCACTGGTGTTCACCGCCATTCGCCGAGCCCGGGGCTGAACCCGAACGGGCCCGCTGCACAAGCCACCCTCCGCCTTCAACTTCGTTCGCCCGGCGGAGGGTGGCGGCCCGTTAATATTCAACGTTGTATATTGGTCATACAGACCAGTACCTCTGTCTTCGTGATAGGAACACATGATGAGCGCATACCACAATCCCCTGGTACTCCAGCGGGCCGATCCCTGGGTCATCAAGCACAGGGACCTCTACTATTTCACCGCCTCCTACCCGGCCTACGACAGGATCATCCTGCGCGCCGCCGCCAGGCTGGACGACCTGCAGGCCGCCCCTGAGCGCACCATCTGGCGCAAGCACGAGTCCGGTCCCATGAGCAGGTACATCTGGGCGCCCGAACTCCACCGGATCAATGGGGCCTGGTACATCTACTTTGCGGCTGCAGAGGAGGACTTCGGCTCTGCCGATCTGCCCACCCACCGCATGTACGTACTGGAGAATACCGGCGAAGACCCCATGGATGGCGAGTGGACCGAGAAGGGGCAGATCCATACCCCGATCGATTCCTTCTCCCTGGATGCCACCACAACGGTGATCGGGGGCAATCAGTACCTGATCTGGGCCCAGAAGGATCCGGCCATCGAGGGCAATTCCAATCTCTACATCGCCCGTATGGCCGATCCCTGGACGTTGGCCACCGATCCTGTCCTGCTCTCCAAACCCGAATATGACTGGGAATGCATCGATTTCAAGGTCAACGAGGGGCCGGCCGTTCTGCTTCACCAGGGCATGATCTATCTGACCTACTCAGCCTCAGGCACCGGGGTCCCCTACGCAGTGGGCATGCTGACCGCCCGTGAGGATGCCGACCTGCTGGATCCGGCCTCCTGGACCAAGAGCGATCATCCCGTCTTCAAAACGGCTGAGGAGAACCACCAGTACGGGCCCGGCCACAATTGCTTCACGGTCAGCGAGGACGGCAGCCAGGACCTGATGATCTACCATGCCCGTAACTACACGCATATCGAAGGGGACCCACTCTTCGATCCCAACCGCCATGCCAGGGTGGGACTGGTCACCTGGACCGACCATGGCCCGGACTTCGGAAGGCCTCTGCCTGACGATCGGTGGACCCCGACGAGCCGTCGGATCCTGCCTCCCGATGGCAGTCATTGAGGGCATTGCCGGGCCATGCCCGACACGCTTGTACATCGTTGGAGAAGTGAGTATTATATAATTTGCAACGTTAGAAAGATGTCGGTTTACAAAGGCGTGGGCTACGTTCACGTATCTGGGAGCGTGACCAGGCGATGCAAGCCATTGGACCAGATGGGCAGGACATGGTTGTTCCGGTCGTCATCGGTTCCTTTGTAACCGTTGCTTGATGTCGAAAGGACAGAGACAATGAAGGCAATCAGAAAGGCTGCGGTAGCCGCAATCGCGCTTGCCACGCTCAGCACCGTGGGGCTCTCGGCCTGCGGTTCCGGCAGTGGTGGCAAGGATGCCAAGGGCAAGGACGGCGTCACCAACATCGTCATGTGGCACGGATTCTCCGAGGCCGATGGCAAGACTCTGAAGAAGATCGTCGAGAACTTCAACAAGTCGCAGAAGAAGTACCACATCGACGCCCAGCTGCAGCCCTGGAGCACCATCGGCGAGACCATGGTCACCAAGGTCACCTCGGGCGACGGCCCCGACTTCGTCACCACCGGCGCCGACAACGGCCAGGGTTGGTCCATCGACGGCACCTTCCAGTGCGTGCAGGACTTCTATGACGATCCCTCCAACGAGACCAAGAACTACCTGCCCAACGTGACCAAGCAGACCGAGTTCACCATTGATGGCAAGAAGCAGCAGTGCGCGGTCCCCATGGGCTACGCGCCCACCACCGTCTGGTACAACACCGATATGTGGAAGGCTGCCGGTCTGACCGATCAGGACTATCCCAAGACATGGGACCAGCTCCTGGATGTGGCCAAGAAGCTGACCAAGGGTGACGGTTCCCAGTACGGCATGGCCCTGTCCGACTCCGGATGGGCGGCCTTCATGAAGGGCAACGGCACAGGTCTTTACGACACCAAGGGCAAGGTCACCATCAACTCCGAGCAGAACAAGGCCTTCCTGCAGAAAATGCGCGAGTTCTACAAGGGCGGTTACTCCAAGACCGGCATGGATGACACCGCTGCACGCGAGTCCTTCGAGTCCGGCCAGTCCGCCATGGTCATCGTCGGCCCCTGGGAGGACCAGGCAGCCACCGACAAGGGCATCAATCACGATCTGTTCCCCGTGCCCAACGGAGACGGCACCTATGTCTACCCTGACGGCAGGAAGGGCTCCAACACCGGTTCAACCGGCCTGTATTGGTGGGTCACCTCGCAGGTCAAGGACGAGGCCAAGAAGAAGGGCATCTACGCCTTCTTCAAGTACTACAACAACCATGACAATCAGGTCATGTGGTCCCTGGGCTCCGCCTATCCGCCGAACAACAAGACCGTGACCACCGAAGAGCTCTCCAAGCGCCCCCTGATCGCCAAGGTCTCCGAGAACACGGACAACTCCTACATCGGCATCGCCGGCCTCAAGGGCGGCTTCGGGGATATCTCGGCCACCCTGGATTCGGTGACCCAGAACACCGCCCGTACCGACGATGACATTTCCGCCTCGCTGTCCAAAGCCTCCAACAAGATCCAGAAGTATCTGGACGAGTACAAGGCTGAGGACTGATTGACCATCCACCCCTGAGGAGCCGGTCTGGCGGCCAGTAGTGCCGCCGACCGGTCTCCTCATGGCTGACCGTCGCCCGGGCCCGGCGTCCGGGCGGCACTTTGGAGTACTTATGTCCACTACCACTGGGATCCCACCCGCGCAGGGCGCCGACGCGGTCATCAAGGACAACAAGAAAACCCTTTCAAGGCGCAATATCCGGATTGGGCTGAGCTTCATAGCCCCGGCCCTGATCGTCCTGTCGGTCTTCGTCTTTTACCCGACCATCAAGACCTTCTTCACCTCGCTGACTACAGACCGCATCAACCGCAAGGGCATCTTTGTCGGTCTGCACAACTATGCCGAGCTTTTCACGAACGCGGACTTCTGGACCGACTTCCGCAACACGGTCATCTACGCGGTCGCCTACGCGCCGCTGGTGGTCATCGTGGCCCTGGCTTTCGCCCTGTTGCTCAACCGCAAGGACATCAAGGGGGTCGGTTTCTTCCGCACCTGCCTGTTCATGCCCTACATCATCTCGCTGACTGTGGCCTCCATAGCCTGGAGCTTCATCCTCTCGCCCTCCCTGGGTCTTATACCTTATTGGGGCAAGGTGCTCTTCGGCATCCAGCACATGGATCTGCTGGGAACCAAGTCCACGGCCTTGGCCACCATCATCTTCATCACCGTCTGGAAGAACTTCGGCTATTTCATGGTCATTTTCCTGGCCGGTCTGCAGGGGATCAACCCGGACCTGTACGAGGCGGCCTCCCTGGATGGGGCCAACGCCTGGCAGCGCTTCCTGCACATCACCCTGCCCGGTCTGCTGCCCACCTTCAACTACGTAGTCATCTTCGGACTGATCGGATCCTTCCAGGTCTTCGACCAGGTCTTCATCCTGACCTCCGGAGGCCCCGACCGCGCCACGGAGACCATCGTCTACCGTATCTACACCGAGGCCTTCGGCAACGGCAAGATGGGCTATGCATCCGCCCTGTCCTATGTCCTGCTGATCATGACGCTGATCATCGGTGTCATCCAGCTGGTATGGAACAACAAGCATGAGAAGGAGGAAATCGGATGAGCCAGTCGACTCCTACCGCAATCGAGCACGATAAGCTGCTCAGGAGGGCCCATGCCAGGCACATGGTGGCCAGGGTCCTGACCTACTTCCTGCTGATCCTGATGACGGTGATCATCATCTTCCCCTTGTTGATTGTGCTGATCACCTCCTTCACACCCAACAAGCTGACCCAGACCTGGCCGCCCAAGGTGATTCCCTCCTCATTCACCCTGGACAACTACACCTCGCTCTTCCAGCGGATGCCCATCGGCAAGCAGCTGATGAACACGGTGATATTCGCCGGAGCCGTGACGGTCTTCTCGGTCTTCTTCGACTCCCTGGCCGCCTACGGGCTCTCCAGGATCGACTTCAAGGGGCGCGGCTTCCTGCTGGGAATCCTGATCGCCACCATGATGATTCCTGCCATGGCCCTGCTGATCCCGGTCTACAAGCTGCTGGCAAGCATGGGTCTGGTCAACTCCTACTGGGGCATCATCATCCCCAGGCTGGCTGATGTGGGCGGCATCTTCCTGCTGCGGCAGTTCTTCATCTCCCTGCCCAAGGATCTGGACAACGCGGCCCGCATCGACGGTGCCGGTGAGTTCCGCATCTTCTGGCAGATCATCCTGCCTAACGCCAAGTCCGCGGTGCTGGTGGTGACCATGTTCAACTTCATGGGCAACTGGAACGACCTGCTCTGGCCATTGATCATGACCAGCCGCCCGGAGACCAGGACCATCACCGCCGGTCTGGCCATGCTGACCGGCCATGGCTCATCGGTCACGCCTTACGGCGTGGTCATGGCAGGCGCCCTGATCTCGGCGCTGCCTCTGCTGATCGTCTTCTTCTTCATTCAGAAGAGCTTCGTGCAGGGCATCGCCATGACGGGCATCAAGTGAGCGACGAGGCAGACATCATCGGCACCAGGTACAGGGCCCGTTGAGGGATGGGTCGCTGTGCTTGATGCCTAAGGGGCCGACGGGGGATGACCACCCTCCGTCGGCCCCTTGTTTGTTCCGAATCTAAACTGGGCTGGTGAGCGTCGTGGACGGGGAGGTCAGGCATGGATGAGCGTCAGGATGATCAGTATGGGCTGAGCTCCGACCAGGAGGATGCCCTGGGGGTTCTGGCATCGGCGGATCCCCACGCCGGTCAGTCCAAGTGGACCATCTTCAGGCAATTGCCGCCGGCCAAGCGTTGGCCCTACTTCGCCCAGCACTTCCTTCCGGGTATTCTGACCGCTGGTCTGGTACTGGCCCTTCTGGTCAGCCTGGTCGTCACCAGACTGACCAGGCCGCCGGACCCGCTTATTTCAGTCCAGGGCTTCAACATGAGCGCCCAGGAGGAGGGGTTCGACCGGCTCAAACAGGGATTCATGCGCGACCGGGGAATCAAGGATGGTCGGCTGGTCGACATGGAGGCGACCCTGACCCTGAATGGCCAGGGCTACGACGATTCGGCCAAGGCCCTGACCCAGGTCACTGCGGGTCAGATCAACATGGTGATCGCCCCCACGGACCTCTTTCCGACCCTGTGTGAGCGCGGGCTGGTGGCTAAGCCCTCGCAAGGATTGAAGGACGGCGACCTGCGGCGATTGGCTGGCCAGGGCGTTCTGGTGGATTCCAGGGGCCGGCAGGTATCGAATCCGTCCCATGCCATGGGTCTGGATCTCTCCCGATCATCACGCTGGAGGCAGGTGCCCGGGCTACCCGATCATGCCATCCTGGGGCTGAGCAACGTAGCCGACACCGTATCCTACATCCGGGCCTTCGTCGACTACATGGACTTCGGCTGAGTCGGCGAGTATTTATTCATATACCTGCATGGGATGGAGAGGGGATTGCCGTTACGCCCATGTGGGCACGACTGACAGGCACGGACTCACGCGTGCCCGAACCTGCCGAGAAGCCGTTCAGCGGGTCAGGGTCCGCTTCAAAACCCGATACTCGCTCTGAGTGATGGGCATGATGGAGCCGTGGCGCTTGGTCAACCGACCGAAGTCCATGTCCGTGACCAAGGCCCAGTCCTGTCGCCGCCTGGATGACAAATCCGCCGAGCGGAAGGGCAGGTAGCCCCGGCCCTCCGCGAACTGGTCGCAGATCAGGCCGAAGGGCATGGCCCGTCCGTCAGGTCCAGCGGCATCGGCATCGTTGTAGAGGAAGAGCTCGGGGCCCTCCAGATAGCGTGAGGAGTAGCGTCCCTGGCCGAAGATGTCGGTCAGGTTGGACAGATATGACCAGGCCTGATCGTCGTCCGTGCGCACCAGCTCATGGGTGACCGCATAGGGGTTGTGCGTGCGTTCCAGGGTGATCTGGTCATCCTTGGAGGCCCGGTACCACCAGCCGTCGGGTGCCTTGAGCATGGTCGTGTCGATGATTCCGTCGCTGCGGTCGATCCACTTGACCGGGCGGGAGAAGGTGATCAGATCGGTGCTGGTGGCGTAGTACATGTTGATGCCGTCACCCAGCTCGTTGGCCAGATCGGCTGCAGCCGGATCTTCGGCGCTGTCGGCCGCCGCCGTGGCCCAGAAGACTATCCATTGCTCCCTGTCGGCATCCCAGCAGGCCTCCGGTGCCCAGGCCATGCCGGCCCTGGGAATGGCCGAGGCCACATCCACCAGGCGGGGCCTGCCCCAGTGGGCCAGATCAGGCGAATCCCAGATGACCAGGCCGGTGGATCCGTTCACGGTGGCCCGGCCCTCCTGCCAGCCGCCCCTGTGGTAGACGGACAGATCGGTGGCGATGATGTGGAAGAGGCCGTCTGGTCCCCGGACGACATAGGGGTCGCGCACGCCGCCCTCGCCCTCGCTCCAGGTCAGCACCGGGTCTCCCAGGGCCCGGAGGTCATGCCAATGCAGGCCATCGCGGCTGAGGGCGAAGTAGAGCTGCTCGTCCGTCTCAGCCTGTTCGTGGCCGGTGAAGTGGACGAAGAGGTAGGCGCTTGTCGCCTCCAACGAGGGT
Organism: Bifidobacterium choladohabitans; assembly: GCF_016102005.1. Taxonomy (GTDB): domain Bacteria; phylum Actinomycetota; class Actinomycetes; order Actinomycetales; family Bifidobacteriaceae; genus Bombiscardovia; species Bombiscardovia choladohabitans. The sequence continues at coordinate 104,829 of NZ_JACFPL010000003.1, forward strand.
TGCCAATCCGTAGACATGTTTCACCTTTCCTGCTTACGGCAACGGTACCGCAACGGCGGGGGACTGGCGGGACGGACGACGGGCGCTTCTTCGCTCTTCCGTTCCGGCCGTTCCGGGGCCGTCATGGGCGATTCTAGCTGCCGACCCTCCCTTTGGCGGAGCGGCCGTCCGGGCGGGTCGTGGTTTGGGCCGCACGGGTTCCTAGACTGTGGACCATGAGCAGGCATCATCGCGACCGCAGCTGGGCTCCCGACCCCGAGCCGCTGCCCGAAGGCATTGGAGTCATCGACGATCACACTCACATGGCCTCCGTGGTCCCCTTCGCCCAGGAGATGGATTGGCAGGCTAGGGAGCGCGGGCAGGATCCGGTCCCCGTCCGCACGGTCGACCAGCAGCTGGCAAGGGCCCGGGCTGTGGGCGTGATAGGGGCCATCGACGTGGGCTGCGAGCTGCCCCACCTGCAGACGGCTGTGGACCTGGCCCTGGCCCATCCCGGGGTGGTTCACGCGGCCCTGGCCATCCACCCCAATGAGGCTGTTCTTCACGGCCATCGGGGCGTGCCGGGACCGGACGGTCTGCCACTGAAATATCAGCCCTGGCATGAGGTCACCTTCGAGCAGGCGCTTGAGGAGGTCGCCCGCCTGGCTCGCGCATATCCCGATCAGGTGGTGGCCATCGGGGAGACGGGCATGGACCTCTTCCGGACCGGTCAGGGGGCCGAAGAGATCCAGCGGCAGGCCTTCCGTGATCACATCGCCCTGGCCAAGGAGCTGGACCTGCCCATGCAGATCCACGACCGCGACGCCCACCGCCAGGTCATTGAGACCCTGCTGGAGGACGGCGCTCCCGGGCGCACAATCTTCCACTCCTATTCGGGGGATGCACGGATGGCCCAGGTGGCTGCCGAGCATGGCTGGTATCTGAGTTTCTCGGGGACTGTCTCCTATAAGGGCAACGAGGGAATCCGGCAGGCCCTGTCCGTGGTCGGCATGGACCACATCATGGTGGAGACCGATGCACCCTACCTGAGTCCCATGCCCTACCGGGGACGCACCAACTCCCCCTACATGATTCCCTACACCCTGCGTGCCATGGCCGATGCCTTGGACCGCCCCCTGGAACAGGTGGCCAAAGCGACGGCAGCCACCACGCGCCGGGTTTACGGCCTGTGAGGGATGCTGGACGGACGGTGCCGGACCGGGATTAAGCTAATGGTGTGTCGCGGTCTGAATCGCCCCTGCCAAGTGTGGGGGGAGAGTGCTACGGTTGTCGTCGCACGTGTGCGCAAACAGCAACATACGGCACCCGGAAGTAGATGAGTGAAGGCATTGGCCGATGGAGGGCTCTATGGCGGATGAGCGGCATGAGTTGGCGGCTCAGGATGATGGCAGGGGCGCTGACGAACCACCCCGGTTATCCGGTGAAAAAGCGGCGAAGCCGACGGCGGCCTCTCGTAAGGGTCGGCTGACGAAAGAATCGATACTTCCTCCGGAGAGCTTTACCAAGGCTCCCAAGATCTCAGCCAAATCCCGCACGCGCGAGGAGGAGAACGAGCTCAAGCGGGTTCGGCGCGAGGCCCAGCGGGCGGCCCAGCGTCGCCGCACCCCGCCAAAGGGTCCTCTGGGCCGCTGGTGGCGGCGGGTGCAGTCCTCGCCGGACAGGATCAGCCTGGGCATGTGCATCGTGGCCCTGGGCGTGGTCTACGGCGACATCGGCACCTCGCCCCTGTACACCATGCAGGCCTTCGTGGCCGGGCAGGGCGGCATGGCCCGTGTGGACAGGGCGGCCGTGCTTGGCATGCTCTCCCTGGTCTTCTGGTCCATCACGCTGATCACCACGGTCAAATACGTTCTGGTGGCCATGCGCATCGACAACAAGGGCGAGGGCGGCATCTTTGCCCTGTACACCCTGGTCCGGCACTACGGCAAATGGCTGGCCATCCCTGCCATGGTCGGCGGCGCAGCCTTCCTGGCTGACTCGGTGCTGACTCCGGCGGTCTCCATATCCTCGGCAGTCGAAGGCCTCAAGACCATCCCTGTGCTGACTCCGATCTTCCGTGAAAACGGAAATCTGACCATGGTCATCACCTTCGTGATCATCCTGATCCTGTTTGCGGTCCAGTCGCGTGGAACCGAGCGGATCGGCAAGGTCTTCGGCAGCGTAGTCATGGTCTGGTTCGCCTTCCTGGCCCTGATAGGCATCTACTGCATCGGCAACGACTGGTCCATCTTCGAGGCCCTGAATCCGGTCTACGGGATCCGTTTCCTCTTCAGCCCGCAGAATCCGGTGGGTCTGACCATCATGGGCACGGTCTTTCTGTCGACCACGGGAGCCGAGGCTCTCTATTCCGATATGGGCCACGTGGGCCGTGGCAACATCTACGCCACCTGGCCCTTCATCAACGTCGCCCTGGTCTTCAACTACTTCGGCCAGGGGGCCTGGATCCTGCGCAACAGCGACAATAAGGCCCTGCAGGGTGTGGACGGGCTCAACCCGTTCTTCCAGATGATGCCCACCACCGTGCGTTACGTGGCGGTCCTCCTGTCGGTGACGGCCGGTGTCATCGCCTCACAGGCCCTCATCACGGGCGCCTTCACCATGGTTTCGGAGGCCACCGGCCTCAACTGGATGCCCCACCTGCAGGTGCGCTATCCGGCGCGTACCCGCGGCCAGCTCTACATCCCCACCATCAACTGGGTCCTGTGCGCGGCCACGCTGACGGTTCTGGCCATCTTCAAGGATTCCGAGCACATTTCGGCCGCCTACGGATTGGCCCTGACGGTGACCATGATCACTACAACCGTCCTGCTGGCCGACTATATCTGGCACGACGGCAAGAGGGCGCTCTCCCTGCTCTTCGCCCTGGTCTTCCTGGCCATCCAGATTCTCTTCTTCATGGCCTCCATGGCCAAGTTCATGCACGGTGGCTGGTTCACCATGCTGCTGACCGCGGCCATCCTCTACATCATGTACACCTGGGACGTGGGCACCAAGGTGGAGCGCTCGCAGCGGCGGCATATGACGGCCAAGGAGTGCCTGCCCGCCCTGGAGATGCTCCACAACGACTTCCGCGTCCCTTACTATGCGGACAACCTGGTCTATCTGACCTCGGACGCGGAGATGCGGCGGCTGGACACCGACATCTTCTTCTCCATCTTCGCCAACCGACCCAAGCGGGCCCGGGCCTGGTGGGCCGTCTCGGTCCAGACCACGGACGCCCCCTACACCCGCAAGTACTCGGTGGAGAACTTCGGCACCAACTACCTCTTCCGCGTGCGCATGAGGCTGGGTTTCAAGGTGGACCAGAATGTGGCCACCTACCTGCACCAGATCATGCACGAGCTGATCGACAGCGGCGAACTGCCCAAGCAGCCCTCCATCTACCCCAAGGTGGACGAGGACCCGCAGATCGGCACAGTCACCTATGTGCTGGTCCACAAGGCCCTGATGCCCGAGTCCAAGATCGACTCCCGCGGCGCCTTCTCGTTGAAGGTCAAGTACGCCATCCGCAAGGTGGCTGGCTCGCCGATCAAGTGGTTCGGCCTGGCTCCCTACAACCCCATCGTGGAAGTACAGCCCCTGTTCGTCTCCACGCGGGCGGTTCCCAAGCTGACGCGCGTGGTCCTGCCATCCCGCAAGATCAAGGGCGGCAAGCATCACAAGGGCTGAGTGAGTGGAATCTCACCCTATCCAGCCTGGCTCAAATCGGGTCCGGGCCATAGAATTGACGGCATGGAACCTGGTGCCCGGCCTTTCCGGGCTACCGTCGAAAGGTGATGTGATGACACAAGCTCAAGCCAATATCGGAGTCGTGGGTCTGGCCGCCATGGGTGCCAGCCTGTCCAGGAACCTGGCACGGCACGGCAATACTGTAGCGGTCTACAACCGCCACTATTCGCGTACCGAGACCCTGATCCACGATCATGGCCAGGAGGGCCGTTTTGTTCCGGCCAAGACCCTGCAGGAGTTCGTGGCCTCGCTGACCAAGCCCCGCACGGCCATCATCATGGTCAAGGCCGGGGATCCCACCGACCAGATGATCAATGATCTGGCCGACCTCATGGAGCCGGGCGACATCATCGTGGATGCCGGCAACGCCTACTTCAAGGACACCATCCGCCGTGAAAAGGCCATCAGGGCCCGTGGGCTGCACTTCGTGGGCTGTGGCGTCTCAGGCGGTGAGCAGGGCGCCCTCTTGGGACCCTCCATGATGCCCGGTGGGACCGATGAGTCCTGGAAGACCCTGGGGCCCATCCTGGAGTCCATCGCAGCCAAGGTCGATGGTGAACCCTGCGTCACCCACATCGGCACCGATGGGGCGGGCCACTTCGTCAAGATGGTCCACAACGGCATCGAATACGCCGATATGCAGGTGATCGCCGAGTCCTATGACCTGATGCGCCGGGGCCTGGGCATGGAGCCCGAGGCCATCGCCCAGGTCTTCGAGGAGTGGAACCAGGGGGATCTGAACTCCTACCTGGTGCAGATCACCGCCGAGGTGCTGCACCACACCGATGCCGCCACCGGCAAGCCCTTCATTGACATCGTCACCGACCAGGCTGGCATGAAGGGCACCGGCACCTGGACCGTGCAGACCGCGCTGGATTTGGCCGTGCCCGTGACCGGCATCGGCGAGGCCGTCTTCGCACGGGGGCTGTCCTCCTCGCCCGAGCTGCGCAGCCAGGCTGCCCAGGAGGGCCTGAAGGGTCCGCAGCCCAAGGCCGTCATGGCCGACCTGGCCGCCGATTCCGAGGCCCGCAAGTCCTTCATCGAGGATATTCGCCAGGCTCTCTACGCTTCCAAGATCGTGGCCTATGCCCAGGGATTCAACGAGATGCAGGAGGGCGCCCAGGTCTATGGCTGGAAGCTGGACATGGGGGCCATCGCCCGCATCTGGCGTGGCGGCTGCATCATCCGGGCCAAGTTCCTGAACCGGATCTCCGATGCTTACGCCTCTGGCCGTGAGCCGGGCTCACTGCTCTTCGACCCCTTCTTCAAGCAGGCGGTCGAGCAGGCCCAGGATTCCTGGCGGCGTGTCGTGGCCCGCGCCACCCAGGCCGGCATCCCCATCCCCGTCTTCGCCAGCTCGCTGTCCTACTACGACGGGCTGCGTTCCGATAGGCTCCCCGCCGCCCTGATCCAGGGGCAGCGCGACCTCTTCGGCGCCCACACCTATGGGCGCGTGGATCAGCCAGGCGCCTTCCACACCCTCTGGGCCGAGGACAAGTCCGAGATCAAGCAGGACTGAGCTTCTCGCCGGAATCGCAAGGGTCCGTACAGCCGCTGAGACGGCAGTGCGGACCCTTTTGCCATCCTGTCAGCGGATCCTGGCTGTGGATTCCCGGACCACCAGCCGGCAGTCGGCAGTCGTCCGGGTGGGAGGACGATCATCGTCCTCGCCCTGCAGACGGGCCAGGAGGGCATCCACCGCCTTGCGGGCCAGGTCCTCCTTGTCGGTGCTGATGGTGGTCAGCGAAGGTATATAGGACTCTCCCTCCTGGATGCCGTCGAATCCCACAACGGCCAAGTCCCGGGGAACCTCCACGCCGCATTCGTGCAGTCCTCGGATCAGGCCCAGGGCCAGGGAGTCGGTCATGCAGAAGATGCCGTCAAAGGGCAGGTCGGACGTGTCGGCCAGATGATGGCCCAGGTCGCGGGCCATTTCCCCGTCCCAGCGGTCCAGGGACAGAAAATCCTTAGATTGGGCCTTGATTCCTGCGGCCTTCAGGGTCTTCAGGCAGCCGGCCACCCTGCGGCCACGGACCGAGTGCCGTTGGACCGGATCGGTGCTGTCCGCCATGTCGGCACCCACCACGCCTATCCGTCGGCATCCGCAGTCCAGTAGGTGCCGCACGGCCATGGCGGCTCCCTCGAATCCGGCCGTCATGACCGAATCGAAGACCGGCTCGGCTGAGGGGTCGTCCAGCAGGACCAGAGGCTTGCCATCGGCCAGCTCCTGCATCTCCTCATTGGTGATGCTGCCTGGGCTGAAGATGGTGCCGTCGCAGAGTTGGCTGGTCACATGTCGGAGGATGGAGACCTCGTCCTGTTTGGAGTTGGAGGTCTGCTGGATGATGGCCTGCATGCCGTGGGCATTGATCTGCCGGGAGATGGCCGCGCTCATCTGCGAAGGGTAAGGCTTGTCCAGCTCGAAGATGGCCACGCCAATGATGCCGCTCTTGCCTGAGCGCAGGCTTCTGGCCGACAGGTTGGCCGAGTAGCGGAGCTTGTGGGCGGCAAGCAGGACCCTGCGCCTGGTGTCATCCGCTATGCGCCTATCGCCTCGAAGGGCATAGGAGGCAGTGGCCCGGGAGACCTGCGCCTCCTTGGCCACATCGCTCATCGTCACCATCTCGCACCTTTCCCGGGGTTCAGCCATCATCTTAGGCACCCGGGTGGCCTTGTCGACATATAATTGACACGATTCAACCAACGTGCTATACCATATTGTGACAGCAGTTGAATCGTGTCAATTCCCGGGTCTCGACGTTGAACAGCCCGGACGGATGTTCAGAGGATTGATTGCAAGGAGGAGTCATGAAGCTGAAGCGAGCATGGAAGGGCATAGCAGCGGCGTTGGGGGTCGGCATGTTGGTGTCGGCCATGGGTGCCTGCGGGGCTGGTGGCGCTGGTGGGTCCAAGACCACGTTGACCTTCCTGTCATGGAACAATGAACAGGTCATGAGGCCATATATCGACCAATTCGAGCAACAGAACCCGGGGATCAAGGTGGACTTCAGCTACTCGCCTCCGACCCCCGAGTACATCCAGACCCTGCAGACCCGACTGGTCGGCAACCAGGCCCCGGATGTGTTCATCATCACCTCCGAGAACAAGGCTGACCTGATCAAGAACGGCTACGTGCGGGACCTGACCAACGAGCCCTTCATGCGCAACATCTCCCAGGCCAACAAGGACTTCGTCAGTCATGAGGGCAAGGTCTACGGTATGTCCGTGTCCTCCTGGGCCTCCGGCATCGTCTACAACAAGGACCTGCTGGCCAAGGCTGGCGCCAAGGAGGTTCCGGAGACCTGGGACGGGTTCCTGCAGCTGTGCAAGAAGCTCAAGGCCGCCGGGGTCACGCCCTTCCTGGAGACCATCGCCGATGGCCCCAGCAGGATTCCCGATGCCTTCATGGGCTCGCAGTTCGACAGGGACAAGGTCGATGTGACCGGTCTGATCGACCGTCGCCCTCAAAAGCCCGGCAGTGACCAACGCGAGGCGGCTGCGGCCTGGATGAAGCTCTATGACCAGGGCCTGGTCACCCGGGACACGGTCGGCATCAGCGGCGACGACATGAAGACCCAGTTCATCAATGGCCAGGTGGCCATGATCTGCACCGGCCCCTGGGACCTGCCATCCATCGGCCAGGCCGGGCTCAAGTATGGCATGGCCCCCATGCCGCTCATGGAGAAGGGCATGGTCAACTATGCCCAGGGATCGCCATCGCCCGCCTACGCCATCTACTCCCATCTCAAGGGCGACAAGCTCAAGGCCGCCCGGAAGTTCCTGACCTTCATGGACAGCCACTGGGCCCTGCAGCGTTCGGCCGACAACGGGGATGCCATCACCGTCCAGGGGTTCAAGGCCAAGGTCAAGCCCGAGTACGAGCAGGTCTATCGGGCCAACGTGCAGCCGGGCCATTACTTCCTGTTGATGAACTTCTATGCCAAGCCTGATGTGCTGACCACGGTCCGCCAGTCCGAGACCCAGCAGCTGGTGCAGGGGTCCATCAATCTGGATCAGTGGGCCAAGGCCATTGACGACAAGATGGCCTCGGTCAAGTAGGAAGGGCTGGAACATGGCTTCCCAATCCTCGGCAGAACGTGCCAACGCCCATCGGCGGCGCATGGTCGGCCTGCGGCAGGATCTGACCTCTTTCTGGTTCCTCCTGCCCATCCTGGCCGTCTTCGTCATCCTCTTCGCGGTGCCGCTGGTGCAGACCATCATCTACTCGGTGACCGACTTCAACGGCTACAGCCTGAACATGCACTATGTGGGCTGGAAGAACTATCACAGCGTGTTCACCGATTCCTCGACCATGCAGGGTCTGGTGTTCACCATCCTGTATGCCGTGGCCCAGACGGTCCTGGTGACCATCTTCGCCATCCCCCTGGCCGTCACCCTGAACCGGAAGTTCTGGGGCCGCAACTTCGCCCGTTCCCTGTTCTTCTTCTTCAGTGTGCCTTCGCTGGCCATCATGGGCATGGTCTGGAAGTACATCTTCTCGCCCATGAAGTCAGGTGTCTTCAACACCATCCTGGGCGTCTTCGGCCTGGGACCGGTGCCCTGGCTGTCCAATTCGACCCTGGCCCGGTGCTGCGTCATCTTCATAGCAGTCTGGGCGCAGATCGGCTGGCATGCCACACTCTACCTGGCCTTTCTGCAGTCCATTCCCGGAGACCTCTATGAGCAGGCCACGGTGGACGGGGCAAGCAGCCGCCAGCAGTTCGTCCACATCACCCTGCCCCAGCTGATCCCAGGCATCGTCACCTCCAGCTTCCTGCTTATGTCAGGAGGCCTCAAGGTCTACGACCTGCCCTACACCATGACCAAGGGCGGCCCCGGGTACTCCACCTATACGGTGACCCAATCCATCATTCAGCAGGGTATCGGCCAGTCCCAGTACGGGCTGGGCTCGGCCCTGGCGGTCCTGTTCACCGTGGCCACGGCCCTGGTGGTCTTCGCTCAGATGGGGGCCGCCAGCCTGATTTCCAGGAGGTTCCAATGAGCAGCAGCAAGAGCTCGACCCTGACTCTGAGCCAGCGGGAACGGCGGCGTTCGGTGATCAGAAGCGTGGTGGTCCTAATCATCGCTCTGATCTGCGCCGTGCCCCTCTGGTACATCCTGATCAACACCTTCAAGACCGTGCCCGATATGGCCACCAATCCACTGGGTCTGCCCAAGCAGTGGACGCTGCGCAACTACACGCGGGCCTTCGCCACGGTGCCCATCGTCCGCAGCCTGGTCAACACCCTGATCGTCACCTTCTTCGGCGTCCTCTTTCAGGTGCTGATCGGAGCTCTGGCTGCCTACGGGATGATTCTGCGCAAGTCGATCTTCACCTCGGTCATCGGGGTGATCCTCATGATCGCCTTCGTCATTCCCACCCAGTCCACCCTGATTCCCCTCTACCGGATGGAGTCCAGCGTGGGGCTGGTCAACACGCTCCTGGGTCTGATCATCATGTACCTGGGCGGGGCGGTCTTCTGCTACTTTCTGATCGTGGGCTACATGCAGTCCCTGCCCTTCGAGGTCATCGAGGCCGCCAGGATCGACGGGGCCGGCCCCCTAAGGATCTTCCGGAGCATCGTGCTGCCCCTGATCAGGCCCATCCTGACCACGGTGGTGGTCTTCCAGACCATGTCGACCTGGAACGACTTCATGACGGCCAACGTCTTCATCAGCAGCTCCAACCTGCGCACCATCGTTCTGCAGGTCTACAACGCAGTCGGCCAGTTCACCACAGATTGGCCAAGCTTCATGACCATTACGGTCCTGGCCCTGATTCCGGTCTTCGTCTTCTTCATCTTCTGCCAGAAGTGGATCGTCTCCGGACTGGTTGCCGGCGCGGTCAAGGGGTAAGGCGGCCCATCGGAAGGTCGTAGTCAATGGCGGCGGTCGGAGGTTCCGGCCGCCGCATTCATGAAGGATCGGAGTCAAAGTCCATGGAGGAATTCGCAAGCGCACATCAAGGGTCGGAGGGGACGGGATTGGCGAGCAACCCCCTGCATCGCTACTGCGCGGACCCGGATCTGGTCATGATCGGGGACCGCTGGTACCTCTATTGCACCGAGGATGGTCTGCCTGAATGGTCCTCGCATGCCTTCTACGTCTATGAATCAGGGGACCTGTGCCACTGGACCCGCAGAAAAATCCTGGACCTGGACCAGGTTCCCTGGTGGCATGGGGGACAGGGTGCCTGGGCTCCCTGCCTGTTGGTGCGCCGGGGACGCTGCATCCTGTATTTTGTGGCCGACGGGCAGATAGGCCAGGCCGTCGCTCCTGGGCCAACCGGTCCCTTCCGGGCGGCCCAGGAGCCATTCGTCGCCCGGGGGGACTACGATTGCCTGCCCATCGATCCCTCGGTCTTTGTGGATGACGGTGATGTGCCCTATCTGCTCTGGGGCAATGGCCGTGCCTACATGGCGCGGCTGAGTCCGGACGGCCTGCGTCTGGAAGACGGCTCAGTGCGCTCCGCCGTGCCTGACAACTTCCGCGAGGCCGTCACCATCTGCCGACGTGGGGACACCTACTATGCCTCCTGGTCGGAGAACGATACCAGGGATCCGAGCTACCGGATCCGCTGGTCCAGCGCGCCATCGCTGGATGGGCCCTGGACCGCGCCCCAGATTCTGATAAAGGCCGATCATGCCAAGGGGATTCTGGCCACTGGGCACCACTGCATCACCCGTGTGCCGGGCCGGGACGACTGGATTGTGGCCTACCACAGATTCGCCAGGGACGGCCAGGGTGACGGTTGCCATCGCGAAATCGTCTTTGCACCCCTGGACTTCACTGATGACGGCGCCCTGGTCCAGGTCCGTCCGCAGGTGGGATCCTACTGGTATCCGGCCCGGAATCCGGTCACTCCCTGACGATGGGGTGGCCGCCGAAGGCGCTGCGCAGGGCGGAGACCACCTTCATGGTCATGGGGTCCTCGATCTTGGAGGACTGGCGGGCGTAGAGGGCCGAGGTGATGGCCGGTGTGGGTACTCCCAGTTCCAGGGCGTCCGCGATCATCCACTTGGTCTCGCCGGTCTCGTCGGCCTCGCCGGCGATCCCGCTCAGGTGCGGGTCCTCCTTCAGGGCCTGGGCCAGCAGGTCCAGCAGCCAGGACTGGATGACCGAGCCCTTGCGCCAGGACTCCACCACTTCGCCAGGCTCCTTGATCAGGTCGGAGGCCTCCAGGACCGCATACCCCTCGGCCAGGGCCTGCATCATCCCGTACTCGATGCCGTTGTGGACCATCTTGGCATAGTGGCCTGCACCGGTGCCTCCTGCGTGGACCAGACCATAGTCGCCCTCGGGCTTCAGGGTGTCCAGAACGGGCTGGATCCGGGCCACGTCCTGGTCCGATCCGCCGACCATCAGGGCATAGCCCTTCTCCTTGCCCCAGATGCCGTTGGAGGTGCCCACGTCCACCAGGCCTATGCCCTTGGCGGCCAGGGCTTGGGCGTGCTCCTGGTCCTGGGTGAAGCGGGTGTTGCCTCCATCCACGACCAGGTCGCCGCGCTCCATCAGCTCGCCCAGCTGATCAAGAGTGGACTCGATGGGCTTGCCGGCCGGGACCATGACCCAGATTACCCGGGGGGCCTCCAGGGCCTGGACCAGGGCCCCAAGGCTATCCACATCCCTGCCCGAGTCCGGTGCGATGTCGTAGCCGACCACCTGGTGGCCGCCGGTGCTCAGGCGGTCCGCCATGTTCTTGCCCATGCGTCCCAGGCCGATCATGCCAATCTTCATAGCGTCAGTTCCTCTCCATTGACTGCAACAGTGTGAAGTTGACCGCGATGGTTGGTGCTCGGCCGCGGTCTGGCCGATTTGTCGGTGCTACTTGCGGGCTGCCTGTCGGGCGCGCTCGGCCTGGACCTGGGCGGTGTGCGCCTTGACGTCGCACTGCAGGCCCAGGGTGTCGATGACCTCTTCGGCCTCGATCTCAGGAGACATGCGCAGACCCACGTCGATGGTCAAATGAACCTCGTCCGGTCCCAGGGGCTCCAGGTCATCGAACTGGGAGCGCAGCATCTGCGGCTTCATGAAGTGGCCCTTCCGCTTGGAGAGCCGTTCCATGATGGAGTCGTAGTCCCCGCTCAGGTGAATGAAGACCACGCCCGGCATCCGCAGCCGGTCACGATAGATCCGCTTCAGGGCCGAGCAGGTGACGGTTCCGGGCACTCCACGGCGCATGTGGTCCTCGATCCAATCGTGGATGCTGTCCAGCCAGGGCCAACGGTCCTGGTCGTTCAGGGGGATGCCACGGGCCATCTTGTCGATGTTGGCCTGGGGGTGGAAGTCGTCGGCCTCGGCCATGTCCCAACCCAGCTTGTTGCCCAGGTGCTCGTTCATGGTGGTCTTGCCGCAGCCGGCGACCCCCATGATGACCAGAACAGGGGTGCGGCCTTGGAAGTAGTCCGGGGGAACCGTGTTGTCCACTGCAGAGGGGACCTGGGGCTCCGGGTGATCTTCTGCGCTCAGCGCGTCGGAATTCTTCAACGATGTGTCGACCATGTGCAACCTTTCTGAAAAGTGATCCGGCAACGACGCTCAGGCGGTGATGGGCACAAAGATGCTGGCGATCATGACCAGGACCAGGACCACTACCGACAGCAGGCATTCCAGAACCGACCAGGTCTTCAGGGTCTCGCCGACACTGAGGCCGAAGTACTCCTTGATCAGCCAGAAGCCCGCGTCGTTGAGGTGGGAGAGGAATATGGACCCGGCGCCGATGGCGATGACCAGGAGGGTGGTGGCCGTGGAGCCTGCATGCATCATGGTCATGGCGTTGCTGAGGATGCCGGCCGTGGTCAGGATGGAGACGGTGGCCGAACCTGTGGCGATGCGCACGAAGACGGCGATGACCCAGCCCAGCAGGAAGATGGAGATGTTGGAGTGCTCGACAAAGGTACCGATGATCTTGCCGATGCCGGTGGAGACCAGAACACCCTTGAAGCCGCCGCCTGCGCCCACGATCAGCAGGATGCCTGCCACAGCGGGCAGCGAGGCTCCCAGGGAGTCATTGACGGTCTTCCAGGAGATGCCCGAGGCGGCCTTGAGGACCAGCATGGAGACGATCAGTGCTATGGCCAGGGCCATGACCGGGTTGCCGATGAAGTTGATGGTCTGTGCCAGGCCGTCCGTGCGATCCTTGAACCCGGGGACGGCGATTTCGAAGATGGAGGTCAGCAGCATGAGGACTGCCGGCAGCAGGATGCAGCAGACCGAGAGGCCGAAGGAGGGCAGCCGGGTCTCCTCCTTGCCCGCCTGCTCGCTCTTGGCCACGAAATCTGCCGGTGCCTGGATGGGCACCCAGCGGGAAGCCAGCCGGGAGAAGGCCGGGCCCACGACGACCAGGGTGATCAGGGCGAAGGGGATGCCGAACATCATGGTCAGTCCCACATTGCCGGTCTGCTTGAACTGGCTCAGGGCGGCCAGGGGACCGGGGTGGGGAGGCACACAGGCGTGCATGATGGACAGGCCTGCCAGGGTGGGGATGGCCACCCGCATCAGGGGGAGCTTGGTGCGGCGGGCCACCAGAATGATGACCGGGACCAGAATGACCAGGCCAACCTCGAAGAACATGGGCAGGCCGATCAGGGCGCCGATCAGGGCCATGATCCAGGGGATGGTGGCGGGCTTGGACTTGGCCACCAGGGTGTTGACCACCTGGTCGGTGGCTCCGGTGTCCATGAGGACCTTGCCGATCATGGCTCCCAGGCCGATCAGAATGCCCACGGAGCCCATGGTGGAGCCGAATTCGCCGGTAAAGCTGGTCAGGGTGGCCACGGGACCGTAGCCGGAACCGATGCCGACCACCAGGGCGGCACCCAGCAGGGAGACAAAGGGATGAAGTTTGACGACAGTGACCAGGAAAATGAGCACCGCCAGGCTGAGCACCAGACTGATGCCCAGTTGGGTGGTGTTCAGGGAAACGGCCTGACTCGCCGCCAGGGTCAGATACCCGTCGGCTGTCGGCTGCGACGCTAAAAGCATGGCTGCCTCTTCTCTGAGGATGCGAACCGTCCGGCCTGATCAGCTTTCCGGCTCTTATTTTTGCATTACTTAATATCGACAGCGTGATATTAAGTATGCCTTAACAGACAATATCTTACACGAACCTGGGACGGATTGGAAGATGGCATGCTGAGGGCAGGATTGAGCCTCTGCTTGTCTGCAGAATCGTCTGATGGCTCTGGGCGCGAGTCCGGTTGCTAGAGTGGAATTCGTGGAAAGCGCGAGCAAGCCTGATGACGAAACGGCTACAGAAGGCACCCTGCATGACCGGTTGCTGGACCAGTGGGGGGCGGCCATCGTCGACGGCACCATCGCACCGGGTGACAGGCTGCCCGCCCCGGACCTGGATAGCCAGAGGCCTTCGCGCACAGTGACCCGGGAGGTCACCAGGGTTCTTGAGGCCATGGGTCTGGTCACTGTCAAACGCAAGGTCGGTGCCACGGTCAACCCCTGCCGGCTCTGGAATATCTATGACCCTCGGGTGATCGAGTGGAGGCTGCGCGGACCTGACCGGGGGCGGACCCTGCATGAGCTGTCCGAGCTCAGGGCATGCGTGGAGCCCGTGGCTGCCCAGCTGGCGGCCAGCCACGCTGATCATGATCAATGGGCGAAGCTGACGCGGGCCGCTATAGACATGGTGGCCAACGCTGACCGCGCCGACGGGCCGGACTATCTTCGGGCTGACGAAACCTTCCATCGAACCCTGCTTGAGGCATCGGGCAACGCCATGTTCGCGGCGCTGGGCGATGTGATTGCCTCAGTGCTGTCTGGGCGGACCCGGCATGAGCTTATGCCCAGGAGGGCCGACGAGAAGGCTCTGCGGCTGCACGGCGACGTGGCTGCCCTGATACGTCGGGGCGACGCAGAGGGGGCAAGGCATGCCATGGATTGGATCGTCGACGAATCCGATCGGGCTGTCGAACAAATGACACGAAAGGACTCCGAAGATTCCGCTCGTGCTGCGGATAAGGAATCTTCGGAGTCCCCAGGTCTGTAGAGGTTTTTGGCGCAGAGGGTTCAGCTCAGTTTCGAGGCGGCATCAGCGTCCAGGAGCCAGAGGGTCTCCAGGGTGCCCCTGGCATACGAGGAGGGGACATGGGGATCGTCCGTGGTTCCCAGGGCGGCAGCCACGGCCGAGGCCTTCTCTGCAGTTGAGGTGAAGAGCCAGACCTTGGGGGTCCGGCGGATGAATGGCGTGGTCATGGTGACCCTGAGCGGGGGAAGCTTGGGGGAATTACTGACACCCGTCACCAGCAGAGCGTCGTCCTGCAACCTGACCTCGGGGCGGTCGGGGAAGAGAGAGGCATAGTGACCGTCGGGGCCTACGCCAAAGACGGCCAGATCCATCCGGCCCTCAGGCCCCAGCTGGTCGATGATCTCCTGTTGATACGCGGCTGCCGCCTGGGTCAGAGCCCGTTCGTTCTCCTCCTGGTCGGCGGCCTCAACCTGGGCTGGGCTGCGGGTATCCACGGGCATGGAATGCACGTTGGCCTGCGGCAGCAGCCCCTGGTCGATCAGCCCGCCGAACCAAGCCCGTCGTGCCTGCTCGTCGTTGCGGTCCGGGTCTTCCAGGCCCACGAACCGCTCATCGCTCCACCAGAGGTGGACCCGACTCCAGTCCACGCTCTGGCTCAGGGGATCAGCGCCCATCAGGGCATAGACATCCGCCGCGTCCCGCCCGCCGGTCAGCGCCAGGTCGGCCCGATCCTGACGGGCCAGGAGGTCTCCCAGCTCCAGCAGGATGCGGGCTGCTGTAGCCTGGTTGAGCAACTTGGTTGTGGCATAGGTCACGGTACGACGATCGGTCATCTGATCCTCCTTGCATGCAGGTGATGCTGGCCTCAGCCTACACCCGGGCATTTGCATTGAATTGAGTCGCTGCGGGGCGCCTACTGGTGGTCGACCATTCCCCAGCCGGTGTGGATGACCTCCTGATAGACCTCGTCAGGATCCAACCGACCCAGTTCCTCGCTCATGCAGTCCACAGCAGTGCGCAGGGGCATGGAGATGGTCTGTGGGGCTTGGCCGGGCTGGTTGATCCGGGCCTGGTCGTCGTGATGACGCTCCATGCTCATGATCCCGTCCGGGCGTTCGAAGTAGACGCCGGTGACGGCCTGGGCCTTCGGGTCACGCTCGACAGAGACCGGCACCTGCAATTTCAGGGCCAGCCACGAGGCCAGCAGCTCCAATGGCAGGTAGTGGGCCTGGCCGGTCACCTTGACTGAACGGATGGGCAGGTGGGGCGGCTGCTGCACCATGGAGGTCAGCAGTGCTCGCCAGATGGTGATCCTGGTCCAGGACAGGTCCACGTCCTGATCGCGCGAATGGGCCAACAGCCCGGCGAAGGTGGCCTGGCGATCGTCGGCATCCATGGCATCGGTGATTCTGCTGGCGGCCATGGTCCCGATGGGATCCTGTGAGGGATCCTGGGGCGGATTGGTGGGCCACCAGACCACCAGAGGGGCATCCGGCACCAGAAGGGGGATGACCAGAGCATCGGAATGGTCCAGCAGAGCAGCCACTGGTCGCAGGACCACCACCTCGCCGGCACCGGCATCCGAGCCGAAGCGGATTTCGGCATCCAGTGTGCGGTCACCGTCATGTTTGGTGTCCTTGTAGGAGACGCAGTCTTCAGAGGACTGTGCCGCAGCGGTCCGCTGGTCCGCCTCCTGCCCGGCCTGATGGTCTTCGGCATTGGTCACTATGGCGATGACCCGGCAGGGGTGTTCACGACTTGCGGCGTTTACGGTCTCCAGGGCCGTCTCCAGATGGGCCTGTTCGGTGACGATGACCAGGGTTAGCACCCTTCCCTGGGCGGCCTCTCCGCGTTCAACGTGGAGCTCGTCGATCTCCCGGGCGATGGCGGAGGTAGTGGTGTTGTTCAGTCTGACGATCATGGCATCCTCCAGTGGTATCCGTCGCGGGCCAGCATCAGATCAGCCTCCCGCGGACCCCAGGTGCCGGCACGGTAGGGCTGGGGCTGGCCCTGTCCTGCCCAGAACTCCTCGATGGGGTCCAGGATTTTCCAGGAGAGATTGACCTCTTCGGTGGTGGGGAAGAGGGGCGGGTCTCCCAGGAGCACGTCCAGGATCAGCCGCTCGTAGGCCTCGGGAGAGGCCTCGGTGAAGGAACGCCCGTAAGAGAAGTCCATGTTGACGTCACGCACCTCCATGGCCGATCCGGGGGTCTTGGCCCCGAAGCGCAGGGTCACACCCTCGTCGGGCTGTACGCGGATGACCACCGCGTTGGCGCCCAGTTCCCGGGTGGCCGTGGCCTCGAAGGGCAGGTGGGGGGCACGCTTGAAGACGATGGCGATCTCGCTGACCCGCTTGCCCAGGCGCTTGCCCGTGCGCAGGTAGAAGGGGACGCCGGCCCAGCGGCGGGTGTCCACATCCAGCCTGATGGCCGCATAGGTCTCGGTGGTGGAGGAGGGGTCGATCCCGTCTTCATCCAGGTAACCGACCACGTGCTGGGAGCCCTGCCAGCCTGCCGTGTACTGGCCTCGGGCGGTGTGGGCCGCCAGATCCTTGGGAAGACGGACGGCGGAAAGAATCTTGGTCTTCTCAGCAGTCAAATCTGATGCCGAGAAGGAGACAGGCTCTTCCATGGCCGTCAGGGCCATCAGCTGCAGCAGGTGGTTCTGGATGACGTCCCTGGCTGCTCCGATTCCGTCGTAGTAGCCGGCCCTGCCGCCGATGCCCATGTCCTCGGCCATGGTGATCTGCACATGGGAGACATAGTTGGAGTTCCAGACCGGCTCGAACATCATGTTGGCAAAGCGCAGGGCCAGGATGTTCTGCACGGTCTCCTTGCCCAGGTAGTGGTCGATGCGGAAGACCGAATCCGGTTCGAAGACCTCGGAGACCACCCGGTCAAGTTCCTTGGCAGAGGCCAGGTCGTGACCGAAGGGCTTCTCGATGATGACGCGGCGCCAGGCCCCTTCAGTGGAGTGGGAAAGTCCCGACTCGGCCAGCTGACGGGCAACCTGGGGGAAGGCCTTGGGCGGCACCGACATGTAGAAGGCATGGTTGCCACGGGTGCCCCGGACCCGGTCCAGCTCCGAGACGGTGGCCGACAGGCGGCGGAAGGCCTCGGCATCGTCGAAGCTGCCCGTGACGAAGCGCATGCCCTGGCTCAGATGTCGCCAGGTGGACTCGTTGAAGGGTGTGCGGCAGTGGGCGCGGACGTTCTCCTCTGCAAAGGCGACGAACTGTTGGTCGCTCCAGTCGCGCCGCCCGAAACCAATCAGCCCGAAGCTGGCTGGCAGCAGTCCCCGGTTGGCCAGGTCATAGACGGCCGGCAAGAGCTTTTTCTTGGCCAGATCGCCGGTGACGCCGAAGATGACCAATGAGCTGGGTCCTGCAATGCGCGGCATGCGCAGATCGCGCGGGTCCAGCAGGGGGTTGTGCCAAGGCGCCTGTCGGCCGCCGTCCTCATCGGGGGGAGCGGGCTGGTCGGCGGAGCGCACAAGTGGTGAAGTGTCCATAGTGCTCCTCGTGAAATACCGTGGCTCCCAGTCTACTGTCGGCAGTGGAAGGGCAGGGCTGATTATCCGCTGAAGTGCGCATAGCGTCGCAAAGGTCACATTTGCGACAGGGTCCCTAGAATGGTCGGTATGATTCCCAATGTTCCCATGGCTGAGGCCCTGCATCGTCAGTATGCGCCCTCCCGAGCCGCCTATGAACTGATACACACCCACTGCCAGATCATCGCCGCCCTTGCGGTGCGTATGGCCGACCAGGTCAACGAACGCCTGCTGCGTGGTGACGACCCTGACGGGATCCTGCCCGAGCGGCCCCTGAATCGTGACCTGGTACGCACAGGTGCCCTGCTGCACGACATCGGCACCTACCGAATCCTCAAGGATGACGGCTCCCAGGGTCGGCCGCTGACCTTCCAGGGCGAGCGGTACATCGAGCACGGCCTGGAGGGTTATCGTCTGCTGCTGGATGCCGGGGTGGACGAGTCGGTGGCCCAGTTCGCCCGCAACCACACCGGGGTGGGGCTGACCCGTCGCCAGGTGGAGGAGGAGCATCTGAACCTGCCGCCGGACGACTACCTGCCGGTCAACCCTGAGCAGGAGGTGGTCATGTACGCGGACAAGTTCCACAGCAAGCACCAGCCGCCGATCTTCGTCTCCGAGCCCACTGCCGCCAAGCGCACGGCCAAGTATGGTCCCGACAATCTGGCCCGCTGGAGGCAACTGGTGGCCCGGTACGGGGTGCCGGACCTGCAGCCCCTGGCTAAGCACTACGGCATGACCATCGTCTGATCCTGCCGGACCGGCCCCCAGGAACCGCGGAAGCGACCGCCGAATTCGCGCAGCATCCACGGGTCTGGTCGATAGGGGTCGACTGGATCGGTCCGGCAGGCCGCAACGGCTTTCAGGAAAGAGGCCATGCCCTGTGGTCCGTAAGCGTAAGGGGCTGCGCACCAGACCGGGTTTCCCTCCAGGACGAGAGGCCGATCCGATCCACGGAGGAAGGCCAGATCCACGCTGATTGGGGCAGAAGATCGACCCTTGGCTGCCTGGAGGGCGCAGTCCTCGGCGATTCTTCGATGTTGGGAATCGAAAACGGCGCCGTCAAAGACCGTGGTAATGACCCTGGAGTCCTCGCCCTCATGGAGGCAGTATCCGCTGGAGGCTGCAATCCGGCCCTGGTCGACGATGACCCGCCACTCCTCATGGATATCGGGCAAGTGGGTCTGGATGCGAATCAGCGATTGCGCAGGGGCCGTCCGCAGATGGCTCTGCAGATCTTCAAGGGTTCGTCGGGCTGCAGGCAGGTTTGATACCCGGCCGGCAGCCAACTGCGACCAAGGGCGCTGTCCCAGACCCGATGGCAGTCGGCGCCAGGTCAGGATGGTTTCGGCCGTCACGGTCAGAATTCTGCGTCCGATCAGGGACTGGTCCAGCCCATCCAGCCACATGGTCGGTGGTGCTGACAGGGCCCATGAGGGACGGCCTTGGGATGCCAGCCAGGCGTTCTGGGCGATCAGGAGCCCCGGGGTGATCCATATGGCTTCCTTGGCGCCGACCCCCCTAACGGGTCCGAATCCATGGTGGTGATGCAGGATAATGCTCCGTTGCCGAAGCGTGCCCTTGTTGCACGAATCGATTTGTTCGGCCATGACCCGGGGAATCCACTCCTCATGGGTGATGACCGAACAGATCAGTGCAGTGCTGTCCATCCCCGGTCCGGAAGGCCGGGGCTCAATCGACGATGAATCGGTCGTCGTAGGTGCCCTCGTCTACGGTGTCCGAACCGCCCGAGGTCAGGATGATCACGGTGCAGTCATGACGGCGGGAGACCCGCTTCAGTGTGGCCAGCAGGGTGTCCCAGTCGCCCGGCTCCAGCCCTTCGGTGGGTTCGTCGGCGATGAGCACGTCACACTCGCAGCACAGGGCACGGGCCACGGAGGCCAGACGGAAGTCCAGATGTCCCAGATCGGCGGTCAGCTTGTCCTGCAGGCGCTCCGGGAAGCCCACCTCGTCCAGCAGGTGACGGGCCAGATTGTCCTTGGGGCCCAGGAAGGTGCGCCCGCTGGCATCCATGGTGTAGACAAGGTTCTGTACGGCGGTCAGGTCGCGCCTCAAGGCATCGGTGCCAAAGATGGCTCCAATCTGGTGGCCGCGGTAGTCAGAGGCCAGCAACTGGCGCAGGTCCGTGCCCCGGAAGAGCACGCTGCCCTGGGTGGGAGCGCGCAGACCGGTCATCAGGGCCATCAGAGCGGCCCTTCCGGAAGGCGATGCGGTCTCCACCGAGTAGATACGACGGCGCTGGAAGTCCAGATCTACATCGTCCAGGATCTGTTCGGGGCGGCCTTGGACCTTGCGCGTGTAATCCACATGCTTTACGGAAAGCACCGGGTAGCCGCCAGGAACCAGCACCTGCTGGTCTTCGGTCTCCAGCAGCGAGTCCTCCTCCTGATCGCCGTCGGAATCTTCGGCGTCTTCATGTTCGATGACCACTTTGAAGGCAGCCAGCGGGACATCTTCTTCCGAAGAACCATCCTCCTCGGACTTTTCGTCCGTCTGAGTGGCTGCCTCTTCCCCGGCTTCAGACAGAGGTTCGGCGCTGGTGTTCTCGTCGGTCTTCTGCTCAGCGTCGGCCGTGGTCGCGGCCTTTGCCTGGGACTCTTCGTTAGGCTGCTGGTCCGATGTCTTTTCGCTCATGCCTCGTCCTCCAGGTCGTTGGTGTATAGCTGGGCGGTTCTGAAGGCCGCTACCCTGGCGGCTGCTGCCAGAGCGAGGACCAGACAGACGGCCAGGCCAATCAGGATCATTTTCCAGATCAGACCAGCATTAGGCATGCTGGCCAGGCTGCCCAGCCGGAAGAGCGACCGGCCCAGCGGTCGGCTGATTGCGGCACCCAGCGCTAGGCCCAGGGCCAGACCGGGCAGGGTGAGCAAGAGGGTCTCCAGTGCGAACTGCCAGCCCAGCCGGGCCTTGTGGACTCCGATGGTGATGGCCATGCCGATTTCGTTGGTACGGCCGCGCAGCATGAGGATCAGGCAACCCAGCAGAATCAGCACGCCCAGCAGGCAGACCAGGATGATGGTGGTTCGTGCCTGGCCGGCAGCCTGGTGGACCGGCTCCATCCGGCGCTGGTAGTCCTTCAGACTGGGAGAGTCGATGTCGTACTGCGAGGCCTTGAGTCCGTCCTTGCGCAGCTCCTTGATGAACTTCTGATAGGTGCTCGGCGAATCCAGGACGAAGGCCACGAGCAGTTCATGGCCAGGGTCTCCTGGTCTGCTGGCCGTATCCAGCCCCAGCATGGCAAAGGTGGGATAGGCCGTGTAGATGGCCCGGTTGGCTGCCTTGTCGGCGGCCTTGCGGTAGTGATAGATGCCGGAGACGGTCAGCTTGACCTGCTGATCCTGCTGACGGGGATCCTTGATGGTCAGGGTGTCGCCCACCTTGAGCTTGTTGGCCTGTGCCATCTGCTTGGAGATCAGTACGGTCTGGGTGCCGGAGGCATTCTGAGAGGCGTAATCCAGTCCCCTGCCCTGGTCCAGCACAAAGGGGCCGTGAGGCAGGGTGGGTTCGGCCGCCTTGTCGGAGACGCCCACCAGGGAGTAGGTGCCTGACTGGGGTAGCCCCTCCGGGCTGATGTCGGCGGTCTCATGGAAGTAGGCCTTGTATTGCATGCCATCCATCTGCAGGCGCTGGGCGTACTTGGAATACTCGTTCCAGCCCAGGGGGGAGGCCTTGGTCCCCTTGCGCGGGCTGATGACGGCATCCACCTGTTGGGATTCGTAGTCGGTGGTACGTGCCTTGGTGTCAGCCTGGAGCACGGTGGCCGCCGTCGTAGCCAGCGCCGTCACGACCAGGCAGGCCAGAACCATGACCAGGCTCCGCGCCGCATGCCGCCTGATGGTGAACCAGGCGTTCTTGAGAACGAACATGACACCCTTCCTGATAGCGTTCCAGGGATGACCGGGCGGCCCACGATGGCAGGCCTTAAGTCCGGTCGTCGTCCTCCAGTCTAGCCAGGGACGTTCCCAAGCTAGCGGTGCGAACTTGGAGCTTGCTGAATGTCTTGCTCGGCCTCTGGCTGCTCGGCGTGGGAGAAGTTGCGCACCTTCAGGGAGACGGCCAGAGCGGCCAGAATCAGCACCAGGGTGAAGATCAATCCGTAGTGGGTGCCCCTGGTGAAGGCCTGGGCTTTATCAACTCCGGCTGCCTGCCCTTCGCCCATGGCCAGCAGGGAGGTGGTGATGGCCGTGGCCACGGCTCCCACAATCTGCTGCATGGTGTTGATGATCGTGCTTCCGTCGCCGGACTGCGGGCCGCTCAGGGAGTTGAGCGCGTAGGTCTGGGCCGGTGACATGGCCAGGGGGCAGCCGATCATCAAAATGATGTGGGCCGCCACCACCAGGGCCACAGGCGTGTGCGGGCCGGTGAACAGGAGGATGACCGTACCCACCAGTGCGATAAGGAATCCGCAGCGGACGGGCACACGAGCCCCGAAGCCGTCATAGAGCCGGCCCGCGAAGGCCGAGACCAGGGCGTTGATGGCTCCGCCGGGCAGCATGAGGATGCCGGTCATCGCCACGGGCAGGAGCAGTCCCCGCTGCAGGAACTGGGGCAGTAGATACATGGAGGAGAGGATGACTGCGAAGTCCAGCATGACCAGGGTGGCGCCGTAGCGGAAGGCCGGGATGGAGAAGATGCGCAGGTTGAGCACCGGGTGTTCCAGGCCCAGCTGACGACGAATATAAAGGACCAGGGCTACGAGGGCTACAACCAGGATGGTCAGGGTGACCGGGGAGAGCCATCCGTACCGGCTGGCCAGGCTGACTCCTGCCACCAGTCCGCCGAAGCCGACAATGGACTCCAGAATAGATGCCAGGTCGGGCCGCTGGTGGGTGATGGTCCCTACATTCTTCAGGAAGCCGACGGCGAAGATCAGGGCCACAACCAGGAATGGGGTGAAGAACCAGAAGATCCAGTGCCAGGTCAGCTTGCCCAGGATGATCCCGGTCAGGGTCGGGCCGATGGCGGGGGCGAACATGATGACCAGGGCGCACATGCCCATGACCGTGCCCAGTCGCGCCGGCGGGAAGATCAGCATGGCCACGGTGAACATGAGCGGCAGGATCAGGCCTGTGCCGATGCCCTGGATCAGCCGTCCCGTCAGAAGGACGGGGAAGGTGGGGGCCATGGCCGAGACCACCGAGCCCGCCAGGAAGGCGACCAGGCCGAAGATCACGGTCTGCCTGGTGGTGAACCACTTGGAGATCAGACTGGAGAAGGGCAGGACGATGCCGATGACCAGCATGTATCCCGTGACCAGCCACTGTACGGTGGCAGCCGGGATTTGGAAGCTCTCCATCAGGTTGGGCAGGGCGATATTGAGCGAGGTTTCACTCAGCATGCCCACGAAGGCCCCGATCATCAGCGCGGCGATGGCCGGCCAGGGGTGGGGGACGGCCGGGTGTGACCGGTGAACGGAGGCAGAGGTGGACGTGTTTTGCAAGATAATGATCTCCTTCTTCAGACAAACAGCACGCCATCTTAGGGAGGCGGTCATTTTTTCGTAAGTCGGCATGTCTACTCGCTTCGCCGAAGGCGTGCCACATCTGGACGGAAAAGGTTATGCTCGGGAATGGTCGTCAGAGACCATAAGGAGGGTGTGTGTGGATTGGCATGCAGCGGTCTACGGGTCAAGAGCGGGTGGTTCAGGAGGCCATGGCTTCTATGATCCGGGCGATGAGGAGGAGGGGCGGACCTTCGGCGACCCGGACACCATCTCTGACGCCGCTCTGCGCCGATTGGGCGGCAAGGCCTACTTCCGCGCCCATCAACTGCTGGATGACCGCCGCTTTACAGACCTGCGCCTGCGGCACCTGGGGGCTCTGACCGTTCTCAAGGGGCGTGTGCCCGCCACCTATCAGCCGGATGGCGACTGCATGGTCCAGGCTCGGCTGGACGAGCAGGCACATCGGGTCATCGACTCCTCCTGCACCTGCCGGGCCTTTGGGCGCCAGGGTTCTGCCTGCAAGCATGTAGTCGCCCTGATCATGGCCTACAACGAGTCCAGCCAGGCCTTTGAAGGATCGGATGACTGGGTCGGCGACCAGGGTCGATCCCGGTCCGCCCGGTCGACCTCAGGACCGCTGGCAGCCTACATGCATCGGCAGGAGGGTCGGCGGCGGCAGGCCTTCCGTGACCGCCAGCTGAGCCTGCTCAAGCAGGAGAACGGGCCGGTCGGCGGCCGTCACCTGCCCATCGGCTCGGTCGGGCTGATCCCCGACCTGACCAGTGAGCGCGGAGGATGGCTGGTCCGTCTGCACATCACCATGTCCTCCCACGGGGTCGCCTACCTGGTCAAGGATCTGCCGGCCCTGCTGCGCGCCGTGGACCAGGGCGAATTCATGTCTTACGGAAGGCGGCTGGCCTTCATTCATTCTCGTGACACTTTTGATGACCGGGCCCAGGCTCTGCTGACCATTCTGGAAAGGGCCGGCGCCATCCGCCGCAGCCTGGCCGAACAGGAGGGGGGCATGCGCCGCCGTCTTACACGCGCAGGGTTGGCGGGGATCCGGCTCAGCGACGACGAGGTGGCGCAGATCCTCGACCTGTTCGTGGATTCCGGGCTCACCCTGGACTACACGCCTCCCGAGGACTCCTTCCTGCAGACCATGCCTGCCCCCGTGGTCGGCGGAGATCCGGATCCCGGCATCGCAGTCAGCAAGGAGGCGGACGGCTACCGGATCACCCATGCCCTGGCCGTGGAGCGCTTCATCGTAGGCCAGGCCTCTTCCTTCGTCATCGTGCGGCCTTCGCAGCCCGGCTTAGGGCTGGATCCAGGGCCGGTCATCCACCGTTGCAGCACGCGTTTCATGCGTCATCGGGACCTGTTGGAAACCCTCTGCCGCCCTGGCGAGGATCGTGATCTGCACCTGGATGCCGACGACCTGGACCTGTTCGCCCTGACCGTCCTGCCCGACCTTGATCAGGGTGCCCGGGAAGGATCCGGGCTCTCCGCCAGTCTGCCCGAGGAGCTGGATGCCCGGCGGCGGCCGCCTTGCAGGATCGAGCTTTACCTGGACAGGGATCGGCAGGGGGTCAGCTGTGACCTCAGGGCCCGCTACGGGGACCGTCTTCTGTCCGTCGGCGTCGACCCTGCCTCGGAGGATGAACCCGGCAGGGACCGGGAGAGCGAGTCTTTGGCCCGGCAGACGGTCCGCCGCTATTTCCCTCTGATGGAGGAGGGGCTGGCCCGCATCCCCGAGGAGAACGAGGAGGCCATCCACACCCTGCTGACCCGGGGCCTGCCCGTGCTCAAGGGCCTGGGGCGGGTCTTCTCCACCCCGGCCTTCGACGGGCTGAGCGTCGTCTCTCATCCGCAGATCCGCGTGGGTGTGCGAGTACGTTCCGGTCTGGTCGAGATTTCGCCCATCGCCGATGAGGTACGGCCCGAGGAGGCTGCTGCCATTCTGGCCGACCATCGCCGCCGTCGGCGCTTCCATCGCCTGCGCAACGGGGCCTTTGTCGAGTTGGCGGATCTGAATACCGAGGCTGTGGACACCCTGGCCCAGGACCTGGGCATCGACCCGGCTGATCTGGCCAAGGGGCCGGTCCGGGTGCCTGACTTCCAGCTCGGCTACCTGGATGCGCTGGTGCCCGAGAAGGACCGCGATTCCAGCTTCCGCGACTACCTGAAGGAGCGCAGGCCCGACCCTCAGGGGTTCAGGGTCCCCGACGGACTGCGCGGGCAGCTCAGATCCTACCAGGTCGAAGGTTTGCGTTGGCTATGCACGCTGAGCGACCGTGGATTCGGCGGTATTCTGGCCGACGAGATGGGCCTGGGCAAGACCATACAGATGCTGGCCTACCTGCTCTCCCGTCGGGATCAGGCCAGGGATCGTGGACCTTCGCTGATTGTCTGCCCGGCCTCCTTGGTCTACAACTGGGAGGCTGAATGCCGCCGTTTTACGCCGGATCTGCGGGTGGCGGTCCTGGCCGGGGGGCGCAGCCAGCGTCAGGATCTGCTGGATCAGGCCAGGTCCTACGACCTGCTGATTACTTCATATGATCTGCTCAGGCGGGACCTGGATCGGTATCGGAGACTGCCCTGGTATGCCTTGGTCTTGGACGAGGCCCAGTACATCAAGAACCATGCCACCAAGGCCGCCCGGGCTGTGCGCGCTCTGGACAGCCTGCACCGGTTCGCCCTGACGGGCACACCCATCGAGAACCGGCTTTCCGAGCTTTGGAGCATTTTCGACT
Organism: Bifidobacterium choladohabitans; assembly: GCF_016102005.1. Lineage (GTDB taxonomy): Bacteria > Actinomycetota > Actinomycetes > Actinomycetales > Bifidobacteriaceae > Bombiscardovia > Bombiscardovia choladohabitans. The sequence continues at coordinate 131,302 of NZ_JACFPL010000003.1, forward strand.
TCCTGATGCCTGGGATGCTGGGCCCCTACTCCCGGTTCCGGGACCGCTTCGAAATGCCCATACTCAGCGGCGACCAGGATGCCCAGTCCCGGCTCCAGGCCCTGGTGGGACCCTTCATTTTGCGCCGGCTCAAGTCACAGGTGCTGACGGATCTGCCCGAGAAGATCGAAAACGTGATCAGCGTGCCCCTGCAGGGTCGTCAGCGCAAGCTCTATGCGGCCCTGGAACAGGAGCTGAGGGCTACCCTCAACAAGGAGAGGGATCAGGAGTACGAGGTCGGAAAAATCCAGGTCCTGGCCCAGCTGACCAGGCTACGGGAGGTCTGCTGCGATCCGCGTCTGGTCTACCAGGATCAGGGTCGGGACCGGCGTGGCGATTCGGCCAAGCTGGACGCCATCGAGGATCTGGTGGCCTCCTGCCAGGACGCCGGGCGCAAGATGCTGATCTTCTCCCAGTTCACCTCCTACCTGGACCTGATAGCCCAACGCCTACGTCGGCTGGACGTGTCTTATGATCTGATCACCGGCGCCACATCCAAGAAGAGGCGGCTGGAGCTGGTGGAACAGTTCAATAGGGATGCCACGCCGGTTTTTCTGATCTCCCTGAAGGCCGGCAATACCGGGCTCAACCTGACCGGAGCCTGTGTGGTGGTGCATGCGGACCCCTGGTGGAACGCCGCAGCCCAGGAGCAGGCCAACGACCGCGCCCACCGGATCGGCCAGACCCAGGACGTCAACGTCTACCAGATCGTGGCCAAGGACACCATCGAGGAACGCATCCTCAACCTGCAGCACAGCAAGAGTGACCTGGCATCGCGCTTCGTCGATTCCGCCGCCTCCACCGGCGCCGCCGGCGTGGCCAGACTGAGCAGAAAAGACCTCCTGGCTCTGCTGGGCTGATTGTGATCGCGTCGGGATGTGAATCCACTCGAATCTCATGGTCGGTGGTCTTGAATGCGGCGGCATCATCAATTGCGAGACCCTTGGGCCATGGTCCGGTTATTCTTGGTGCGGTAGTCAAATCGAAAGACTATGTGCATGAGCAGATTGACGGCTGCCCCTTCGGTGTTTTGTCGGTTCGGCGGCGGTCGATTATCGGGTTATGGGAGCCTGGCCATTTTCAGCTCCTTTGATGATGGGAAGCTGGAGGAGAGAGCATGATCAGCGGCGCGCAGATGTTCTGGTCAGAGTTCATGGGCACGGCCCTTATGATGGCCATCGCCTTCATGGTTGCAGCCAGCAGGTCGCTCCCCAGGACAGGGGCCTATCGAGCCGACTGGATCAACGCTTCGCTGGGTTGGGGTCTTGCTGTCTATGTAGGCGTATATGCGGGGTGGAGAACGGGCGGCCATCTCAATCCTGCCGTGACCCTGGCCAGGGTGGTCGGTCACTGGATTGATCCACAGGCGACCCTTAACGGTCTGGCCATGGGCAAGGGCGGTATTCCGGTCACCTTAGCCAATGTGGCCATCTTCGTTTCCGCCCAGTTCCTGGGGGCTTTCTTCGGCACCTGCCTGGGCTACCTGGGCACTCGCAAGCATTTCGAACTTCCGACCGATACAGATACCAAACTCATGGTTTTCTGCACCAAACCGGCCATACGTTCGAATTTCTGGAATCTGGCATCGGAGGCCATCGGTACGGCCATCCTCGTTACCTGGGTTTTCCTCAATGGAGGGACACCTACCCAGGTCGGGCCCTTGGGCGTAGCCCTGGTCATCACGGTTCTGGTCATGGCCCTGGGCGGGGTTTCTGGTGCGGCCATGAATCCAGCACGTGACTTTTCCGCTCGATTGGCTTACTGCCTTCTGCCCATGTCCGGCGAGAAGGATGCGGACTGGAGCTACGCCTGGATACCCTTTGTCGGGCCGATCGTCGGAGCCTGCATCGGGGTGTTAGCGCCTGCCTGGATGGGGCTTCTGCCTTGATCGTCGGCATGGAAAAGCCCCTGGCCCTGTCAGGGGGTTATTACGACAGGACCGGGGGCGAGTTGGTTAAGGTAGCTCGAGCTCAGTAGCTGGCTGAGGTGGGCTCCTGGAAGCGGACTGTCAGCCCGCGGCCGTGGTGAAGGAACATCTCTGCGCCATGGCGGTCGACGTCGCGATGGGTGAAGAGCATACGGATGGCGAATGCCGTCTGGGCATCATCGGGCAGGTCCAGGAAGGCCTTATGGGCATCCCAGCCGTCGGCCGCGACAGCCTTGTTGGGTACGTAGGCATATCCATAGCCGTCCTCGTCCACGTAGCCCAGGAAAGGCAGGTCCCATGCCTGGTGGTAGCTCAACTGATCCTTGTAATCCTCGACCTTCTTGAGGGCCTCGTCGCTGATGCCGTATTTGCGGGCGACCTCGTTGGCCTTGGCGGTCTTCGCGGCGGCATCTTTTCCGAACATGGAAGTATCAACAACAATGACTGTATCGTCTGCCATGACTGACCTTTCTGTATGACGGCCTGCACGTGTGACAATCGACATCATGACCGTGCAGGGCCATGACCGTTCAGGTGACCGTCCATCGTCGACGGTGACCTCTGGATGCAAGATTCCTTCCACTTGCAAGAATACCAAATTTCGTCTGCGGATAGGGGCAGGGAACCGTGAGGTTCGCCATAGGCGGCTGTCATTAGTGAGAAACGTGTCCGACTGTGTTCGCATGCGGTAAACTATCAGCCCAGGTCGGCCTCTCGATTCCTGCGATGCCGAAGCAAGCACATCAGCGCCAGGCCGAGGACGGCAGTGCCGAAAGTCAGCGCTGCAGGCATGACTGGGTCTGAGCCTGAGGCGGCTAGGGGCGGGGAATCCGTAGAGGACTTCGCCTGGCCATCAGAAGATTGGCTTCCCGGTGCCGTCTTTTGGCTATTGGAACCGGTTTGATCCGGTTTGCTGGGTGCACGATCGGACTCGCTCGGCTTGCTCGGTTCTACCGGCGGATTCGGCTTGTCATGCTCTCCGGAGTTGCCGGAGTTGCCAGGGTCGGCGGGGTTATCTGGTTGATCCGGCTTATCAGGCTTGGCCTGGTAGGTGTTGGTGAAGACCGCCGTGTCTATCTTGCTGCCCTTGCTGTCGGTCCACTGCGCCTTGGCGGTACGGTGTAACCGAGCTGCATCGGTTGTCAAAGTGATGGTCAGGATTGCAGCGTTCTGATCATACGTCAGGCCAGGAATGGAGCCGGTTTCCTGGTGGATACGATACCTGTAGCTGCCATCGCCGGGCAAATCATACACGTTGACGGGCACCTGGGTATTTTGGTTGTCGGCGTTGATGGTGATTTGGCTGGGCAACGCTGCGGACGGTGCGCCATCCAGGGGCTTGACATTCAACGCGAAGGAGTCTGTACCGAGCCAGTTCCTGCCTTGGATCCGTACTTCGACTCCGGCAGACACTTCATCGGTGTCCATCATTCCTGTCAGGCCACAGTTGTTGAAATCCAGGGATTGGCTGGCCGCGTCCACCATATCCTCGGCCTTCTGGAACTCAATATCGTTGATGACGGCGCCTTTCATGGTTCCGTCCTCCAGAAAGTCGCTGGCTGAGGAATTTTCGCTCTGGGTGGCTGTGTCGGCCTTTTGGATTGTTGTAGTCAGGTGGGTCCAGTTCGTGTTCGGAGCGGGGTCGAAGCGCAGGTGGAATTTCCCTGCCGGTATATTGGTCAGTTCGTACTTGCCCTGGGAATCAGATTTTGTGCTCAGATCATCATGTGGGGTGACGACCGACTTGGCGGGCTTGTCGTCAGTATCGTTGAGCAGGGTCACTTTGACATCCTTAAGCAGAATATCTCCCGAGGAGCGGATGCCGTCCCCATTGACGTCGTACCATACGATGCCACTGATGGAACGCTGGACAACCATGGCCTGGGCAGGCATTTGGTTCAATGCATTGCCCCAGCGATTCCGATAACGGTCGCCGGAGGAGTTGTTTCCAGGGTTTATATGGAAGGTAATGTCATAGCGGAATTGGTTGGGCTGCCCATCGATGATGAAGGCCCAGGCGACCACGTTTTCAGGCATTTTCACTTCGCCACTTGTTGGGTTCAGGTCAGCCGCGTCCCAAGAGAGGTAATCCCGGGATTGTATGGAACTCGTGTCATTCACCCGCCATCGAGAATCTGTGGTGTAGCGGATGGTGACTCCGCTCAGACCAGCCCCCGCCGAGGCTTTTATGCTCATATCGGCAAAAGTAGGTTCCCCGTGGAAGTCGGGTTTGCCGCTTGTCTGCTTGTACGGCATGATGTCGATGGCATAGTGATGCTGCTTGCCACTGCCTGGGGTGCTGCTCAGCATGTTGGTGAAGCCGATTGGTGCACCGGCTTCATTGGTATCCTGTACGGCCGAAGTGGAAAGGCTGGTGGTGTTGGTCCGCCAGGCGTGGATGGTGAAGGAGTCGGCAGTCTTCAAGTATGTGTTGGGCTGGGACATATTGTATTTTGACTGGACTGTGGCAGAGGTCGTCAGGTCCTCGTTGGGACCGATGTCTTTGCCAGGGTCAGTCAGGTCGCCTAGGGAGGTGGAGAAGTGGATGACCCGGCTGTTGCCGTCCACAGGGATGTTGGTCAGTGTCCAGGACAGAGTAGTGATTCCGGTTGCGGAGTCCGTGCTCACTGATGGCTCACAGGCGGTTCCGCCCTCTATGTGGCCCATTTCAGGCGTGGCTTCCGTATATGTGCCGCCCAATCGGGCGCTGCCGGGGATGTAGTGGAGCTTTGCTGGTAGTTTGTCGGTGATGTAGAGTTCGGTTTGGGCGCCCTTGTTGGCTTGGGAAGCTGAACTGCCGGTGTTGATGGTTAGCCGCCAGTCAACGAACCGTTGATCGCTGTCTATGTCAAAGTATTCTTTGGGTCTGGAATTGGTGCTTGTTTGTGCTACGGCGTTGGAGATGGTGTTGGTTTCGCCGGCTACATAGAGGCTGTCCCCGTGTTCATTGCCGCCGGTGTCCCCGCCCAGGTAACCGTTCATTTGATCATAGCGGGCCTTGGTATAGCCGCCGACCGACGTGGCCAAGTCGGGAGATTTGATTTTGGCCAGATCATAGGGGTTCTGTTTCCTGGCCCAGTCCTCCCATTCCTGATCGCTTGAGTCCTCAGGGTTCAGCCCGGCCATAGCTGCTAATTGGCTGCGGGTGAAGGCGCGCGAAACCGATGTCAGCTGGGCTACCGAACCTACCTTGGCCTCGGGGAGGACGTTGATCACAAATCCGCCGAAGCCGAATCGGGAATTCTCTTCGGCAAACCTGGAGGGCGCAGCGGTGCGCCCGCCCAGCAGTATGCCTATAACCGTGCCATGCTTCTTTGCTTCCTCCTGTGTGCTATAGAAGTTCAGGTCCTCTATGTTGGCATTGGCCTGCTCAGTGTCGTTTTCCCAGTCCTTCCCGTCGGGTTTGGTGGCGTACATGACCAGGTCCAGCAACGGGTTTTTATCGCTCGTTGTATCATTGTATTTGCCGTTCTGCCAGATGCCATTGCCCCAGGGAAGATCCAGGCCGTCGGAGTCCGGCAGCCCAACTACCTTTGGATCGATCTTGACCAAGGACATTCCCAGCAGTGGCAGATCGGCCTTGCTGGTTTTGAAGTTAAAGCCGGCCGTTACCCGCACTTTGGTCCCTGCGACTGCTGAGTCGGTCCCCCGTAGATTGTCAGGAGCAGTCCACCATCCGCAATCCACGCCGTTATCGAAATAGTTAGACGCCGTCATGCAACTGTACTGGATGATGTTGCTGATGCCTGCCTTCAATGTGCTGGAGCCTTGCGTGAAGATGACGTTGTGCCACATGTCATCGGATTGGTCGGTTTGGTTTGACGTGTCCGTGGGGCCAGAGGCAGGGGGCAAAGACTGGTTTGATAGCGATTTCGCACCCAGGTTGCCGTCGTCGACCTTGCTCTGCAGGCTCAGACCGGTCTGTCCATAGTAGTTGGCCACGTCCTTGCCGCCGACGGTGGAGGGGTTGAAGACATATAGGTAACCAGTGGAGATTTCGGCCACTTCCTGTCTCGTGCAGTCAGTCGAGGCCAGGGCAGGCGTGCACTTGGTGTCTCGTGCATAAGTGTGTCCCAGGTAGGGGAAGGGATCGTTGGTTTCATAGTCCTTCAAAGTCAGGTCCAGCCTGAGGCCCTGGCTGCTGCGCTGTTCAGCCACGGTGTATTGACCATTGCCTTGGACCCGATCCATCCCAGCCGTGCCACCCGTGGATCGGGCATAGCCATAGTTGCTGAGAGTGGGTCTCCAGCCCTGATCGCCGGTGTTGCGCCCGCTGTTGTTGAAGTCGCCGTCGATGGTGCCGATGTCCCAGAAGTAGGGTTGCAGATCCTCTATTTTCGGGTAGGCATCTCCGCCAGCGGTCTGCCATAAATTGCTCAGCGACAGGGAAAAGGTTATGGGGCCAATGGGAGCCTCCAGACCCTTGAGACCCTTGGTCCGATCGGGCCAACGCATGTCAACGGCCCAGTTGAACTTGCTGATGATCCCCTTGCGCTTGCCCAACTCATGGTTGGGGTAATTGCTGGCGGCTGGGGTGTTGAAGTTGAAGGTTTGGTTGCCGGAGCCTTCATTGGTTCCGCCAGTGATTCGCAGGTTCAGATTGAGCTTGGCCGATACGGTGACCGGCTCGGACGTGGCCGAAGCAGGATCGGTCTTGGTGGTGGTATCCGGAGCGCCCCAGGCCTGGATCTCGGGGGCGAATTTGCTGCCATTGGGCATGCTTCGGACCCGGAGGACCAAAGTGACGCTGGAGGATCCCGGAATAACGGTGGACAAATTCTCTGTGGCGGTGAGTAGCCGGTAAACGGTTAGCACCTGTGTCGGTTGACCGTCGATGGTCTCTGTAATTTGCTTTGGCTGGTATCCCGGCGTATTGTCCACCCAGCCCATGGAATCCACATCAAAGGTGACCCGATCCTCAGGCTGGCTCAGTTTGAATTGGAAGCCTATTCGGCCCCGGCGGTAGCTGGTTGTCTCGCTGCGGGTATTTACGGCAAAAGAGTAGGTGTAGGACAACTTATCGAAAGTGCGCACTATGTCATTGTCCGCATCGTGGTCATTGCCGGGGTTGTTGTCCTTGTCGAAAGGAGCCGTGCCGGTGGAGCGTGAGGCCTGGGACAGGGTGGTGACCACGGCGTCGTCGGTGTCCAGCATGTCCTTGATTGCCGATTTGGCGGTCGGCCTTCTGCTGGGTTGTATGGGCGCGGCCTGGTTCGGGCTGGTCGACTTCGACTCCTGAGTGGTTCGAGCCGTCCCGGACGTGGCAGCGTCTAAGTGCCGAGCCGAGGTTCGGGTCGACGTGGACGACGCCTGGTTTGTCGCAGTAGCTTGCCGTGTATGTGTCGTTGCAGATGTTGATGTGGATGTGGTGGTCTGGGCATCCGCTTTCTGTCCACTGTCGGCTATGGCCATAGTGGGTATCAACATGGCCATAGCCATCAGGCCGGCCAGGATTTTTCCGCTCAAATTACCCTTTGCCACGTTTCTCCTTTTGAGCGCCGACGACCGCTTGGGGCGTCGGGCCGGGCATCCCCTTCAGGTCATCCGGTCGACTGTCTACGATGGTTCTCGAGTCATTCGATGTTTATGATATGGAACAGTATACAAAGTCATTGGCTATGATTGCGCTATTGCTGTGCACCTCCGGAGAAAAGGGTCAACTATGCATACAGCAGGGAGGCCCGCATGAGCCAACGGAATCATCGTGACCTCTCGGTGGCCGATTTTCCGGGTCACGGAATGCGCGAGCGGTCGGCTGTCTACGGGTTCTTCATCATCATGGGTATCGGTACTTCGGCCTGGATTTCTCGACTGCCGACAGTCAAGGCCAGCCTCGGTCTGCAACCTTCGGGCCTGGCTCTGATGACCATCCTGGGCGGCTGCGGTGCTCTTGTCGGGATGCTGGTCTCAGGGGTTCTGACCGATCGGCTGGGCGTGCGGCGGGCCATGCTGCTGGCAGCGTCCACCTGGTGCCTGGGCATGGTAATCGCGGCACTGGCCGTCACTTTGCGTTCGGTGCCTGGAGTGGTTTTAGGGCTGCTCTTCAATTCGGCGGGAATCAGCCTTTGGGGAACGGTCAACACCGTCGAGGCCGGTGCGGTGGAGCGCTTCTCCTCTCGGTCCATAATGCCGCGCTTCCATGCCTCATACAGCCTGGGCATGTTTCTTGCTTTGGGATTGGGCTCGCTCCTGTCTCATCTGGGTGTGGCCATAGGCGCGCACCTGGCGGTCAATGCGTTGGTCAGCCTGGCTCTGGTGGTCGCCTGCGTTCGGCTCTGCCCGGCTCAGCCTTTAGGGGATTACAAGGGTGGCGCTGACGACGAACGCTCGGATCGGCAGGAGGGGGAAGGGCGATCGTCCGCCTTCGGCAAGCAGTTGGCGGCCTGGGGCGATGCCCTGGTTCTCATACTTGCCCTGATCAACGTGGCCCTGGAGGCGAGCGAGGGTGCCGTCAACGACTGGAGCGGGATTGGCCTGGTCGATGCCTTCGGCGTCCCTGAGTCTCAAGCCGGTCTTGCTCCCACCATCTTCGCTGCGGCCATGATCGTTTCAAGGTTGTTGGGGACGCATCTGGTCGAGCGATTGGGGAACATGCGCTCGTTGGTCCTGACCCTTCTGGTCTCGGCTCTGGGCATCCTGGTCTACGCTCTTTCGCCCTCTTTTGTGTTGAGCCTTGTGGGCACTGGGATCTGGGGGGTCGGAGCTGCTTTGGGCGTGCCAATCGTCACCACTTTGGCAACCAGGGATCCAGCCATGGCGGCCCAGCGTGCTTCGGTCATTTCCACTGCCTACTACGGGGTCTCCTGGATTATTCCTCCGGCAATCGGATTTCTGGCCGACCATACTGGTGTCCGGCCGGCGCTGCTACCTTTGGCGCTCTTGCTGGCGGCGGTTTCCCTCTTGGTGCCCACGGTATCCAGGCTCACTCGGGAATAACGCCCTTCGGTTGGCAAATCTCCTTCAACCGGTTGTCGGGTGAAGTACGGTCTTTGGGCAGATACTCGGATTCAAACAGCCGTTCCCAAATATTGCCGTACACGTCAGTGAATTGTGTGGCCACAGTAGTCAGCCGACAGCGGTCCTGAGTATCGCCTTAGGTCAGATGGATGCCTTTCCCTGCCAGGTTCTCCAAGCACTCCTGCAGATAGGCGGCATCGTGCTCGGGATAGATGGGGTTCGTCAACGGCACGGCAGTCAAATCCTTGTATGGCGGGCAGTGCCTGCCGCGGTAAAGCGGATCATACCAGGCAGGATCAGGATGGTAGCCGCGCTCGCGCATCGTTGCCATGACCAGCAGATGAAATTGAAAGAGCTTGTATGGGCAGTGGCGGAAGACATAGTCAACGGTGGCATGCCGCCGACCCCAGCCCAGGCCCCGCAGTGCGGTGATCTCCCGATGCTGGCCCAGCAGCTGCTGTCTGGGAAGCAGCCGGATCAGATCCTGATGCCACAGTCGCATGATGCCCCCTCGTTGTGGCCATAAGTGAACCCCTCCTTCAGACTAGCTGCTTGCACCACTGTGAAGCGGACTGGCGGAAGAAGGGGTTGGGGCAGTTCCCTACTGCAATTACTTACTGGGCGATGAATCCACCGTCCACAACGAATTCGGCACCCAGCGCGAACTTGGATTCGTCGCTGGCCAGATAGATGCAGATCTCGCCGATGTCCCGGGGCTCGCCGATATGGCCCAGGGGCGTCAGCTTGCTCATCCTGTCTTCAAGGCTCTGGCTGATCAGAGGGGTCTTGATGAATCCAGGATGGACCGAGTTGACGCGAACGCCGTAACCGTTGTTGGCGGAATCCAGGGCGGCGGACTTGGTCAGCAGCCTGGTGCCGCCCTTGCTGGCGTTGTAGGCTCCGGCCCGGCTCAGGCCCACGAAGCCCTCGATGGAGGAGATGTTGATGATTGATCCGCCACGGCCCTTCATGACCCGCATGCCATGCTTGGTGCCCAGGAAGGTCCCGTTCAGGTTGATGGCGATGATCTTCTTCCAGTCATCGTAGCTTTCCTCGTCCATGGTGACGCCTTTGTCGCCGACACCGGCATTGTTGACCACGGTGGTCAGCTGGCCCAGCTCCTTCTCAACGGTGTCGATGGTGGAGACCCACTGGTCCTCATCGGTCACGTCCAGGGTGTGGAAGACGACCTGCCCGGGGTGCTCCTGCATAAAGCTGCGGGAGGCATCGCTCTCCTTGATGTCGGTAAGGGCCACCTTGGCTCCCTCACGGACGAAGCATTCGGCTATGCCCACGCCCATACCGCCGGTTCCTCCGGTGATGATGGCTACCTTGCCTTGTAGACGATCAGTCATATCCACTCCTTTATAGAGATGTGCTGCCGTATTCCATCCTATGGGATGGCATGCCCACGCTATCGATCGATGAATCCCAGTCCGAGCAGGAAGGCCCTGGTCTGCATGGGATCCTTGAATACTGCGGTGTTGCCTAGGATCCGTTTGCAGACATCGCCCAATTCCCGGCGTATGGCCGAACGAATCTGTTGAGGATCGCGTGATCCCCCCAGCATGGCCGTCAGCTCATCCCACTGATTGCGGAATTCTTTCAAGGACCCTGGAAGATCCTCGCCATCTTCCAGGGCCCGGGCAAGTCTCGTCAGCTGCGGCACCAAGCGACCTGGCAGAACGAAGAGACCCTGGGCTTCGATTAATCCGATGGGCTCCTGCTTGATGGCGTAGAACTCAGGATGAACGTGGAAGATGCCGTCCGGATACTGCTCGCTGACCCCGTTATTGCGCAGAATCAGGTTCATCTCGTATCCCCGCTCAGTGATGAGCGCACTGGGTGAGAGCGCTGATTGACGGCCCCGGGGACCCTGTGGGCGGATGTTGAGAGCTTCGTCTGAGTAATCGATCCAGCCACGCCGGATCAGGTCGCTTACCTCGATGATGGCTTCCCGATCATGATCTATCAGGCGGATGGCTGTGCCTGGCCAGTCCGGAATCTCGATCAGCATGCCAGACGTGCCCGGCAGGGACATGGCCATTCTGGCTGGCGCCTTATGCAGGGGCAGGATTTCCCCTCCGCCCTGGTAGTGGTCGTGGGCCAGCACCGACCCGCCGATTCCCGGCAGGGCGGCATTGCATCCCAGGAAGTAGCCTGGGAAACGATCCACGAAGTCCAGAAGATTGCCAAAAGTCTCCCGGTCCACACGCATGGGTCTGTGTTCGGCGTTGACGCAGATGCCGTGCTGGTCGAAGTAGCCGTAGGGGGAGAACTGCCAGAACCAGGGATGACCGCCAAGGGTCATGCCCAGAGTGCGCAGGGTGCTTCTGCCTCGTCCGGCGAAGCCTTCGTTGGTTCTGCATATGGTGCATGCCGGGTAACCGCTGCCGACCCGATTGCCGGCTGCGGCCTTGGCCATGGTGCGGAACTCGGGTTTGGCCTGGTTGATGGTGATGATCAGGCCCTGGGATTCGAACCTGGGGTTGCGATCCAGGTCGGTTTTTTTGATGTAGGTCGATGCGATCCCGTAGTCATAAAGCCAGCGCATGGCGGCCATGGATCCCTTTTCTGCCTCGACGGCGGCGAACCTGTCGGCCACCTGGGATGGGGAACGTGTGATCTGGCCCATGAGGCGATCAGTGACTGCCGCGTCCTGATCAGCGGTGAACACACCTGCGGCGTGGGCATCCCGGCAAAAAGCCGCCAGCAAGTCGGTGATCTCTTCGGCTGTGGAGCCTTGGCCTGTCGATTGACGGGCGGAAGCCCGGTCGCTGGGAACGTAGGAGTCCAAATCCAGCAGTGCCAGCAGGCGATTGCGCGTCCAGTCCGTGTCGCGTTCGTCCAATTCCAGATGTCGGCGGGCAAAGTCCAGAAGGGCATCCAGGTCTGCATCCAGGGTAGGTTGTTTTTCGGATTCCTGTGGATCGGTCCGTGGGATCATCTGGTGTCCTCCATGATTTGCCTGACCATGCTGGAAGTCTGATCTGTGGATTTTTCCATCTGACGGGCCAGGGTCACCTGCGTACGACAACGCACCAGATTGTGCTCAGGATAGGCGACGGCGAAGTAGGTGTCCCCTTGCAGGTAGTCGGTCAGGAATCGCATGCCGCATTCCTCGGTCATCAGCAGGGCGCTCAGGGGAAGCAGCCGGGCCTCCCGATCGGTGATGCTTGAGCGGACTGCTCCGATGAACCCTTGGGCGTAGGCCTGGAAGAGATTGGTGTCAAAGTGCACCTTTGCCAAGTCCTGTTCGTCCTCCAGCGCAGTGGAGGCCCCGAAGCGGATGGAATCCCCGAAGTCGAAGAGCATGGAGCCGGGCATGATCGTGTCCAGATCGATGATTGCCCTGGCTTGGCCGGTGGTCTCGTCCATGAGAATGTTGTTGAGCTTGGTATCGTTGTGGGTCACTCTCAGGGGGATGGTTCCATCTGCCAGGCCCCCCATCACGGTGCCGTAACGATCCGCGCGTTGTCGGAAGAAATCAATCTCCTCCAGGCATTCCCTGACCCGGCCTAGACGGTCGGCCTCGACAGCGGTCATCAGATCACGAAAGCGTTTGGGTGTGTCATGAAAATGGGGGATGGTCACGTTCAGTTGGGAGGCATCGAAGCCGGCAAGATAATTCTGGAAACGTCCGAAAGCGTCTCCGGCATTGCGAAAGACCTGGGGGTTGGGCACCATCTCATAGGATCGCGTGTGCTCGATGAATTTGTAGACCCGCCAGGCTCCTTGGTCGCTTTGGTACCAGGAGGCGCCCTGATCGGTGGGCACGATGTCCAGGGTCTCCTGCCCCTGCGAGCGCAGGAAGTCGGTGACCAGCTCGATGTTGTGCATCAGGGCCGCAGTGTCGGGGAAAACCGTCGTGTTCATCTGCTGCAGAATGTACCGATGTCGGTCGGTCCTGGCCAGGTAGGTGACATTGATATGCCCGTTGCCGTAGGGGGTGACGTCCTCCAGGTTGCCCTCCACGGCGAAGTGTTCCGCCACCTGACGCGGTGTGCTCTCATCGATCCTCATGATCCCTCTTTTCCGAAGGCAGCGGCTGCCAGACTATGGCGGAGGGTTCCAGGTCAAGAACTCGGCTTGTTCCATCAGGAAGACGGATTTCGGTCCTCTGCTCCATTTCGCTGTTGTTGATTACGCAGAAGGTTCCGGCCTGCGGAAAGACGGCCACCTCGCATTCGGGATTGTCGCTGCTCCACTTCCGGTATTGCTCCTCCTTGCGGGCCGCCCAGAACAGGGCTCGCTCCAGCAGGCGGGCGTTGACTGCCGAATAGGGCAGGCCGGACAGGTATACTCCGCGTCCGCTGCCATAGTCTCGCACGGCCAGCTGGACCTGGCCGCCCTCGGCTTTGAGCAGGTCCGTACGTCCATCGATGGGGTAGGTGTCGAGAATCGGATGGCCGAAGTCAGCACGGGCATCCCTCGGCAGGTCATGCGTGATGAAGTGGTCTTGGACAGGTGGGGAGAAGTGCTTGTCCACGGAAAGCGTCCGGTAACGCTCCTGATCCACGCCGAAGATGTCAGCCAGCTGGAAGAAGCGTCCCTGCCAGTCCAGAGCCGTAGGCTGGCCGACTCCGATCAGGCCGCCGCCGTTGTCCGTCCAAGTGCGCAGGATCCTGATCAGTTCGGGGTTCTTCCAAACCGCTCCGCCGCTGAAAGCGGTGCCTTCCGGCCCGCCGCAGATGATGACGTCGATGTCCGGGTCCACGCCCTGATTCAGCAGGTCGTCAAAGCTGATGAAACGGACGGAGACTCGCATGCCCGAGAGGGCCTCCAGGATGCCGTAGTAGGAGGCGGTCTGCTGGTTGGGCAGGGCGTGGGCCACGGTATAGGCCATCCACGAGCGCATGGCCCCCCAGGAGTTGAGCACCGCCACGGTCAGCTGTGTGGCGGCTGGACGGCTTCCAGTGTGCCGGTGCAGGTCGCGGAACTCCTCGGCGATGGCCGCCACGGTGTCCACGAACTTGGGGAATTTTATCGCCAGTGAGGGGTAGCCGCCGTAGCCCATACGCGATATGGGGCTGCGCAGGATGGCCCGTCGGGCCTTCCTCCAGTTGTCCAAGCCTTCGATGCTGGGGTCGTTGCCTTCGTGGAAGGTATCGGGGAAGAAATATGGCAGGAATCGTCCCTCGGTGTATCGGACACCGGGAATGTCGGCGATCATGCGCAGGGTGGTTCCGTCGCCGACGGATCCGACCACGGCATCCAGTTTGAGATCGGAGAACCCGGGCCGATAAGGTTCGGTGCCGATCCACTGGTCGCCTAGGAACATCATGGCTTCCTTGCCGGCTGCGTGGGTCATGTCGACCATGGTGGCCACATTGGCCCTTACGAAATGACTGATGAAGTCCATCCAGTCGCGCTGTGTTCGGGTGGGGACCAGGAAGGAGGAATTGTAGGAGCCGTCCCGAACGAAGTCCTCGGCCCGTGGGCGGTATCCGTATTCCTTTGAAAAATCCTCGATGGCCCTAGGGCTGACCGTACAGGCGTAGCCCAGCCAGTCGACGATCTTTTCCTGCTGATGCTGGTCGTAGAGCAGCGTGAACTGGTAGAAGAAGGTAGTAAAGCGGACCACGTCGGTGGAGGGGTTGTCCTTCAGCCATCGGGCGAAGGCCTTCATGGCGAAGTCGCGGGTGGCGGGGTGGTAGATATCCAGGGGAATCTGGTGCTCCCGGTCGCCCCAGTCGTTGGTCAGGTGGTTGTACATCTCCACCGGATCCCAGATGATGCGGGCCAGGAAGGTGACCGTATATTCATGCATCGGCATGGCCCCCTCGATGTGGACACGGTCCAGGTCAGGATCCAGATTCCAGGATTCGTCGGGCAGCACCGCGCCGGTGGTCCGGTCTATCACCTCCCAGTATCGGTGGGGGTCGTCATCGCGGTTGGGGGTGAATTGCTGGTCGAAGAAGCCGGCCATCAAATCTATGTCGACCCGCCCGTTCTGGGCCAGGACCCGATCGGTCAGCAGGAAGACCTGTGGCGTCTCGTCCATATGCTCGCGGATCCACTCGTTGTAGCCTCTGGCTGGGAAATAGGCGCTATAGACTTTCTTCCCCAGTCCCAGCAGCTCCCTGTCCAGGCTGGTGCCGTCGGAGTTGCGGATGGCATCCGCCCCCCACCGTCGGCAAAGCTCCTCGGTTTGCTTGACGAAATGCTCCTCGCCAGGCAACGTGAATCGGCCTGTGGTGCTCATATGTCAGCATGCTCCTTCGCAGATGTATGGGTTGGTCGGTGGATGAGCTTCAGCCCTTGACGGCTCCGGCGGCGAGACCGGCCTGCCAGAACCGCTGCAGGCATAGGAAGAGGATGATGACCGGCAGCACGCCCAGCAGGGCCCCCATCATCAGGGCGCCTCTGTCGTTGAATGTGGGCAGGGAGACCATGCCATACAGACCCAGGGTCACCGGGTAGAGCCCTTCGCCGGAGAGCATCATCAGTGGCAGCAGGAAGTTGTTCCAGGTGGCCACGAACAGGAAGAGGAAAATGGTCACCATGGCCGGCGCCAGCAGCCTGAGGACAATGGTGAAGAAGATGCGCGCCTCGCCGGCTCCGTCGATTCTGGCTGCTTCCAGCAGTTCCGTGGGCACCGAACTCTGCGCATATACCCTTCCTAGGAAGAATCCGAAGGGCGAGACCGAGCAGGGAATGATGATGGACAGCATGGTGTTGTCCAAATGAAGGGCCTGGAAGATGGAGTACTGGGGAATGGTCATCAGCGCGGCAGGCATGAGCAGGGATGCCATGACGACGGCCATTGCTATGCCCTTCCCGCGGAAGTTGAATTTAGCTGTTCCATAGCCTGCCATGACCGAGACGATGGTTCCGATCACCGCGGATACGCCTGAGTAGATCAACGAATTGGCAACCCACTGCCAGAATCTGGCATGTGTCCAGCCCAGCAGCTTGCTGTAATTGGTGGCTATGGCGCCGGGCAGGTCTTTGAGGCTCGATGCGAACCAGATGCCATTGCTGCCGATCAGCTGGGAAGGCGACTTGGTAGAGGCGATGACAGCCCAGTAGATGGGGAAGAGGAAGTAGATCAAGGTGATGATCAGGACGGCCACGGTGATGATCTTGGCCAGGTGGGAGGGGCGCATGGAACGTGGCAGTTCCTGGGTGGACCCGCTTCTTGTGTGAAAGATGCGCATTATTCGTTCACCTTCCTTTCGATCCAGGCGTAGAGGAAGGCCAGCACGCCGGCAATCAGGGCCATGACGATGGCGATGGCCGATGCAGGACCATTGCCTTTGGGGGTCAAAGTCCCACGGGAGGTGTTCATGGCCATCATCATGGGCGTGAAGGAGTTGGAGATGCCTGGATCGGCTGTCTGCATGACCTGCGGCTCATTGAAGAGCTGAATGGTGCCGATGATGGAGAGCAGCATGGCCAGCAGGGCGGCGCCGCGCACGTTGGGCAGCTTGATGTGCAGGGCGATCTGCAGGCCTGTGGCCCCGTCGATGCGGGCCGCCTCGTACAAATCATGAGGGATGGCTTGCAGGGCCGCCAGGAAAATAAGCATATTGTATCCGGTGAAGGTCCAGGTGGTGATGTTGGCCATGGATGCCAACACGACCTTGCCGGCGAAGAAATCCACAGTGATGCCCAAGGAGGACAGGCCCTTGACGATGGGTGAGATCTGCGGGTTGTAAAGGAAGACCCAGATGATGGATGCGACCACCCCGGGGATGGCATAGGGCAGGAAGTATCCCAGCCGGAAGGGGGTCACGTGCTTGACCATGTAGGAATCCAGTACCATGGCCAGCGCCAGGGCGGCGATGATCATGATCGGCACCTGAATCAGGGTATAAATCAGCACTCGCCCGATTCCCGACCAGAAGGCGGCCGAGGTCACCACGTACTTGAAGTTGGTCAGACCTACGAATTTATTGACCATGGTTCCGCCCCCATAGGCGCCGCCGCCTGATGCGACATCCTGGAAGAAGCTGGAATAAATGGCATAGATGATGGGGATGATGAAGACCACGATGAACAGGATGCCGAAGGGGGCCATGAAAGCCCAACCCGTGCGTTCGGCCCGTTTCACCGCATCCGAGCGTCCCGTCCTGCCCGGTCGGGCAGCTGACGACCGCCGTGTAGCACTCATTCTGGGTACACCTGTCCTTGTCTTGAAGAGAAAATGGGATTATGGCCGAGCATGTTTGGGGCCCGAAACGCGTTCAACGTCTTCGGGCCCCAAATAGCAGGGATGGTCCCGCTCGGCCCTGATCGTGTCGATTACTTGGCGACGGCCAGGCCGTAGTCCTTGAGGGTGGCTACAGATGTGGTCTGAGCCTGCGAGAAGATGTCGGCAACCTTGGCCTGCCCGGTGGCAGCCTTGGCGGCGGTTTCGGTCATGGCCGCAGCTACTGAGGAGAAGCCCGGCATGTAGGTGAAATCGCCCATGTTCTTGTTGGCAGTGGCGAACTCCTTCATGAGGTCCTGATCGCCGAAGAAGGATGACCAGCTTTCGGGGGTCTTAGCGTCCTCGGTGGTGGCGGCCAGTACCAGGCCCTGGGAGGTCAGGTCCTTGACCTGGGTGTTGAACCAGTTGAGGAACTCCATGGCCTGTTCAGGATGCTTGCTGCCCTTGAGCACAGCGACACCGGATCCGCCGTCGGGGCTGGATTTGCCGGAGTTGCCGAACCAGTCGCCCAGCTGGGCTACGCGCCAATCACCCTTGCCGGTATCACCCATGGTGTCAACGATAAGAGGTGCTTCCCAGGCGGAGCCCACGGTGCCGATGAGCTGGCCGTTCTTGAGTGAAGCATCGAAAGAGGGGTCCCAGCGCGGATTGGTGGGGGCAGCTTTGGCATCCAGCAGCTGCTGGTAAACGTCGGCCACCTGCTTGGAGCCGTCGGTCTGGGTGTCCACCACCCAGGCATCGTTTTTCACGGTGTACCAGGGCTTGGTGGCGCCGGCCAGGCCTGGCATCATGTTGCCGGCCTCGTCGGGCTGGTAGGACATGATGTATTTGCCCTGTGCAGCCGCCTTCTTGGCGGTTTCGATCAGTTCGTCCTTGGAGGTGGGCACTGAAATGCCCAGCTTGTCGAATTCGGCCTTGTTGTAGAAGTAGACCAGCGGGCCGGTGTCCTGCGGCAGGCCGAACATCTTGCCGTCAATACCCATAAGCTTGTAGGCGCCGGGGGAGAAATTGTCCTTGTATTTGGAGGCCTGGGCACTGACGTCCTCCAGCATGCTCTTGGTGTAGACTTCCGGCAGCTCGGCATAGCCCACCTGGGCCAGATCCGGTGCGTTGCCAGCCTTGACATCGGTCTCCAGCTTCTTGATCATCTCGGCCGACTTGCCGTTGAACTTGGTTGCCTTGACCTGAATGTTGGGGTGGGACTTGTTCCACCGCGCGACGATATCATTGACGGGGGTCATGTTCGGCTTGTCCGGCAGCCGGTGCAGGTAGGTGATCTGCACCTTTTCGCCCGACTTGGAAGACGCGCTTTCAGACGAGGACTTAGACGTTCCCGATGAGCCGCAGCCCGACAGGGCTATGCTCAGGGCCGCCAGCGACGTCACCGCGGCAAGTAGTCGTTTTCCTTCGAATATCATTTCCCGCTCCTTTACGGTAAATGGCCGTCGTCGTCACCAGACGACCAGTTTCAGATTAACACATCAGACCTAATTGTCAACACTATTTACAATTCATAAGTCGGCCTTCCTGCCTTGACGGTGAAATCGATTTTCCGGGAATGCTCTTGGTTCTGCCGCCCCCATATCGGTCAAGCTTGACCGTGCCGACTTGTTGAGAAATTGGTATCAGCGGTAATTGCAGTCTAGAGATATTGAAAGGGGCGGCGGGGTACAAGACCTCGCCGCCCCTTTCAGTCAGGGCTATTTTTTATTAGTTAACTTCGTTTCCCCTGACTGCGCCTAGTCAGGAGGAGACCAGTCGTCAGTCCGAGCATGACTACGACCAGCAGGGAGGTCACCGCGACGCCTGTCGCCGATAGCCATCCGTCCTGCCCGTCAGCGTTGGGATGGGCCGGCTTCTGCTGTATATTCCCCTTGCCGCCATCGAGGCCAGAACCATTGCCTGTGCCGGTGATCGGATTCTTTCCGGTATCCGATCCAGTGCCGGTACCGCCTATGCCGGTTCCGGGTATTGCGGGCTGAAGCTTGCCGATGGCCGTCTGCAGATTGGCTGCAGCCAAGGCCACCTGATAGGCCGTGGCCTGCTCGTCGGCCAACACCTGCTTGGCTGTGGCTAGCTTATTCTGCAAGGTCTTCCAGCTGTCTGGAGTGTAATCGGCCTCCTTGAGTCCGGTAGCCTGATTCACCAGATCCTGCAGCTCGCCCTTGTCTACAGGTTCCGCCAAGGTCGGCAGGGTGCAATCCGTGGTCAGACGGAGCTCGGCTGCCGATACATAATGGTTGGTTTCCGAGCTGCTTTGGCCCGTGGTCTCGGTTGCGGTCAATCTGACTCTGATCACATCGGATACTGGAGTGAAGGAGATCTTCTGCCAGGTAGTCTGTGTGTCGAAGGTGCCGGTTATCTCTACCGGCTCCGACTGCCCGCTACGGGTCAGAGTGATCTTGTAACCTTTGATCTTGCCATTGACCGAATCGCCGCCCGGCCGGGGGAGGTAACGCAGTCCATTGACAGTGGTGGGCTCTTGCAGGTCGAATTGATACCAGGCTGAGCCGTCCTCAAGGGCGTTTGCACCCCACTTGGTGTGCCAGTAAGTTGAGGGCTTGCCATCCTGGGCGTACTCCTTGGGTCCCTCGACGCCGCCTGCATCGGGCTGTTCACTGCCTGCGCTGACTGCATACTTATCCTTGGCTATGTCGCAGCCATCGCTTGCTTGCGACCCAGGTGCCGTGGCCATGTAGTCCTCAAGGGCCGTCAGGATTCCGTAGGCATGTGACCAGTCCTGCGGTCCCGAGCCGTCCTTTTCGATCAGCAGACGGGCCTGATCCACCGTATGCAGGTAGGTCAGCCAAGCCTGGTCGCTGTACTTTGCGCGGCTGTCGTCGAAGCGATCACGCACCTGCTGGAGTTTGGCTCGGGCCTCTTCCTGGGTCTTGGACTTGTCTGGCAACCGCTCGATGCGCAGGTTGTCCAGGACGAAGTCCTGATACCCACCGAAGTTGGCCGCATCGCCGGATGTTCCCTGGCGGTCGGGTGCCTTGTCGGTCGAGTAGATGCCGAACCAGGAGGCGTCCCGAGGTCCGCCAGTCAGCTCGAATTGGTAGTGGGCCGTGGTGCCCAGGGCCTTCTCCAAGGGTTTCAGCTGGGTGCGGGCTGGGTCGAACTCGCCCTGTCCTATGGCCAGAGCGTAGGAGCCGGTGGAGCCGGCCTGGTAGTCGAAGGAGATTCGATAGGTGGCTCCGGTCAGGAACCGGGCATTCTGGGGAATGGTTTGGTAGACCAAGGTGTTGCGTTCGGTAAGCCCGTTGATCTTGATTGACCAATCTCCTTGCAGCACATCGTCCATCTTCTTGACGTCCCAGCCTGCCTGAGTGTAGGGGGCGTGGAGTTCGGAAAGATGGACGCGGTTGTCCTCCACGCCCTCTGCGCCCGAGACCACAAAGGGCCATATGCCTTGGGCGTTGTGCTCGAAGTCATTGGTCAAGGTCTTCACGCCGCCATCTGCGTCGGTTTCCAGACCCTTGTACCCGTTCTTCACCAGGCGCAAATTGTCGAAGTAGGCGGATCCATCACCTTGATGTGAAAGGGTCAGAATCGTCTTGCCCTGATCCGGCGCTGTGAAGAAGACGTACATGTTCTGGAAGAGGCTGCTGCCGTCTATCGTGGCGCAGTTGGTGTTGTGGGGATCGGCCTGTACGAAGTTCCTGGCTATGCTGCGTCCAGTGGAGTTGGTGGCCAGCACCTGGTCACCGTTGCGGACCTCCAGGCGCGCCTGGCCGTCGCTGCGGTTATCCACGCCCACATAGAGGGCATAACGTGCACCAGGCTCCAGATCCTTTATGGTCTGTGTTGATTCGACTCGGCCATCCAGCTTGAGCATAGGATTACTGGAAGCGCTTTTGACGATGGTGGCGCTCCCGGAACCCTTGGTCTGCCAGTTGTCCTCAAGGCTTTTCTTGCCGCCGTTGAAGCCTGTGTCGACCAAATGGGAACCTGTGCTCCAGGCGACGTCCGGATTGGCCGAGGCCCCGCGATGAACCACGTAGGGGGTCCCCGCTTTGGCGTTCAGAGTGATCTGTCCGTTGACTACGGGTATATCCAACGGGTCGGTCTTGCCCTGGTCGCTCAGTCGGTAAACCTTGACTGCGGACAGATCGTGCCAGGAGTCGGGCAGCGTCCAGGTGGTCATGCCGCCCCGGGTGTTCCAGTGATAGAGCTTCTGGTCACTCACTGATAGGGGCTTGCCTGTCTTGGCATCCCAGAGCCATGGCAGCAGGTAGGACTCAGTGCCCTGGCCACTGCCGTCTCCGGGCGAGACCGCTCCCTGCAGGATGGTTCGGCCGTCCAGGGTGATGGTACGCTCGCGGTAGGCGGACGATGACTGGTCGTTGGATCCACGGTCAATGATCACCTGGTGGCCCAGGTCGTCCTTCAGGATTATCCGCTCCTGGCCGTTGTTGGCCGAAGGATCCTTGGGGGACTGCTGGTCCAAGGGATTGTTGACCCAGCGAGTCACCTTGAAGTGCTGGATGAACTTGGTGGACAGATCGTGGGTGTAAAGGTTGGCTATGTAGGCATCGTAATCGTTGCGGCCCTGCCAGCCTTCGAAGTCCTTCATGCTGTAGCCGCCTAGAAGTGGGGCGTTGGCTGCGCCCCCGTAAGAGGGGTAGTCGCCATCCCAGCTGTCCTTCTGATGGTTGCGCAGGAAACGCATGACCTGGGAGTTCTGCCCCTTGCTGGTGTAGCCTCCGTAGGTCAGATCAGCCGCCCAGTGCTGGAAGGATGCGTCATATTCGTTGGCTGCGCCGAATTCGGTGGCTACTCGCCAGCCGTTGTCGGTAATCATCTTCGAGAGCTTGCGGGTTTCCCAGGAATCCTCGCTGCCGGAGGTCTGATTGCCCCAGACATCCACATAGACGAAGTCCAGATTGTCGCCGACCTTCTTCTTAAGCTCGCCGAACCTGCTTTGGCGGGAGCCTGATGCCAGGTCGTGGATGCCGTCGATGCCGACCGCCTGATCAAGCCAGTTCCAGCCGTATTGGAGGCTGCCGTCAGCCCGGCGGCGGACCAGATCCTCGTTGAAGGCCTTGGCCTCCGGGTACATCTCGTCGGCGTTGACATGTACGCCGAAGCGGGCGCCATGCTTGGCTCCCTCCTTCATCAGGGTGTTCATGTCCTTGGCGCCGCCCATCCGGGTGCCGATGTCCCCGTAGTCCGGGTGGCCGGAATCATGCCCCTCGTTGGCGTAGCCCTTGAGCAGGACGGACTGACCCAGCCCATCGGTGTTAAGGTCTACTTTCTTCACATTGTCCAAGGTGCTGAGGAAGGGATTCTGGGCCTGGCTTCCGAAGTTCATGGCAATACGCCAGGAAACCAGATCGGGCACCTCCTGGGCTCCGTAAGGATTGTTCATGATGTTTCGATAGGCGATGGCCCCGTCCTGCCAGTCGACCCTGCCGTCCTGATTCTCGTCGCCTGTGATGGCCACGGCCATCTTGGGCATTTCGGTCTGTTCGACTGTGAAAGAGCGGTTCTTGGAGTCCCGGACCTGGCGATGGTAGTACCAGGCAGGGCTGGACAGTCCGAGGGATGTTGATCCATGAACGCTGGTGGCATCCGTGAGCACACGGGTGTTTCGAGCGCCTCCGGACATTGAGCTGCCCGCCGTGGTGCCGTCATGTTCGCTGTTGCTCCATAGCCCGGCGCTCAGTGATCCTCCCGAGACGAATCCGTAGGTGTAATCGGCCTTGTTGGGATCGACTGCGGTGTCGTCAGTGATGGGGAAGGTGGTGTCGCCAGGTACCTGGGTATTCGAGGACATGCGTGCGCCTGTGAATTGAGCTCCGTCCTGATCGCTGCTGACGGATACCAGATCCTGCCCGGGCAGGGCTATGGTCTGGATGGGGTGGTCTTTTCCGGCAGCGTTTTCGATCTTGGTGATGTCCAGGTGCAGGGTGTTGGCCTTGAGCCAGAGGACCGCTGTCACTGTGGCATCGATATTCTGGTCGGGCTTTTGGGCGCGAAGCTGGTAGGTGGCCTTGTCTGTCCCTTGCTGGGTGAAAGTCACGTCCGAATCAGTCAGATCCATGTCTATGCCATTGATGTTCAGACGACGCAGATCCTGATGTCGACCGTACATGACCCTGTTGTCCAGCTTGGTCATGGTGTATTGAACCACTGAGGGGAAGTGCTTTCTGACCTGCACGCTCATCTCGGGGGTGCTCAGGGTGACCTTGGCCTCTGGGGTGGCTTTGTTCAGCTGCAAGGATCCCAGATTCAGGTCGGCACGGTCCACCTGTATGTCCTTAGTAACGTCCTCGTAGCCCTGTTTGCCGATCTGTAGGGTGTATCTGCCTGATTTGATCTGCTCCAGGGTGAAGGCGCCTTCGGTGTCTGTCAATGTCGAAGCTCCCGTCAGATGGACCTTGGCTCCGGCGATGGCTCCGCCGTCTGCATCAACGATTCGCCCGACGACCGAATGCAGATCAGCCGGGTCTTCCTTGAGCTTGAGCTTGACGTCAGTGATCTGGTTTTGGTAAACGCCAGCCTTCATGGCCAACCTTCCGGTTAGCGCGCCAGCCATTGGGCCGTAGTCGACATCATCGAAAGCAGCACGTCCGTCCACGGTGAGTCCTGCGCGCTGACCAGTCCAAGTGATTCTTATCGTGGTCGGGGTATTCTGTGCCGGTGCCGGAAGTCTGGTTCCCGTGTACCACTGGCCGTCCCCGCCGTAGCGCTGCCAGAACCAGCCGCCCGAGTCATAGCCGATGAAGAGACCGGAGTTGGGATTGGCATAACCGAGGTAGAACCCGAACCTGTTCTCAGTGCCAGGCTGGGGTGAGCTCATGGTCAAGGTCAGAGCTCCTGGGCTGGTGAAGTCGTAGGTGGTGGCGTCCAGGGCGATGGCCGGGTACTGCTCGCTGGCTGTCGTGGAATTGCCATTGGCGGCTGAGGCCTTGAAGTGCAGCCAGCCATTGGACTTTTCCAGCACCTCGCCGCCTTTGGTGGTGGAGGAGTCCAGAGTCCATTTGTGGTCTGCAGGATTGACGGGAGTGATCCGTGGATTGGTGCCAGCAGCTCTGGTTTTTGTCCCTGATCCTGTTGCCAGGGTTGACGGAGCATTGGCTTGGTAGGGCTGACTCCCCGTGGTTGCGAAGGCCGGATCCGCGGCCCCTGCGGTGGCCAAGGCGAATACTGTCGCCAGGGCCATGGATATGATGCGTTTCATATTCTAGACAAGCCTCCTTGCCGTCTATGTGATGATGGACGACTGAACCATGAACCGAGGAAGAGGCCGCCCGGAACCTACTACGTCGTTGTTTTGGTCAGAACGTCACGTCAATGTCAAATGTAAGTGTAGTAAAGATAATGTTATTGTACAAGTAGATACAGGTTACAAAATCAGGCTTGGTTATTTGTATATGTACTTGTCATATTGTGGCCGAAAGGTTCTTCGAAGCTGCATTTGCAGATGTTGCGGTCATCCATGCATGTGGCTGAAGGGCCGATGAATGAATAATTCTTCTCTCGTGGATTATTGCCGCGGCTGCACTCGGATTCTCAGTAGATGGCGGCAGAGTTCATGATTCACAGGTCTGTCAAGACCGAGGTTGGTGATAGTGACAGGCACTCGGCCCTTGCCATCCGGCCCCGGTTTCTCCTCGGCTCGCGATGGCCATACAGCTGTGACGGGGCCCAGATGGTAGTAGCGGCGGTCTTCCGCCTTCTTTTGATGCATGACGAAAGCGGAATGTTGCGGAGGCTGCCAGTTGCAGGACTCGGTCAGGCGGTTTGAGTGGCCGACTTTCGCGTACCTTTCAGGGGGATAATGCCCAGGAACAAGGCCGCAACCATAATCAGGATGCTCAGACCGAACATGATGATGTAGCCGTGGGGTTGGTCAGCGATGGCGCCCCAAAAGAGAGCGGCGAAGGCCGAGGCCAGGGACCCCACCATCTGGATCCGGGCATATATGTTGGTGTAGTCACGCGAGCCGAAGACCGCAGTGACCAGGATTGGCGTCTGCACTGTAGTGCAGGCGTAGACCAGGCCGAAGGCGAAGGCCCCCAGCAGGAGGAGTGCGGGCAATCCGGGGAAGGCGACCATGAGGCAGACGCCGAGGATGCCGCCGCCGATGCCGAGGCATAGCCCGCCCACGATGCTCCCGTCATTGACCATGCCCAGGATGACTTTGCCGATAGCCTGGCCGGCCATGCAGGAGGAGGCGATCAGGCCCGTGTAGGCCGCCATGGATGGCAGGGATGCCGCATAGGAGGGCAGGAATTGGTAGATGGTCTGATTCATGGTTATCAGGCCGCAGAAGAGCGCCAGCGCCCAGAAGGCAGGGGAGCGCAAGGCCTGGGAAGCGGTCATGCCCACAGTCGAAGCGGCAATCTTTGAGTCCTTTTTGTCTTTGCTTCCAGTGTCTGCGCTGTTGGAGGCAGCCTCAGCTGCAGCAGGCTCTTGCTCGGCGCCGTAGGGATGCAGGCCCATCTGTTCGGGCGTGCCGCGAATGACAAAGATGGTGAAGGGCAGGGTGACCACCAGAATCAGAATGGCAAAGACCAGGTATCCCCGCCGCCATCCATCAGGGGCGGACCTGATGATCATGGTGCCTATCTGGTTGAAGATCACCCCGCCTATGCCGGTGAAGGCCATGCACAGGCCGATGAAGAACCCGACCCGTTTGCGGAACCAGGCGTTGATGAGTGTGGGTACTGACAGATAGAGGATGGGCGGCATACCGATTCCCAGAACCACTCCGCATAGATAGAACTGCCACATGGCGGATGATCGGGACATGCCAAGGCAACCCAGTCCGGCCAGGATGGTGCTTGCCGTCAGAACGATGCGCAGATCGTAGCGGTGCATCAGCCATCCGGCTACGGGCAGGAAGATGACCATGGTGATGCTGAATATGCTGAAATATCCGGTGAATGCGGCCTTGGGAACATGGAAGTAGCTGCTGACAGGAGTGAAGAAGATGCCTGCACAACTGCAGACCAGCGATACCGGGATGGCCGTGAAGACGATGCCCGACAGCACAATCAGGTAGGGATAAACAGCCTGTTTTCGTGATGAGGGCTGTGTCGGTGTCGTCGACATGACTGGGGCCTTCCTCTCGCGGAATCGGGACTAGCCAATTAGTGCTTGGTTTGTATGCTCCCATTGATCTGAGGCTCGCCTGTTCTGAATGTCCACTATGGGAAATTTAAGAACTAATTGTAGTTCAATATTTGACCTTCACCTATCGTTACAATGCAGACTATGAGGTTTTTTGTCGTCGCTGTTGTTGTCTCCTACAACCGCTCCAAACTCCTTCAGGAGTGCCTGGATGGCATAAGTGGCCAGTCCCGCAAGCCTGATCGAGTCCTTGTCGTAGATAACGCAAGTGTGGACGGATCGGTGGATGTGGTCTTGTCGCACCCCTTGAAGCCTGACTTGATCCCTTTGCATCACAATATGGGCGGTGCAGGAGGATTCGTGGCTGGCATGGCAGCGGCCCTGGCGAAGATTCCTCCTCAGTCTGAAGCCTACCTGTGGCTGATGGATGACGATGTGGTGCCCCAGCCCAATGCCCTGTCCGGTTTGCTTGATGCTGCCTCCGAGGCTCGAGCCGATAACGGCTCCTGGCCGGCCGTTTTAGGTTCTGAGGCTGTGTGGGTTGACGGCAGGGTGCATGGGATGAACAAGCCCCGTCGGCGTCTGCCGATCAGAAGAGGCAGACCACAGTTGCAGGCCAGCGCCCATGCCTACCAGGTCCGTTCCTTGTCCTTTGTCTCCTGCCTGGTGAACGTCAAGGCCGTCCAAGCTGCAGGAACCCTGCCACGTGCCGCCTTTTTCCTTTGGAATGACGACTTCGAATACACTTCCAGACTGCTGAAAACAGGCATAGGCTATTACGTTCCTGCCAGTCGGGTATGGCATAAAACCAAGGTCTTCGGCTCCAGCGATGCCGACCCGGGTTCCCGCTTCTTTTACGAGGTGCGCAACAAGATATGGATGTTCCGATTCAGCAGGGGCAATTTCACAACGATTGAATTTCTGGCACTGCTCCTTGCTACTGGCAGACGGTGGCTTCTTACCCTTATCAGGGCGCATGATCGGCGACTGATCCTGCATTGCCTGTCTCGAGGATTGAAAGCCGGCATGTCTACACGCCCTGGCAGCAACCATGATCTGTTTGCCCAGGAATCTGAGGCTCAGGCACTGATAGACCGTGTCGATCAGGGACGGCAGGCGGTAATCCGGTAGAGCTTCGCCCGACCCTGGCTGTCGACCAGTTGTAGGGCTTGCGGAACGGGGTGGAGGCCATTGAAGATCTGATGCTGGGGGTCGTTGGCAACGTATGGTCCGCCCATGTCCGCATACCAGTCAATGTGATGATCGGTCAGGATCTTGCATACCTGTGGATCGGAACCTATGTGCTCAAAGTTTGTGGCCAGGTAGGCATGATCATGATCCCAGTTCATATTCAGATGAGCGTAGAAGGGTGTAGTGCCACCGACAGCCAGCATGTAGCCGCTGCCGTTCCATGGATCGGACAGGACTTGCTCGCTGGTCGAGACATGGCGGCCCATTCTCTTCATCAGCAGGAATTCGTCGGTTGACAGCATCGGGGCATCGGCGTCGTTGGCTGCGAAGGCATATGTTGAGCCCAAGGTCTTCTCCATGGAGTCCAACTGCGGATTCACGGCGCAGATCAGAACAGCTACCGTGGCTGCCAACATCATAATTGGCATTGATATCATTTTCTCAGCCTGAGGCGTATACCTTTTCAAGGCTCCTATGCCATGCTCCAAGGCCATGCCCATGATGGGTATGGCTACTACAGGCCAGGCAGAGAACAGTCGGCGTTGATCCTTGTACCACAGGGCTGTAAGGATCTTGGCCCAATCGGCGTGGGTGCCTGCACAGGCGACGAAGACCAGGCCCAGCAGCATGAAGGAGGACACTAGGAGCATGTCCTTTCGGCTGTGGTGCAGACAGAGGACAATCAGGGCCAGGATCAGGGCCAGGGCCAGGGGCCAGTAGACCGGCAGCCGACGGCTGCCTGAATCAATGGGCTGTCCCAGCAGAAAGCGCACTATGGCGGATGGCAGGTCTTCCGTGGGTTGTGCCGGGCCGCCGTTGAGATGATCCGATATTTTCCGGGCAGGACCACGCAGGTACAGGTTGTGAAAGATTTTGAGGCCTGTAGCCAGTAGGATCAGGAATCCGGCAGCCAACAGCCCGGCGACTAGACGGAAACGGTGCCTGTTGGTTTGGGCCAGTTGCCTTCCTGACCTGATCAGCCAGATGAGAATCACTGGCAGTACAAGAAGAGCGCCGGTCATCATGACCCTGAAATGGCAGAAGGAAACGGCAACGACACTGAGAAAAATCCAGGCAAGGCCGGCTAGGGATCGGCGGCCTTCCCGCCACCCGTCTGTACACCAAGCCCAGGTAAGCGCGACGAAAACAGGCAGTATGACCTGACCGGCGAACATGGAATACAAGGTGCCCCAATCCAGCAAGAGGAAGGGGAAACCCGCGCAGCATGAGGCGAGTACCGGTGTGAGCAGATCGCTCCAGGCATGTCTGCCCAGCAGGATTCTGATCAGGAAGAGCATGGAAATCGGCCATATCAGAGCAGCAAAGACCAGCCAAGTGCAGGTGACGGCGCTGACTGCGGTGGCAGGTCTGTAGGCCATCGCGCCCATGGCAGCGAACTGCTGAAATGCGATTGGGTATATTTCCCTGATGGGCGGAAGAGCATGCAGTGATGAAGCCTGGCCAGTGAGCACAGTTCGTGCCACTACGTTGTAGTGGAAGACCGAGTCGTAATTTTGCGTGACCTGATCAGGCGAAGGTGCGGCGTGCATCAGTCTGATGCCGATGTTGCAAGCAGCCAGTACTGTGCCGATGATTGCCGGAAGTGCCGGAAGGAAGTGCCTCAATCGAGGTTTGGTTTTTCCGACATTGGTAGTCGGTACCCAGGATTCTCGGCCGACTTCATCTGAATTACGAAAATGATTGAAAAGTTGGCGTGCCAGAAGAATGACGATAATGAGCATTACGGCCGAAAGTCCATAGGAGCGCCAGCTCCAGGATATGCCGAGCGGCTGGAAGAGCACGCCATCAATGCCGGCCAGTGCAATGGAGGCCACAGGGCCAAGCGCCGCCACGAAGATGGGTTTACGGTTGCCCAGCGCTGCCACCAGCAGGCAGCCGGGTAGATACAGGGCTGCGATGATGAACAGCAAGAGCGGCAAGGATTGTTGCCAGGTCATCAGGGTTGATTGCATGATTCACCTCTTTCGGCTGTCATTCACCGACTTCCCATGGAGCCGGTTGAGCAGGGTGGTCATGATGGCATACAGACAGCTGCGTACTTGGTCGGGCAACAGACGGTAGCAGGCGCGGATGAGGATGTTTCTGACATATTGTATAGGGCTGATGAAGCCATCATGCAGAAAATCGGCTTGCAGGCGCAGCTCGTCCCGAAACATGCGCATGCCGCCCCTGCGGTGATACATAGCCGTATCGGATCGGTATAGGACAAGAGGTTCCTTGATGTTGCCGATATGTTCGCCGCTGACCAGCATGGTTTCCCAAAGACGGTAATCTTCAAAGCGCCCGGTATTCTCCGGATAACCGCCCACCTTGCACACGCTGGTTTTGCGAAATGCCACGCTGGGGTGGTGCAAAGGGGAATGCAGGGTGGCATATGTCCGAAGTCCGGATCCTCCTCCTGGCAGATAGCGAATCCGACCGGGAGTGTGCTCGTCGTTTGCAAACTCCTGGATGGCGCTGCCCAGGGCATCTAAACCCGATGAGGCCAACAGGGGGATGAGAATGCTGAATCTCGATGGGAGGGAGATATCGTCGCTGTCCGCCCGGGCCACCAGTTCGTACTTGCAGGACTTCAACCCGAGATTCAGTGCGTGGGCGAGTCCTCTGTTGGTCGGCAGACGCACGATTGTAAACTCGGGCATTTCCTCGGCCCTGTCGGCCTGAAGCAAGTGTCTCTTCAGCTCAGTCGGGTACTGATCAACCAGTTGGCCCAGTTCTTTGCCCAATGGACCATCGCGCACAATGACGACCTGATTGGGCATGAGGGTTTGTTCAATGGTGTCGGATTTCAATGCACGGGCAACGAAGGAGGGTGTGTCCCCGGCATAGACCGCCATCAGGAGGGAAAAAGGAGTGCGACTCTGGTTCCTTGCGCTCATGGCAGTGCGGCCGCCTTTCTTCGTGGATTACTGCGTCGATTCTACATGTGCCCGGCCAGCTCAGTCCTGACTGATCTGTCCTTCTCAATAGTTTCAGCCCCATGCCACGCATTTGGTCACGATTGTTGGTTCGGACTTGGCTGTAGCAAGACTTGCACTTCCAGCGACTCGAAGTTGTACCATCAGGCCGATTGAAGATCAAGGAAAGGTGGGACTGTTATGACTGTTGAGAACAAGACAGTGCTTATCACCGGAGCTTCTTCCGGCATAGGTGAGGCCACGGCGAGGCTGTTGGCACAGCGAGGGGCCAAGGTGGTGCTGGGCGCTCGCCGTAAGGATCGGCTGGACACAATTGTCGACGACATCGTTCAGGCTGGTGGCCAGGCGGCCTCCATGGCGTTGGATGTGACCGATCGGCAGGCCAATGAGGACTTCGTGGCTTTCGCCAAGAAGCAGTTCGGTGGAGTGGACGTGGTATTCCTCAACGCCGGGCTCATGCCTAACTCGCCCTTGTCGGCCCTCCATGTGGACGAGTGGGATCGGACCATTGACGTCAACCTCAAAGGCGCACTGTACGGCATTGCTGCGGCCCTGCCGGAGTTCATCGGGCAGCGTCACGGGCAGTTCATTGCCACTTCTTCGGTGGCTGGGCTCAAGGCCTACCCGGAAGGAGCGGTTTATGGAGCAACCAAGTGGGGCCTGCGAGATCTGATGGAGGTGCTCAGGATGGAGTCCGCCCAGGAGGGAACACACATCCGTACCTCTACTATTTATCCTGCGGCCATTAAGACTGAACTGCTGGGGACCATCACGGACAAGCAGACCCTGGCCGATATGAACAAGACCTACGACAGCTACCAGATTGATCCCGAACGGGTGGCACAGGTGGTGGCCTTCGCCATTGATCAGCCTGAGGACACCAATGTATCGGAATTCACCGTAGGCCCCACCATTCAGCCTTGGTGAATTCCGCTGCCGCTGCCCTTAGTCGTCGTTGGAGGAAAACAGACGAATGCCCGCTTGGGCCATGGCCTTTCGGGCCTCAACGCCCTGATCCTCGCTGACCGGGACTGTCAGATCCTCGAAGACCGTGACCTGGTAACCGAGTTTCGCGGCATCCAGGGCGGTCTCCTTGACACAGTGGGATTCGGCGATGCCGACAACGTCCACCTGGTCGACGCCAGCTTGTGCCAGGGCGTCGGCCAGGGTGACACCGGATAATCTGGCTGCAGTGAACTCGTCCCTGCTCTGGATCCGATCGGTGTTGTCTTCGATGCCTTCGAATCCGGAGTAGGCGGCAGAATACTGACCTTTTTTGAAGTGATGGGCGATGCCCAGCCCTCGAATCCTGGGATGCAGCTCCGCCCCGGGTGAGCCGGCTACGCCGTGCTTGGGCCAGGTGTCCACAAAATCCGGGTGATCGGACCAATGGGATCCGGGTTCGATATGCCAATCCTGGGTGGTGGCCATGTAGGCGTAGTCGCCAGCATGGCCGTGGACATAGTCGGCGATTTTACTGGCTGTAGCGTTGCCTCCCTCGACTCCCAGCTCACCTCCTTCGCAGAAAGTCGGTTGAACATCCACGACGATCAAAGCCTTGGACATGGTGATTACTCCCTTGGTCGATGCTGACGTTAGGCAGAGAAAATACCAGTTGATGTTCCTCGAGCATTCCTCTTAGGTATCAGTCTAATTCTCGCAGAAGCGTCAGTCCTTCCATTTTGTTGCATGTGGACAAATATTGTGGCAAATCAGCATCCTGTGGACAGGATGACAAAGGAGGTGGAAAGGGAGAGTACACGTGTGATTGCGTGAGGCGGTTTCATACGGACTTTTGGGGGGTGTTTGCCTGGTATCCTAATTGCCAGGATTGTACGGGGTTATAGCAGGTGTTGCCAGGGCTGCCTCCTTCCGTACGATGACGGAGCGAGCATCGTTCCGAGGGAGGAGACGCGGGTATGGGAGTCAATGAGTTTGGGCAACCTATAGGGGACGTGATTTCGTTTGCCGGGGCCATGATGCCGGAGCCTGTCAACTTGACTGGCAGGACCGTTCTGGTAGTGCCCTTAAACGACAACCAAGGTGATGCTTTCTATGAGCGGATTTTCGGTCCGGATTGCGACGAATCCATCATGACCTATAGCACTCACGATCTTTTCCCTGACAGGCCAGCATTCGACTCAGGGTTCGCATCCATGACTGACAGTCGGGATCCTCTCTTCTTTGCTATTCTCCGCAAGCCGTCTGCACCCGAGTTTGGTGTCGGTCGGTCTGTAGGCCTGAAGGACGCGGATATACGCAAGCATGTGCAGCTTCATGATTCGTCGGACCTGTTGGGCATGTATGCCTTGATGCGCATTCGGGCGGATATGGGAAGCGTCGAGATGGGCCACGTTATCTACACCCGGGAGTTGCAGAGAAGCAGGCAGGCTACCGAAGCCCAGTATCTGATGGCTCGGCATGTCTTCGAGGACTTGGGCTATCGCCGATACGAGTGGAAGTGCGACAGCCTCAATGCGCCCTCCCGGGCGGCTGCGCTGAGGCTGGGATTCAAGGCTGAAGGCCGGTTCAGAAACGATATGGTCTACAAGGGCCGCACTCGGGACACGGATTGGTTTTCCATATTGGATAGTGAATGGCCGGCAGTGAAAGAGCGGTTGGAGACCTGGCTGGATGATGACAATTTCGATCAGGATGGCATGCAAAGGCGCCGTCTGCAAGATTGCTGAGCTAGCGCTGATCCGAATGCAGCCGCTTATGGTTGCACCGCGGCATCCTTGATAAAGCCGAAATAGGCATTCAAGGCTCGGGCTGTGGGAGTGTCATTGCGGTGCATCAGTGCCAGCGGAGCCCCTTCGAACAACACCTTGCCGCCCGCGCTTCCGGCTCCTGGGCCCATATCGATCACCCAGTCGGCCTGGCCGATGAAGCGCAGGTTATGTTCTATGACGATGATAGTGAGTCCTTTGTTGGTGATGAGTTTATGTAGGAGCGCAATCTGCTGCAGGATATTGGATTCATGCAGGCCGCTGGTAGGCTCATCCAAAATCAGGGTCTCATGAATTCCCTCCTTGAGTAGTCTGGCCAGCTTGAGGCGTTGCAGCTCACCGCCCGAGAGCGTATCAAGAGCCTGCCCAACGGATAGGTAAGACAGACCCACATCCTCCAGGGCCTTCATAGCTGGCCCCAGCACTTCACGATATTGGTGCATAGCCTCGCTGGCAGTCAGTTTCAGCACCTGGGCGATGCTGAGACCACGGTATCTGGCAGACAAGGTCTGCGTTGAATACCTGGTTCCATGGCAGCTTTCGCAGATAGTGCTGGTGTCGCCCATGTAGGCAATATCCAGGGTGACGACCCCCTTGCCCTTGCAGACCGGACAGGCTCCGGCAGCGTTGAATGAGAAGAGCGAGGGGGACTCGCCTGTGGCCTTGGCAAAGGCCTTACGCAGCGGGTCGAAGACACCCAAGTAGGTCAACAGGTTGGAGCGTCCGCTGGTCTTGATTGGTTTCTGATCCAGGAGTAAGGCCTCATGTTGAGCCATGAAGCCTTCCTTAATAATGGTGCTCTTACCTGAGCCGGCCACCCCGGTCACCACAGTCAGCATTTGCCGGGGTATCTTGGCGTGGGCTTCTCTGACGTTGTGGGCAGTGACCTTGTCTATTGTATAGAAGCCATGCGAAGGCACCGATGGTTCATTTACCACGCCTGGATCTCCCAGGGCTCTGCCAGTTGCTGTGCCGCTTCTCAGCAGAGACTGATAGTTCCCTTCAAAGACGATCCGTCCGCCTTCACTGCCTGCCCCTGGCCCCATATCGACGATATGGTCCGCAATGGCGATGAGCTCGGGGTCATGATCCACGATCACTACCGTATTGCCCTTGTCTCGCAAGCCCTCAAAGATTTTCTTGATCCCAGTCAGGTCATGGGGGTGCAAGCCAACGCTTGGCTCATCGAAGATGTATAGGACGTCATTCAAGGGGCTGTTCAGGCAGTTGGCGATTTTCAGACGCTGTCCCTCTCCTCCGGAAAGTGTGGAGGTGCCACGCTCCAAACTCAAGTAGCCCAGACCCACCGTTATCAGATTGGCTATCTTGCGTTTCAAGTCCTGCAGAATGGTCTCAGTCTGATCGTCATGAATCTTTCCAAGCCATTCCTGGAGGTCTGCCACGCTCATGGCGGAGCAGTCAGCTATGTTCAGTCCGCGGATCCTGGCTGAGCGCACCTTGGCGTTGACTCTGGCCCCCTGGCAGTCGGGGCACTGGGTGATTCGCGTAACCTCCTCCAGCTCATGCTGGTACTTGTCGTTGCTCTGGTTGATGAAGGTCTTGGTGATCCTGGGCACCAATCCCTCATACATGGCTGTCTTGTGCCAGTTGGGGCCAGGGTGTGCCGGTTTTTGCCTCTTGCCGTAGAGCAGGAAGTCGAGGTCATCTCTGTCCCACTCCTGTAGGGGCAGGTCGTTGTCAAAATAACCTGAATCCGTATACCTGGTCAGCCTCCAGCCGCCTGGCTGGAAGGTGGGAAAGTAGATGGCTCCCTGGTTCAGCGAGAGATCCATGTTGAGCAGGCGATCAAGCACCAGAGTGCGCACAGTTCCGAGTCCCTGGCAGATCGGGCACATCCCCGCAGGATTGTTGAAGGAATATGTCATGGAGTACCCGATGAAGGGCTGGGCCATACGGGAGAACAGCAGGCGCAGGGCAGTGTAGATATCAGTATAGGTGCCTACGGTTGAGCGAGCATTGCCCGAGAGCTGCTTTTGGGTTACGACAATGGAGAAGGGCAGGTTGTCGATTCGGGCGACTTCCGCAGGCTCATACTTGGGCAGGAGCTGCTGAATGTAGGAGCTGTAGCTGCGATTGATCATGCGCTGTGATTCGGCTGCCAGCGTGGAAAACACAAGAGACGACTTTCCTGAACCCGACAGGCCGGTGACCACGGTGATGGCCCGCTTTGGTATGGCCAGCGAGACTTGCTTGAGGTTGTGCGTGGAGGCCCGATCAATAAGAATGCACTCGGTCCTCATTGGGCGACTCGCTCCTGGCGTAGCTTGTTGATAAGCCTGTTGGCAAGAGTAGCGAACTCTTCCTGTTCGTCTTTGGACCAGACCTGTCGGGCATCTTCCTCAAGGGTTTTATGCTGTTGATCGATGATGTCAAGCATGTCCCGGCCATCCTGGGTCAGATTGGTCTCCAGCTCTCGCCGGTCGTGGGCGTCAGGCACCTGCCTGATGTATCCGAGATCGCGCAGAGTGCTGAGGTTCTTGGAGACCTTGGATCGGGTTATGCCGAGTCGCTGACCAATCTGTGAGGGCGTGGACGCTCCTGTGCGCAGAACGGTGAGGATGTCGAACTGTTGCCAGGTGATGTTCCCCGGGTTGACCCTGTTGCGCTCTGCTACGAATTCGCACTGCAGATACATGAGAGCATCGTAGAGGGAGGACGGATTATTTGATTTCATTATAGAAACTATATTATATCGGAAACTATTTATTGCCCGGATAGCTTGCTTTTCTCTGAATTCGTTCTTATCTGACTGTATTGACTGATGAAGCCACGTCTCAGGAGGTTCAATATTGGCCTTGTGTTGTTGAAAGAGCTTCTTGCATGAGAGTAGGCGTGTGTCTGCCTGGTGGATCCCTTGATGCGGTTTAGCAATTTTCTCTGTTGGTCGCTCCAAGGTAAAGGAGGTCTGTTGGACTAAAGGCTCATGATTTGTTGACAGCGGCGGTGGGATGGAGTGTCAACTTATCATCCTATCAGTATTGCTTAGCCAATCGGCTATGCAGAACGACGATACTGAGGCCTAAATGCTAGGTAAACCAGCATGCCCACCGGTCGGAAAGGCTGAGCTAAGGCTCTTCTTTTGCTCGAGCCCCCCTCCCCTCGTATTACGGAAGTTGTTGGATGGGTTTCTGTATTTCTTTGATTTGACAGCTGGGCCTTCTTTGTCAATAATGTAGCATGCTACATTTTAGGGAGGCGGTATCTTTTGGAGCTCTCGGAGAAGCGGCCAGAGGGACTGGTCAAAATAGCCAACACCCTGCTGGAAAAGCACATGAATGAGTGTGTGCGGAGCATCTTTCCCAATCTGACTGGTCCCCAATTTGTCATGGTCTATTACCTGTATGAGCATGAGGGCCTGGAGGTGACGCAGAAGACGGTGGGCGACAGGTTCCGTTTGAGCCATCCTACGGTTCGGGGAGTTGTCAAACGGCTGGTCAAGGCAGGATGGCTGACGGCAAAGCCGCAGAGTGATGACCGACGTCAGATGGTTCTTAAGCTCACCGGGCAGGCGCGGAGCGAGCTTGACGCCCACCAGGTCGAGATCCGGCATGTATTAGAGACCACGGGCAAGCTTGCCTTGAAAGGGTTCGATGAGCAGGAGAGTAAACAGCTGGTCGGCTACCTGGAACGAATCATTAGAAACATGGAATCCTGATCTGCTTTTAGTTGGATCACGCAGGCTTCGGCCCGAGCCGGTGAAGGACGGAGAGGATGCGGTATGAATAAGGATGGCCGCAAGAGGGAAGGCAGCCAAGGCGGGGCTGAGGGAAGTCGCACCGCGATGATGGGCACGCTTTTGGCAGGGGCTTTCCTGGCCTTGATGGCGGAGACCTTCCTTAACAATGCTCTGCCCACCATTATGGCGGAATTCCATGTGTCCCAATCCACTGCTCAGTGGCTGAGCACCTCCTATCTGCTGGTGGTGGGGCTGATGATACCCGTATCGGCTTGGGTGTTTTCCAACTTCCGGTCCAAGCACACCTTCATGGCCATGATGGCTATTTTCCTGACTGGCTCCCTGGTCTGTGTCTTTTCCGAAGGGCATTTCCCGCTGCTGTTGGCGGGCAGAATCATCCAGGCCATAGCCGCCGGATCGCTGATGCCTTTCATTCAGAATGTGGTGCTGCTGCTTTTCCCGCCGGATAGGCGCGGTGTGGCCCTGGGCATGGTGGGCCTGGTGGTGGCCTTGGGTCCGACGGTTGGCCCCACGCTCTCGGGGTTTGTTTTGGAGCACTGGTCCTGGAGGGCCTTGTTTGTGCTGCTTGCTGTCTTGAGCGCCGCGATTCTGGTGGCCTCGTTCTTCCTGGTCTATACGGTCAACCACCAGGTGAGAACTCGGCTGGACGTGCCTTCCGTAGTTTATTCCTGCCTGGGCTTCGGGCTCATTCTGTACGCCCTGTCGGCCATTGGGGACGCGGGCGGTGCGTCAGTGCTTGACCTGGGATTGCTACTGGCTGGTGTGCTGGTAGTAATCCTGTTCTGTCGGCGTCAGCTGCATCTGAAGTCTCCGCTGGTGAATTTGCGTGTTTTCATGAATGCCACCTTCAACCTGACCAGTCTGCTGAGCACCCTGAGCAACATTGCCATGGTCGGGGTGGAGCTGGTGCTTCCCCTGTACTTGCAGAATACGCGCGGGTCAAGCGCGCTCACCTCTGGTCTGGTCATGCTGCCGGGAGCCATTGTCATGGGCGTATTCAACCCACTTTCTGGTCTGATCTACCAAAGAATCGGGGCGAGGAGAATCGCCCTTTTGGGATACGCGGTGCTGCTGACCGGAACCTTGCCGATGATATGGTTCGGCACCACTACCAGTCTTATCGTGATCGCCTCCTGTTATGCTCTGCGCTTGGCAGGAGTGGCGCTGGTCATGATGACTACTTTCACCGAGGGCATCAACGCACTGCCTACAGAACTCACGGCCCATGGCAACGCGGCTGCCTCGACTGTCCGCCAGGTCGGCGGTTCACTGGGTACGGCCGTAGCCATGATGATTGTGACCATCGGCACTCAGCGCGGCAGTCTCAGCGGAGCCACGTCAGCCCAGGCACTCGACCAGGGCTACCAATGGGCCTTCATCTTCCTTATGCTCGTAGCCCTAATCGGTCTATGCAGCTCTTTCTTCCTTAAACCGAATAGAACTGCGACTGAGTAAGAAAGGTGTCTTTTCGCTTTCAAAGCAGGGACCGTTGCTGACATCGATTGGCTCATGATGCCAACGAGCAGGGATACAGGCATCGGTCATAATTTGATACTTAAAAAGGTATGACGCTTATTTAGATGTACGAAATGGAAATTGATATGATGCCGATCATTACATTTGCAGATCGTATAACCTTCAGTCTGCTGTGGATGCACTCAGCGCTCAGACCAGAAGAGGCGCCTATCAGCCTGTCCAGGAAGCGACCGGTGATTCGCTTAAGTAAGATCACCCGTCGCAAAGATCTATGTGTGCCAACTTGTAGCTGGTGACGGGGCTGAGCGTATCCTCTCTCGCATTTGCCGTAAGTCTTCAACGGCATGGCCTTGAACTTTCTTTGTCTCGCTCTGCTCGCAGCGTCTTGTCGTCTCCAGACATCCCTGTCTTGCCAAGTACTTAGGTGATCAGGCGCCTTATCGTAACAAGACCGCCTAGCTCGCTATAGTAAACGACCTGCTAAGACCAGACAAAGTGGAAAGGAACAGGATAGACAGCGAAAAGGATGGTGATGCCGAAATTGCGCATACAAAAAGAGTCTTGGGTCACTGTCCAAGACTCTGCTGGCGGAGGATACGAGATTCGAACTCGTGAGGGCGTGAACCCAACACGCTTTCCAAGCGTGCGCCATAGACCACTAGGCGAATCCTCCAAGGCTGCAATGAACGGGGCCGTAGCCTACGTGACCCTGATCAAGGCAACTAGGAAATAGTAACACAGGGCGGGGATTGCAGGCCAGTCCAGACGTGTCGCCGACAATTCCCGCCCTGTTCCTGTGTTACTTGATCTGATCCATGGAAAGGCCAAGAGCTTCGGCCACGCGCTGGCCGTAGTCGGGGTCAGCCTGGTAGAACT
Source organism: Bifidobacterium choladohabitans (assembly GCF_016102005.1). GTDB lineage: Bacteria > Actinomycetota > Actinomycetes > Actinomycetales > Bifidobacteriaceae > Bombiscardovia > Bombiscardovia choladohabitans. Next base: position 170,390 of record NZ_JACFPL010000003.1, read on the forward strand.
GCCTGGTCTCGAGAACCTGGATCTCCTGGTCATCGACGGATCCCAGGGTGTTCTTGATGGTCTGGATCAGGCGGTCCTTCTCTTCCGGGCTCATCAGCCTGTAGAGACGGCCGGCTGCGGAATAGTAGTCCTTGTCATAGGGGCGGGAGTATTCGGTCTGCCCTTGGACGGCATCGCTGTGCATTTTGGCATCGTTGTCTTCCACGGGGCCGCCCTTGCTGTTGGGCTCGTAGTTGACCGATCCATCCTGACCCTGGGACATGAAACCGTCCCGCTCGTAGTTGTGGACCTCGCTGACCGGGCGGTTGATGGGCAGCTGTTCGTAGTTGGCGCCCAGACGGTAGCGCTCAGCATCCTTGTACCCGAACAGGCGGCCCTGCAGCAGCTTGTCGGGCGAGGGCTCGATGCCTGGAACGAAGTTGGCGGGGGAGAAGGCGGCTTCCTCTACATCATCAAAGTAGTTGGTCGGGTTGGTATCCAGCACGAACTCGCCTATCTCAATGCGCGGATAGTCCTTCTTGGAGACAACCTTGGTCACGTCGAAGATATCGTCCTTGTAGTCCAGTCCCTCCTGGTAAGGCAGGATCTGCACGCAGACCTTCCACTTGGGGTAGTCGCCCCTGTCGATGGCATCGTAAAGATCATGCAGGAGGAAGTCCGTGTCCTCGGAGGCGACCTTGGCAGCAGTCTCGTCGGTCATGTTCTTCACGCCCTGCTCGCTCAGGAAGTGGTACTTGACCCAGAACTGTTCACCCTTCGCATTGACCCACTTGAAGGTGTGGCTTCCGTAGCCGTTCATGTTCCGGTAGCTGGCCGGGTTGCCCCTGTCGCCCATCAGATAAGTCACCTGGTGGACAGACTCGGGGGAGTGGGACCAGAAGTCCCACTGCATCTCCTGGCTGCGTAGGTGTGTGGCCGGGTCCCGCTTCTGCGAGTGGATGAAGTCGGGGAACTTCAGGGGGTCGTTGACGAAGAATACGGGGGTGTTGTTGCCCACCACGTCGTAGTTGCCTTCCTGCGTGTAGAAGCGCAGGGCGAAGCCACGCACGTCGCGCAGGGTGTCGGGATAGCCGGATTCGCCGGCCACCTGGGAGAAGCGCAGCAGGACGGGCGTCGTCTTGCCTGCTCCGTTGAATACGTCGGCCTTGGTGTAGGCGCTCATGTCCTTGGTCAAGGTGAAGGTTCCCTTGGCTCCGGCTCCCTTGGCGTGGACTACGCGCTCTGGTATGCGCTCGCGGTTGAAGTGGGCCAGCTTTTCGAGGAGCTGGTAGTCCTGCATGAGGATGGGCCCCCGGGTGCCCGCTGTCTGGCTATGGTTGTTGTCTGCCCAGGGCTGCCCTTCGTTGGTAGTAAGTTTGTCGTTCATGTCTGCTCGATTCCTCTGACACCTATGATTTTCGCGATTGACGGTCCCATGCGAGCCAGGTCTGCGACCCAGCTCCTGGTCGACTGTCCGGTCGCTGATGGCAGGACTCTTGATAAAATCCTGCTATTCTCCACCGTATCTGACTGGGGATTGAGTTGGTGGATATGCGCGCTGAGCGAGAGTCAGATATGTCACTAATCGAGCAAGATGCTCATGACGACGAAGAGTGACGTGTCTGTTGCGGGCGGAATTACAAGAGAGCCGCCGGCACTGCCTTATTCAATCGGCAAATGGCGGCGGCTCTCATCAGAGCACCTGTGCTCAGAGCAGCTGTATAAGTTCTCCCACATCCTGGATGACCAGCTGGAGGTTGAGCCCCGTCAGGACCGCCACCACAATCCAGGCCAGGAAGGCCATCCATCGAGGGTTGGCGTACTTGCCCATGATCTTCTTGGAGGAGGTGAACCAGACCAGGGGGATCATGGATATGGGCAGGGCCACGCACAGGAAGACCTGGGAGTAGACCAGCAGACTATCCAGGGCGGACTCCTTGCCGCCGAAGGCGATGGTGCAGATCAGCACGGGGATGATGGAGATCACACGGGTGACCAGCCTGCGCAGCCAGAGAGGAATCCTCATGCGGATGAAGCCCTCCATGACGATCTGTCCAGTCAGAGTGCCGGTGATGGTCGAGTTCTGGCCCGAGGCCAGCAGGGCTACGGCGAAGAGGGTGGAGAGCAGACCGGAGGCGACCGGACCGGCGATGGTCTTGTCGCCAAGGGCGTTGTAGAGGGCGGTGAAGGTATCCAGCCCTTCGCCGTGTCCGAAGAACATGGCCGCACCCAGCATCAGCAGCAGGCAGTTGACCACGAAGGCGGCGGACAGCTGGATGTTGGAATCCCAGGTGGCGAAGCGGACAGCGTTGGCAACCTGACGGTCGTCGCTCCGGTCGAAGTCGCGGGTCTGGACGATGGATGAGTGCAGATAGAGGTTATGAGGCATGACCGTGGCGCCCACGATGCCCAGAGCCATGGTCAGCTGGCCGTTGCCCAGGATGGCCTTGTCAGGGATGAAGCCGCGGAAGACCGCGGGCATGTCGGGCCTGGCAAGGAAGACCTCGTAGAGGAATACCGCCATGATGACCAGAATCAGGGTGGCCACGATGGCCTCGATGCGTCGGAAGCCGATCTTGGTCAGCAGCAGGAGGATGAGCACGTCCAGCACGGTCAGCGTCACGCCCAGGATCAGTGGAATGCCGAAGAGCAGCTTCAGGGCGATCGCTCCGCCGATCACCTCGGCGATGTCGGTGGCCATCACAGCCAGCTCCGTGCAGATCCAGAGGGCGAAGCTGAGCCGGCGGCTGGTGTGCTGGCGTGTAGCCTGGGCGAGGTCCAGACCGGTCACGATTCCCAGCTTGGCCGACATGTACTGCAGCATCATGGCGATCAGGCTGGAGATGAGGATGACGCTCATGAGCAGGTAGCCATACTGGGCGCCGCCGCCGATGGAGGTGATCCAGTTGCCCGGGTCCATGTAACCGACTGCCACCAGAGCGCCCGGGCCGGAGAAGGCTGCCAGGTTCTTCCAGAAGGAGGAGGTTGAGTTGGGTACGGAGACCGTGGCGTTGATCTCCTCCAGGGAGCGCCCATTGGCCGTCTCAATGATGGGATGGGATTGGTGCTGCCGACTGGACGGCGGAGTCCTGACTTCGGATCCGGCTGGACTGGTGGACCCTGGGGTGGGTCGGGTCTGAGTGTTCGGCATGTCACCTTCCTTGATTCTGGACCGTGGCGGTCGTGGGGCTGGCTATAGACTTCGACCCTTCGAAGTCTAGTGGCGCTCGATGAAGAATACCAGAGGTGATCTGCGACAATCTCAAAATATGCCTGCAGGGGTTGCTCGCGGGTCGTGCCGTGGAGCTGTGCTATAGACTGTGGAACATGGGAATTGCCGAACTGTCCTCCAGCGCCCAGGATTATCTCAAGGTCATCTGGGATCTTCAGGAATGGGACAAGGGCCCTGTCCAGCCCACTGCGGTGGCCGACAGGACGGGTATGAAACAGTCGACGGTCTCGGGTGCACTGGGCCGTCTGGTCGATGCCGGTCTGGTCACCCACAGGCCTTACGGCAAGGTCGAGCTGACTGAAACCGGTCGTCGCTACGCGGTGACCATGGTCCGGCGCCACAGGCTGCTGGAGACCTTCCTGGTGCAGGTCCTCGGTTACGGTTGGGATGAGGTGCATGAGGAGGCGGACAGCCTTGAGCACGCCGTCTCCGACAAGATGGTGGATCGCATCGACGAGTATCTGGGGCACCCCACAGCTGATCCGCATGGAGATGCCATACCCTCACCCGAGGGGGACCTTCCGCCAATACCTACAACCATAAGGCCTCTTTCGGAAGTATCTGCAGGGACGACGGTAAGGGTGCAACGAGTCAGCGACGAGGATTCACAAATACTTCGTGTACTCAGCAGTTACCACATAGGACCTGGCAGTCTGGTGCGGGTGAAAAGTAAGCAGACTGATGATGAATTAGCCGTAAGCCCGACGGAAATGCAATCCAGATCCGGCTCGGATTCGGGCGACATTCTTGTGCTGTCTAAAGAACAGGCGGCACTGATTCAGGTCAGTTTTATCTGATCAGAAAGCTATTCGGCGATTTGTCGTATTGAATCGCATTAGTGTTCACTGCGGTTGGTCTCGTGCTCTCGCTGATGGCGGTGAAGATACGCAAATAAGTTTGAAGTATGAATGTAGGCTCTTCTGTCGTTTTTCGCTAGAACATCGAGAACGATACCGGCGATGATGGATAACAGACCGACAAGGATCAACAAGACTGATCCGATAAGGGTAGGAATACGCGGGACCGATCCGGTGTGCCAGAACTCAATCATTACCGACAAGAGAAAACCGAAACCGACCAGGTCTATCAGCAGTCCGCATCCTCCAAAGAAGGGTAGAGGTTTGTACTCCCTGATCATTCTAAAAATGGTGGAAAGTACGCGAATCCCATCGCCCACAGTGTTGAGTTTGCTGTGGGAGCCCTTAGGGCGATCGCGGTACTGAACGGGCATTTCGTACAGCCGTAGATTCCTGTCCAGGCTGTGTATGGTCATTTCTGTTTCCACTTCGAATCCATGGGACAGGATCGGGTAGCATTTAACATAGGTAAACGAAAAAGCTCGGTATCCCGTCATAATATCCTTGATTTGCGCATGGAAGATGCCGTTGATTGCCGAGCGAACCAATCTGTTACCGACGTTGTGGAAGGGTCTTTTGTTTTCTTGGAAGTAGGTGGAGCTCAGTCTGTCGCCTATCACCATGTCATAGCCCTCGAGGATTTTGTCGACCATGGCGGGAGCACTTTCCGCTGGATAGGTGTCGTCGCCATCGGCCATGACATATACGTCGGCATCAATATCTTCGAACATAGCTCGTATGACGTTGCCCTTACCTTGGCGCGGTTCCGGTCGGACTACTGCACCCTTGGATTGTGCTATGGAAGCTGTTTTATCTGTAGAGTTATTGTCATAAACGTAAATGGTCGCCGTTGGGAGTGCTTTATGGAAATCGTCAACGACTTTTCCTATCGTCTGCTCCTCGTTATAGCAGGGCAGGAGAACGGCAATGGTGGCTTCTTCCAAGGCAGGCTTCATGATTAACACTATACATATAGGGATTCTCAGATTGAGGTCGATATAGGATTATGAAATTTGCGGGCAATAGCAGAGATATGCCCAATTCACGTACCGCGCTCAGGTTAGCATAGACCTCATGCAGCAGCTATTTGAAACTGGATCTGATGCCTGGAAGCAACTTGGTGGCTTGAGCGAACGGCAACGCCGATTGGTTATTTCAACTGTCAACTATCATTCGTTGATGCAGCCTGGTCGAGAACTGCTCTACAAGATCTATATGGGTGAAGACTGGCAGTATCCCCGCTTGACGGATACCTCGACTCTCAATGGTTCTCTAACCAAGGGTGCCGGACTTAAACCTGTGATCGAATTCAAAGCCCGGTCTGTATCTAAATCTAAGACTGCTTTTACGCCTCACTATTTCGACCTGCATCATCAGCTGGTCGACTGGAATGAACGCTATGTGTTATTAACACCAGATGATGCCACTGACATGACGGTTAAGGCCAGGAGTCTGTCTTCTCGGTTACCTATGCGCAACCAAATTTATAACTACTGTGAGCTGCATTTTCCACTTCTGTTCGATCAAGTACGTGAATTGCTCAGGCGTAAGCGCGAGAAAGCGGGATACCAGGCTATTGAGACTTATCGTCCCGATTCGACCAGCGACCTGTTCGCTCGTGGGGCTGTGCATCATCCAGGCAGTTCAATCGAACCTGAGCAACCGGACTCTTCGGCTTCCAAAGCTGTCATTATTGCCATGCATTGGCTGCAGCCCGGGGGAGCCGAGCGTTGGGCCATGGAAACAGTCGCTCTGGCTCGAAAAGCGGGGCTATTGCCCATCGTCATCACCAACAATGACAGTCATCAGCCATGGATTGTCAGCAAGGACTTGGATGATGCCCTCGTCATCAATCTGACCTTTCCTGCGCAGGAGGGCATCGGCGACGTGCCCCTGCTCAGGGCTCTATTTGAGCAGTACAACATTCGTGGTGTCATGATTCATCACAATCAGTGGATGTACGACCGGCTCTGGTGGATCAAGCGATATTACCCGCATACGTTCATTATCGACTCCCTGCACATTCTTGAATACCACGACCGTGGTGGCTATCCCAACCAGAGCGTGAGCCGTGACCCTTACATCGATCTACACCATGTCATTTCACCCCAACTGCAGGATTGGCTGGTAAATCGTCATGGCATAGCGGCAAAAAAGGTGGTTATGGCGCCCTTGGTTGGTCTGACTGCCAATCAGATGAATCCACAGTACAAGGACCGGGTACAGCAGGATGTGTTCCATGTCGCCTTTGTAGGAAGGATGACCAGGCAGAAGCGCCCGGAGGCATTTATCAATGTCGCCAAGGAGATGGAGCGTCGTTTCCCGGGTCGTTTTCGCTTTATCATGCATGGCAGCGGCGATATGGACTTGGAGGTACGCAAACTCCTTGCGAAATATGGCTTGGGTCATGTAGTGGAACGTCGTGATGTCTCTCAGCCGGTTTCTGCAACATATGATTGGGCGGACGCTCTGTTGATTACCTCGATCAATGAGGGCATCACTCTTACGACCATCGAGGCTATCAGTCGGGGCATGCCGGTGTTGAGCGCTGATGTCGGTTCCCAATCGACGCTGGTTCCTGCCCAGGGGCTGCTGCCTCGAGAATCGCTGGGGCTGGTCCGCCAATCGGTCCGTTCCTTGCTGAGGATGGATGGTCATGAAGAGGATCGCAGGCGGTTGTGGACCGTGGAGCTGGAACGGCTTCAAGAGTTTTCAAGGAAGGAATCGGCCGACTCCTTCTTCACCCGGATGTTGGGAGAATGGGCGCAGTGATGAATGCTGTAGATAACCGGAGGAATGTGGCCGCTGTCGTTGTCACCTTCAACCGTCTGGAAAAGCTGAAGAAGGTTCTGGCCTCCCTGGAGTCTCAGACCTTTCTGCCCGAGGCTCTGATCATCGTCGACAACGCTTCGACTGATGGGACTGCGGATTACCTGCATGAATATAAGGGCGTATTCCCCTTGGAAGGGAAGGTGGAGCTTCGCATTGTGACCCTGCCCAAGAATGTCGGCGGAGCCGGCGGCTTCTCTGCTGGCATGCGCGAGGGCTACCGAATGGGCGTTGACTACGTGTGGATCTTTGATGATGACGGATATCCTAAGCCGGATGCCTTGGAAAAATTGATCGGAGGTTATGAGCAAGCCACCAAGGCCCTGAGTCCTGATATTCCCTTTGCATGCTCTCTGATCAAGTACATCGACGGAACCATTTCAGAAATGAACAATCCTGTGCCTACCTGGGATTGGGGCAGGTTGCGGGCCATGGGGCTCAGGGATCTGGTGCTGATTAATCAGGCATCTTTCGTGTCTGTACTCATTCCACGCTGGGTCATGGAAGCATATGGTCTGCCATACAAGGAGTACTTCATCTGGTTTGACGATGCCGAGTACACTCTTCGAATTTCCGGAGACTGTCCCGGAGTCCAGGTTCTCGATAGCGTAGTTGTGCACGATATGGGTGAGAATAAGGGGGTTAATTTCTCGATGATAAACGAGAAGAATGCCTGGAAGTTCGCCTACGGCATCCGCAATCAGGGATCCTATAGATTGCATCATAAGAGCCTGGCTCATTATCTGCTTTTTTGCGCCCAGGTTTGGTATGCCATGCGGTCCGGTGGAGTCGATAAGAAACTGCGTCGGCAGATGTACTGCAAGATGATTGAAGCTATGAGATTTAACCCATCAATCGATTATCCGCAACTATAAGTGGTTGTGAGGTGCTGAATGGCTAAAAGAAAAAAGCAATCATCTGTAGACAAATCGCGCTATTTTCTGTCAGCGCTCGTCGGGATCCTTGGTGCCCAATCTTTATTATTCAGAAACCTAGATTCTGGAGTATTTGATAATTTCTCCAACTTGGCAGACAAGGGTTTGGATTCCATTGCTCAGGTCGGTCCGGTGGGTTCTGCAATCCTTGCTTTGGGAGTTGGAGTATTATTCTACAGGCTTTATCCTAAATTTGAAGATGCTAGAACGCCGAGTCGAGTAATTTCAGCGATTGTTGCTTTCTTTATGGCACTTTCAATCGTTATACCTCGCTTGATGAAAAATTCTAATGCGTCTATCGACAGCTACCCAAATTATGTGGGTGGGGTCCCGAGGTGGCATGAGCCAATCTTTTGGGCAGTATTTATTATTCAATTATCGATAATTAGTCTCGCGCTCACTGTAGGAATCTGCTGGTTGATGGAGAAAACAACCAACATTAATGAGTATGGTCGCACGAACACAAAGACCGATTCTTCTCTGAAGCGTCATGGTATCTTGGAAAAATGGGCACAGCTTTTTGATGGCTCATTTGGTCATACGGCTTTGGCGACTATGGCTATGGTCCTTTGCTGGATGCCCATGCTGATAATTCAAGGACCTGCGATTATTGATATCGATACTGTATTGCAGTTAGTTCAATTCCGTACCGGCCATGTCTGGGATCCTATGACGATGGTCGAGTTGCCAGGATTCGTAGGGCAAGATCACCATCCATTTGTAGATGGGTACCTATACGCAATATTTGATAAACTAGGACTTTTGCTTGGAAATGAGATCCTAGGATTTCAAATTCTCATAATATTACAAAGTTGTGTTGCTGCATTTTCTATTGTGGCATCGTTAATTTGGGTCAGGAAGCGGACGAGTTTTACTGACCCCTATATTAGTGCATGCTGGTGCTTAGCAGCAGCGTTGCCGGTCTTTCCTATGAATACAAGTACCGTACTGAAAGACTCCACATGGGTTCCAATCTTTCTGCTATGGATGGTGGCCTTTTTCGAAGTTATATACCGGTGTAATAAGGGCTGCGCTGTTGGTTGGAAACTGGTGACGTGTCTCATCATTCTTGGTGTGCTTTCCGGACTCACGAAAAAAACCAGCATATACATTACGACCTTATCGCTTCTCTTGTTGTTGATTTTCCTTAGAAAGCGGATTGTTGCTTTATTGATTTCTGTGTTGATTCCAGCTGCTTTGGTGATTGTACTTGTGCCAGTGGCTGTTCTTCCTGCACTTGATATAGCACCTGGAGGGCCTCAGGAGGCACTTTCTGTTCCTATACAACAGCTGTCAAAAGTGGCAATATTGCATCGAGATGAATTAACCAAGTCGGATCTGAAGGCAATAGACAAAGTTCTGGATATTGACCGTATAAAACCAAATTGGAAGGCCAGCTCGGCTGATAATGCTAAGCATTATGGATATAAGGTTGACTCGAGCTCAAAAGACAGATTAAAATTTGTTAAGACATGGATTCGACTATTTTTCCGTTATCCAAAGGATTATATTACTGCAGCGCCATACTTGTTGGAACCGTTCTTCTATGGTGAAACGTACTACCGCACTGGACCTGTGCGTTGCGGCTGGTGGGAAGCAGGAGGATTAAAAATATTTAGAGGTTATCCTGAATGCAAACCTAGTTACACTCAGGAAAAGATTGCGGTCCCCTTGAAGAATGCACTGAATAAAATTCCGCCGTTCTCTTTCCTGGGCGCCGAGGCTTTGTATGTGCTTTGGGTACCTTTGCTTGCACTTGGACTTACGGTAGCGGTTAAGCGTTATAGAAACCTATATTATTTGATTCCGACCTTTGTCAATTGGTGCAGCCTATTGTTTGTACCCACTCACCAGGTTCGGTATACACTTAGCTTTCTTTTCTGTTTTGTATTGACAATCGCTATACCGTTCGTCATAGTCAATAGCAACAAGGGAAAATGTAGCCAAACGACCCCTGCGAAGCACGCTGAATTTAGCTTATCTAGTCGTTCATTGGAATAGCTCAACTTTACTAATGATGAGATTACGCAACGGATAGATAAGCCATCGGTCGATCAGCATAGCAATTATGTCAAGAAATGCAAAGATGAGTAGTCCAGTAACTATATAAGTTAAAACGAAACCAGTCTTGCTGGATATGCTTGGTAGCCACGAAGCGACAGTGCCCCAGATGAATCGGAAACCGAATGTGTTCTCATGCAGGAGGTAGACGCCGAAGGTCCCTGCTGATACCTGCAGTAGGAAATTGCTCCATATGTGTGGGAGGTGGAGCTGTGGTAGCCGACAAACTGCCACGAAAAGGCAAAAAGCAATGCATATAGGCAGTATTTGCAGGCCTTGATGGATTTGTGCCGTCCATGTCAGTCTCTGTGCCCAGTAGGATTCTGACAAGACAGAATGATTGAACCCCAGCATGAGTGCTGTGCATCAGACTGTGCAGATGGCCAGCGCACCATTTGATATGCCCTGCAATGAATCGTGGTAGGTCCGGATACAAGCGCCGATGATATATCCGAGAATGGCATATGCTATGTTGTTTCAATGATTTGCTCTGCCGAAAAATAAGGGCCAGGTACCGATGAACATAAGAAGAGCGATCAGCGCAAGAATCTGCTTCTGGGACATGTGCGCATATACAGTATTGATAAATAGGCTAAGAAGCAGCATGAGAATGTACGCATCTATGAACCAGTAGCTGTTGTACAAAAATGGGCACAAACTCCAGAGGACTGTATCCAGGGTCTGGGAACCAGATAGCAGCTCGTTGGTGCCGAACGGCAGAGGTCGGAATTGCTTGGCAACAATTGCAATCACTAAGCATAAAACTGCATAGAGAAACATCTGGAACCAGGTCGAGAAAATTCGTCTCCACGAAAACTGTTTCTTAACGAGGAAGTATCCTGAGATCATAAAGAAGATTGAAACGCCAACCTGGCCGTATTGCACAATAGTGAAGCTGATCGCAGATTTCCAGCCTGGGTACATGGGCAATACGATGCGCGAGACCCCGTTAGTGAAATCAACGTGGATGATCATATGACAATAGACGACCATCAGCATTGCCAATATGCGTAGGAGTTCGATATTGAGGCTGCGAGCTGATTGGCCTGTTGCCTTCTCCGGTTGAGACATCACTCTGATCTCCCATCGAGATGACATGAATACGTCAAAGGACAATGCCTGGGCCTACCTGAAGCAGTGGCTGTAAAGTATCAACAACCCGTTGTTATTTGTGAGAATGCAGAGATGGAAGGATATCTTTCACGGCTGTTTGGTAGTCTGTACGCTTGTGAGAAGCATCGTAGATAGATTACGCCAGCGATACCACTATTCATTGGTTATCCTGCGTGAGCTTGTCAAGACCGATTTCAAGCTCAGGTATCAGGGATCCTTCCTTGGGGTTGCCTGGTCCGTTCTGCAGCCGCTGATGCTCTTCGTGGTTATGTATCTGGTTTTCGCCAAATTCCTCAGGATGACCGATGGCACGCCGACCTATCCCGTCGTGTTGCTTTTGGGCATAAGCTCCTGGCAGTTCTTCAACGAGTCAACTTCCATAGGCCTGCGTTCCATTGTGGATCGTGGCGACCTCCTGCGTAAGGTGCATTTCCCCAATTACATCGTGGTTGTATCTGCTACCATGGGGGCGCTGATCAGCTACGGTATCAACCTGATCGTGGTTCTCATCTTTGCCATCTTCTGCCGGGTGCATTTCACTTGGAGAGTCCTGTTGCTGCCCATCAGCGTATTCCAGCTGTATATTCTGGCCTTGGGCTTCACGCTGATCATGGCTACCATGTACGTCTACTTCCGTGACGTCTCGCATATCTGGGATGTGTTGCAGCAGGTGATTTTCTATTCCATCCCTGTCATCTATCCTCTGACGGCGGTATCGGGAATCCATCATTGGTGGGGTCCCGTCGTTGCCAAGCTGCTTCTGCTCAACCCTATAGCGCAGTCCATCCAGGATATCCGGCATTCATTCATCGCTCCGGAAACCACCCCCACGGTATGGAATCAGATCAGCAATCCCTTCGTGACCATGATCCCTATCCTGCTCACTGTGATCATGGTGGTGCTGGGTGTATGCGTATTCCGCAAGTACAATCACAAATTCGCCGAGGTGATGTGATGAGCAAGGCTGGGGAACCAATCCGTCAGAAAAAAGACGATCGGCCCGTGGTCCTGTCTGTGGAGCATGTGGATAAGGTCTTTCGTCTGCCTACCGAACAAGCCACAGGACTCAAGCAGGCCTTTATCAACTGGACACGAGGAATCAAGGGATACAAGGAGCAGCAGGTGCTGCAGGATGTGTCCTTCCAGGTGCATCGGGGTGACTTTTTCGGCATCGTTGGACGCAACGGTAGCGGCAAATCAACCCTGCTCAAGCTGATTTCGGGCATCTACTATCCTGAACGCGGTCGCATCTCCTATACGGGCAAGCTGGTGCCTTTTATCGAATTGGGCGTCGGCTTCAACCCGGAGCTGACAGGCCGTGAGAACGTCTACTTGAACGGAGCCCTACTGGGATTCACCCGCAGCGAGGTCGATGCCATGTACGATGACATCGTGGACTTCGCTGAACTGGGCGAGTTCATGGATCAGAAGCTGAAGAACTACTCCAGCGGCATGCAGGTGCGCCTGGCTTTTTCCGTGGCCATCAAGGCCCAAGGCGACATACTGATCCTGGACGAGGTACTGGCTGTCGGCGATGAGGCCTTCCAACGCAAGTGCGATGATTACTTCACCGAGGTCAAGAAGGATCCCAACAAGACGGTCATCCTCGTCACCCATGACATGGGTGCCGTGAAGAAGTACTGCGACCGGGCGATTCTGATCAAGGACGGCCATGTGGTGATTAATGGCGACAAGGATGATGTCGCCAACCGGTACACCTTGGAGAATCTCAAGGCCCCCGACAAGCAATCCGATGGCAAGAAGCAAGGGGACGAATATCCGACCGGTCTCAGCGCCCAGGTACCCCTCCTGCGCGCCTATCCGATATCATCCTCGGTCTGCAAGAGCTCGGATACTTTCCGTTTTGACGTGGAATACGACTGCGCTGAGTATGACAATCTCTATATGGCCATCGCCATGCACGACACTCGACGCGGCGGCATAGCCTATGACACAGGTTCCGATGCCATCCGTCTAAAAGCCTGTGGGCATCAGGTGGTGCATTGTTCGGTGCCCTTGAACATTTTCAACAATGGCGAATTTCGTCTCGTCGTATCCCTGCGAGTGCGGGATGCCGCGCAAGCGGACAAAAATGCCCCCACCAAAATGATTGCCTTCACCAATGACGAGAACTCCTGTGTCTTTGCCATCAGAGACAAGCGAAATAGGGAATACGCTTTGTTGAGCGACCGTGGGCTGCAGATCAGTCTCTTGGGCGAGGAATCACTCTAACCTTTCCGCTCTTGTGGCACTTTCGATAGAATCGGAACATGAGTGACGAGAGTTGGGGAAAGAGGAGCATGGATTCCCCAGATAAGCCCACCGTCAGGGTCGTAGCCTTGGTGCTGGCCGGTGGGGTTGGCGCCCGTATGCGCGGACCAGTGCCCAAACAGTTTCTGGTAGTTCGGAACAAGCCGGTACTGGTCTATACCCTGGAGGCTTTTCAACGAGCAGTGGCCGTCGAGGACATCATTGTCGTATCCCTGCCCGAGTGGACAGGGATTGTTGAGCAATATGTCAAAGATTGTGGACTGACCAAGGTCCGATCTGTTTTACCTGGAGGTGCCAGCGGTTTCGAATCCATACGTTGTGGTTTGCGTTATCTTGAGAAACAGTATTCGCCTGAGGACATCATTCTGATCCATGACGGGGTTCGCCCCTTGTTGACTGAAGAAGTGATCAACGCCAACATCGCAGGTGTGGAGAAATACGGCAATGCCGTCACTGTAGTGCCGGCAACCGAGGCTTTGCTTCATACCGATGACGGCCAGTCCAGCAGCAGGGTGGTTGAACGTTCTCACGTCATGCGAACCCAGACCCCACAGAGCCTGCGTCTGCGCGATCTTTCACTAATCCATCGCCAGGCAGATGAGATGGGCATTCATGATTCGGTAGCTACCTGCACGCTGCTGATCGAGACTGGTCATGTGGTTCATGCGGTAGCCGGTGACAATTCCAACTTCAAGCTCACCAGTCCCGAGGATGTGGCGCTCTTCGAGGCCTATCTCGATGCCAAGGGAATGTCCTGATGACGGGGAGAGGACGAGTCGATGCAGACATTCTGCAACAGGATGTGAATGGTCTGGCCGACGCCCATCTGGACTTGTGGCGGGAGCTGGATGGCTGCAGGATACTGATTACCGGCGGAACAGGCTTTGTGGGTTCCTTCATTCTGCATCTGATAGCTGCTTTGCGTCGTCGCCATGGCCTGCATATCGATGTTCTTGCTGTGGTCAGGAGTCGGAAACGTCTGCGAGATGTTTTGGGCGACGACTGGGAGGACTCATGGCTGCAGGTCGTGGAACAGGATCTTCGTGCCCCCCTCTCGCTGCAAAACGAAGGTCCGATAGAGTATTGCATCCACGCCGCCAGCAATGCCGACCCCGTGGCCTACCAATCCGATCCCCTGGGAACCATGATGACCAATGTGGCTGGGACTGAGCAGATTCTGCAATATCTGGCGGATCTGGACACCAAGCCCTTCCGAGTGGTTTATCTGTCCAGCGTTGAAGCCTATGGAGGTCATAGCCAGGAGGGGATCCTCAAGGAGGGGGACAGGGGAAGCTTTGACCCGGCAGTGGTCCGCAACTGCTACCCAATCAGCAAGCTAGCTGCTGAAAACCTTTGCGCAGGGGCACGTCTGCAGCTGGGCCTTCCTGTGACTGTGGCACGTATGGCCTACCTGTATGGCCCGGGTGACCGGCTGGACGATCCCAAGATCATTACGCTTTTTCTGCGGATGCTTCAAGAGGGCAGGGACATCGAAATGCACAGCCCGGGTCTGCAGCGACGTAGCTACTGCTATATCAAAGACGCGGTCTATGGCATCATGCTGCTTCTGCTGCGCGGCCAGGATTCGACTTACAACATCGCCAAGGGCAAGGAAGAAGTCACCATAGCCGGGGTGGCCCGGAAACTGACTCGGCTTTTTGGACGTCCGGGCGGTCTGGTTCGGTATGAACAGCCTGATCAGGATGAGCTTGCGCGCTTCTCTCCTTCGGAGGACAATATTCTTGATACTTCCAAAATACGGGCTCTGGGATTTGAGGCAGAGGTCGGACTGGCGCAAGGACTGGAACGCACCGGCCGGTATTTTGGCATGCGGCCGTCAACATGGCAGACCGGCAATGTCGCAGGGAAAGGCATGGACAATGAATAGCCGTCTGATCGCCGGCATCAAGGGGCGCCTGCCCATCTCCTCACGGTCTTTGCGGGACTTCCGGGCGCAGGATGATGCCAGATACGCCCAACTCCTTCAGGTGATTGATGATCAGCGGAAGGCCCTGGATAAGGCTCAGGAGAGTCTCGATCGCCTGGAGAAGCAATGCCGTGCGCTGAATGAAACCTTGGAATATGTCCATGATTCGAATAGCGTCATGTACTGGCAGCTGTTCCGGGGAGATAACGAGACGACTGAGCAGGCTCAACTCAGATTCTTTAGAGGGTTGCCCAAGGCCGAAGGCATCCATGCGCTCTTCCAGGATGCGGAGGCCAGGCTGTTCGAACTCTTTGATCAGTTTTGCCGGGATCATGAGATCTCCTACTGGGGGACCGGCGGCACAGTGCTGGGCGCCTTCCGTCAGCAGGATTTCATCCCCTGGGATGACGATATTGACGTCTACATCACTCGCGAACAGTTGAGCAGGTTGGAAAAAGCCGTGCACGAGGATGGACGTTTCCGTGTCACGGTCGTCTGGGACTGGTATGTGCCTTGCAAGCAGATCAGATTCCGGTCAATAGATGAGGCCAACCCCTGTTTTGTTGATCTTTTCCCCCTGGATTGGGTATCTGGCGATCCGGAAGATGCTTGGCAAATCTGCACGCAGGAACGTTTACAGTTTGTCCAGGAAATCCGCAAACAATACGCGAGCTCCGCTTGGAGTCGGGATATTTACATTTCCGGGGCAGATCCTCTGATACCCGCCCTGGAATCCGACCTGCAGGCACACCTGGCAGATCTGGCGACTCGCGTATCCATCCTGCCCACAGCTGATGGCGCTGCAGGATTGATTAGGGGCATTGAAAACATCGACGAGGTGCGCTCATCCGGTCCCTACTTGACCGGTGACTGGACCGGTTCGACGACTTTGCCCTTCCGTGGGATCTCTGTTCCAGTGCCCAGGAATTATCGCGAGTACCTGGGTAAGGCCTATGGCGACTACATGGCTTTGCCGCGCGACATGCATTCCCATGAGCATGTCGCCGATGAGTACATTACCTCGCCGGAATCGGTACGAGCCATGCGCAGGATGCTTTCGGAGGATTGGGAACGGACTCCTGGCGATGAAGAACGGAAGTGAGACGTCTGGGCTTCGTTCGGGCAGCATGGAAGGCCATGAGTCATCGGGGCCCTCATGCCTGATGGTGACGGGGGGTGCCGGGTTCATCGGCACGAATTTTGTGCGTTATGTGCTGGCCCACCATCCCGACACGCACATCGTGGTTTACGATCTGCTCACCTATGCAGCCAAGATCGATAACCTCCATGGCCTTATTCCCGATCGGATCGATATGGTCCATGCCGATATCTGCGACGCGGAATCTGTGGAACAGGCCATTCGCCGGTTTCATGTCGATGCCATCGTCCATTTTGCGGCTGAGTCGCACAACGACAACTCCATCCAGGATCCAGCGCCCTTCATCAGGACCAATCTCTATGGCACCTATGTTCTGCTGGAGGCGGCCCGTCGCCACGGCCTTCGCTTCCATCAGGTGTCTACTGATGAGGTTTTCGGCGATCTCGGCTTCGATGATCCGCACCGTTTCACCGAGGCCAGCCCCTACCGGCCCTCGAGTCCGTATTCGGCCACCAAGGCAGGAGCGGATCATTTAGCGCGTGCCTGGTGGCGCACCTATGGGACCCGCGTGACCATCTCCAATTGCTCCAACAACTACGGTCCCTACCAGCACATTGAAAAATTCATTCCTCGGCAGATCACCAACATCCTGTCCGGAATCCGTCCACGAATCTATGGCCAAGGACGTGCGGTCCGGGATTGGATCCATGTGGAGGATGACTGCCGGGCTATTTGGAGCATCCTGGTTCATGGAGCGCCTGGATCAACCTACCTCATCGGTGCGGATGGCGAGTTGAGCAACATGGAGGTGCTCAGGATGATCCTGCGCCTCATGGGGCGCGGGCCTGACGAATTCGATTTGGTTGCAGATCGGCCTGGAGGGGATCGTAGATATGCCATCGATGCCGGAAAGATACGACGGGATCTCGGTTGGCGGCCTCTGCACCGAGACTTCGAGCAGGGTCTGGCAGAGACAATCGACTGGTATCGCCGTCACCGCAGGTGGTGGGCAGGTGATAAGCAGGCAGTCGAGGCTCGCTATCGGGAGCAGGGACACTGATATTTGTAGCTGTACCACCCTTGGATGTAAACTAGTCTGGTTCCCGTCGTGGCCAGAGGATTGTTCAGCCACGATTGGCGTGCAATACACCCTCCTGTCACGGAAGGTCCGTGACCTGTAAGTCCAAAGGAGGTGGGTGATGTCTGCGCATAAGTATGAATTGATGTTCATTGCCGATCCGGCCATGGATGAGCGCTCGCTGAAGAAGTTGACCGACCAGTATCTCGAGGTGGTCACCAAGGAAGGCGGCTCTGTCGACAACATCGATGTCTGGGGCCGTCGCAAGCTGGCCTACGAGATCGACAAGCACAAGGAAGGCAACTACGTGGTGGTCGAGTACACCTGCGAGCCCTCCGCCAGCGCTGAGCTCGATCGTGTGCTCAACCTGAACGAGTCCGTCATCCGCACCAAGATTCTTCGCAAGGATGACAAGTAAGCAAACAGCAAAAGGACGTCGGAGCGTCGGCTGACATTCGCCCCAGCAGGCCCATTCCCAAGTCCTCATTCCGAGGAAAGGTCGTGACATGGCGGGAGATACATACATCACCGTGGTGGGTAATCTCACTGCGGATCCGGAGGTGCGTACGACCTCCAACGGAGGCACGGTGGCCAACCTGACCATCGCGTCCACGCCTAGGCAGTTCAACAGGAACTCGGGGCAGTGGGAGGACGGCGATTCGCTCTTCATGCGTTGCTCGGCCTGGGATTCCACTTACAGTCCAATGGCCTCCAACATTCAGGCTAGCCTGACCAAGGGCATGAGGGTTATCGCTCAGGGTCGTCTGGTGCAGCGCTCCTATCAGGATCGTGAGGGCAACAACCGCACGGTCGTGGAGCTGCGTCTGGACGAGATTGGACCCGCACTGACACGGAACACCGCCCAGGTCACCAGGAATGCCAACACTGGTGGCGGAGGATCCCGTGGTGGTTTCGCCGGCTCCAACAACGGCGGATACCAGGGCGGGGCTTCCTACCAGGGCGGCGCCGGCGCGGCATCAGCCCCCATGGGTCGTCAGCAGCCAGCGCAGAGCCAGCAAGCCCCTGCTCAGGATCCCTGGTCATCGACCGGGTCCGGCGATTCCTTCGGATCCTTCGGGTCCACCGGTGAGTTCGGTGGTTCCGGGGACGAACCCGAATTCTGAAGTTTCATAGCGTCATCATTCATTTAAGGAGTACCAATGTCACGTAAAAGGCCGCAACCGCCGGTCAAGCCCTTCAAGAAGAAGCCGAATCCTCTGAGGGCCGCCAAGATTCATACCATCGATTACAAGGACGTGGCTCTGCTGCGCAAGTTCATCTCTGACCGCGGCAAGATCCGTTCCCGCCGCATCACCGGCGTCACCGTCCAGGAGCAGCGCGAGATCTCCAAGGCGATCAAGAACGCCCGTGAGATGGCCCTGCTGCCCTACGCCACCAACGGTCGCTGAGGGAGGTCAGGATTATGGCAAAGGAAACCAAGGTTATTCTGACCGATACCGTGACCGATCTGGGTCACAAGGGCGACGTCGTCGCAGTCAAGCCCGGCTATGCGCGCAACTTCCTGATTCCCCAGGGACTGGCTTTCGCCTGGTCCAAGGGCGCCGCCGCGCAGATCGAGTCCCTGCAGCGGGCCCGTCGCGCCAAGTCCATGGCCACCCGTGAGGATGCCGTGGCCGCCAAGACCGCCATTGATGGGCAGACCGTCGAGATCGCAGCCAAGGTGTCCGATTCGGGCAAGCTCTTCGGCGGCATCTCCAATGATGCCATCGCCCAGGCCCTTCGCCCCCTGGCCGACGTGGATCCCCGCGCCATCTCCGTGGAGACCATCAAGACCACTGGCGAGTTCCCGGCCACCGTGGCCCTGCACCCCGAGATCTCGGCCGCTTTCACGGTCAAGGTCGTCGCCGAGTAGCAATACGACCTATTCCATGAGGATTCTTTGAAATAAGGATCTGGGCTTAAGCAGGAGGCCTTCCCGCAGCGAATATATGCGCGGGAAGGCTTCCTTTGTGTCCTTGGGGATTGCTCGCTTAGAAGTTTCCGCCGTTCCAACCCCAGTCAGTAGTGGCCGTGTAGCGAATATAGGTGCGGTCCTTAGGGATGGACAGTTCAGATTCCAGCGTGTCCATGATGGTCTTGGTCAGGCTTTCCCAGGCGGACTTGGGGACGTCGCTGCCGAAGACGTTGACTTCGACATAGGCTGCGGGCTTGCTGTCATCACCACCGAAGTAGATGGGCATGTCCGACTCGAAGGGGCACATGAGCCAGCCCTCGGACTTGCCGGGGACAGCGGTGATGGCCTTGCCGTAGGCGGTTTTGATCCGCTCGCGCTGTTCGGCGGTAAGGGGTGTGCTTACGTGAGTGTGGATAACGGGCATGGTGCTTCCTTTCCGGTCCGTCCGGCATGACCAATCAGGATGATTCGGTCCGCCCGGCGGATGGCTGACTATTCCCGTCCCATAGTAGCCTCGACCGGACGGGCTGGTTCAGCGCCAGCCGAAGGGGCGATGACTTAGGGACCAGGCACCCAAACGGTGGGCAACCGAACGCGGGTTGACCGGCTTGCCGGGGGTTGGTGCGTCCAGCAGCCACTTACGGATCAGGAAGTTCCAGATGGCCACCACCACGGTGGCTGTGATCTTGGCGATGTTGGCGTAGAGCAGGTATCGGGCATGCATGGTGGTGATGGCATCCGGTGGCAGCATCGCAGTGCCCATCCATAGGATCACCTCGTTGATTCCCAGACCGATGACTGAGGAGACCAGGAAAACTGTCATCTCCATCCACCGGGCCATGTCCTCCCGGTGCTTGAAGACGTAGCGCATGCTGGCCAGGTAGTTGAAGACCAGTGAGATCAGGAAGGAGATGGCTCCTGCCAGGACATTGTTCAGGTGCGGCCCCATGATCAGCAGGTTCATGATGCCGATGTCGATCAGGAAGGCGATGATGCCCACGATGCCGAACTTGAGCAGCTGTCCGATTAATCTACGCACGGTAGCCCATTCAACCATTCCTCCTGCGCTGTCGGGGTACCGGGAGCCGCTTGTGCGCAAAAGCCTTACGTTACGGTCTTAGGCGGACAGCTCGGTCAGAATGGGCTCCTCGGTGCTGTTGCGGATCTGGCGGAAGCCTACAAAGGCGATGGCCAGCGAAGCCAGAGCCAGAGTAGTGACCACCCCGAATCCGCCCTGGGATCCGTAACGGTCGATGAACTGCCCGGCCACAGCTGAACCGGCCGAAGACCCGATTGAATTCATGGCGCTCAGCCAAGCCATGCCTTCGGTGAAGCGGATGGGCGGCACCAGGTGGAGCATGAGCTGGTTGCCGTTGATCCAGGTAGGTGCCTGGCAGACGCCGATGATCAGGTAGATGACCATGATGGTCCACAGATTCCTGGCGAACATGAAGGTTCCGATGCCCAGGTTGACCACCAGAAGGCAGAAGTAGAAGCGCTTCCAGAGTGGAATGGTCCAGTTCTTGGCCCCGTAGAGCAGGGCGCCGACCAGGGAGCTGAAGGAGAAGCAGGCGAAGACGAACCCGGTCATCTGTTTCATTCCTTGCTCGGTGGCGAAGGCGATGATGGAAATGGACGCCGCGCTCTGGAAGGCTCCCAGGCCGAACCAGGTGGCGCAGACGGCAATCATGCCGGCACTCCAGAAGGCGCCGCTACGGCCGTTCCCGCCCTCTTGGTCCCGCAGACGTGCCACCTGCTGAGCCTGACGCTCCCGGTACTCTTTGCGGGTGATGCCCTGGGCGCGGGCCATGTCCGTCTGCGAGGGCGGCTCGGTCTCTCGGCAGGAGAGGAACATCAAGGCTCCCACCACCACGCAGATTCCGGTGAAGGAGAAGGCCAACACCCCAGAAATGACCGCCAGGATGGAAGCCAGTGGGTTGCCGATCACCCACATGGCCTCGTCGAAGACCCCTGACAGGGACAGGGCCTGGTTGGTGGCTCGGTGGTCACCGCGCAGCAGATGCGTCCACCGGCTCCGGCTCATGGCTCCCCAGGGGGGAATGGCCGCCATGAAGGGGGTGACCAGGTAGAGCACCCAGGTGGGAGCGTGGGCGGTGATGGCCGTAATCAGGACCGTGGCGGCCACAATCCAGACCAGAACCGTGGGGATGGAGACCTGCCTCTGGCCGAACTTGTCGACCAACTTGCCCAGCATGGGGCTGACCAGGGCCAGGGCCACGGCCTGGATGGCGGTCAGGGCGCCGGCCAGGGAATAGCTGCCGTAGTAGTGCTGCACCGAGATGGTGATGGTCATGCCCACCATGGGGAAGGGCATGGAGGCGATGACCGACCCCACGGCGAACCGCGCCGTGTGCGGCAGCCGCAGGAGCGCCGAGTAACCTCCGAAGACCCTGTGACCGGCTTCGATCAAAGCCGCCTTCAATTGCCGTGGCATGGGCTGTTCGTCTCGCTTTCCTTGGGTGTTTTCACGGTCCCGAAGCATGTTTTCCGCCGGACCTTCCAGGGCCATGAAGGGATGTGGGGCTGCTGGGGGAACTGCTACAGTGGTAACCATATCGGCACCCGATGGGTGCCATTCGGATACTGATAATTCTACCCTCCGCCATGGTCACTTATGGGGCCCGTCGGGGAGTTTGGGAGGTGGGTCGTGCCTGCGACGACCATTCATTTCGTCCGTCATGGCCAGGTTGATAATCCCGATCATATTCTCTATGAGCGATTGCCTGGATTCCATCTGTCCGACAGAGGCAGGGCCATGGTCGAGGCCACGGCCCGCTTTATGGCCGAGGCTCCCGGCATGCGCGATCTGGAAGCCGTTTACTCCTCTCCGCTGGACAGAACCCGGGAGACCACGGCCATCCTGCTTGAGCAGATCAACCCCGCTCGTGTCCATCATGGCTTGAAACCATTGGAGCCTATTTACGATCGTCGTCTGATCGAGGCCGGTAACGAATTTCGCGGTAAGCGCATCGGTCACGGGCAGGGGGCCCTCTGGCGACCCTCCAACCTGCGGCTGATCCTGGACCTGCGCCGTCCCAGCTGGGGGGAGTCCTATCGGCAGATTGCCCGGCGAGTGGGGGATTTCGTCCGGCAGGTGGTTCGCAGCCATCCTGATGCACAGGTCCTGGCCGTCTCGCATGAGTCGCCCATCTGGTCGTATCGTCATCTCTTGGAGACCGGCCACCCCGAGCACAATATGCTCCTTCGGGCCACCGCCCTGGCCTCGGTGACCTCCATTACCTTGGATTGTGAAACCGGCAAAGTGCTGGGAATCACCTACGCGGACCCGGCGGCAGGCGTGTAAAGACCGCTCGCACGGCCTAGGATGACTGAGGATACTGTCGTGGATGACTGTCCGAGAACCCGATGAAGGAGCGTGATGATCATGGTGGATGTACAGGCAAGCGCGAAGGTGATAGCCGGACGGCCCGCCGTGGCTGAGGCAGCTGAACAAGGGGCCAGGCTGGTAGACCTTTGGCCCTTGACGAATGCCGAGCATATGGCCAACGATGCCAAATATGCGGAGGACCTGCAGGTGCGCATCAGCATGGTGCTGGCGCAACTGATGACGGGCGAGGATGTGACCATTCCCGACGCTGAATACGTCTATGAGGGTGCTGAGGACATCCCTGGCCGTCCCCAGGATTTGGTGGACGCACTCATGGCGGCCAACGATGCCATCGAGGCGGCTGCACAGGCGCAGGGCGACCAGTCCAGGACGCCTGCGGATTTGGCCGAAACCTTGGGCAGCGGCTGGGACCAGGCCCGGCAGCAGGATGTGGTTGCCGCCGTGGCCGAGGTCGAGCAGTCCCTGGGTGAGCAGAACAAATCCCCCGAATCACCACTGAGCAAAGAGGGGGTGGCCCAGGCCCTGGCTACGAGTCTGGAGATTTGCAGAGATCTGCTTCAACGCGCAGGCGCCGACTCTGACCATGTTGCGGCCGCCGCGCCAATTCTGGTCTATGTCAATGAGCTCAACGAACGGCTGGGCATTCCCCAGGCCTTCCTGTCTGACGCGGATGTCGTTCATGCCTTGGGATTACTGGATGATCCTGAGGCTTTCGCCGACCTGCTGGCTCCTCTGGTGGGTGCTGAGTGGGACCACCATCGTCAGGAGGTGCTCTGGGACCCCGAGGAAGCCAAGCGCAAGGCCAAGGAGGATGACGAACGCAAGAGCCGCGAAGCCCTGCAGGCCAAGTTCGCCCATGTGCCCGAAGACCCCGACAAGCCTCCTGTGGAGCTTTAAGACCTTCTGCCCTTCGCCTTGGCATCGGTCAAGGCGAAGGGCAGATTGGACTCAGCGATCGAAGCGTGCTCCTCGTGGATCGCTGGGCCTGGCCAGCAGAATGATTCCGGCGACGGTTCCGGCGAGCATGATCAATGCGCCCAAGCCGAGCAGGGAGAGCGAGGATCCTGGATGTCCGTCTGCAATAGCCACGATGGCGAAAATCACAGGGATGCTGCCCACCAGTTCGCTTACGGAGGGCAGGAGTATCCAGAAGCCGGACATATTGGTGTCATGAAGTCGCCGTACGCTCACGGCCAGATTGGGTATGAAAAGTCCTATGGTGACCAGGAGGGACAGGATCCGTCCCACAAAGGTGGATCCTGAGGTGATGATCGAGATCGCACAGTTGATGAGGAAGATCATCAGAAAAGCCCACCAGAATTCCCCACGGGAGGCCCTCCCGGAGAAGACGGTGTATTTGACGAAGAAACGCTTGCAGGCATTTACGAAGTCAATGCCGTACCAGGGTGCGTTCAGTGGCGGCTCGCCATTGTACCCGGCATCCGCATAGGGGTAGGCCGGATACTGCGGGACCTGAGGTCCGGGCTGGTAGCCTGCCTGATACCCCGATTGGTAGCCTGCCTGCGACCAACCTTCAGGCGGTTGATAAGAGTTGTCCGATGCATAGCCAGACGGCGGGGTTGTACCGTTGGGCTGGCCGTTGGACTGGCCGGGATTCGGACCCTGACCGTAAGGCGCCTGCTGCTGTCCGTAGTACTGCTGTTCATTGGGCTGTTGACCATAGGGCTGTTGCTGGCTGTAGCCTGGCTGTTGACCCTGTGGCTGTTGACCGTATGGCTGCCCTTGGTATGGCTGTTCCCGGTGGTAATCGCCGGCAGGGCTTTGGGCTTCGCTGATCGGATGGTAAATGTCGCTCTGGTCCGAAGCCGGCTGTGCATAGCCGGATTGCCCTGGTTGAGGCTGATTCAGGTAGGCTGTGGTTCCTGAGCCGGTTCCGTCACCGGGGTCCTTCGGGGACCAGTCGTTGGCCGAACCCTGATCGGCCGAACCTTGGTCATTGGGGGTCTGGTTCCCGTTGTTCATATCATTTGGATGGCTCATGGATATCGTCCCTCTCATCTTCTGTTGATAATCCTGAATCTGACTTTGCCGTATATTCCTATTATGGCAGGCCGGTTCTTCTATCTGCTAGTCATTGATAGTGCAGGGGATGGGGGGACTCGTCACACTTACTCGGATCAGTCTGTCAGATTCGGTATTTGATTGCTGTTGCAGGACTCTTCACTCGTCGTCCGGATTGACCATATGATTATCGCCGGCATCGCCCAGCAGTAGCCGTTCAGTCAGGGTGATCAGGCCCAGCAGAAGGGCGGTCAGCAGGATGATGACCAGGGTGGCCGAGAAGATCAGCGGGGTCCTAAAGGAGTTGAAGGCCGATTGCAGCCATATGCCCAGACCGTTCCTGGCGCCCAGATACTCCGAGGTGGCCGCGGTGGCGAAGACATAGGCGGCGCTGATGCGCAGACCGCCGAAGATCTGCCCGGCGGCCACTCGCAGTTTGACATGCCAGAGCGTCCAGGTTTCAGTCGCTCCGCAGTTCAGCGCTACATCCTGGTAGAAGCGGGGCACGGATTTGAGCCCCCGGTAGGTCTGGACCACTATAGGGAAGAGGGCGAAGACGGCTACGATGACCACCTTGCCCAGGGGCTCGAATCCGAACCAGATCACAAACAGAGGAGCGATCGTGATCAGCGGTATCATCTGTGCACCTGCGATCAGGGGGTAGAGGGCGTCGTGCAGGGTGCGCCAACTGTAGAGGGCCAGGCCGATCACTATTCCCAGGACCGAGGCCAGGAGGAAGCCCAGAAGGCCCTCAAGGGCGGTGATGGCGGTGGCAGGCAGCAGGTCCTCCCGGGATTGCACAGTGGCAGCCAGGATTCGGCTGGGCGCCGGCAGAACCTGTTCGCTGACTCCGCCCAGGCGGGCAGCCAGCTCCCAGATGATCAGGAGCGCCAGCAGGGTGATGGTCGGAGGCAGCGCCCGGGTTCCGCTCTGCTTCCGCACCCTCATCGACCGGCTGCTTCCCGAACGTAGCGATCGGTCCACAGGTCCTTGGCCTGAGGGGCCTTGTTGGGGTCTCCCTTCTTGGCGTCCCGGTAGGTGCCCGCCTTGAACTGGAAGTCCAGATAGTCCTGGGCATCCTTGACGTTGATCAGTCCGCTGATGCTCTTTTGCTCTGGACTGTCGACCCAGTACCCCTCCTTGACGATGCTCTCCATGGAGCGCTTGGCCAGGGTCGGGTCGATGGCCGATCCCTTGGTCTCCTTGACCAGGATGTCCGCCGCCTGGTCGGGATGATTCAGGGCGTAGTCGTATCCCTTCAGGCAGGCCTTGACGAATGCCGTCAGGGCGCGGCGGTGACCGGCCTGCTGCAGCCAGGAATTCTTGACCACGAAGCCCAGCTGGTCGGGGTTGCCGGGCACTCCCCAGTCGGCCTGGGTGAAGCAGTGCAGTGCCGGGCCCTTGAGCTCGCTCTCCACGCCCTCCCAATTGGCGTAGAAGCCAGCAAAGTCGCCCTTGCCGCTGGTCAAAGTGGCGAAGGTGTTGGTGCCGCTGGTCACCCGCTTGAAGTCGCCCTTGCCGCCCGCATAGCGAATCATCTGCTTGACCACGGCCGTCTGTTCGGCCGAGCCGAAGCTGACGAAGGTCTTGCCGTCGAAGTCCTTGGGGGTCTGGATGTCGGTGCGCGAGGCCAGCGAGCACCAACGTGCCACGGAATGCTGGCCTATGTTGAAGACCTGCCGCAGGTCGGCCCCCTGGGAGTTGAAGGTGGCCAGGTTGCTCAGCTTGGAGAAACCTACGTCGGCGACCCCGTTCTGAACGGAGGTCTCGGCTCCTACCTGGGCCGTGGGCAGGATGGTCAGCTTCAGGCCGGCCTTGTCGAAGTAGCCCAGATGTCGGGCCACGTAGATGCCCACATGATTGGTGTTGGGCGTCCAGTCCAGCATGAAGGAGAGCTTGGAGCCGTCACCGGTCTTGTTCCCTGCCCCCTTGGCCCCGCAGGCTACGCTCGTGGCTGCCATACAGAGCGCCGCTGTCAGAGCGAGCGCCCGTACGATCAGTCTGTGGCCGGGAATCCTCCTGAAGCCGCTTTTCTCCGACATGCTCATCACTGTCACCTTGCCTCTCCGGCACCCCTGGTGCCCATCCGCATCGGGGCCGTTACGGGAAGGTGAGGAGCCCGCGCGACGATCCGATACGGTCTTGACCGATGGAATTCTGCGATGTGTGCCACGGCTGCTGCCACCAGCCGCGCGAACAAGACCACTCTAGTCCAACCCAGACGGTCCTGCCTCGCCGTGATGAAAGGTTGCATCATTTGCCCTTATACTGGAAACTCACGAGAGGTCTGTGCGGGCCGACCGCTGTCGGTCTCGTCCGGAGCAAGACATCCGATTTCGGTAGGGTACGACGGAGGGTTCCCATGTCGGTGACCATCAGTGATGTGGCCAAGCAGGCGGGCATGTCCGTATCCACGGTCTCCCAGGCGCTCAACGACAAGGGGCGCATCTCCCCGCCCACCAAGGACAGGGTCCGCAGGGCGGCCATGGAGCTGGGCTACATCCCAGACAGCCGGGCCCGTTCCATGCGATCCTCGCGCTCGCATGCCGTAGGCCTGCTGGTCCCCGACATCCGCAACCCCTACTTCTCCGAGCTGGTCTACGCGGTTCAGGACCAGCTCTACTCGGCAGGCTATGCGCCACTGATCGGAGTGTCCTCTTGCCAGGCCAGCAGGCAGGAGGACTATTACCGCATCCTTCTGTCCCGACATATGGACGGCGTTTTGGTCGTGCCTGACGGGCCCACGTCGCCCATGCTGCGCACCATGCTGGCAAGGGAATTCCCCGTGGTCTTCGTGGACCGTCCCGACCGGACCCTGCCCGGCGTCCCTCTGGTGGATTCCGACCCGGTGCCCGGCATGGAGGCGGCCCTGGACGCGTTGGCAGCCAGGGGAAGCAGACGAGTGGCCTTCGTCCCGGGCCCAGAGAACCGCTCCTATACCTTCCGCGAGCGCGAGCAGGCTTTCCTGGACGGCGTGGATGCCCGTCAGGGGTTGACGGGGTTGGTGGTCCGCCAGGGGTTCGAGGACCGTCCCCGGGCGGCCGCGACCATGCGCCATCTGCTCGGCCAGGAGGTTGATGCCGTCATCTTCGGCTACTCGGCCGATGCCATCAAGGCCGTCGCCATGGAGTGGGAGGGCGATCTGCGTTCACGCGTGCCCCTGGTCTCCTTCGACGACCTGGAGGTCTTTCAGCTGATCAGTCCTCAGGTGTCGGTCATCTCCCAACAGGTGGATCGCATGGGCCGCCAGGGCGTTGACATGCTCCTGTCCATGATCGAGCCGGGGCGGCAGGCTCCGGAGGGCATGGGCGTGGATCGCCGTCTGCGCACCCAAACCCTCTTCGTGCCAAGGGGTTTGCTGGCTTAGGTCTGTTCCTGTTTGATGCAGGGGTTGGGGCTCGACAAATTATGTGCGTGTCGGGCGGCTGTGTTGTCCCTGTAAATGATTTTCAATGGCCTTTCGGCCATTTGCCGCCCTTGTCCATACCCCGCTATTTGTGACTCAGCTCACAAAACACGGGAATAACTAAATGTAGGAAACGAATCATCCTCAGGCACTACATATGGTGGTCACGACGTGATAGAGTGAGTCTTGTCATCAAGAATGACATCCATGTGATTCGCCGTTCCCGGCATGGAATTCGGGAACGCCAAAGCAAGAGCACATGAGCAACCGTATGACGACCGTATGAGGAGTGACGATGGATACTGAGGTCATGACCGATAGCGTGAAGGAGCGTGGCATTTCGGATCGCGATGCTGTCGACGGCATTCTGGTCGAGAAGCGCGACGGCCGGATCGTCGATTTTGATCCCGTCAACATCATGAACGCCATCGAAGCTGCCTTCAAGGACGTCAAGCACGAGGTCAGTCCTGAGGATCGTCAGCAGATCCGGGGCATGGCTCTGACCGTTCAGTCCGAGATTACCGATCGCTACACCAACCCGGTCAAGATCGAGGACATCCAGACCCTGGTCGAGCACGCGCTGGTCAATGCCCACCTCTACGAGATCGCTCGCTCCTATACCTCCTACCGTCTCGACCGTGACATTCAGCGGGCCAAGGCCACGGATGTCAACGAGG
Organism: Bifidobacterium choladohabitans; assembly: GCF_016102005.1. Lineage (GTDB taxonomy): Bacteria > Actinomycetota > Actinomycetes > Actinomycetales > Bifidobacteriaceae > Bombiscardovia > Bombiscardovia choladohabitans. Next base: position 199,161 of record NZ_JACFPL010000003.1, read on the forward strand.
CTGTTCACCGTCTGACCAGCAAGGACGAGACCCTGGTGCGCGAGAACGCCAACAAGGACGCCAACGTCTACGCCACTCAGCGCGACCTGCTGGCCGGCGCGGTATCCAAGGCTTCGGCCTTCGCCATGCTGCCCAAGGATGTCTCCAATGCCCATATGAAGGGTGACATTCACTTCCACGACGCGGACTACTCGCCTTTTACGGCCGAGACCAACTGCTCCCTGCCTGACTTCGGCGACATGCTGGCCCACGGTTTCGAGCTGGGCAACGCCATGATGGACTCGCCCAAGTCCATCGGCACGGCCGCCACGCAGATAACCCAGATCATCAAGGACATCGCCGGCTCTCAGTACGGCGGCCAGACGGTCAACCGTTGCGACGAGATGCTGGACAAGTACGCGCGTCTGGACTACAAGAAGAACTATTCCATGGCTGAGGCTGTCCTGCCGGACGAAGAGCCCATCGACGTGGCCAAGGATGTCGTCCGCGGCCTCAAGGCTCGGGAGGCTGACTGGCTCCACCTGGATGATCGTGCTCCCATCGGTGAGGACGCCCCCTTCGACCTGGACGCTCCGCAGATTGTTCGGCTGCGCCAGGTCTATGCCAAGATCCTGACCCGCAAGAACATCTACGATGCCATGCAGACCATGGAGTACCAGATCAACTCCAACCGTGTCTCCAACGGCCAGACCCCCTTTGTCACCGTGGGCTTCGGGCTGGGCACCTCCTGGTTCGCCCGGGAGATCCAGCGGGCCATCTTCCTGATTCGTATCCGCGGACTGGGCAAGGACCGCCACACCGCCATCTTCCCCAAGCTGGTCTTCACCATCAAGCACGGTCTGAATGCGGACGAGGGCGATCCCAACTACGACATGAAGCAGCTGGCCCTGGAGTGCTCGACCAAGCGTATGTACCCTGACGTGGTCTTCTACGAGAACCTGATCAAGATCACCGGCTCCTTCAAGGCCCCCATGGGCTGCCGTTCCTTCCTGCAGGCCTGGACCAACCCCGAGACGGGCGAGGACGAGGAGGACGGCCGCATGAACCTGGGTGTCGTCACCGTCAACATCCCCCGCATCGCTCTTGAGTCCCGCGGCGACAAGGATCGCTTCTGGAAGATATTCGACCAGCGCATGGAGGTGGCCCACCACGCCCTGCAGTTCCGCATCATGCGCTGCAAGCAGGCCACGCCCATCAACGCTCCCACCCTCTACCAGTACGGCGCCTTCGGCAGGCTGAAGCCGACCGACAGCGTGGATACTCTCTTCCGCAACAGCCGCGCCACTGTTTCGCTTGGCTACATCGGCCTCTACGAGACCACCAGCGTCTTCTACGGCAAGGACTGGATGAAGGACCATTCCTGGGATCCGGAGGGCAAGGAATTCGCCCTGAGCATCGTGCGTCGGATGAATCAGCTCTGCAAGCAGTGGGAGAAGGCTGAGGGATACCACTACTCGGTCTACTCCACCCCGGCCGAGTCCTTGACTGACCGCTTCGCCCGGATGGACAAGGAGAAGTTCGGCGTAGTCGACGGCGTGACCGACCACGACTTCTACACCAACAGCTTCCACTACCCCGTCTGGCTGCGGCCCACGCCCATGGAGAAGCTCAGCTACGAGCGGGACTTCCCCTACCTGGCCTCGGGCGGATTCATCAACTACTGCGAGTTCCCCTCCATGCAGCAGAACCCCAAGGCCCTGGAGGCTGTATGGGACTACGCCTACGACATCGGCATCGGTTACCTGGGCACCAACACCCCCATCGATCACTGCTTCGTCTGTGGCTACGAGGGTGACTTCGAGCCCACCGAGGAGGGCTTCAAGTGCCCCGAGTGCGGCAACGACGATCCTGATAAGTGCAACGTGACCAAGCGCACCTGCGGTTACCTGGGCAACCCCGTCCAGCGGCCTATGGTCCACGGCAGGCACGAGGAGATCGCCCACCGTGTCAAGCACATGGAGGGTGAGACCGGCCACGTGGTCCTCAAGGACGGATCCACCAAGGAGTGGTTCGACGACAAGGCCGAATAGGCTCTGACAAGACGCAGTTAATGGCGGGCCGGGTAGTTTGCGGCCCGCCATTGTCATGAGGAGGACCAGATGACGGACAAACAGGGATCCATGAGGAAGACGGGTGGCCACCGTGACTTCGCTGCTCATGAGCAGGGGCGTGGTCCGGGGGTTCCCTCTGCGCTGACCAACAATCCCAAGGCCGGCCAGTGGGACGGTCGCCGGCTCAGTCGGGGAATCGTGGCGGACTACAAGCGTCTGGTCATGACCGACGGCGAGGGGATCCGCTGCTCCCTCTACGTCAGTGGCTGCCCCTTCCGCTGCCAGGGGTGCTACAACGCTTCCATCTGGGACTTCGGCGCCGGGCATCCCTATACTCGGGAGCTTGAGGACCAAATCATCAAGGACCTGTCGCTGTCCTACGTGCAGGGCATCACCTACCTGGGCGGGGAGCCTCTGCTCAACACCCCCATGCTGCTCGGCCTTTCAGAGCGAATCCGGCGCGAGTTTGGTCATGAGAAGGACATCTGGTGCTGGACCGGCTACACCTGGGAGGAGCTGAACCGGCCGGGGGAGACCCCGGACAAGGCCCAGCTGATCTCCTACCTTGACGTGCTGGTGGATGGACGCTACTTGGAGAATCGGAAGAACAGCCTGCTCCAGTTCCGGGGCTCGGACAACCAGCGGATCATCGACGTGCCGCGTTCCCTGGAGCAGGGCCGGGTGGTCATCTGGTCCAAACTGCACGACCAGACCAGGTTCATTCCGGAGACCTACAGCAAGGACCGGCAGCAGGAGCAGCAGCGGGGCTGATACCAGCTCCAGCTCTGAATTGGTCTACGTCGCCTTGCCGGGGCACAATGGGAACCATGACTGATGAGCATGATCACGACGCCAAACCCGACCTGCCCAAGAACCTGAGGGTCCGCTTCTGCCCTTCGCCGACCGGCACCCCGCATGTGGGCATGGTCCGAACCGCACTCTTCAACTGGGCCCAGGCCCGGCACTCGCATGGTACCTTCGTCTTCCGCATCGAGGACACCGATGCCCAGCGCGACAGCGAGGAGAGCTACCAGCAGATTCTGGAGGCCCTCAAGTGGCTGGGGCTGGACTGGGATGAGGGTGTGGAGGTCGGCGGCCCTGACGGCCCCTACCGGCAGTCCGAGCGCGGCGATATCTACCGCGATGTGGCCCGGCAGCTTCTGGATGCCGGCTACGCCTATGAGTCCTACTCCACCGCTGAGGAGATCAAGGAGCGCAACCTGGCCGCCGGCCGTCCTGCCGCTTTCGGCTATGACGGCTACGACCGCGACCTGAGTGACGAACAGCGTCAGGCCTTCCGTGATCAGGGCCGCCGTCCAGCCCTGCGCATCCGCATGCCCGACGAGGACATCGCCTTTGACGACCTGATTCGCGGGCATATCGAGTTCAAGGCCGGGTCCGTGCCCGACTATGTGATCGTGCGCCCCAACGGCGATCCCCTTTATACTCTGACCAACCCGGTGGATGACGCCCTGATGCGCATCAACGTGGTCCTGCGCGGCGAGGATCTGCTCAGCTCCACCCCCCGGCAGATCGTCCTCTACCGGTACCTGATGAAGCTGGGCATAGCCCGAGCCATGCCCCTGTTCGGGCACCTGCCCTACGTCATGGGCCAGGGCAAGAAGAAGCTGTCCAAACGTGACCCGGAGTCCAACCTCTTCCTGCACCGGGAGCACGGCTTTATTCCCGAGGGCCTGCTCAACTATCTGGCCCTGCTGGGCTGGTCCATCGGCCCGGATCGGGATGTCTTCTCCATGGATGAGATGGTTGAGCACTTCGACATCCGCGACGTCAAGGCCAATCCCGCCCACTTCGACATCGACAAGGCCGTGGCCATCAACGCCGAGCACATCCGCATGCTGGAACCGCAGGACTTCCTGAATCGCTCCCTGCCCTACCTCAAGCGCGACGGGCTGGTGAGTGCCGAGCGCTGGCAGGACCTGAGCGATAGGGAGCAGCGGATTCTGAGCGCTGCCGCCCCCCTGGTCCAGCCTCGCGTGCGCCTGCTGGGCGAGGTCTCCGGCATGGTGGGGAGTCTGCTCAGCCAGGATGAGTACCTGGAACCCGAGTCGGACGCCCGCAAACAGCTCAAGGACTCGGCCGGGCAGGTCCTGGACCTGGCTATTGCCGCCCTGCAGGATGTGTCAGACCAGGACTGGAGGACCGATCACCTGCACGACCTGCTCACTCAGGCGCTGGTGGATGAGGGAGGCTATAAGCCCCGACTGGCCTTCGGGCCGGTCAGGGTGGCGGTCTCGGGAAGGCGCGTCTCGCCGCCCCTGTTCGAGTCCTTGGAGATTCTGGGCAAGGGCACAACACTCCGAAGGATGGCCAACTTGCGCCAAAACCTCTAAGCGGGTATATTTCTTTTTTGTTGTGCTACTGACCTGCTGAACCGGGTTCGTACGCGGCGAAAAGTGAAGCCCCCGTCGTCTAGCGGTCTAGGACTACGCCCTCTCACGGCGCCAACACCGGTCCAAATCCGGTCGGGGGTACGACATGTGGCAACTGTCCAAGCGGTTGTCGCACAGCCAATTGGGGTATGGTGTAATTGGCAACACAGGTGATTCTGGTTCATCCATTCTTGGTTCGAGTCCAGGTACCCCAGCGGTAGGGACGTAAGGTCTCAAGGAGCGGAATGCCGACACGGTGTTCCGCTCTTCTTGTTTACGCATTACCATGGATTACAGGAATGCTTCTGTCCTGCAAAGCGGCGGACGGAGGTGTCCACGAGAGTTGTTCACGGTGTGAGCAAGCAAACAAAAAGAGGAGGCCCGGCAGACTGTTATGTCAGAGTTTCCGATGATGGAATCTGATACGTTGAGCATAGAAGCTTGAGTGATGAACCCAATCATCGGCTGATCGGGCAACATCACCCGGTATATGAATCATTGTACGATTTTTTCGGTAAAGGTGTGTGATTATGACGACAATCATGGTGTTGGGAGCTGGTTACGCGGGTCTTCGCGTGGTCAAGAAGCTGGCTCATGCAAAGACTGATGCCCATATAGTCCTTGTCAATAAGAACGAGTACCACTATGAGTCCACTCAGCTGCACCAGGTGGCGGCGGGAACCAAGGAGCCGGCGGACGTGGTCTTCGACCTGCGCAAGTCCCTGCCCGATTCGGTGGAGCTGATTGTCGACAAGGTGGTCGGCATCGATCAGGACAACCGCCGGGTCAGCCTGGAGCATCACGATCCTCTGTCCTATGATTACCTGATCAACGCCCTTGGCTTCGAGTCCGAAACCTTCGGCATCAAGGGTGCCGATGAGTATGGATGGCCGCTCGTCGACGTGGACACCGCCTTGGCGGCACGTAAGAAGCTGGAAGAGACGCTGGCCCGCTACAAGACCAGCCATGATCCCTTGGATCTGAGCATCGTTGTCTGCGGCGCTGGCTTCACCAGCATCGAGTACCTGGGCGAACTGGTCTACCGTCTGCCTCAGCTCTCGAAGCGCCTGGGCTTCCCCATGGATCAGGTCAAGGTGGATTGCATTGAGGCCTCGCCCAAGATCCTGCCCATGTTCAGCAAGGACCTGGTCGACTGGGCTGTGGATTACCTGCGCAAGCGCGGAGTCAACTTCCACACCTCCACCCCCATTACCGAAGTCAGGCAGGATGCCGTGGTCTCCAATGATCAGGAGTTCAAGGCCCATACGATCATTTGGACAACGGGTGTGCGTGGTAGCCATGTTATTGCCGATTCCGGGTATAATCAGAAGCGTAACCGTGTAGTGGTCAGGGATGACCTGTCGGTCGAGCAGCATCCAGAGGAGTTCCTGGTGGGTGATGTCAGTGCCGTTCCCGACCCCCAATCGGGTCGGCTCTACCCGACCACTGCGCAGATTTCGATGGCCCAGGCTGATACCGCGGCCGCGAATGTCCTCGCCAGAATGCGGGGGCAGGAGCCCCAGCGGTTCACCTTCCGAAGCCTAGGGACCGTGTGCTCTCTCGGTCCTCATGCCGGGGTTGCCGAAATCGACCGTATGGGCACGCTGAAGCTCAAGGGCAAGGCGGTCTCGGTCCTGAAGTGGATCGTAAACGAGCGGTCGGTCCTGGAATTGGCCGACGTGCGTACCATGTTGGAGAGCAACTGAACCAGCGTCTCAAGGGACGCAAGGGGCTAGACGACGAGGGAGAGGAGGACGAACATGTTTCAGGTCATGAGGATGCGGCACATGTTCGTCCCCTTCCTGCATCGGATCGGATTGTTCTGGGCCACGGTGGCCATCGGCCCTGCGTTCATCGACATCATTGACTACCTCCTGCTCCTCCTCATTCCGGCGGAAACCGTGATCGACTGCGGCTTCCGCCGGGATGGTGGAGGCCCCCGTGCCCGTGCGCGGATCGGCAGGAGCGAGAGGAGAGTGGCATTAGCATGAGTTTTCTACAAGGTTTGTGGTTCTTTGTCATCGGCCTGCTTTTTGCGGGATTCCTTCTACTTGAAGGGTTCGACTTCGGCGTTGGCATGGCTACCAGGTTCGTGGCCCGCGACGGTGATGAGCGCGCCACTTTCATGAGGGCCATCGGCCCCCACTGGGATGGCAACGAGGTCTGGCTGATCACTGCCGGCGGCGCTATGTTCGCCGCTTTCCCGCTCTGGTACGCCTCCCTCTTCTCGGGGTATTACCTCCTGCTCTTCCTGGTACTGGTTTCCCTGATTCTGCGTGGCGTCTCATTCGAGTTCGCCTCCCACGCGCTGACCAGCCGTGAGCGCGGTGTCTGGCAGTGGGCCAACTTCATCGGTTCCCTCTTTGCGCCATTCTTCCTGGGCATGATGCTGACCAGCCTGATCCAGGGCATCCCCATGGATAAGAACGGCGATGCCTGGCCCGGGTTCTTCGACGTGTTCAACTGGCTGTCCGTGGTCGGCGGCATTGCTGTCGTCTTCTTCAGCTTCGTTCATGGCCTGCACTTCCTGAGCCTGAAAATGGGTGTCATGGATTCCCGTCGGATGCTCAACGTCAGCGAGAAGGCCTACTGGATCGCCTATCCGGCCCTGATCGTCTTCGTGCTCCTGGCCATCTTCAACACCGACTTCTACAAGGCACGTCCGCTGTCCACCTGGCTGATTACCGTAATCATCCTGGCGTCGGTCATCGGAGGCCACGTTGCCGTCTTCAAGAAGCGCGGCGGCTACGCCTTCACCTGCTCGGGCATCACCCTGATGGCTATCATCGCCTTTATCTTCAACGGGCTCTTCCCGCGGGTGATGATCGCTGATGATCCGGCACACAACCTGCTGATCCAGGATGCCTCGGCATCACCGCTGACCATGAAGATCATGACCGTGGTGCTTTGCATCTTCCTGCCCATCATGCTGGCCTACTTCATCTGGAGCTACTTCATCCAGCGTAAGCGGCTGGACACCGATGGTGCCCACCTGACCTCGCCTGTGGCACCTTCGGTCACCGTGGCTGAGACCGTCTGAAAATTCAAGGAGGCAGGGGGGCAGTGCTGACAGGACCGGAGCGCATCCGGAGGATAATGCATTGATTGACAAAAATCTCTTCCGTTTCGACGGAGTCCGGTCCACCTTGGGCCTGCTGGCTGCACTGTCCCTGGTCCAGGGAATAGGCGTGGTGGTTCAGGCCTATGGGTTGACCCTGGCCCTGGTGCGCATCTGGCGCCTTAAGCACCTCGGGGTGCTGGTGGTGCCGGTGCTGATCTTTCTGGCCGCCTACACCTGCCGGCAGCTCTGCGACGTGGCCAAGGATCGTATTGCTACCGATCGTGCCGATGCCATCGTGGCTGAGCTGCGGCCCAGTATTCAGGACAAGGTCTTCTCATTGGGGCCCTCGGCTCTGGCTCGGCGTGGCACGGGCTCTGCCGTCACCATGTTGGTGGATGGACTTGATCAGGTACGCACCTACGTGCTGACGGTCCTGCCAAAGATGATGGACCTCATCTTCATTCCCCTGATTGTCCTGGTAGTGGTCTGGACCCAGGATGCAGGTTCCGGGCTCATCCTCCTGCTCATGTTGCCCCTGCTCATCTTCTTCATGGTCATTCTGGGTCTGGCGGCCAGGGATCGCTCCAGTCGGCAGTACGCTCAGTTCCGTAAGCTCAACACCAGGTTCATGGATACGGTCCTGGGCCTTCCGACCCTAAAGATGCTGGGCATTGACAAGGAATACGAGGACGAGATCTATTCGGTCTCGGACCGCTTCCGCAAGAGGACCATGAGCGTTATCAGGGTGGCCATGACCTCCACCTTTGCTTTGGACTTCTTCGCCACCTTGGCCATCGCCATCATGGCCGTCTTTTTGGGCAACAATCTGATCAATGCCAAGGTGGAGCTCTTCCCAGCCCTCTTGGCCCTGATTCTTGCTCCTGAGTACTTCATGCCCATCCGCCAGTTCGGCGATGATTTCCACGCCACGCTGAACGGCAAGAACGCCCTCGATGACATCGCGGACATGCTGGCCCAGCCAGAGCCCAAGCGCTTGGAGGAACTGGACTGGTCCGGGTGGAAGGAAGACAGTCACCTGCGCCTGGAAGGAATCGACTTCGCCTATCCTGGCCCCAAGCCGGTGGAGAGCAATGCTTCAGCCGGGGCGCAGATGGATGCCATGGCCAAGTCCGAGAGCCAAAAGACCAGCAAGAAGAGCCGCAAGTCCAAGGCATCCGAGGCTCATGACGGCAATGAGAAATCGGTTTCGGCTGAGTCCGGTTCCAAAACGTCGCAAGGGACTGTAGTTGGTGCTGCTGTAGATTCACAGATCAGTGGGTCCGACGGTACTACGGAGGAGCAGCCTCTGGCTCTGAGTGGTCTGGACTTCAACCTGCACGGTTTTTCCAAGGTGGCCATTGTCGGTCGCTCGGGAGCCGGCAAGTCCACGCTGATGGATCTACTGGCCGGTTTTGACCAGCCCAGGGCAGGCACGATCGACCTGGATGGTCATCGGCTGGAGCACTGCAATGTGGCTGCCTGGCAGCGGCACATCAGCTACATTCCCCAGAACCCCTTCATCTTCCATGGCACCGTATCCGACAACATCCGTTTTTATAACCAAGATGCAGACGATGCCCAAGTGGCCCGTGCAGCCGATCGGGCTGGACTGACCGACTGGCTGAAAACATTGCCCGACGGTCTGGGCACCCAAATCGGAGAGGGCAACCGCGGCATCAGCGGCGGTCAGGCCCAACGAATCGCCCTGGCCAGGGGCATCCTGGACCCTTCGCGCGAGATTCTGTTCTTTGACGAGCCCACCGCTCACCTGGACATCGAGACCGAATATGACCTGAAACAGACCCTGCTGCCCATCATGGATGGACATCTGGTCGTCCTGGCCACCCACCGGCTGCACTGGCTGGCCAATATGGACTGGGTGATCATGTTGGAACATGGACGAATTGTGGCCCAGGGCGATCCGCATGAGCTGATTGGACAGGGCGGTCCCTTGGATGCGCTGATCGATGAGATGGGAGGGAACCAGATTGCCGACTACCAGTAGGACTGAAACCGCCGAAAGAGACGGCATGGGATCGTCCAAAGCCTCCCGCCGCGGCCGCGGACTGTCGGGCTATATGCATATCTGGCACCGCGACCATTGGTTCTGGCCCTATCTGCGTCAGGACAAGGGTCTGCTTACTCTTATCTTCTTCCTGGGGACCATCACCTTCGTATGCGCGGCCGGGCTGATGTTCACCTCGGGCTTCCTGATCAGTAGGTCGGCCCGCCACCCCTTCAACATCTTCGCCGTTTATGTGCCGGTGGTCCTGACCAGGGCTTTCGGTATTGGACGGCCCACATTCAAGTACCTGGAGCGCATCAAGAGCCATGACTGGGTGCTCCGAGTGGTTTCCAAGTTGCGTGTTCAGCTCTACCGCACCCTCTCGCAGGATGCGGCCTTCCTGAACGAGCATGAGCGTACAGGCACGGTCCTGGGCATGCTCTCGGACGACCTGGACCATTTGGAGAACTTCTACCTGCGCACCATCTTCCCCACGGTCGTGGCCTACATGATGTGGGTGGTGGTCACCATCGCCGTGGGTGTCTTCTCCTGGCTGACCTCGCTCCTGCTCTTCCTGCTTTTCGCCCTGATTCTGATTCTGGTCCCGCTGGTCTCGCTGGCTTATTCAGACGGGCGTTACGACATGGAGAAGGCACGGCGGCAGGACCAGTACACCGCAGTGACCGAGAGCTACATGGGCCTGGGGGATTGGGTGATCACCCGCCGTCGGCGGCGTTTCGTCGATACAGCCTCCGGTGATTTCAACGACATTGCCTCCGGCCGTAGAGAGCAGAAGCGCTTCGAACGCTGGCGCAACTGCGGCATCCAGATGATTTTCGCCCTCATGGTGGTGGCTCTGATTGTTGGGGCGGATTTGCGTATGACCAGCTCCACCTCCATTGCTGACTTTGCGGCAGCCGTGGTCCTGGCGGTTTTCCCCCTGGTCGATTGCTTCATCGTGGTCTCCCAGGCTGTGGCTGAGGTCCCCCTCTACACGGACTCGCTGGACCATCTGAACGGTCTGACCGAGCGCGTCGAGTCCCGGCGAATCGAACCGAGTGCACAGACCAGGTTGGAGGGGCCGATCAAGTCAATCGTCTTCGACCATGTCAGCTTCTCCTACGGCCCCGATGACCCCCTGCTGCTGGACGACTTCAGCCTGCGAATCGAAGGCGGGCAGCGGGTGGCCCTGCTCGGTCCCAGCGGCGAGGGCAAGACGACGGTCCTTCAGCTGCTCCTGGGCGACCTGCGTCCTACCAGTGGCCGCATCCTGATCAATGGAATACCGGTCGATGCCTTACAGGATCAGCGTCCCCAACTCTTTGGCTATCTGAACCAGCAGGCCTTCCTCTTCAACACCACCATCGCCTCCAACGTGCGACTGGGCGCTCCCCAGGCCGATGACGATCAGGTTCGCCAGGCCTTGAAGGCTGTACAGCTGGATCAGGTGGTGGATGACATGCCCCAGGGAATCGACACGCCGGTGGATGAGGCCGGCGGCCGTCTCTCAGGCGGACAGCGTCAGCGTCTGGCCCTGGCCAGGATCGTGCTCAAGCGCACTCCGATCATCCTTCTGGACGAACCCACCATCGGTCTGGATCCCATAACCGAGCGGCGGCTCATGGCCATGATCTTCAAGGTCAGCCAGGATCGCACCCTTCTTTGGGTGACCCACCACCTGCAGGGGCTGGAGGAGGCCGATCAGGTCATTTTCATGCAGGATGGTCATATAGCCATGCAGGGTCGGCCTGTTGACCTGTACCATGAAAACGCCCGTTTCCGTGAACTTTATCGCATGGACGTCTCTGACGTGGACAAGGGTGCCGGTCAAGGGATATACTTAAAGAAGCAGTCAGATTCAGATGGACGGAACCCTGTTGAATGACCATCAGGCTGTTTCCCGAGCAATGAATTTTGCACGGTTGTCGGGTCGCCGATCCTGGCGGATGGCTTCCCGGCCGGTCACCGTGCACCGTCGGTTCATGGACTGGACGGTAAGGAAACCGGAGCCCGTGGAAGCGACCGGGCCGCGAAGTCGGGGAGAGCTGAAAGGTTCTTGTGGGCACAAGCCTGGTCATATCTGAATCCGTCCGGATTCGACCCGTGTACCCGCGCCCGACGAACCCTGCAGAGATTGGGAGGAACGATGTTCACTGTATTGGGATTGTCTAGATTCCAGTTCGCCATGACGACGATATTCCACTTCTTCTATGTCCCTATGACCATCGGTCTGGCCCTGGCGGTCGCCATCATGGAGACCACCTATGTGGTGACCAAGAAGGATGTCTACAAGAAGATGACCATGTTCTGGTCCAAGATCTTCCTGCTCTCCTTCGCGGTCGGCGTGGTCACCGGCATCATCCAGGAGTTCCAGTTCGGCATGAACTGGTCCAATTACTCCAGGTTCATGGGTGACATCTTCGGCGCCCCCCTGGCCATCGAGGCCCTGCTGGCATTCTTCCTGGAATCAACTTTCATCGGCGTGTGGATGTTCACCTGGAATAGGTTCAAGCCGGCCGTGCATGCGGTCTTCATCTGGCTGACCTTCCTGGGTTCCTCCATGTCGGCAATCTGGATTCTGGCTGCCAACAGCTTCATGCAGCATCCGGTCGGCTTCGAGATCAACCAGGCCACCGGCCATGTGCGACTGCGCAGCTTTGGCGACGTTATGTCCAATCCTCAGCTGTGGATCGAGTTCCCCCACGTCTTCTTCGCCGCCGTCTGCACAGGTGCCTTCGTGGTCATGGGCTGCAGTGCTTTCAGCCTGCTGAGGATGCATATGGGGAACAAGGACAAGGCCGTGGCCGCTGTCGAGGCCGACTCCGAGAAGCAGGCCAAGGTCAACCTGTTCACCAAGTCCATCCGTCTGGCTGCTCTGCTTGGGCTTATCGGCTCCATCTGCGTGATCACCTACGGTGATTTGCAGGGCAAGTACATCGTGACTGATCAGCCTATGAAGCTGGCCGCCACCGAGGGCATCTACGAGGATACCGGCGATCCCGCCCCTTGGAACGCCGTGGCTCTGATCAATGAGAAGGACCATAAGCTTGAGGGCTCCGTCGAGATTCCCGGCGCCATGTCGCAGCTGGCTTACGGCAAGAAAACCGGCGCTGTCAAGGGCATGAACACCGTCAACAAGGAGCTGCACGAGAAGTACGATGCCAAGTACGGCAAGGACATGAACTACTACGTGCCAGTCACCACCCTGTTCTGGGTCTTCCGCCTGATGGTCGGGATCGGGTTTGCCTTTGCCCTGATATCGGCATTGGTGCTCTGGTTCACACGCAAGAAGAAGAATACGCTCTTCACGACACGTTGGAAGCTCTGGATCATGGGCATCTTCACCTTCGCCCCCTTCGCTGCGACGACCAGCGGCTGGCTGGTGACTGAGCTTGGGCGCTATCCGTGGCTGGTCTATGGTTTCCAGACCATCGCCGATGGAGTTTCACCCACCAGTACAGTGCCGAACCTGCTCTTCACTTGCATTGTCTACTTCCTGCTCTTCCTGGTCCTGGGCGGAGTCATGGTCTTCTACACCAGGAGGACCCTGCACCAAGGACCCTTCTACAAGCCGGATGACGGCAACGGGCCGCAGCCTGCCAAGGTTCATGGCGCACCGGCTAGGGTAGCCTTGGCCTGATGGTCGACTGATTTCAAACCCTTCCTTCCCCTTCGGTAAATCCCCCGCTTCGGACCGCATGGTTCGGAACGGGGGATTTGCTGTCTTAGTTTTGCCATCATAGGCAGCCAGCGGCGGTGAGGTTTAAGAACAGAGAGTAATGACGAGCATGAAGTGGCAGATGTGACGGATGTTCGGTTCGTGGCTGATACCAGGCTGGCATCACTCGCTTTCGTTAAGTTGCGCTGGTTCCGACGCGTCGATTCGTTCAGACCTGGGCGGACAGCCTGGCCACAATTCGCTGCAGCAAGTTGCGTACGCCCTCAGACATGGGGGAATCGTCGAGACCGCCCGCAGCTCGTTGCAGATAGTCCTTGGCGATTCGCCGACTGCTCTCCATCAACTGGGGGTGGGCTCTGAGGTAGTCGACCACCAGGTCGGGATCATCCTGTTGGACCAAAGTTCTGAAGTTCTCATCCTCCTGGAATCCCAGTAGAACCGGCAGAGTGTAGATTCCGTCGCGAATGTCCTCCAGCTTGGGCTTGCCTGTGTCACGATTCAGATCGAAATCGTTGATGTCGTCGATGATCTGGAAGGCCATGCCAAGATTGCCGCCGAAGTCTCTGGCGGTCCGTTCCAAGGCCGGGTCAGTTGGCTGGCCATCAAGGCGGATCCCGGTCAGGCAGGCCAGGCGGAAGAGGGCTGCGGTTTTTCCCGAGATGGCTCGGTTGTAATCGTCGATGGTGATGTGGGTGTGGTGACGGTCGGACTCTTGGTAGAGCTCGCCGCCGACAATCTCGCAGACCGTACCGGCCTGCTCACGGATAAAGGCTGTGTCAGGGGCGATGGAGGCCATGATCTCCATGTAGCGGGAGAGGATCAGGTCTCCCAGATAGATGGCGGCCTTGTTGCCCCGCATGGTGTGGACCGTGGGCTTGTTGCGGCGGATGGGGGCGTTGTCCAGAACGTCGTCGTGGACCAAGGTAGCCAGATGAAGCATCTCGATGGCGGCGGCGCCGGTGATGACGGTGTCGTTCAGCTGCCCTCCGGTCCCTGATCCGGACCGGGCAAAGAGGACCACCATGGCGGCGCGAATCATCTTGCCGTGGTTGTCCAGCAGTCGACGGTAATCCTCCTGATAGGGGGCCACATGGGTACGTTCCTGGTGCAGGCGGTCAACGACCCGCTCAAGATCCTTGCGCAACAGGAGCTCTTGTCCTTCTGCCATGGAGGTACGCTCCCTCTATCTCGTTAAGAACCGCAACGTATCCAATATACCAAGACCGGGGCCAGCCCTGAAGATTGTCGGCCCGGTCCTGGCTGTCGTCGCAATCACTGTGGTCAAGCTAACATCCAACGTGCCAGCCTGCTGCTGTGACGCCGAGGCCTGAACCCGATTCGTAAGGGGGCTGCATAGATCGGCCTGGGAGCGAAGCCGGGTGAAGTAGGCTAGGTGTATGAGTCAGCATTACCAAGCGGATCAGGTCTCCCCACAAGGCGGCGAGGGAGAGCACGATCGACCGCTGTCCGTTTCGGCCCGGCTGGGGCGACTTCAGTTCCATTACTCGGGCAAGTTCAGACTTCTGCAGCTGGCCGACGTCCAGGAGGGCCCCAAGGTCTCTCCGGACACAATCAGGCTGATAGGCGCGGCTTGCGATGCGGCAAAGCCCGATCTGGTGGTCTTCTCGGGCAACCAGGTGGCCGGTTACGACACGGCATACGAGCACACCTTCCGTAAGAGACGTTGGAGCACCCCTCTGGACGGCATCTATTCGGCTGGTCTGAGCATGGGCGGCGCACTGGGACTTGGGGGAGCCTCTCTGAAACGATCCTCCAAGCCCCGGGAGGATCAAGCAGCCGCGGACCGTCGGGAACCGGACCGCAGGGATGCCGAGCGTGTACGTCAGCAGAACATCAAGCACACCGAGGATCTGGTCCGCAGAACCGTTGGTCTGATCACCGGCCCGTTGGTCGAACGCGGGATTCCCTTCGTCGCCACCTATGGCAACCACGATTTTCAGTGCGGTCTGGATACCGATCAGATGGATGCCATCTATCGGGAGGTGCCTGGCTGTCTGAACCCGGAGGCTACGGTCGCCCATCCTGATCGGGTCCATGCGCTGATCGGGTCGGCCCTGCCCTCCCAGACGGCCTTTGTCTGCGCCCCGGGTACTTTCGCCCTGCCTGTGGCGGATTGCGACGGAAACGGGGTGGTCATGGGACTGGTCCTTCTGGACTCTGGTGACTATGCCCGAGCAGGCGGCTACGGTTCACCTTCGGACCAGGCCCTGGACTTTCTGGCGGCTGCTCCCGACCTTCTGGGCAACCGGTCCATAATCTTCCAGCACATGCCCATCCCCCAGTTCTATGATCTGCTCAAGCCGGTGCCAGCCACCACAGCCTATGCGGTCCAGGGCTATCGAAGCTTCGACTCCCGTTGCTACATCCTGGACGAATCGCGCACCTGCCCGGGCTCATACCTGGGCGAGGGCGTCTCCTGTCCTGACGAGGACAGCGGCGAGTATGATCTGCTGACCCGGAACCGGGGCTACTTCGCCCTCTTCGCAGGGCATGACCATCGCAATGGCTTCGTCGGACGCAGCGGGGATCTGACGTTGGGGGCCACGCCCACGTGCGGATTCGGCTCCTACGGTCCGGTGCCCAGCAAGCGGGCGGCACGGCTCTTCGAGTTCGACATCCGCCATCCGCATCATCCGCGTACCCAGCTCCTGGAGTTCGGGCAATTGGTGGGGCGGCCGGGATCCCATAAGGTCTACACCTTCGCCATGAGCCATGTGCCCACCTCTACCGGGGACGCTGTCAACCTCTTGCGTCGGCCCGGATTTCTGGCGGGCGGCCTGACGGCCCTGGCAGGGCTGATCGCCTCCTGGGGTTCCACCAAGCGGCGATCAGGACCAAGGGGTTAGGAATTCCCGCTCAGGCCCTACGACGGGCGGGAGAAGAGGCTCGTAGCAGGGCTTCGGTCAGGTATTTGCCGGCGGCCATGACCAGGGGGGCGTAGCGCCTTCCCGGCGTGGTGGACATGCGGTTGACCGGTCCGGAGATGGATATGGCGGCCATGACCTGCCCGGATCCGTTGCGGATGGGGGCCGAGATGGAACAGACACCCTCTTCCCGCTCGTTGATGGACTCGGCCCAGCCGCGCTTGCGGACCGTAGCCAGGGTCGCTGCATTGAACTTGGCGTGTCGCAGACCCTGATGGAGGCGCTCAGGTTCCTCCCAGGCCAGCAGAATCTGTGCCGCTGACCCGGCCTCCATGGACAGCAGAGCGCCTACGGGGATGGAGTCACGCAGGCCCGAGGCGCGTTCCACCGCGGCGATGCAGACCCGGACCTCGCCCTGGCGGCGGAAAATCTGGGCCGACTCGCCCGAACGGTTGAGCAGTGTATGCAGGATGGGCCCCGAGGCGGTCAGCAGTCGATCCTCGCCGGCGGCGGCGGCCAGTTCGGCGAAGCGGGAACCCAGGACGAAGCGGCCATGCGCGTCCCGCAGCACGAAGCGGTGGCGCTCCAAGGCGATGGCCAACCGGTGGGCTGTGGGTCGGGCCAACCCGGTGGCGTTGACCAGCTGGCCCAGGGTCATGGGTCCGGTCTCCAGGGTGTCCAGAATTCGCACCGTCTTGTCCAGAACGCCGACGCCCGAATGAATCTCCTCCTGATGCATGTTTGGATCGTTTACGGAGGGATATCTGTCGTCGTCGTTCATAGAAGGTGTGTCCATGGTTGAATTATGCCATCTCAGTATATGAAATGCAAAAGTTCATAACGGTTGGGCAGTTCCATACTCGGTGGTAAGAGGCCGGCGGGGTGCCGATGAGGTTGGCGCCCCGGCCGGTCGTAGGCTTTCAGGAGGCGATATGGGACGCACAATGGCGGAAAAGGTCTGGACCGATCATTTGGTCAGAAAGGGCCAAGGCGGCGAGCCCGATCTGATCTACATCGATCTGCAGCTCATGCACGAGGTGACCAGTCCACAGGCTTTCGAGGGTCTGCGCCTGGCAGGCCGGAAGATTCGTCACGTGGACCAGGTCATCGCCACCGAGGATCACAACACCCCCACCATCGACATCGATCGGCCCATCGCCGACAAGGTTTCGGCCCTGCAGATCTCCACCCTGGAGCGCAACTGCCGTGAGTTCGGCGTCCGTCTGCTTCCATTGGGGAATGCCGACCAGGGCATCGTGCATGCTTTTGCACCCGTCCTGGGGCTGACCCAGCCCGGCATGACCATCGTCTGCGGCGATTCGCATACCTCGACCCACGGGGCCTTCGGGGCCCTGGCTTTCGGCATCGGCACCTCCGAGGTGGAGCATGTCCTGGCCACCCAGACTCTGAGCCTGAAGCCTTTCAAGACCATGGCCATCACCGTCCGCGGGCAGCTCAAGCCGGGCGTAGGCGCCAAGGACGTCATCCTGGCTGTCATCGCCAAAATCGGCACGGGCGGCGGCCAAGGGCACGTTCTGGAGTACCGGGGCGAGGCCATTCGGCGGATGTCCATGGACGCACGCATGACCATCTGCAACATGTCCATCGAGGCAGGGGCCAGGGCCGGGATGATCGCGCCGGACGAAACCACCTTCGCCTACCTGGAGGGCCGGCCGCACGCCCCCAAGGGAGCCATGTGGGATCAGGCGCTGGACTACTGGCGGACCCTCCCCACCGATCCGGATGCGGTCTTCGACAAGGAGGTCATCCTAAATGCCGACCAGCTGACCCCCTACGTGACCTGGGGCACCAATCCCGGACAGGGCCTGCCCATAGCTGCTGATGTGCCTGTGCCCGAAAAGATCGCCGATCCGGCCAAGCGCCAGGCAGCCCAGGAGGCCATCGACTATATGGGTCTGAAGCCGGGGATGCCCATCCGCGACATCGCCGTGGACACCGTGTTCATCGGCTCCTGCACCAATGGGCGCATCGAGGATCTGCGCGCGGCAGCGGCCATCATGAAGGGGCATCACAAGGCCAAGAACCTGCATCGCGTCCTGGTGGTTCCGGCTTCTTCGCGCGTTCGCATTCAGGCCGAAAAGGAGGGGCTGGACCGCATCTTCGAGGACTTCGGAGCCGAATGGCGCAACGCCGGCTGCTCCATGTGCCTGGGAATGAACCCCGACCAGCTGGTGCCGGGAGAGCGTTCCATCTCCACATCCAACCGCAACTTCCAGGGTCGTCAGGGCAAGGGCGGCAGGACGCATCTGGCCTCGCCAGAGGTGGCTGCTGCGACGGCCATCAAGGGAACCATCTGCTCCCCTGCCGATCTGTAAGCCCATCAATCATTCGTCATCATCATCGCCATCCAGCAGGCAGGAGGTCATCATGGAGCCACTTTCCGTTGTAACCGGGGTCGGGGTGCCCTTGCACCGCTCCAACGTAGACACTGACCAAATCATCCCCGCCGTATTCCTGAAGCGGGTGAAGAAGACAGGCTTCGAGGATGCGCTCTTCTACGCCTGGCGAAGGGATCCGAATTTCGTACTCAACCGGCCCGAATATTCGGGTGCCCGCATCCTGGTGGCCGGACCGGACTTCGGCATCGGCTCCTCGCGCGAGCATGCGGTCTGGGCTCTGCGGGACTATGGCTTCCGCGTGGTCATCGCCCCCCGATTTGCCGACATCTTCTATGGGAATACCGCCAAGAATGGGGTCCTGGCCGCCATCATGCCCCAGGAATCAGTGGAGTTGCTCTGGAAGATCCTGGAGGAGGACCCCGGCACCGAGATGACCGTGGACCTGGGCGCTCGCACGGTCACCTGCGCGGATGTGACCCTGCCCTTCCAAGTGGACGATTACGTGCGATGGCGGCTCATGAACGGCTACGACGATATTGATCTGACCTTGCAGCATGAGGATGACATCCGTGCCTATGAGCGCATAAGGGCCGAGCGCTTCCCCTTCAAGCCGCGTACCCTGCCGGCTCAGCACATGCCCGAAGAGCCGGTCACTTCAGCCAGGGAGGGTCAAATCGACTGGCCTGGGCCCCTGGCTGACCGCGGCATCATCTGACCGACGGGCCGTGTGCCCTTATATGAAAGTCATTCGCCCCTTCTTCGCCTACCATGGAATGTGACAGTCATTGGTCGACTGTGACCGGTTGGCAAGCAAAGAGGGGCGATTATCATGAGGCACAGCAGCGGCGATGTGCACAACTGGGGCGTTCGACAGGCAGTGAATGCCCTAAGTGCTTTTGCTTTCATCTATGTGGCCATTGAGACATTGGCAGGTCTTTTGGGAAGCAAGGTGGTTTTGCCTGCGCTCTTCCCACACGCCTCCAAGGAGCAATACAACGGTCCTTTAGGTGACTGGACAGTGGTTATCTCCGTGGTGCTGGCCCTGCTGTTTGCCTTGATCAGTCAATGGCCGGTCATCGTCGGCCATGAACGGCATGGCCAGGACCAGGTGCGTTGGGTCACTGCGCGCAGATTCAGCCTGCTGGCGTTGATCATCGCCCTGGCCTGCTTCTTCCTCAGTCAGCTGGTGGCCGGCGCGGCCAACTCTGGACTGAGCGCCATTCTGTCCGGTACTGGTCTGCATCCGCCGACCGCATCCGGCGACGGCGGCATGGAAACGCCGATCATGCTCTTCTATGGCATTCTTCTGGGGCCCTTTGCCGAGGAGCTGGTCTTCCGAGGGGTCATCATGAACGGCTTGCGCCGCTTTGGCCGGGTCTTCGCCATCATTACCTCTTCTCTGCTTTTCGGTTTCATGCATGGCTCCTTGGTCCAGGGCCTGTTCGGTTTCATTTCCGGCCTGGTTCTGGGCTACCTGGCCATGGAATACGGGTTGGTCTGGTCCCTGTTGGTGCACATGCTCAACAATGCCTTCTCTTCAGGTCTGCTGGCCAAGTACATGCCCCTGGCACCCGAGGTGGTTCGCATCGGCCTGGGTCTGCTCATGATCCTGGTGCTGCTGACCGGAGTCGTCGGACTGCTGTTCAAGCTGAGGACTCTCCGTGATTACTGCCGGAGCAATCGCGCTCCCAAGGGGATATACGCTTCCTGGAGGGCGCCTTGGTTCCTGCTCTTCTGCCTGGCATGCCTGCTGATGGCCCTGAGCGAATTCGTGCCGGGGCTGGCCTGAGCAGACGGTCGATGGCGCTGGCCCATTGTCGGGATTCCGTCGAGGGAAGGGCGGGGTCGGGCTAGACTCGGGTATGTAGTGTTGATATGAACATGGGGAAAGGTTCGTGTCGCTGGACGCCCTTGACGGTCGTACGGTAGTGCATGAAGGGGAAGGATCATCGACGGATGAGGGATGATGAGGATCGCGACAGCGGCAGTGAGTCTGCCGATGCCCAAAGCGATCAGGGGCGCTTGAAGGTGTCTCGCTCCTCTATTGCCCTCATGACTGCAAGCCACAGTGCCAGCAAGGACTACGCACGCCACTGGGACTATGAGGAAGGGTCCATCAGCCTGCCACCCTTGAGCCTGCCGGGGGAGGCCGTGGATGATGGCTTGGCCTACCCGGGGCGGATAGCCCATAGGAAGACTGCTCTTCTAGGTGATGACGGAGCTGGTGGCAAAGGGCACAAGGGTGCCATGCCAGTCGGTGAACGACCCTCGGTGCTTCCCGGGTCCTATGATTTTTTGAACTCGGTCACCATGGCCAGTCAACCGGAGGTTCCCACATTTCCCCCGGAAGACCTGCCAGTTGACGGGCAGAGCGGAAAGGATTCCGGCCAAGAGTCATCCCCGCGGCGTGTGGTGGTGCGCCGAGAGCTGGAGGCTTCCAAGGCCACCGGGACGGCCACAGAGATTTCGGCACAGCCTGAGAAGCCTGCAGTCAAGGTCGTCTGGTCCTGGACCAAGCCCGAGACGAACAAAGGCCCGGTCTTCTCCTGGAATATGCCCAAGCGTCGTAAGCCGTCCACAAGCACCCGTGCAGGCAAACCTGCAGCTTCCGCACCGTCTGCCAATGCTGTCGACTCCGCTGTCCCGGTACCTTCCAAGGTCGAGCAGGAGTCATCAAAAGCTTCCGCTCCCGTTCCTTCCGCAGTCGAAACAGCCGAACCCAAGTCGATGACTACGGCCGGGGCGCCCTCGGCTTCCGGATCTGGGGATCCGATGTCCGCGAAAACGAATCCGGAGGTCTCTGCGCCCGCAGCTTCTGCTGGTGCGCCTGCGACACCCGTGGTATTCGCCGACCGACCGGTCGTTGTCCGTCGTTCGGTTGCGGACTGGGATTCCCTGGTCACTGGTTCCCCGGCTCCAGCGGAGAACGGTGCTGCTGCACGATCCGTGGCCAGCGGAGCCGATCATCAGGGGCGTCGGGTCTGTTCGACTCCACGGTTAGTCGCTCAGCCTGCCGCAGTCGCCGGTGACGGCACCGGTGGTCGGGTCGTTTCGTCAAAGGCTGTCGACGGACAGGGGACGGCGCTCGCGCAAAGGGATCATGTCGGTCAGCCCGTGCAGACCGGCCAAGGAGGCATTGCCGTTCAGCCTGCCCCCTCTGAATCTTCCGTGTCTGGGAATGCAGCTCCAGGCAGGCAGTCGGTCGTTCAGTTTGCGTCTTCGCCGACATCCGTATCCTCTCCAGGTGCTTCGGTGGCTCTCGCCGCCAAGGCTGCCGAGGCTGCTGCAGCTGCTGTGGCTGCCAAGGCTGAGTCCGCCGGAACCGAGGATACCGCGACGGATGCAACCAAGCCGTCCGGCTCTTCGCATGGTCCTCATCTGGGCCTTTCCACCAGAGGTCGTAAAAGGAGTGGAGGAGCACGTCGGTCGTCCAAGCGGCGATCTGCTCGTAACCGCACCCGTCCTTCAGCCGAGTCGGCAGCCCCCAGGGTCGTTTCCAATGTTTCGGCAGAATCCGTCCCGGGAGCAAGCCGACCGGCACCGGTCAGTTCGTGGCCGATTGTCGTTCCAAGTGAACTTGATACTGCCACGCCAGCCGCTGCAGTTGCGGCCCAGCCCGCTGCCAAAAAGTCCATCGCCTACACGGCCAGTTCGGGGGTTCTCCACGCCGTCAACGGCCAGGCCGCCTTCGCTTTCGTCTACCTGGCCATATCCGTTCTGGTGCTCATGGTCGGTTCGGGGATGATCCTGCCTGTCATCATGGAGCAGGTCAAGGACCCCAGATCCATCGCCTTCCTATCCGATGGGATTACCCTCCTGTCGGTCCTGCTGGCGCTGACTTATGCCTGCACTTCAGAGTGGAGCGTTATTCGAGGTGAGGATCAGCGAGGACAGGACGCCGTTCATTGGCGCACAGACAGAAGAATGACGCTGGCGGCTCTGCTGGCCCTTGTAGCGGTGCTCCTGCTGGGCCAGGGGATGGTCCATGAACTGAACAAGTTCCTCAACCACTTCTGCCTGCTTCTGCACATCCCCTCCCTGGCCTCGCGCAGCCTGCTGGTCACAGGCGCTTCCTCGCCGATGATGGCCCTGTACGCCCTCCTGGCGGTTCCCCTGGCTGAGGAGCTGGTGTTCCGTGGCATCATCCTCAACGGACTGCGTCGGTTTGGCCGAGTTTTTGCCATCCTTACCGCATCCCTGCTCTGCGCCCTGCTCCAGTGTGATCCGGTCTCTGGGCTTTGGATTTTCCTGCTGGGGCTGGCATTGGGATACTGCTCCCTGGAGTATGGTCTGATCTGGGCCATCGGAGCCCGTGTGGTCGGCGATCTGCTCTTCACCGGCCTGCCCAACCGCTATCTGATGAACGCTCCGCGAACCGCCCGTCTGTCGGTTTTGGCAGTGGCTCTGGTCTTGGTTCTGGCTGGGTTGCTCATGTTCTTCCTGCACCGCGCCAGCCTCTTGGATTACCGGCGGCGCTATCGAGCGCCTAAGGGAACCTATGTGTCCTGGAGGCAGCCCTGGTTTCTGCTCTATTTGCTGCTCTGCCTGCTGCTGGCAATCTTCAAGTTCGTGCCCGGCCTGCTCTAGAGCATGACGTATGGGTGCCGCCGGTGTTGGCGTAGACTTGGACCAGCTGGAGGTCGGTGCTGAACGGCCAAACCTGCAGAGGATCATGAAAGGGCATGGTGACATGGGGCAGACAGCGACGGAAGCCGATGCGTCAGGGACTGGGCAGACTCAGAAGCCCAGACGAGGCACGGCGGATCGCGCATGGATGAGTGCGGCCAGGGGCATGCTCAACCGCCAGGCCGCCCTGTTGCTGGTCTACCTGCTTATCATCAACAGCGTCGGCCTTCTGTTCGGTGTTCTGGCTCAGATGGAGTGGAATGCCGTGTTCGATCCGGTGCCTGCTCACTCGGGATTTATATATGTGATGAGCCATGCCGACAAGGAGTATGGGGGCATCATCAATCTGATCGCCGCCTGCACAGGCCTCTGCTTCCTGGTTTTCACACGACGCCGGCAGATCTGCGACTCCGGTCCCTCGGGCATTTTCCACACTGATCTGCACCCCATGACCTGGCAGGTTCTGCTGGGATGCTTTGCGCTGACGCTGACCGGGCAGACCGTGGCTGACTGGTATCAGTCGGGCATGGACTGGACTGCGGCGCGGTTGGGAGTGCAGCAGTCCTGGACTACGACCCAGCAGATCCAGCAGGCCTCGGGTACCATTCCCATGTTTATATACGTCAGCCTGCTGGCCCCCGTCATCGAGGAGCTGGTCTTCAGAGGGGCCATCCTGAACGCGTTGAAACCCTATGGGCACGTCTTCGCCATCGTCACCTCCGCCGTTATGTTCGGCTTCTTCCATGGCGACCTTGGCCAGGGGTTCTTTGCTTTCATCATGGGTCTGCTCCTGGGCTATCTGGCCTGCGAATACTCCATCTTCTGGTCCATGGCCCTGCACGTGTTCAACAACCTGGTCGTCAGCGACGGGTTGGAAGTCCTTCTCGGGTTCATGAGCGACAACATGTCCTCCTACATAAACGTGCTCATGATGCTGGCAGGCATGATGGCGGCCGTTCTGGTGCTTTACCTGGGCCGTCATCGGATTGCCGCTTTTCTGCATGAAAACCGCACCTACACGAACGTCTATGGCGCCTGGGCCTGCCCATTCTTCATCATGCTGCTGCTGATCATGGGCTTCACCATGCTGACCCCCTTCGTTTCAGCCGGCGCCTGACCAGTATCTGACAGGGTGGACGCTCTATGCCTGAGGCGACAATTCACGGTGTCCCCACACCCCCTGTGGCAGACTTGCAATAAGGGCCGATGATGTGCCAAAGCCCGGCTCTGAGCGGATACGAGAAAGAAGCCGATAAATGCCCAAGGTGAATACTCAGGATGATGTGCTGCATGTGGTGGGCGGCAGGCCCCTGCATGGCACCATACAGGTCCGTGGGGCCAAGAACTTCGTCAGCAAGGCCATGGTGGCCGCCCTTCTGGCTCCGGGTGTCTCGGTACTCAAGAATGTGCCTGTAATCCGCGATGTCCAGGTGGTTTCGGATCTGCTGAGGCTTCACGGTGTCAAGGTGGACGTTCGTCCTCAGGAGGGCGTGGTCACCATCGATGCCAGCCATGTGGAGCTGGCTGATGTGGCCGATGTGGACACCCTGTCGGGCTCTTCCCGCATACCCATCCTCTTCTCCGGGCCGCTCCTGCACCGGATGGGGGAGGCGTTCATCCCCGTTCTGGGCGGCTGCCGCATCGGCAGCAGACCCATCGACTTCCATCTGGAGACCCTGCGCAAGCTGGGGGCCAATGTCGACAAGGAGCATGAGGCTGGCATCCACATCACAGCGCCGGACGGCCTGCATGGGGCCAAGATCCACCTGCCCTACCCCTCGGTGGGCGCAACGGAGCAGACCCTGTTGGCGGCAGTCCTGGCCGAGGGGCGTACCGAGCTGTCAGGCGCGGCTACCGAGCCCGAAATCATGGACTTGGTGGCGGTTCTGCAGAAGATGGGTGCGCAAATCTCCGTGGACGTGGACAGGACCATCCGCATCGAGGGTGTGCCCTCCCTGAAGGGGTTCACCCATACCTCCCTGCCCGACCGGATCGAAGCCGCCTCCTGGGCCTCCGCCGCCCTGGCCACCCATGGCGACATCATGGTCAAGGGCGCCCACCAGCCCGACATGATGACCTACCTGAACGTCTTCCGCAAGATCGGCGGCCAGTTCGACGTGCGCGACGACGGCATCCGCTTCTGGCATCCGGGCGGCGACCTGCGGCCCGTGGCCATCGAGACCGACGTGCACCCCGGATTCATGACAGACTGGCAGCAGCCCCTGGTGGTGGCCCTCACCCAGGCCAAGGGTCTTTCCATCGTTCACGAGACCGTCTATGAGAATCGCTTTGGCTTCACCAAGCCGCTTATTCAGATGGGCGCCACCATCCAGCTCTACAAGGAGTGCCTGGGATCCCTGCCCTGCCGCTTCCAGCAGCGCAACTTCAACCACTCGGCGGTCATCTTCGGGCCCACCCCGCTGACCGGCCAGGACATCGATGTGCCCGACCTGCGTGGCGGCTTCAGCCACCTGATCGCCGCACTGACGGCCTCCGGCCCCTCCACCGTCCATGGCATATCCCTGATCGACCGCGGCTACGAGGACTTCCGCGACAAGCTGCTGGCCCTGGACGCGCAGATCGACTGATCCGGCGGACATAGATGGCTTCCAAAGGCAAACCCTCCCCCCGGTCTGCGGTGCCCGCCCTGTCCGACCGGCAGGTGGCCCTGCTGGCCCAACGGCACAGGTTGGTGGATCCAACGCGCTACTATCCCACTGGACATCGCACACCGGAACTGGACGAGATAGACGGCCAGCACCCCGTGGGGACCACCCGCCTATTGCGCGGGGTCTCCCAGGTGGTGCGTGACTCCTGCCGGGTCTATGCCTGGGGGTTGGAGCGGGTTCCGGAGACCGGGCCCTTTATCACCGCAGCCACCCATGTGACCCAGTTCGACGTTTTCATTCCCATGATGGCCCTCTTCCACCTGGGTCGTCGGCCCCGCTATATGGCCAAGGCCGAGATGGCCCATTGGCCCCTTATCGGCAGCTGGTTCCGCATGGTGGGCATGCAGCCGGTTGAACGCAAGTCCGGCAAGGCCAGGTCAATTGAGGAGGAGTCGATCAGCATCATCACCTCGGGCAGGCCGCTGACCATCTGGCCCGAGGGGACCGTGACCCGTGACCCGCTGAAGTGGCCCATGTCGCTCAAGCCCGGGGTCGGATTCATCGCCTTGGAGGCGTCGCGGCAGCTGGGTCGTATGGTCCCACTCTATCCCAGCATCACCTGGGGGGCTGCTTCGATCAACCACAAGTGGCCCTGGCCTCGCAAGAACGTGGTCATGTGTTATGACAGGCTCCTTGACTATTCCGACCTACTGGAAGATATGGATCAGTGGGGTGCGGAACCTCCCAAGCAATCCGTACATGCCCTCTGCGTCCGCCTGCGCAATCGGATGGAAGAGGTCATGGCCGAGATCCGTGGCGAGGAGCCCCCGAAGGCTGGATATTTCGATTATGTGACCATGACCCGTCGGCCCAGAAGCGAGCAATAAGGCCGGAACCCGCCCCTAATTCTTGCTGCCTGGCGGTGGTGTCATAGGATGGTAGAGACAAGAATGAGGCTGCTGGTCGGCGTTCCCGTGCGCACGGCATTATGCAAAGGAGAATGATGACGAAGATCGCGGTATTGGGAGCAGGCGCATGGGGAACCGCTTTTGCCCAGGTATTGGCTGATGCAGGCAATCAGGTGGTCATGTGGGACATCGACCCGGATGTCGTGGGCGAAATCAACAGTCAACATTCGAATACTCGCCGTCTGCCGAACGTGAAGAGGTTGCCAGACGCCATCATCGCTGAGAGCGACCGGGCCGAGGCAGTCTCGGGTGCAGAAATCGTGGTCGTGGCCATAGCCGCTCAGCACGCCTGTGAGGCCTTGACGCAATTCAAGGGTCTGCTGGGTCATGATGCCATTGCGGTTTCCCTGATGAAGGGGATTGAACGGGCTACCGACAGGCGGATGGATCAGGTGGTCTGCCAGACGCTGGATCTGGTCCCAACCAGGTTTGCGGCCGTATCCGGTCCCAATCTGAGCAAGGAGGTGGCCGCCCGCGAACCGAGCGCCACCGTGGTCGCCAGCGCGGATGCCGATACCGCCATGAGAGTAGCCCGTGCCTGCACGACCGACTATTTCAAGGCCTTCGTCTCTGACGATGTGATCGGCCTGGAAATGTGCGGGTCGCTGAAGAACGTCACTGCACTGGCTGTGGGGATGTCACGGGGGGCTGGATTCGGGGAGAACACAGCCGCCATGATCCAGGCCAGGGGGCTGGCTGAACTCACTGCCTTGGGGGAGGCCTGCGGTGCCAAGTCCAAGACCTTCGCGGGTCTTGCCGGGGTGGGCGACCTGGTGGCCACCTGTGGGTCGTCCCTGAGCAGGAACTATACTTTCGGCTTCAATCTGGGTCAGGGCAAAAGCATTGAGGAGGCCACCCGCGTCAGCAAGGGTGTCGCCGAGGGCGTACCCACCACTGATGCTGTCGTCGCCCTGGGCAAGCGCTACCAGGTGGCGACCCCGCTGGCTACGGCCATGAGCCATGTGCTGGATCAGGGTCTGAGCTGCCGGGGCATGATTGACGAGCTGTTCGGTGGGCATATCACTGCAGAATGAGTCTGACCACCATCAGAATGGTGTCCATCAGAAAATCCTGAGGGCTATAGAGGGTGCACGAAGGCTGTGAAGCGTGCGCTATCAACCTATTGATCGGCGATGAATGGTTTCCGGATCAGGATGTGCGCCTGGCTTGTCTGACTGCTGTATCGGCCTTGTTATGCCTGTTCGTGCCAAGCTTGTGGATGAGCGACTGTGTCCGGGCCTTTCCGCCTGGCAAGGGGATATTCTGCTGTCTTGAATGATGTATCTGCCTGGGCAGGTGCATGAGGTTGAAAATCATGTCCAGGATGAGGAAAGCCGAGGGATGATGGTCAGGAAACGTGTTGTGGTGCTCTATGGCGGGCGTGCCGACGAACATTCCATATCCTGCGTGTCGGCGGCCGGCGTGCTCAATGCCATCGATACCGACCGATATGAGCCCATCCCCATCGGCATCACCAAGGATGGCCGATGGACCATCGGCGGCCAGGATCCCAGGCAGTGGGGTCTGGGCGATGCCAGTCTGCCAACCGTGCAGATAACCGAAGGCAGCCGTCCGATCATCCTCGACATGGCCCGTGGCAGGGATGGGTTTCTGATCGGCGACCATGACGACCTGGTCTCTGGATCCGAGCCTTCCAGGTCCGTCGGGTCCTTGGAGCCTTTGGGGCATGTGGACGTGGTTTTCCCGGTGCTCCACGGCCCTTACGGTGAGGACGGTACTCTGCAGGGCCTGCTTGAAATGATGGGTCTGCCCTACGTCGGGTGCGGGGTCTTCGCCTCTGCCGCATGCATGGACAAGCACTACACCAAGATTCTGCTCAGTCAGGCCGGTATACCTGTGGCTCCGGGCATCACCATTGACTCCCGTGAACAGCAATCCGGGGCCGACCTGCTGGCCGCTGTGCAGAAGGCGGAGCTGCATTACCCGCTCTTCGTCAAGCCCTCCCGTGCGGGATCCAGCTTTGGCGTGGTCAAAGTGGAAGAGCCCGAAGGCGAAGCCCTGGCTGCTGCGGTCGCCGAGGCTGCAAGGCACGACTGGCGGGTCCTGATGGAGGAGGGCATTGAGGGGCGGGAGATCGAGTGCGCCGTGCTCGCCTCCAGCAAGGACAGAAAGCCCCGCACAGCCTGGCCTGGCGAGGTGGTGCTGGACAAGGCTGACCAGGACGAGGCTTTCTACGACTTCGACAGCAAGTATGTGGACTCCTCCGCCTCCCACGTGGAGGTCCCCGCGAACCTGCCGGAGGAGACTCTTCAGAAGGTTCGCGACCTGGCCGCCAAGGCCTTCAGAACCGTGGACGGCGCCGGTCTGAGCCGTGTCGACTGCTTTGTGACGTCCGAGGGCAGGGTCATCGTCAACGAGATCAACACCATGCCTGGCTTTACGCCCATCTCCATGTATGCCAAGGCCTGGGAGGCCACTGGGATCACCTACACCGATCTGATTACCGATCTGATTGAGGGTGTATCGGCCTGACTGCGGCAGCGAGTGCTTCCTATAATAGAAGCGTCCGCTCTTGTACTCGCTGGTAAGGCAAGGTTCCCTATGGATGCTGGTCCCGTTAAGCTGCTGAGTCTGATTGCCGATAAGGGCAAGCGTTTTATCGTTCCTGTGTATCAGCGCCCTTATTCTTGGGATGAGGAACAATGCGAGCAGCTTTGGGACGATGTGCTTCACATCGGGCATTTACACGAAAGCGCCCATTTCATGGGTTCAGTGGTATGGGTTCAAGAGGGCACCATGGGCGCCGATGGGGTAACACAGGCTCTCATTATCGACGGTCAGCAGAGAATCACGACCGTAAATCTTCTCTTAGCAGCACTTGCTGCCTATGCAGATAGCCACCCAAACCAGGCCGATGAATTGCAGTTTTCACGCAATGAAATCATAGATGAATATCTGATTGATTCCTGTCGAGAAGGCGAAGGGCATTATCGTTTATGCCTCTCGCAGGGTGATCATGACCAATACCAGTCTGTCATTCACCATTTGGAGGATCCTAGGGCCCCGATTACAAGTGAGTCCCATAGAATCATCGATAACTTCCAATGGTTCAGTGGTCAATTGAAGGAGATGAGGGATCCGAACAGCGTGTGGGCTGGGCTCAGGCGCTTGGAAGTAGTGTCGATCTCCTTGACGCAGGGTCAGGATGATCCACAGGCCATCTTTGAGTCCATGAACTCAACCGGTAAGGACCTTTCGACTGCAGATCTGGTTCGTAATTATGTGCTTATGCGGCAGCCCCTGGAGATGCAGGGACAGTTGTATGAAGATCATTGGAGAATAATTGAAATAAAGCTTGGCGTGGATATCTATAATGACGTTTTTGATGATTTTCTTTATGATTGGCTTGCCATCATCAACGCCCCCAGACCAGTGCCTACACGAGACGTATACCGGTTCTTTAAAGACTACGTGACCAACAATGGCTACGATAACCATGGTCAAATAGTCGGGCTTCTTGATCAGATGAGCAAGTTTGCCGGGTATTATTCGCGCATTACTTCGAGCTCGGGGGATGATCCTGAAATAGATCGATTGTTTGATCGCATTCGTGCTCTGAATATGTCTGTCATCAACCCCTTGCTCATGACCCTTTTGGATGATTACCAGGAGGGGGATGACCTCTTCAGTCGGAGTGATTTTGTATCCATGTTGAAGCTGTTGGAGAGTTATCTCTTCCGCCGCATTGCCTGCCAGATGTCCAACAACGGGCTGAACCGGTTCTCGCTTTCGGTCATAGCACGTCTCAGACAGGTAAAGGAAGATGGGTCACCCGGCTATCGGCAGGCTTTTGAGGCAGCCTTGCTGGGCGGGGCTGGAACAAGCCATCGGATGCCTGATGACAATGAATTTCGTCAGACCCTTCTTTCGCGCGACTTCTATCCCTTTTCGCGTTGTAATTACATGTTGACGACACTGGAGAATGCGTACCATCCTAAGAACCCGATTGACTTCTCCTCCAGGAATTACACCATTGAGCATATTCTGCCCCAGAATGCGCTCGCTCATGAGCAGTGGCGGCAAATGTTGGGTGCTGATTGCGAACGGGTTTTTGCGGAGCATATCAACAAGCTGGGTAATTTAACTCTGACCGCTTATAACTCGGAACTCTCGGATGGGCTGTTTAAGCAGAAGAGGGATCGAATTGTCGGTGGGTATCAGGATGAATACCTGTCTATTTCACGTGAGTTGCGTGGTGCGGAGACATGGAACGCTGAGTCCATCGAGGCCAGGACGTGTCGACTAGCTGACAAGGCTTTGGAAGTCTGGTCTATGCCGAAGATCGATCGTGCGACTATTGACAAGTACAAAGCTGATAAGCAGGCGAAGATTCCGACAAAGACGGTTTCTTTGCACATGTTGGGTGCCAGTGGCCTGCTGAAGCCTGGCGATCGACTGGAGAGTCTTTCTCGCAAGTATGAGGCCAGTGCCCTCATTACTGGAGAGATGATGATTAGGGTCTCGGATGGACGTGAATTTGAGAGTCCCTCGTCAGCGGCTTCGCATGTTCTCAAATTGGCTGGGGCGAACAGCAGCTCAATCAATGGCTGGACGTTTTGGGGACATGGGGGCATCAGCCTTGACGATTTTCGTTCTCGTTACCAGGTTTCGCAAGGTGATATGGAGTCTTTGGACCGCTCGAAGGTGAGGGCCATGTTCTGGGATGGGTTCGTTGACTTCTGTAAGGCCAGGAATGACTTCATGGCCGCTTTCGGCTCGGCCTTTACCAGAGCGGACCATACGCGGTACCTGCTGAGTTTTGGCTCGCCCGTGTCCGGATGCAATCTGGCAGGCCTCATCGGCATCAGGGACGGGTACGCCACCGTTGAATTCCTCTTTCATGATCCTGCGCAATATGCGGACTTCCTTGAGCAAAAGTCTCAGGTCGAGAGCGACCTGTCAGGCCAGGAGGGTGATTTGGAATGGGATGATAAGGATGCAGACAAGAAGTCACGCCACCTGACTCTGACGAGGCATACTGATTACAAGCAAGACCAATGGGATGATATCTATCGTTGGCTGGCTGACGCTTTGCTCAAGATGAAAAGCGTCAGCCAGTACGTCCGCTAGTCATTCAAGACGAAAACCTACAGCAATCAGTTGGCTTGGTCTACGCCTTTCCCCGATGGGAGCTCCGCCTCCTGGACCAGGTAGTCCTGGCCGGCCAGAGCGCGGGTGGCGGCATCCTGCATATCGGCGGCGATTACACCCTGCTTGGCAAACATGACCACCTGGCCCTTGATGCCATAAGGGGTGAAGCCCTGAAGTTGGACAATGGGCGGGTTGGCAGGCATGGCCATGCCCTTGGTTGCCTGGGCAACCACCTGTGCAATGGAACGGGAGGACTTGGCTATATCGGCATCCCCTCGCAGGGTGAAGGGAACGGTGGTGGCGGCCTCGCCGGCCTCGGTGATTTTCTCAAGCGCCGTGGTGTTGAGGATGGAGTTGGGGATCAGCAGCTGGTTGCCGGTCCTGTCGATGACGATGGTATGACGCCAGGTCACGTCGCGGACGGTTCCGGTGGTGCCCTGGATGGTGATGATGTCGCCGGGCTGGACCACCTTGCTGACCATCAGTCCGAAGCCGCCGACGATGTTGGCGATTGTATCCTTCAATCCGAAGGAGAGGGCCAGGCCGCTGACGCCCAGGGCGGCGACCACAGTGGATGGGTTGATTCCGAAGACGGGTTGCAGGACTGTGGCAGCGGCGAAGATCCAGATCAGGGCGCGAACGATGTTGACGAAGATGGAGGCACTGGGCAGGTTGGTCCGTTCCAGGGCACGTCGCATGGCCGCTGCTACAATCTTGGAGATCAAGGCAGCGCAGACAGCCACGACAATTAGTAGGATGATTTTTCCGAAATTCTGACGGAACCAGAAGATGACGGCATCGCTGAAGCTGGAGATGGCCTGTTCGGACCTTCCCATGGGATCCTTATTCGTAGCGATGCTTGTGCTGGCAAAATCGACGGTCAGATTCATGAGGCCTTGTCCTCCGGCTCGTTTCCATCGCTGTCCGTTAGCGGCTTGTCCATCCACATGTGCGGGCATCCCTCGTCCTGGTCGTGAATGCCCATGTCCCTATATCCTAAAGCTCTATAGAAGCCTGCCACCCGTTCCTGAGCGTGGAGTGTGAGCCGGTCAGCCCCCTGGTTCCGAGCGGTTTCCTCAGCCTTGCCTACCAAATTGGCGCCCAGATGCTGACCGCGGTAGGGCTTCAGAACCGCCAACCGGCCAAGGGTCCATGTCTTGTCACGGTCGGGAAAGATCCGGCATACCCCGACGGGTTCATCCCCGTCATAGGCCACGATATGGAGGCTGGCATCGTCGGTTTGGTCGAATTCGTTGTGGAAGCCCTGCTCCTCTACGAATACGGCCGTACGAATGGCCCTGGCATCATCGGGGATGGTCTCGCTCACCTCATACCGCATGTTTCCTCCTCGCCATGGTCCTCAGCTGCCTCCAATCTACCAAGCTTGACCCTGGGAGTGAACGTATGTCCGCAACCGGATGACGAATGTACGTGTGGCTGTCGGCTGTCTGACCCAGACGATTACATGGATAGGGCATCTGCAAGCAGTACAAACTTATAGCAGTGACAGTGAAGTGACGCGGGAATGATTGGATGACTATGGACAAAGATTCAAAACTGACAGATTCGGCTGGCGGAGCCGGTAAAGGGAATCGGCGCTCGCAGAGGGAGCGGATGCTTGCTGGCGAGCTCTATGATGCCTCGGATCCCGAACTGGGCCAGCTGCGGGTCAAGGCCCACGAACTTTGCCGTCTTTTCAACGCATCTTCTGAGCAGGAGCGGGACCTGCGCAGCCGGCTTCTGGACGATCTGGTGCCCGAGCATGGCCAGGACGTCGACTTTATGGGGCCTATCTACTTCGACTATGGGTGCTTCACCAAGCTTGGCTCGCGCATCTTCGCCAATTTCAACTTCACTGTTTTGGATACCTGCCCGGTGCAGATCGGCGACGATGTGATGATCGGCCCCAATGTCACCCTGGCCACCCCACTGCATCCCCTGCGGTGGCAGGAGCGGAATCTGAGGCGCCATGAGGATGGCTCCCTCTACGACTACGAGTTGGGCGCTCCGATCACCATCGGATCGAACTGCTGGCTGGCATCAAACGTGACTGTGGCCGGGGGAGTGACCATCGGCGATGGTGCGGTCATCGGTGCCGGATCCGTGGTCACCCATGACATTGCCCCTGACTCCCTGGCTGTGGGTGTGCCCTGCCGGGTAATTCGTACCATCACCGAGGCTGATCGGATGGAACTGCCAGAGGAGGGCTGAAGGCCTCCTCGTTTGGGACAGCATCCATGCTGGCCAGCTGCTGGGCTATGGTCTGTGGGTCTCCGCCCGGGCATGCTGCCTGAATGCGTCCGTCCTGGAGGAAGATGACGCGGTGGGCCCGGGCGGCGACGTTGGGGTCGTGGGTCACCATGAGGATGGTCTGGCCGCTTCGGACGGCCAGTTCGAAGAGGTCCATGACCTCCCGCGAGCTATGGGTGTCCAGGGCGCCGGTGGGCTCGTCGGCCATGATGATCTCCGGGCTGGCGGCAAGGGATCTGGCGATGGCCACGCGCTGCTGCTGGCCTCCGCTCATGTCTGCCGGATAGGTGTTGGCATATCCCTCCAATCCGACGTTGGACAGGGCAGACAGGGCCGCTTGGGTGGAGATTTTCCTGCCGCCGAAGAGGCTGGACAGCATGGTGTTCTGCAGGCAGGTGAAGGCGTTGACCAGGTTGTAGTCCTGGAAGACGAAGCCGA
Source organism: Bifidobacterium choladohabitans (assembly GCF_016102005.1). Taxonomy (GTDB): domain Bacteria; phylum Actinomycetota; class Actinomycetes; order Actinomycetales; family Bifidobacteriaceae; genus Bombiscardovia; species Bombiscardovia choladohabitans. The sequence continues at coordinate 233,598 of NZ_JACFPL010000003.1, forward strand.
TATGGTCGCGCCGGAGTTGGGTCAGCTCCTTCTCTTTCATTCGCGTCAGGTCCTCACCGGCGATGGCCACACTGCCCTGCCTGACTTGGAGCAATCCAGCGGCGCAATAGAGAAGGGTCGATTTGCCGGCGCCTGAAGGACCCATGATGGCCGTCCAGGTCCCAGCCTGACATTCCAGACTGATTTCGTCCAACACCCTGGTGCTCTGCTTCTGCCGCGTTCCATAGTCATAGCAGATCTTATTCAGAATGAGTGGGGTCTGTGCGTATGGATCCTTAGCCTTCCGATGCTGCATCCTTGCCTTCCTTTCGGTCGTCGCCTGTCTGGTCTCTTCTTCTATAAGACCATGGCGAGAGCTCCTGTCAGGGTGTTTTCAGGGTCGAATCGGGGATGATTCAGGGTGGGGGAGCAGTATCTCCCACCCGAAGGGTATGTATCGTGAACGGATAGAGGGTGTATTTCTTGCCAGAAGGGGGAATCGATGGTGGGCCGTCATCAGGCTGGCTGGGGTGAAGTGGCTGGTTGCTTCCTTGGAATAGCAAGGATGCAACCGTCGGTTGACGGAGAATATCGGTGTCTTTGCCGGGCGCAACCCAAAGCTGGTGGTGGTCGGGGGCCTGCACGTTTCATCATGGTCTCGTTGCTGGTTGAATCGGCATTCTGTCGATCGGGAGAAAGAACGTTATGAGTTTCAGAACCAACGTGCAGTATCTGCGTTCGCAGCGCAACATGACTCAGGAGCAGCTGGCCATGCTGGTGGGGGTGTCCCGTCAGGCGGTGTCCAAGTGGGAGTCGGACAAGGCCTATCCTGAGATGGACAAGCTTCTGGCCATCTGTGACCTCTTCGGCTGCACCCTTGATGACCTGGTCCTGGGTGATGTTCGGCACCCGGGTTCCGGGCAGCGTGCATCCAGGCCGGACCATCAGGAAACCACCCAGGCGACTCCGCCAATCCATGCGACTATGCCGCCTGTCCCGTCTGCTATGGAAGACGTTACCGGCTACGCCTCCTTCAGCAATGTCTACAGTCTTCGGATGGCTTTCGGAATTGCCCTTATCATGCTGGGACTGGCTTTCGGTGGTCTTTTCGCCGGAGTCAGTCAACCGACCGACGCCCAGAATGGTCTGGCCTTTCTTGCTCTGATGATTGGCATCGTCCTGGGCCTGGCCTGTCTCATACCGGCGATTTCCACCAGGAAGGACTTTCGCCGCAGGCATCCCTATGTGGCGGATTTCTATACCGATGAGGAGCGCTCGCGAGTTTATCGGCAGACTACCTGGGAGTTGGTCTGCGGTCTGGCTGTCGTGCTCCTGGATGTGGGTATCAACTCTGCCGGATACCTGATCTGGGGCTGGTCCGATCAGGTCAGAGGGTTTGTCTTCTTCCTTCTTCTGGCTCTGGGGGTCTTCCTACTGGTCCACGCTGGAACAAGCCATAGGATGATGAACCTCCGTGCCTACAACAGGCAGGTTGATTCCGTCGATGACGGTCGCTGGGATACCTATCGTTACGAGCACCGGGTAAGCAATGCCATCAGCGGAACCATCATGGGCCTTTGCACGCTGGTGGCCCTGACCATGCTCTTCTCGGGCAATTACGACAACCTCTTCGGTTGGCGCATCCCATTCTGGGCCATCTGGATCATCGGCGGGGTGTTCTGCGGGGTGCTCCAGTCTCTGATCGGCATCTTCCGCAAGCCTCCTCGTGCCTGAGACTGTTGATTTGCCTTCCCTGGTGGAATGTAGTAGTCTAACAAAGTTGTGTGTTCATCCGTGGCCTTGTGCTGCGGGCCGGAACACCTGGGACGACTTGGAAAACAACGTAAAGGAAGTCATCATGGCAGCTCGTTGCGCGGTGTGCGGCAAGGGCCCGCAGACCGGTTACAGTGTTTCTCATTCGCATATCCGGAACAAGCGCATCTTCCGCCCCAACCTGCAGTCGGTGCACACCACCGTTGATGGCCAGAACGTGCGTCTGCGCGTCTGTGTCAAGTGCCTCAAGGCCGGCAAGGTGCAGCGCGTCGCCGCCTGAGTGCGGTTCGTCGGTCGTATTGGGACCCCCGGGGGCAAAGCTCCGGGGGTTCTTGTCATCCCGGGGGATGATGGTCGGCGCTTGCTTGCGGGAGGTGATCGGGTATGTCGGCAGTGGCTCGAGTTGGTCTGCACAGCACCGTGGCCTCGCTGGTGGCCAATAGGCGTAGGGTGAGCGCTCTCAAGGCTCTGGGTGTGGTTACAGTCGGGGATGCGCTGACCTACTATCCTTTCCGCATCACTGATCCCATGCAAGTCACCACTATTGCCGGCATTCGCCTTGGCCAGCCCTGCGCCTTCGCCGCCCGTGTTGATCAGGTGCGTCTGGTGCCATTGAGCGGGCACCGGGGCTTTCGGCTGGACGTGATGGTGGACGATGCAGTTTTCGTCAGTGGTCGGGGCGGCACTCCGCTGGCGGTCAGGCTGGTCTTCTTCTCTCATAAGAAGCCCTATATGGACTGGATGGTCCGTCGGCTGCAGGTGGGGGCGGATCTGGTCGTGGCCGGTGAGCCCGGTGTCTACATGGACCAGCTCCAGTTCACCCATCCAGAGACCCTGGTTGTGGCCGATGCCGATCAGGGGGTTTCGGCGGACGCTTCTCGGCCCGATGCTGCCAGCCTTGACGAGGCCTTGGAACGTGTCCGTCGGCCGCGACCGGTCTATCACGCCAGTTCCCGCATCTCCTCGGACCATATTCACGATGTCATTCTGGGTTTTCTGCGTCTGCTGGTGCAGGCCGAGGATGCATCTGACCCCACTCCTGTGGCCGGTGCCGCCGAAGAGGGTCAGCCCAGCGCCGAGGTCCGCATCGATCCAAAAGCGCTGGGTCGGTCCATACCCGATGTGCTGCCCGAGCAGGTCCGTGTCGACCAAGGGCTGATGCATCGTGCTCGTGCCCTGCTGGGCATGCATGCGCCCGACAGCCCTGACGACTTCGCTGCGGCACGCAAGACCCTGCGCTATGAGGAGGCCTTCGTCTCGCAGACAGCCCTTCTGCAGACCCGCCGACAGACCCAGCAACAGCCCACTTATCCATGCGCGGATTCGGGTGCCGACCGTCCAGACACCTTGACTGCCCGTTTCATCGACTCTCTGCCATTCCAGTTGACCGATGGCCAGCGTCAGGTCATCAATGATATCGGTGTCGACATGGCCAAGGATCAGCCCATGCAGCGGCTTCTGCAGGGCGAGGTCGGCTCCGGCAAGACCGTGGTGGCCCTGGCAGCCATGCTCCAGGCGGTCCAGGCTGGTCATCAGGCTGTCTTGGTGGCTCCCACCCAGGTGTTGGCCGAGCAGCACTATGCCTCCATCGGCGGCATGCTCAAGGCCATGGGCACCGATGTGACCGCCACTGCCGTAGCGGGCCGCCATAAGCCTGTGGATAACGTCACCATGATCCGTATGACGGATCAGCTGGTCCTGCCTCTGGTACTGCTGACCGGAGGTATGAGACTGGCCCAGCGCCGCTCCGCCCTGGCTGTTTCAGCCTCGGGCCGTCCCTGCATCGTCATCGCCACCCACGCGGCCTTCTCCAAGACCTTCCAGGCTCCCAACCTGGCCTTGACCGTTATAGACGAGCAGCATCGTTTCGGGGTTGAGCAGCGCGAGGAGCTACGTCGCAAATCCGAGCGAGTTCCCCACCTGCTGATCATGACCGCTACGCCCATCCCGCGTACAGCCGCCATGACCTGGTTCGGAGATCTTGACATCTCCGCCCTGACCGAGCTGCCCAGCAACCGCAAGCCAGTCCGCACGCATGTCATCGCCGAGTCTGACGGAGCGACCATGGGCGCCATGTTCCTGCACCTGCGTCGACGGATCGAGGCTGGGGAGCGGGCTTACGTGATCTGCGCCCGCATCGACGATGAGGACGATTCCTCGGCCTCCTCAGACCGCCCCGGCCAATCCGGCGGATCCGATTCCCAACCTGAGCTTCTTGCTGAGGAGGACCAAGGTGATGGCCAGCGTCCGCCTCTGCACTCGGTGGTCGAAATGAGCCAGCGCCTGGCCGCCCTGCCGCAGTTCCAGGGCATTGCCATGGCCACGTTGACCGGACGAGATGACGATGCCACCAAGAATGCCGTCATGGGGGACTTCGCCTCGGGTCGCACCCCCCTGCTGGTGGCCACCACGGTTGTGGAAGTGGGGGTGGATGTGCCCCAAGCCTCCTGCATTGTCATCTTCGATGCCGATCGGTTCGGACTCTCCCAGCTTCATCAGCTGCGCGGCAGGGTGGGGCGCGGCGGCACAGACTCCTGGGCCTTCCTGATCTCACGCGCCCCTGCGGATTCCCCGGCTGCAGAGCGGCTTAATGTCATCCGCGACACCACTGACGGGGCCAAAATCGCCGAGGAGGACATCCGCATCAGGGGAGCCGGCGACGTGCTGGGCGATGCCCAGTCCGGTGGTCATTCCTCGTTGAAACTTCTGCGGGTGGTCACCGACGCACCCATGATCGCCCGTGCTCGAACCCAGGCGGGCCAACTCCTGGAGTCCGATCCCACCCTGGCCGGGCAGCCCGAGCTGGCTGGCGCCGTCCTGGACTTCATGAGGGGCAACGAAGGTTTCCTGGTCTCTAGCTGAAAGGACAACGGACCATATGCACATCATCGCCGGCCGCTTCAAGGGATTCCCCATTCCCGCAGCCCTCAAGGGCACCCGGCCCACCACCGATCGGACCAAGGAAGCCATCTTCTCCCACCTGGAGTCCGAAGGCCTGCTGCCCGGTGCACGAGTTCTGGATTTATTCGCCGGTACCGGGGCTTTGGGATTCGAAGCCCTATCCCGCGGGGCCCAGAGCCTGGTGGCTGTGGAGTCTTCCGGTCGTGTCGCTGGGCTCCTGTCACGTTCGGCCGCTGGGCTGCGTCACCATCCGGCCTGGGATTCAGCCATGGATATTCGGGTCAGCAGAAACCGTGCCGAGCGCTTTGTTCGTCCTCTTTCCTCCGGTCATGAGGATGCAGGTCTGTCCGAGGTCTGCTTCGACCTGGTCTTCATGGACCCGCCTTACAATCTGTCGACGGAGGATTGCCAAAGCATCATGACCGGTCTGACCGGTCGAGGAATGGTGGACGATGGAGGCATGATCGTTCTGGAGCGATCGACACGCACCCCGTCGCCCACGGCTCCTGACGGATGGGCCATTGATCAGGCTCGCACTTACGGCGAGACAGCAGTCTACTATCTGACGGCCCGCTGATCAGCCCTGCAATCCGATGGCCGATCCAGAGGACCCGGATGGGTTCCATGTGTATCCCAGCCCAGATCTTCCAAGAGACGGCGGTCATGCTTATCAAGGGCTGAGCAGTCCAATCGGGCGATCAGGTCGGGACGGATTCGACTGGTTCGCCTGATGGCCTCATCGCGTCGGAACCTGTCCACCTTTCCGTGGTCGCCACTGGTCAGTATCTCGGGCACGGCCATGCCACGCCAGGTGGTGGGACGCGTGTACTGGCGGTATTCCAGCAGCGGCTCATCCCCGGTGTAGGACTCCTGCAAGATGGATTCAGGATTGCCCATGAAGCCGGGCAGGAGCCGGGTGATGGCCTCCAGCATGACCGAGACGGCCACCTCGCCTCCATTGAGCACGTAGTCGCCGATGGAATACTCTCTGACGTCGACCCCCTGATTCCGGTAGTAGACGGGGATGCGTGCGTCATACCCTTCGTAGCGGCCGCAGCCGAATACCAGCCTCTTCGCCCGTGACAGCTCGGTCGCGTCGGCCTGGGTGAACAGGGGAGCGGATGGGTTGGGGAAGATCAGGACTGGTTTGGCCGCGCCGGCCTCGTGGTTGTCTGCAGATGAATCTGCCTCGGATGCTATGCCGTAGCTTTCGTCGCCGGAACTCTTCCTTGCTTCTTTTCGTTCTTCGGCATCGGCAGTGTCGACTGTTTGGTCGGTGGTGGGTTGTTGCAGAGCCGATCCTTCTGGAACGTTCAATAAATCGTCCAGGCATCGGCCCCAGACTTCGGGTTTCATCACCATGCCCGCTCCGCCGCCCACCGGAGTGTCATCCACCGAGTGATGCACGTCATAGGTCCAATCGCGCAGATTGTGGGCACGTATGGTCACCAGGCCCTTCTCCTGGGCCTTGCCCAGCAGACTGAGTCCGGTTACGTCAAAATATTCGGGGAAGACGGCAACGATATCGATTTGCATGTGACCAACTCTACCCAAGCTTGTTCGGGTCGGGATCGGGCGCGGATTGGTACACCTATGAGTGTTACACTGTCTGGGTCTTCAAGTCGCGTATGAATCCGGCTTGGAAGATGTCATCAACGCAGCCAGAGAGCTATAACCGTTGCGTAAACAGCAATGAGAGCGGCATCGGATGATGCCATGCCGTACGGATCCGTGGTGATGGCTATGCGAACAGTCTGATGTGTGAGGAGCGGACGGTCCATGGTCGACCATGTTGATAAGAAAACAAAACTGCTGATTACCGGCACAGCCGGGCTCGCCTTCTGCGGGGTCCTTTTGGAGACCTCGCTCAACGTCACCTTTCCGGAGATGACCCGGTACTTCAAAACCGGGCTGGGCACGGTCCAATGGCTGACCACCGGCTATCTGCTCGTGGTGGCCTTGACGGTTCTGGCGGCCGCCTGGCTGGAACATTCATTCACTACCCGCGCATTGATTCTGACCAGCGTGGGAATATTCCTGGGCAGCGATCTGATGTGCATTCTCGCCCCATGCTTTCCCGTTCTTATGGCGGGGCGCCTCCTGCAGGGCATCAGCACCGGTATCGCTCTTCCCTTGGTCTTTTCCCTGATTATGAAAAAGGTTCCTCTGCACATCCAGGGCCGCTACGTGGGCAGCGCCGGCATGGCGGTGGCCCTAGCGCCCTCCCTGGGCCCGACCTTCGGCGGAGCCGTTATCCAAGCCTCTTCCTGGCGGGCCATCTTCCTGATCGTGCTGCCCATCGAGCTGGTCTTCGGGCTCATCGCCCTCATCTCGGTTGACAGGGAGAGCGCCCACGTCGGTCCCTTCGCCTGGCTCCAGTTCCTTCTTCTGGGTATTTTCCTGACCGGTCTGACCATGGGTCTGAGCACCTTGGATGTGCATGGTCCTATAACCTGGCTCTCCTTGTTTATCGGGGCCCTGGCCCTTGTTGCAGGGGTCTGGGCTCTTGCCCACCAGAGCACCAGGCTGATCGACATCGCGGTCTTTCGGAACCGTACCTTCACCCTGGCCCTGATCCTCTACTTCCTGGTCCAGTTCGTTCAGATCGGCCTGACATTCATCCTGCCCAACATGGCCCAGTCCGTACTGGGAGAGACCTCCACCGTGGCTGGCCTGCTTCTGTTGCCGGGGAGCCTGCTCTCGGCCCTCTGCCAGCCCATAACAGGAGGCTATTTGGACGGCCATGGCCTGCGGGGACTGCTCGCGGTGGGAAGCACTGCTTTCTTCCTCTCGGCCTTGGGCTTCCTGGTCCTCAGCCGGCACTTGACCGTTCCGCTGATGGTCCTTCTCTACGCCTGCTACATGGTCGGTCAGGCTTGCGTCTTCAACAACCTGCTTACGGTCGGACTGCAGCATATCCCAGCCAAACTGGTGCCTGACGGCAATGCCCTCTTCAACACCCTTCAGCAGTATTCCGGCGCCGCCTCGACCGGGGTCCTGGCTGCCATCATCACGGGCATGCCCAAGGCCCGGGGGATCCATGTCGGCGCTCAGGCTTTCCAGTTCGGAGCAGTCTGGGCCTTCGTCTTCGTCTTTCTGATCGTCCTGGGCATCCTCCTGGTGGCCTGGTTCCTGGAGCGCAGCCTGGCCCGTCAGGATAAGGGCGAGGTTCAGGTTGTATGACCTCTGATTGCTTCCGAAAGGCAATGGTTTCAATTCAGCAATGAGATGCCGACCCAGACGGCCCAGCCTATTGCAAGGACCAGGTAGGGCCACCAGTGCATGCGGGTGATGGCCACGAACTCCCGAATGAAGGCAGTCGGCCAGTAGTAGCCCTTGGTGTGTGAGCCGATTCCGTCGGCATTCAGCCCGACCTTGCTGGCATATTCGCTGGCTCGGAAGACGTGGTAGTCACTGGTGACCAGGGCCACCCGGTAATGCTCTGGCCCGGTGCCCATCTCGTAGCGGTCATCCAGTATCTGCTTGGAGTAGCGCAGGTTCTCCAGGGTCGTGGTCGACCGGTCCTCCATGATGATGGCCTCGGCCGGCACCCCACAGGAGTTGCGCAGATACTGAGCCATGGCCCTGGCCTCGCTGATGGCCTCGTCCGGGCCCTGTCCGCCTGAGACCACGAAGCGCCCGTTTCGTCCCTGCCGCTTCCAGAGGTCTACGGCCTTGTCCAACCGTCCCCGGAGCAGGGGTGTGGGCTCTTCGCCGCGCAGACCGGCTCCATGGATGATGATGTAGTCGTAGCGACGCTTGCGGGGCAGCATCCTGTAAAAGTTGGAATAGAGCAGCAGGGCCAGGAAGGAGAAGAAGAACCAGGTGGCTTCCAGGTCGATCAGCCCGGCCAGTTTCTGCAGCCATGAGGGAGCGCCGAATCCAGCCAGGAGGGGCGAAAGAATCATGTAGGCCACCACGGCCAGCGCCAGCAGTCCGGGCAGCAGAGTGGTCAGGGAGACCCCCTCGTGCCGGATGACGATGACCGTGTTGGCCAGCAGGAAGCAGATCACCAGCAGGGGGGAGAGGATGAGCAGGATGACCAGAGGCAGGATCAGCCAGCGCATCCCGAACTGCAGAAGAAGCGCTCCCCCCAGGGTCAGCAGGAGGAGCAGGAGCCAGATGGCATTGCGGAACTGCCGTGGCTCCTTGTGCAGGTCCCAGAGGAAGAGCAGGCCGAAGATGATGGCGGGTGCATAGAGCAGGAGGAGTTGCAGGTGGTTGGACATGCGCTGATTGCCCCTTTCACGAGAATGGCCGCGCAGGGTCTGACTCCACTGTAGCGAACCGGCCAGTCACCTCCCATCCTTGACATGCCAAAGGTTCCCAGACCGCCGTGGTAACATATATGTGGTAAATCTCACACGTTCAAAAGCTGAGGGTGGGCGATTCCCGACGGTGCGAATTCCAGGTCGAGACCATGATAATGATGGGTCCTTTCGGGATTGCACATCGGTGTCCGCATAGGCGTGGTCGGTCGCAAGGCAGCGATGTGTTGGAAGGATTAGGGGTTCAAGTGATGTTGGGTTTCTCCACGATCCGGGGATGGTTCGGACCTGGCGTGCAAGGTTGTAGAGAGGTGCGGTAATGAAAGTAGTGATATTCTCCACCTGCGTGGTGGACCTCATGTTTCCGAACGTGGGGAAGGCCATGGTGGAGGTACTGGAGCGGTTCGGCTGCGACACCTATCTTCCCAAGGAGCAGATTTGCTGCGCCCAACCCACCTTCAACAGCGGGTATGTCAAGGAGAGCATGCAGGTCATGCGCAACGAGGTCGATGCTCTGCTGAGCGTGGATGCCGACTACATCGTGGGTCCGGCGGGCTCCTGCGTGAACATGCTCAAGGAGCTGCCCTTCCATCTGAAGAACGACCCGGTCTATGCGGCCAAGGCCCAGACCATGGCTGACAAGACCTATGAGTTCTCGCAGTTCCTCTATAGGGTGCTGGGTGTGCTGGACGCGGGTGCCGAGCTCGATGCCGTGGCCACCTACCACCGCTCCTGCCACATGACCCGGTTGCTGGGGGAGCGGACCAGCCCCTTCGTCCTGCTGGACCATGTCAAGGGACTGACCATGGTCCCCCTGCCCCACATCGAGAACTGCTGCGGGTTCGGCGGCATGTTCTCCATGAAGGAGCCTGAGATCTCCAAGCAGATGGTCGATGAGAAGGTAAACGACGTGCTCAGCACCAAGGCCAGCGTCCTCATCTCCTGCGATCCGGGCTGCCTGATGAACATCGGCGGCCGCTTCAACCGGCGCGGTGAGAAGATCACCATCATGCACCTGGCTGAGGTGCTCAATCACAAGGTGGACATGAGCCGCGTCAAGTATGTGGAAGGCCGCTCTGCCGGCGATGGGGCCGTGGGCTCGGTCAGGGCTGCCAAGGAAGAGGGGGCTCTGGTATGAGCAGCATGGTCAATGGCAAGAAGGCCGCGCAATATCTGCGGACCAGCAAGGCTCCCTTCCTGACCAGGGTCAAGGAGTCCGAGCAGGACAAATTCGCCCAGCAGGCGGTGGCCAAGGCCCAGGACGCCCAGTGGGTCAAGCGGGAGGCCGCCCGTCAGGAACTGGGTAACTGGGAACAGTGGCGCGACCTGGGCGAGCAGATTCGCCAGCACGTCATCCGCTACCTGCCTGACTATCTGGAGGAGTTCTCCGACAACGTGGAGAAGCGCGGCGGTCATGTCTTCTTCGCTCAGACCGACGATGAGGCTGCCCAGTACATCAAGCAGATTGCCATCGAAAAGAAGGCCAAGCACGTCGTCAAGAGCAAGTCCATGGTGACCAGTGAGATCAACCTGGACCCCACGCTGATGACTGTGCCCGGCCTGGAGGTGCTGGAGACCGACCTGGCCGAGTTCATCCTGGAGGAGGACGACTGGGACCAGCCCACGCATCTGGTCTTCCCCGCCCTGCACAAGAACCGCGAGCAGGTTCGGCAGGTTTTCGAAAAGAAGCTGGGCTACAAGGGTGACAACGACCCCCAGCACATGGCTCGGTTCTCGCGCAAGGTTCTGCGCAAGCACTTCCTTGAGGCGGACATGGGCATCACCGGCTGCAACTTCGCCGTGGCCGACACGGGCATGATCAACCTGGTGACCAACGAGGGCAACGCCGACCTGGCCATGTGCATCCCCAAGACCCAGGTGGTGGTCATGGGCATGGAGCGTCTGGTGCCGACCATGAAGGAGGCCGAGACCATGGACAACATGCTGGCCCGGTCCGCTGTCGGCCAGAAGCTGACCTCCTACCTGACCTACACTGCGCCACGCACAGACCAGGAGTCGGATGGACCGGACGATGTCTATGTGGTCATTCTGGACAACGGCCGTTCAAACGCGCTGGGAACGGTTTTTGAGCCCATCCTCCAGTGCATCCGCTGCGCCTCCTGCCTGAACGTCTGCCCCATCTACCGGCACATCGGCGGCCACGGCTATGGATCCATCTATCCGGGCCCTGTGGGCTCGGTGCTCTCGCCGGTGTTGGACGGGGGTTACGACGACTTCGGGGACCTGCCCTACGCCTGCAGCCTGTGTGCGGCATGCACGGCCACCTGTCCGGTCAAGATTCCCCTGCATCAGCTCATGATCGAGCACCGGCGGATCATGATGGATGACCAGTCCCAAGCCAATCTGATCGACGACACGGTCATGAGGGTCATGGGTCTGGGAACCGGCCACTCCTCGCTCTTCCGCACTGCCCTGGGTGTGGATCACGCCATGCTGACCCCCATATCCAAGCAGCAGCCGGAGACGGCCAAGAACCTCTTCGCCAGTGATCGGCATGTGGAATGGATGCCCTTCGTCTTCGGCGGATGGACCAAGGTACGTGATCTGCCGGATCCGCCCAAGCACGGGGAGAACTTCCGCAGTTGGTTCGCTCATCACAAGAAGGAGCAGCAGGCATGACCGATCGTGAGGTATTCCTGGACTATCTGGCCAAGAAGAGCGGTCGGCCCCGCCACCAGCTCAAGGATCATCCTCTGGTGCCGGTCAACGATCTGCCGGAGACCACCCTGTCGGGTCATACCCAGGACGAGCTGCTGGAGATCGCCCGGAAGAGCAGCGAGGCCGTCCATGTGGACTTCCGCACCTGCACCAAGGCTGGTCTGCCCACCGCCTTGGATGAGTTCATCGACTCGCGCAAGGACGACAGCGACCACGTGATGCTGCCCACCTCCGACCTGTTTGCGGACTTCGGTCTTGAGGAGTGGAGGGACGGCCTGAACCCGCCCGCCACTTTCTGGAAGCCGGGGGCCAGTCGCGAGGAGAACATCAGGACCGCCGACGAGTCCGGAACGGCCATCGCCTTTGCGGACTTCCTGCTGGCCGAGTCCGGCACCATCACCGTGGCTACCACCCCGGGTCAGGGCCGTGCCTTCCACTTCCTGCCGGTGCACTACCTGAGCATCATCCGCAAGTCCAAGATCCTGCCCCGAACCCGGCAGGCCATGGACTACTACGACCCGGCTCTGGTCTCAGGCGAGCTCAAGACCTCCAACATCAACTTCATCACCGGCCCCTCCAACACGGGCGACATCGAGATGGTGATTGTGGTGGGCGTGCATGGCCCCCTGGATATGACATATCTTGTGGTCGAAGACATGTAGCTCAATAAGATTTCCTGCTTAGGCAGGGCGCATTTCCCGTAAGTGGGGAGTCAGTGTCCTTTCCGAGCCGCTGACTCCCCACATACGGTTGTGCTAAAAGATAGGTTCAGCCCAGTCCGGGCAGGAGTCCTCCAGGTGGATCAATGGCCACGTACCCCTTTTCAATATCAACCTGGGGCACCAGGGCTTCGACGAAGGGTATCAGCCCTTCCGCTTCCTCTTCGCCTTCTTCGGCGGCCATGCGAATCTGCAGCTGCTGCTGGGCTACACCGTCCAGCACGTCGCTGACTTGGCCGACCACTCGTCCGGATGGTTCACCCAGAGAGTTGCCCGGGGCCATGCGAACCTCGAGCCCGATCAGATCCTCGGGATACCAGGCATCCTCCTGTGCCAGCTCCTCGGCTGGATCAGCCCGGACATACAGTTCGATGCCGTTCAGCGCTTCGGATGCGTTCCTGTCTTCCACCCCTTTGAAGAGGACGATCCAACGCTGCTTGAAGCGGCGGGATGAGACCACCGTGAAAACCTGCCCGTCCTTGGTCTGCAACTGGGTGTCGGGGGCGAAGCGCCGCTCGGGCTCATCGGTGTAGGCATACACGTTGACCTCGCCCTTGAGTCCCTGGGCGCGGCCGATACGGCAGACCCTCAGCAACCTTTGCTGCTGAGGGTCCGGACCCTGCGGGTCGTGATTGGTGGACCGGCTGGGGCTCACCGGCGCACGTCCATGATGTCGACGCGCACCTTGTGGTCGGCCAGCGCCTGGATCACGGTGCGGATGGCGTTGGCGGTCCTGCCGCCCCTGCCGATCACGCGGCCGATGTCCTCGGGGTTGACCCGCACCCGCAACAGCTCTCCGCGAGAGTTCTCGTGGGACTTGACCGACACGTCATCGGGAAAGTCCACGATGTTCCTGATCAGGTGCTCAACGGCCTGTGCAAGCATGATAGCCGGTCCTTCCAATCCTTGGTGAATGTGCCTTACTCAGCAGCCTGCTCGGCCTGGGCGGCATCCGCCGACTCATCGGCCTTGGGGGCTTCCTTCTCCGCCTCAGCCTTGGCCTTGGCGTCAGCCTCGGACTTGGCGGCCTTGAGCTTCTGGGCTTCGTTCTGTGCCTGCTCGATGCGGGCCTGTGCATCGACCTCGGCCTGCGGCACCTTAAGGGTGCCTTCCTTGCCGGGCAGATCCTTGAACTTCTGCCAGTCGCCGGTGATCTTCAGAAGATTGAAGACAGGGTCGCTGGGCTGAGCGCCCACACCCAGCCAGTACTGGGCGCGCTCGGAGTCGATCTTGATTGAAGAGGGCTGGGTGTTGGGATCGTAGGTGCCGATCTCCTCGATGACCTTGCCATCGCGCTTCTTGCGGGAATCGACCACGACCACGCGGTAGAAGGGGTAGAACTTCTTGCCCATTCTCTTCAGACGAATTCTGGTTGCCAAAACGGCTCTCCTTGGTACTTGGTGTGCCCGGCGGCGTCTCCATGTGGGGCATGGTGGCGCTCCTGGCGTGTTCCTCACGACCGTCGGAATGAGAGGGCTCCTCCGGACATGAATAACAGCAAAAGTATACCTCAACCGGGGGATATGGCGGGTGGTGAACCTGTATGGTGCTCAGAGCCGACGCGGCAGAGTCAGCCGGGCCACCAGAGCCCGGTGGTCGCTGCCAGGAATCCGGAGGGCATGCATGGACTGCGGGACCAGGCCACCGTCCGTAAGAATATGGTCGATTTCAATTAACGGGGGCAGCGCGCTTACGGAGGGGAAGGTCGGATGGCTGCCGGCTTTCAGATGCAAAGAAGCGTCATGCAGCCCGGATTTGGCCAGCATGGCCCGGAAGGTCGGATGTTGCAGGGTGGCGTTGCAATCGCCCATGACGATGGTGGGCACGGGCGGATGGGTCAGCCTGGCCAGGGCGGCGATGCCCATGCCCCACTGTCTGGCGCCTCGTTGGGGTGATTTGGGATGGACGCTGGCCACTCGGATCGGTCCAGAGCTGGTCTTGAGCTCGACCAGGGGGACTGCAGCCGCCGGAAGGACCAGGGCCGATGGCGAGGCTTTGACGGGTTGCTTGGCCGAGAAAATAACGTTGTGGCCGCCGTTGTCGTCAGGGCTCGCAACCCCCTGCGTCAGATAGGGCAGGAGCTGATTCAGGCCCGCAGCCTGAAGCGATTCCAGCAGCTTCCCCTTTACCTCCTGCAGGGCCAGCACTTCTACCCCATAGGCGCGCACGCAACGCACGACCTCTTCAGGATCGGCCCGGCCGAAGCGGCAGTTCAGAGTCATGACGCTCAGTCCATGGTCGGATGATGAATGGCTGGTCCGGTCTGCTGGAGGCAGCCGGTAGCGTAGGCGCTGGCAGCTGACCAGAGTGAGTTCTATCAGTGCCAGCAGGCATTGGGGCCAGGCGCGCGCGAAGACCGTCCACAAGAGTATGACCAACAGGGGAGCGGTCAGCAGGTCGATCAGGGCGATCAGCTCCACCAGGGGGCGGTGCCGGTCAGCTCCGGCTGGCAGGAAGCGCAGGGCCATCCACAAGGCGATGAGCCCGAGGAGAATCCAGAGAAGGGTGTTCACGTGGCATTGTCTCCTGCAGGAGTGAGGGGTCAGCGGCCGCCGAAGAGACCGCCCAGTCCGCCGCCGAGGTTGGGGGGCAGGTCCGGCAGGCCCTCGGGCATCTGCGGAGTCTCGGGGCGCTTGGCGAAGGCCGAACCGCCGGAGGATTTGCCCTTGCCGGACAGGCGCTCGCGTAAAGCCTTCTCTTCGGCCTCCCGCTTCATGGGATTGCCTGAACGGGAACCCTTGCGGCCTTTCTTGCCCTTTTTGCCCTTCTTGCCGCCGCCGGCGCCCATGCCGCCCATGCCTGGGATCGAACGGCTGCCATTGGTCATCCGCTTCATCATCTTGGCCGCTTGCTCGAACCGCTGCAGCAGGCCGTTGACGGCCGAGACCGTGGTGCCGGCGCCATAGGCGATCCGGGCCCGTCGTGAGCCGTCGATGATGCTGGGGTCGCGTCGTTCCTGGGGAGTCATCGACTGGATGATGGCCTGGGTCCGATCCACCTCCTTTTCGTCGAACTGCTCAAGTTCCTTACGGTGCTGGGCCATGCCTGGGATCATGCCCAGGATGCTCTTGAAGGAGCCCAGCTTGCGAACCTGCTGGAGCTGCTCCAGAAAGTCGTCCAGACCAAAGCTGCCCTCGGACATCTTCCCGGCGGCCTTGCGGGCCTCCTCCTCGTCGAATTGGCGTTGGGCCTGCTCGATCAGGGTCAGGATGTCGCCCATGTCCAGAATGCGGGAGGCCATCCGGTCAGGGTGGAAGACCTCGAAGTCCTTGAGTCCCTCACCGTTGGAGTCGAAAAGGATGGGCTTGCCGGTCACCGAGGCCACCGACAGGGCAGCGCCGCCGCGGGCATCGCCGTCCAGTTTGGACAGGACCACGCCGGTGAAGTCCACACCCTGGTCGAAGGCCTTGGCTGTGGCGACCGCGTCCTGGCCGATCATGGCATCGATGACGAAGAGGATCTCGTCGGGGTGGACGGCGTCGCGGATATTGCGGGCCTGCTCCATCAGCTCCTGATCCACACCCAGTCGTCCGGCCGTATCAATGATGACCACGTCGTAGAGTTTGTCCTTGGCCACCCTGATCGAGTCGGCCGCCACCTTGACGGGATCGCCCGTGACCTGTCCGGGGGCCGCCAGCTCGGATCCGCTGGTCTGCACGCCCGGCTCGGGTGCATATACCGGCACTTCGGCGCGCTCGCCGACCACCTGGAGCTGGGTGACCGCGTTGGGCCTCTGCAGGTCGGCCGCCACCAGCAGGGGGGTGTGGCCGGCGTCCTTGAGCCAGTAGCCCAGCTTGCCGGCCAGTGTGGTCTTGCCTGCACCCTGCAGGCCGGCCAGCATGATGACCGTGGGCGGGTTCTTTGCGAAATTGAGCGGTCGATCCACTCCCGCGCCCAGGATGTCGGTCAGTTCGTCATAGACGATGGAGACCACCTGCTGGGCCGGGTTCAGAGCCTTGGAGACCTCCTCGCCCAGGGCGCGTTCCCGGATGCGTCCGGTAAAGGAGCGCACAACGTCCAGGGAGACATCGGCATCCAGAAGGGCGCGGCGGATCTCGCGGATTGTGCCGTCGATGTCGGCCTCGGTCAGCTTCCCCTTGGAGCGCAGGTGGGTGAAGGCCTGGGAGAGCCGATCGGTCAAAGATGAAAATGCTGCCATAGTGCCCCAAGTCTACCTGTCAGCCGGGAGATTGGCTGTTGATTCAGTAAGGCCTACCTGGATGGTTCTGATATGGAACAACGATTTTGTTCGGTTGCAGAATGCATGCTACCCTGAATTTGCAACGTTGCAAATCACTATGAACCGGTCGGTCCGGCTCGCAGGGTGTCGATGTTCGATGCCCGGGGGCCGACGGGTTCCGAAGAAACGATGCAGGGTTGCCGGCATACGGGTGTGCCGGTCCCATCGAGAGGAGCAAGAGGGATTGTGAGTGTCTTCAAGGAAGAAAGACACGGGGGAGGTGGAACCCACATGCCCCTGTTTGCGCGGCGTTGGCTCAGGCTGTTGCTGAGCCTGGCGGCCATATGTGGCATGGTGGTCTCGACCGCAGGCTGTGGCGGCGGCGATCAATCCGCCAAGGAAATCTACTTCTGGAATGGTTTGACCGGCGATGACGGCCCGGCCATGCAGAAAATCATCAAGGCCTTCAATGCACAGAGCCCCGAGTACAAGGTGGTCTTCCAACCCATGAACGGCGGGGATCTGACCACCAAGATCTACAGCGTCATGCAGACCGGGAAGAATATCCCCGATCTGGTCATCAACGACTCGTTCTCCACTTCGGTACTGCAGAGCCAGGGGCTGCTCAACCCCTCGACGGTGTGGACCAAGTACCACCCGGAGCTCAAGGAATCGAGCTTCCTGCCGCAGGCCTGGCAGAACACCGTGGTCAAGGGCAAGTCCTACGGCATCCCCCTGTACATGTTCCAGATGGCCATCTATTACAACAAGGATCTGATCCACAAGTACGGCCTGGACTATATCCTGGACGACCGGCTGGTCACCACCGATGAGATCGCCTCCATGAAGGGCAAGCTGCCCAAGGACGTCTACGGGCTCTGCCTGGGCAACCTGCCCTGGGCCATGATGTCCCTGCTATACAGCACCGGCACCAACATCGAGGATGGTGTCAAGGACATGACCGGTCCAGGCTGGCGCAAGCCGCTCAAGGCACTGCGCGACCTCAACGACCAGGGCATGCTCTCGCCCATCGACAGCGACGGCGAGCAGGTCTTCGCCTCCGGTCATGCGGTCTTCGGCATGCTGGGCACCTGGGCGCAGGGCAACATGTCCTCCACCCTGGGCAAGGACAAGGTTGGCGAGATCAACACCCTCCAGTACGGCACCGAGCATCCCTCCAACTTCCTGTACCAGCAGAACTGGCTCCAGCTCAAGGACAAGAACCGGCCCGAGGCCAAGGTCAAAGCGGCCGCCGACTTTGTGGACTTCGTCTACAAGCATTGGATGATGTGGTCGGACGTGGGATCCATATCGCCGGCCTACCGTGACCTGAACAACCCGGATTACCAGAAGCTCATCCAGGCCTCCTTCACCAACGACAAGCGTGAACGGCAATGGATCAAGACATCCAACTACATCTATGGCGGCTATGCCACAGCCGGATGGGGATCCTTCATGGACATCGTCTATCGGAACATCTCCCTGGAGGAAGGTCTGAAGACGCTTGATCTGATGACCCAGGGCCAGATCCAGATTCAGGAGCAATCATGAGCGCACACGGCACAACCGCAGTCATGGGTGGACGGGGCAAGCGTCGTCCGCTGGGGCAGAAGTCCTTCTGGCATGCCTTCCCCTACATCGCCCCGCACATGGTGGTCTTCGCCATCTTCGGAGTCATCCCGATCTTCTTCGGCATCTACCTGGCCTTCACCAGGTGGAACCTGGTCGGTTCCCCCACCTGGGTCGGCCTGGACAACTTCAAGCTGATCTTCGACAAGTCCACCTACTTCTACTCCATCTTCTGGAGGGACATGTGGCATACGATCATCTTCGTGCTGATCAGCGTGCCCCTGACCATCATCGTCCCCCTGCTGCTGGCTTGGGCCCTGCAGACCAAGCACCTGAAGGGAGTGGGGCTGTTCCAGGCCATCTTCTACGTGCCCGGGCTGATCTCCGTGGCCGCAGGAGCCCTGGTCTGGCGGCTGGTCTTCAACTCCCAGTTCGGCCTGCTCAACACCACTTTCCGGTGGGACATCAACTGGCTGGGCAAGCAGCCCTGGGCCTGGATCGCCATCTTCGTCCTCAGCCTCTGGGGAGGCATCGGCGGCAACCTGATCATCTACCGGTCGGCCCTGTCCGGGGTAAGCCAGGATCTGTACGAGGCGGCCTCGGTGGACGGCGCCGGACCCATCCGGCAGTTCTTCAGCATCACCCTGCCAGCCATCAAGCTGCCGCTCTTCTATACGACCATCATGACCACGGGCGGTGCCTTCAACGTCTGGGGTCAGCCACAAATGCTGACCGGCGGCGGTCCTGCCTACACTTCGCAGGTGTTGCTGATGGACATCAGGAACCTGGCCTTCCCGCAGGGGCCTTCGGCCGCCGGCATGGCCTCCGCAATGGCCCTGCTGCTGGGGATCATCCTCATGCTGATCTCCCTGGTCCAGATATTCTTCATGAACAAGGAGGACTGACAATGAGTTCGGCAACCCTTGATATGTCATCCCTGGGCAAGGGGCTCAAGGCTCCTGGCCCCAGCGCAACGGTTCCCGGCGGCGAAAACGTGCCCGAAAACCACCACAAGGTGCTCAAGCCTTCGCTGGTGGCCATCTATGCGGTGCTGATCGTCCTGGCTGTGGTCTGGATCATTCCCGTGGTCTACACCATAACGACGTCATTCAAGTCACCCCAGGAGTTCCTGAAGAACGCCTACAACTTCCTGCCCGCGCACTGGGTCACCGTCAACTACCTGACCCTCCTGCAGGCCTCGGCCTCCTACCCGGTCTTCAACTGGCTGGGCAACTCGCTGATCATCTCGCTGTCGCACGGCATCCTGGCGGTCTGCGTGGTGGCTCTGGCAGGGTATGGCTACTCCCGCATCAACTTCAAGGGCAGGGACACGCTCTTCTTCGTCCTTCTGCTCATCTCGATGTTCCCGGGTGTGGTCAACATGATTCCCTCCTACCGCATCGTGGCCACCTTCGGCTGGATCAACTCCTACTGGTCCTGCATCATCCCCGGCTTGGGGAACGTGGCCAACATCTTCCTGGTGCGCAACTTCATGAAGGGGATCCCCAAGGAGATCGACGAGGCCGCCGAGATTGACGGCGCCGGCGACTTCCGCATCTTCCGCAGCATCATGCTGCCCTCCATCCGCCCAATCCTGATCGTGATCTTCCTGTTCGCCTTCACCGGTGCCTGGAACGACTTCCTCTGGCCCACCCTGGTCTTCAACGACATCAAGAAGACCCCGGTCACGGCCGGCCTGCAGCTGCTGGGCAACCAGATGATGCAGTACAACCAGATGGGCACGCTTTGCGCGGCCACCTGCCTGGCCATCATCCCCACCCTGCTGCTCTTCGTGTTCGCCCAGCGCTACTTCCTGCAGTCGCTGAACATCACCTCGGGCCTCAAGGGCTGAATCAGGAAAGGCGGCAACAATGGCAAAGGAAAACCGTAGCGACCATCCGGCGGGCAAGGACGTAACGAGCAGAAGGACCGAGAAGATCATCCTCCTGGTGGCGGCAGCCATCAACGTGATCATGGCCTCGGTCACCATGTTCATCTACTCGCCCTGGTTCAAGGACGAGGGCTATGCCATCCTCGGCCGGGCCGGACGTCTGGCCGACGATATGGCCACAGTCAACGGCGCGGCCACCGTGGCCCAGTCCTACGGTTTTCTGTTGCTCATTCTTGGGGCGGTCTCCTTCATTGTGGCTCTGCGGGCCATGCGGCCCTCGACGATTGTTCGGGGGGTGCAGTATTGGATGATCTTCTGCATGGTCTTTTCCTTGGCCACTGCGGATTGGCTTTCGCTGATCGCCTACGGCCTGGCCTTTGTCACCTATATAGCCAGGAACAAGACCATCCGCCGGATCTCGTCGAGTCGAAGGTGACCAGCTCCTGGGGCCTGCGGCGCCCCTGATCGCTGCGCTTCCAATCCCTTCTACATTGTTCGAAGCCATCGGGCGATGTAGAAGGGATTTTTGGTTTTGAGGCGGTCTTCTTCTGCGTGCCCTGTTGACATGACCCATGACCGTCTTCTATACTGAGTCGAAACGATTCGACATCTCGGGTGCATCGACGGAGATGGTCAGTGCCCTGCAGTCCGCCCGGAGTCGAAACCTTTCGACAAGTCGAATCGCGGTAACTGGATGCAAGGATGCAAGGAAGTTAGGAGCCATCATGAAGATCAGAAGAGGGATCGGGGCGGCCTTGGCCCTGGCCATGTCGATCCTGCCGCTGGCGGCCTGCGGATCTGGGGGCGATGCCCCCCAGGAAGCCCATCCGTCCAGCATCAAGATCTGGTACTACGAGGAGCCCAGCAGCGGGCAGGCCCAGGGTTGGCTGAAGGCTGCCGATATCTTTACCCGACAGACCGGCATCAAGGTGGATTTCGAGGTCAAGTCTTTCACTCAGATTGCCCAGAATGGCAGCCAGTTCCTCAACTCGGACGACGCCCCGGACGTCATGGAGTCCAATCGCGGCAACGGCTCGGCCGGGGTCCTGTCCACCCTGCAGCTGCTGACCGACCTGAAGCCCTATGTGCAGAAGTACGGCTGGGACAAGAAGGTGCGCGGCCAGGCGGCGGCAGTGGGCAAGTACGACAAGCGCGGCGTCATGGACGGGGATACCTGGTACGGGGTTTCCTCCTATGCGGAGATGCAGCGGGTCTACTACAACAAGGATCTCTTTGACAAGTACAAGATACCCATCCCGCAAACCTTTGACCAATTCGTGGCAGCCCTCAAGGCCTTCAAGAGCCACGGGGTCACGCCCATAGCGGCCGATGCCCAGGAATACGGGGTGCTTTGGCTCTGGTGGCAGCTGGCCATGACCAAGGCCGATGCCAAATTCGTCGACGACTGGCAGCTCTACAAGCATCCGGTCAACTGGCGAAGCAAGCCGCTGACCTTCGCAACCAACACCATCCGTGACTGGATCGACAAGGGATACATCTCCAAGAACGCCACCGGCATGAAGGCCGAGGACACGACCACGGCATTCATCAAGGGGACCTATCCCATCTACCAGACCGGCACCTGGAACCAGACCCGCTTCATGGAACAGGTGAAGAACTTCGACTGGACTGCCTCTATCTTCCCAGGGGCCAAGATGGTCGAGGGCTGCGCGGGCAACCTGTTGGTCATCCCGCAGAAGTCCCGGCGCAAGGATGCCGCGGCCCGCTATATCGACGTGGTCCTGTCCAAGGAGGTCCAGAACTACATCGGCAACAAAGGCGGCGTGCCGGTGGCGGCCGATACGGCAGCCATCACCAACCCCAAGAGCCGTGATCTGGTCAAGGAGTACACCAAAGCCTCGGACGCCAGCCGGATGAGCTACTATCCCGACTACCCTGCGCCCAACCTGACCGACGCCATGCCGGCCGCCTTCCAAGAGCTGGTCAACGGCACCAAGAGCCCCGACCAGGTTCTGGACACCCTGCATAAGAACTACGACGACGGCGTCGCCCAGCTCGATCTGGATGACGACTGAGCTGCGTCAATCCGCCAAGGAGAGTACAAGCATGTCTGACACACATAGCAGGAAGAAGGCGCAGTCCCGCATCCCGGGCAGTGCGCCCTCGCGGTTCGTTCCTTACCTGATTCCCGGCCTGATAGGCATCGTGGCCATCGTCATCGTGCCCATCTTCTGGAACATCTATCTGAGCTTCACCCGCTGGAGGGGGGTGGGGCCGACCAAATGGGTGGGTCTGCGCAACTGGCGACGGCTCATGGGCGACTCGACCTTCTGGGTCTCCTTCGGGCACACCCTCTGGATCATCGTGGCCATCGTCATCATTCCCACGGTCCTGGGCCTGCTGATTTCCTCGGCCCTGACCGACGTGATCCAGAAGAAGTTCGGCCCCCACACCTCTTCGACCCTGCGGGCACTCTACTACCTGCCCCAGGTTCTGCCTGTGGCCGTGGCCACCATCATCATGGGCTGGATCTTCCGGCCTGAAGACGGAGCGGTCAACGACCTGCTGACCAAGATCGGCCTGGGCGGCCTGGCCCACAACTGGCTGGGTTCGACCACCACGGCCCTGCCCATCCTCATGGTCATCCTGATCTGGATCCAGCTGGGCTACCCCATCGTCATCTTCATGTCCGGACTGCAGCGGGTGGACCCCGAGCTCTACGAGGCGGCCAGTCTGGACGGGGCCAACTGGTGGCAGAAGTTCCGCGTCATCACCCTGCCCTCGATCATTCCCGAGCTGCTGGTGGTCATCCTCACCTCCACCATCGGCGCACTGAAGACCTTCGCCCCGGTCTATCTGCTGACCAAGGGTGGGCCCGGAACATCCACCATGGTTCCCTCCTACTACTCCTACAACCAGTTCTTCCAGGTGCAGCAGGTGGGTTACGGTGCCGCCATCTCGACATCCCTGACCGTGGTCATCGTCATCTTCTCCATCGTCTTCACCATCGTGCAGAAGCGCGTGCAAAAAAGCATCGCCTGAGGAAGGCTAGGAAGCACATCATGAATAATCAAGCCACACTGCAAGCCGACGCCCGGGTGTCCTCCCGGCACGCCCATAGAATCCGCACCTGGGGGAACTGGGTCGGTCTGGTCCTGCTGATTGCAGGAGCCGTAATCATGCTCTTCCCCCTGCTGATCCTGGTCCTGAACGCATTCAAGACCACGGCAGACTACAACGCCACGGGCCCCTTGTCCGTGCCCGCCCACTTCAGCATGGACGGCATCATCTCCTTCTGGAACAAGAGCAATTTCCCGCTCAAGCTGGGCAACTCCCTGTTGATTTCCCTGGTGGTTGCCGTGGTCGGGGTCCTGCTCTCGGTCCTCAACTCCTTCGCCCTGGGCATCGGCAGGGTCAAGGGCAACACGGTCATCCTCCTGTTCATCATGCTGGCCAACATGGTTCCCCAAGAGGCCCTGCTCTACCCGCTCTACGTCATGTTCAAGTGGATGGGCTTCTATAACTCACAGTGGTCCATCATCATCATCTTCACCATCATCCAGAGCGCCTACGGCACCTACCTGCTCTCCTCGGTCTACGGGACCTTCCCCCAGGCCATCCTGGAGGCGGCCACCGTCGACGGGGCCTCGCGCTGGCAGATTCTGCGCAAGATCGTGCTGCCGGTGTCCTGGTCGACCATCAGCGTCCTCTTCGTCTTCTTCTTCATCTGGACCTGGAACGAGTACATGATTCCCATGGCCTTCCTGATGAGCGAGAAGACGCAGACCATCCCGCTGGCCCTGGCGACCATGCAGGGGCAGCACACCATGGCTGCCACCGACCTGGCCTCCGCCTCCCTGCTCAGTATCATCCCCACCATCATCTTCTTCATCTTCTTCCAGAGGAAGCTCTCGCAGGGGATAGTGGCGGGCGCCGTCAAGTAATCGCCGCTGCATAAGTACACTGAACATGGCCGCCTGCTGCAAGAAGGCAGAGGAGGGGAGCGGGCGGCCCGAATACGAAAGGCAATCACAACCATGGGTATGACCATGCCGAACATCACCAACGGTCTTGAGGCGCTGACCCGCCCATCCGCAGACCGCACCCGCTGCATCAACGCCGAGAATCCTCGGGGAGGCAAGGGCAGTGCAGCCATGACGGCCAGCAATCTCGGTCCATCCAGAAAGGGGACCCCCTGCCTCAGGAACATTCCTCCCGGGCAGGACATGGTCCTGGCCGACCTGTCCGGCGCGGGCGAGATCCGCCATATCTGGATGACCGTGACCGATGCCACCTCGCCCACCGGGCCCAACGTCCTGCGCAATCTGATCCTGGAATGCTACTGGGATGGCGAGCAGACACCCTCCGTCTGCGTGCCTCTGGGCGACTTCTTCTGCTGCGGCCACGCCCAGGCCTGCAGGGTGGAGTCCGTGCCTGTGGCCGTCTACCCGCGCCGGGGTTTCAACTGCTACTGGCCCATGCCCTTCCACGACGGGGCCCGGATCGTCCTGCGCAACCGGCACAACGAACCCATCGAGGCCTTCTTCTACCAGATCGACTACGTGGAGAAGGACGAGCTGCCCGAGGAGGTCATGACCTTCCATGCCCAGTGGCGCCGTCAGCGTGTCACCGAACTGGGTCAGGACTACGTGATCCTGGATGGGGTGCATGGCCGGGGCTCCTACGTGGGCACCTATCTGGCTCTGACCGCTTTGGAGAGCCGCTGGTGGGGCGAGGGCGAGGTCAAGGTCTACCTGGACGGGGACAAGGACTATCCCACCTGGTGCTCCACAGGCAGCGAGGATTACTTCGGCGGTGCCTGGAGCTTTGCCGGGCAGGATCCTGATGGCCGGATGCACGAGGTCACCTACAGCGGGGCATACATGGGATTTCCCTTCCATTCCCGGCAGTTGGACAACCGCGAATCCCAGTACTGGGATGCTGATACCCCGGTGACCAGGGGGTTCTACCGTTGGCACATCCCCGACCCCATTATTTTCAGCAGCGACATCAAGGTGACCTTGCAACAGATAGGTGTGGACGAACAGGGTTACTTCGAGCGTCAGGACGACCTGGCCAGCGTGGCCTACTGGTACCAGCAGGAGCCCCATCAGCCCTTCCCGCACAATGTGCTGGAGACAGGGGAGCGGGATCGTCGGCCCCGTTGAGTCTATCGGCTGATGGAGGAGCGGTCGATCAGCCTGGGTCGCTCCAGTTGGACCCGACCGGCCAGGGAAGCCCCCTCCTCCACAGCCTGGGTCAGCAGATCCGCAGCCTTGGCACACAGTGAACGGGGTGTAAGGGGCATCTCAGAGATGCCTTGAAGCTCAAGAGTAGGGCTGACCTTGCCAGCAGCGCAGGACAGAACGGCCACGTCATCGGGAATGCTCATGCCGTCCGAGCGCATGCGGACCACCACAGTGTCCAGCAGGGAGGGGCGGATCTGACCAATCAGGCCATCGATGCGGCCGTGATGGATGACGTCCAGCACCTGCTGGGTGTAGGCCAGATCGCTGCCGGCAGGTCCCGGCTGAAGCTGCAGATCCATGCCCAGGCGACGGGCCCAGGTCTTGAGACTGCGTAGCAGGATAAGGCGGAAGCCGGACCCGCGCCGGTATTCGCCCTCCAGGTCCTCCAGAAAGAGCAGGCGTCTGCGCCCCGCTCGGGCCATGGCCTCCACCGCCATGCGGCCCATCAGATCAAAGTCCAAATCCACACAGGCGCAGGCCGCGTGCTGCCGAGGCACTCCCAGGGCCACGCAGGGGCGTCCATATGAGGCGGCCTGGGCGGCACGGATGTCATCGTCCACCAGATCCATCAGGACCACCCCGTCAGCCAGATTGCTACGGGTGACCCGCCGAATGTCTTCAACACCATTCTCAGCGGTCAGCAGCAGGGAGTCGTAACCGCGAGCATGCTCGCAGCTGGCCATTTCGATGAAGTAATCCGCGTAGGAGGCCCGGTTCTGTCCGGGGCGCAGGGGGGCGCTCAGGGCGACGATCTGGTTGCGCTTGGCCCGCAGCATCCGGGCGCCGGCATCCGGGGCGTAGTCCAGTTCGTCGGCGGCCTGCATGATCCGCTGGTAGGTTTCCGGAGAGACGGGGCGCTTGCCGGAGAAGGCATAAGATACTGTACTGACCGAGACCCCGGCCCTTCTGGCGACGTCGCGTATGTCGGACATGGGTTCAGCGGCTCAGATCCCAGGTACTGCCAGCGGGTGTGTCCGCAACGGCCACGCCGGCCGCCGTTAGCTGGTCCCGGATGGCATCGGCACGGGCGAAGTCATGATTCTTTCGCGCCTGTTCGCGTTCCTGCAGCTGTTGGCCTACCAAGGCATCCAGGGTGTCCATGGCCCGATCGTCATGGTCGGCTGCCGCCCTGGCCCAGTGGGGGTCGAGTGGATCAAGTCCGAAGACATCCAGCATTGCTCTGACCTGGAGCAGGGTATTGGCCAGCCAGTTCCGGTCCAGTGTTTCAGAATGGGCATCCATGGCCGCGTTGGCTTGACGGATCAGCGCATAGAGGGCAGCCAGACCGCCGGAGACGTTGATGTCGTCATTCATGGCCTGCACAAAGTCTTCTGGCAGATCGTCCGCGCCCAGTCCAGCCACTCGGTCACGCTCGGGCTGTGCTCCCAGGATTCGTCCGGCCCGGTCCACGAAGTTGCTGATGCGTTCGTAGGCGCCCTGGGCCTCCTGCAGGGACTGGTCGGACCATTCCAGCATGGATCGGTACTGCACAGAGACCAGGGCGTAGCGCACCACCCAGGCCGGATGCTGCGACAGGACCTGGTCCACGGACAGCCCGTTGCCCAGGGACTTGCTCATCTTCTCGCCCTTCTGGGTCACCCAGGCCGTGTGCATCCAGCGATGGGCGAATCCCCAGCCGGCCGCGTGCGACTGGGCCATCTCGTTCTCGTGGTGGGGGAATCGCAGGTCCAGGCCACCTCCGTGGATGTCGAACTCCGCACCCAGATAGCGGTGGCTCATGGCCGAGCATTCCAGATGCCAGCCTGGCCGACCTGTGCCGAAGGGGGTTTGCCAGCGAGCCGTGGGCGGATCGGTGGGCTTGGGCGCCTTCCAAAGTGCAAAGTCGCGGGGGTCGTGCTTGCCGGGCTCCTCATCGGTGTCGGCAGTCTGCTCATCGGTGTCGATGCTGGGTCCCAGCCGGTCGTTGGCGGCGGCTTGTTCGTCGGTCGGCTGTGTGCCGGTCTGCTGGTGGGTCAGGGCACCATACTCAGGCCAGGAGGCCACATCGAAGTAGACGTTGCCTGATGGACGGCCCTGCTCGTCCGGCACCACATAGGCGTGGCCATGGTCGATAATGCGCTGTATGAGGTCGATCATCTCGGGGATGTGTCCGGTGGCCCTGGGTTCGTAAGTGGGTGGCAGAACCCCCATGGTCTCATAGGCATGGGTGAATTCGCGTTCGTAGATGTAGGCCCGCTCCCACCAGCGCTGGCCGTTGGCCGCGGCCTTGGTCAGGATCTTGTCGTCGATGTCAGTCACGTTCCTGATCAGGGTCACCTGGTATCCCAGCCTGAGCAGCCAGCGTCGGATCACGTCGAAGGCCAGTGTGGTCCTGATATGGCCAATGTGGGGCGAGCTCTGCACCGTGGCCCCGCACACGTAGATGCCGACCTTGCCCGGTTCGATGGGTCTGAAGGGGGTCACCTGGTGATCAGCCGTGTCATACAGACGCAGACCAGCTGCGGCCAGGCCGACTGAAGCCTTGGAATCATGCGGTTGCGAACTCGTATCCATATCACTGAGCCTATCAAGGCTTGCTGACCGTCCCAGGGGAAATGCCGAGCCTACGGACCTGGTCCGACGGCATGTGTGCAAGAATGGAATCATGGCGAAACCTAGGGTGCTGGTGCTCCAGCATGTTGATTGGGAGAAGCCGGGTCGCATTCTCGACAACCTCCAGGAGTGCGGGCTGGACACCGAGATCACCAATATCGTGGACGAGAAGAAGCCCAGGCTGCCGCGCTCGCGTGAGTTAGCGGGACTGGTCATCATGGGCGGGCCCATGTCGGCTGACGATTATGAGCATCACCCCGGACTCAAGGCGGAGACCAAGCTGGCCAAGGCGGCAATGGCTGCCAACAAGCCCATTCTGGGGATCTGCCTGGGTCATCAGATTCTGGCGCGGGCCCTGGGAGGCACCCTGATGCGGGACCAGGAGCCCGAATACGGCATGGGGCCCATCCGCTGGGTGGGGCAGGACGACGACGTGGCCATGTGGAGCAAGAACACGGATGTGCTGCACTGGCATGCCGACCAGGTCACCCTGCCGCCTGGGGCCAAGCTCCTGGCCCGCTCCCAGGCAACCAAGGTTCAGGCTTTTCGGCTTGGGTCAGCTCTAGGCTTGCAATTCCACCTGGAGGTTACGGCACCCATCTTCGAGGAGTGGATGCAGGTGCCGAGCATGGTCGGCACGATGAAGAAGTCCAAGATCGCTAAAATGCGCGAGGAATTCATCAAAGGGTTGCCGCAGATGCAACCCCTGGCCGACGCAATCTTCTCTGCCTTTGCGGCCCGGTGCTCGACCCAGGCCGCCCAGCTGGCTGCCGCCTGAGACTACTCCAGCTCCTCCCCGATGGTCAGCCACTCCTCCTCCAGCTGGTCCGACTGCCCGGTAAGCTCCTTGAGCTTGCTGTTGAGCTCGTTGAGACCCTGGTAATCGCCGGGATCGTGCTCAGCCATCTGTCGTTCAAGATCCTTGCGCTGATCGGCCAGCTTGGACAGCTTGCGTTCGATGGCGGAGGCCTGCTTGTTCAGATTTCGCCTGGCAACACGTTCGGCCTTGGCCTGATCGGGATTCCCGGTCTCCTTGGCTGATGCCCGGCCCGGTGCATCGGCAGCCTTCCGGTCGTCCGAATCGACCATATCCAGGTAGTCCTGAACACCGCCGGGCAGATGAACCACCTTGCCGTTGATCAGTGCGAACTGCTGGTCGGTCACCCGCTCCAGCAGGTAGCGATCGTGGGAGACCACGATCAGGGTGCCCGGCCATGAGTCCAGCATGTCCTCCATGACGGCCAGCATGTCGGTATCCAGGTCGTTGCCCGGCTCGTCCATGATCAGCACGTTGGGTTCGTCCAGCAGGATGAGCAGGAGCTGCATGCGGCGCTTCTGTCCGCCAGACAGGTCGCTGATCCTGGTCATCAACTGGGAGCTTTCAAAGCCCAGGCGCTCCATCAGCTGGCTGGGGGACACCTCCTTGCCCTCCACCAGATAGGTGGGCTTGTAACGGCTGAGGACCTCCTTGATGCGATAGCGGCCCAGTTTCTCCAATTCATCCAGACGCTGGGTCAGCACCGCAAAGCGGACCGTCTTGCCCACCTTGACATGTCCTGCCGTGGGGGACACACTGCCGTCAATCAGACCCAGCAGGGTGGACTTGCCCGCTCCGTTGGCGCCTACGATGCCAAACCGGTCGCCAGGGCCGATCAGCCAGGTCACATCGTCCAGGACCTTGTGTCCGCTGATGGTCAGGGTGTCGGCCGCTGCAGTGCCCGGACGGTCCTGGTCGTCTTCGCCATCCTTGTCGGGATCAACGGCCACGGTCACCGAGCCCATCAGAGGGCGCTCGGCATGAGGGGAGGGGACCCGGTCGTTCTTGTTCCCATCGGCATCAGAGTCGGCCTCCGGATAGATCTTGGTCACGTCGACCAGATCCACCACCTGCTTGCCCAGGCGGGAGGTGGCCATCCGCTTGAGCTCCAGGCTGTTGCGCATGGGGGGTACGTCGGCGATCAGTTCCTGCGCGGCCTTGACATGGAACTTCTGCTTGGTCGAGCGGGCCCGGGCGCCCCGGGTCAGCCAAGCCAGTTCCTTGCGGGCCAGGTTGCGGCGCTTGGTCTCGGCCAGATCCGCCTGGCGCTCGCGCTCGACCCGCTGGAGCATGTAGGCGCTGTAGCCGCCCTCGAAGGGGTCGATGGTTCCGTCATGCACCTCCCACATGGAGCTGCAGACCTCGTCCAGGAACCAGCGGTCGTGGGTGACCAGCAGGAGGGCTCCGGAATTCTTGGCCCAGCGGTTCTTCAGGTGCTCGGCCAGCCAGTGGATGGTGAGCAGGTCCAGGTGATTGGTAGGCTCATCCAGGGCCAGGATGTCCCAGTCCCGCAGCAGCAGCCGTGCCAGGTCCACCCTGCGGCGCTGACCGCCCGACAGGGTGCCCACCTTGGCCTCCAGCTCCATGCCGCCCAGGAGGGACTCGACGATTTCGCGGGATCTGGGGTCGGCAGCCCACTCGTAGTCCTGTCGGTTCTCCAAAGCTGCCTTGCGGACCGTGTCCTCGTCCTTCAGGGGATCACGCTGGTCCAGCATGCCGAAAGTGAGTCCATTGCGCATGGTCACCCGGCCCTGATCGGGTTCCTGGGTGCCCTTCAGCAGGTGCAGCAGGGTGGACTTGCCGTCGCCGTTCCGGCCCACGATGCCGATCCGGTCACCCTCGAAGATGCCCTGAGTCACATCCGTAAAGATGGTTTTGGTGGCGAATGACAGAGCGACGTGTTCCAGACCGAGATCATAGATGGGCATGATTCCCCAATCTACCGCCAGCCTTGGATGGAAGTCCCGGGAATCAGCGATCGGTGATCTGGGAGCCCAGCACCTTCTCACTCAGGGCCCGGGGACCCCGGGTGACGGCCACGGCGCCCGACCGGACCAGCTCGATGATGCCGAAGGGCCGCAGCAGCCGCAGCAGGGCCTCCAATTTGCCTTCGGCCCCGGTGGCCTCGATGGTCAGGGACTCAGGGTGGACGTCGACCACGCGCACGCGGAAGAGTTTGACGATCTCCAGCACGTCGGAACGGTTGCGTTCGTTGGCCTTGACCTTGATCATGACCAACTCGCGCTCCACGGCCTCGTCGCCCTTGAGCTCGACGATCTTGAGCACGTGCAGGAGCTTGTTGAGCTGCTTGATGATCTGCTCCAGGGGGACGGCCTCCACGTCTGCAGTGACCGTGATCCGGGAGATGTCGTCCCGCTCAGTGGACGAGACGGACAGGGAGTTGATGTTGAAGGCGCGCCGGGCGAACAGGCCGGCCACCCTGGCCAGGACGCCGGGGCGGTTCTCGACCAGGACGGAAAGGGTGTGCCGTTCGGAACCGGGCTTGGATGCTGGATAATTGGCCATGTGGTGCCCCTTTCCTACTTGTTCATCCGACCGGCGGCGTCGCTGGCCATGGCTGCACGGTCGGCTCCGGTCTGCTCGCGCGGCTCGGGCTGTTCCTGCTCCGGACGGATGCCGGCCAGGGGCTGCACGCCCGGCTTGTAGATGATGGTGTCGTTGGAAGCGCCTGCCGGGACCATGGGCCATACCATGGCATCCTTCCAGACGCGGAAGTCGATCAGGACCGGCCGGTCGGTCACCGCGTTGGCCTTATCGATGGCCTCCAGGGCCTGCTCCTGGGTATAGGCCCGCAGTCCCAGGCAGCCATAGGCCTCGGCCAGCTTGACGAAGTCGGGGATGCCGTTGCCGTCTGTGGGCTTGGCGCCGCCGTCCTCCAGGTTGGTCTGGGAGTAGTGGCTGCCATAGAAGAGGGTCTGCCACTGACGGACCATGCCGTAGACCGAGTTGTTGAGTATGGCGATGCGGATGGGCAGTCCCGCCTGCCCGGCCGTGGCCAGCTCCTCGGAGGTCATCTGGAAGGATCCGTCCCCGTCGATCAGCCAGACGGGCCGCGGATCTTCCTCTTCCCTGGTGCCGATTGCCGTGCCGATGGCGGCGGGCAGACCGTAGCCCATGGTTCCCAGCCCGCAGGAGGAGACCCAGGAACGGGTGCGCTCGAAGTCGATGAACTGGCTGGCCCACATCTGGTGCTGACCCACGCCGGATACCCAGATGGTATCCGGATCGGCCTTGTTGCTCAGGGTCTGTACCACCCACTGGGGGGCCAGGGTGCCGTCCGGGCTGGGCTCAAAGGTGGTTGGGTAGTCGTGCCGCCAGCCGTCGATCAGCCGCCACCAGGGCTTGAGGTCGGGCTTGCCCCAGGTGCGCTGGGCCGCCTTGAGCGCCGGGATCAGATCGTCCAGCACCTGACCCACGTCTCCGACTATGGGTACGTCCGCCTGCCGGTTCTTGCCGATCTCGGCCGGGTCGATGTCGATGTGGATGACCCGGGCCACCGGTGCGAAGTCCTCCAGGCTGCCGGTCACCCTGTCGTCGAAGCGTGTGCCCACGGCCACCAGCAGGTCGGAGTGCTGGATGGCCCCGTTGGCGGCCACCGTGCCGTGCATTCCGGGCATTCCCAGAACTGCTGGATCGGAGTCGGGTACGATGCCCCGCGCAGGCAGGGTGGTGACCATGGGGGCACCTGTGGCTCGCACGAGTTCCTGGACCTGCCGACGCGCGTCGGATCGGACTGCGCCGCCACCCACATAGAGAACGGGCCTGTGTGACTGGACCAGGAGCCGGGCGGCATCGTCCAGGACGTGCCCGTGGGCCCGCGTCACCGGGTTGTAGCCGGGCAGGATCATCTCCTGGGGCCAGGAGTAAAGCATTTTGCCGTTCTGGGCCGTCTTGCTCAGGTCCACCACCACCGGGCCGGGCCTTCCCGAACGGGCGATGTGGTAGGCCTCGGTCATGACCCGGGGGATGTCCTGGGCCTTGGTCACCAGATAGGAGTGTTTGGCCACCGGGTAGGTGATGCCCACGATGTCGGCCTCCTGGAAGGCGTCGGTGCCGATGGAGTCCACACCCACCTGACCGGTCACCACCACCAGGGGAACCGAGTCCATCATGGCATCGGCTATGGGGGTGACCATGTTGGTGGCCCCGGGGCCGGAGGTCACCAGGCAGACTCCGACCTTGCCCGTGGAGACGGCGTAGCCCTCGGCTGCATGGCCGGCGGCCTGCTCGTGGCGGGTCAGTGTGAAGTTGAAGCGGACCTGCTCGTCGATGGCGTCGTAGGCGGGCAGAATGGCCCCTCCTGGAACACCGAAGACCTGGGTGACCCCCAGATCCTCCAGGGACCGAATCAGCGCCTGGGCTCCCGTCATGGGTTCGCCTTGGGCGGGGACATCCTTGTCGTCATGGTCCCAGTTCTTGGGTACCGAGCTGAATGCTTGCAGAGGTGTCGGCAGACTCATGTTTCCTCTCGACCTCCAGACTGCGCGCCGACCTGCGGCCGTGCATGTCGAAATACGAACCTGTCGGAGCGTCGGCGGGGTGGGCGGACGAATCCCGATCAGGAGGAGGCACCTGTGCCGTTCGTGACGGCGTGTCTCCGGGTTATGCCCATAGTCTAAACAGGGGTCTGGTCGGGGCGTTGGCGAAGTACCGCATACCGGAATTCCGACAGGAACTTCAGGCTGATTGCTCGGCGCGCAGGGTTGCAAGCAGATCCTGGTCGTCCAGCCGCTTCCACCCCTGGGCGGCAGCAGCCAGCTGGGCCTTCCGCTTGCTGCTGGCCTGGCCCTTGCCGATTACGGTCCCGCCGTCCTCCAGGCGCAGCTCGGCGGTAAAGACCTGGGCGTATTCCGGCCCGGAGACCGCCATGGCGTACCGGGGTTCGCCCAAGCCCAGCTTGTGGGCCTTGACGGTGATCGAGGTCTTCCAATCCAGTGCCGGCCCCTCGGTGGCCACCTCGGCCAGGGTATCGTCAAGAAGGGTATGGACCGTGGTCCTGGCCCCCTCGATGCCGTGCTCCACGAAGACCGACCCGATCAGCGATTCGACGGTGTCACAGAGTATGGAGTCCTTGTCGGCCCCGCCGTTCTCGCTCTCTCCCCGCCCCAGAAGAATATACTTCCCCAGGTGCAGCTTTTGCCGGGCGATGGCCGACAGGGCCTCCTCAGAGACCGCCTTGGCCCGCATCTTGGCCAGCTGGCCCTCGGTCATGTCCGGATGAACCTTGTATAGGGTCTCGGTGGCCACCAGTTCCAGAACCGCATCACCCAGGAACTCCAGCCTTTCGTTGTTGGGCATGCCCGGGTGCTCATGGGCAAAGGAGCGATGGGTCAGGGCGTGTACCAGCAGCTCCGGGCTGATTCTGCCACCCAAGGCCTGGAAGAGCTCCTCAGCCGCCTGGTTGCCGGGATCCGCCTGCCCCTGTTCCTCCTGCCGCATATGGTCTTCCTGATCCTTCCTGGAGTGCCCTGTCTGCATGGCCCCCCTTGCTTTCTCGGCCTTGCCGTCCGATGATACGGAAAAACCCCTGCCACCCGTCGATGGCCGGGGTTCTCTCATTGCGTGTCGAACGCTTATCGGCTCACTTGCTGAACTGCGAGCGAATGGCGTCGCGGTAGACGCGCCCACGGTACATGCCGCAGCTGGGGCATGCCATGTGCGGCAGCGCAGGAGCTCCGCAGTTGGGGCAGGTCACCGTAGCGGCGGCCTGGGTCTTCCAGTTGGCGCGCCGCGAATGGGTGTTGGCGCGCGAGGTCTTGTACTTTGGCAGTGCCATATTGTCCTCTGTTTCGATCGAATACTTCGAGCTTAAGCGTAGAGCAGTCTACCGCAACCTCCGGTCATTCGCCAGTTCGGCCGTCGCTGCCGGGGTTCTCCTCCTGCTCCAGACGCTGCTTGAGTCCCTCAAGGGCAGCCCAGCGGTCGTCCATTATCTCGTGGTGGTGATCGGGATGGTCATTCAGATCCATGCCACACTGGGGGCACAGGCCCCGGCAGTCGGGTCGGCACAGGGGCTGCAGGGGGAGGGCTTCCACAAGTGTGTCGCGCAAGAGGGCCTCCAGATCCATGAAGGCGCCCCCGCTGGCCAGAGGATAGGTCTGGCCGCTGGCCTCCTCCTGTTCGGCCAGGATCTCCTCCTTGCCATGGGTCGGCTCCGGCTCGGGCTCCTTGTAGGGGAAGAAGACCACCGGATCGTCCTGGATGCTGGTATCCACAGGCCTGAGGCAGCGGGTGCACTCGGTCTTCAGGGGCACGCTGATGTGGGCCTGCAATAAAAGTCCGTCCACCAGCGAGTCGATGTCGCCCTTCACATGCACGGGTGTTCCTGCCGGGATGCCTACCACCTGGTCGCCAATGCCTTCCGGGGCTGGAAAATCGCGGTCCACCCGGGTGCTCTGCCCTGCCCGCGTCGACACCTGGGCCACTGACACCGCCCAGGGGGAATCCTCCGGTCTGCTCATCCCTGCGTCTCCTTTCCCTGGTCCGAGACTGACGCGTTCATGCTACGCGCTGCCTCCTGCTCACGCTGGTGGAGAACCTCCAGGCCGGCACGCACATCCTGGCTCATCTTGCCCAGCTGGGTGTCAAGCTCGCCCATGACCTGGGCGGCATACCCATCGGCCCCCTGGACCAGACGGTCTGCCTGGGCCTGGGCCGTGTCGATGATGGTCTGGGCCTTCTGTCGGGCTATGGCCACTACATTCTCCTGGCCGGCCAGGAAGCGGGCCTGCTCGCCGGCCTCCTTGACGATGTCTGCAGCCCGGCTCTGGGCGTCGGATACGGTGGCGTTGGCCTGGGTCTGCGCCGTGTTCAGCCGACGCTCCGCCTCCCTCATGAGCGCCGAGGCCCGCTCCAGTTGCACCGGCAGCATTTTCTTGAGCTCGTTGAGGTCGTCGGCCAGCTCGTCTCTGTCCACCTTGACCAGTCCCGGGCTGAAAAGCGGGGCCTTGGCCTCATCCAGCATGGCCTGGATCCGGTCGATGATGTCATAGACGGTGGTGAATTCCGATCGGGGGTTCCCGCTCTCGCTTCGATCCTCCTGCAGGTCGGGCAGGTCCTTCATGTCGACTGCGGGCTTGGGAGCGCTGGCTCTGGTCGAGTCGTCGATAGGCTCGCCATCGTCCCTTTCCTGGGTCTGCTCGTTCATCTTTGACTCTTTTCCGTGTGCGGTGTGTCCCTGTGCAATGTGCCTATCAGTGCGTCCACGACGCTGTCGGGGACCATGCCGGTGATGTCCCCGCCATGTCTGGCCACGTCCTTGACGATGGTGCTGGAGATGTGCTCCCTCACCGGATCGGCTGGCAGGAAGAGCGTTTCCACCCCGGACAGCTTGCGATTGACCAGGGCCATGCCCAGCTCGGCCTCATAGTCCCCGTTCTGCCTCAGTCCCTTGACGATGACCGATGCGCCTACCTTACGGCAGTAGTCGGTGATCAGGCCATCGGTGGAGGCTACGGTGATGTTCGGGTATCCGTCCTCGTCCAGGGCCTGGCGGATCATGGCCACCCGCTCCTGTTCGCTGAACATGGGGGTCTTGGCGGCGTTGACGGCCACAACCACGTGGACCGTCTCGAAGAAGCAGGCGCAGCGTTCGATCACATCCATGTGGCCGGAGGTGACCGGATCGTATGAGCCAGGGCATACAGCGATAGTCATGATTCTCAGCGTAGCGCGTCATAGGGAGCGAACGTGTAGCTCACCGCCGTACCATGGATGTCATGACTGCAAGCAAGAGCATTCGCATGGAGGATCCGGAGCGGGAGCAGAACCCCGACCAGGGCACTGGCACGGCCGTGCTGGACCGTCCGGACACCGAGACCGCTGAGAAGACCCGGCTGAACGACCAGGGCGATGCCGACCGGTTCGCCCACTACGTCTCCCGTGAGCGCATCGCCGAATCCAAGCTGACCGGCCGGCCTGTCGTGGCCCTCTGCGGCAAGGTCTGGGTGCCCAAGCACGACCCCTCCCAGTACCCGGTCTGCCCGGACTGCAAGCGTATCTATGAACAAATGACCGGCGGCAACCACTGAACGTCACTGAGCGGTCCAGGCTGCTTCAGGACTGCTTGCCCAAGGCGATCCGGTCGATCATCCCCAGCTCTTCCTGGCTGAAATCGGCCGACTGGACGGCCTTGAGATTGTCCAGGATCTGCTCTGGCTTGGAGGCGCCGATGAGCACTGAGGTGACGGCGGGGTCCCTGAGCAGCCATGCCAGGGCCATCTCTGCCAGACTCTGGCCGCGTTGGCGGGCCAGCTCGTTCAGATCCTGAATCTGCTTCAGCCGCTGGGGGGTCAGGGCGGACTCCTTGAGGAAGCGACCGTCGGCCCGAATCCGGCTGTCTTCGGGAATCCCATGCAGGTAGCGGTCGGTCAACAGCCCCTGGGCCAGCGGGCTGAAGGTGATCAGTCCCTTCTTCTCTTTCATCACTGCCTGCTTGAGACCGTTGTCCTCGATGGTTCTGTCGAAGATGGAGTAGCGGTTCTGGTTGATGACGAAGGGGACGTGCATCTCGGTCAGGATCGCCGCAGCCCGTGCCATGGTGGGTCCGTCGTAGTTGGACAGTCCCAGATAGAGGGCCTTGCCGCTGGTGACCGCCTGGGCCAGGGCACCCATGGTCTCTTCAAGAGGCGTATCCGGGTCGGGGCGGTGGTGGTAGAAGATGTCCACATAGTCAAGTCCCAGCCGTTTCAGGCTCTGGTCCAGTCCGGACAGCAGATGCTTGCGTGAGCCGAGATTTCCGTAAGGGCCGGGCCACATTTCATAACCGGCCTTGGTGGAGATGACCAGCTCCTGGCGGTGGTGGCTGAAGCATCGGCGCAGGATGATCCCCATGTTGCGCTCGGCGGCGCCCGGTCCGGGGCCGTAGTTATCGGCCAGGTCGAAGTGGGTGATGCCGTGGTCGAAGGCCGTAGTGCACAGTTTCTGCATACGGTCCAGTGGCGTGGTGTCGCCGAAATTGTGCCAGCAGCCCAGGCAGATTGGCGGCAGTTTCAGGCCGCTGTCGCCGCAGCGCCGGTAGGTTGTGGAATCATATCGGTTCGGGTCGGGCTGGTAGGTTTCGCCTTGCATATTCATCAGATGCTCCTAACCAGGGTGGGCAGGACCGGCTCACCCTTCATCAGGCTCAGAGCGTTGATGGGCATCTCCTCGAGGGCCTTGGCCCGGTGCTCCCGGGCATCCAGGACCGCCTGTCCACCTTGGAACTCCGGCATGCTCTGGCCATGGTCCACGTAGGTGACCAGCAGATCCCTCCAGTCCTGTTCAGGCGTATAGGCTGCCAGCGCCTCCTCGGCGCCCGAGATGACGTGCTCGGCATCGGCCACCCCGTTGTGATAGGAGCGGTAGGCCAGCTTGCGTCCCGGCACCGAGGCCTTGCCCACCGACTTCTTGGCGACGGCCTGCATGATCCCGTCGGAGTTCTCGCGCTCGGTCAGCTTGTAGACCATGGCGCAGGTGGGGGCTCCCGAACCGGTGACCAGCATGGTGCCCACCCCGTAGGAGTCCACCGGGGCGTCCTGCAGGGAGGCGATGGCGTATTCATCCAGATCGTTGGTGACGGTGATGGTGGCCTTGGTGGCTCCCAGGGAGTCCAGCTGGGCGCGGACCTGCTGGGCCAGCGAGCCCAGGTCTCCGGAGTCGATGCGGACCCCGCCCAGCTCTGGTCCGGCCACCTCGACGGCCGTTCTGACGGCCTCCTCGATGGAGTAGGTGTCGGTCAGCAGGGTGGTCCCCTTGCCCAAGGCCTGGATCTGCCCCTGGAAGGCCTCACGTTCATTGTCATGCAGGAGGGTGAAGGAGTGGGCTGCGGTTCCGATGGCCTTGAAGCCGTATCGCTTGGCCGCCAGCAGGTTTGAGGTCCCTTGGAATCCGCCGACTATGGCCGCTCTGGCCGCCGCCACGGCCGCATATTCGTTGGCCCGGCGCGCGCCCATGTCCATGCAGGGCCTGCCCTTGGCCGCGGTGACCATACGGGAGGCGGCCGAGGCCACGGCGGAGTCGTAGTTGAGTATGGACAGGATCAGGGTCTCCAGCAGGGTGCACTCGCCGAAGCCGCCTTCGACCTGCAGGATGGGGGAGTCGGGGAAGAATATCTCGCCCTCCCTGTAGCCGCGGATGGTTCCTGTGAAGCGGAAGTGCTCCAGCCAGTCGATGGTGGTCGGGCTGACGATGTGGCGGTCGGACAGGAAGCGAAGTTCATCCTCGCTGGGGTGGAAATCCGCCAGCGCATCCAGAATCCGTCCGGTGCCGGCCACCACTCCGTAGCGGCGCCCCGCCGGCAGGTGTCGGGTGTAGACCTCGAAGACGGATCGTCGCCCGGCCGTACCGTCCTGTAGGGCGGCATCCAGCATGGTGTATTCATACATGTCGGTCATCAGAGCCGTAGAGGTTCCGGTGACCCTACTACTGTTTTCGGCGTTCATATCTTCCCCTTTGTGGGTGGAAAAGCCCTTGGTTGGCCCCCAGTCTAATCCTCTGCCGACCTACTGGCTCGCCCTGTCCTCGCAAGGTCGGGCTAAGCTGGTCCGCATGAGATTCGTCGTGGGCATCTACCGGTTGCTGATCGCCTTCTTCTGCCTGGGCGGCACCTTCGAGGCCTGGCTGCTTGGGATCGGCAATAAGTGGGTCTATTTTACCTTCCAGACCAATATCGCCCTGGGTCTGGTCATGCTCTGGGCCGGAGCGGCCACCCTGCTCAAGGGCATCCAGCCCCCCTCCTGGCTCAAGGGCTGCCTGACGCTCTACATCGTCATCACCGGGCTGGTGGCCATCCTGGTCCTGGGGCTGAACAGCACGGACTACAAACTGGTCCTGGGCATCCGGACCACATGGATGATTCACGTCATCAGCCCAATCATGGCAACGGTGGACTTCCTCTTGTTCGACCCTCATCGTCGCTTCCGCTGGCACAATGTGCTGACTTGGCTGATCTATTTCCCCTTCTATGTAGCCTTTGTGCTGATCAGGGCCGCCATCTGGCCTCATTCGGGACCGCAGCCGGACGGCAACCCTTATCCCTATGCCTTCTTGGACCTCGGGCATCTGGGCTGGGCCCAGCTTGTGGTCAATCTGGCTGAGTATCTGGTCGTCTTCTTCGCCCTGTCACTGGTCATCTTCCTGATCGATCGCATCCTGCCAGCCAAGACACCACTGACCATTGATCGGTAGACGGCTGACGGAATAATGGGATCAGACCAGGGGAGCCTGGGCGGAACGGGAAAGGATCATCACTGATGGTTGCTATCAAGGACATGCTCCAGGAGGGTGCCGTGCTGCGGCCTGACGGCAGGGCGGCTGATGAGTTGCGGCCGGTCGTCATCACCAGGCATTGGACGGAGGCCCCCGAGGGATCGGTGCTGATCGAGTGCGGCAAGACCCGGGTCATGTGCACGGCCTCCTTCACGCCGACGCTGCCCCGTTGGCGCAAGGACTCCGGATTGGGTTGGGTCACTGCCGAGTATGCCATGCTTCCCAGGGCCACCAGTGACCGGACTGCACGCGAGTCTGTCCGGGGAAAGGTCGGCGGCCGCACCCAGGAGATCAGCCGGCTGATAGGCCGTTGCCTGCGCGGTGTGGTGGATATGAAGGCCCTGGGCGAGAATCAGATCCAGCTTGACTGCGATGTGCTTCAGGCCGACGGCGGCACCCGTACAGCTTCGGTCACCGGTGCCTATGTGGCCATGGTCGATGCCCTCCGATGGGCCCAGGACCACCATCACATCCGCAGTGCCGACAAGGTGACCAAGGATTGCGTCTCGGCCGTCTCGGTGGGCATCATCGATGGCAAGCCCATGCTCGACCTTCCCTATTTGGAGGACAGCAGGGCCATGACCGATATGAACGTGTCGATGACCGGAGCCGGCGATTTCATCGAGATACAGGGGACGGCGGAGCATCGCCCCTTCAGCCGTCAGGAGCTCGGCCTCTTGCTGGACCTGGCATCCAAGGGGAACAAGGAGCTTCAGGCCGCTCAGCGCAAGGCTCTGGCATCCGACTG
Source organism: Bifidobacterium choladohabitans (assembly GCF_016102005.1). Classification (GTDB taxonomy): domain Bacteria; phylum Actinomycetota; class Actinomycetes; order Actinomycetales; family Bifidobacteriaceae; genus Bombiscardovia; species Bombiscardovia choladohabitans. Next base: position 274,153 of record NZ_JACFPL010000003.1, read on the forward strand.
ACGTCCGGAACAGGCATTTCAGCGAGGAGGACCGGTATGGGGTATGCCAGAAAAGTGGTTGTGGCCACGCACAACGAGGGCAAACTAGGTGAGCTTCGTCGCATACTCGACGGTTTCCTGGCCGATGAGGGGCAGAGGATCGAGCTGGTTTCGGCGGGGCAACTGGGGCTGTCCGATCCGGTAGAGACCGGCACCACCTTTCAGGAGAACGCCCTTATCAAGGCTGGGCAGGCTGCTCGTGAATCAGGTCTGCCCGCGCTGGCGGACGACTCGGGGCTGGTCGTTGATGTGATGGGTGCCGCCCCGGGGATCCTTTCGGCACGGTGGAGCGGCCGCCACGGTGACGACCAGGCCAACTTGGAGCTCTTACTGAACCAGCTGAACGACATTCCCGACGAACAGAGGGGAGGGCGGTTTGTCTGTGCTGCCGCCCTGGTCGTTCCGGATGTGCCAGGGTATGCCGTCCGTGGACGTCAAGTGACCAGAGTCGGCGAGATGCCCGGAAGCATCATCCGCCAGGCACGGGGGGACAATGGGTTCGGCTACGACCCGATCTTCGTGCCCCTTGATCAGCCTCGGCGTGCCAGCGACCAGCAGCCGCTGACTTCGGCGGAAATGACTTCGGATGAAAAGAACGCCATTTCGCACAGGGGCAAGGCCTTGGCGGCCATCATGCCGATTCTCATCGGCTGGGTGCTGGGGGACGGCCATATTAGAGGCTGATAAATCCTTATGGATTCCGTAAGGTGAACGGTCGCGACACATCGACGATCATGCTCTGAGTGCCGGTCGCACTTGAATCATGCAAAGAAACGCGAAGGTGCGATTTTTTTATCTCTATGATACAGTCGGCGGTATTGGGGACAAGTTAAAAGTAAAGTCGATCTGTTCTAGCAGATGATTCCATCGGGATTTGGGGGTTTCGTATTGAAGCGATTGCAAGAACGGAACAACAAGGGATCACTGCACGTGAACCGTTCGATCATCGCTGTTCTGATAACCCTTCTGGCGACTCTGGCCATGGTTGTTCCGCTAGGGTTGAGCGCTCTGTCGGCCAGTCAGGCCAATGCCGTTGATGGACAGGACGAGACGGCGAGCAGGAAGCCTCTGCTCTATAGGATGTTGGCCTTCAACGACAAGATTGATTCCTGGCAGGATGAGCTGCGCATGGACTTCATCCTGCGCGTGAAACATAACGAGTTCAAGCCGGATTGCGTCGACCTCGGCAAGTCGGACACCGGTGGCAAGGCGAAATGTAATTTATCTTTTATATATCAGTATGTAGGTTCTGATAACCCTGCAGATTACTATCGGATAAGGTATATAAATAGTATAACTCCAGATAATTATCTTGAAAATAACAAAAACGGGCATACATATGATGGAGCTGTATCATGGGCTGGGAATCATGTGGAGCGTTTTACGGTTCATAAGATAATCAATTCAGGTTTATATGACTACTTGGCCGTATCCATCGAAGGCGACATGAACATTGCGGATAAGTCTACAGATCCTGCAAAGTTCGTGGCTGGTGGTCACCCTGAGCCTTTGAATGTCTTTGCTATTGTCGGTGAACAGAATGATGCCCTGTCCTGTGGTAGCTCTTCGTGGGCATGGGGTACCGCCACCTGCTCAACTTTCGATCCAGCCTCCATGAGTAACTTGCAGGATAGATCTTCAAATATCACCGCGAGTTTATCGAAGGATAAACAGATGAAAGTGTATATGGGTGACTGCTTGGGTAGCGGAGGAGACGACCTGAAATGCAGTGGCCCATATTCTTGGGTTGGATGGGACTATTGGCCACAACTTTATAACATGTACCAGGCCAACTGGGGTATGGTGACCGATTATGGTTTTCCGGCTTATAGCGATGGTAAGGTTGGAAAAATAAATGCCACAGCCCCGGGCACGGCTCCGGCACGGTCTTTCTTCGTGTATTGGATGAACTTGCGTGGTCCAGGCAACAAAACCAATGGCATATGTTCTGAGACCAGTTCCTATTACTATCAGTGGGTGGCTCTTAAGGACAGCCAGTGGGTGCCAGTTAAGGAGCTGACTCCTGAGCCGGTCCTGGTGACAGGCCAGCAGCCGAGTCCCAACACTTTGACTACCACCTACGGACTGCAGGGCATGGTCAATACCAATGCCGCTTATAACGTCAATCCGACTGACCCAAAGTATGCGAATACCACCAACGTGCTTTTTGCGACTGATAAGGATGGCAATCCCATGCCTGCTCAGAAGGCTGATGGCGGGATTGATTTCAAGGAGGCCAAGGAGAAGCAGGATCTTGACGGCTATTTCAAGCTGGTGACCTGGCCTGACACCAGAAATTCTGATGGCACGGAATGTACAGCCGTCAGCCCTGAGGTGTACAGCCCCAAGAGCGCTGGTCTTGTGGGGATTGACGATAGTATGTCCGCCGCGCAAAAGGATACGAATCTCTCTGCGGGTTGGACGATTGATACTGCTTTTTATAAGTATGATGTGCCCCGTCCTGATGATCCGACAATCACCAAGATCGAGAATGATGCGGATGCCGGCTTGGATGCTTCTGGGAGCGTGTATACGTCGAAGCTTGACCCGATAATCAGTGGTGAGTGCACGCCTTCCAAGGATGAGAAGCATCCCAATACGGTTGTTCTATATGGAGAGGATCCCACCAATCCGATTGCGGATGGGCAGGGCACAAATGGCGATGACTTGGTGAAAAGCTCGGACACGTGGGGGTTCAGGCTGGGGGAAGTTGTTTGCGAGACCGACACTGGCAGCAAGCAGGGAGGGTCCTGGTGGATACAGGACACCAATAAGCAGTATCCGTCGCCGGACCCCGGCAATAAGTACAACGGCTACAGGCGTTATCATGCCTGGGTGGTTGAGTCCACGTCAGGGTTCGGCTTGACCTCCTACTTCTCGAATATTGGCACGGCTTATTTCGTCTCGGGCGAGAACGTCCCGGATGCGAGCAAGTTCTCGGTCACGGTGCCCCATACGGTCAACGGGAGCCTGCCGACAGGTTCGGTGGTCACGTTCAAGGGTGAGGTGTCGCCTGTGTATACGGCCTGGTCCTCGGGGAAGTTGGGGATGACTGATTCGAGGATGGTCGTTTCGATGAAGCAGAATGCTGCCTCGGACTGGACGCCCTTGCTGACCACTCCGGCCAACACCTTCCAGAGGGATGCGGCGGCCGGCGCTGCTCCTTCCGTCACTGACCCCACATCAGGTCTCACGCTGAGCCTGACCAAGACGGCGGCTTCCACCTGGTCCTGGTCGCTGAACATACCTGCTGACAAGTTCACCGGTTACAACGGTGACGACGAAACGCAGACCTATACTTTCCATGTTGAGATGATCAACCCGATGAACCTCCGTTCGGGCCCGGCATCCATCGAGCGGAAAATCGACATGACGCCCACCACACTGACCATTGACCGCCATGACGTCTTCCAGGTGGCCGGCAGGGCCTACAAGTATGTGGACGGGGACAGGAAGATTCCTGAGACCAAAGGCACCCTGGTCCATATAACCTGGCCCGGCAAGACCAATAGCAGCACTGATGTCGCAGTGGGGGATCAGGGTTCGTGGCAGGCAACTCCGCCTGAGGGCGTCAATCAGGGGCAGTTCTCTGCTCAGGTGCTTTCGGATGATGCCGAGGGCTCTGACGCGCAGGGCAGGTTCCAGGGCGGGAACCAGTCAGCCTCGGTGTCGCATGAGCTGGACTTCCGGCCTTCGACCTCCTCCTTGCCGCTTACCGGGGGATGGCCGCTTTCCGTGCTCAGGATCCTGCTGCTGATAGCCCTAGGCCTGGTGGGCTTCGTGGCCTGCCTGAGGAACAGGCAGGAAAGCCGGCACTGACCTCGGTCGTATAAGACAGGGCCCGCCCTCATCCTTCCAATTTCATGGAGATGAGCGCGGGCCCTGTTTTTTTAATTCCCGTGTTGCTGCCGTTGCCAAGGCAGTGTTCGCCCCCAATCCAGACCGGTCGGAAGACGACAACATTTTGCCTCTCGCAGCTGTGTACTGGCCCTGCCGTGGTCAAGAACTTGAACGGACGCAAAACACCCCACCTGAATCCCAGATTATGCCCTTGATTTCTGTAGCCTTGGAAAGGCAAAGAAAATTTATATGCATTGTTGTGCTCTATGTGCAGTTGCCTTAATTGGGGGTAGGTCAAAAGCAGACTTGATTTGTTCTGGAGCATGATTTCATTGTGGTTTGGGGGGTATTGTATTGAAGCGTTTGCAAGAACGGGGCGCTAAGGGTTCACAAGGTGTGAACCGTCCGATAATTGCCGTTCTGGTAACCCTTCTGGCGACGCTGGCCATGGTTGTTCCGCTGGGGCTGAGCGCGCTTTCGGCCGGTCAGGCCAATGCCATCGATGGGCAGGACGAGACGGCCAGCAGGAAGCCGCTGCTCTATAGGATGTTGGGCTACAACAACAAGATTGATTCCTATCAGGATGAGCTGCGCATGGACTTCATCCTGCGGGTAAAACACAACGAGTTTGACCCTTCTTGCGCCGACGCCACTTCTGGTGCCGATACCAAGGGCAATTGCAATCTGGCCTTTGTCTATCAGTACAAGGGGTCAGATGACACTTCCTTTTATCGCAGAATAAAGTATCTGAACACCATAGCCTCAGCATCATCCTCGGATCAGCCCTGGTCCGGAGCCTACAAGTGGGCGCAAAATCAAGATGAGTATTTCACCGTGCACACCATAATAAACTCCGGTTTATATGACTATCTGACCATTTCCATTGAGGGTGATCTGGCGCTGAAGAATTCTGCTGATGCGTCATATTACCAACCTGGTGGTGCCAACGAGCCGGTGAATATCTACGCAGTCGTTGGTAAACAGGACGATGCACTGTCCTGCCTGCGCCCTAGCAACTCGTGGAGTTGGTCTAGCGGAATCGATAATTGTCGCAATTTTGACCCTGACACCATGATCAATGCGCCGGACAGGGTATCCAACATTACTTCAACTTTAGCGGCGAACGACAAGAACTTCACCCTATATATGCAAGAATGCCTTGGCACGGGTGCTGATCTTCAGTGCAGCGGCCCGTATTCTTGGGTTGGTTGGAACAGCAACCCAAATCTCTACGGAGGCAATCAGGCTAACTGGGGCATGGTAACCGATTACGGTTTTCCTGACTACAAGAGCAATGCTACTGGGCCAATCGCCGGCACTGATCCGGGCACAGCTCCGGCACGGTCGTTCTTCGTGTACTGGCTCAATGTGCGCGGCAGTACCAAAGCTAACCCTGATGGCATATGTTCTGAGACCAATTCCTACTATTACCAGTGGGTGGCTCTGAAGGATAGCGAGTGGGTGCCAGTTAATGAGCTGACCCCTGAGCCGGTCCTGGTGACAGGCCAGCAGCCGTCCCCCAATACGGCGACTACCACGACCAGCAAGGCGGCCCAAGTCAGTAAGTATTCGGCTTTCAACTTGCCCAAACAGCCGGATAATCCCAATGAGATGTTTGCCACTGACAAGAACGGCCAGCCCATGCCTGCCCAGAAGGCTGATGGCGGGATTGATTTCAAGGAGGCCAAGGAGAAGCAGGATCTTGACGGCTATTTCAAGATGGTCACCTGGCCTGTCACCACGAACCGGGACGGCAGCGCTTGTACCGTCAGCCCTGAAGTGTACAACCCTGATCAGAAGGGCCTCGTCGGTATACGTGACGGCATGAACAGCTCGGATATAGAACGGAATATTTCAGCGGGCTGGACGATCAATAGTGCCTTCTATAAGTACGATGTGCCTCGTCCTGATGATCCGACGATTACGAAGATCGAAAACGATGCTGATGCCGGTTTGGATGCTTCGGGCAGTGTGTATACGTCGAAGCTTGATCCGGTGGTCAGTGGTGAGTGTACGCCTTCCAAGGATGCCGCGCGTCCCAACAAGGTTGTTCTCTACGGCGAGGACCCAGCCAATCCGATTGTGGAGGGGCAGGGCACGAATGGCGATGACCTGGTGAAAGGGACGGACACGTGGGGGTTCAGGCTGGGCGAGGCTGAGTGCCAGGTCGATCCCAAGAGCAAGCAGGGGGGTTCCTGGCGGATACAGGACACGAACAAGCTGTATCCGTCGCCGGATTCTGGCAACAAGTACAGCGGCTACAGGCGTTATCATGCCTGGGTGATCGAGTCCATCTCCGGATTCGGTTTGACCTCCTACTTCTCGAACATCGGGACGGCCTATTTCGTTTCGAGTGAGAACGTCCCGGATGCCAGCAAGTTCTCGGTCACGGTGCCTCATACGGTCAACGGGAGCCTGCCGGCGGATTCGGTCGTCGTGTTCAAGGGTGAGGTGTCGCCTATATATACGGCCTGGTCTTCGGGAGGGCTGGGGATGACGGATTCGAGGATGGTCGTTTCCATGAAGCAGAACACTGCCTCTGATTGGACCAGTCTGCTGACCACTCCGGCCAACACCTTCCAGCGGGATGCAGCAGCCGGCACCACGTCTTCCGTCGCGGATTCCGCAACGGGCCTTACGCTGGGCTTGACCAAGACGGCGGCTTCCACGTGGTCTTGGACGCTGAACATCCCTGCTGACAGGTTCACCGGCTACGACGGCAGCGACGAGACACAACTGTATGATTTCCGCATTGAAATGGTCAACCCGATGAACATCCGTTCGGACCCGGCATCCATCGAGCGGAAGGTCGATATGACACCCACCGCGTTGACCTTGGAGCGGTACGACGTCTTCCAGGTGGCGGGGAAAGCCTATAAGTATGTGGACGGGGACAGGAAGGTTCCCGAGACCAAAGGCACCCTGGTGCATGTGACCTGGCCCGGCGGCAGTGGTACGGATGTCGTTGTGGGGGACCAGGGTTCGTGGCAGGCGGTTCCTCCTGAGGGCATCAACCAGGGGCAGTTCTCTGCTCAGGTGCTTTCCGACGATGCCGAGAGCCCTGACGCCCAGGGCCGGTTCCAGGGCGGGAACCAGTCGGCCTCGGTGTCGCATGAGTTGGAGTTCCGTCCTTCCAACTCGGCTTTGCCTCTTACTGGCGGATGGCCGCTTTCCGTGCTCAAAATCCTGCTGCTGATAGCCCTCGGCCTGGCCGGCTTCGTGGCCTGCCTGAGGAACAGGCAGGAAAGCCGGCACTGACCCCGGCAGCATCAGACAGGATCCGCCCCCGCCCCATGAAGTTGAGAGGATGAGTGGGGCCCTGCCGTTGCCAGTCACCCGCACCCCTAACTCAGACTGTTCTTAGTCAAGACTAAGGACGGTCGCGAAACACCCTTTCTGAATCCCAGATCACGCTTTCAGTCTCGGTACTCTTAAAGCATGTAAAGGGGACAAGAAGATGCCATAAGTGAGGATACGGTACTTGTGCTCCAGGGTTTCGTGGCCTGCACCGGGGACCAATCAAGCGTGCAGTCCATCTGATTCTGGAGATGGTTGCATTGAGGTGTGGGGGGTAGCGTGTTGAACCGATTGCAAGAAGGGGTCAATGAGGGTCCACGGCATGTGGATCGCCCTATAGTGGCTGTTTTGATAACCCTTTTGGCGACGCTGGCCATGGTTGTTCCGCTAGGGCTGAGCGCGCTTTCGGCCAATCAGGCCAATGCCATCGATGGGCAGGGCGGGACGGCCAGCAGGAAGCCTCTGCTCTATAAGATGCTGGCCTATAACGACAAGATTGATTCATACCAGGATGAGCTGCGGATGGACTTCATCCTGCGCGTGAAGCACAACGATTTCAATCCGCAATGCGTTCCGATGCGTGATACTTCTCCCTATGATTCAGTAAAGTGCAATCTGTCTTTCGCATATCAATATGAAGGAGCGCAAAGTCCGTCCCACTATACCCGGATTCGGTACCTGAATACTATTTCAACAAATCCCAACGACCCCACTGGCGGTGCTGAGCAATGGGCGGAAAATGAGGAGCAGTTCTTTACGGTTCATAAAGTGATCAACTCTGGTTTATATGATTTCCTGGCTGTATCCATAGAGGGTGATTTGTCCTACATGGATACCTCCTTGGATCCGAAATATTATGTGACTGGCGGTTATCCGGAGCCTTTGAACGTCTTCGCAATTGTTGGTCAACAAAACAATACGCTCTCGTGTGGAGGTTCTCCATGGGACTACACTACGAATGACTGCACATCCTTCGATCCGAGCTCTATCGGCAGCAACGTCCAAGACAGGGTCGCCAATATCACTGCAGACCAGGGTAAGGGCATCAAGCTTTACATGGGCAACTGCCTAGGTAACAGTCCCCACCCTCAGTGCAGCGGACCTGCTTCTTGGGTTGGCTGGAATGGTAATCCCCCTCTTTATGGTGGTCACCAGGCCAATTGGGGCATGGTAACGGATTATGGATTTCCTATAGGAGCCAATCCGGTTCCAGGAGTAGCGCCCCCCAAGTCCTTCTTTGTATACTGGTTCAATTTGCGTGGAAATAACAGCGCTGGTGGAATATGTTCCACGACCAACTCCTATTACTACCAATGGGTGGCGCAGAAGAATAGCCAATGGGTGCCTGTCGATGCGCTGACGCCTAAACCGGTGCTCGTAACTGGTCAGAAGCCAGCAGTAAACGGCTTGACCAATTCCTGGGGTCTTCAATATCAGGTCAATGACAATACGGCTTACAACGTCGATCCGACTGACCCAAAGTATGCGAATACCACCAACGTGCTTTTTGCGACTGATAAGGATGGCCAGCCTATGCCTGCCCAGAAGGCTGATGGCGGGATTGATTTCAAAGAGGCCAAGGAGAAGCAGGATCTTGACGGTTATTTCAAACTAGTTACTTGGCCTGTCACTACTAATGCCGATGGCACCCAGTGCAAGCCGACGGCAAGCACTCCTGAAGTCACCACTAAGATATATGACCCTCAACAGGATAGCCTTGTTGGGATAACAGACGATATGTCTACAGCCCAGAAAAACACGAATCTGGATGCAGGATGGGCTATCGATACTGCCTTCTATAAGTATGATGTGCCTCGTCCCGACGATCCGACCATCACCAATATCCAGAATAATGCTGATGGCTCCTTGAATGCCTCGGGAAGCGTCTATACTGGCAAGCTTGATCCGGTGGTCAGCGGTGAGTGCACTCCCTCCAAAGATGACACACATCCCAACACGGTTACCTTGTTCGGAGAGGATCCTGGCAATCCTTTCAAGGAGGGGCAGAGCAAGAGCAGTGACGATCTGGTGAAAAGCTCGGACTCCTGGGGGTTCAAGCTGGGAGAGACCGTATGCAAGGTCGATCCCAAGAGCAAGCAGGGAGGCTCCTGGCAGATACAGGACACCAATAAGCAGTATCCGTCGCCGGATCCGGGCAACAAGTACAACGGTTACAGGCGCTATCATGCCTGGGTGACTGAGTCCGCCTCCGGGTTCGGCTTGACCTCCTTCTTCTCGAACATAGGGACAGCCTATTTCGTCTCCAACGAGAATGCTCCGGACGGCAAGCTCTCTGTGACAGTCCCCCATACGAAAAACGGGATTTTACCGGCGAACTCGGTCGTCACCTTCAAAGGCACTGTTTCGCCTATAAATATGGCCTGGTCCTCGGGTGGGCTGGGGATGACTGATTCCAGGCTGGCCATTTCCATGAAGCAGAATGCTGCCTCGGACTGGACGCCCCTGCTGACCACTCCGGCCAACACCTTCCAACGGGATGCGGCGGTCGGCACTGCTTCTTCCGCCGCGGATTCCGCCTCGGGACTCACGTTGAATCTCACGAAGACGGCGGCTTCCACCTGGTCCTGGACCTTGACCATATCGGCTGACAGATTCACCGGTTACAACGGCGACGACGAAACGCAAAAGTATACCTTCCAGGTCAAGATGATCAACCCTCTGAATGTCCCTTCGGACCCGGCTTCCATCAACCGGACGGTCGACATGACGCCGACCACGCTGACCTTGGAGCGGTACGATATCTTCCAGGTAGCAGGCAAGGCCTATAAGTATGTCAACGGAAACATCAGGGTTCCTGAGACCAAAGGGACTCTGGTCCATATAACCTGGCCCGGCAACAGCAGCACAGATGTCGCCGTGGGAGACCAGGGTTCATGGCAGGCGACTCCGCCTGAGGGGATAAACCAGGGAAAATTCACCGCTCAGGTTTCTTCCGATGATGCCGAAAGCGCTGATACTCAAAGCAGCAACTTCCGAGGTGGAAACGAGTCGGCTGCGGTGTCACACGCACTGGAATTCCGGCCCTCCACCTCATCCCTGCCCTTCGCCGGAGGATGGCCGCTTTCCGTGCTCAGGATCCTGCTGATGTTGATACTGGGTCTGGCTGGCTTTGTGGCCTGCCTGAGGAATAGGCAGGAGAGCCGATACTGATTTTCGGGCGGCATAAGGCAGGGCCTGTGCTCATCTCCGCGGAATTCGGGGGATGAGGGCAGGCCCTGCTTGTGTTTCCTGTGCGCGAGATGGGACTCGAGCCCAGACATCTGAAGGACAGCTGGCGGGAGAGCCGCTTGGCAGCGTCGAACTGTCTGCCTTTCCATGACAAGGTGGCCTCCCCGTCCAATTAGACCAGCCAGATGAAGACCGTAAACGGTTGTGAAATGCCCTTCGTGAAACACCCTATGGGAATCCTTGATAATGCTTGCAATTCCAGTGCTCCTGGAGCATGTATGGAAAAGGCGAAGATGCTATTTTTTTATCTCTATGATAGAGTCTAAACAGTTGGGGACAAATGAAAAAGCAAAGTAGAGCTGCTCTGGCGAATAATTATATCTTGATTTGGGGGTATTGGATTGAAGCGATTACAAGAACGGGACGCTAAGGGTTCACAGCGTGTGAGCCGTCCGATAATTGCCGTTCTGGTAACCCTTCTGGCGACGCTGGCCATGGTTATTCCGTTTGGGCTGAGCGCCCTTTCGGCCAATCGGGCCAATGCCATCGATGGACAGGACGAAACGGCCAGCAGAAAACCCCTGCTCTATAGGATGATGGCCTTCAACGACAGGATCGATGCCTACCAGGATGAGCTGCGCATGGACTTCATCCTGCGCGTGAAGCACAATGAATTTAAGCCGGATTGTGTCGGTGTTGGTGGGACTGACACCAAAAATCCGTCACAATGCAATTTATCTTTCATATATCAGTTTGTTGGTTCCGAAAACCCTGACTATTACAGGCGCGTGCGGTATATGAACACTATCACCCCGGATGATTACGTAGACAGCAATAAAAATGCCTACGCTTATGATGGTGCCTTAGCCTGGGCCAGGAACCAGGCTGAGTTCTTCACCGTTCATAAGATTATCAATTCTGGTTTGTATGACTACCTGACCATATCCATCGAGGGTGATATGAACATTAAGGATACGTCTACAGATCCCGCAAAATTTGCTGTTGGCGGTCACCCCGAGCCCTTGAATGTCTTTGCCATCGTTGGTGACCAGAACAAGGCCCTGTCTTGTGGCAATTCTTCCTGGTCCTGGACTACCGATAACTGCACAAGCTTTGATCCGGCTTCCATGAGTGATTTACAGGCTCAGGATAGATATTCAAATATCACAGCGAGCATGTCCCAGGACAAACAGATGAAAGTGTATATGGGTTACTGCCTGGATAGCAAAGCGGATATGAAGTGCAGCGGCCCGTATTCTTGGGTTGGTTGGGACAGCAACCCAAATCTCTACCAAAACAATCAGGCTAACTGGGGCATGGTAACCGATTACGGTTTTCCTGACTATAAGAGCAATGCTACTGGGCCAATCGCCGGCACTGCTCCGGGAACAGCTCCGGCACGGTCTTTCTTCGTGTACTGGCTGAATCCGCGTGGCAGTACTAATGACAATCCTGATGGCATATGTTCTGAGACCAATTCGTATTATTACCAGTGGGTGGCTCTGAAGGATAGCGAGTGGGTGCCTGTCAATGAGCTGACTCCCGAGCCGGTCCTGGTGACAGGCCAGCAACCGTCCCCCAATACGGCGACTACCACGACCAGCAAGGCGTCCCAAGTCAGCAAGTATTCCGCTTTCAACGTGAGTCCGAAGGATCCTCAATATCTCGACAACCCCAACGTGCTTTTTGCCACTGACAAGGATGGCAATCCCATGCCTGCCCAGAAAGCTGATGGCGGGATTGATTTCAAGGAGGCCAAGGAGAAGCAGGATCTTGACGGCTATTTCAAGATGGTCACCTGGCCTGTCACCA
>NZ_JACFPL010000004.1:0-134057 GCF_016102005.1 Bifidobacterium choladohabitans
GGCTGAGTGCCAGGTCGATCCCAAGAGCAAGCAGGGGGGTTCCTGGCGGATACAGGACACGAACAAGCTGTATCCGTCGCCGGATCCTGGCAACAAGTACAGCGGCTACAGGCGTTATCATGCCTGGGTGACTGAGTCTGTCTCCGGGTTCGGCCTGACCTCGTTCTTCTCGAATATTGGAACTGCCTATTTCGTTTCGGGAGAAAACGTCCCGGATGCCAGCAAGTTCTCGGTCACTGTGCCCCATACGGTCAACGGGAGCCTGCCGGCGGATTCGGTCGTTGTGTTCAAGGGTGAGGTGTCGCCTGTGTACACGGCTTGGTCGTCGGGCGGGCTGGGGATGACTGATTCCAGGATGGCTGTTTCGATGAAGCAGAATGCTGCCTCGGGCTGGACCAGTCTGCTGACCACTCCGGCCAACACCTTCCAGAGGGATGCGGCGGTCGGCGCTGTTCCTTCCGTCACTGACCCCACATCAGGCCTCACGCTGAACCTGACCAAGACGGCGGCTTCCACCTGGTCCTGGTCGCTGAATATCCCTGCTGACAAGTTCACCGGTTACAACGGTGACGACGAAACGCAGACCTATACTTTCCAGGTTGAAATGGTCAACCCGATGAACCTCCGTTCGGGCCCGGCATCCATCGAGCGGAAAATCGACATGACGCCCACCACGCTGACCATTGACCGCCATGACGTCTTCCAGGTGGCCGGCAGGGCCTACAAGTATGTGGACGGGGACAGGAAGATTCCTGAGACCAAGGGGACCATGGTGCATGTGACCTGGCCTGACAACACTGGCACGGATGTGGCTGTGGGGGACCAGGGCATTTGGCAGGCGGTCCCACCTGAGGGAATGAAGCAGGGGGATGTCGCCGTCCAGGTGCTTTCGGATGATGCCGAGGGCCCTGACGCGCAGGGCAGGTTCCTAGGCGGGAACCAGTCGGCCTCGGTGTCGCAGATGCTGGAGTTCCGGCCTTCGACCTCCTCCCTGCCGCTTACCGGCGGATGGCCGCTTTCCGTGCTCAGGATCCTGCTGCTGATAGCCCTAGGCCTGGTGGGCTTCGTGGCCTGCCTGAGGAACAAGCAGGAGAGCCGACGCTGATCCCCGCAACGTAAGACAGGGCCTGTACTTGCGGGCCCTGTTCTTAATTCCCGTGCGCGAGATGGGACTCGAACCCACACGTCCGAAGACACAGGAACCTAAATCCTGCGCGGCTACCATTACGCCACTCGCGCGTACGACATGCCCTGCCGTTGAAAGGGCAGCTAGTGAAAGAGCCACTTGACAGAATCGAACTGTCGACCTTCTCATTACGAGTGAGACGCTCTGCCAACTGAGCTAAAGTGGCCTTCGCCTCCCGTCCGGACCTGCCGGAAGAAGACAACATGTCACATCATACTGGATGCGCGCGATAAAAACGCCTTGCACTTCGGGCCGAGGGTGTACAAGCTTCTTGACACAATGGAAGGCATGGATCTCAATGATTTCTATGCCGTCATTCCGGCCGGTGGCGTGGGCACCCGGCTCTGGCCATTGAGCCGCCAGGACCGGCCCAAGTTCCTCTATGATCTGTTGGGATCAGGCAGAACAATGATCCAGGGCACCTTTGACCGTCTGGCCGGCATCTGCGGGGCTGACCATGTGGTCGTCTCCACTGGCCAGCGGCATGTGGACCAGGTGCGTCAGCAACTTCCGGATCTGGCTGAGGACGCGCTCTTCGCCGAGCCGGTTCCTCGCGATTCCACGGCGGCCATAGCCTTGGCGACTGCTGTACTGGCCCAGCGGCACGGCGGGGAAATCATCGTGGGCTCCTTTGCCGCCGACCACGTCATCCGAGACGACAAAGCATTCGCGGCCTCAGTGGAGCAGGCGGTGGCGGCGGCCCGGGCCGGTTATGTGACTACCATCGGCATCGCCGCCTCCCGTCCCTCCACCGCCTTCGGCTACATCCACCAAGGCCCCTCCCTGGCCGATCGCATTCCCGGGGCCCCTGATGCCCGCTTGGTCAGCGAATTCGTCGAGAAGCCGGATGCCTCTACGGCCCAGGCTTACCTGTCCACAGGGGAGTATCGATGGAACGCCGGCATGTTCGTCATGCAGGCCCAAGTGCTTCTGGACTGCCTGCGTCGTTACAAGCCGGAGCTCCACGCCGCGGTCATGGCCATCGCCCAGGTCTGGGACCAGGGCGAGCAGACCCGCGGCCAGGCCATGGAGGAGCACTGGCCGGGCATTGAGAAGATCGCCTTTGACTATGCCGTGGCCGAGCCCCTTTCGGCGGCCGGCGGCGTGGCGGTTGTTCCAGGGGGCTTCGATTGGGATGACATCGGCGACTTCAATTCAGTGGCCGGCCTGCTGCCGTCCTCCAACAGGCGCAACATCAAGATTCTTGGGGATGCCGACCGGGTCATGTATCTGGATTCAGCCGGAGATATGGTCGTGCCAGGCTCTGAACGCACGGTCGCCCTTCTGGGTGTGGATGACATGATCGTCGTCGACACTCCCGATGCTCTCCTGGTGGCCCCCCGGGCCCGCAGTCAGGAAGTCAAGGACATGGTGGCCAAGTTGGCCCAGTACGGCTGTGACGACATACTTTGACAGCGATTCTGCTCGGTCAAGTAGATTGACTGATTTTGTTGTCTTCTGTCTGCTTTTGTGAGTAGTTTGGGTTACAGAACCGGGTGCTCGGTAGACCGGGCATCACCTCATGAAAGGACCCGAACAACCATGGCCATCAATCCTCCAGTGGACGCTACCAGCACCAAGGCCTGGGCGGCCTTGCACCAGCACTTCGACGACATGCAGCGCCAAGGGATCGATCTGCGCGCATGGTTCGCCAAGGACCCGCAGCGCACCGAAAAGCTCAGCTTCGAGCTGGGTGATCTCTATATTGATCTGTCCAAGAACCTGATTCAGCCCGAGACCCTGTCACTGCTGGCCCAGCTGGGTCGCGAGGTCGGCCTTGAGGAGCGGATCGAGGCCATGTTCAACGGCGAGCACATCAACAACACCGAGGACAGGGCCGTCCTGCACACAGCCCTGCGCCGTCCCGAGGAGGATCGCGGCCGGCTGATCGTGGACGGCCAGGATGTTGTCGGCGACGTCCGCGACACCCTCAAGCGCATCTATGCCTTTGCCGACCAGGTCCGCTCGGGCAGCTGGACCGGTCTGACCGGCAAGCGCATCACCACCGTGGTCAACATCGGCATCGGCGGCTCCGACCTTGGCCCGGTCATGGCTTACGAGGCCCTGAAGCCCTACGCGGATGCCGGCATCAGCGCCCGCTACATCTCCAACATCGACCCCAACGATCTGGCCGAGAAGACTCGCGATCTGGATCCGGAGACCACACTCTTCATCATCGTCTCCAAGACCTTCACCACCCTGGAGACCCTGACCAACGCCCGCCAGGCCCGCGCCTGGCTCCTGAAGAGCCTGGGCGAGCGTGGCCTGCTGTCCAAGGACGGCGAGGACCTTTCGGCCGAGGCCATCCGCCGGCATTTCATCGCCGTCTCGACCGCCCTGGACAAGGTGCGCGATTTCGGCATCGATCCGGGCAACGTCTTCGGCTTCTGGAACTGGGTCGGTGGTCGGTACTCGGTGGATTCCGCCGTGGGCACCTCCCTGGCCATCACCATCGGCCCGGACCGCTTCGAGGAGTTCCTCAAGGGCTTCAACACTGTAGACCGCTACTTCCGCGCCACCCCTCTGGATCGGAACGTGGTGGCCCTGATGGGTCTGCTCAACGTCTGGTATGTCAACTTCTTCGGCGCCCACTCGCACGCCGTGCTGCCCTATGACCAGTATCTGCACCGCTTCCCGGCCTACCTGCAGCAGCTGACCATGGAGTCCAACGGCAAGTCCGTGCGCTGGGACGGCACCCCGGTGACCAGCCTGACCGGCGAAATCTTCTGGGGGGAGCCCGGCACCAACGGACAGCACGCCTTCTACCAGCTGATCCACCAGGGCACCCGCCTGATCCCCGCCGACTTCATCGCCTTCGCCAACACCCCCAATCCGGCCAAGGACGGCGACCAGGACGTGCATGAGCTCTTCCTGGCCAATTTCCTGGCCCAGACCAAGGCATTGGCCTTCGGCAAGACCGCCGACGAGGTCCGCGCCGAGGGCACCCCGGAGGCGATCGTCCCGGCCCGTGTCTTCACCGGCAACCGGCCCACCACCTCTATCTTCGGTGATGCGCTGACCCCGGCCGCCCTGGGCGAGCTGATCGCCCTCTACGAACACATCACCCTGACCGAGGGCACTGTCTGGGGCATTGATTCCTTCGACCAGTGGGGCGTTGAGCTGGGCAAGAAGCTGGCCCGCGAGATTACGCCGGCCATCTCCCGGGACGACCAGGCGTTGGCTGAGCAGGATCAGTCCACAAAGTCCCTGATCGCCTTCTACAGGGCCCACCGCCGCTGATGTCCGGCCGGGCCCATGCAGGTCCGGCTCGTGGTATATTATTGGACAGTTGTTTGCCGGAAGGGTAGCTGCCGCATGGGCTCCCTTCCTTTCAGGTCCAGCCGGATGCCCCGGCGGATCGGCACCCCCGACGGCAGACCGTCGGGTTCCGTCCAGGATCGCCTCCTTTGGTGGTTGCGGTCCATGTCATGGGTCGATGTGCGGCGGCCATGGAGGAACAGCATGAACGCGATTCAGGAATTCGACGCCAGCCACATGAAGCCTGCGGAGCAGATCCCCGACTTCCGCCCCGGCGATACCGTCGAGGTCAACGTCAACATCACTGAGGGCAACAACTCCCGTATCCAGGCTTTCACGGGCGTGGTGATCGCCCGTCAGGGCTCCGGCGTGCGCGAGACCATCCTGGTGCGCAAGGTCAGCTTCGGCGTGGGCGTCGAGCGTCGCTTCCCTCTGCACTCCCCGCAGATCGACTCCATCAAGGTGCTGCGCCACGGCCGTGTCCGCCGAGCCAAGCTCTACTACCTGCGTGGTCTGCATGGCAAGGCCGCCCGCATTGTCGAGCGTCGCGACAACAAGGCCGAGTCCAACAAGTAGGTTTCGACCAGGGCGACCCAGCCCAAGGCTGGCCGCTAACACCCGGGATGCAATTCTCCCGGGTTTTTCCATGCTTGGGTGTGTACGCTATGAGGCATGCGGAACCTGTTCGTGTGTGGGTTCCGGCGGATGACAAGGAGTGGATATGGCCTTTCGGGATGAGGCAGCGACCTCGTCGGGACTCTGGTACCCGGACGGCAGACAGGCCACCTCAGCCCCGGTGCCGCCCCGTCATGCCTTGGACCGCCCCGGTGGACGCGGTTCCACCAGGGGAAGCCACCCGCGGCTGGGTGAACGCGGTTTCCTGCCCGAATTTCTGTTCGAGCTGGTTGCCCTCTTGGCCGTCGTCGCCGTCCTGCGCATATTTTTGTTCAGCATCTACGTCATCCCCTCCGGCTCCATGGAGAACACCCTTGGCGTCGGGGACAGAATCCTGACCACTCATCGGCTGACCAGATCCATGCTGGCCCCCCGCCGAGGGGATGTGGTGGTCTTCACTGACCCTGCCAATTGGCTGGGTGAAGAGTCCACACCCAGCTTCCGTGGCAGTCACCTGGTCAAGCGTCTGATCGGCATGCCCGGCGACACCGTGGCCTGCAAGGGTCATGGCGCCCCGGTCACCGTCAACGGCGTTGCCCTGGACGAGAGCTCCTACCTGCGCCCAGGAGTGGAGCCCAGCTCCTTTGCCTTCAATGTCAAGGTGGACCCTGGTTACGTCTTCGTCATGGGCGACAACCGTTCCAATTCCGCCGATTCCCGTCTGCACAAGGACGACGGCCACAATGGCCTGGTCCCCATGGACAACATCAAAGGCACCGCGCTGCTTACCTATTACCCGGTGGGCAGCTGGAAGCTGCTCAACAACCAGCACAAGGTCTTCGACGCCGTGCCCGAGCCGACGCAGGATTGAACCGGCTGTGAGGCGGATCCTGCCGACCCTGGCCACCGAGGCTGCCTTGGCCGGCCAGGGAGCCGAGTATGTGCTTGGTCTGGATGAGGTCGGCCGCGGAGCCCTGGCGGGTCCGGCCATGGTCGGCGTGGTGGCTGTCCGGTCCGCTGACCTGCCCAATTTGAAGGTCCCTGACGGGGTGGCTGATTCCAAGATGCTGACTCCTGCGCGCCGGCTGGCCATGTACCGTGACCTGGAGGACTGGGCTGCCGGCTGGGCGGTGGGGGCCTGCTCCAACCATGAGATCGATCAGTGGGGCATCGTCCATGCCCTGGGCATCGCCGCCCTGCGTGCATTGGCCGATTTGGAGCATGGGATGGACCTGGGGCCTTGCCGTCGCCTGGCCGCCATCCTTGACGGCCCCCATGACTACATCACCCCGGCCGCCGACAGTTTTGACGCCCCCGACCTTCCTGTTCTGCCCAAGGTCTCCACCCAGGTCAAGGGCGACGCCCACTGTGCCAGTGTGGCCTGCGCAGCGGTCATCGCCAAGGTCACCCGTGACCGGCTTATGGTCCGTCTGGCCGCCTCCGACCCCGCCCTGGCCCCATACCAGTGGGAGCACAACAAGGGCTATGGTTCGCCTGCACACCTGGAGGCCATTCGCCGTCTGGGGCCCAGCCGTCTGCATCGGGTCAGCTGGCATTTGCCCTCGTCCGGTCCCGGCAGGGGCTAATATCGGAACGGTCGACACGGCTATCGGAAGAAGGTCACATGCCCGCAGGCAACGGGGGCAGGTCACGGTCCAAGCGCCCCTCCATGTTCGAGGTTGCCCGGCTGGCCGGGGTCTCCCACCAGACCGTTTCCAGGGTCATCAACAATTCCAAGGACGTTTCTCCGGCGACGCGGATCAAGGTCCAGCAGGCCATCAGGAAGTTGGGCTACCGACCCAGCAACTCTGCGCGGGCCCTGGCATCCAGCCGCAGCCGGACCATCGGACTGGTGGCTGGCGGCGTCAGTCTCTTCGGGCCTGTCTCATCGATCACGGCCATCGAGACCGTGGCCCGTTCCCATGGTCTGTTCATGTCGGTCATGATGGTGGACGAGTCAGCTTGTACGCTTGCCGGATTCCAGGAGCTCTGCGGCACCTTCCTGGAGCAGAATGTGGATGCCTTCATCTTTCTGACCCCCACCGACACCATGTTCCAGGCCGCCTGCCAGGTGGAGGTGAGCCAGCCCCGGGTCATCGTCACCTCCACGCATGGCATCACCAGCGTCGAAGAGGCCCTGAGCCGCCGGCGGGGTGAAGGCCGGATAGCCATGACCGGAATCGACCAGTGGGGCGCCGTGCAGCGGCTGGCCCGGCTGCTGGTCTCCCGGGGCCATAGGCGGGTGCTCTATATGGCCGGTCCCTCTCAGTGGCGGGATGCCTCCACCCGACTGGCCTCCTGGAAGGTGGCCTGCGCCCGTTGCCGCATACGCACGGCCGTGGTCCACGCCCGCAGCTGGGAGGCGGGGGAGTCCTACACGCTGATGAACCACCTGATCGATCAGCGGGGCATGAGTGGCACCTCCCTGCCTTCAGCCGTGGTCACCGCCAACGACAACCAGGCCGTGGGCGTGGCGCGGTCCTTGCAGGAGCACGGCATCCGCATTCCCAGTGACATCAGCTTGGTGGGCTTCGACGACGTACCCACGGTTGACAACATGTTTCCGCCGCTGGCCACGGTCCGTCCCCGCTTTGAGGATCTGGGGGTGGCCACCATGCGGCAGGTCCTGGCCCTGCTTCACCAGGGGCAGCCGGTGGACTTCCCGGTCACCCACCACGGTGTGGGGCTGATCCAGGCGGATGTGATCCAGCGTCGGTCCCTGGGCTACGCAGTCGAGCGCATCTGACCACTGTTGGCTCGCATTGAGCGGGCTTGCCTGATGACCTGGTCTCAGTTACAATCGTAAGCAGACTATGTGAGCGTTAACATATCAGGCAAAGGAGCGGACATGGCTGTTGGCGAACAAGGCGTCATCGTAAGCGAACTACAGGAGGGCGCGACCAGTCTGGGCATCGAATTCGGCTCCACCCGCATCAAGGCTGTGCTGATCGACCACGACTACCGGACGCTGGCCACCGGGGACGTCGAGTGGGAGAACCGGCTGGAGGACGGCCTGTGGACATACTCCATGGACCAGATTCACCAGGGTCTGCAGGCGGCATATAAGGCCATGGCCGAGGGTGTCCGTCGCCAGTACGGGGTGACGCTGACCAAGATCGGCGCCATGGGGATCTCGGCGATGATGCACGGCTACCTGGCCTTCGACAAGGATGGCCAGCTGCTGGTGCCCTTCCGCACCTGGCGCAACACCAACACCCGCCAGGCCCATGAGGAGCTGTCGCAGGCCTTCAAGATCAATATTCCCGAGCGCTGGTCCATCGCCCACCTTTACCAGGCCATCCTGAACGGCGAAGAGCATGTGCCCAGGGTGGCCTACATCACCACCCTGGCAGGCTACATGCACTGGAGGCTCTCCGGCCGCAAGGTCATCGGCATCGGCGACGCCTCGGGCATGTTCCCCATTGACTCCTCACGCAAGGAGTTCGACCAGGGCCTGCTGGACATCTTCTCCCGACTGCCCCAGGTCAAGGCCCAGCCCTGGGACATCCACGACCTGCTGCCTGAGCCGTTGACCGCCGGCAGCGATGCGGGGGCACTGACCGCAGAAGGCGCCGCCCTGCTCGATCCCAGTGGTCAGCTGCAGCCCGGCGTGCCCATGGCCCCGCCCGAGGGCGATGCGGGGACCGGCATGGTGGCGACCAACGCGGTTCGTCCCCGCACCGGCAACGTGTCTGCAGGCACATCCATCTTCGCCATGGTGGTCCTGGAGCATCCCCTGCGTGACTTCCACCCCGAGGTGGATCCGGTCACCACACCGGCTGGGGATCCGGCCGGCATGAGCCATGCCAACAACTTCACCTCGGACCTGAACGCCTGGGTTGGACTGTTCGGGGACTTCGCCAAGGCCGCCGGTCTGGACCTGAAGGGGGATGCGCTCTACGCCACCCTGTTCAACCAGGCCCTTCTGGCAGACAAGGACGCCGGCGGACTGATCAACTACTGCTTCTATTCCGGGGAGTTCCTGGCTGGCCTGGAGGAGGGTCGTCCCGTCTTTGCCCGCGGCCCCGAGGGGCGGATGACCCTGGCCAACTTCATGCGCGCCCAGCTCTTCTCGGCCTTCTCGCCGGTCACCATCGGCATGGATGTGATGACCCGTCAGGAGCATGTCCAGGTGGATACCATGGTCGGGCACGGCGGCATCTTCGCCACCCCCAAGGTGGCCCAGCGGATCCTGGCCGCCGCCTTCAACGCCCCCATCAAGGTCATGTCCACCGCTGTGGAGGGGGGCGCCTGGGGCATGGCCGTCCTGGCCGACTATCTGGGCCATGCCGACCAGACCCTGGCCGACTACCTGGATGCCAATGTCTTTGCGGGCGTCCAGTCCACAACCGAGCAGCCGGACCCGGCTGATGTGAAGGGCTTCAGAACCTTCTTCGACCGCTTCACCAAGGGCCTGCCCATCGAGCAGGCGGCCGTGAAGACCATTCCCCTGCAGGGATGAGGCCGGGAGCTGAAAACGTCAAGCGGCCGGATCAGCGGGATCGGGCCGGGAAAAGGAGTTGCTGATGGTGTCCTTGGCTGATTATTCGCCCGAGGTGCGCGACGAGGTGAAACTGGTGCGCGAGCAGGTGGCCACCCTGCATGCGCAGCTGACCAGGTGGAATCTGGTGGTCTGGACGGCGGGCAACGTCTCGCAGCGCCTGCGCTCCGCCGATCTGATGGTTATCAAGCCCTCGGGGGTGCGCTATGAGCACCTGACCCCGGGATCCATGGTGGTCACCGATCTGGATGGCAACGTGGTGGACGGCGCTGAGGCCCCGTCCTCGGACACGCTATCCCACGCCTATATCTACCGGCACATGCCCGAGGTCTACGGCGTGGTCCACACCCATTCCACCTATGCCACCGCCTGGGCGGCCACCGGCAGGGACATTCCCTGTGTGCTGACCATGATGGGCGACGAGTTCGGCGGCCCCGTGCCGGTGGGTCCCTTCGAGCTGATCGGCTCCGAGGCCATCGGCAAGGGCGTGGTCGATACCTTAAAGGATCACCCGGGCTGCCCGGCCGTGCTCATGCGCAACCATGGGCCCTTCACCGTGGGAGCCGATGCCGAGGCTGCCGTCAAGGCAGCGGCCATGACCGAGGAGGTGGCCCACACGGTCTGGGCAGCCGAGCAGATCGGCACGCCCAAGCCCATCGATCCAGCCGACATAGCCAAGCTCAACGACCGGTACCAGCACGTCTACGGCCAGCACTGAGTCGGAAAGCATAAGCAAAGGAGCAAGAAGTATGAGCATGAAAAATCCCTTCGAGGGCAAGGAACTCTGGTTCGCCGTTGGTTCGCAGGACCTCTACGGCGAGGAGACCCTGCGCCAGGTGGGCGTCCAGGCTGCGGACATCGCCAAGTCCCTCAACGACTCGGGTCGGATCCCGGTCAAGCTGGTCCTGAAGCCCACGCTGAAGGATTCGGACTCCATCCTGAATTTCATGGTCGATGCCTCGTCGAACCCGGCCTGCATCGGCGTGGTGGCCTGGATGCACACCTTCAGCCCGGCCAAGATGTGGATCAGGGGTCTGGAGAAGCTGCGCAAGCCGCTCCTGCAGCTGAACACCCAGCATCATGTGGAGATCCCCTGGGACACCATCGACATGGACTTCATGAATCTGAACCAGTCGGCCCATGGCGATCGTGAGTTCGGCTACATCCTGACCAGGCTGGGAATCCCGCGCAAGATTGTGGTCGGCCACTACACCGACCCCGAGGTTGCCGACAAGATCGGCGTCTGGGCGCGTGCATGCGCAGGCTGGGATGCCGCCAACAACATGAAGGTCTGCCGCTGGGGCGACAACATGCGCGATGTCGCCGTCACCGAGGGCGACAAGACCGAGGCTGAGAGGGTCTTCGGCGTCTCCGTCAACACCTGGCCGGTCAACGAGCTGGTGGACCATGTGAACGCCGTCACCGACGACCAGGTCAAGGATCTGATCGAGGACTACAAGCGCAGCTATGAGGTGGCTCCCGAACTTCTGGACTCCCGGTACGACTCCCTGGTGGTGGCCGCTCGCGAGGAGCTCGGCATGCGGGCCATGATGGAAGAGGTGGGTGCTACCGCCGCCGTGGACAACTTCCAGGATCTGGGAGCCCTGCGTCAGCTGCCCGGCGTGGGAGCCCAGCGGTTGATGGCCGACGGGTACGGATTCTCGGCAGAGGGCGACTGGAAGACCTCGGTTCTGATTCGGATCGGCAACGTCATGGGCTACGGTCTCAAGGGCGGCTGCTCGCTCATGGAAGACTACTCCTACAACTTCGTGCCCGGCCATGAGGAGATCATGGGCGCCCACATGCTGGAGGTCTCGCCCACGCTGCTGACTGAGGGACGGCCCCGCCTCGAGATCCACCCCCTGTCCATCGGCGACAGGGAAGACCCGGTGCGTCTGGTCTTCACGGCCACCCCCTGCACTGATGCTGTGGTCGTCTCCCTGGCGGATGTACGCGAACGCTTCCGCCTGGTCATGAACGTGGTGGATGTGGTCGAGCCCGGCGGGTCCCTGGCCAAGCTGCCTGTGGCACGCGCCCTCTGGAAGCCCCGGCCCTCGCTCAAGGTCTCGGCTGAGTGCTGGCTGCGCGCCGGCGCAGCCCACCATACCTGCATGACCACCACCGTTGGTCGCGAGGCCTGGGAGGACTTCGCCCGGATGGCCGGCGTGGAGCTCGCCGTCATCGACGAGAACACCGAACCGCGTCGTTTTGAGGCCGATCTACGTGCAGCCGAGCTCTACCACCGGCTGGACAACCGGCACTGATCACCTGTTCCAGGAAAGATAACAAGGCCCTGCCGCTGTATAAGTGGCGGGGCCTTTACATGTTCGGCTTGTCGGTTTGCGTTGTCCCTCCTTTGTCGGTACAGTGATGATTAGGCAATGGGAACAGTGGCATGTCCCAAAGTTGACATATTGCCCACCCCCCTGAGTCGGGGAAGTGATCGGTTGGGGAGGCGAAGATGTGCCTGGCCATCCTGTGCCTATTAACAAAGAAGGGAATGCGTGCATGCACATGCAACGAGATAATGAAGGGATAAGGCTCCCTAAGCTTTTAGGCTTGGCGGTTGCCGGAGCGACGCTCCTGGCGGGCATGGTAGTTTTGCCTGCCACCCAGGCTTCGGCCGCTACTGACTATGGATATAATGCCGAAGATGACTTCAGGCCGGGTGCAGTTCAGAGCGACGTGCACCCCCAACTGACAGTTACCAAGTACCTGTCGCTGGCTCAGGGGTACAGCCCCACGGGTTCTTCTAAGGATGCCGTTGAGTTGAGCAAGAATGCCGACTTGGTTCCTGCCAAGGGCATTGCTTTCAATGTCAGGGAAGTCATTCCCCAACCCGGTCAAAATCTATCTGACATTAGTGCCTCGGATGAGAACACATATAAGGTCACGGCCAACTATATCGGTATCACTGACGGCCAAGGTGTGATCAATACCTGGTATCCGGCTGACACTGCAACCAACGCTCCAGCGGTTGATATTTCAGATTCGTCGAAAGCTGTCAGCTTCCCCGGAGGTGCCAACCATTGGTACGTGCTGGTAGAGAATCGTGATGAGTCGCCGGCTTTCAAGGCTAACAATCCGAATAAGCTTGATAGCAACAAGTATCAAGATGCAGCACCGTCGTTCTTTGGTCTGCCTTATGCGGCTAACTCACTCGATGCCACCGATACTGCAAGCCAGGTTCAAGGATACATTTACCATCTGCACCTGTATCCGAAGAACATGAACATCACGCAGTTCTCCAAGACCGTCCAGTCGGTCAAGGATTCGCAGAATAATGTGAAGCCTCAGCGGACAGCTGTTGCTGGAGATACGATTAGCTACAAGCTGACTCAGAAGCTCTACAACACTGGCGTGAAGACACCAAAAGACGGCAAGCTTGATGTCAGTGAGCTGAATGGCGACGGTAAGGATCTGCGTATTGTTGATCGCATGTCCAGCTCTCTGAAGCTGAAGGGCGAATTCAAGGTTGTGCTTCATGCAGATGGAGTTGATGATGTGCAATTGGCTGAAGGTGCTACTGCTGATTATACGGAGTCACAGCCAACATCAAATCCTAACTCTTTTGGGGATAATAAGATGTTCGCCAATGAAGCCCCGAGCAGTAATGTATCTTATTACCAGTTTGATTTCTTCAATACTCTAACCAAAGTAAAGAACTTCACTCCAAAGGCTTTCCTGCTTGTCATAACTTATGATGCCACGGTCACTGGAGATGGTGATTCGACTGGCACCGATGGTGTGGCCAACGATGCAGCTTCCGATTTCACCGAAAACGTTGACGCAGATGGCAACCACCAAGATCCAATTCGTGAGCATACGAATGTGATCAATGCTGTTATTGCTTTCGGTGCTGTGCAGAATGAAAAGACAAAGTTTGCAGCTCTGCCCGACACTGAGTTCCGTCTGATCAAGTCTGAAGCTCAGCCGGATGAGTACCTCGCATCTGATGGGAACTTCTATGCCGAAGGTAAGGTGCCAGATGGTGTTCAGCTCTACAAGGCCACGGCCAACAAGAATGGTTTGGTAGCGTTCGCTGCTTTGCCTGTCTTCGGCTCGGCAGCTCCAACTAAAGACGCCGGCAAGACAGTGCAGGCCGGTGATTGGTTGCTGAAAGAGACCAAGACCCCCAAGGATTGGCGTAACCCTGGCATTCCCTTCCACACAGTAACATTTGGGGATGCCGGTAAGACTGAGGAGCAAGTCGCTCAGGAGTATGGACCTCATGCCACAATTCAGCCTGATTATACAAAGCTTGGGTTTGGAAAGTTCGGAAGGACACCTAAGCAGATCACTGACGGTGGTGGCACAGCGATACAGTTCAATAATGTGCCAGTACAAACTTACTTGGCACATTATGCGACTTCTGATGCTGATGCGCCTCTGGCCCTGCCCCTGACTGGTGGTCGTGGCATCCTGCTCCTGCTGGTTGTAGGTGCCCTGATCATGGGTGGTGCCCTGTACGCCCGTAATCGGCGAAATAACGCCGCCCGGGCCTGATGATCACGGTCACATCAAGAATCATGTGAGGTGACCCGATGGCGGACGGTTCCTCCGTGAATCGTCCGCCATTTTCATACGGACCGTTGAACTTTTACGATCCGCACATGTCGGGACGCTGGTTTGGTTTCTTCGGACCAGCAGAACTGACGCAACCACGTCGTCGAAAGGCGGCCTTGGAAGGGAAGGTTTATGAAGGGAATTGCCTTGCCGAAATGCCTCGCCCACCGGGTCCTGCCCTGTCTGATTGCGGCCGTGGCCTGTTTAGGCCTTACCGCTTTCGATATGACGCCGGCGGCAGAGGCGGAGACGGTCAACCCGACCCTGACGGTGCAGCTCAAGAGAGGGCATTCAGGTCAAGGTGGTCAGAGCGACATCCTTCCGAGTGCTCCTGTATCTGCTGGAGCAGGATATGTCTTTCGTGCCCTGAGGCTGGATGCTGGTACTCTGAAGAGCCGGGTGGAGGCACTAGACCATAATCCTGGCGCTGATAAGGCGCAAGGGGCCATCAGTAACGAGGTGGCAGCCAACCCAGATGCTTTCAAGGACAAGACGCAACCCGCTGAATACTATGGTGTCTCTGATCAAAATGGCACTATAACCAACGCATCAGAAGCCAAATCACAAGGTGTCTGGCTTACAGGAGCCAATCTTGATTTAGACGCATCCAGTCTGACCGGAGGTAGTCCCGCTGTTTTTGATGGCGACTATTTCCATGCTTCATACTGGTTGGTCACCCTGGTAGCCACACCCAAGAATGCAAAGGTAAAAACCGATCCAGTGGTCGTACAGTTGCCGCTCTACCGCGAGCAGGGTGAAGTCCATCCACTTTATGATGTGACTATAAGCCCCAAACTTGTGGACATACCTCAGGTCGTCCCAGTCGTGCGATCTGGAGGTCATGGCAAGCTGGCAGCTACCGGCGTCTCCATGGTGGCGCCTGGCATTCTGCTTATGATCCTGGCCATGATGGGCCTCTACTTGGCGGTAGTCGCACGATCCTGGAACAGGGATGAGCGTTAGGTATTCTCATGGCAATGTCGGTGTGATGCCATCAAACGGCATCGTAGACATCTGTGAGGATGTGTAAAGACCGGCGGTATCATACAGGTGCCGCCGGTCTTTGTATGTCAAGAACTAACAATCGGACTATTTGAAGCGGGCATGAGAAAGGCTATAGATGGACCAGTACACTGACTCGGCTACTATGAGCCCATCCCAGACGACCGGAAACGGTGATGCCAACGTATCCATCCCGGCTGAGTCAGCCTCGTCAGACATGCCTGTTGAGCAAGGGGACATGCCACCTTCCTATGCTCCTAGTTCCGAGGTGCCGCCCTCCTATCCACCTTCGGCAACACCTGAGGATCGCGGAGCTTCAGAATCGGATGATTCAGATGTAATAGCAGCTCCAGTGACAGTTCCAGGCCACGCTACAACGTCTGCTCCGATAATTGTCGTTTCGGGAAATCATTCCCAGGACACAGATCAACAAGGTAAAGCAGATCAGGAAGCTGCGACTGCATCCAAACAGGCCAAGAACGGCGGCAAGGCTAGCAAGTCAGGGCGGGGGTTCGGCCTCCTAGAGACCTTGGCCTTCCTGATTGGTCTGGCAATCTTTCTCTATCCCCTGCTGGCAGCCTATGTGAACTATTCCAAGGATTCCTCCGCAGTAGACAACTACGATCAAATCGTGGATGCACTCTCGCCTGCACAGCGCAGGGCGATGTGGCGTGATGCCAAGAAGTATGACGAGGAATTGGGCAAGCCTACGCTGAGGGACCCCTTCAAGTACAAGGAAGTCAAGGAACCACTGGGCCGCTACTACAAAATCCTCAATGTGGACGGTAAGGGCATGATGGCCTATGTGGAGATCCCCAAGATCAATGTCAAGCTGCCCGTGCGGCACGGTACCAGCGATGAGGTGCTCAAGGACGGCACCGGGCACATCGCCACAACCCACGTGCCTACAGACAACCGAACAATCCACTCCGTTATTACCGGACACACCGGCGAAGTCGGCTACATGCTTTTCGACAACCTGACGCAGTTGCGCAAGGGGGACGTCTTCCAGATACGAGTGCTCAAACGGCATATGAGCTACAAGGTGGATCAGATCAAGATCATCCTGCCTACTGATGTGAGCGCACTGCAGCCAGTCCAGAATTCCAACTATGTGACCCTACTGACCTGCTACCCCTATGGTGTCAATTCCCACCGTCTGATTGTGCGTGGGCACTATATCGGCGATGACGTACCTCCCACCCAACCTGAAGGGGCGCCCATTTACATGGTCTGGGTGCTTCTGGCCCTGTTTTTGGCCTGCCTGGTGGGCTGGTACCTGCTCTCACGTCGTCGGCGCAACTGTCGTCACGAACTGGAGCAGATGGAACATCTGGAATCCCGCGCGACAGGACCGGGGGCCATGGGCGAGCCGCTGGCCACGATCATGGTCAGCCATGAGCAGGAGACCCGTTCAGAAGCCACCCGCCGCCGTCGGTTGATCAAAACCAGACGGATTTGCAGCGCGCTCATGTGGCTGTTGGCTGTGCTCGGCCTCTTCTTCGCCTGGGGTACGGTCGGCATGATGATGAGAATCAGTCTGCTGCCCGTATTCGACCTTGGCTACCACTGGTTCGACACCCACGTGCTGTACTTCTTCGGCATTAGCAAATTCTAAGCCGGTGTATGAGCGCACGCTTGACCACATGCGCCAGTTCTGCCGTAATCGGGCTTTTGCCTGGTTCTAGAATGGAGCGAGCATGGCCCGGCAGACTGCTGGGCTGCATCCTGGGAAGGTGTGGACCATGACAGCAGTTCCTGACATCTTATTGTCTGATGGCAATCGCATTCCGCAGGTGGGCCTGGGCGTGCTCAGGATCGACGATGATCAAACCGCTGGGGTAGTGCAATCCGCCCTGGAACTGGGTTATCGCCACATCGATACGGCGGCGGGCTATCGCAACGAAGGCGGCGTGGGCCGTGGCCTCAAGGCATTCGGTTGCCAGAGCGGTCCTGGGCGTACCAAGCTGTGGCTGACTACCAAGCTGCGTGACTCCGAACAGGGGTATGACAGCGCCCTGCGGGCCTTTGACCGCCAGCTGGCTCTGCTGGGCACTGACTATGTCGACATGTATATGATCCATTGGCCAACACCGTTCGATTGGCGGGCCGACCAGGTTTGGCGCGCATTCCATCGGCTGCGTGATGAGGGGCGGGTGCGGACCCTGGGGGTCTGCAACTTCCTGCCGGAACATCTGGAACGGCTGCGCCAGGAGACAGGGGAGTACCCTGCCGTGGATCAGATTGAATTGCACCCCAGCTGGCAGCAGCGCGCGGTGACCGCCTTCTGCAAGGAGCATGGCATAGCCGTCCAGGCATACTCTCCATTGGCGCGAGGCGCAGACCTGAGAGCCGGTGGCGGCAGGCTGGAGAAAATAGCCCAGGCCCACAGGGTCACGCCGGCCCAGGTGGTGCTGCGTTGGCACATCGAAAACGGGACCATCATCATTCCCAAGTCTGTCCACAGGGAAAGGCAGGCCGAGAACCTGGACCTGTTCGGCTTCAACCTGACACCTGAGGAGCATGCCGCCATCGATGCCATGGACTCCCCGGTGCGCGCAGGACACGACCCGATGACCTATGCATACGCCTGACCGCTATGATGGATGATTCATGCATGCAGTCGACATAGGAGGTATCGGCGGTAGATGACCGGTCCGAGACGTAGAAGATATCGGTATCGAGGCCGCAGCCGGTACGGTTCGGTCTGGCGAAGTCCCGCCCCGGCCCGCTTCCGTCGCGAATCACTCACGGAACGGGTGCTGATCCTTCTGGTAGTGGCTGTGGTCCTGGGCATCACCATCGGCCTGATACTGCCAAGGGTCAACGGTGGAGTCGGACGGCTGACCGGACGATATACAGCAACCGGCGATGCGGCCCAGACCCTTCAGGGTCTGACAGTGGACGATCATGCCCGT
The DNA here is from genome assembly GCF_016102005.1 of Bifidobacterium choladohabitans. Taxonomy (GTDB): domain Bacteria; phylum Actinomycetota; class Actinomycetes; order Actinomycetales; family Bifidobacteriaceae; genus Bombiscardovia; species Bombiscardovia choladohabitans. The sequence goes on from NZ_JACFPL010000004.1 coordinate 18,047, forward strand.
CCCGGCCGCCAGTACAGGCGCGAGGCCTTCGGCTTCAAGGAGACCGACGAGGACGGCAACGGCTGCAATGTGCGCGAGGATGTGCTGACCCGCGACCTGACCGACCTGCGTACCACCACTCCCGGCGGGTGCAAGGTGGCCAGTGGTCGTCTGCAGGACCCTTATACCGGGCGGACCATCGAATTCGTCAGAGGGCCGAAGACCAGCTCGGCTGTGCAGATCGACCATGTGGTCGCCCTGGAGAATGCCTGGCGGTCAGGAGCCAGCAAGTGGGACACGGCCCGCCGCTACCGTTTTGGCAACGACCCCTACAATCTTCTTGCTGTTGACGGCCCCGCCAACCAGGCCAAGGGGAGTGCCTCGGCCGACTACTGGTTGCCCGAGAACAAGGACTATCAGTGCTCCTATGTGGCCCGTCAGATAGCGGTCAAGGACAAGTACTCCCTGAGCGTCACCAGCTCGGAAAAGCAGGCCATGCTGGCCGTTCTGCATACCTGTCCGGGCCAGCCCCTTCCGCAGGATCGCTGATCGCTGGCCTACAGGAGACCGATACTTCCGCCGAAAGAACAAGCTGACAACTGACATCTTTCAGTTGACGTCTTGTGTTTATCAGTCTGTCGATCCTGCACCTTGCGATGAATCTGGTCAGATCTAGCGGGTACCGGAGAAAGACACCCCGGGGATCAGTCCTGGGTTTTGGTGTCGGCGGTGGAGGCTGTGACGGCAGGGGCTTCGGTGTGGATGATGTGCATGTGGCGCAGGAGCATGCGGGTCATCTGACGGCCGGAGCCGGCGCCGTTTCCACGGACGCCGAAGTAGACCAGCAGAACCATGCCCAGGCAGATCAGTGCCGAGATGCGCAGGGCCCACTGCACGCCGAAGATGTTGGCTGCGATCTGGGTGGAGTGACCGCCGCCCATGGCGTTGTGGCGCAGGGTGGTGATGGTCTCCATGAGGATGACCAGGATGGGTGCGCCGACGGCGCCGGCGATCTGCCGGGCCGTGTTGGTGACGGCCGAACCGGCTGAAACGTCCTTGGGAGCCAGGTTGTTCAGGGACCAGGTGGTCAAGGGCATCAGGGTGAAGCCCATACCGATCTGGCGGATGAACTGGCAGATGGAGACCAAACCGATCCAGGTATTGGCGCCGATCAGGCTCATGGCGATGGTGCCCAGCAACAGGACCGAGCAGCCGGTCATGGCCACGGGTCGAGCCCCCCAGCGGTCCAGCAGCCGGCCGCCGAAGAACTGGGCGATGGCGGTGCCGATGGCTCCAGGCAGCATGACCAGACCGCTCATGGTGGCTGAGAATCCGCGATCCGTCTGGATGTACATGGGCAGGATGACGGTGACCGAGCTGAAGGCGAAGAAGGACATGGATGCGATGATGGTGCCCACGGTGAAGTTCTTGATCCGCAGCACATGCAGGTCCAGCAGGGGCTTGTCGTGGTGGAGCTGGCGAAGAACGAACCAGATGATCCCGATCAGGCCGACCAGCATGAAGGGCCAGGTCATGAAGGAGGTGATGGGGAAGTTCTCGATGTTGGTGAAGCCGAACATGAGTCCGCCGAATCCGAAGATGGACAGGGCCACCGAGAAGAAGTCCGCCTTGACGCTGGTGTCACGCTGGCCGAAGTTGCGCAGGCCGAAGATGGACAGGAGCAGCGCCACAGCCCCGCAGATGCTCAGCGTCAGGAAGATGGAGCGCCAGCCGTTGGCATCGGTCTGCCATCCGCCCAGGGTGGGGCCGATGGCCGGGGCCACGCTCATTGCCAGGCCCACGGTGCCCATGGCCATGCCGCGCTTGGACAGAGGATATATGGAGAAGACGGTGATCTGCAGGACGGGCCACATGGTTCCCGTGCCTATGGCCTCAAGGATGCGGCCCAGCAGAACCAGGGCGAAGGTCTGCGACTGCCAGCTCAGCAGGGACCCCAGGGTGAAGACGGCCATGGAGGTGATGACGATCTGCCTGGTGGAGAAGCGTTTGGTCAGAAAACCGGTCAATGGCACCATGACGCCCATGACCAGCTGGAATACCGAGGTCAGCCACTGGCCGGTGGTCAGGGTGATGTGGAACTCGTCCACAATGGTGGGCAGGGCCGAAGCCAGCTGCAGCTGGGTGAAGTTGCCCAGGAAGGTGATGACGGTCAGGATGGCCAACGAAAGGAAGGCTTCATGGGTGAGCTTTCCGTTGACGAAGGCTCCATCCTTGCTGAGGGTCCGCCCTTGCTTGGCGAGCTCCTGCTTCCTCATGCAATCACCACTTCCTTTAGGTTCAGTTTTCGCTGCGCATACCACTCCCTGCGGTGCCGTCCTAGAAAGCAAATCAGGGCATACCGATACCGGTGACACTAAGAAAAGAACAAGAGGGCTAAGCGTCTGACAATGACCTTATAATATACCCGGTAGTGGATTGTGATTGGGTTTTTCCACATGGCTGACGCGGATGTAGCGACCTTGTCCGGCGGTCAGCGTTTCCAGTATGCTGTGTGAGGCGAGCTTCGGTAATGTGAATACGGGAAGGTCAAGCACGGGCTGATGAGGACGGACGTTTGAAATGCAACGGCGGTCAAGGTAGGTAGCATGCACGCACATGGTCATGGTCGTGGTAGATTCGCGGCCCTCCTCATGTCCCTGGCAATGATGATTTCCCTGGCTGCCTGCGGCGACAACGTCCCCGTCGATGGCGGCGAGACAGGCAATACTGCGGATCAAACCCTCTTCCAAGGCGAGTTCGCCGGATCTGGCGCATCCTCCCAGCAGAGCGCTGACGAGGCCTGGATAGCCGGCTTCCACAAGCAGCATCCGGGGGCGCGTATCTCCTATGACCCGGCAGGTTCCGGTGCCGGGGTCAATGCCTTCCTTTCGGGTTCGACCATCTGGGCCGGCACCGATGCACCGCTGACCGCCGATCAGCTTGAGCGCTCGCGAAAGGTCTGCGGTTCCGGTATGGCCTTTGACCTGCCCGTCTATGCCACTCCAATCGCCGTGGCCTACAATCTTCCTGATCTGTGGCCCAAGGGTTCAGACGGCCATCTGCGGATGGACCCGGCTCTGATCGCCATGATCTTCTCTGGAAAGGTCACCAACTGGCGGGATCCGCGCATCGCAGCCCTCAACCCGGAGGCCAATCTGCCCGACCTGGACATCACTGTGATTCATCGTTCGGACAAGTCCGGCACCACGAAAAGCTTCCTGTCCTATCTGCACGACACCGCCGGGTCCGCCTGGCCTTATCCAGCGGGTGAGAATTGGCCCAACGACCTGGGGCAGGGTGCCAAGGGCACTGCCGGGGTGGTCATGACCATGAACCAGGCAGAGGGCACCTTCGGTTATGCGGACGCGGCACAGACCACCGGGTTGGGGACCGTGGCCGTCCAGGTGGGGAAGACCTGGCAGCCGCCTACAGCAAAGACCGTGGCCAACCTGCTGGATTCGGCCCAACGGGATCCCCAGGCCAGCCAGCCCGGCCGGGTGGTCCTGACCGTGGACCATCGCACCACACGGAAACACATCTATCCCATCGTCCTGGTCTCCTACGATGTGGCCTGCACCGTCTATCGAAACGATCAGGACGGATCCAAGGCCCGGTTCGCCAAGGCCTGGTTGACCTATCTGCTGAGCGAGCAGGGCCAGCGCATGGCTGCGGCCAATGCGGGCAGCGCCGAGCTGGGGCAGGGGCTCCGCAGTCAGGCCATGGCCTCGGTGGAGACCATTGGGGGGAAGTCATGAGCGAGAAACCGGACGAGGCTGCAACCCTGAACAAGGCCAAACGGGTGGACCGGATCTTCAAGGCCTGTGCCACCGGGGCGGGCATCCTGATCCTGCTGGCCCTGGCCGCGGTCACCCTCTTTCTGATCCTGCGGGCCTTTCCGGCCTTCACCGGGGATACGGATTCCCGCACCCAGGCCATCCTTTCCCTGAGCGGGGGACGGGCCAGCAGTTTCCTGGGTTATGTGGGCCCGCTGGTTTTCGGCACCGTTCTGATTGCCGGCCTGGCCCTGCTCCTGGCCTTCCCCGTCTCCCTAGGTATCGCCCTCTTCATCGGCTACTACGCCCCCGCCCGCCTGTCCACGCTGCTCAGCACGGTGATCGACCTGCTGGCCGCGGTGCCCTCGGTGATCTACGGGCTCTGGGGGGCTCTGGTCCTGGTTCCCAACATCACCGGCTTCTGGCGTTGGCTGTCTGTCCATTTGGGCTGGATCCCGCTCTTTTCCGGACCCGCTGCAGCACCGGCCCGGTCCGTGGCCACGGTGGCCCTGGTGCTGGCGGTCATGATCCTGCCCATCATCACCTCGGTCACCCGAGACATCCTGATCCAGGCCCCTCGACTTCAGCAGGAGGCCGCCTTGGCCCTGGGTGCCACCAAGTGGGAGATGATCCGGCTTGCGGTCCTGCCCTTCGGCCGCTCGGGCATCATCTCGGCCTCCATGCTTGGGCTGGGGCGCGCCCTGGGCGAGACCATGGCGGTGCTGATGATCCTTTCGCCTGGTTTCAGCTACTCCCTGCGGCTGCTGCAGGCTTCAAAAAGCCAGACCATCGCCGCCAACATCGCCGCCCAGTTCCCCGAGGCGGACTCCCAGGGCGTGGCCCTCCTGGTTGCCACCGGCCTGGTCCTCTTCATCATCACCTTCATCGTCAACTATCTGGCGCGCAGGATCACAGCAAAGGCGGGTGCATGATGGCAAGCCGAACTGATCGTGGACCGGTCATCGATTTTGACCGCTTCAGGCCCACCAGGTCCTCCATCCGGGCGCGCAAGCGTAAGGACCGGCTGATGACCGTCCTGATCGGGCTCTCCTTCCTGGTGGCCCTGATTCCGTTGGTTTCGGTGCTCTGGGTCAGCCTGTCAAAGGGGGTGCAGCGGCTGACACCGGACTTCCTCACCCACAATATGAGCGGGGTGGTAGGGGGCAACCCCACGCCGACCGGAGGTTACGGCGGCATCCTGCACGCGGTAATCGGCACCCTGGAGATCACCTTTGGATCCATGGTCATATCCATTCCGGTGGGTGTCATGTGCGCGGTCTACCTGGTCGAGTACGCCCATGGAGGCCGTCTGGCCAAGGCCATCGGTCTCATGGTGGACGTGATGAGCGGGATCCCCTCCATCGTGGCCGGCCTCTTCGCCTTCTCCATGTTCGCCCTGGTGGTCGGACCGGGCACCGTCAACGGCCTGGCCGGTTCGGTGGCCCTCTCCCTGCTCATGCTGCCCACGGTGGTCAAGACCTCCGAGGATATGCTGGCCGTGGTTCCCGACGACCTGCGTGAGGCTGCCTACGCCTTGGGAGTGACCAAGCAGCGGACCATCACCAGCATTGTTCTGCGCACGGCCCTGCCCGGCATCGTCTCGGGCACCATCCTGGCTGTGGCACGGGTCATTGGTGAAACGGCGCCCCTGCTGATCGCCTCGGGCTTCATCGCCACCACCAACCCCAACCTATTCTCCGGGAGGATGACCACCCTGCCGGTCTTCGTCTACAACGAGTATTCCCAGGGGCTGGCCGTCTGCGGACCGGGGGCCGATCCGGGATGCCTGAGCGACATCCACATGCAGCGGGCCTGGGCTGCGGCCCTGGTGTTGATTCTTATCGTCCTGCTGCTCAATCTGCTTGGGCGGCTGGTCTCGCGCATCTTTGCTGTTGGGCGGACGCGTTGAGCGCCGCCATGAGAGAAACGGAGGCCGGAACATGGGCCAACGCATAGACATCAACCACCTCAACGTCTACTACGGCGATTTCCTGGCCGTCCAGGACGTGAACATGCGAATCCAGGCCAACAAGGTCACCGCCTTCATCGGCCCCTCCGGTTGCGGCAAGTCAACGGTCCTGCGCACCCTGGACCGCATGCACGAGATAACACCGGGGGCGCATGTGAGCGGGCAGGTGCTCTTGGAGGGTCGTGACCTTTACGGACCGGATGTAGACCCGGTCGAGGTGCGGCGGGACGTGGGCATGGTCTTCCAGAGGGCCAACCCCTTCCCGACCATGTCCATCCGGGAGAACGTCCTGGCCGGCATACGGCTGAACAAGAAGCACATCGCCAAGTCGGACGCGGACGATCTGGTGGAGTGGGCCCTGCGCGGAGCCAACCTTTGGAATGAGGTCAAGGATCGCCTGGACAAGCCGGGCATCGGGCTCTCGGGCGGTCAGCAGCAGCGGCTCTGCATCGCCCGTGCCGTGGCCGTACACCCCCAGGTCCTGCTCATGGACGAACCCTGTTCGGCCCTGGACCCCATCTCCACCCTGGCTGTGGAGGATCTGATCAACGAGCTCAAACGGGACTACACCATCGTCATCGTCACCCATAACATGCAGCAGGCCGCCAGGGTCTCGGACTATACGGCCTTCTTCAATCTCAAGGCGGTCGGTCAGCCCGGCCATTTGGTGGAGATGGACGACACCACCACCATCTTCTCCAACCCGCACGAGCCGGACACCGAGCGCTACATCTCCGGTCGCTTCGGCTGAGACGGAACCGGTCTGCGCACCCGCCCGTCAGGTATCATGGTTCCGGCATCCACGGAAGGAGCGAGGGCATGGGAGTATTGCTGGAACCGGCCACCCTCTTGGGCATCATCCTGGTGGGCTACCTGTTCAAGCGCTTTGGGCTCTTTCGTCCCTTGGACTACCGGGTGTTGCAGACCGTAGTGTTCGACTTGGTCCTGCCGGGGGCCATCATCTACTCCTTCGCCACCAACCCCCACGATCCCAGCCTTCTTCTGGTCTCGGCCTTCGCCTTCGTGGCCTCGCTGATTCCGCCCCTGGCCATCTTCCTGACCAGCAGGCATCGGCCCACGGCTCAGCGGGCTTTTCTTATGCTCAACGGATCGGGTTTCAACATCGGATGCTTCTGCTTCCCCATGCTCCAGTCGCTGCTGGGCACGGCGGCCCTGGTTCCCGCCGCCATGTTCGACATCGGCAACTCGGTCATGGTCTCTGCCGGGACCAACGTCATGACCCAGGGGCTTCTGCATATTCGACCGGGCCAGTCCCTGGATCCTGATGCTGGGGAGCCGGTCAAGCTGGATGACCCGGATGCCCGCAAACTCCATCGCAAGGCTGCAGCCATCTCCATAGCCAAGGGCTTCCTGAGCTCGCCATCCTTCGACACCTACATGGTCATGGTGTGCTTTACCTTGGCCGGAATCTCATTGCCGGACTGGTCGGCCCAGGTCACCCGCCCACTCTCTGCAGCCAACGCCTTCTGCTCCATGCTTATGGTGGGCATGCTCATGGACTTGCCTGGCGGGCGGGATGATGTCAAGTCCGTATTGCAGATTCTGGCCTGGCGGCTGCCCTTCGGCATCCTGTTCGCGACGGCCGCATGGTATCTGCTGCCCTTCGAACCCCTGATCCGTCAGGCGGTGGCCCTATGTTGCCTGGCTCCGACGGCGGTTTTCGCCACCATGTTCACCGACAAGGTCCTGGGGAACGCCCGTCTGGCCGGATTCACCCTGGCCCTGACTGCGGTGATCGGTGCGGTGCTCATGGTCTTGGCGCACCTGCTGATGGGTGCCCTCTGAGATTTCAGTCCTTCTTGTTGTCTTTGCCCTGGTCGCGGCGCTCCTGCTCCTGACGCAGGGTGCGACCCTCGCGGGTGCGCTGCTTGTTGACCGTGGCGGCTGCAATCCGTTCGGCAGCTCGTTCATCCTGACCACGATCGACCTCGCTGTCATGCACGTGCTGATACTGCTTCTGATCGTCCGGATCCCAATGATTGTTCCTGGCCATATGCCCCTCCTCGAAAGCGCCGTGCCCCTCAACTCATTCCCCATGCGGGAGGGCTTCAGGGCCGTGCCGACATGCCGATTATAGGTGAGCGGAAGGTTCTGCAGCGGTATTGGAGCTCAATAGGAGGGACCTGTAACAGAAAAAGCCGAGTGCTCGTGATATTCTTTCCTTGTCTCATCGCCAAATAAGACAATAAGGAATCGAATATGCATAAGCTATTTCGGCTTTCGGATAATAATACCACAGTCTCTACGGAAGTGGTAGCAGGCATCACCACCTTCTTCGCCATGGCCTACATCATCGTGGTCAATCCCTCGGTGCTCTCCACGGCGGGGATGCCTTGGGGCGCCGTCTTTCTCGCCACCCTGATCGCTGCCATCATCGGCACCCTGATCATGGGTCTGGTGGCCAACGTGCCCTACGGCGTGGCGCCAGGAGTCGGACTGGATGCCTTCTTCACCTTCACCGTGGTCAAGGGGCTGGGCTTCACCTGGCAACAGACCATGTGCATGGTCTTCCTGTGCGGCCTGATCAACATCCTGGTAACGGCCACCAAGCTGCGCAAGATGATCATCCAGGCCATTCCGCCTCTGCTCCAGCACGCCATCGGCGGCGGCATCGGCGTCTTCATTGCCTATGTGGGTCTGCTCAATGTGGGCATCATCAAGTTCACTCCTGACAAGACCTCGGCAGCCGGCGCCAACCCAGGGCTGACCACCTTCAACACCCCCGGTGTCATCCTCTTCGTCATCGGCTTGTTGCTGACCGTCTTCCTCCTGATCTTCAAGTTCAAGGGCCATCTGGCCTTCATCAACAAAGGCGCCTTTGTCATCGCCATCATCGCGGTCACGCTCCTGGGCATTCCCATGGGGGTCACCAGCATGGCCAAGTCGGTCGATCTGGGACAGGCCTGGTCACAGCTGCCGCAGACCTTCCTGGCCATTTTCAGTCCGGAGGGCTTCCCTGCCCTCTTCTCCGACCCGGCCAAGCTGCCGGTGGTTCTGGTGACCATCTTCGCCTTCTCCCTGTCGGATACATTCGACACCATCGGTACCTTTGTGGGCACCGGTCGGCGCTCAGGCATCTTCTCAGCCGAGGATGAGCAGGCTCTGGAAACCGGTCGCGGCTTCAGCTCCAAGATGGATAGGGCCCTGTTCGCCGACGCTACGGCCACCTCCATCGGCGCCCTCTTCGGTACCTCCAACACCACCACCTATGTGGAGTCCGCTGCGGGCATCGCAGCCGGTGGCCGGACCGGACTGACCTCGGTGGTCATCGCCGCCTGCTTCGCGCTCAGCGCCGTCTTCGCTCCGCTGATTTCGGCTGTGCCTTCGGCGGCCACTGCGCCCGTCCTGGTCATTGTGGGTTGCATGATGATGAGCTCCTTCGCAGAGATTGAGTGGGGCGAGCTGTCTGAGGCCATTCCGGCCTTCTTCACGGCCATCTTCATGGGCTTCGCCTACTCCATCTCCTATGGCGTGGCTGCCGGTTTCATCACCTACTGCCTGACCATGGTCTGCAAGCGCAAGGGCAAGGAGGTCCATCCCATCATCTGGGCGGTCTCGGCCCTCTTCATCCTGGACTTCGTGCTCCAGGCCGTGCTTTAGAACAGGAATTCGGCATATCAGAACCATCCCGATTTGTAGGTTGTGATCTTAGCGATCTGCAGACCGGGAAGGCTGATAGAGAAAGCTTGACATGAGACCGTAGTGAAGCTCTGCCACGTGTGTAGTGGCGGAGCTTCACTTGTTCTTGGTCTGATGAGAGGTGATTTTCTAAAAAGGTGTCCTTGAATTTGCTTCTGTGCGGCAGCACTCGTTTCGAGCGACCGTCTCTTGCCTTGTGTTTCAACGTGCTGCCGCCTGGCCATCGGGCCAATGACTGCATGCGGCGATTCCGACATGGAAGATCAGACGAAGATGCTTGAGTGAATTATGCGGGCAATAGTCTCGTCGCTGGGTTCTATAGCCTCATCAAGCTTCCATAAGAGGGGTCTACCGTCGTGAGGTCCATGGAGTCGTTTCTTGTCTGTAGAAAGACGGCTGGTTCCAATGTGTCATCGGGCACCATAGAAAGATAAGATGCTCGGTTTAATGGGGGGGGGGATACTGGTCAGAGGGAGCAGACCGCCGATATACCATACGCTGATCCTTGGTCGTTGTCGACCCAAACTACTGGCTTAGGTTTAGTAAACCTGGAGCGGATGACCAAAACGGCCGGACTATTCTGGATTGTTATCGGTATTGCATAGAAGAATCCCCGGCAGGCTGCGGGAAGTCTACCGGGGATTCTTGGTTCAGGTCCTATGAAATCGGATCAGTACCAGTTGGTCGCCTGGGATTGGGCCCATGCGCCGCAGGGGTTTCCGTAGCGGCCTTGGATGTAGCCCAGTCCCCAAACAATCTGGGTGTGGGCATCGGTCTGCCAGTTGGGACCGGCCGAGGCCATCTTGCTACCCGGCAATGCCTGAGGAATGCCGTAGGCGCCAGATGGGTTGGAGGCATTGGTCCGCCAGCCGGACTCCTTGTTCCACAGCTGAACCAGGCAGGTGAACTGGTCCTCGCCCCAGCCTCGGGAGGTGACCAGACCGTGGGCGATGCTTTGGGCCGTGCCCACGGGGACCGTGGTGGTGGTCGAACCTGACTTTGCGGGAGTGCCGCCGCCGGTGCCCACCAGGACCACCTTGTCGACGGGGACCGTCTTGACGAAGGAGGCGAAGATATTGCTGGTCAGGTGCTTATTGCCCGCTGCGGTGACCAGGCTGGTGGTCTCCATGACGCCGTTCTGTCCCTCTGTCTTGACCTTGGTGGTGCCTGCCGGGAGGGAGTTGGTCTTCTCTTCGATGGTGTTGAAGGGAATGGGCGACTCTTCCGTCTTGACCTGGGCATCGGCCCGGTCGATGCGGATGACGGTCTTCTCAGTGACGCGAGTGGTCAGGGACGGGGTGATCTGGTCCCCAGGCTGGAGGGTGATGTCCCCGGCCTCCAGCACGGATTTGACATCGGTGAAGCCTGTACCCAGGACCACCTTGTTCTTCCCGTTGATCTGTACATTTACATAGGATGTGTTCGCGTTGGCTCCGCCCGCGCCGTTGCGGATGGCCTGCCTGGTGCTGCCGCGGGACACCGTGTCCACATCCTGGGTGGCTGAATAGGATGTTACGCCTGACTTGGCCGAGCTCTCAGTGGATGTGTAGAAGTCGCGCGAGACGAAGCCCGCGCCAACGACCATGCCGAGAACAGTGACACCGGCAGCCAACCGCAGCCACTGACGCCTGGTCAGAGCCTTGACCGCACTCATCCGTCCTCTACGGTGGTTCGCCATTACTCTCCTCTGTTGGACCGACAGATCCTCAGTGATCAGTCGACGTAACGCTTCCTATCGACCGCATGCTTCCGGTAGCGCCGAAAGGGTCACTGGACAAACACATCACTACTTTAGTGCAAATCGGTCTTGGAACCAACTCGACCGACTCAGGCCTGTGCCGGGGTTGACAAATCGGCCTTGCGTGCCTGGTCGATCAGGTCGTTCAGATCCGAAGACCTGAGTGCGCCGGCCTGCTTGAAGATGATCTGCCCCTGCTTGGTGATCATCAGCGTGGGCACCGCCTGGATGTCGGCGGCCGCGGCCAGATCCTGGTTCTGGTCGATGTCCACCTTGCCGAAGACGATGTCGGTGTTGGCCTGCGAAGCCTTCTCGAAGATGGGGCCAAAGGCCTTGCAGGGTCCGCACCAGGTGGCCCAGAAGTCAATCAACACCAGGTCGTTGTCCTTGATGGTCTGCTCGAAGTTTTCCGAAGTAATAGTCGTGGTGGCCATGGTAACGCTCCTTGAAGTCGTTTGTCTGTCGCGCGGGAAGCTCCCGTGCTTAGCAACCGCTTTCAATCATCAGCATTCCATCAAGGCTGGAGAAAGCGCCCGAATATGCTCTGGGTGGAGATGTCCGCCGGGGTCCCGTGGCCGGTCAAGCCTGGTACGGATAATGGAGACATGCCAGTGCTGAACGACGAGATTCCCGATGATGACGACTTCGATGCCGATCGCGACCGTGGCGCCTTCTCACACATCACCCCAGAGGACTTCAACCGGGGTTTTTCAGGCTCGAATCCCCCCGGATGGCTGGACCGTGACGCCATCGACCGTGCGCGGCGATGCCTGCCCATGCCCTATGTGGAGGTGGTGCCGGTTCGCGTGGATGAAATGAGCGCCGTCACCCAGGTGGGCACCCTTCTACGCGTGGATGATCAGGGTAACATCGAGCGCACCCTGATCACCGGACGGATTCTCTACCACGAGACCATCAGGGAGGCCCTGGCCAGAAACATCGCCAAGGATCTGGGTCAGCTGGCCCTGCCCATGCTGCCTGCCAGCCCCCAGCCCTTCACCGTGGCCGAGTTCTTCCCCACGCCGGGGGTCTCGGAGTACTACGACCCGCGTCAGCATGCCATCGCTCTGTGCTACCTGGTGCCGGTGGCCGGGGACTGCAAGCCCCAGGACGAGACCCTGGATGTGGAGTGGATCGATCCCAAGGGGGATATGCTGGAGTCCTTTATCAGCCAGATGCCCGGCGGACACGGCAAGGTGCTGATGGGCGCCCTGAGCTGGGCCGGTGCGCTATGAGCACTATGAGCCGTGAATCCTTGGAGGCGGGCATGAACATTGCCAATACCGTATATCGGCAAGGGGAGGGGCTGCCCTTGGTGCTGGTCCATGCCTTCCCTGTGGACCACCGCATGTGGGATCGGTGCGCGGCCTCGCTGATGGCCCAGGCGGATCGTGCAGGTATGACCCCCTTCCCGGTCTATGCTCCGGATATGCCTGGAGCGGGCGATTGCCCCCTGCCTGGGCCGGCATCCTGTGGTCCGGCGGACTCTGATGGTGCCCTGCCAGGCGCACTGGATGCCATGGCCCGTGCCTTTGTGGACATGATCGCCGCCACTGGTGCACAGAAGGCCATCTGGGTCGGACTTTCCATGGGCGGCTACCTGGTCGAGGCGGTAGCCAGGCTTTACCCGCAGATGGTGACCGGTCTGGCCCTGTGCGACACCACCATGATGGCTGACCGTCCGGCATCCCGGGCCAACCGGCTGCGGATCGCCCGAACCTGTGAGGTGGGGGGGACCCTTGAACCGGTCATGCACTTCGCCCGGCCCCAGGAGGGTGATTCCACGTTCAAGCGTTCGCCCGCCTTCGTGCAGACCATGACCGAATGGATACAGTCCCAGGATCCCCGGGGCATCGCCTGGCGGGAGCGGATGGCTGCGGGCCGCCCGGATCAGAGCGATCTGGTCGGCCGCATCAGGGTGCCCGTGGCCCTGGTCAGCGGCCGTTGCGACCCCTCCAGCCCTCCACGTGCCATGGAACCTCTGGCCCAGGCCATGCGTCAGGCCGGAACGGAAGTTACTTTCACCGCCATCGACGACTGCGGCCACTTCAGTGCCGTCGAGCATCCGGATCGGGTGGCTGCTGCCCTGCTGGACCTGGTTCGTCGCGTAGGGAGGCTCTCATGAGCGATTGCGAAACGGTCTTCTCCCCGCTGGCCCTTACCGAGCCCCTGCACTTCCTGCCTCTGGCTCAGGGGGATGTGGACTACGACACGGTAGCACGGCCGCAGCCCGGTCTGCTTGACCATCTGCTGGAGCGGGACAACACGGGGGTCATCCTGGTGCGGGGCGAGAAGGTGGCCGTGCCCAAGGGCAAAGGGGCGCTGGCTGGTCGCACTGGAGCCGGCATCCGTCTGGCTACCCTGCCTGCTGCATACTTGCGGGATCCTCTGACAGGCTCGGCAGACCAGTTCGAGCCGCCCTGCTACTACCTTGGGAAGGCCGACCGGCAGGCCTGGCTGGCCCTGGATCTGGATCTTGCCTGCGCCGGTCGGGCCGTCCAGGACCCTCTTCGTGATTTGGCTCAGGCTGCCGATCGGCGCTTCGACTGGCTTGGCCTGCGTGAGTATGCCCCTCATGGGCGTCCGCGTCAGGTGGGCCTGGCAACCTGTGCGGTCGCCCTGTCCGTATGGCATGGACGCCAGGCCTTCTGCCCCCACTGCGGCGCACCGGTCCATCCCTGCCAAGCCGGATGGGCTCAGATCTGCCAGGGGGATGCATCAGGGGACCAACACACGCTCTTTCCCCGCATCGAACCCGCAGTGATCATGGCCGTGGTGGATGGCCGCGACCGGCTTCTGCTCCAGCACAATCGGAAGTGGGCTCCCGGCTTTTGCTCGGTCACTGCCGGATTCGTCGAGGCTGGCGAGAATCTGGAGCATGCAGTCCGGCGGGAGACCCTGGAAGAGGTGGGCCTGAACCTGGGGGAGATGCGGTATCTGGGCTCCCAGCCCTGGCCCTTCCCGGCCTCCCTGATGGTGGCCTTCAGAGCCAGATCCCTGAATACGGACATCCGGGTGGACGGTCAGGAAACCGATGAGGCCAACTGGTTCACACGGGAGGAATTCAGCGCTGCTCTGTCCTCGGGTCGGTTGCGCATACCTCAGACGGCCAGTGTGGCCAGACATATGATTGAGCAGTGGTACGGCAGCGAGCTCTGATTCATCCGAGTGGTGTTGCGCCCTCGGACCTGGTCTCGTCGTAAGATATTTCGAAGAACTGTCAGCAGCGAAAGGTGTGTTATGGCCATGGAGGGGCAAGAAGAGCCTCGTATCTCTGATGTCGACCAGGCCGAAACCGTGACTATGCCGCCGACGACCGGGGAGGGGCCCGACCCTGTGGACCTGTTCGCCGATGAAGAAGCAGAGCGGGCTTTCGGCGCAGGTGCCGCCCACAAGGCTCCTTCGAGCGGTCACCGCGGACGCACCATCCTGGCCCTGCTGCTTCTGGCTGTACTGATCCTGGTGGGTTGCTGGTTCGGCGTCCGTGCCTTCTTCCGCGATCGGGTGGCCCCCGGCGTCACCCTGGGCGGGCAGGTCATGATGGGTCGGACCAAGGACCAGGTCAGGCAGATCGTCGATCGGCAGGTTCGGGACTCCCAGGTGGAGCTCAAGGGTGAAGGCACCTCTGCCCGGGCAGGGCTGAAGGACCTGGGCGTAAGCGTGGATTCGGATGCCACGGTCACCAAGATCATGAACGCCAAGGGGTCTGCGGGCCTCTCCCGGCTGAACCCCTTCCATGGCGAGGCGGTGCCGCTGGTTGCCGAGCGGGATCAGCTGGCCATGGACAGGTATCTGACTGAACGTTTCATCCCCCGTCAGGACCGCTCCGTTCCCTCCACTATCGTTTTTGATCAAGGCGCACACGCCTTCCGGCCACAAGAGGGTCGCGGAGGCAAGGCGCCTGAGCTGGGCCGCGTGCAGGATGCCGTCTCATCCTTGATAGACAAGCCCGGCAGGCGTCTGGCCGTGGGGGTGGTCTATAAGGAAGTGTCCATGCCCATCAGCCTGGACACCGCCAATCAGGTGGCCTCCCAGGCCAACCAACGACTGGCCAAGGACCTGGTCATCAAGGGTGCCGATGATGACCTCATGACCGTCCCGGCCGCCACTGTGGCCACCTGGGTCAAGCCGGTCACCGATCTGGACAAGGGGACCATGGAGCTGGGCTTCGATCGGCAGGCCATCAAGCAGTATCTGGACCAGGAGCTGGCCCGGCAGCTGGACCGGGATATGGTCACCGCCGTCAACGTCAAGAACACCAAGGGCGATGTGGTGGCCGAGACCACCAAGGGAGTGGACGGTGTCCGGGTAACGGATGTGTCCGCCACGGCGGACCTGGTCGTCAAGGCCCTGGAAGAGGGCGACACGAATCCCGTCCAGGCGAGCGCCGAGATCACACCCCACAAGGAGCAGACCCGGGTGGCCCGATACGACGTGCCAGACGGCGACATCTGGATCCAGGTCAACCTCAGCGACCAGACCGCCACCGCCTACCACGGCACCACCCAGGTCAAGACCTTCCCCATATGCTCAGGCAAGCCCGATAACGGGAAATGGTCCGACACCGGCACCTTCTTCATCAATGTGCGCTACGCGGTCCAGACCATGCGTGGGCAGGGCTACGTCACGCCCAACGTAAAATGGGTCTCCTACTACAACGGCAGCGAGGGCTTCCACACGGCCAGTTGGAACTCCGCCGGCATTGCCAAGGGCGACCCCGCCCAATACGGATCCCACGGCTGCATCAATATGTATGAGCAGGATGCCAAGTGGATCTTTGACAACGCCCCAATCGGGACCATGGTCAAGGTGGAGGGGCAGGTTCCATCGGGTCCGGCCCGCTAGGAGCACCTGCCACGGCAGACGTTCGAGTAGGCTGGAACCATGAGCGATGAACACAGTGATGGAACTTCCCGCCTGGATGTGCCCGAACACCTGCGGTATTCCCAGGATCATGTCTGGATCGACCCCAGTCAATCCCCGGCGCCCATGGGCGTCACCGAGTATGCGGCGGACCAGCTGGGAGACCTGGTCTTTCTGGATCTGCCCGAGACCGGCACCCACGTCGATGCCGGCGATGAGGTCATTGAGCTGGAGTCCTCCAAGGCTGTTGAGCCGGTGGTCTGCCCGGTGGCAGGCACCATCGCCTACGTCAACAGGGCAGCCTCGGACGATCCGGAGGTCATCAACTCCGACCCCTATGGTGAAGGCTGGATAGCCAAAATCGACCTGGAGGACGATGAGCCCGATCTGATGAGCGCCGAGGAGTACGGTCAGCTGCTGAAGAGCCTGAACTGACGGTCCGGTTATGACCAGGCGATCCGGCCGCAACGAAGGGCCCCTGCGGGTCCGATCGGTAAGCACCACCTTCGATTCGGCCGCGCCCGGGGAGGGCATCGAGAGCAGACCGGCTCCGGTGCGTCTGCTGAGGCGACTGATTACCGGCGCCTTCGATCTCTGGGTGGGGCTGTCCATCAATATGACCGGCCGCCTGGGGTGGTCGGCTGACGTCCAGCCCTATGTGGGCTACGGTACCGAGTCATATTCCCGGCTGATTTGCCGTACCATTCTGACCGACGGCCGCAGACGCGAGGATCCGGCCATTCGTGGCATCCGCGGCCTGCTGACCGTGCCCGCGCCCAGGACCAGGGTCAGGCTGGCCATCGACAGCACGGCCATCGGGAGGGTCCAGGTGGGTGACTCCTCGGTCTACGATGCCGTCGATCCCAGCCGCAGCCTGAATGCGGATGCGGTCTTCTCCGACCGATCAGGCTACCTGGATCTGGTGGCCGAGCATCAGCTGACCCCAGGCGTGCACCGGGTCTCCTACCAGGTGCGGGGCCGCCGGCCCGTCGACGCGCCTTTGTACATCGTGCCCGGTCAGACTCCTGTCGGCGTCATATCCGACGTGGACGACACCATCATGATCAGCCAGGTGCCCAATCATTGGAAGGCTGCCTGGAACCTGCTCCTGTCGAATCCGCACCGCCGGTCCTCGGTGCCGGGCATGGCCGTCCTTTACAACCGCATCCGCGACCTGGACCCACGGATGCCCTTCTTCTACCTGTCGGCCTCCCCTTGGAATGTGGAGGGGTCCATACGTGGCTTCATCCGCGACCATGGCTTTCCTGCCGGACCCCTGCTGCTGCGGGATCTGGATCCCAGGCCCAAGACCTTTGTGCCCTCAATCGTGCAGCACAAGATGGAGTTCATCCGCCAACTCATGGCCGACTTTCCCAAGATGCGCTTCGTATTGATGGGCGACGACGGGCAGAGCGACCCCTCCACCTTCGCCCAGGTGGTGCGGCAGTATCCGGGCCGGGTCCTGGCCATCGGCATCCGTCAGCTGAGCCCCCAGGAGACCGGGCTGGGAGTCCTGGTCAAACGCACTGCCACACAGCCGGTGCCTGTGACGGAGGTGCCGGTCTTCTACGGGACCACGGGCGCCAATCTGATGCGAACCCTGCTGCCCTATCTGCGTCGTCGCGCCCGAATATAATCGCCCCATGAGTTTTTCGGCCGTCAATCCCGATCCTCCTCGTGCACAGCGTCGTCCTACCGATCGATGCTTCCATGGGGATCACTTCGAGGATCCATACGAGTGGATGCGCAACCGGGAGGATCCCGCCACCAAGGCCTACGTGCGTGACCAGAACCGTTACTGCCGGGAACGGCTCGCAGGTCAGGAGGGTCTGCGGGCCACCCTGCTCAAGGAGTTCACCGACCGGGTACAGCAGACCGACATGTCGGTGCCCACCCGGATGCATGGCTACTGGTACTTCTCCCGGACCCTCAAGGGTCAGGAGTATGGGGTGCAGTGCCGCCTGCCGGTGCGCGACCAGGATGACTGGGACCCTCCTGCTGTCCAGTCCGATGCAGCGCCTGGATCCATGCCGGGCGAGGAGGTCATCTTCGATGCCAACGCCGAGGCCAAGGGGCATGACTTTTTCTCCCTGGGATGCCTGGACCTGAGCGCCGACGGCCGGTGGATGCTCTATGGACTGGATACCAGGGGCAATGAGCGCTACGACCTGCGCATCCGCGATCTGACAGACGGCCGGGACCTGTCTGATCGTATCGACCAGGTCTCCTCCGGGGCGGTGCTGACCCCCGACGGCCGCTGGGTCTTCTATACCGGCCTGGACAAGGCCTGGCGTCCGGACACGGTCTGGCGGCATAAGGTCGGTACTTCGGCCGACCAGGATGTCATGGTATACAAGGAGGACGATGAGCGTTTCTGGGTGGGGTTGGGCCTCAGCTACGACGAATCAGCCATGCTCGTAGCCACCGGGTCCAAGACCACCAGCGAGGTTCTCATGCTGGATCTGAAGGATCCGCAGGGCGAGTTTGTGCCCTTGATCCCCCGCAAGGAGGGGATCGAGTACGACATCAGCCTGGCCAGGTTCGAAAATGCCGGTCCGGCGGGACAGGACCTGCCGGTGGCCGTGGTCTACCACAATGTGAACAACCCCAATTTCGAGGTGGATCTGATTGATCTGCGCAGTCACCGTCCGCCCTTCCGTTTGGGGGAAGGGGTGCGGCTGGCCCAAGGCAGCCCCTATGGCTGCGAGCGCTCCGGAGACCTGGCCTCCCTGCCGCCCGAAAAGCCTTACCATGACCCGGGCAATCCCGCCATTCTTCAAGGCGCTCGCGGACTGGGAATCGAGGGGCTGGGCATCCACCGCAGCTTTGTGGTTCTGACCTACCGGGCCGACAGCCTGCCTCATATGGCTGTCATCGCCAAGGATCAGGCACTTGAAGATCTGCGGGCGGGCCGGCCCTGGCGCTTCCATGAGGTCCTGCCCGACCAAGGAGGGGACGGCATCGACCGTCTCTATAGCATCGGCCCCACGGACAACCCCTCCTACCAGGCCCCCGGGCTGCGCTACATCCGGGGCAGCTATGGGACCCCGGCCGAGTTGCGGGAGCTGGATCCGGTCCGGGGTGTGGATCGGCTGCTCAAGCGGGCCCGGGTGCTGGGTGACTTCCGGCCCGAGCACTACGCCGAGCGTCGGGTTCTGGTCCGCGTCAGGGATGGAGCCCTGGTGCCGGTTTCCCTGGTCTGGCGGCGGGGCATGCATCCGGCGCTGGATGCCGGCGGGCGGACCGGGTCCGATGACACGGTCATCCAGGCCCCCGACCATCCCGAGCGCCGTCCTTGGCCGGACCAGGATCCGGACAGGTCTGCACCCATGTTCATCACCGGGTATGGGGCCTACGAGATCAGCCAGGATCCGGGGTTTTCCACCGGCCGGCTCAGCCTGCTGGACCGAGGCGTGCTCTACGCCGTCCCCCATGTGCGCGGCGGCGGGGAGATGGGCCGCGCCTGGTACGAGCAGGGCCGCCGGCTGCACAAGGTCAACACCTTCCTGGACTTCATTGATGTGACCGCCGCACTGCAGGCCCAGGGCTGGGCGGATCCACGTCATACCGTGGCCAATGGCGGGTCGGCCGGCGGGCTGTTGATGGGGGCCGTGGCCAATATGGCTCCCCAGCTCTATGCCGGCATCGAGGCGGATGTGCCCTTCGTGGACGCGCTGACCAGCATCCTGGACCCGGATCTGCCGCTGACCGTGACCGAATGGGACGAGTGGGGAGACCCCCTGCATGATCAGCAGGTCTACCGGTACATGCGTTCCTACTCGCCCTACGAGAACGTTCCTGACGCTGATGGCAGGCGCCGGCTCTTCGGTAGCGACCACTTCCCCGCCATCCTGGTGACCACATCCATGAACGATACCCGCGTGCTCTACGTGGAGCCCCTCAAGTGGGTGGCCAGGCTGCAGGAGCCGCAGGTGGGGGCCGATGCGCTGATCAGGATCGAGGTCCAGGCAGGCCACGGTGGCATCAGCGGACGCTACCGGCAATGGGAGGAGCTGGCCTTCGAGAACGCCTGGTGCCTGTCCATCATGGTCCCCGAAAGCCGCTGATCCTGGTCTGTCCGGGATTCGGTCGGGGTCAGGAAAGGGCCCTGGCAGTCTCGTTATGCTCGGGGTATGACAAATAGCAAGCAGAAAACATATCACATTGCGGTCATTGCCGGTGACGGCATCGGCAAGGAGATTGTTCCCCAAGCTCAGGCCGTTCTGGAGAAGGTCACCCGGGGCAAGGCCGACATTCGCTACGAGGACTTTGACCTGGGCGCTGAGCGCTACCTGCGTGATGGAGCCGTTCTGCCAGACGAGGACCTGGACCGGCTCAAGCAGCAGGACGCCATCCTCCTGGGGGCCATCGGCGACCCCCGCATCAAGGCCGGCATCCTGGAGCGGGGACTGCTGCTCAAAATGCGTTTCGAGCTGGACCAGTACGTCAATCTGCGGCCTTCCAAGCTCTACAAGGGGGTGGTGTCGCCCCTGGCCGACCCGGGCGACATCGATTTCGTGGTCGTGCGGGAGGGTACCGAGGGGCTCTACGCCGGGGCTGGCGGCTCCATTCGCCGGGGCACTCCCCAGGAGGTGGCCACCGAGGTTTCCATCAACACGGCCTACGGGGCGGAACGGGTCATCCGCTACGCCTTCCAGCTGGCCATGAAGCGTCGCCGCCGTCTGACCCTGGTCCACAAGAAGAACGTGCTGACCAATGCGGGAGACATGTGGCAGCGGCTGGTCGACCAGGTGGGCCAGGAGTATCCCGATGTGGAGCGCGAATATCTGCACATCGATGCCTCCACCATATTCATGGTCACCGAGCCCAGCCGCTTCGACGTGATCGTGACCGACAACCTCTTCGGCGACATCCTCACGGACGAGGCGGGGGCCGTGGTGGGAGGCGTGGGGTACTCGGCCTCCGGCTGCATCAACGCCTCAGGCACCTACCCATCCATGTTCGAACCCATCCACGGATCCGCTCCTGACATAGCCGGCAAGGGGATCGCCAACCCCACGGCGGCCATTCTCTCGGCGGGAATGCTTCTGGATCATCTGGGCTTCGAGGAAGAGGCGGCCAGTATTGAGCGGGCCGTGGAGGACGACATCGAGCGCTCCGGCTCCACCCAGAGGAGCACCGAGCAGATCGGCAGGGATATTCTGGCTCGTCTGTGATCAGGCCGGTTGTCGGCTAGACTGGAGGGCATGACTATGGATGATGCCCCCCAGCCGGACGACCGGCAGTCCAGCGATACGCCGACAGGGAATCCTGGCTTCGGCTCCTCCCCCTCCCCGCAGAAACCGCCCGAACATCGGGAGTCCGCCGGTGGGGACGCTCCTGCAGGAGCAGCTGACGGTCAGCGGCAGGCTCCGGGCTATCCCGCCGGTCATGGCGTTGGCGGCGGGAATCAGAATCCGTACCAGACCGGTCAGTATTCCTCCGGCCAGAACCCTTATGGTGGTGGGTATCCGACCGGGCAGAGGGCCAATGCCGGATATCCGTTCGCCCCTCAGAATGGCGGCCAATATCCTGGGGCCTATCAGGCAGGGCCCTACCGGCCCAATCAGTATCCGACCGCCGGTTATCCGACCGGTCAGCAATATCCAACCGGTCAGCAATATCCTGCTGGACAGTATTCCGGTGGACAGTATCCTGGCGGTCAGAATCCCCAAAGGCCCTATCAGCCGGGACCGGGCTATCCCGGCCAGTATCCGTCCGGCCAATACCCCCAGGGTGGGTATCCGGGCAATCAATACCCGGCGGGTCCGTATCCCGGCAATCAGTATCCCGGCGGGCAATATCCTCCGCAGGCCTCCACGCCCTGGCCCTACCCGGGCATGCCCCAGGGCGGTTACCCCGGGGCTATGCCCAACGGCAACGGCCCCTATCCCATCTCGCCCACTCCACACAGCAAGCTGGCGGCCGGTTTGCTCAGCATCTTTCTGGGCTGCTTCGGTGT
Source organism: Bifidobacterium choladohabitans (assembly GCF_016102005.1). Classification (GTDB taxonomy): domain Bacteria; phylum Actinomycetota; class Actinomycetes; order Actinomycetales; family Bifidobacteriaceae; genus Bombiscardovia; species Bombiscardovia choladohabitans. Next base: position 39,991 of record NZ_JACFPL010000004.1, read on the forward strand.
GGGCAACTTCTACCTGGGCAGGACCGGGCGGGGCGTGGCCCAGCTCATGCTCACCCTGATCGGCTTCCCCTTCTTCTTCATTGGGCCGACCATCGCCATAATCTGGGGACTTATCGAAGGCATCCTGATTCTGACATCCTCGACCGGCTCCTTCTGGCATCGTGACGCTCGCGGATGGGAGCTGATGGATTGAACCTGGCCCGTCTGCGCGGCGTCGGCAAGCAGATGGGCGGCAAGCTGGCGGCCGTAACCCTGACCCTGGGCCAGGGGTCCGACTCCCGTCCGTTCATCGCCTCATGCAGGATTGACGGCGACTTCTTCACGGAGCCAGCCCCGGTAGCCTCTCAGGAATCCGAGGAAGATCATGGGCCGGTATCGCGGCTGGAGTCCGCAATCTGCGACCTCCCGTTGCCCTTGGATCCTGGTCTGGCTCTGGAAAAGCTGGGCAGGGTCATGGCAGAAGGGGATGGCCAACGGGTAGTCGGTGTGTCCCCATGGACCCTGGTGACCGCGCTGGAGCGTGCCCTGCCGGATGGGCTGGTCATTCACGGACAAGGCGAGCCCGACCGACTGTCATCAGCGTCGGACCAGACGTTTTCCAGTCATTCCCAGCCGGACCAGGCCGAATGCCGCCGCCGTTGGTCTGGCCTGAAGCTGGACCTGATCAGGGACCGTCCACGTCAGCCGGTCATGCAGATGGCCATGGACCAGGCTCTCAATGACGCTGTGGCCCAAGGCCAGTTGCCGCCCACCCTGCGCATCTGGAACTGGGCGGCGCCGGCGGTGATCCTGGGGCGCTTCCAGTCCCTGAGCCGGGAGGTCCACGTCGAGCGGGCACGCAGTCTGGGCTTTACCCTGGTCCGTCGCTGCACCGGAGGTGGCACCATGGTCATTCAGCCCGACCGGGCCATCACCTATTCACTCTATCTGCCCCTGGACTTCGTCAAGGGGGCGGACATGATCGACTCCTACCGTATCTGCGACTATTGGCTGGTTCGTGGTCTGCGCATGCTGGGGATCCAGGCGGGCTGGCAGGGCATGAATGACATCGCCTCCCCGCAGGGCAAGATGGGTGGCGCCGCCCAGCGCAGGCTGCCGGCAGGCTCCCGCGGACCGGGCGGGCTGCTCCACCACACCACGCTTTCCTATTCGGTGGATGCCGATCTGATGGCCCAGGTGCTCAACGTGGACCCGGAGAAGTTCCGTGACAAGGCCGTGACCTCGGTCAGAAGTCGGGTGGACCCCATCGACAGGCAGACCACTCTGTCCCGTCAATCCCTGATCGATGCCCTTCTGGATACCCTGCCCTCCCTGGTGGCGGATCTGCATATATCCAGTCCAGCGCCCGAGGTCGAGCAGCGGGCCCGCACTCTGACCCGGCAACGCTACGGCCGTGAGGAGTGGACCGCCCAGATCGCCTGACCCGGCAAGGGGTTGATATGTGTGGGTATAATCGTGCTCAGTCGCGTCGAACCCGGCGTGAGGTCATCAACCATGCGTGAGTCGGTGCAGACCCGCCAGACATGGCGAAAAGGAGTGCGGAGTATGGCGGTTCACAAGCCCAACGAGATTCCCGATGACGGGAACGCCCTCAGGCAGACCGCCTTATTCAAACAGGTGCCCAGGCTGGATGCCGATCAGCTTTTGGACAGCATGCACGAGTCCACCTACGCCAAGGGGTCCACGGTCTTTCGACAGGGGGACACCGACCACCGCATGTATCTGCTGGAGGAGGGCCGGGTCAAGCTGGTCCGCCAGTCGCCCGACCGTCGCATCCAGCTGCTCAGCATCCACGGGCGCGGGGAGATCCTGGGTGAGATTCCCGTCTTTGACCCCTCTGGCGGGCCGCGTACCGCCTCGGCCGTTGTCATGGTCAACAAGACCAAGGTGGCTGCCCTGGACCACGATGCCCTCTTCGACTGGCTCAACCAGCATCCCAAGGTGGCTGTGGACATGCTTCAGGTGCTGGCCCACCGACTGCGGACCGACAACGAGCGCATCTCCGACCTGGTCTTCCTGGACGTGCCGGCCCGCCTGGCCAAGACCCTGCTGGATCTGGCCACACGCTTCGGCGAACCCTTCGAGCAGGGGCTGATGGTTCCTTACGACCTGACTCAGGAGGAGCTGGCCCAGCTGGTCGGTGCCTCACGAGAGACCGTCAACAAGGCTCTGATGGACTTCTCCAACCGGGGATGGATCTCTCGCAAAGGCCGCACCATCATCATTTTCCAGCCCGGACCGCTGATTCGACGCTCGCGCATGTGAACGCCACTGTTCGGTAGAGCCGACGGCCTAGGATGGAGACCATGCCCGAACAAAAGAAATCCATGTCGGTCAGGCGCTTCTTCACGCTGCTGCTGGCTTACCTCATCTTCTGCGTCGCAGGTGGCGTGGTCGTCTCTGGTTTCCTGTTCCCCGCTGTCTTCGGCATCAACGCCGCCTCCAGGAATCTGATGCCTGCCCTGAAGACGGACAACATCGACTTCAACGTCAACGATCTGCCCCAGCAGTCCCGCCTCTACGCCTCCGACGGGCATACGGTCATCGCCACCTTCTATGCGCAGAACAGAATCGTGGTGCCCATCAAGGACGTCTCCGACTACATGCAGAAGGCCGTGGTGGCCCGCGAGGACCGTCGTTTCTTCGAGCATGCCGGCGTGGACACCCAGGGCGTGCTCAGGGCCTTCATCCAGACCTACATCAAACAGGGCGACACCCAGGGAGGCTCCTCCCTGACGCAGCAGTATGTCAAGAATGTGCTCATGAGCCAGGCTGAGGAGAACAACGACCCCATCGCCGAGTACCACGCCCAGGAGGAGACCATAGCCCGCAAGATGCGGGAGATGCTGATTGCGGTGCAGATGGAGAAGAAGTACTCCAAGGCCGAGATTCTTCAAGGGTATTTGAACATAGCTCAGTTCGGCACCAACGTTTACGGGGTTGAGTCGGCGGCCAGGCGCTACTTCAGCAAGTCGGCCAAGGACCTGGATCCGGGCGAAGCCGCCACCATCGCCGCCGTGACCAAGAATCCCGCCCGCTTCGATCCAACCGTCAATATCAAGGCCTCCCAGGAGCAGCGGGACATCGTCCTGGATCTGATGCGTCAGGAGAACTACATCACCCAGCGCCAGTATGACGAGAACAAGGCCAAGCCTCTGGACCAGATGCTGCACGTGCAGTCGGTCGATGCCGGATGCCAGGCGGCTGGGGACGCAGCCTTCTTCTGCGATTACGTGACCAAGCAGATCCTCAACTCCAAGGAGTTCGGCAAGAGCCAGGAGGAGCGCAACAAGCTCCTCAAGGAGGGCGGCCTGGATATTTACACCACCATGGACGTCAACGCCAACGCTGCAGCCATGAAGGCGGCCCGGGACACCATCCCCGTCGATGATCGAAGCGGCTTCGAGGTCACGATAGCCTCCATCCGCCCGGGCACAGGCGAGGTCCTGGGCTTCGGCATCAACCGCATCTACGATGCCACCCAGGACTCGGGCGGCGGCACACGAACGGCCATCAACTACGCTGTGGATCAGGTCGACGGCGGCGGCTGGGGTTTCCCTGTGGGATCGACCTGGAAGCCCATCAACCTGGTGTCCTGGATGAAGGCCGGCAAATCCATCAACCAGCCCCTGCGCACCTCCACCAGCTACCCTCAGACCTCCTTCGCCTGCAAGATGGCGGACGGCACCCCCTACGGGTTCGGCACCGGCAGTTGGCATGTGGAGAACTCCGGCGGCGGCACCACATCTCCGGAGACCCCCCTGCAGGGTCTGGTGCGTTCGCACAACACCACCCAGGCCTCCATGGCCCAGCAGATCGGTCTGTGCACCATAGCCGATACGGCCAAGGAGATGGGCTACCACAATTCGCCCAAGGATCAGATGGACATCCACTCGGTCAACACCTTCCAGCCGCCTATGGTCATTGGTGCGGTCCAGGCCTCCCCGCTGACCATGGCCAACGTCTACGCCACCATCGCCGCCAAGGGGGTGGCCTGCAGCCCCATAGCCATGACCAAGGTGATCGACAAGAACGGCAAGTCCGTCAAGGTGCCCAAGGCCAACTGCCATCAGGCCATCGATCCGGGCATCGCCGAGACCGCCGCCTATGCACTCAACCAGGGCGTTGTCCAGCCAGGAGGCGAGGCATCCACGACCCAGCTGGACGGGGGACGCAAGACCTTCGCCAAGACCGGCACCCATGAGGACAAGTACATGCTGACCGGCGGATTCGTGCCCCAGGTGGCCGCCTTCGTCACCGTGGGCAATGCGGAGGGTCAGGTCTCCTTCACCAACAGGACCATCAACGGAAGGTCCATGCACACCTGGTACGGCATGTATATCGCCACCCCGGCCTGGAAGGACTTCATGAACACCTACCTGGCCGCAGCCAATATCCAGCCGGACAACTCCTATGGCAATCCCGATCCCCGGTTCACCGGCGGGGTCCAGCAGCCTCAGCCGTCCCAGCAGTCCCAGCAACGGTCCTCGGGCAGACAACGGCAGAGCTACCGTCACAGCCAAGGAGGTCAAGAAGGCAACCAGCGGACCAGTCAGGACCAGTCGCAGACGGTGGATTCGCCGGAGGACTAGGGCCTGTGCCTACAATGGAGACCATGAGGGATTCGTCAACGGGCGGACCACGAGGGGTGCGGCCGCCCGCCGGGAGAGGCAGGAACTGATGGTCCAGGAATACTCAGAGCTGGATGACAAGGCCCCTCGGGCCGACAGCCGGGTCAAGGAAGATCAGGCGATGCCAGGGCCGGTGAGCGGCTCCGGCAGGCTGGATGTCTCCAAACCGATCCGGCCCTTCGAGTCGGATGCTGCCGACGGAAAGAAGAAGGCTGGCAAGGCTGCCAAGGGGGTCAAATCGGCCAAGAAGGGCAAGAAGGACAAAAGGTCCAAAAAGGCTGGGAAATCAAAATCAGGCAGAAGGCGGGAGAGGGCCCTGCCTGCGCTCTTCCAGCCCATGGAACTGCGCGACCAGCATATCCGCAACAGGATCTGGATGCCGCCCATGGACACCTATTCGGCCCTGCGGCACGACGGGGTTCCTACCAACTTCCACTACCAGCACTATGTGTCCCGGGCCCTGGGCGGCTTCGGAGTCGTCATTGGGGAGGCCACGGCCGTCAATCCCCAGGGGCGGATTTCGCCCTGCGATGTGGGACTGTGGAACGACGAGCAGACCAGGGCCTGGCAGGGCATCGTCCGGGATGTCAAGGCCGCCGGGGCAGTGCCCATCGTCCAGCTCAACCACTCTGGTCGCAAGGGTTCCTCCGGGTGCTCCTCCATGGGCTACATCAACGCCACCGTGCCCGTGGCCGAGGGCGGCTGGCAACCTGTAGGCCCAAGCCCCATCGCCTTTGGGCGGATGGCGGTCCCCGTCCAGCTTTCGCGGGCCCAGATAGCCTCCATCGTGGCCGACTTCCGCTCCGCTGCCGTGCGAGCCGTTCAGGCCGGCTTCCTGGCAGTGGAGCTGCATGCCGCCCACGGCTACCTGCTCTCCCAATTCCTTGATCCCCTGATCAACCGACGAAACGACGAGTACGGGGGCGACCTGTCCGGCAGGATGCGCCTGCTGATCCAGGTGACCGATGCCGTGCGCGAGGTCATTCCCTCGGGCATGCCCCTGCTGGTGCGCATGTCCGCCACCGACTGGGCCACCGGCGGTTGGGGCCTGGACGAGACCATCCGCACTGCCAAGGTGCTCAAGCTGCATGGGGTGGACCTGATTGACGTTTCCACCGGGGGTCTGGTGCCAGGCGTGAAGATTCCGGCCGCTCCCAACTACCAGGTGCCCTTCTCCTACCAGGTGCGCAGCCAGGTGCTGATTCCCACCACTGCGGTGGGGCTGATCACCAAGCCCAGGCAGGCTGATCGGATCGTGCGCAAGGGCCTGGCCGATGCGGTCGAGATCGGTCGAGCTTGCCTGCGCGACCCCTACTGGCCGCTCAGGGCCGCCTACAAACTGGGGCTGTCCGCTCAGCAGGCCCCCTACCCTGAGCCTTACCGGCGCGGGGCCTACGGCATCGCACGCTGAGAGCGGCCATGGACGTTGTTCGTGGCGGAGCAGGGATCGTTGTGGTCATGCCCACCTACCAGGAGGCTGACAACATCGGGGTGACCCTTCCTCGGCTTTTGGCATGCTGCCCCGAGGTCGATGTCCTGGTCGTCGACGACAACTCGCCGGACGGCACCGGCGCCCTGGCTGAGGATATGGCCAGTGGCAATCCTCGCGTGCACGTCATCCATCGGCATGCCCGCCGCGGGTTGGGTCCAGCCTACGTACAGGGGTTCCGTTGGTCGCTGGAGCATGGCTATGACCTGATCTGCGAGATGGATATGGACGGTTCCCACCGACCTCAGGATCTGGCCAGGATGCTGGCTGTGGCCCGAGGAGAAACGCATCCGGGCTTGGTCATCGGCTCGCGCAGGGTGCGCGGAGGCCGCACTCAACACTGGCCCTGGCATCGGGATTTGATCTCGCGCGCGGGATCCTGGTATGCCCGCACCGCCCTGGGATCCTCGGTAAGGGACATGACCGCCGGCCTGCGGGTCTATCGAGCGGACGTGTTGAGGCGGATCGATCTGGGAAGGGTCCGATCCAGCGGCTATGTCTTCCAGGTGGATATGTTGCGCCGAGTCCAGGCCATGGGCGTCAGTGTGGTCGAAGTGCCTATAGTCTTCGTGGAGCGGGTTCGCGGCAGCTCGAAGATGGATGCCGGGATCGTGCTGGAGGCCATGGCACAGGTGACGCTGTGGGGACTTGAACGGTTGACCCGTCGAAACTGACATTGGCTCATATTCGTGTTCGTTTTCATAAGCGACCCTGCAGGCCTTGTTGGGACTTTAAAGGACAAATTACACTTCGGTGATTGGATTTCTGTAAGAGTCCTGGCAAGCCTCAGGTGTATGGAAGAATGGTCCCAGTATCTGAGAAATGTCGATTTTCGCCCTTGCATCTGGGCAGCGACCGCAGTCCGATTGCCAGCTTGCCAATTTGGGCGAATGTGTGCGATAATGTTCGAATGATATCGTCACAACGCCAACATCTGATATTGAACCGGTTGCGTACTCGTGGCGCAGTCCGTATCACCGCCCTCTCCAAGGAGCTGGGCGTCTCCGCCATGACCATCCGCCGTGACATTGCCGACCTGGCGGACAAGGGCCTGCTCAAGAGGGTCCACGGAGGGGCCGTCACCACCAGCTCGCTTCTGGCTGAGCCGCTCTTCTCGGTCAAGTCGCAGATGGACATGGGCCTCAAGGACACCATCGCCCGTCGCGCCATCGACTATGTCTCCCCGGGCGACGTCATCGCCATCGGGGGAGGGACCACGGCCTATGTCTTCGCCCAGCACCTGCTGGAGAGCCGCCAGTGCGCGGGCGTGACCCTGCTGACCAATTCCATCCCCGTGGCCGAACTGGTCCAGGCCATGGAGAGCAAGGATGTGGAGGTCATCGTCACCGGCGGTGTCATCACCCGGTCCAACTCCCTGGTCGGCCCCATTGCAGACAAGGTCATCGCCTCCCTGCGGGTCAACACGGTCTTCCTGGGGACCCACTCGGTCTCCATTCCGCGGGGTTTCCTGATGCCAAACTCCTTGGAGGCGGCTACGGATATGGCCCTGATGGACATCGCCGACCGGACCATCATCCTGACCGACCACACCAAGTGGAGCTGCACCTCCCTTTCCCTGTTCGCCTCCTTCGACCAGGTGGACACCGTCATCACCGACGACCAGCTGGACCACGAGTCGGCCGAGGCAACCCGGTCCCTGGTCAAGCGGCTGGTCCTGGTCCCGGTCAACCCCGAGGAAGGCCAGGCTCAAGAGGGTTCTTCCGACGTGTCTAAGGCCGATGCCGGGAAAGCAGCCCAGATTCAATGAACGACCGGTCACACAGGGGTGCGCAGGTTGCCATAGCGGGTTGCCATGGATTGTCAATCATCACGGACGATGAAGGAGCAGCATGAAGTCAGAGCAGTATGTCCCCCAACGGTATGTTCCCGGCGACTATGCCAGGGGGCACATCCGCATCACCCCCACCAGGCTGGCCGACGGGCGTCGGTTCTTCTACCTGGACGATGATCCCGAGTATGTATCCGGCCGCAGGACCAGGCGTCTGGACGATCCTCGTCCGCTGACCGACCGGTTCGCCCCGCACCAGGATCAGGAGGGCAGGACGGTGCCCTTCCAGCCGCCGCAGATGCGCCGGGACCCTCTGACCGGAGACTGGATCCCCATGGCCACGGCCCGGATGAACCGGCCCATCACCGCCGGGCCACAGGCCACCGCCAAGGGCAACCCCCTGGCCGCCAGAAAGCCCGGAGACCCCTACCAGGATGGGGAGATCCCCGATGTGGACTACAACGTGGCGGTCTTCGAGAACCGCTTCCCCTCCATGATGCAGGTGCCCGATATGCAGGCGGCCGATCAGCCATCCCTGGTGGACGGCAATCCCCTCTGGCCGGTGCGCGAGGCCAACGGACGCTGCGAGGTGGTCTGCTTCGACCCTGACGAGCATGCACTCCCTGCCGATCTGCCTGTCTCGCGTCTGCGGACGGTGGTGGAGGCCTGGGCCTTCCGCACTGCAGAGATCTCGGCCATGGAGGGCATCGAACAGATCTTCCCCTTCGAGAACCATGGACAGGAGATCGGCGTCTCCCTGGCCCACCCACACGGACAGATCTACTGCTATCCCTTCATCGCCCCCCGCCTTGAGCAGGAGCTGAGACAGTGCGCCGACTACAAGGAACGCACCGGCGGCAACCTCCTGGCGGACATCCTCAAGGCCGAGCTGGACTCCGGTCGACGGATCGTCTTCCGCAACGCCACTTGGGTGGCCTATGTGCCCGCCGCCGCCCGCTGGCCGCTGGAGGTCCACATGGCCCCCGTGCGCGACGGGATCCTGAGCCTGGACCAGCTGAACGACCAGGAGCGCTGGGACCTGGCCGTCATGTATTCCACCCTGCTCAAGCGGGGCAACGCCTTCTTCGACAGGGGCGACGGCAGGGGGATGGATCTGCCCTACATCGCCGCCTGGCACCAGGCCCCACTGCACGATCCGCGGCGGGAGGACTACCGGCTCAACCTGCAGTTCTTCTCCTTCCGCCGTGCCGTGGACAAAATCAAGTATCTCGCCGGGTCCGAGTCAGGCATGGCCGCCTGGGTGTCGGACACCACTCCTGAGCGGATCGCCGACCGATTCCGCCAGCTGGGGCCCCTGGACCTGGAGAATGGAGAGAATCAATGACGACGACAGTCCAATTCATACAGGCCTGGACCCAGGGAGCTGACGGCCAAGGGGCTACCAAGGCCCGCGAGCTCTTCCAGAAGGTCTATGGCGAGGATCCCCAGGGCGTCTGGAGCGCTCCAGGCCGGGTCAACCTGATCGGCGAGCACACGGATTACAACGCCGGGCTCTGCCTGCCCATCGCCCTGCCCAACCGTACCTATGTGGCCGCCAGTCCCAGGACGGACAGCCGGGTCCGCCTGGTCTCCAGCATGGATCCGGAGAACCCGGTCCAGGCTGACCTGGATGGTCTTCAGGCCAGGGGAGTCAGCGGCTGGGCGGCCTATCCGGTCGGCGTGGCCTGGGCCCTGCAGCGGGATGGCTTCCCCCAGGTTCGAGGGTTCGACCTGGCCCTGGCCTCCTGCGTGCCAGTCGGGTCCGGGTTGAGCTCCTCGGCGGCCATGACCTGTGCCGTGGCCCTGGCCCTGGATGACCTGTTCGCTCTGGGGCTGGGCGGTGACGAGGCTGGCCGGGTCAGGCTGATCCAGGCCGCCATCACGGCTGAGAACGATATGGCCGGCGCGTCCACCGGCGGCATGGATCAGAGCGCCGCCATGCGGTGTCGATCCGGTTGCGCCCTGCGGCTGGACTGCCGGCCGGAGCTGGATGCCATGAGCAACGTGCGCCAGGTGCCCTTCGACCTGCAGGCTGCGGGCCTGGAGCTGCTGGTGGTCGACACCAGGGCCCAGCACCAGCTCAACGATGGTCAATACGATCAGCGGCGGGCCACCTGCGAGCAGGCTGCGCATCTGCTGGGGGTGGCCAACCTGCGCCAGGCGGCAGACCGGGTCAATGGGGCTGCTGATCCGCCATCCGCCCTGGCTGCCTTGCTGGAGCGGCTGCCCGATGAGACCATGCGTCGGCGGGTCCGTCATGTCGTCAGCGAGATAGGGCGGGTGGACCGCTTCATCGAGGCCTTCGGCAGGGGCGATTACGTCCTGGCGGGCCGCCTGTTCAACGCCTCCCATGACTCCCTGAGGGACGACTACGAGGTCACCTGCCCGGAGTTGGACGAGGCCGTGGACGCAGCACGCCAGGGTGGGGCCTACGGGGCTCGCATGACCGGCGGCGGGTTCGGCGGATCCATCATCGCCCTGGCTGACGCCGGCAAGGGTTCCGATCTTGCCCGTGACATCGCCGGACGATTCGCTTCCAAGGGATTCAAGGCCCCCAGGGCCCTGATCGCCCTGCCCTCCTCGGCGGCTGCGCGCGAATCCTGAATCAGGCTGCAGACCTCACGACCCCGCTTCTCCCGGCGCTCCTCTAAGCTGGAGGAGCGGGGTCCCGGTTTTCAGTGGGTCCGGTCAAGGGTGAGGTGGATGAGGAGGACGGCCATGGACAAGGCGATCATCACGGTGGTGGGCAAGGATGCCATAGGCATCATCGGCAAGGTCTGCACAGACCTTTCCCAGCAGGGTATCAATGTGCTGGACATTTCGCAGACCATTCTGGACGGCTTCTTCACCATGATGATGATTGTGGATTGCACGGCCTGCCGGGATGATTTCGATGCACTGAGCCAGCGGATGGAATCCCTGGGAGAGGACATCGGAGTCTCCATCCGCTGCCAGCGCGAGGAGATCTTCACCAGGATGCACCGGGTCTGAGGAGGCAGCCATGATCACACGTGACGAGGTCCTGGAGACCAACGACATGATCGATCGGGAGCGCCTGGACGTGCGCACCATCACCATGGGTATCAGCCTGCTGGATTGTGTGAGCGGGGATGTGGACATGCTCTGCCGGAACATTCATCGCAGGATCGTCTCCCTGGCCGGCGACCTGGTGTCCACCGGGGACTCCATCGCCCGCGAGTACGGCATTCCCATCGTCAACAAGCGCATCACCGTCACCCCCATCTCTCTGGTGGCCGCCGGAGCCTGCCACACCGTGGAGGATTATGTAACCGTGGCCAAGGCCCTGGACCGCTCGGCCCAGGAGGTCGGTGTCAACTTGATTGGTGGTTACTCGGCCCTGGTCGGCAAGGGCATGACCCCGGCCGAGCGGTTGTTGATCAAGTCCCTGCCCAGGGCGCTGAGCCAGACGGAACGGGTCTGCGCCAGCGTCAACGTGGGCTCCACCAGGACGGGCATCGATATGGATGCCGTGGCCCTGATGGGCCGGGTCGTCAAGGCCACTGCCGAGAGCACCGCCGACTCGGACAGCTCCGGCTGCACCAAGCTGGTGGTCTTCTGCAACGCCCCGGATGACAACCCCTTCATGGCCGGCGGTTTCCATGGGGTCAGCCAGGGGTCGGCCGTCATCAACGTGGGGGTCTCCGGGCCCGGCGTGGTCAAGACCGCCTTGGAATCAGCCAAGGGAGCCGACTTCGGGCAGCTCTGCGAGACCATCAAGCGCACGGCCTTCAAGATCACCCGGGTGGGGCAGCTGGTGGCCCAGGAGGCCAGCCGTCGTTTGGATGTCCCCTTCGGGATCATCGACCTGTCACTGGCACCCACCCCGGCTGTCGGAGACTCGGTGGGCGAGGTCCTGCAGACCATGGGCCTGGAGCAGGTGGGCGCACCCGGGACCACTGCGGCCCTGGCCATCCTCAACGATCAGGTCAAGAAGGGCGGCATCATGGCTTCCAGTTCGGTGGGCGGGCTGTCCGGGGCCTTCATCCCAGTGTCCGAGGATGCCGCCATGATCCAGGCTGCGCAAGAGGGGAGCCTGACCCTGGAGAAGCTTGAGGCCATGACCTGCGTCTGCTCGGTGGGGCTGGACATGATCCCCATCCCCGGGGACACCTCCGCCGAGTCCATCTCCGGCCTGATCGCCGACGAGGCGGCCATCGGGATGATCAATCAGAAGACCACCGCAGTCAGGGTCATTCCTGTCATCGGCAAGCAGGTGGGCGAGTGGGCCGAGTTCGGCGGGCTCATGGGCGGCGGTCCGGTCGTGCCCGTCAATACCCGCTCCTGCGCAGACTTCGTCAATCGGGGCGGACACATCCCGGCGCCCATTCACAGTTTCAAGAACTGAGCGCGCTCGCAGGGTTCAGCGGCCGCCTTGGAATCCCAGCTGCCGCCAGGCCTCGTAGATGGCTATGGAGGCGCAGTTGGTCAGGTTCAGGCTGCGCAGGCTGGGCCGCATGGGCAGCCTGACCTGTTCGGCCACGTGGGGGCCGGCCATGATGTCCATGGGGTCGGGGATGTCGCCGGGCTCGGGGCCGAACAGGAGGATGTCGTCCGGCCGGTAGTCGACCTCGGTGTAGAGCTTTTCGGCGTGGGCGGTGAAAGCGATGATCCGGCTGTCGGGCATGGAGCGGACCAGGTCGTCGAAGTCCGGGTGCAGAACCACGTGGGCCATGTCGTGGTAGTCCAGGCCGGCCCGGCGCAGCTTGGTGTCCTTGAGGTTGAAGCCCAGGGGCTCTATCAGGTGCAGGATGGTGCCGGTCACGGCGCACAGGCGGATGGCCGATCCGGTGTTGCCGGGGATTCGCGGCGAGTAGTAGCACAGGTGGGGGGTGGAGGTCTTCACCCGGCTGGCCTGATCGGCCTTCATCATGGCATCCACCACGGAGATAGGGTTGCCGTGGGCGTCGGTGACCAGCTCGTCGGGACCATAATTCGATTTGCGGTATCCGTACTCGTACATGCTTTCGACGGCCTTCGATGGGTCGCCTGACCGCTCCTGCTCCTGCCTGTTCATGAGGCCAACCTACCGTCGCCAAACGACAGGCCTGGCAGGGCTGGTCGGCACCGTCGGGCAGAATACGGCCGTTGAATGAGGCGGAACCGGATGGCGAAGGGTGGTGTGACCATGGAGAACGCGGAGACGGCCTTTGCGAAGACTGAGCCCATCCGTCTGCGGCTGTTCGACTGGTGGAGCCGATACGCCCGCGACCTGCCCTGGCGCTTCGGACGAACCACGCCCTGGGGGGTCCTGGTCTCCGAGGTCATGAGCCAGCAGACCCAGATGAGCCGGGTTGTGCCCTACTGGACGGCCTGGATGAAGGTCTGGCCGGATGCGGCCTCCCTGGCTGCTGCACCCAAGGCCGAGGTCATCACGGCCTGGGGCCGGTTGGGCTACCCGCGCCGAGCCCTGCGCCTGCAGGAGTGTGCGCAGCAGGTGGCCGGCCAGTATGCAGACCGGCTGCCCCGTGACTACGACCAGCTGGTGGCCCTGCCTGGCATCGGCGACTACACGGCCAGCGCTGTCATGAGCTTTGCCTACGGCGAGAGGATCGCCGTCATCGACACCAATATCCGCAGGGTGCTTTCCAGGGTCTTTCTGGGGCATGAATCCACCGGGGGCGCTGCCAGTCGAGAGGAGCGCCAGCTGGCCTGGCAGGTCCTGCCCGAGGACGGAGGGCCGGAGGATATCGGTGCCGAAGACAGCGGTGTCCAGGAAGATGGCGGCAGTGGCCGTCTGGGACTGGCTGATCCGAAGGTCAGGTCGGCAGCCTGGCGGGAGCCGCCCTCGGCCCGATGGAACCAGGCCGTCATGGAGCTGGGTGCCACGGTCTGCATCGCCCGCAAGCCGGCCTGCGACATATGCCCTCTGGCCGGCCATTGCCGCTTTCTCAAGGCCGGACTGCCCGGTCTGGGCGCAGGCAGGACCAGGCCCCGGCAACGCTTCGCAGGCACCGACCGGCAGGTCCGCGGCGCCATCCTTCAGGCCCTGCGGCAGGCTTCGGGCGCGCCTGTCCCAAGGAAGGATCTGAAACCCCTGTGCAAGGACGAAATCCGGCTTGATCGGTGCATCGCATCCCTGGACGAGGATGGTCTTCTGGAGATCGGCCAGGATGGCAGTCTGAGTCTGCCGAAGTGAAGGCCGCCCCGGCGATTAGACTGGAGAAGTATGGCCAAGCGACGCATGAGCGAGAAGAAGCGGCGGATGTATCGTCGCCGGAGGATTGCGGCCGCCCTGCTGGCGGTGCTCTTCCTGCTGGTCTGCGCTGGCCTGGTCTGGGGCGTGGGGGCCGGCATCAGAGCCCTGCGTGGAGGTGATGGGGGCCAGGGAGCCTCGACCAGCGCCCAGCAGACCACAAAGACCAAATCCAGGGACAAGGACAAGCAGAAGAAGGACGCCGGCAAGAAGCGTTCCTCCGGGGCTCCTGACTGCGACAAGGGGGATTTGGCCCTGGAGCTGGCTGCGCCCGATCCCAGCACTGGGGTCGGCGGGTCCATCGACTTTACGGTGACCATCCGGCACAAGGGAACGGGCTCATGCTTGGTGGACGGTTCCGACGGTGGCCGGGTGCTGGTCATCACCAGCGGTCAGGATACCGTCTGGCGCTCCGATGCCTGCCCGGTGGGGGCGCGCACCCTGCTCATGGCCACAGGAGACAAGGATGTGCAGACCATCACCTGGCATGCCGACAGGAGCCAGGAGAGCTGTCAGCCCGACCAGAAGCTGCCCCGGGTCAAGGCCGGTTCCTACCAGGCCAAGCTGGTGCTCAAGGCCGATTCCAATGTGGTCTCCCAGCCAGTGCCGGTCATGGTCCAATAGCAGCTTTTCCAAGACGACACGCCGATTGCATCCATGGTTCTTGTCTGCTATAGTTTTGTCTTTGCATGAGGTGTGTCATATAGCGGGCATACATCATCGAGGAGATGCCCGCGAATAGGCATATGGCGGCCATTCGGCATCTCCCTGGGGTAACAGGAATGATCGAGTACGGCGAGCGATAAGGAACGTCCATTTTGGCTGCCAATAAAGCTGTAAGTAGTACCACCGCAACGCAGGCACGCGCTGACGAACACGATATCAAACTGCACAAGGCCACCGATCGTGTCAATTTCGGATCCATCCGCGAACCCATCGAGGTGCCCTACCTCCTGGGCGTGCAGACCGATAGCTTCGACTGGCTGGTCGGCAATGACCGCTGGAAGAAGCGTGTCGAGGAGGATCGGGTCAACGGGACCCATACCGTGGCCCCCGTCTCGGGCCTGGATGAGGTCTTCCAGGAGATCTCTCCCATCGAGAACTTCGCGCAGACCATGAGCCTGACCTTCTCCGATCCCTACTTCGAGGAGCCCCGGCACACGGTCCAGGAGTGCAAGGAGAAGGACTACACCTACTCCGCCCCCCTGTACGTGAACGCCGAGTTCGAGAACGGGGACACCGGCGAGATCAAGTCGCAGACCGTCTTCATGGGCGACTTCCCGCTGCAGACCCCCCACGGCACCTTCATCATCGGCGGCTCGGAGCGCGTCATCGTCTCCCAGCTGGTCCGCTCTCCCGGCGTCTACTTCGACCGCACCCAGGACCGCAACTCCGACAAGGAGATCTTCGGGGCCAAGATCATCCCCAGCCGGGGCGCCTGGCTGGAGTTCGAGATCGACAAGCGCGATGTGCTGGGCGTGCGCGTGGACCGCAAGCGCAAGCAGTCCGCCATCGTCTTCCTCATGGCCATCGGCATGACCAAGCCGCAGATCCGCAAGGCCTTCAAGGGCTATCCACTGGTGCTGGACGCCCTGGAGAAGGAGACCATCGAGACCCAGGACGAGGCCCTGACCGACCTCTACCGCAAGATCCGGCCCGCGGACACAGCCTCGCCCGAGGCCGGCCGCAACCTGCTGGATTCCTTCTACTTCAACACCAAGCGATACGACCTGGCCCGGGTCGGCCGCTACAAGATCAACCGCAAGCTGGGTCTTGAGGCCGACTTCAACGACCGCAGCCTGCATCCCGAGGACATCATCGCCACCCTGAAGTACCTGGTGACCCTGCATGCCGGCGGGCAGACCTTCCCCGGCCGCCGCGACGGCAAGGACATCGAGCTGCGGGTGGACGTGGACGACATCGACCACTTCGGCAACCGCCGCATCCGTCAGGTGGGCGAGCTGATCCAGAACCAGCTGCGCACCGGCCTGAGCCGTATGGAGCGCGTGGTCCGTGAGAGGATGACCACCCAGGACGCGGAGGCCATCACCCCGCAGTCCCTGATCAACATCCGCCCGGTCAACGCCACCATCAAGGAGTTCTTCGGAACCTCCCAGCTGAGCCAGTTCATGGATCAGAACAACCCGCTGGCCGGCGTGACCAACAAGCGTCGTCTCTCGGCCCTGGGCCCCGGCGGCCTGTCCCGCGACCGCGCCTCCATGGAGGTGCGCGATGTGCACCCCTCCCACTACGGACGCATGTGCCCCATCGAGTCCCCTGAAGGCCCCAACATCGGCCTGATCGGCTCCCTGGCAACCTTCGCCCGGGTCAACCCCTTCGGCTTCATCGAGACCCCCTACCGCAAGGTCATCGATGGCCAGGTGACCGACGACGTGGTCTACATGACCGCCGATCAGGAGTCCGAGCACACCATCGCCCAGGCCAACCAGGAGATCGACGAGACCGGACACTTCGTCGAGGACGAGGCCCTGGTGCGTGACGCCGAGGCCGAGGCCAAGGATGTGCCCGTCTCCCAGGTGGACCTGATGGATGTCTCCCCCCGGCAGATGGTTTCGGTGGGCGCCTCCCTGATTCCATTCCTGGAGCATGACGAGGGCCACCGAGCACTGATGGGCACCAACATGCAGCGTCAGGCCGTCCCCCTGGTCAAGTCCGAGCGTCCCCTGGTGGGCACCGGCTCCGAGTGGCGCTCCGCCATCGACTCGGGCGATGTCATCCTGTCCGAGAAGCCGGGCGTGGTCACCTACGTCTCCGCCGACATCATCCGCGTCATGAATGACGACGGCACCCAGTCCTCCTACAAGCTGGCCAAGTTCCAGCGGTCCAACCAGACCACCTGCTACAACCAGGTCCCCCTGATCAAGGACGGGGAGCGGGTCGAGGCCGGCACGGTCCTGGCTGACGGCCCCGCCACCGAGAAGGGCGAGATGGCCCTGGGCAAGAACGTCCTGGTGGCCTTCATGCCCTGGAACGGCTACAACTACGAGGACGCCGTCATCATCTCCCAGCGGCTGGTCCAGGACGACACCCTGAGCTCCATCCACATCGAGGAGTACGAGACCGACGCCCGCGAGACCAAGCTGGGCGCCGAGGAGATCACCCGCGACCTGCCCAACGTGGGCGAGGATGCGGTGGCCAACCTGGACGAGCGCGGCATCATCCGCATCGGCGCCGAGGTCGAGGCCGGGGACATCCTGGTCGGCAAGGTCACCCCCAAGGGCGAGACCGAGCTGACACCCGAAGAGCGGCTCCTGCGGGCCATCTTCGGCGAGAAGAGTCGCGAGGTGCGCGACACCAGCCTCAGGGTTCCTCACGGCGAGACCGGAACGGTCATCGAGGTCAAGGAGGTCACCCGCGAGGATGCCGAGGAGGACGGCGACGAGCTGCCCAACGGCGTCAACCGGATGATCCGGGTCTACATCGCCCAGCACCGCAAGATCACCCAGGGCGACAAGCTCTCGGGCCGCCACGGCAACAAGGGCGTCATCTCGAGGATCCTGCCCGAGGAGGATATGCCCTTCATGGCCGATGGCACCCCCATCGACATCATGCTCAACCCGCTGGGCGTGCCCTCCCGTATGAACCTGGGACAGGTCCTGGAACTCCACCTGGGGTGGATCGCCCACTCCGGCTGGGACATCAGTCTGGATCCCGACCTGGAGGCCGAGTGGAAGAAGCACATCCCGGCAGGTGCCGAGAAGGCCGAGCCCGGCACCGCCGTGGCCACCCCGGTCTTCGACGGCGTGCGTGAGGACGCCTTGAACGGTCTGCTCAAGACCACCCTGCCCAACCGTGACGGCGAGCGCCTGGTGGGCGATGACGGCAAGGCCGTGCTCTACGACGGCCGCACCGGCGAGCCCTTCACCAAGCCCATCTCCGTGGGCTACATGTACATGCTCAAGCTCCATCACCTGGTCGACGACAAGATTCACGCCCGGTCCACCGGACCCTACTCCATGATCACCCAGCAGCCCCTGGGCGGCAAGGCCCAGTTCGGCGGCCAGCGCTTCGGTGAGATGGAGGTCTGGGCCCTGGAGGCCTACGGCGCCGCCTACACCCTGCACGAGATGATGACCACCAAGTCCGACGACGTGGACGGCCGTGTCCGGGCCTATGGAGCCATCGTGCGCGGGGAGAACCTGCCGGCGGCCGGCATCCCCGAATCCTTCAAGGTGCTGCTCAAGGAGATGCAGTCGCTCTCCTTGAACGTGGAGGTGCTCAACGCGGAAGGCAACGTCATCGAGATGAAGGACGAGGACGACGACCCGAGCGCCGCCTCCGACGACCTGGGCTTCAACATCGGCGCCCGTCCGGACGCCGCCGCCAAGGCCGACCAGTCCGCTCCCGAGCCGGAGTACCGCTGAACCACCAGTCACAGGGATGCCCGTCTGAAGGGCATCCCGCCAAGAGGCAAACTTCAGAGCAGTTACAAGATCAGAGACAGGACACAGAGTGCTGGACGTCAATGCATTTGACAAACTGAGAATCGGACTGGCCACGGCCGACGACATCCGCGGCTGGAGCTATGGCGAGGTCAAGAAGCCCGAAACCATCAACTACCGTACCTTGAAGCCCGAGAAGGACGGCCTGTTTGGCGAGCAGATCTTCGGACCCACCCGCGACTGGGAATGCGCCTGCGGCAAGTACAAGCGCGTGCGTTTCAAGGGGATCGTCTGCGAACGCTGCGGCGTTGAGGTCACCCGTTCCCGCGTCCGCCGCGAGCGTATGGGCCACATCGAACTGGCCGCCCCCGTCACCCACATCTGGTTCTTCAAGGGCGTGCCCTCCCGGCTGGGATACCTGCTGGACATCGCGCCCAAGGACCTGGAGAAGGTCATCTACTTCGCGGCCTACATGGTCACCAAGGTGGATGAGGAGCAGCGCCACAAGGATCTGCCCGACCTGCAGGACGAGTTCGACAACGAGATCAACCAGCTGGAGAAGAAGCGCGACCTGGAGATTGACAAGCGCGCCAAGAAGCTGGAGGAGGACCTGGCCGAGCTGGAGAAGACCGACGAGGTCAAGGGCTCCATGAAGGCACGTCTGCGCAACGGGGCCGAGCGGGACATGACCGCCATCCGCAAGCGCTACGACGACCAGATCCAGCGGATCACCGCCGTCTTCGACCGCTTCAAGACCCTGAAGCCCGGCGACATGGAAGGCGATGTGGATCTGTGGCGGGAGATGCAGGACCGCTACGGTGACTACTTCGAGGGCTGCATGGGCGCCGAGGCCATCAAGAAGCGCCTGCAGGACTTCGACCTGGAGGCTGCCGCCAAGGAGCTCCGCCACGAGATCGACACCGGCTCGGGCCAGCGCAAGGCCCGTGCCCTGAAGCGGCTCAAGGTGGTCTCCGCCTTCCTGAACACCGGCAACAAGCCCGAGGCCATGGTCCTGGATGTCGTCCCGGTCATTCCGCCCGACCTGCGCCCCATGGTGCAGCTGGACGGCGGCCGTTTCGCCACCTCCGACCTGAACGACCTCTACCGGCGCGTCATCAACCGCAACAACAGGCTCAAGCGTCTGATCGAGCTGGGCGCCCCCGAGATCATGCTCAACAACGAGAAGCGCATGCTCCAGGAGGCTGTGGACTCCCTCTTCGACAACGGCCGTCGTGGCCGCCCCGTCACAGGAGCCTCCAACCGTCCCCTGAAGTCCCTGGCAGACATGCTCAAGGGCAAGCAGGGCCGCTTCCGTCAGAACCTGCTGGGCAAGCGCGTGGACTACTCCGGCCGTTCCGTGATCGTGGTCGGGCCCTCCCTGCGCATGCACCAGTGCGGCCTGCCCAAGCCCATGGCCCTGGAGCTTTTCAAGCCCTTCGTCATCAAGCGGCTGGTGGACCTCAACTACGCGCAGAACATGAAGAGCGCCAAGCGTCTGGTCGACCGCGGCGACCCCGAGGTCTGGGGCGTGCTGGAGGAGGTCATCTCCGAGCACCCCGTCCTGCTCAACCGTGCGCCTACGCTGCACCGTCTGGGCATCCAGGCCTTCGAGCCCATCCTGGTCGAGGGCAAGGCCATCCACCTGCCCCCGCTGGCATGCGCGGCCTTCAACGCCGACTTCGACGGCGACCAGATGGCAGTCCACCTGCCCCTGTCGGCAGAAGCCCAGGCTGAGGCCCGCTCGCTCATGCTGGCCTCCGACAACATCCTCAAGCCCGCCGACGGCCATACGGTCACCATGCCCTCCCAGGACATGATTCTGGGTCTGTACTACCTGACCACCGTGGTTGACGGTGCCAAGGGCCAGGGCCGGATCTTCTCCAGCCTGGCCGAGGCCCGGATGGCTCTGGACCTGGGCGAGATCGACATGCAGGCCAAGATCCTGCTGCGGGTGCCCGCCGACTTCGTCATGCCCAAGGACTGGAAGCCCGGTGACCTCAAGGTCGTCGACCCTGAGCCCGGCAGCCCTGACGTGGTCAAGGAGGAGGTCTTCAAGGACGGCTCCAGGCTCTTCGCCACCAACTATGGGCGGGTCCTGTTCAACCGGACGCTGCCTGTGGACTACCCCTTCATCAACGAGCAGGTACCCAAGGGCAAGCTGTCCGGCATCGTGGACGACATCGCCACCCGGTACTCGACCGCCCAGGTGGCGGCCACCCTGGATGCCCTGAAGGATCTGGGCTTCACCCGGGCCCAGTGGTCCGGCGTGACCATGGCCTTCTCCGACATCGTGGTGCCGCCCGAGCGCGGCGAGATCGTCAACGAGTACCAGGGGCAGGCCGCCAAGGTCAACTCCCAGTACGACATGGGTTTGCTGACCGACGAGGAGCGCCGTCAGGAGCTGATCAACCTGTGGACCGAATGCACCGACAAGGTGGCTGACGCCATGCAGAAGCACTTCACTCCGGACAACAACGTGAACATCATGGTCCAGTCCGGGGCACGAGGCAACTGGATGCAGATCCGCCAGATCGCCGGTATGCGAGGCCTGGTGGCCAACCCCAAGGGCGAGATCATTCCTCGACCGGTCAAGTCCAACTACCACGACGGTCTGTCGGTGCTGGAGTACTTCATCTCCCAGCACGGTGCCCGCAAGGGTCTGGCCGACACCGCACTGCGTACCGCCGAGTCGGGCTACCTGACCCGTCGTCTGGTCGATGTCTCCCAGGACGTGATCGTACGCGAGGAGGACTGCGGCACCATGCGCGGTCTGACCATGAAGGTGGCCGAGCGCGACGAGCAGGGCAACCTGGTCCTGGTCAAGGCCGCCGACGGCGGACCCTACTCCAGGCTCCTGGCCGCCGACGTCATCGACCCCAAGGATGGCAAGACCGTGCTCTACAAGCGCGGCGACGCCCTGTCCATGGATGTGCTGCGCGACATGGTCGCCCACGGCGTGGAGGAGGTCAAGGCCCGTTCGGTCCTGACCTGCGAGTCCACCCGCGGGGTGTGTGCCAAGTGCTACGGCTGGTCCCTGGCCACCAACAAGCTGGTGGATGTCGGCGAGGCCGTGGGCATTGTGGCCGCCCAGTCCATCGGCGAGCCCGGCACCCAGCTGACGCTGCGTTCCTTCCACTCCGGCGGTGTGGCTTCGGCCTCCGACATCACCCAGGGTCTTCCCCGTGTCACCGAGCTCTTCGAAGCCCGTACCCCCAAGGGCGAGGCTCCCATCGCTGAGTTCCCCGGCACCGTCAAGGTGGAGGACACCGACCGCGGCCGTCAGGTGACCCTGACCCCGGACGACACCTCCGTGGAGGCGCTGACCTACCCGGTCACCCGCCGTGCGCCCATGATGGTCAAGGATGGACAGCATGTCGAGGCCGGCACCCAGCTGATCGAGGGCTCCGTGGATCCCAAGAAGATCCTGCGCATCCTCGGCCCGCGTGCCGCCCAGGTGAACATCGTCAACGAGGTGCACACGGTCTACCGCTCCCAGGGCGTGGACATCCACGACAAGCACATCGAGGTCATCGTCCACCAGATGCTCCGCCGCGTGACGGTCATCGACTCGGGCGACACCGACCTGCTGCCCGGCGAGCTGGTCGACCAGGCCAAGTTCAAGGCCGCCAACATGAAGGCCGTCAAGGCCGGAGGCAAGCCGGCCGCTGGACGCCCCGAACTCATGGGCATCACCAAGGCCTCCCTGGCCACCGACTCCTGGCTGTCGGCCGCCTCCTTCCAGGAGACGACCCGCGTGCTCACCGAGGCCGCCCTGAACCAGAAGGTCGACGACCTGAAGGGCCTCAAGGAGAACGTGATCATCGGCAAGCTGATCCCTGCCGGCACCGGCCTGGCCAGGTACCGCAACGCCACAGTGGAGCCCGACAAGGCCATCCGCGACACCATCTACCCCAACTTCGGTCTGGGTGGCAGCGACGTGGATCTGAGCGACGCCGACCTGAACGATGTGGACTTCTCCAACATCGACTTCGGAGATCTGAAGCTGGGCGACGACTTCAACCCGGACGACTTCCTCAACGACCAGGGCGGCCAGAGCCATCTGGACACCCCCAACGTGCAGGATCCCTCAGCCGGGGCGGGCGATCAGACGGCTGCCACAGGCGCGGGATCCCCGGATGCCGCAGACGGCAGTGACTCCGATCAGAAGCCGTCCCAGCAGCCTGGTTCAGCCACCTTCTCCTCCTCGGAGGACCAGCACTCCAACCAGTGAGCGCATGCAAGGCCAGTAGCCGCAGATCCGCTTGGGCCGGATGACCCGGCCTGGCGGATTCGGCTGCAGGTTACTGCAGGTTACGTGATACCAGATGAGGGCCCGTGTGATCTCGACGATTGCACGGGCCCTCGTTTTGTTTTTCTCGGGGTCCAGGTTATTGGCAGCAGGTCAGCGCAGGTGCCTGGGGGAAAGCAGGGTGCGCCAGCGTCGGGTTCGTGGTAGGGATTTCAGGATGGCGGCTCGAAGCTTGTCCACCAGCTGCCAGCAGTCCTCGGCCTCCTGCTCATCCGAAGGGTGCCGGTCGAAGGAGGCCTGATCGGCCATGCTGCGCAGTCGATCCAGATCGCCGCACAGTCCGGCCGACGAAGACCCTGTGGGGTCGGTCAGCAGGTTCCGGGTGATCAGAGCCTCCTGCTCGCTACGGGTGCCGTCCAGGGACAGTCCGGTCTGTCTGCCTAGGTTGCTGATTTGTCGCCAGCCGGCACGGATACGTGTCTTCGGGTCGCCGGTCGACCGGGCCCGTCGGCGCAGCCAGGACTTGAAGGCCAGCAGGAGCAGAACCAGCAGAGCAGGCAGCCAGAGCGGCATGGTCCAGAGCGTCACTTTGGCTATCAGGGGTCCGTACCGCTTCCAGAAGGAGGGCGAAGACTGCCGGGATGCGTCCTGCCCGCCAACGGTGGTTCGACCCTGGGTGGTCCGGTCGTCACGGGGAGGATCGACCAGCGGGGGAGGCGGCTGGCGGACCAGGGTGCGCGGATCGGGTGGTGTGGAGTCCAGTGACTTGTCCGGGGTCTTGGTCTCCGGTGGCGTGGGGTAGAAGGGGACCCACCCGAGTCCCTTCAGATTGACCTCCACCCAGGCCTGGGCATCGCGTCCTGTGAAGTCGATTCGGGTGCTCCCGTCCGCCTGGGTCCTGGTTCTTGCCCGGCTGATGGAGCCATCGCGGTTCTTGGGCACGAATCCCAGGACAACCCGGGATGGCAGACCCATCTGCCGGGCCAGGAGGGCCATGGCCGAGGCGTATTGTTCGCTGTCACCAACCATTGCCTGGCCCTGCAGGAGCTGATTGATCCGATAGTCGCCATGGCCGGAGGGCGAGGGATAGTCGCCGGCCAGACCATGGGAGAACCATCCCTCCCGGTGCAGCCGTTCCTCGATGGCCAGCGCCCTGGCGCCGCCCCGCGCCTGCATGGACGTCATGGAGGCAGCCGACTTGGGCAGGCTCTCAGGGGCATCCGCCAGGGGAGGCACCTGTGCATCTCCTGGATCGCTGTCGGTTATGCGGCGGGTTGCTGGTCGGTCTTCGGCCACGCCGCGCACCGTATAGCTGGCCCCGGCCTGCAGGGTCTCATCGGTCAGTGCGGTGTCTGTGGCCTTGTTGAAGTAGAGGTCCTTTCGTTGCAGGCCCTGATCCGGGTCGATGCCGTCGACCTGCCCGGCGGAGGGCAGCCAGGCGTGGTCGAATCCCTCTCGAATCTGGAAGGTTGCGGTAAAAGGCTGTCCGGTCTGTTCGCCGTCTTTGGCCTTCTCCTGCTGGGTTTCTGTGCGGATCTGCGCGCCGATGCGCCGGTAGTCGGCGGCTCCTGCGCCCGAGGAGTCGGACAGGTTCCAGACCTTGCCGTCATAACGATCCATGACGGCCATTCGGACCGGCGTGCCGGCGGGCAGGTTGCGAACTGTGACCAGGGTTTCGTCCTGATGGCGTTTGATATAGGCGCGGTAATCGCTCAAGGGGCTGGTGAACCGGTAGGGGTCCATGGGGGGCTGATAGTGGTCTCGGATGACCAGCCGGGTCGGGGCGGGCAGCAGTCCAGCGGAGAAAATCAGTCCGGCTGTCAATGCCAGGGTCAGAAGCGTAGAGGCGAGTCCTTGCAGGCGCAGCAGACCCATTCCGCTGGCGCACCAGATCAGCAGGAGCAGCCAGAGGATGCCGCCCGTCAACGCCGGGTGGAGGCCTCTGCTGGTGCCCATGACGGCTGACACAGCCATGGTGGCCAGGATGGGCAGGGTGGCTGCCAGGACGGCCACCGGGTGCGCCGGCCGTCCCAGGTTGCGACCCAGGCCATGGCGGGCCAGCAGCACGGCCAGATAAGAGGTCCAGAGCATCAGCGTCCACAGGGCCATTAGCCCGCCTGCCTCCTGGCCAAGTGGCGGGTCGATGGCTGCCAGGGTCTTGAACGCGCCGAAGGTGGCGGACCACCCTTGTGTCAGGGTTGCCCAGGTGGGCAGGACGTGTGCCAGAGTGGTCCCGTTCAGGGCGAAGATGGGACCCAGCAGGAATTGGGCCGCAATTAGCAGCAGAGGTTGCAGGAGGGCTGTGGCAATACCACGGCGGGGGAGCAAGGCAATCATCAGTCCGACCAGGCAGGCTACGGCTCCCACTGTCAGCCAGAAGGGCAGGCTGCCGTAGACCGGAAGCAACTGCAGTCCAGCCAGCAGATTGAGGGGGGCAAGTGCGGCGACCATAATGATAGGGGAGCGGCGCCTGGTGGGGTCGACAGTGGATTGCAGACCTGCCCGGTCAATCAGGCGTATGGGCTCCCTCTGGACTTGGTCCATCCATGATGCAGATGTGCTCATGGCTGGTTCTCCAAGAGGATGGGAAGGTCCTGCAGGCTGCCCAGAACGGCGTTGGCCAGGCCTGGCTGCGTCTGCAGACTTGGATTGGCATCCAGGTCAGCAGCCAGCAGCATGACCGGGGAGGAGCTCTGGGCAGATTCACCCGCCAGGACTGAGGCCTGGCCGCCGCCCAGCGAACCGGTTACCAGAATGGTCAGGCTGGTTCGTTCAGGAGCGTCAGCCAGGTCTGGCTTGTCGTAGCTGTCCTGGCTGGGGCGGATGGCACTGCAGGCATCCAGAAAGCTTCGGGGATCCTCCGTGGGCAGGGTGGTTCCATGGGCATCTAAATCCTCGGGTTCCGGGGCCAACGCTTGCAGCCGACGGCCATCAAGCAGGCATCGGCAACCCAGGGAGGCGAAGAGTTCAACTGCCAGTTCGAACTCATCCGCGTTCCGGTAGGAGGCGGCCTGGCCGTCCAAAATCAGTTCGGTCCTGGTGCGCAGGGTGGGCTCGTACTGGCGGACCATCAGGGTACCGGCCCGGGCGGTGGACAGCCAGTGGACCCGCTTCATGTCGTCGCCCGGAGCATAGGGGCGAAGGGCATGGAATTCCAGATCGTCGTCGACAATGCCGGGACCAGGATCGCCCTCCAGGTCGCGTTCCAGTCCGGCTTCAAGGGGCGGCAGGGCCACCGTGCGGGGATGGATGTAGAGTTTTCGGGCCCCAGTCAGGATTCGGCGGCGGCGGATGAGTCCCAGCGGATCCCCGGCCTCCATGGTCACCGGGCCCAGGTCAATCACGCCACGGGACCTGGCTTCCAGCTTCAAGCGGATCTGGTGACTCTGGCCGGGAGCCAGGGCTGGCAGCGGCGCCATGATGGTTCCTTGGCCTAGAGCCAGACCGATTCGGCCACGGCGGGTGGAACGGCTGCCCGGATTGGTTAGAACCAGGACCAGCTCAGCCTGGCCCCCCACCTCCAGACGGCCCTGGTCCAGACTCGTTTCAGCGCTACAGGACAGGTTGCCCAGGCTCATCAGCAATCCCAGCAACAGCATGCCCACGCCCAGCAAAGTGCCCGCCAGCAGTTCACGCCAGCCTGTAGGGATGAAGGCCAGAGCGCACAGGAGTGCGGCCAGAGCCATGGCCCGGCCCAGGGCAGTGACGGACTGCCACAGGTCAACGGCCCGGGATCGCAGGCCCTGTCTGGATCCTGTCGAGGATGCCGGCCTTGCCTCCGGGGCAGGTCGGCGGGCGAAGGCGGTCATGGCTCACTGCTCTCCTGTGGGGACGGGGACCTTGGCAAGGGCTTCGGCCAGCGCCTGGTGTTCGTCCATGTCCGCCAGCCTGCTCTGGGCGGTCAGGAGCAGCCGGTGGGCCAGGATGGGGTCGACCAGGTCCTTGACATCGTCGGGGATCACGTAGTCGCGGCCCTGGGCGCAGGCCCGGATCCTGGCGCAACGGACCAGGGCCAGTCCGCCTCGGATGGAGGAGCCGACCCGGATGGCGGGGCTGTGCCGTGTGGCTTCGATGATGTGGATGACGTATTCCATGATGGAGGAATCGCAGAAGACCTTGGAGGCGCAGGCGGCCATGGCCTCCAGTTGGTCGGCATCGACCACCGGTTCGACCAGGCCGGCCCGGTCGCGGATGTCGGCCTCTTGGAGGATGCGCATGCTGGCATCATGCCCCGGCGCACCCAGGGAGGTGCGGATCAAAAAACGGTCCATCTGAGCCTCGGGCAGGGCATAGGTGCCCAGCTGCTCGATGGGATTCTGGGTGGCCATAACCATGAATGGCTGGGGGAGGCGGTAGGTACGGCCATCCACGGTCACCTGGCCTTCCTCCATGACCTCCAGCAGGGCCGACTGGGTCTTGGGGGAGGCTCGGTTGATCTCGTCAGCCAGAACCAGGGAGGCGAAGACCGGCCCGGGCCGAAAGGAGAATCGTCCTTGAGACTGGTCGTAGAAGGTCACGCCCAGCAGATCGGAGGGCAGCAGGTCGGGGGTGAACTGGATCCGCTTGCAGTCCACGGCGATTGAGGCGGCCAGTGCCCGTGAAAGCTGGGTCTTGCCGGTGCCCGGATTGTCCTCCAGGAGCACATGGCCTCCTGCGATCAGGGCGGTGACGCACAGGGCGATGGTCTCCTCCTTGCCCAGCACCGCCTGGCCGACGTTGTCGACTATGGAGCGGAAGAGGCTGGCGAAGGTCGATACATCCACGGCGGCTTGGCTGCGGTCCACTGCCTGGCTGCTGCCTCCTGCTTGGCCTGATCGTCTCTTCCGCCTGGCCTCTTCTGCCTGATCTCCTGCTTCGGTGAAAGACCGTTGGTTCTGACCGGTCTTTTCTGCTTCCCTGGGTTCGTCGGTCCTGACTTCGTATCTGGGAGCCGAGGTCCGCTCCAGTCGGGGGTGTCGGGACTGATCGGTGACATCGACGAGGTCAGGCCTGGCAGGGGTTGATGAGGACCGGGTGAACAGGTCACGGACCGGCTGGCGGACGGGGATGGTCCCGTCTTCCACCATGGTGCGATCCGATGGGACGGATTCCGCCTCGGACTCCTGAGTCCTTTCCTGCCTGGCAGCCACAGGGATGCGGCCGGGACGGGTCCGGTCGTCGCTCATCGCCTGGGAGGATTCCTGCTGGCCCAGACCGGCCATGAGGGCCTGGCGCTGTCGCTTCAGTACATCCAGTCGGTCGGCAGGGATCCGTCGGCCTTCGCTGCCTGCTTCGCGGGCGGCCTTGGGGGTACTCCTCCTGGTCGCGTCATCGGGGATGGTGCCGTCCTGCTGGATGGGTTCCTGTGCGTTTCGTTCATCCATGGTCATTCATCCTTGTCTGCTGAGGGGACCACTGACGGGTTAAGGGTCTTGTCGCTTGGCTTGTCGGCATCCTTGGGCAGGTCCAGCTCCTTGGTGGCGGCGGGCGAATGGCCTTCGGACCCCACCCCACGGATGCGGGCGACCGCCCGGAAGTTCAGCGTGGCGCCCGGTTTGGTTGACCCGGCGGGCAGGGTGATGACTTCACTGACCTCCGGCTGGTTGCAGGGCAGGGTCCAGGAAGCCTTGTCGGTGTCTAGGCCATCGATGCTCACCTGGATATCTGCACAGGGTCGGCCGTGTTCGGCACCGGGGTTCAGGACCAGCTTGACCTGGTCCTTGCCCTGGTACTCCAAAGTCTGGAATGCAGGCGGATCCGGATGCGACCAGGTGGCTCCAGAGGCTGAGGCCACAGGTCCTGATCCGGCCATATTGGCGGGGGTCACGCTCACTGTGCAGGTGCCTCCTGCCTCGTCATGGTCCACGTCGAAGACCGCCTTGGTGGCGGTGGCCGACCGCCATCGCGGCGAACCGCATCCGGAACCCTCGCCGTGGACCGTATAGCCCTGGATGGGTGAGCCATGATTCTCCGGCGGACGCCAGGTGACGGTCAGGGTTTCCTTGCTGCCGCCGTCCACGGTCAGTGCCTGCACGCCTCCGGGAAGCGCGTCAGGTCTGGCTGCCGCCGGCGAGGAGGCGGGGGACCAACCGACCTGGTTGTGGGCTTGGACTGTGAAGGAGTAGTCATGGCCGTTGGCCAGTCCGTCGACCCGGCAGGTGACGGCATTGCCGCAGGAGCGTTGTCCCGAGCCTGCCGATGAGGTGTAGGTGACCCGGTACTCGTCCACCGGACTGCCGTTGACTGCGCCCGGCTCCCAGGCCAGGAGAACCGTTCCGTCGCCTGCCTGGGCGGCGCCTGCCATCATTCTGGGGGCCTGCGGGCGGTCGATGATGCCCACGGTGATGGTGGCGCTGACCCGGCGTCCCGGATCCCGGCTGCCATCCTCGATCGTGGCCAGAATGGTGTTGGTGGAGGCGCCGATGTCGCGATCGGCTTTGATGGCGATCCTTCCGTCGCCCAGGCTGGTGGCTGTCAGTCGTGAGGTGTCGTCGCTGACCAGGCCGACCAAGCGTAGCGGAGTGTCAGGGAAGGGGTTGAGGGCGCCGTCGAACAGGTCCAGTTCCAGACTCTGCCCGGCCTTGAGCCCTAGCTGACGCGAGGGGACCGAAGCCAGGGGTCGGGTGGTGGCGACGATGCGGAAGACCAGGACCGTATGCACATCGCCGGAGGAACTGGTGATGGTCACCGGCAGTGTGGCCTTGGTGCCGGGCGTCGCGGTCTTGTCGGCGGCTACGTTCAGTTGGCCCCGCGGGCTCACCTTGACATGGATCGGCCCCTGTGGGTCCCCGGAGGAGAAGGTGCTGTCGGCCGGGTCGCTTCCCTGGGGCCAGCGGGTC
This sequence comes from Bifidobacterium choladohabitans, assembly GCF_016102005.1. Lineage (GTDB taxonomy): Bacteria > Actinomycetota > Actinomycetes > Actinomycetales > Bifidobacteriaceae > Bombiscardovia > Bombiscardovia choladohabitans. The sequence continues at coordinate 69,584 of NZ_JACFPL010000004.1, forward strand.
ATGGCGGTCAGGGAGATGGTCTGTGCCGGCTCCCCGGCCACCAGATCGATGACCGGTGCAGAAAGGACCGGCGGGGAGGCTCTGCCGCCTACCACGGTGATGGGCAGGGTCAGTACCGACTCGTTGACGATGGCCTGGCCCCCTGGATCCCCGTCACGGACGGCAAAGGTCAGCGAGGCTGGGCCGGCATAGTCCTTGGCGGCGGTGAACCTCAGGGTGTGCTCGTCCACGTAGGGGTCGGATCCGTCGGACTTGGTGGCCGAGACTGACTGGCGGGAGGCGATCCGTGCGGTCTTGCCCGCACCCACCCTGACCTGGTCGGCGATGTCGATGGTGATGCTCTGTCCAGCCCGCACTTTCAGAGCCGGAGCCCGGGGTCTTAGCATCGGGGGGAATACCCCGTAGGCTGGGACTTTCACAAAGGCCATTGAAGTGATCTTGTACCGGGTGTTGGTCACGGTGTAGGGCACCGCCCTGGCCTGGTCGGTCAGATCGATGACCAGCTTGGTGGAGCCGGCTTCGCCCACGATCCTGGCATGGGCACGGGCGCTGGGATGAATCCCAAGGCGCAGGTCATCGAGGGTGCCGGATGGGTTGCTGATGGAGTCGGCCAGATCGACCTCCACACTGCGCTTGTCCACCGTGTCCTCGGGAGCAACCTGGTAATCCTGGGCTATGGGCGGCTGGATGGGGGCCTGGGGATCCGAGACCACGGTCAGTGTGGCCTGGTCGCTCAGCCCTGCCCGGTTGCGTGCCTTGTAGACCAGATAGGAGGTCCCTGGCTGCGAAGGAGCAGTCAGCCGGATCATGTCGGCCTCTACGCCGGCCTGGTCCAGGCCCTGGCGCTCCAGGTTGGGATCCAGCCTCAGGGGGTCGTCGTCCCCAGAGATGTCATTGAGCAGGACCGGCACGTCGGCCACGGTCCCAGGCCGCAGCCTGACCTTATCGTCCCGGGCGAAGACCCCGGTCACCGACGAGTCGGGGAAGACGCCGATGCGGACGCGCGCCTGGGCACGCTGCCCCACCCAGTCCTCCACGGCGTAGGTGAACTCGTCGGTGCCGTGCGAGTCGGGATAGGCCTCATAGATCAGGTAGTCGGCCCCGGCTTTGACAATCCTTCCCAGCCTGGGCGCCTGGTTGCCCAAGCCGGACAGGGTGTCGCAGTCTCCGTCCGGGTCGATGCCGGTCAGCGGGACGGGGATGCGTACCTTGGTCCCGGCAGCCACCTGGGCCCGTAGATCCTTGGGGGTGGGTGCGGGCTTGCTGGCAGGGTCGGAGGCATGCACGCGGAAGGTGATGGTGCCTGAGGCTGCGTTACCCAAGTCGTCCCTGACCGTATAGGTGGCAGGGAAGTCCCCGGTGCGCTCGCTGGCCTGATACCTGACCGTATCCCCGGATACGAAGGTCAGACCCGCAAAGTTCCGCTGATCCGTAGTCAGCTGCTGGTCCAGGGTGACGCTGGTTCCGTCAGCGTGGGTGACCTTGTCCATGACCGAAACCGTGACCAGACCCGATGAGCGGACACCTACCGTCAGATTCGGGGCCTTGGGCGCCGAGGCTGCCCTGCTCAAGGAAGGGGGCTGCAGGACGATGGTCCCTTGAGCGCTGCCTTCGGCGTTGGCGACCGTGTAGGCGATGCTCAGCGGGCGTGTGGGAATTTTTCTGGCTGACAGATAGACCCGACGGTGGTCCACGATGCCGACCTTGATGCCGGAGTCCGGGTCCACGCGCACATCGGTCAGCGCCAGCACTCCGCCCATGGGATCCAGATCGTTGTCGAGCGGATCGACGATGGCGGTCTGGTCGGCCCCCAGCAGGGCCACGTCGTTGACGGGTACCGGCGGCGCGGATCCGCCCTGGTCGTGTTCCACCTCCAGCCTGACCAGCCCCTGGGTCTCCTGGTCGCCCTGGGCCACCCGGTAGGGCACATAATAGGTGCCCGGGTTGGCGGCGGTGGCGGTGAAGGAAAGGCTCTCGGCGTTGACCTCCAACTGGATTCCATCGGGTTTGTCGACCCGGACCAGGCGGAGGGGCTGAGCGGCATTGGCATGTGCGCTCCTGCTCAGGTCCACGGTCACCTCTCGGCCGGGAGTGGCCTGACGGATGACCGGATCAACCAGTGGGGCCAGGGTGTTGACGGGTCTGACGGTGAAGTAGATGAGTCCCTGTCCGCTCATGAGTCCGTCCGAAACGGTGACTTTGACAGCCAACCGACCGGAGGTGGCCGACCCAGCACTCATGGTCAGCTGCCCATCAGCCCTGGTGGAAAGGGATATTCGATCGGAGTTGACGGATTCGGCACCTACCAGTGTCAGCGGGTCTCCGTCAGGATCCTCGAAGCCGGCCAGAGCGTTGACGGTTGTCGTGGCGCCCTGCTCCACCTCATACTCGGGAGGGGTATCGTTCTGGACCGGTGCTTGGTCACTTCGGTCCATCTTGGCCGGGGCGATGTTCAGGTCGATGCCAGCCGAGGAGACCTGGCCGCGACCGTCGGTGATGGAGTAGTTGATTCGGGCCCGGCCGACAGGTGCGTCGCTGGCATCCACCTGCAGGTAACGGCCGTTCATGACCGGGGTCAGGCGCAGATTGCCCTGCGAGCTGCGCGCATCCTCGATTCGCAGAACCGAACAGTCGGTCTGACGATCGTTGCGAAGGGGGTCCAGCAGGGCTCTGGAACCGGCCCGAATGCCCAGACTGTCGTCCTCGGCCTGGATGGGTTGGGATCCTGAGCGACAGGTGGCAGCGAACCGCTGGCGGTTGTCGGCCGAGTCCTGGCGCTGATCGGTTTTGTTCGTGTGCTTGACCTCCATGGTTTGCCACTGCGGCCGGATCACCTTGGTGGAGGATTGCGGGTTCCAAACATCGCCAGTCAGCACGTCGTTGAGGATGACCCTCCGGTGGTTGGCCCGGAAGACCAGGTCCGAGGTGGGGCTGATGGCTTCCAGGGTGGTGGGACGCGGCTGGGGTGACCGGACCTTGGGCCCGGCCGTTCCTGTTGCGCACAGGCGTAGGAAATTGCTTCCCGAGGAGGCCCAGGCTGTCCAAAGGCATCCGCCGGAGGAGACCGGCTGGGCGGGCTGGCCGCTGCCGCCTGTGCGTACGGTCTCGACCTGTTTGCGCGGATGGTCCAGATCAACCAGGTGGACGCTTTCCTGATCGGTCAGACCCACCCAGGGTCCCTGACGGTCCATGTCCACAGGAGTGGACTGGAGTTGCAGGTCTCCCCGGTGCGGTATCCGGACGGATCCCTGGGGCCAGTAAAGCCGGTTGCCAGCCAGGAGGACGGGTCTTCCATCGATGACGCTGAAGGCAGTGGCCCGAACGGGGGCGTGATCCGTCAGGGAGTCCAGCTCACGGTGGGCCCGGGAGTCCGGTCCGTCGATTTTCAGCACGACCCCGTCCGAGGGCCGGTAGGCGTAGACGGTTCCGGAGGCATCCACGGTGACGGCGGCCCCGGAGCCCAAGGTCAGCACAGGGTCGCGGCGTTGCGGGTCCATATCTCCCGGAGAAGTGGCCTGACCCACCCAGACCTTGCCGGTCCGCGCCTGGAAGAGGACCAGAGTGGGCCCGTTGACCATCCGCTGGACCCTGGCATCCGATCGGGTGGTGTCTCCCAGTGTGGCGGTGGAGGCCGCTATGGGAGCCATGCCTCCTTCACGGCCCAGGATGACCGCATATCCGCTCTGGGCCAGGTCGAAGTGGTCCGTGCCTGTCGACAGGGCCACGTCCGCCTCGCCGATGTCGGGCTTGAACCGGGCGACCTTGCGCTCGTTTTCGGAGGTGATCCAGATGCTGCCGTCATCCACCTGAACGGCACGGCGGTCCACTCCATGCATGAACAAGGCGCCCAGTATGAGCAGGACCAGAGCCGTCAGCGTGACGGCCAGGATGGTGGCAGGGTTCTTGGCGCGGACGGCCAGGGCATGCCGCAGACGCAGCCCGGCCCGGCGCATCCGCAGGAAGCGTCCCTGCAAGTCCATAATCCCCTGGGTTCCTTTCCTGTTCTGCCGCACAGGCCAGGATGCCTGACCTATACCTTTCCTATACCTTTATCTTGTGCCCTTGTTGGTTAATTGATCCCGGACCGCCGTCGATGCCCTCTCTGACGACTGATTTTAGCTGGTTTGCCAGGTCTTGGCGGTCTGTGAAAGTCGGGGTGGTCGAATGTGGAAATTCATCCACCGAAGGCTCATTGGACGGCGCAAATGATCGTGGGTTCCTGGGACATGCTCCTGTCGGCCCGCACCAGGGTGACGCTGATGCAGGTCTGACCCCCCTGCGGGCTGTCGACACGGGCGGCCGGCTGTCGGGTCTGCACGCTGCGGCCACGGTCTCCGGTGCCGCCCTGATCCAGGGGATGCCAGACATAGGTGTCTCCCGGTTTGGGGTCGGGATTGGCCCAGGTGAAAACTGCCGTGGTGCCTTGGTAGCGGCCTTGGCCCTGGGTGGGTGAGGGAACCGGGCCCTCCTGCAGATCCTGGGGGTCGCTCGAATCCGTCGGGTCCGGGGACTGCGCCTGTTGGGATTGGGCCTGGGAGGAACCTGTAGTAGTCGGCTGTGAACCACGCTCGGATCTGTTTGGCAGGCCGACAACCAGGGCCCAGACCAGTACCAGGGCCAGGATGACAGCGAGGATCAGTCCCAAAAGGACCAGACGGCGGCGGCCGCCAAAAAACCGCTTGGCCTGGCTGCCTTCATGGTCGGTGAACGCATCCCTGTCTGGGCGCAGACGCGGTTGGGAGCTGGCCCGTGCACCAGCCCAGGGGTGGCCGGGTTCCTTATTCTCTGGTCGCTTTCCCCCTCGGCCTGCAATGGGTCGGCCAGCAATGTCTCCGGTCCGGGAGTGTGAACGTACATCCTCCGTGGGGTAGGGGCCAATTCCCTCGCCGATGAAGGGCGTTGCATGGCCGTAGAGCTCTTGTTGGACCTCCTGGAGGGCCCGCCCGAACTCCAGCGCCGAGTAGTAGCGGTCGTCCCGGTCATGGGCCATGGCCTTCTCCAGGACGGCGGCCAGCATAGGGGAGGCCTCGCCCATGTGCAGAACCGGGGTTTCCGCTGTCAGGATCAGCTGGGCCAGGTGATCCTCATCCCGGGCCCGGTAGGCGTACTCGTAGGGGGAGCGGCCGGCCAGCATGCCGAAGAGCGAGGCCCCCAGGGAGTAGATGTCGCTGGCCTCTGATCCCCCCGAGCGGTTCGCCAGGACCTCTGGGGCCGCCCAGGGTATGGAAAGCCCGCCGGCTCGTTCGTCTCCATAGATGCCTGCGGAAATGCCGAAGTCAGCCAGGACGGGCAGACCCTGGTCGGTGATCAGGAAGTTGCTGGGTTTGACGTCCCGGTGCAGGATTCCGCGTTCATGGGCGCAGCAGAGGGCCGAGGCCATGCGCACCCCCAGGTCCAACACGCCTTCCTGGTCCATGCCCCCGTGAAGCATGATGGTCTTGCAGCTGCCGCCCGGAGCGTATTCGAGCACCAGGCAATCCCGTCCGTCATCGCTGACCAGCGCCTGGTGGATGCTCAGGATGCAGGGGTGGGTGGAGAGCTTGGCCAGGGTCTTGGCCTCCCGCAGAAAGAGCTGATGGGTCTGCTGGTCCATGCTGCCTTGGAGGGCCACCTTGACCGCCACGGGTCGGTTGAGCCCCTCCTGCTCGTACAGGTAGACGGCGGCGGTGCCTCCCAGATCCAAGGGGCGCATAAGCCGCAGCCCGGGCAGCGTTGGCGCCTGGTCCATGGATGGGACCGCACCCGGGCGCCGGGCCTGGGAACCATTCTGCTGCAAGGGGCATCACCTCCTAAGGAATGCCTGGGAACTGCTATCCACGATAACAGCACGCCGCTCCCGATCGGTCATCCTTTCAACCTCCCAAGAATGGTCCCGGACCAGCGGCTTCCGGGGCCTGCGGATGGACCATGCCGGACCCTATTCTTGTAGCTATGAGCAAGCAGCCACCGGTGGATCCGCAAGAGGCCATGGAACCGGTCCGCGCCCTTATCGGCGATCGGCTCCGGAACGGGGAGGGTCGGCCCACCCGTGCCCTGGTGGTGGCTGGTCCTCCCCGCAGCGGCAAGACCAGGCTGGCCACCCGGGCCCTGCTGGCCGGCATGGAACGGTTCGGCGACGGTGCCAGCATGGCCGTATCAGGTAGGACCGCAGCCGACCAGGTCAGCCGCCAGGTCATTCTTGAGCGGGGCAGGTCCGACCGTACCCGACCTGTGGGCACCCTGCAGGCCCTGGCCTTCCGTCTGCTGACACGGTCCCGGTTGGCCCAGGGAGGCCGCGATCCGCTTCTGCCCAGGCTGCTCAACGGCGCCGAGGAGGATGCCCTGCTCAGGCAGGTCATGACCGTCCACCTGGAGCACGTCCAGGCCGGGGACGACTGCGCGGTCTGCCGACTCCTGGAACGCTACTTTCGCAACGGGGCGGGCTGGTCCTCCGTCCTGGTCGGCGACGGACAGGGACGGGTCGTAGGGGTCGCCGACAGGTTCATCGCCCAGCTACGGGACATGTTCGCCCGCATGACGGAATTGGGCCTGGACAGGGGGGACCGGGACCAGCTTCTGGACGCCCTGGCCGTCCAGCCCATGGACCCCGACCGCCGCGATCGGCTGGGCCTGCAGTGGCGGCTGGCCTTCGCCCTGGAGGACGAATACCGCCAGAGCATCACCGAGAGCTACCCGGATGAATTCCGTCTGGACCCCTCCATGCTCATGGTCGAAGCCTCCCGCAGCCTGGACGGACTTGCTGATGACGACCTGCCCGACCTGCTGGTCGTGGACGATTGGCAGGACGTCACCCTGGCCGGGATGGGCCTGTTGCAGGGGTTGAACCGGGCCGGTTGCCGACTTCTTCTGGTGGGCAATCCCGACCAGTCGGTCCAGTCCTTCCGTGGCTCCTATCCGGAATTTCTGGCCACTCGTCTGACGACCCTGGCCAAGCCTGTGCCAGGTGACGCCGCCCCCCTTCTGGCCCAGGACTTCGCCTGCCTGGGCGCCGCCACCCTGACCCTGAAACCCCGGAGGATGGTGGTTCCGAAAGCAGTCGAAGAACATACCGAAGGCCGCCAGGGTTCAGATTCGGCGGCTCCGGGTTCCTACGCCGACCTGGTGGCTGCCAGGGTCAGCCTGGGCATCGCCGGGGTTGAGGAGGACGATACCCCCCTGCCTGCCAGACCCGGCAAGCTGCCCGCCTGGCCCGGCGCAGGACCGGTGGCGCCTCTGACCGACGGCGACAGTCTTATTCGCGACGGCAGCGTGCAGACCAGGCTCTTCCGCACCCCCGACCAGGAGGATGACGACCTGGTCTGGCAGGTCAAGCATGAGTTCCTGGCCCAGAAACGTGACTGGAACGACATGGCCGTCATCGCCCACGACAACATGACCCTGCGCACGCTGGGCCGCAAACTGCGTGTGCAGGGCGTGCCGGTGCGCTTCTCCTCAGTGACCCGTCCGCTCAGTCAGGAACCAGCCATCCAGGGTCTCTTTGCCCTGGTCGAGCTGGCCCAGTCGGTACTGGACCCTGGAACTGCCGGAAGAGACCCGGACGATCCTGCCCAGGTGGCCGCCTGGATCCGTTCGCGCCTGCGCACCCTGATGGCCGGCCCCCTCTTCCGGGTCCCCGCCACCGCCGCTCGTGCAGAGCGTCCCGTCAGGATGGAGCGCCTGGAGTCCATCATGGAGACCATGGCCGCATTGGCCCCCCTGTCCGGCCAGCAGGGAAGCGAGGCGGACTCGTCGGGCACCTTGGACGATCTGCCGCTCCTTGGACAGGCCTGGCGGACCTGGGTGGAGGATCTGGCCGAGCGGCGGGCTCAGCGGGACCGTTCATCCGGCATCAGTGTCGACGATTCCCTGTTGGCCAGGCATGATTCCGTCGAGCCAGGGGCAGCGTCCGGTCCCTTCTCCACTGCCTCGGCCCCCGACCAGCCGGTGGATCTGGGCGACCGGGATGCCCAACGGCCAGCCATTCTTTCCGTTCAGGCCCTGGAGACCCTGCTGGTTCTGGACCCGGATGACCGATCCTCGGGAATCATCCTGGAGGCCATGACCGCCATCGCCGGAGGTCGCCGGGAGGATCCTGACGTCCAGGTTCTGGAAAAGGCCCTGCAGGTTCTGCGTCTGACGGCCACCCGCATCAGCGCTCTGGAGGACCGTCAGCCCCAATACGTGCTCTGGGAGGCCTGGCGGAGCCTGGACCTGGCCGATGACTGGCAGCGGAGGGCCCTGATGGCCACCCAGGAGGGGGAGGAGTCCAACGACCGCCTGGACGCGCTCATGCGGCTCTTCCAGTACGCGGCTGGCTCCCGTCGTTTTCCCACGGTCGAGGCCTTCATGGACCAGGTGCGCACCATGCAGATCGAGGCCGACTCCTTGGCGCGGATCGGGCCCATTGAGCACGCCGTCACGCTGACCACACCCGCCGGCGCTGCCGCCCTGGCCACCGACTGGCCCCTGGTCTGGTTGCCCGCCGTCCAGGACGGGGTCTGGCCCAACCTGATTCCCCGCGACACCATGTTCGGAGCCGAGGAGCTGGCCGACCTGGTCCTGCACAATCGCATCGGCGACCCCCTGGCGGACACGCTCAGCCACGATCCGGCCCTGCGCTCCATCCTCTACGCCGAGAAGAAGGGCTTTCTGGAGGCACTGACCCGGGCCCGAACCCAGGTGCGCATCAGTGCGGTCTGGAACGATGACCTGGTTCCTTCGGACTTCCTCTACGGCTACCTGCCCGAACGCTATCCACGCACCGCCGATATGAGTCAGGCCGAGTTCAGCATGGTCGGCGCTGGCTCAGGCGGCAGAGAGCGCTACGGGGGGCTGGAGGTGTCTGCCAGGGGTCTGACGGCGGCCGCCCGATCCATCCTGGCTGTCCAGGCGTTGCTTCCGCATGACCAGATTGACCGTGACCGGGTGGACGATGCCGTACAAACCTTGCGGTTGCTGGCCTATCAGGGTCAGGATTCGGCCGATCCACGGCATTGGCCCTTCCTCTACGACCAGTCGACATTGGATCAGCATGTCCCAGACGGGCAGTCCACGATTGGGTCGGCCTCGGACCGGCATGCCTCAGATGAGCAGGTTTCGGATGAAGGGGCCCCGGTTGAGCAGGCTGCCGGGTCAAGGGCTGTGGCCGCCGCCGCAGGTGTCGCATCGGTTGTTGAAAAGGACCGTGCCTCCCGTTCCGCACCGGCTTCCTCCAATCAAAACACCCAGGCGGGTCCAAGCCATGACCGTGACCAGCGTCATGAGCACCGCCACGAACACGGGTCCGACCGCCAGGTGGTTCTCCTTTCACCTTCGGCGGTCGATGCCATCTGGAACTGCCCCCTGGAGTGGGCCCTGGGCGATCAGTTCTCCGGCCCATCCCCATCCAGGGTGCCTACGGAGTTCGGCTCCCTGATCCACAAGGTGGCCAGCGAGGGTACAGCCCAGGGTCTGGACCGTCCCGGCCATGGCGACCCGGATGCCCGCCAGCAGCAGGTGCGGGATGCACTTCTGGACATCTACCAGGATCTGGCTCCCCAGGAACAGCGTCTGCGGGACCCGGACGAGCTCTATGACCAGCGCGGCCGCAGCAGCCGGGTGGAGCCCATCCTGGACAACCTGGCCTCTTATTTCGTGCGCTCCTCGGATTCCGAATACGGCCTGGAGGGCAAGAGCCCGGTCCCGGTCGGCGACCTGCTGGGGGTGCAGAGCGAGCGCTCATTTGATGTCAGCCTGTCCGTGGAGGACCTAGTCCCTCTTTGGAAGGCCACCTTCCCTGACAGGCCCCTGGATGCCGACGTGCTCTTCGCCCTGATGTCCGGCCTGGTAGACGGCTTCCCCGCAGCCCTGGATGCCAGGACCACAGTCAGGCTGACCGGCCGCATCGACCGTCTGGAGGTCAGGTCCCTGCCCGAGGGCATCCGTCTGCGGCTGGTGGACTACAAGACCGGCAGAGTCCCCTATACCCAGGGGCAGCTCTTCAACGACCTGCAGCTGGTCTGCTATCAGCTGGGACTGGCCTTCCCGCCCACTCCTGGCAGCAGCCCGGAGGTGGGGGCGGCCTGGAGTCTGCCCCAGGCCCCCGATCTGGAGAGGACCGAGGGGATGAAGCTGAGCCAGTCCCTGCTCCTGCAGCTGCAGACCCCGCCCAAGGATGAGCAAACGGGGTTGCGCCGGGAGGAGATGGCCTACCAGCCTCCACTGTTCGAGCGCGACAGGCTGGTCACCATCGCCCAGCCCAGAACCGGTATGCCCTCCCCGCTCAAGTCCAAGGCCGAGCCTGCGGACTTGTCCGAACAGGTTCCGCCCGGGGTGGATGCGGACCTGTGGGCCATGGTCCGAGCCTCCAGAGTCTCCTCCCAGGCTGTATGGGGGCTGACCATGATAGCCAGGGTCTTCTTCGCCGCAGGAGTCAAGCTGACGGCCGGCCGGGATGATGCGGTCTTCGACCCTGCCCGTTGCCATCGGGCCAGCAATGGCCAGGAATGTCAGGCATGGCAACTGGTGGCGCCCAATCTACTGGAGGATCAGGAATGAAGCAGACTGCCGAACAGTCCGCCATTGTCGATGCGGATGTGAACGAGGATCTTCTGGTGGTGGCCGGTGCCGGCTCGGGCAAGACCATGACCATGACTAGCCGGATCATCGCCCTGATCCGCCGGGGAGTGCCCTCCGAGCAGATTCTGGGGTTGACCTTCACCCGTAAGGCCGCCTCCGAGCTCCAGTCCAGGGTGGGTGCGGCGGTCATTCGACGCGATCAGGGCAGAGGCGCCTCGGCCGTAGATCCCGAACGCAACTTCCTCAAGCCGACCGTGTCAACCTATGACGCCTTCTTCCAGTCCATCGTGCGCCAGTACGGCCTGCTGGTGGGCATGGATCAGGACACCCGTCCCCTGAGTTCGGCGGGAGCCTACCAGTTGGCCTCCCAGGTGGTCGCCGACCATCTGGATCTGATCTTTCCTGCCGGCGCCTCGGCGCAGGATGGCGACTCCGACGACCTGGGCTCCGCCACCTTCTCGACGACCGTCAACCGGGTTCTGGGGCTGACCGGGGCGGTGACCACCTCCATGATCAGCAGCGACTGCCCGGATTTCGACCAGGCTGTGGAGCGGATCCGCGCCTGGGACCGCGCCTTTGTGGATCGTTCGGACCGGCTCATCGGCGACCAGCCCGTGCCGGCCACCGAGCCCACAGTCAGCACCTCACCGCCCAAGCGAAGCAAGAAGGAGACCGACGAGCACTATCAGGGTAAAATCAAGGACTTCCAAGACAAGCGGCAGAGCATTCGCCTCCACCGGGTGGATGCCATGCGACGGGCCGTCCTGACACGCGAGAAGCTGCTGACCCTGGTCCAGGACTACCAGCGGGCCAAGCGTCAGGCCAACATGGCCGAGTTCGGCGACTTCACCCTGGCCGCCTTCCAGCTGGTCGAGCGTTTCCCCTCCATCAGCGCCCAGCTGCGACGCCGCTACAGCCACGTCTTTCTGGACGAATACCAGGACACCTCCACCACCCAGGCCCTGCTTCTGGCGGCCATCTTCCACCCGCAGAATCGGCAGGAGGAACAGGGGAGTGCGGATCAGGCTCCCGGCAGGTCGGCCGTGACCGCCGTGGGCGACCCCTTCCAGTCCATCTATGCCTGGCGCGGGGCCAGTCCCGGGGCCTTCCGCACCTTCCAGGCCCAGTTCGGCATGTTGGCCGACCGACCCGACTCCGGCAGCGGCCCCTTGTCGGGGGTGGCAGCCTTTGGGCGCTCGCAGGACCAGGACCCGCTGACCCTGTCGCGCACCTTCCGCAACTCCAGCTGGGTGCTCAAGGCCGCCAACCAGCTGACCGTCCCTCTACGTCACAGGGGCCAGGAGAGCCGGTCCGAAGCGGAACTGCGCGAGGTGGACGTGGCCAGGCTCCGTCCCCGTGAGGACGCCGACCCGGGTACCGTGGGCCTCTTGGGCTACAGCACCGGTGGCCAGGAGATCGATGGCGTGGTCAGGTTCGCCCTCAGGGCATGCGAGCTCTATGGCGACCAAGGCGACGCACCACACGTGGCTGTCCTCTTCCGCTCCAAGGCCGCCCTGCCCAGGTACCGCCAGGCCATGGAGGCTGCAGGGCTGAGCTGCCAGGTCGTCGGGTACTCCTCCCTCTTCGACCGGCCCGAGGTCATGGATTTGCGGGCCCTGCTCTCCCTGATCTGCGACCACACCGACAGCGATTCCCTGATGCGCCTGCTGGCCTCGGCCCGGTTCGGCATGGACGCGGCCGATCTGAGCGCTCTGGCCTCCCTGGCCGCCAAGGTCAACGAGGACAGCCAGTACCGGGCCCTGGTCCGTGCCGGCCTGATCGAGTCCGACCCCGATCCGCGCCGCCGTCGCGAGGATCTGCACCGTTACCGTGACCAGGTCCCCAACGATGTCTTCCTGGTGGACCTGTTGCTGCGCGATGACCTGCCGGACCTCTTGAAGAGCTCCGGGCTTTCCGCCAGGGGACGGGTCCTGGCCGCCGAGGCCGCCCGGGTCATCTGCCAGGTCCAGGCCGAGTCCTCGGCCCCCCTGCGTCAGGTGGTCATCGCCGCCATCCGTGCCCTGGACCTGGACGTGGACCTGGTGCTGGCCCGCTCCCTGGCCAATCCTGAACGTCCTCTGGAGCCCAGTCAGGCCAAGGCGGGCATTCAGGCCCTGCTGGACCAGGTGGATGTCTACCTGTCCGAGCTGCCCCAAGGCCTGGGGCCCAGCCTGCGCGGGTTCGTCTCCTGGCTGTCCTCCCTGGATCAGAGCCCCGAAATGCCCACTGACGGGGACGACCGACAGGCCGACGTGGCCCTGATGACCGTCCACCAGGCCAAGGGTCTGGAGTGGGACGCCGTGGCGGTGGTCGGGCTGAAGCGCGGAGCCTTCCCCAGCAGCCAAGGCGACCGGCTCACGGTCAAGCCCGCCTCGGACCAGCCGGTGGTCCCATCTTCGGACGGCCCGGTCTACCAGTACGACTGCACGGCCCGTACCTGGCTGGTCGATCCCCAGTCCGTGCCGGTGCCGGTCCGGGCCGATGCCATGATCCTGCCCCGCTTTCCCCACGACGCCCCCCTGGGAGCTGACCCCGAGGACCTGCTGGGTCGACTGGACCTGGCGGGCCTGGAGGAGGAGGCCATGGGCCTGTCCCGGGAGAGCGGACTGGACGACCAGGCCCGCCCGGTCCGGGCCGATGCCATCGCCCCCTCTCAGCGCGAACAGTATGGCCGTCGGCTGCTGGACGACGAGCGACGGCTGATCTACGTGGCCTCGACCAGGGCCCGGCATGACCTGCTGCTGACCTTCAGCCAGGATTCCCAGGCGGAGTCTGCGGCCCTGAACACGCCGGCTCCGGACCCGGATAAGGCCTCCAACTTCTGGACCGAGCTGGTGGAGCTCTTCCAGGAAGAGCCCGATGCGGTCAAGCTGGAGCAGGCAGAGGATGCCCAGGAGGGCCAGCCAACGCCGCCCTTGGGGCTCTTTGTCGGTGAGCATGCCCAGTCCTACCGCCAGGCCATCGTCGACCGTGCCCTGGAAGAGGTGGACCAGGTCGCCGCCCGCGACGGCCAGCGTGATCAGGCGCTTTGGCCCCCGGTTCTGAATGCGCGCACACGCGAAGCTTTGAATCGCTCGGTCGCCTGGGTGCACGCCGGAAAACCAGGCGGCCACGAGATCCCTGAGGAGGGCGATGACGGTCTCTACGCCAATGCGGTCCGCGTCCTGCAGGTCAGCACCGGCCGTCTGGGGGTCGCCGACGACCAGCTGCTCACGGATCTGGATCTGCTGCGGCGCACCGGTCGTCGGATCCTGGGGCATGGAGCCAGCAGCGTCACCGCCATCCAGGCCGGTTCGGCAGGGGGCGATCCCAAGATGGAGAGGGACTACTGGCAGGGGCTGGTCAGGCCCATACCACAGGTGGCCTCCCCGCAGGCCGAGGCAGGCACCCGCTTCCACGACTGGGCCAGGCGCTTCATCCTGCCCGAAATCTCCGCCCCCCAAGGACTGGTGGACCTGCCCGATCAGGCGGAGACAGCGAACCTGCTCGATGGCCCACTGGGTCCCGGGGCCATGGCTGAGCGGGCCCGCATGCTGACCGGGCTTGACCAGGAGCGGGAGACCCTGGATCCCAAGGCCGATCCCGTTCAGGCTCGTCTGCTGACCTGGGAGCGGCGGCTGGCTGAGTCCGACTGGGCAGAGCGCACCCCCGTCTGGGTGGAACGGCCCATCGTGGCGGTGCTGGCCGGTCGCATCGTCAAGGGCAAGTTGGATGCGGTCTTTGCCGGCGGACTGGACCCTGATCGCCCGGATCTGCGCTACACCATCGTGGACTGGAAGACCGGAGCACGACCGCACGGAGAGGAGTCGACCAACCGCCGTCTGGTCCAGTTGGACTTCTACCGGCTGCTCCTGTCACGCTTGGAGGGTATCGGCCTGTCGACCATCGACGCCTGCCTTTATTATGTAAGCGAAGACCGGCCCCAGGATCGACTCATCAGGGCCCGTGCCAGGACCGAAGAAGAAATTCTCGCATCCCTGGCCGAGGGCATCCCCGAGCAGTCGGACGAGGACTGAGTCTGCGGCAGACCCCGCCGGACAAGGGCGATGGGTGCCGCGCATCAGCAATCATGAACAGCAGGCGATCGGCGGACGGCCCAGGGCCGTCGTGGGGCCGGGCACGCCCGAATGGAGCAATGAGACAGATGACAACGTCCAGTAGTCACGACCAGGCCTCCCTGCGGAGGGGGAGCGTGCAAATAAGACCCATGGTCTGGGCGGATATGCCCGACCTGGTGGGGACCTTTGATGCCACCTGGAAGGTGCAGGAGGATCCCGAGGGGACTGTGTCCCGGCTGAGCGCCGCGCATTTTATCCTGCATTATCTGGTGGGTGCCACCAGGGCCCGGATAGCCGTCGATGGGCAGGACTTTCTGGGGGTGACCCTGCTGGCCGAGGGGCGCGGCGAACCCTGCTTCCCCCAGGCCCAAGAGGAGCTGGAGCAGGTGGACCAGCAGCTGTCCGCCACGACGTTGGGCGCTCGGACCCTGGACCGGGCCCGCCAGTGGCAGCTGACCGAGGTCAAGTTGGAGGAGAAGTGCGGTTTGGCGGTCCCGCCCCAGGCCGAACTGAGGCTCTTCCTGGTCTCCAGCCGTGCCCGGGGCCGCGGCGTGGGCGGCGCCCTGTGGCGGGACAACCTGGAGCATCTGGATCAGGCGGGCATCGAGCGCTTCTACCTGCATACGGACTCCTCCTGCGATGTGGGCTTCTACGACCACAAGGGCATGGAGCGGCTGGCCGAGCTCAAGGGGCGGGACCATGCCGCCTTCGCCGGGCGCGACCCCTCCGACGACCCGCAGTTCTTCGAGGGGATCGACGACATCTTCATCTATGCCGGCCGTGTGAGCGACCAGCTGGGCAGGGACGGTGATCATGGCGGCCGCTAAATCCCCATTCCTGCGCCTATTCACCTACCCGGGCGCCGCCGGTTTCTGCCTGTCTGCCGTCCTGGCCCGACTGCCCTTGGGCATGATGGGTCTGGGTATCGTACTGGCCTTGAACAACATCTATGACAACTGGACCTCGGCCGGTCTGATGAGCGCCGTCTACACGCTCTGCGCCGCCCTGGTCACCCCTTTCTACGCCCGTCTGTTCGACCGGTTCGGCCAGCGTCGGGTCGGGGTGACGGCCCTGATCGTGCAGGCTCTGGCCATCCTGGGATTTGCCGTGGGCGCCATGCGCCGGGTTCCCCTGGGTGTGCTCTTTGTGCTGGCGGCCCTGATGGGCCTGACCCAGTTCGCCTTCGGAGCCCTGGTGCGCACCCGCTGGGCCTGGGTGCTGCGCGACGACAAGACCAACCTGCTCAACACCGCCTATGCCCTGGAGTCGGGGCTGGACGAGTGCGTTTTCATCCTGGGGCCCATCCTCTCCGCCTACCTGGCCACCTCGGTCAGCCCGGTCTCCCAGCTCTACCTGCCTGCCCTGGCCCTGCTGATCGGCGGACTGACCTTCTTCGCCATGCGTTCCACCGAGCCACCGGCTGTCGTTCGCATGGAATCCGTCAGCCAGTCTGCGGCGGATCATTCCCCGGTGGACGCCCACGGGGACGTCCTGCCGAGTGATGCTGACGGCCACCAGGGCTCCCGCTCGGCTCTGGTCTACCCGGGCATCCTCCTGTTGGTCGTGATTTTCGTCGTCTTCAACATGAGCTTTTCGGCGGTGGATGTCTCGGTGACCGCCCTGACCAAGTCCATGGGCCGTGAGGGTGCTGTAGGCCTGCAGCTGGCCCTGTTCGCCCTGGGCTCCCTGTGCGGGGCGCTGATCTTCGGCTCGGTCAGGCTCAAAGGATCCCGCTGGCGCTATCTGACGACCTTCCTGGTGCTGCTGACCCTTGGCTACGTGGTCTTCCGCCTGGTCATGGACAACCTGGTCCTGCTGGGTCTGGCCGAGGTGCTGACCGGCCTGTGCGTCTCGCCCATCTTCGCCACCGGCAACCTGATTGTGCGCGAGAACGTGGATGCCCGGGCCCTGACCGAGGGGCTCTCCTGGCTGTCCACCGGCGGATCCATCGGCACCTCCCTGGGATCCACCCTGGCCGGAGTCGCCCTGGATCAGTTCGGGCCCCACGGCGGCATGACCATCCCGGCGGTGGTCACCTGCTGCGCTGTTCCTCTGGCTCTGCTGGGCTGGGCCAGGAGCCGCAGGAGGGGTATGGTCGTGAAAAAGACCGAAAATGCACAGTGAAAACAGTGAAATAAACAGATAAGAAGGAGGCAGCCGATGATTCGCGTATCGGTGCTGGGCGCAGGCGGACGCATGGGAACCGAGGTGGTGCGTGCCCTGAAGGACGCGCAGGATATGCAGACGGCCCTGCTGCTGGGGCCGGATGACGATCCGGCTGCCATCAATCCGAGCAACACGGATGTGGCGGTCGACTTCACCAGCCCCGATGCCGTCCTGGGCAACACCTTGGCACTGATAGGGCAGGGGGTCCACACCGTCATCGGCACCACCGGTTGGACCAAGGAGCGCCTGGACCAGGTCAGGCAGGCCTTGGACGGGCATCCCGGACTCAGCGTCTTCATCGCTCCCAACTTCGCCATCTCTGCAGTGCTGGCCGACCGGTTCGCGGCCATGGCAGCCCGCTACTTCGAGTCGGCCGAGGTGGTCGAGCTGCACCATCCCGACAAGGTCGACGCCCCCTCCGGCACGGCTCTGGGAACCGCTTCCGCCATCGCCGAGGCCCGCCGTCAGGCTGGGATGGGTCCCATGCCCGACGCGACCCAACAGCCTGATGCTTCCAGGGGCCGGGTGGTTGACGGTGTCCATGTCCATGCCGTCCGGCTGCGGGGACTCAACGCGCACGAGGAGATCCTCATGGGCAACCCCGGCGAGCAGCTGACCATCCGCGCGGATAGCTTCGAGCGTGTCTCATTCATGCCCGGAGTCCTCCTGGCAGTCCGCCGTGCCGGAAGCATTCCCGGACTGACCGTGGGCCTGGACCATTATCTGTTCTGATATCCGCAAGAGCGTCCCATCTGCTTCCTCCCGCCCCTTTCGGACTGGTGATCCCCGTCATGATCACGTCCATGAACAAGGACGGATCCGTGGATTATGGGGCAGCCGCCAACCTGGCCTGGACTCTGGTGGCTGATGGGGCCGACGGCATTCTGGTCAATGGCACTACAGACGAGTCTCCCGTCACCCAATGGAGGAGAAGGTCACCTGGTCAGGGTCGTCAAGGATGCCGTCGATGTGCCTGTCGTCTCCGGAGCGGGCTCGAACGACACGGCGCGCAAGGTCCGGTGGTGGAGATGACCCAGGAGGCTGGGGCCGATGCACTGCTATTCGTGGCTTTCCCGGGATGGGGTGGTGGTCCACTTCCGTTTGGTGCGCGAGTCGGCTCAACGGCCAATCATTTTCTATGATGTGTCTGGACGGACCGGACTGCACATCGAGATGGACACCTACCGGCGGTTGGCTGTGTGTCTGGTCCTGCTGGTCCAGGCGCTGAATGGCCAGGGCCGCTTTGAAGGCGGCCGGCAGGCTGGATCAGACCGCCATGAGGCTGTCCGATCTGGGTTCCGATGAGGGTCAGGTGGTTCTTGTCTGAAAGGGCATGTAGGCCGCCGGGCTGATCTGAATCAGTCCTGAAAGCGACGATGCCATCGCCCCTTCTCCAGCCACGTCGCCGGGCGCAGCAGATGGGAGCAAACCGTTGCTTGTTGTTGGCTGAATCCTACCGCTGGTTTGTGGCCCTGGTCTTCCCGATATCCATGGTCCGTCACTGGATTTTGATCATCTTCTTGGATTTCTGCGGATTTCAGATGTTTCCGGCTTGGCTGTCATTGCGGATTGATTGGAGGTTAACCAGACGGGGACCTGCCCCGATTTGTCTCATGGGCTCTCCGGCTGGCATGCAGTGGTGATGCCAATGGTGCGGGCGCTGTAAAGGGCGCTGGCCATCCTCACTCCCAGATTGATAGCCTGCTTCTTTCTCAAGAAGAGTTCATGGGCATCATGGTTGCAGGCGCTTGCCTTGACGGCTACCGGGCGTGAAGGAGCCTCCCGCTCATGCAGTACACTGACGAAGTGGTCCATCTGTCCAAAATGCGGACATAGTGATAGCCCGGCAGATGTGGTACCAACGTCGGCGGGATTCCGAAAGGCAGTCGGGTCATAAAAACCAATATATTTGCAATTTTGCGGATTCGACTGCCATCTCGATTAGGCGAAATGCCCGGTCAGTGATAAACTTTTCTTGTTGGTTGAGGAAGCTGATTGTTTTTTGGCGGTATCTTTCAGCTGATTCGTGCATAGGAGGGAATGCTATGGCAAATGTATCGGTTACTTATGGTGATTTGGACGGCGCTGTCAACGATTTGAAGAATGGGCACGATACCCTCGTCTCCGAATTGAATGCCTTGAAGAGCAAGATTGATGCCCTTGTCGCAAGCGGATTTGTGACGGACCGTGCTTCCGGCGCTTTCCAGCAGTCTTATGAGGAATTCACAAAAGGAGCCACCCAGACCGTCGATGGTTTGAATGGCATGGAGGACTTCCTGAACAAGACCAAGCAGTCGCTGTCTGATCTGGATAGCCAGCTGGCCAGTTCTTTGCAATAGAACCTCTGTCTGCGAGGGAAATATGCGCCTTTGCGCCTGCGGGTGTGTTAGCAGGTGGGGCATAGTTGCTTAAGACGTGTATAGGTGCATTTTGGCATTCTTGTCTCTAAGACAAGACATCGCAGGCGATGGAGCTGTCTAGGCCTATCGCGGTTCCTTCTCATTAGCCATAATCAGAAGGAACCGCGATTGCCTCTCTCCAATGGCTCGTTGTTGTGTTACGAGAATCAGCCTGTCGGATGTGTATTTGCCAGACTGTGATGTTCGCGTGCATGCGTCCTCCGCAGGAATCAGAAACCTTGTTGAGGATTGAGAGGTCGGCTTGATTCCACATTGATGTCGGAATCGGGGCTGTGGCTGATCCCTGAACAATGTGGTTTCTGTCACGAAGTTAGTCAATTACTCAAAATACATGCAATAGCTGGGGAGAGATGTGGCTGCTGAGAATACGGTAATCGGCGGGAGATATCGTATCTTAACGCAGATAGGCAGGGGCGGAATGTCCACCGTCTATCTTGCATTGGATACATCATTGAACAAGCAATGGGCTGTCAAGGAGATCAGACAGGTAACCGATCCTGTGAAGCGGGACATGATCATCAAGAGCATCACTGTTGAAGCCAATATGATCAAGCGCTTGGACCATCCGGCTATTCCTCGGATCGTTGATTTGATTGATGACCATGGCACGCTGTATGTCGTCATGGACTATGTGGAGGGCCGGACGCTCGCGGATATCCTTAAAAACGAGGGACCCCAGCCTGAAGACCGTGTAGCTGATTGGGGCATCCAGCTATGCGATGCACTTAACTACCTGCACAGCCGGAAGCCCCCGGTCATATACCGCGATATGAAGCCATCGAACGTGATGGTCACCCCAAACGGAGCCATCAAACTGATAGATTTTGGCATTGCCATTGAAATGGGAGCTGATGATGACCGGTCCTCACTGATCGGGGACGACAGACAGTTGGGCACGCAAGGTTATGGTGCTCCCGAGCAATTCAGTGAGACAGGTCACGTGGATCAGCGCACCGACATTTATGCTTTGGGTGCGACACTATACAACCTGCTGACAGGCGTACACCCGCGTTCTGGATCGTTCAAACCAATCCGGGACATCGTTCCCTCTTTGTCTGCTGGCCTTGAAGAGATCATATCTGTCGCGACTCAGACAAACCCTGAGGCAAGATTCCAGAACTGTGCTCAGATGGCTTATGCATTGAGACATTACAAGGAGGTTGATGAGGTTCACCGTCAAGCGTTCACCAGGAAATGGCGTGCGTTCATCGCTGTCATAATTGCTTCAGCGGTCTGTTTTGGGCTTTCGGCATGTTCGCTGGGCATGGTGTATAAAACGCGCAATGGTGACTTCAGTTATTGGATGGACCAAGCCGCTCAGACAACGGTCAGCGCTAGAGCCGAAAACGACTTTGTCCATGCTGCCTCCATCAAACCGGACTCTGTCGACCCGTATATCGGGTTGATCAGTTTGTATACGGCAGACGGTGCATTCGATTCGCAAGAGGAGCGCACATTCAATGCTGTAATCACAGAGCACAGCAATTCTCTGCGTAAACATTCCGAGGACTGGTCGAGATTGTGTTATGAAACAGGAAAGCTGTATTGGTACTACTTCAAGGTGCCTGAAGAAGCCAAAACAGCCTCAGGCTCCGCTATGACGGATCAGGAATCAATGAGGATGGAACGCATCAGGGCGGCTTCTCCTTGGATGCACGAGGCAGCCAAGAACAAGGACTACAAGAAGGCTGAACTCGCGGATATCTATGCAGGCATGGCAGATTTCAATACGCAAATCGTTCCGCTCATCAATGAGGGATCAGATGCCGGCAAATACAAACCGTATGCAAGACGCTTGCAACAATTGCTGGATGCTTCCCGTCATGAAAGCAATGACGTTATTCGATTGGAGGCCGCCAATCTGACGCTGGACGCCTTGCAGATCTTTCCAAGGAAGTTCAGAGCGGATGGCATCGGCAAGAATCAGATGAACGCCTTGGCGGATCGGTCTATCTCCTTGGCCGACTCGGTAACCCCTACGACTGCGTTGCTTGACGAGAGAAAAAACGAGGCCAATGAATCCTCAAAACGGGTGCACGCCTCTATAGACAACGCCTTTGTGGATATCAAGGGGGATAAGCGATGAGCACCTGGACCTGGAGAATGCTGGCTCTGGTATTTCTGGCGGTTGCCCTGGTTCTGGTGGTTGCCGCGATTGTGCTCTATAGGGTCCTGCATATACGCCAGGTGCGGGATGCCCTTACTGGCCGCAGCGCGGCTACTGAAATTGAACAGATGCGCACAGCCAGGGCAGGTACATGGGCAATGGCCGGCTCACAACTGCAGACTGACGATCTGAGTTTCAACCCAGGAATTGGGAACAGCCAGGATTTCGCCTCCTCCCGCCAGCATCCGGTCGAATTCGTGGTGCATTCGGCCGATACATCATCGGAATCCGGGCAAATGGGTGCTCAATCATCAGGGGTTGATGATGACGAGCAGCAGACCTCTCTGATCGGCCATGAGCATGCCGAAACAAGCGCTCGCGATGATGAGGCCCAAACCACGCTTGCAGAAAGGTTTTGACACCATGGTGGAGTCCGTAAAAAGCACTAAGGCGATAAAGGTCTTTTGCTGCATCGTGAGTTTTTCAGTTCTGTTCTGTCTCACCTTGCTCGTATGGCAGCTATTGCTCCCCACCCGTGCTTTGGCGGCGGAGAAGAAGAGCGCCAAGGACCGCATATCCGTATCGATGACTTATCGGCAGATGAAGTCCGAAGATGACCTTACAGACGGAAAAACATGGATTGCCGCAGGGCCGCGTTCTGTTACGTTGACTATCACTCCGCGTTCGGCGGATGGTGTCGATTGGCAATCTTCAAACGATGGCTCGCTGGCAATCGAAGGCATCAGTATCTCCGGCAAGGGACCATGTCCGGTCCTGCAAAGCGACGATCCGGGACAACAGCCTTCCCGGACCTATACGCTTAGTTACACCGATGGCGGAGGCAACTCCCATGATGGCCAGGAATATTCGTTGGACAAGTGTCGGCTGAAATTCAGCTATACATTAACTTCGGACAAGGAGGGCGAGAATGCCGAAAGCCTCAGCGGAGACTTTTCAGAAACGCTCAGTTCTATAGATATGGCTGCGGTCGATAGCGAAGGCAAGAATATCGATTTTGCTCAACACCCCGATTCCATAATTGTGGATTCAACATCTGACAGAAGCCTCAGACTATGGGTATCCGGGGTTCCGAAGGCCGACCCGCTTTCTGGCTATTTCCGAAAAGTTGACGCAGTATCTCTTTCGTCACGCGACCCGTGGTTGGACCGTGTAGTCAACATTGCCTTCAACAACCACAAGAGGGCCAATCCCAGTGCTGATTTTGCTCCCATGACCATAAGTCGGATTCCTCAGCATGACCAGGCTGATGACCCCAATCATCTGCCTCCTGCCAGCTTTCCTTGCGGGCGCCACGACTCATACTCGCAAAGAGATGCTCGAATCAACAAGGGCCATGGAGATCACTCAGGGGTCTGGAAGGTGCTCAATCAATCATGTAAAGCCGAGGTGAACAGGCCGCCATACAATTCCAATGCCCGTTATGAGGCCCGTCCCCAAGAGGAGCTCGCCCGTTATCTGCATCCAGCGGATGCCGGGCAGGATCACAACTACCTTTCATTCATTTATGACACTGAAAAGCCTATGCTGACCTCAGCCAGCTATTTGTCCCACGGTCTCGAATCACACCCTGGAGATGTTGATTTCCCCGTTTCCGACGGAGTCATGGCCTTCAAGGATCGCGTCATCAGGCTGAGGGCCAAGGATATTCTTCCATCCAGACCAATCGTCAATTCGAATGGCGAACAACACTACCCGCAGCGAATCAGGAATGACGGTCCCAGCGACCCCTTCGCCTCCGGCTTGGCAAGGCTCATGTTGAAAGGGAACCGTTATGACGGTGTCGATAGTAAAGGCAATCCCCGGACTCCGGTTCCGTTGAAACAGTGCTCCGCTGACACCGGCGTTCGGAACGATGACGACTGTGATTACTCTGTCTCCGCAGGTTCTGATGAACAGGGCGAATACTATGACGTGGATTTCCGATCCTCCGGATATTACGATTTCAGCGCCATAGAGGCCACAGTCGTTGATAAAGCCGGCAATGAAGATGACCTCTTCCCCCTCAAGAGTGGACAGACGGATCGCTCCAAGTCTCCTGACACGAATGCAATGATTGGCAAACTTCTGATTGATGTCAGCTATGAAACAATCGGGGAGCCCAGGATTGCGGTTGCGAGTCGTTCCTCCGACGCTCCCAGGAAGCCAGGTGCTGTGCCTCCTGCCCCCTCCGGCAGTGGACTGGACAGGTATTATTTCAATTCAGATGTCCGCTTGGCAGTGCAGACCAAAGACCAGTATTTGGCCTACTACCTCCATACGCTGGCCAATGATCCCCGCAGAAATGTCGGCGTATTGAAATATTGGCGCGATGATTTGCCGAATGGGTCCAACGAGGCCAAGACGGCCTGCAAGGTGGAGGAATCCAACATAACCGAGGATCGCGACGAAAACTGGACGTGGAGTCTGGCCTGTGACGACAGTGTCGAGCAGATCAATGGAGCCAGCGGGTCCTATCCGACCAACGGTAAATACACCTTTGTGCTCAATGCGGATATTATGCCTGCTTGGTTCACTTCCTCAAGGACTCAGTTTGGTATAGATACCAGCGCTCCTGTGGCAGACGGATTTGAGGGTCCGCGTGGTGACGGATTGAAGATAATCCGTAGATTCCCTATCAAGGGTTCCCATAAGACTATTGTGACCAGTCCCGGACAAAATCATATCCGGTTCAGGGTTCAGGATCTTCTGCCAAAGGAGCAGGTGGGTGCCGATGAAGTCCCGGGAGCCTCGCAGGAGGGAGCATCAGGTATTGCCGGGAATTGCGCTGCGGGCACCTGCCATGGCACGGTCCAGATTTCCATGCCTGCTCCAACCGATTTGCAGGGCAATGCCATAGGCGATTCTGCTGCAAGGAACATGACTATACCGGTGGATGAATCCGGCTGGTTCAAGATCGATCTGAAAGACGAAGGTTTATACGATCTGTCGAAAATCGTGCTGACTGTTGCTGATTGGGCAGAGCATCCGGTCAATGGCGGTGATGGTGACCGGGCGCGGAATGTGCTGAAAGTCAGCCTCGACGAGTTGGTCAACAAGTACCCTGATGCCGGAGGCTTCAATGAAGCCTACGATGCCCTGGTGATCGACAACCCTCAGAATCAGAGGACGGCTGAGATAATACTTAGACAGGCCGAGTCCAATCCCGCTTCCACGAATCCTGCATACTACTTCAGAGGCGAAGCGCTTGTCGACTTCAAGGTGAAAGACAGGTGGTTCCCGCTGTATCAGGCTGTCGGCGACGAGAGCAATAAGAATTTCTTCCATGGCTCCGTCAGTCCGGCCGCTCCGACACCATTCCACGCAGTGTCGTTCGAACCAGACGCCTGGGTTCCTGACTCCGCGAGTCCGGACACCTGGGTGTTCCGAGGATATCGGGTTCCCCGTTCTTCCGCCAACCAGAACAGTCCCCATGAGGGGGTGTATGAGTTGACGCTATCCTATGCTGGCCTCCAGTGCGACAGCAGCCGGTTCGCTGCAGCACAGCGTAAATTCGTCATTGACTATACGGGTCCCCAGCTGGGCAGTCTTCACTTATCGGCGACCACCCCCCATCAATGGCAATGGATATTCCCTACATCGCCTCTGCATGTGTCCTTGGACGGTGTTAAAGACCAGGTTTCCGGTGTGGATGAGAAGAGCGTGTCGTTTACGGATTACCAGGGGGATGAGGCGACTCCTATGCTTGGGTATGACCCTTGGCTGGCCCCTAAGGATGCGCAGACCCCTGAATCCACCTTGCGATTCGAATCTGATGAGGTCATTGCTTTCGATATGAACGCCGACAGCCAGCGTCTCAGGTTTGATACCACATCGATGGCCGTCAAGGATTTAGCCGGCAATCCCTCATCGACTCATGCGCTGAATTCATATGGTGGCGATCGAAGCGACATAGTCAACGATACCCAGGGATATACGGGGGCTGCCCTCGATCTTGCCGGTCCGAAGATCACTGTGACCTATGACAACAATGATGTCAGAAACGGCAAGTATTACAAGGCCAATAGGGTGGCCACCGTTGTTGTTGACGAGTCGAACTTTGATTTCATAAGTGCGAAGGACGGCGGGCGCATCATCGTTGAATCAAATGTTGATGGTCGCAGGACCCGACTTGCCGCCAAGGATTTTTCAAACCCAAGCGGCGATCAGCACACTTATCTGGCAAAGCTGGCCTGTGAGAGTGATGGAGATTGGACCGTCGATGCCTCGTTGACCGACCCAGGCGAACACCAAGCGGTTGCATTCCATGATGAATTCGTCATCGATACAACCAGGCCGGTGCTCTCACTGAAATTCGACAACAATGACTCTAAAAATGGCATGTACTATAAGGCTCCCCGAGTGGCCACCATCGAATTGGTGGAGCGTAATTTCAGCAGGGGGGAATCGACGGTAACGACATCGGCCAAGGATGACGCCGGCCATGAGGTTCCGGCTTCTTCAGGTGATGGCTGGTCGTATGCAGGAGATCCCAAGGAGTACACCCTGGTCCAGCAGGTATCGTTCAAGGGTGAGTATCATTACACGCTCGAGGCCAATGCCACTGATCTGGCGGGAAACACTGCGGAGGCGGTGAAGGAGCCGGAATTCGTCATCGATATGACCAAGCCCGATCTTCATATCGAAAAAGTGGAGGACAAGACAGCCTATGCGGGCACGGTAGCGCCACGAATACAGGTCGCTGACACGAATATGGATCAGAGCCGAACGACCTATGCGCTTGTCGGGGACAGGCGGGGCAAGGTCAAATCCGCGGACTTGGACCCGAACGAGCATGAGGAAGATAACACCCGAACGGTCGATATCCCTGATTTCAAGCGCAAGGTAGCAAACGACGATGTGTACACGCTGACTGCAACAAGCGAAGACATGGCCGGTAATTCCACATCTGTGAGCAAGACCTTCTCGGTTAATAGGTTCGGCTCGACCTACCTGTTTTCAGCGGGAACGTCCTCGGTCAGAGGTGCGTATTTGAAGAAGGCGGTGCCTATCGAAGTCACCGAGCTGAATGTCAGCGGCATCGATCTGGGTAAGTCAGCCATCAGGTTGGCCAAGGACGGAAGCATCCATGCTGTTCCCGGATCCGATTATCGGATTGTCGACGATAGCGACAGTGGATGGAGCAAACGAACCTATGAAATTCCTGCCAGGTTATTTAAGGGCGACGGCTATTACCGCCTGATGTTCACATCCACTGATCGAGCAGGGAATCTGTCAGAGAATACCATGCAGCACAAGGATGCGAAGCGCAAGGGGGATGCCTCGGTGAACTTCGCAGTGGATTCGCAAGCTCCAACAGTCTCAGCTCTGGGCATTGCTTCCAACAGAGTGTACTACGGGCAACGGCATGGTGTGGGCATAGATGCCAAGGATAACATGAAAGTCCGCTCCGCCCGGATTGATGTGGATGGCAGGACACAGGGACGGTGGTCTGGCGATGAGCTCCTCAGAGGCGCGCAGTCCATTGATCTGCCGGCGGATGCTCATAGGCACACGGTGACAGTCAGGACCGAAGATGCGGCGGGCAACATATCCTTGATTACCTATCAGGATGTGGTAGTCGCTTCAGACTGGTGGCAATACATACGTGAGAACGGATTGCTTTTTGTGCTGGTCATCTGCCTCGGAATTCTCATGACGCTGGCGGTCATCATCCTTGCGGCTCTGATCGTCAGGCACCACGCGGCAATGGCCTATAGGCGCAATCCATTTGGCAGGCAGGAGCAGTGAGCCATGAAAGGCCTTGTCAATATTCATGATGCCCGGTCGCAGGCTCGGTTTACGGCCTACTTTGATGTGCCGGGAGACTCGTCGTTGGCTGACCTGCTTCCCTCACTGGCCGGATTCACAGAGGGAGCAACAGGCAGGAAGGTTGATGTCGGTATCGACGGGCGCCGGGTGGACCCGCGTCTGAGCATTGACCAGGTAGGTCTGCATGAAGGATCATGGATTTCCTTGCTGTGCGAGGGAGCGACGATTGTCGACCCGCGGGTTCGTCCGGCTGATGACCCAGCAGCAGTTCAGCTGCGCTTTCTCAGTGGATTCAATGCAGGTGCCATATATGACGTACTTCCAGGTATCTTGAGGATAAGTTCCCTGATGGATCCTGAAAAAGTGTCGATCAGCGCTGATTTTCTTCTTGACGTTCATCCGGATGGCCGTCTGATGGTGGTACCAAACATACGCGAGGGCGCCGTGGTGAAAGTCGGCTTCCTGCGCAGGCCCAAGCGGCAATTGCATTCCGATGTCTGGCTGGACGGGCATGAGCTGATAGAGCCGACCGAGCTGCACTATGGACAGGAGCTTGTGCTTCCCGAATGCATCATCAGCGTGACCAAGGGGCATCCGGATTCCGTGCCGGTCGACAAGGAAGACAGCCCGGGGCACTGGCTGTATACCCGGCCGCCGAAGATTAGGAATGAAGTACGAAACAGACGATATACGCTCCCCGGCTCCCCGACCCGTCCTGACAAGGCCCCTATACCGATCCTGTCGACCCTGTTGCCATTTGCCATGTCCGTGGGCATGGCGGTCATTCTGAAGAATTATTCTTATCTGGCTTTTGGCATCATGTCACCGGTGATGATGATAGCTTCGTATTTCTCCGGCAATAACGGCATGAGGAAGAAATACAAGGCGCAGGTCAAACGTTACGAGCAGAGCCGGGACCGCATCAAGGAGCAGGCCAAGCATGCGCTTGAAGAGGAAGTCAGTGATGTTCGGGCCGAATACCCTGATCCTACAGCCTTGCTTGATCTTTGCACCAGTCATAGTGCACAGCTATGGAACAGAAGGGCCACGGACGACTCATGGCTTGGATTGCGCATAGGCACGGGAGATGTCAAGTCGCATGTATCCATGGAAATGCCCGATAACCTTGAATTCGAGCGTGTCAAGACATGGCAGCTCCATCATTTCCCTGTCGTTGTGAATTTGCCGGCTGCCGGATGCCTGGGGTGCACAGGTGAGCAAGCAGTCATCTTCCCGACAGTGCAGTGGATTGTCGCTCAAATGGCAGCTCTGCACTCAGACCGGGACTTGTCGATATATCTGCTTTCGCCCAGGTCCAGAAAGCAACAGGAAGGGGGTCGGCCTGCTCCCATACCGGCGCAGATTGATTGGTCCTTCGCCCAATGGCTCCCGCAGCTGGTTCCGCAGCAAGGGCAGAATGCAGTACGCACATTGGCTACCGGCATCGAAGACATAGCGATGAGGATTTCGGAACTCATCGCCATGCTGGACGATCGTAAGGAGCTGATGCATTCCCAGTCCATGCAGAAGTGGGCTGGGCCATCGGTGGTTGTGGTGATGGAGCATGCACATGTGCTCAGATCCATGCCTGGCACCATCAGACTCCTCAAGGAAGGGCCCCTTGTCGGCATGTACATGCTGTGCGTGGAGATCGATGAGAGGCTCCTGCCTGAGGAATGCCAGACCGTGGTGACAGGGGAGGCTGGCCAGCTGAAGGTCCGCAGCAATGTCTCTGATGATGTCAATGACATCATGCCCGACCTGGTCACACAGCAATGGCTTGATGCCCTTTCGCTGTCCCTCGCGCCTTTGGAGGACGGCAGCCCTGACGAGAGCCAGTCCGCCATTCCCTCGCAGAGCAGACTCCTGGACCTGTTGAAGCTGACGCCGACTCCTGAAGAGATCGAAGCCCGATGGGCCCTGCAACCCCGCTCGACCTTCTGCACAATCGGTGAATCGGTCGACGGCCCCTTCGGCCTTGACATCGCCAAGGACGGGCCCCATGGGTTGATAGCCGGTACAACCGGCTCGGGCAAGTCGGAGCTGCTCCAGTCCCTGGTGGCTTCGTTGGCCGTGGCGAATAGGCCGGAATCGCTGAACTTCGTGCTTGTCGATTACAAGGGAGGTGCGGCGTTCAAGGACTGCGTCAAGCTCCCCCATACGGTCGGAATGGTCACGGATCTGGACAACCATTTGGTGACCAGGGCTCTGGTCTCGCTTGGCGCGGAACTGAACTACCGCGAACATCTTCTGGCCCTTGCCGGTGCCAAGGACCTTGACGATTACATGGACTTCCGGGAGCTCCGCCCTGATCTGACGGAGATTCCCCGTCTGCTGATTATTATCGACGAGTTCGCCTCCCTGGCCAGGGAGCTTCCCGACTTTGTCACCGGCCTGGTGAACATTGCGCAAAGGGGCAGGTCATTGGGCATCCACCTTCTCCTGGCGACTCAGCGTCCCGGAGGTGTGGTCTCGCCGGAAATCAGGGCGAACACCAACCTTCGTATAGCCCTGCGCATGACGGACGACAGCGAAAGCCAGGATGTGATCGATGCCAAGGATGCATCGCTGATCAGCAAGTCCACTCCGGGTAGGGCCGTGGTGAGGCTCGGGTCGAATTCCTTGGTGCCCTTCCAATCCGCCAGGGTTGGAGGCAGGTATATTGACCCGAACGACAAGACTGGGACAAAGACAGAGAAGCCCTTTGTCCGCGTGCTTTCCTTTCCCCAGATCGGCCAGCCGGCTCCTGCGCGTCCCAAGTCGAAAGAGAACAAGGGGGATGTAAGCGTAACCGACCTTATGAAGTTGGTCGAGAGTATCTGCGAGGTGGCCAAGGATGAGGGCATTCCCCAGCAACGGCAGCCGTGGCTGCCTGCCTTGACCGATGAGATTGGTCTGGGTGATCTGCCCGACAGCGAAGAGGGTGCTGCACAGGCGGGCCTTCGAGTTCCTTTTGCCATCGGGGATTACCCCAAACTGCAGAAGCAAAGCACGGTTTTCCTTGATATGGCGACCTTCGGTAACCTCTTCATCATCGGCACGTCGCGCAGCGGCAAGACCACGGCCCTTCGGACCATAGCTTTCTCTGCCTGCAAAAAATATGCACCCACGAAGGTCCAGGTCTACTGCATCGATGGCGGCAGTGGCGGCCTCGCTCCTCTCACAGCCTTGCCCAATGTGGGCGTTGTGGCCCTGCGCAGCGAAACGCAGAAGATCGAACGGCTCCTGAACAAGATCGAAAGGGTGCTCAAGGCCAGGTCAGCCACGCTCTCCAAGGGCGGATACAGCAATATTGACGAGTTCAATCGGGGGCTTGACCAGGATCATGAGGCAGAGGCCCTGCCGCATATGCTGGTCATGTTGGATTCATGGGACGGGTACAACTCCACCTTCGAATCCTATGACAACGGTTCCCTGATCACCCGCATGCAGAACCTGATGCGGGAAGGGCCGTCGGTCGGTGTGCATTTCATCCTGTCCGGCGATCGCTCCCTCCTGTCCGGACGGATGACCCTGCTGGCAGACAGCAAGATCATGCTGCGGCTGGTCGACAAGACCGACTATTCGGAAATCGGAATCCCCGCCAAGGAAGTACCCGACAAGATGGCGGATGGGCGAGGTTACCAATCCGTTGACGATGCTGAGATTCAGATTGCGCAGATTCGCAGGGGGGAGGTGGGCCAACAGGAATCCGAGGCCATCCGCACCGCCGGTGTCGCACTGGCTACCGGCAGGGATGCCGGCCTCTCGCGGTCCCGTCTGCCTTTCAACGTCGAACAGCTGCCCGATGAGATATCCTTCGATCAGGTATACGCCTTGGTCAAGGAATCCGGGTCCCTGGACAATGGTTTGTTGCCTTTGGGCATCGGCGGCGAGGACAACGATCTTATTGCCTATGATCCGGTAGCAACGCCGATTCTTCCGGTCTTCGGCGGCATGCAGAGCGGCAAGACGACATTGCTGATTTGGTTGGCCAACATGGCGTTGTCCGCTGGGTATCATCTGGTCATCGCGGCCCCTAAGGACAATGCCCTGAGGCGTTTCGATGGGGTGCCCGGAGTCGTGCGCTTGTTCACGACCCCTGCGGACCTGACACAGGAGAATCTTGAACCATACGCGCGCAATGGCGATGAGAAGGCTCTGGAAAGCAGCACCGAAACGGGGTTCAAAGGCAATCTTCTGGTGTTTGATGACTGTCAGCTGCTCAAGGAGATTCCCGCCAGTGAGTGGATGCAGAACCTGGTCGGATCATTATCGAAGAGTGACGCCTCATGCATCTTTGCTGGAGACATCATCGACTTCCCCCAGGGCTTCGGGAATTGGGGGTCTTCCATGAAAAAGATCAAGCAGGGCGTGCTGATCAGGCCAGAAGAGATGCTGAACGCCGATTTGATTGGAGCCAGATTAAAGCGTTCGCAGTTCAGCTCTGACATGCCTCAAGGCAGGGGTTTCGCACGATTCGGAACAACAACGGTGTCTGTGCAGTTTCCCGAGCCTGGAAGTGAACTGACTTTCCCCTTCCAGCCTCATATGAAGGGCGATGATATACCGTGAGCCACAGGAAAAAGAAAACAGGGCTGGCTAAAACCGCACAGCCTGCCAGAATTATACCGGAGATTCCTAATCTGCCGCCCATTATGCAGCAAGAAGCTGTTGACAAGTGGGATTTACATGATGGGTCCCTAACGCCAAGGCAGGTTCATGAAAGTCCTGCAGGTGGAGATGGCTCATCATATGACCTGGTGTTTTCGGACGGCCGCCGTGTGCCCTGTGCCCAGCGCTGCGTGGTTGGCAGAATGCCGAAACAACCTGGTGAAAACTATGACGCTTACTTAGTGGTGGATGATCCATCTCAGCAGACATCAAGAAGGCATTTCGAGTTTGGAGTGACTTCCATAGGTCAGGTATGGGTCATGGATTTGGGATCGGCCAACGGGACCTTCGTTCTGTCGAACGGCACCTATGCTCAACTGCCTGAGAAGAAGCGAACTGTTCTGGCTGACAATGATGTGATTAGGTTCGGAGGGCTGAGCGCCAAGGTGGAGAGGAGAGCTGACCGTGGCTGACAGGGTTGTTGTTTCCTATGATGAATTGGACAAAGCCAAACAGGGTCTGGAACAAGTCAAACAGATTCTTGACGATTTTGCAGGTGTGAGGGGGGACGAAAATGCCTTGGGCAGTGAGCTGGTCATTGACGCGTATGACTCATATGTGCGCCGCCTCAAAGGTGCCAGTGGCAAGTACTCCAAGAAAGCCGGAGACTTCGCTTCGATGCTTCAAAACGTTATAGATCAATTTAAGGAGCTTGATTCTCAATTGGGGCAGAAGGCAGCAAATTGAGCGGTCGGACGTGCGCGCTCAAAGATAGGTCGGAGGGAAGCAGCTATGGAAGAGGCTAAGATACAGTTCAGCATGGACATACCAGCCGATTGGAAGGTCATGGATTTCTCTCGCAAGGGAAGGCAGGATTACGCCAAGGAGCAGTCCATGAAAATCATTGAGCAGGTTCCTGCCTTGCATATTTACCGCAAGAAGCTTGAAGACGTCCTCTTCAAGGAGCTGACATCATCCTGGGCTATGGGTGTTCGATACGGAGCCTCCTTGGCGGCGCCCACCACGGATGGTCTGCTGAGCGCCTCTATTACGGTGTCTGTTCTGCCTCCGCCTCCCAACCAAGAGAACGTTTCCGTTTTTGATGCCATTGCCGCCACGGTCCATCAGAATGACGATGAGTCGTCGGGAGATAGCGAATCCGACATTTCCCAGGTCTCAATTCCGGAGGCGGGTATGGCCTTGCGGGTGCTGGGGCATCGTGTTTTGCGTCCTCAGGAAGCTGCCCAGGGGGTCAAATACTCGATTTTCCAAACGTATGTGCCTTTTGGCGGTCGTATTGTGCTGGTGATGGGGCAGACTTTTTGCACGGATGTGGAAACCCAGCTTTTTGAGTTGTTTGATCTGGTTACTGGTACGTTGTCGTTGAAGATTGATGGTGGTGGTCAGCGATGAGTTTGAATGTCGACTGGAGCGTAATCGGGTATACGGCTGATCCTGTGCCGGGCGATCCTGATGGTGTTGGGGCTTGCGCTGCGAGGTTGAAAGGCAAACAAGAGTCGGTCGACTCGTTGGTTACTGTCTTGAACAGGATTGTGCCCGGCAGGGGCGGGTCGGTGTTTGTCGGGGATGCTGCGGACCAGTATGCGAGGAAGCTGTCTCATTTTCCTGAAGATATGAAGAACCTGTCCCGGGGGTTGGAGGGTGCATGCTCCACTCTCAATTCCTGGAAGTCAAGCATGGAGTATTACCAGGGGGAGGCTCACAATGCGTATGAAGAGGCCAGGCGGGCGGTTGAGGATTGGAAAGCGGCTGAGTATGGGCTTGATGACGCTTCTGCCGCTGCACGCAGCGCGCATGTCGCTGAACATCTGATGCGTGCCAGGCAGCGGATAGGCGAGGATGTTCCCAAGGCGGATGAAAATGACACCTTGGATCGTGTCCGGCGGGCTGAGCGGAGTGTGGCTGCTTTCCGCAGTCGGGTGGATTCCGCTCATGATTCGTATCAGCATGCCAAGAAACGTCTGGATTCGACGAGCGATGAGTACAGTGAAACAGCAAGGAGTACCGCGTCCTCGCTGCAGGGTTTTCTGGAGGAGATGCCTTCGGCTTCTTTGTGGGAGAGGGTATATTACAGCAGTGCCTGGAGCGTTGTTGTCAAAGCGGCCGAGATAGGCGGCACGATATTCGGCATTGCTGCTCTTGTTCTGGGCGGCGGCGGTATTATCGGTATACTTGCCTTCGCTTTCGCCGCGATTGGGTTCATCAACGACTTTATGGCTGCTATGGAGGGTGACGAGTCATGGGGGGAGCTCGCTCTTTCTTTTGCTTCTCTTGGTCTAGCAGCGATTGGTTTAAAAGGTGTGGGTCAGGGTCTTTCGAAAGGGCTTGAAGCATTCAAAAGCGGGGGGAAGGGCATGTCGGTTCTTTCAAGGCTGAGGCTTTTGGGTGACCCGACGCGGAAGGGCGGGTATCTGGTTTCGCATTTTTCGAAGATGCTGGGTAAACCGAACGGCATCCTGCCGGTTTCGAAGTGGGCGGAGGGGGCCAAATCCTTGGCGGCGGCTTCACCCAAGCGTACGGGCATGCCCCTGCTGTGGCTGAAGGGATTCGGGCGCGGAGTGTGGTCATCTGCAAAAGCTGTCGGCATAAAGGCCTATGACTCAATGCTGTATACGTATGTCAGGTTTGACAGCGAGGGGTTGAAATTCGTTTCCAGCGATGCGAGAGGAGCGGCTTTCGGGGTCGAGTGTTTTGTTTTCAATAATGGTGGGGTGAAAGGTGCGCTTGCCGCTGTGCGGAAAAGCCCTCTGTATGGGACCGTTACCGACGGAATCCGTTCCGTGGCTAAAGACGAGGTTGATGCCTTGAAGCGTCAGGTCCATAATGAGGATAAAGGCGGTGCCGGGTGGAGGACGTCGGTGTCTGAAAGCCTTGGTTATTTGAAGCCTTTCTCGCCGATGGCCGGGTCTTTGGGGTCCGTGTTGTCGAGTCTGTAGGGTGAAGGGTGAATGGTGATGATGTCTGAGTCGAGTTGTGGGGGTGTTGGTGCCGGCGGGGTGTCGGATGGCGCTGGGGATCGGGTTGATGCGTTTGTCCTGTCGTCGGTCATGTCGCGTGTGGTCGGGAGCGTCCCGCATGCGCGGCCTGGCGCCCGTGAGTTCTCCTTGGGTGGGGTCCTGTGGAAGACGGTGCTGTACGGGCTGACCTATGTGGCCGGGGTCGCCTGCGGCTGGCTCCTCCTAATCGACGACAGCCAGGATCGGGTACGCGCCTTGATAGCTTACTCTGGTTTGCTTGGTTTGTTTTCCATATTCGCTGTGGCTTTCCTGTTGGGGCGGTATGAGGATGGGAAGGGGTGTCCGGGGCCTTGGTTTGTGGTGTTGTCTTTTCCGTTCGCTCCGGGGTTCGGCGTCGTATTTGGGGCTGCCGGTCGCACCTCTGGTGGCGTGTTCCGGTGGATTCTCGTGTCGGTGTCGGTGTTGGTGGTTGTCGGGGTGTTGGTGTTTCCGGTGGTGATGCGGCTGGTGCGTAACGGGTTCTTGTCGTGGGCGGCGATGGTGGTGTTGTGTGTGGTGCCGTCCTGGATGCTGGCCAGGGTGACGGGGTCGGCTGGCGCGTCCTTGTTCTGGTGCTGTGTGGTGGGCGTTGTTGGCGCCTTGTGGTTCGTGCTGGACATGTGGGCGATCGGGAAGTGTGCGGGCACGCATCGTGATGCGGCTTTCGAGTGGCTGGCGGCCTGGGCGCTGGTGTTCGATCTGATCAT
Source organism: Bifidobacterium choladohabitans (assembly GCF_016102005.1). Taxonomy (GTDB): domain Bacteria; phylum Actinomycetota; class Actinomycetes; order Actinomycetales; family Bifidobacteriaceae; genus Bombiscardovia; species Bombiscardovia choladohabitans. Next base: position 104,957 of record NZ_JACFPL010000004.1, read on the forward strand.
GCTGATCGCCTCCCTCCTGGGAGCCTCCAAAGATGACGACGATGCCAGCCGATGATGCCGGACGGCGGGCTGCGCCATGGGTGTGCTCGGGTTGATGCCGATATCGGTTGTCCCGTCCCGGCGGACCGTCGGGACGGGTTTATGAAGAAAGGAAAGGTGAGGATTATGGCCAGTGCCCTGTTCTCGAAGAGGCCGCGTCGCGTGGATGTGATGAAGGGGTACGAGCCCATGTACGATGCTACCTTGCAGGAGTGCCTGCAACGGCCCTTCTACCTGTACGCTAGGGGGAAGGGGCGTTCCTGCCGCAAGGAGATGTGGGTTTTCTCCCTGTTCGTCTCGTTCATGGACACCTGCCTGACCCGCGTGTTCTCTTCTGGTCCCTTGGTCGTCATACCGGCGCTGTTCTCCCTGGCGATGCTGGTGCCTATGTATGCCCTGACGGTGCGGCGTCTGCATGATCTGGCCCTGTCGGGGTGGCTGGCGCTCGTCCTCTACGTGCTGATTGTGGTGGGCTTTGGTCTGGTTGTCGGTTCGATGGTGTCGGATGCCTTGGAAGGGCTGGACCCGTCCTCCCCTTCGCCCCTGGGGATCGTCATCCTCCTTCTGGCCGTGGTCATCCGGCTGGTCATCATGTGCGTCCCCTCGCGTCGTCGTCATCCAGTTGTCGATAACGGGAGCTTAGGTACGAGTCAGACTGGCACGGCGCAGTACCCAGTGGACCCGAACGGACAGTGACCCCCTGCTGTAAGAGGGAAGGACGAACCCCGACAATGCGAGATGGAAAGAGACCAACATGAACGGCACTGATACAAAACCAGAATCGACGATGGGCGGCTTGCCGACACTGAGCGAGAAATTGTCGGAAGGGCTCCCGGCCCCTCTTGCCCGCCTTGCTAAGATGCTCGGCCAGAGGGGCGTGCCCGTTTTCATTGATGCCGGCGGCGAGTCGGTTCTGGCCACCCTGCTCGAGGGTGAGGTGCTGTATACGCTGACGGCTGGTCTGGACTCCATCAGTTTCAGGAGTCTGTGGAGCCGCGGGTTCAGCTCGGCCCGGTACCGCGATGCCGCCGATGTCTGCAATGAATGGAACAGCGTTGCGGCCTGGACCAAGGCCTATGCCAGCGAACCCTCGGTGGAGGAAGACAGAGCCGTGCGGGTTTTCAGTGTCGGCCAGATTATGTGGGATGAACGAGAGGATGTCTTCGGGGCAAGGCTGGATGATTCGCTGAATACCGTGCAGGCCTTCTATGCCTGGTTGGGCGAGCAATACCCGGATCCCATACGTATCCCCAGCGGGCCCTATGGAAAGAGAGGCTGAATAGTGACACAGCGTGATGTAGGACCGGCTGCCGTCGTCGATGATGACCGGATCAAGCGGTGGATGGATCAGCAGGATTTCCATGTCGAGTATTATGAGCATGCCTGGATTGGAATGTGGGCCAATATCATGCTCACATTCGCTATGGATGGCGAGCATCAAGAGTATCTGGTGGTTCGTGGGACTGAGAAGGGCAGCCATCCGAATGGCCAGCGTGAGTTGTTTGAGGATGTCTGTAATGCCTGGAACCGGGACTATGAGGGGCCGGCTGCCTATTTGCAAAGTTCCGAGGAAGGCCTGGTCTTCCGCACGGTATTCGTGGTGAACTGCCAGGGCGGCATGGATGATGATCAGTTCGATCGCCTGATGAAGTATGCCATGGCGGGGTCGGACGGTTTCCTTGGCTTTGCCCAAGGGCAGCTGTCGAAGATAAGGATGAGCTAGGGTGAAGTGCAGGGTTAGGCGTGACCGTGCTGCCGGGGCATGTACGCTGGCGGTAAAACCCACCCGGGGTGAAATGCCTGACCTGGCGCTGGCTCAGGTTCTGCTTTCGGGAAGGTATGTGGATTACCTGCTTCCTTTCACTTATGAGGGGGATTTGCGAGAAGCCAGGTTCTACTATGATTTGACCGGAGCCACATCCCTGGACCGTGTTCTGCGGCATGGCATGGCCGCTGATCGGTATGCCGGGGTCTTGCAGGCCATAGGGGATGTGGCGCAGGTGTGCGCAGAGGAGCGCGCAGTTCTGCAGACGGTGCTCTGGCATCAAGATTATCTGTACTTTGCTGGTGATGACACGGTTCCGCGAATGATACAGGTTCCCATCATCGATGGGCCCCGCTTCGATGCCAGTCCCCTGTCCCTGCTTTTCAGACTCAGCAAGGTCGATACTGGCACTTTTGGGCATCCGGAGTGGTCTCGGTCGGTTGAGGCGTTCGTGCAAACAAGCAAGGAGTTCGATGCGGAAGCCTACCATGCCATGCTGGCATCAATCCTCCCGGCAGGCAGATTCCGGACCCTGCCGGGGGGTGATGGCGCCAGCGTCGAGTCCTCGGGCTCTGAAGCTCGGAGCCAGGTTGGTGCCGGGACGGGCCCATCCGGCGCGGATCCAACCGGGGACCATGCGGGTGAATCCCATGGCGATGAGGATGAGTACTACTCGGAAACGATTCTCAAGCTGCCGGAGGAGGGAGCTACCACGGAGGCTCCCTCTGGGGATCGGTCTCTGGAATCGGATGGCAATCCGGGAATTCGACTTTCGGATAGGGGCAATGATGGGGGCACCGTTCTGGGTATGTCCCCTCATCCAGACCGGGATATATGCGGGGCGGGTGAAACCTCCGGCGTTTCCGGCGATGAGGGGCCGGCCAGCCTCAACATGAGTAGGAGGCCCCGCTTCCGTGTCACCAGAATCCGAGATGGATACCGGGTGAATTGCAGCCAGAATACGGCCACCATAGGCAGATCCGCCCAGGCTGACATCCATATGGGCGGCAACATGAACGTCAGCAGGATACATGCCCAAATCCGCCGCCTTCCTGGTGGCGGGTTCGAGATAACAGACCGGCATTCCTCCAATGGAACCAGGGTGTCCGGCCGTCTGCTCGCCCCTGGTGAAACTGCGCCTGTCGGCCCCTCGGGCGCCTTCTCTCTTGCTGATTCCGACTTCATAATCGAGGAGCTTGACCGGGAAGGGGCGACGGGATCGTGGAGCGGTTCCCCATCCTCTGGCCTGGGAAGTGGTGTGTGATGGCTGTTGGTGTTTCCGGCTCCTTGCGGCTTCCTGTGGGGGGGGGGGGTCCTGGCTGGAGAGCGCGTCTTCGGCCATGTCGCGTGTGGTGCCGTCGTGGATGCTGTCGATGTGCCGGTGATTTCGGATGCGTTCCAATGACACGGCGCATACGGTGCGTATGGTGGAGATGATCCAGGAGGCAGGGGCGGATGCGCTGCTGGTGGCTGTGCCCTGCTGTTCGTGGCTTTCCCGGAGGAGGAGCAGCCGGGCGTGGACCTGCTCATGGTCGATTCCACCAACGCCGAGGTCCCCGGCTTGGATGTCATTGCGGATGGATTGGAGGGTGACCAGACAGGGAACCTGCCGGTTTCGAAAAGGGCGGAGGGGGCCAAGTCCTTGGTGGCGGCTTCACCCAAGCATACGGGCATGCCCCTGCTGTTCATGAAGGGATTCGGGCGCGGAGTGTGGTCATCTGCAAAAGCTGCCGGTCTTTATATATATGCGACGTTCGACAACGAGGGGGTTGAAACTCGTTTCCCGCGATGCGGGAAGACCCTCTGTACGGGACCGCTGCCTGCGGAACCCGTTTCCGTGGTCAAAGAGGCTGTAAATGCCTTGAAGTGTCAGGACTATAATCAGAATAAAGGCGGTGTCGGGCGGAAGACGTTGGTGTCTGAGGGCCGTGCCTATATGAAGCCTTTCTCGCCTATAGCCGGGTCTTGGGTCCCGTGCTAGCGAAGGTGTAGGACGAAGGGTGGGTTGTGGTGATGTCTGAGTCGAGCGGCGGGGGTGTTGGTGTCGGCGGGGTGTCGGATGGCGCTGGGGATCGGGTTGATGCGTTCGTCCTGTCGTCGGTGATGTCTCGTGTGGTCGGGAGCATCCCGCATGCGCGGCCCGGCGCCCGTGAGTTCTCCCTGGGTGGGGTCCTGTGGAAGACGGTGCTGTACGCGTTGACCTATGTGGCCGCGTTCGCCTGCGGCTGGTTCCTCCTGTTTGACCAGGACCAGGATTGGGTGCGCACCTGGATAGGCCAAGGGTTGCTGCTTGCTGTGCTTTCCGGACTTGCTGTGGTTGTCCTGTTGGGGCGGTATGAGGATGGGAAGGGGCGTCCGGGGCCTTGGTTTGTGGTGTTGTCGCTTCCGTGCGCTCCGGGGTTCGGCGTCATATCGGGTTCCGGCGCCCGCTATTCCGGTGGCGTGTTCCGGTGGATTCTCGTGTCGGTGGCTGTGTTGGTGGTTGTTGGGGTGTCGCTGTTTCCGTTGGTGATGCGGCTGGTGCGCAACGGGTTCTTGTCGTGGGCGGCGATGGTGGTGTTGTGCGTGGTGCCGTCCTGGATGCTGGCCAAGGTGACGGGGTCGGCTGGCGTGTCCTTGTTCTGGTGCTGCGTGGTGGGTGTCGTGGGCGCCTTGTGGTTCGTGTTGGACATGTGGGCGATCGGGAAGTGCGCGGGCACGCATCGTGACGCGGCCTTCGAGTGGCTGGCGGCCTGGGCGCTGGTGTTCGATCTGATTGTGCTGATCGCCTCCCTCCTGGGAGCCTCCAATGATGACGACGATGCCAGCCGATGACCCCGGATGCCCAGGCCGGGCTGGACCCGTCCGTTTCCTCCGTGGTCAAAGACGATGTCGATGCCTTGAAGCGGCAAGTCTATAATCAGGATAAAGGCGGTGTCGGGTGGAAGACGCTGGTGTCTGAGGGCCTTGGTTATTCGAAGCCCTTCTCGTCGTTGGCCGGGTCTTGGGGGTCCGTGCTTGTGCAGGAGTAGGACGAACTCCGGCGATGCGGGATGGGAAGAGGCCTGCATGAACGACACTGATATAAGAACGGAATCAACGCTCTGGCGGGTCGAGTGGCGGATTCGATGCTTTGAGCGGGAGGATGGTGTGTGATGGCTGGTGGTGTTTCCGGTTCATTGCGGCTTCCTGCAGGGAAGTCCTGGCTGCAGAGCGCGTCTTCGATCATGTCGCGGGTGGCGGGGTGCGCGCGTCATGCGCCTGCGGGTGAGCGTGCCTTTTCGCGTGCCGGCGTGGTGCGCAAGCTGGCGGTGTACGGGGCGGCCTTTCTGGCGGGGTTTGTGCCGGGCTGGGCGTTCCTGTACGGGGATGAGCAGTGGATGCGCGACCGTTTTGTGCAGTTCTGCTTGGCGGGCCTGTTCTCGGTTTTTGCGATGTGGTGGTTTTTGGGCCGGTTCGAGAGCCGTGGGGGGCGTCCGGGGTTCTGGTGCCTAGCGCTGACGATGCCGACGATGCCCTGCTGGGGGGTGATGTTCGGTGCGATGACTGGCGAGCGTCCGGGGGTGATGCGCTGGGTGTTCGTGTCGGTGGCTGTGCTGGTGGTGGCCGGGGTGACCTGGCTGCGGTTCGTGTCGGATCTGGTGCGTGGCCGTGTGGCGGCGTGGGCGGCTTCGGCTGCGTCGTGTGTGCTGCCGTCGTGGATGCTGTGCCTGTTGTCCGGGGGTTCCCCCTTGTCGTGTCTGCCCTGGTGCGTGGCGGTGGGCGCGACGGGCGCCTTGTGGTTTCTGCAGGACCTGTGGGCAATCGACTATTGCGCGGGCGACGACCGTGACGCCTCCTTCGAGTGGCTGGCGGCCTGGGCGCTGATCTTCGACCTGATGACCCTGGTGGCCGCCCTGGCACGCGGCAGCACCGCCGTGCAGGACCAACAATGAGCTTGCCCCGGGATGCTGCTCTCTGCTTATAGGCACGGATCGAACGCGCAGCGTGGGAGGCAGCAGGGTGGCCTGGCCGGCCCTGCCATCTGGCTTATGCTGCTGGGGACCGTCTCTTTCCCCTCTTGTTGATTTGGGCAGGGTTCATGGAGGTTCGGCGCACGTTACTTGTCCAAGACTGACAGTGGGGGGGTGTCGCGAAGGTGATGAGTCCCCGTCTGCAAGTAGCGTTGAAGTATGTCTGAGCTTCAAACCCATCTATTGGATAAGGCCCCGTTCGGGCGGGTCGTGCCGGCCATGGTCACCCCCATGAACCATGACGGGTCCGTGGATTTTGAGGCCGCTGGCAAACTGGCCCGCAGGCTTGTGGCTGATGGGGCGGATGGGTTGCTGGTCAACGGCACCACCGGTGAATCTCCGGCCACCCACATGGAAGAGAAAGTCGATTTGGTACGAGCCGTCAAGGATGCCGTCGATGTGCCCGTCATCTCTGGAGCAGGCTCCAATGATACGGCGCACACGGTACGCATGGCCGAGATGACCCAGGAAGCCGGGGCGGATGCCCTGTTGGTGGTCATGCCGTACTATTCGCGGCCCTCCCAGGATGGGGTTGTAGCGCATTTCAGGTCCGTCTGCCGGTCTGCGGATCGTCCTATCGTGCTCTACGATGTACCTGGCCGCACTGGGTTGCACGTGACTGTGGATACCTACCGTCGTCTTGCCGAATTGCCGCATGTGGAGGCCGTCAAGGATGCTACGGGTGACTTGGCTTCCGTGCCTCGCAAACGTCGGGAGACCGGCCTGACCTGGTACTCGGGTGATGACGGGCTTTTTCTGCCTTTCCTGGCCCTGGGTGCGGTCGGTGTCATTTCGGTGATTGCCCATGTGGCGTCCGGACCCATGAGGCGCCTGGCCGACGACTTCGATGCTGGCGACCTGGACGGCGCAAGGGATCTGGCCTTGCGTCTGGACCCGCTGGTCCAGGCTCTGAACGGCCAAGGGCAGCAGGCGGTCATGGCCAAGGCCGCTTTGAAAGTGGCCGGCGTCTTGGACAGCACGACGATGAGACTCCCTAATCTTGGGCCTGGCAAGGACCAGCTGACCCAAGCCGAGAAAGGCATGAAGGCCGCAGGGCTGATGCGTTCCTGACAAGCAACCAAGCGTCGTCCCTGTATCAGGCAGGGGCACAGATGATAGAAACACAAGTGAGAATGGCAAGAAAACAAGAAGAATCAAACACGACCGGCAAGAGCAGAAATCGTCGGTCCTCCTCCAAGAACGGCAAGCAGGGGTCTGGCAGGTCCCGGGGTGAATCCCGCAGCCGCCGCAACGGCGCCATTGCCCGCGGCAAGGGCACCCAGACCGAGCAGCGTCTGGTGGCGCCCCCCAAGTACCGTAAGGGCTCTATGCGTATTGTCCCCCTTGGTGGCTTGGGGGAGATTGGCCGGAACATGAATGTGATCGAGTACAACGGACACATTCTGCTGATTGACTGCGGTGTGCTCTTCCCGGAGGAGGAGCAGCCGGGCGTGGACCTGATTCTGCCCGACTTCAGTTATATCAAGGACAAGCTGGATCAGGTGGATGCCCTGGTGCTGACCCATGGGCATGAGGATCATATCGGCGGCGTGCCCTATCTGCTCAAGCTGCGTCCTGATATCCCCCTGATTGGCTCCAAGCTGACCCTGGGGTTCGTGGATGCCAAGTGTGAGGAGCATCATCTCAAGCCCACCGAGGTTGAGGTCAAGGGCCGCGACAAGCTCAAGGTGGGCCCCTTCAGCCTGGAGTTCGTGGCGGTCACCCATTCCATTCCTGACGCCCTGGCCGTCTCGGTGCGCACTCCGGCGGGTCACATCATCGACACCGGCGACATGAAGATCGACCCGTTGCCTTTGGACCATCGTCTAACTGACCTGCGGGAGTTCGCCAAGCTGGGTGAGTCCGGTGTGGACCTGCTCATGGTCGATTCCACCAACGCCGAGGTTCCCGGCTTCGTCAAGCCCGAGATCTCCATCGCCCCCGCCTTGGACAAGGCCTTCGCCGAGGCTCAGCGCAAGATCATCGTGGCCTCCTTCTCCAGCCACGTCCACCGGGTGCAGCAGGTTGTCGACGCCGCCCACAAGTTCGGTCGCAAGGTGGTCTTCGCTGGCCGGTCCATGGTCCGCAACATGTCCATCGCCTCCGACCTGGGCTACCTTCACCTGCCCGAGGACACCGTGGTCGACCTCAAGGATGCCCACAGCATTCCCGACGAGAAGATCGTCTACATGTGCACCGGATCCCAGGGCGAGCCCATGGCGGCTCTGGGCCGCATCGCCGACGGGACCCATCGTGACATCACCATCAATGAGTTCGACACGGTCATCCTGGCCAGCTCACTGATTCCCGGCAACGAGCACGAGGTCTACAAGGTCATCAACAAGCTGGTGCGTCTGGGCGCCAAGGTGGTCAATCGAGACAACGCAGCCATCCACGTCTCCGGCCACTCCGATGAGGGCGAGCTACTGCATTTCTATAACATCGTGCAGCCCAAGTGCGCCATGCCCATCCACGGCGAGAACCGGCATTTGGTGGCCAACGGCCTGATTGCCGTCAAGACCGGCGTGGATCCGCAGAATGTGGTCCTGGCCGAGGACGGCGACGTGGTTGATCTCTACCACGGCCAGGCCGCCGTGGTCGGATCCGTGCCTTGCGGATACGTCTATGTGGACGGCGACTCGGTGGGTCAGCTGACCGACGACGAGCTGGAGCAGCGCCGGATTCTGGGCACCGAGGGCTTCGTCTCCGCCTTCGCCGTGGTCGACACCGAGACCAGCAAGGTCGTCTCCGGCCCCAAGCTCTACCTGAACGCCGTGGCCGAGGACGAGAGCGAGTTCAAGTCCATCAACTCCCAGATAGTTGATCAGCTTGAGGATGCCATGTCCAAGGGGACCACCGGCACCTACCAGCTCCAGCAGATGATGCGCCGCACCCTGGGCGGCTGGATCTCCCGCAAGCTGCACCGCCGGCCCATGATCGTGCCCGTGGTGGCCGACATCGCCACCGACGTGCAGCCGCAGGACTGATCGCCGCTGCCTGCATACTGAATACCGAAGGCTCCGGTCGCCCTGAAGGACGGCCGGAGCCTTCAGTGTTATCAGCAGAAGGGAGCGTTTACATGCTCACGATGATCTTGACGTGGTTTTCCGCGTCCTCACGCAGCGGACGGAAGCCCTTGTCCACGATGTCCTCGACCTTGATCCGGTCGGTGATAAAGGTGGACAGGTCGATGTCCCGGTCATGAATGAGCTTGATGGCGTCGGCATGATCGTTGGCGTATCCCATGGTGCCCCGGATGAACTTCTCTCCGAAGCCTAGCTCCTTGGTCAGATTCAACGTGATGGGCTTGCCATGCAGGGCAACGACCATGAGTCCGCCAGTGGCCTTCAAGGCCTCCAAAAGCTGGTGGTCGACCGGCTCGGCTCCGGCTGCATCGAAGGCCAGGTCAGCCCCGGCTTCGTCGGTCTCGCGGCGGACCCTCTCTGCCAGGTCCTCCTTGCTGGGATCAACAACGATGTCGGCCGAATGCGACTGCAGGGCCTTCTCCTTACGAGCCGACGAGAGCTCGGACATGATCACCCGTATTCCCTTTGCGCGCAGAATGGTGCCGATGAGTAATCCCACAGGCCCGGCGCCGCCGACCACTGCGGTCTGTCCTTCGTGGGGATCCATGGCGCGGATGGCGTGGTGGGCCACGGCGAAGGGCTCAATCATGGCAGCCTGATCCAGTGGGATGTCACCTACGGGGAAGACGTGCTCTGCCGGAACCACGATATGCTCGCTCAGTCCGCCGCCGCCTCCGTTGATGCCGATGCCGGCCAGCTTGTCGCAGTCATTGTAGTTGCCGGCCTTGCAGGCTGGACATTCGCCGCATGCGAGTTCGGCCTCGACGACGACCGAGTCGCCCACCTTCATATCCGTGTGCACATCGTCGGCGATGGCCTCGACGGTACCCGAGATTTCATGGCCGAAGACCACCGGCAGTGTCTCTCCTGTCAGGGGATGGGGATGGTCGGGCGAATTCCCGCCGCCGTTGACTGCTCCGTCGTAGTAAAGATGGACATCGGAACCGCAGATGCCCGTGAAGGCGGGGTGGATCTTGATGGTCCCCGGTTTGAGCTCAGGCTCGGGTACGTCCTCCAGACGTACATCTTCCTTGCCGTAGTACATCAATGCTTTCATATCGTATATCCTCTCTGATATGCGTGTAGGCCCTGCACGGACGAAGTTGAATAACCCAACATGACATCCCTGCGGGCGGGTGACGCTCCCTCATTGGAGACCGCCCGGTTTCCATACTACCGTGGATATGCGGTCACCGTAAGGGGAGTTTCGACCAGGACCTCGCCGCCCTGGTCGAAGTCGAAGTCGCCCAGCCAGTGTCCGAACCTGCTGGGTCCCTTGCCGCACCAAACCACACAGGCGCTGCGGTCGGCCTGTCCGCTCAGCAGTCGATTGGCGGTCCCGGTCACCCGGTCGTTGCCCAGACGATAGTCCAGGAATTTTCCGTCCCCGTGGTGACGGGCCACCCGCTGACGCTGCTCCTGGTCCAGCACCCGCCAGGGGTCGGCGGCGCAGAAGACCCGGGCGGGCAGGTCCTGCTCCGCCGCCTGGATCAGGGCCAGGCCTCCGCCCAGACTATGCCCGGTAAAGAGCACCCCACGGTCGGTTCCCGCCCTGCGCCGGGCCAGGTCAAGTGCCTGCTCGGCCAGGATGCCTGCCTGCTGTGTCTGTCCCGGCTCCCCGTTCAGCGGCGGCAGGAAGCAGGTCAGCGCGGCGTGGATGTCGTGGCGGGGGTCATCGCGCAGGTTGGTGCCTGCGTAGACCACGACCAAATGGGCATAGTCCGGGCCGCCCTCCAGGTCCGGGGCAGCGATCATCCCCTCGAAGCCGTTTTCTGGGCAGTAGCGGGACCGCAGTACCCAGTAGCTTCCCAGGGCCGGATCCTCGAACAGGTGTAGGCCCGGCCGGGTCTTGACATCCCCCCGACCGATCCCGTAGGAGTATTGGCAGAGCATGTTGAGCTGCTGAGTGGTGAACCCGGTCCGGACCTGCATGACGCTCCCTTTCTGCCAGACTCGTGAGGCATGGACCATGAACAACCGCCTTAAGGCCCGACTATTCCCGTCCGGACTGCGCCGTCAGAAAAGAGGGGAATCGTCGCGCTGGCCCGTCGGCTGGTGCCCGCATTAGACTTGACATGCCATATCCATACAGGACCTATGCCGATGCCGGTGGGGGCACCGGCATCCATGCGCGAAAGGAAATTCATGCCCGGAGCCAATCTGACTCGTGTGGAAGCCGAAGAGCGAGCCGTCGTCGTATCCAATGTCAGCTACAAGGTCAATCTGGACCTGACCAAGGGGCCTGCCACCTTCCCCTCCACGGCCCTGATCGACTTTGATGCCCGGCCGGGGGAGTCCACCTTTGTGGATCTGATCGCCGACCAGGTGAGCCTGATCGAGCTCAACGGCCGGCGTCTGGACCCGGCCCTGGCCTTCCGGGAGGACCGGATTGAGCTCAACGACCTGCGCCAGCACAACCAGCTGCGGGTGGAGGCCCTCTGCCGCTATTCGCGCACAGGCGAGGGACTGCATCGCAGCGTGGACCCCTCGGACGGCAACGTCTACCTCTACTCCCAATTCGAGGTGCCCGACGCCCGCCGGGTCTATGCCGTCTTCGACCAGCCGGACATCAAGGCGGTCTTCGACTTCACCGTGGACGCCCCGGCATCCTGGACGGTCCTGTCCAACATGCCTCCCGCCTCCCATCAGGACCTGGACAGCCGTACCGCCGAGGGAACCCTGGAGGGCGGCCGCACCGAGGGCGTGACCCGCTGGATCTTCCAGACCACCCCTGTCATGAGCTCCTACCTGACCGCCTTCGCCGCCGGCCCCTACGCCCAATGGACCAGTGAGTATCGGAACGAGGACGGACGGACCATCCCCATGGGTCTGTACTGCCGCCAGGCACTGAAGGACTCCCTGGACGGGGATGCCGAATACCTCTTCGACGTGACCAAGAAGGGCTTCGCCTTCTACGCCAAGACCTGGGACCTGCCCTTCCCCTGGGCCAAGTACGACCAGATCTTCGTGCCCGAATACAACGCGGGCGCCATGGAGAACATCGGCCTGGTCACCTTCCGCGACTCCTATGTCTTCGAGTCCAAGGCCACCGGGGCCCAGATCAACCGCCGTGTGGAGACCGTCCTGCATGAGCTGGCCCACATGTGGTTCGGCGACCTGGTGACCATGAAATGGTGGAACGACCTGTGGCTGAATGAGTCCTTCGCCGAGTTCATGTCGACCCTGGCCACCGCCGAGGCCACCGAGTGGACCGACGACTGGGCCACCTTCTGCTCCGGCGAGAAGAGCTGGGCCCTGACCGAGGATCAGTTGCCTACCACCCACCCGGTGGTGGCCCCCATCCGTGACCTGCACGATACCGAGGTCAACTTCGATGGCATCACCTACGCCAAGGGCGGCTCTGTGCTGAAGCAGTTGGTCGCCTACGTGGGCCGTGAGCGCTTCTTCCAGGGCATCCACAACTATCTGACGGCCCATGCCCACGGCAACGCCACCCTGAAGGATCTGCTGACCGAGCTGGAGAAGACCAGCGGCCGCGACCTGGGCAACTGGTCCCGGCTCTGGCTTGAGGAGGCCGGCATCACCACGCTGACCAGCCTGGTGCAGACCGACGAGCAGGGGACCATCACCGCCATGCGGATCGACCAGACCGCCCCCGAGGAGCATCCGGTCCTGCGCCCGCACCGCCTGGCTGTGGGCTTCTACGACGAGGACGAGTCCGGCAAGGTGGTGCGCACAGACCGGTTCGAGCTGGATCTGGACGGCCAGGGAGCCGAAGTGCCCCAGGTCGTCGGCAAGAAGCGTCCGGCCCTGATCCTGATCAACGACGACGACCTGACCTACGCCAAGCTGCGTCTGGACCAGGATTCACTGGAGTATGCCACGCAGAATCTCTACCGGATTGAGGACCGTCTGGCCCGGGCCGTGGTCTGGCTCAGCCTTTGGGACATGACACGGGATGCGCAGTTCCCTGCCGAGCGCTTCATCAGCCTGAGTCTGAAAGCCCTGGCCACCGAGCACCAGTCCACCACCTTCCGCTACGCCCTGTCTCAGATCTCCACGGCAGCCCACCACTTCACCGCCTCCCGTCGCCGCCAGCCCATGCTGCAGCTGGTGGCCGGCACGCTCTGGGATCTGGCCATGAAGGCCCAGCCCGGTTCGGACGAGCAGTTCCAGCTGGTCCGCGCCTACCTGGGCTACGGGGACGACGCCGACTTCGAGGATCACGCCCGTGGTCTGCTGAGCGGCGACCTGAAGCTGGAGGGGCTGACCATCGACAACAACACCCGCTGGCTGATCATCCACGCCCTGTCCGCCCACGACCTGCTGGCTGACGGCGAGATCGACCGGGAGCTGGCCGCGAAAGACACCACGGAGAACCGCGAGTTCGCCATGGGAGCTCGGGCTGCACGTCCGACGGCCGAAGCCAAGGCCTGGGCCTGGGATCAGGCCCTGCACAACGAGGATCTGACCAACTCGCAGATCGAGGCCCTGGCCGACGGCTTCTCCGGTTCCGGGGATCGGGAGCTCTTCGCGCCCTACGTGGATCGCTTCTTCGCGGCCGTGGACGAGGTCTGGACCCATAAGACCTTCCACATTGCGGAGACCCTGCTCAACCCCCTGTCTGCAGGCGGGCTCTACCCGACCAAGGCCGACCCGGCCGCCCTGGTCAAGGCGGGCGATGCCTGGCTGGCCGAGCACGCCGAGGCTCCCAAGGCCCTGCGCGGGATGATCATCCAGAACACGGAGTCCTCCAGGCGCATCCTCAAGGTCCGCGAATACAACGAGCGTCTGCGCTGAGTATTCCGCCCGACCCTGGCCCGGGTGGCGACGGGTCAGGGTCGGGGCCATAATGAATCTGTTGCCTGCATGCAGGATGGTACGTTCGGAGGAGAGCAAATGCCCAGATTATTCGGTACCGATGGTGTACGCGGTTTAGCCAATAGGGACCTGACTGCACAACTGGCCCTGGATCTGGGCGATGCGGCAGTCCGTGTCCTGGGCCGTGGCGCGGATCGGTCCGCGGGCCGCCGACGGGCCCTGATCGGCCGTGACACCAGGGTCTCCGGGGACTTCCTGGCCTCGGCCCTGGCCGCTGGCATGTCTTCGGGTGGCTTCGACGTGATTGACGTGGGCATCATTCCCACTCCGGGCATCGCCTACCTGACCAGCGTGCTCAACGTGGAGATGGGGGCGGTCATCTCCGCCTCCCACAACCCCATGCCCGACAACGGCATCAAGTTCTTCGCCCGGGGTGGTTTCAAGCTCCAGGATTCCAAGGAGGACGACATCGAAGCGGTCCTGGGCCAGGATTGGGAGCGCCCGGTGGGCGAGGGCGTGGGCCGTGTCTCCCATGACACGGTGACCGCCACCAACATGTACATCGACCACCTGGTGGAGGCCGTGGCCCCTGTCGCCCCCGACAAGACCCAGCCCAAGCCCCTTGACGGTCTGCGGATCGTGGCCGACTGCGCCAACGGAGCCACCTCGGTGGTGGCCCCCGAGGCCCTGCGCCGGGCCGGAGCGGACGTGGTGGTCATCAACGCCTCGCCCGACGGATACAACATCAACAAGCACGCCGGGTCCACCCACCCTGAACAGCTGCAGGCCATGGTCAAGGCCTCGGATGCGGTCATGGGCGTGGCCTTCGACGGGGATGCCGACCGCTGCCTGGCCGTGGACGAAGAGGGAAACATGGTCAACGGCGATCAGATCATGGGCATCCTGGCCCGAGCCAAGCAGCGCGAGGGCAAGCTGGCCAACGATACCCTGGTGGTCACCGTCATGAGCAACCTGGGACTCAAGCTGGCCCTGAAGCAGATGGGCATCGTCACCGTCCAGACGGCTGTGGGCGACCGCTACGTCCTTGAGGAGATGCTGCGCGGGGGCTACACCCTGGGCGGCGAGCAATCCGGGCACGTCATCAACCGGGAGTTCGCCACCACCGGAGACGGTACCCTGACGGCCCTGACCCTGGCCAAGGAGGTCGTGCGCTCGGGCAAGAGCCTCAAGGAGCTGGCCGCCGACTTCCCCCAGCTGCCCCAGCAGTTGATCAACGTCCCCGGTGTGGACAAGAACGCGGCCCGCACCAATGCCAAGGTCCAGGATGCGGTCGAGGCGGAGGAGCGGATGCTGGGCAACACCGGCCGGGTCCTGCTGCGGCCCTCGGGCACCGAGCCCCTGGTCAGGGTCATGGTCGAGGCGGCCACCCAGGAGCAGGCCGACCAGGTCTGCCAGCGGCTGGCCTCGGTCGTGGCCGACGAGCTGGCCATCTGAACCGACGACCCAGGAAAGGCGGAATCATCCATGTTCGGCAGAAAGGCGGCCTTCGACGCCGATCTCAACCACCGGGTGGAATCCATGCTGGCCGAGGCCGGCAAAGAGGAGCTCCTGCCCATCGTGCAGATGGGCGAGCCCGTCCTGCGCCAACAGGCCCAGCCCTACAAGGGTCAACTGGCAGCCAAGACTCTGAACAGGCTGCTCAAGGCCATGCGGGCCACCATGCTTGAGGCACCGGGCGTGGGGCTGGCGGCACCTCAGGTGGGCCTGGGTTTGGCAATCGCCGTCATAGAGGATCATGTCCGCGACGATGAGGATGATCCGCGTCAGATCGACGAGCTGCCCTTCAGGGTCATCATCAATCCCTCCTATGAGCCTATCGGGCAGGAGACTGCGGCCTTCTACGAGGGATGCCTGTCCCTGGAAGGATTCCAGGCGGTCCGGCGGCGTTGGCTGGACATCACGGCCAGCTGGGAGGACCGTTCCGGGCGCAAGCACCGCCAGCACATGCACGGCTGGCCGGCCCGTATCTTCCAGCATGAGACCGACCATCTGTCGGGCGAGGTCTACATCGACAAGGCCGAGATTCGCAGTCTGTCCTCCGACGACAACCTGAGCGAGTACTGGGCCTACGACCCGGTCCCCACCGAGGCTGCGCGGGAGCTGGGCTTCACCATCTGAATCCTGGGAGATCTCTAAATTCTCTTGACCCTCTGGTCCAGGGCCATGGCCTCAGTCAGCTCCGGACCGTCCCCCTTCAGGGGCGCCACCGGGTGCATGGTCAATTCTTTAGAAGCATGACGGCCAGGCTCCACAGCCTGGGGCAGGATCGTACTGCCCTCTATGCCTGGGTCCAGCCAGGGGTCCACGTTCTCATCAGTGATCAGCAGGGGCATCCGGTCGTGCACCCGGGCGGCCCCCGGCGTGGCCTGCGTCGTCAGGATGGTGGCCGTCAGCAGCCAGGGTTGACCAGGCCTGGCACGCCACCAGGAGTAGAGGCCGGCGATGTTCAGGGTGTGGCCGTCGGGGGCCTGGAAGTAGTAGGGCTGGTGGTCAGGTGTCCACTCGTAGTAGCCGCTGGCCGGAATGATGGCCCTCTGACTCCTGGCCGAGTCCGCGTAGGTCCGCTTGGTCAGGGCGCTCTCCACCCGGGCGTTGTGGGTGGGGTAGGCCATCCGATCGCTTTCGGACCAGGAGGGGACCAGGTTCCAGCGGGCCGGATGCAGGTGCCGCTGCCCGTGTCGGTCCTGGGCCACCAGGGCGATGACCGACCCGGGGCTGATGTTCCATGAGGGTTCGGGCAGTCCGGGAGCCTGCCGGGCACTGTAGTGTTGGGCCAGGTTGGAGTAGTCCAGGTCGGCCGCGAATCGTCCACACATGAAGCCCATTCTATGGATGCCTGGAGTCCCCGTCGAGGAAACGCCGGAGGCCTCTTCCCGGGCCAGTCTAAATGCCTATTGACCCCTCTTTCCTGCTAGCATGAAGGTGGTCTGCGGCAGCGGTGCATACATTGAGGATGGCCGTTGCCACAGCGGAATATTCAACGTTGTTTTTGCCCTGCCCGGCATGAGGCCGGTGGCGGCATTGCGATTAGGAGATGGTTTATGCCTCAGAAGATCAAGGCGTCGATTGCCTACGGCATCGGCAAGGGCTTTGCCCAGCCCGAGGAGATCATCATTGACGACCCCATTGGCGCGGAGGTCCTGGTGGACGTGCAGGCCTCGGGTCTGTGCCATTCGGATCTGCACCTGGTCGAGGATGACGACAAGTTCTTCCCCTTCCCGGCTGTGATCGGCCATGAGATCTCGGGCATCGTCGAGGCCGTGGGCCCCGAGGTGTCCGGCATCAAGGTGGGCGACCACGTGGTGGCCTCCCTGGAGCAGGTCTGCGGACATTGCGCCAACTGCCTCAAGGGCCAGCCCCAGTCCTGCACCCAGCAGCAGGAGTGCGTGCGCGGCGCAGGCGAGAAGCCCCGTCTGTCCTTCCCGGACGGCCGGCCCATCACCCAGGCCTTCGGCACCGGCGGTTTTGCCGAGAAGGCCCTGATTCACGAGAACCAGCTGGCCGTGGTCAACAACCAGGTCAAGTGGGATGAGGCCGCCTGCATCGGCTGCGCCACCATCACCGGAGCCGGAGCGGCCATCAACACCGCCCATGTGCGTCCCGGCGACACCGTGGCCGTCATCGGCACCGGCGGCATCGGCCTGAACATCATCTCGGGAGCCCGGATTTGCGGGGCCAAGCGGATCATCGCCATCGACCTGCTGGACAACAAGCTGGAGTTCGCCCGCAAGTTCGGCGCCACCGACGTCATCAACTCCAAGAACGAGGACCCTGTGGCCAAGGTGCGCGAGCTGACTGACGGCGGCGTGGACCAGGCCTTCGAGGCCATCGGTCTGCCCGTCACCATGAAGCAGGCCTGGGACATGCTGGGCGTGGGTGGCACCGCCTACCCGATCGGCCTGACCAAGCCGGATGCCACGGTCTCCCTGGAGATCAACCCGGCCGACCTGCTGGTCCACCAGCGCGGCTTCAAGGGTGTGTGGATGGGCTCCACCAACATCAAGCACGACATCCCCATGTATGCCGACTTCGCTGTGGACGGCAGGCTGAACATGCATGACATTGTCAGCCAGCACATCAAGCTGAGCCAGATCGACGAGGCCTACAAGCAGCTGGTCAACGGCGAGGTCATCCGTTCGGTCATCACCGAATTCGACTGATGACTTCCCACTGTTTAGCATGACTGTTGAAGGTTATGCCGAACAGGGATTCCGACAGGGGTTCTGATTACTAGGGGGCTCCGGGTGCGCAAAGCATCCGGAGCCTTTTCGTTGTTCTGCTGATCCGAGAGTCGGATCAGGCCAGGAGCCTGCCGATGTTCTCGGCCACTGCGGATAGGTTGTCGGCGGCCTTGGCCATGGCATCCTCAAGGCTGACGGCCCCCGGGCTGATGCTGAAGATGGCGTCGATGCCCACCTTGTAGAGCGCTTCGGTCCCGGCGCCCACGTTGCCGGCCAGGGCGATGACCTTGCAACCGGGGGAGGACTCCTTGACGGCCTTGGCTGTGCCCATGGGGGTCTTGCCGAAACCGGTCTGGAAGTCGATGCCGCCTTCGCCTGTGAAGCAGAGGTCGGCGCCGCGGGCCAACTCCTTAAGACGGGTGGTCTCCACCACGATGCTGACGCCCGAAGCCATGACGGCCGGAGTGAAGGCCAGGAATCCCGCGCCCAGACCGCCGGCGGCCCCCGCGCCCGGCTTGGTCTCCACCTCCCGATGCAGGTCCTCGCGAATGACGGCAGCATAGTGGGCCAGGGCCGCATCCAGGGTGGCCACCATGGATGGGTCCGCCCCCTTTTGCGGTCCGAAGACGGCCGAGGCTCCTTCGGGGCCGGTCAGGGGGTTGGTCACGTCCGAGGCCAGACGAATACGGGTGCGGGCCAATCGGGGATCCAGCCCGGAGACGTCGATTCGGTCCAGCCGGGCCAGCGCCGCTCCACCCTGGGTCAGTTCATGCCCGTCGGCATCCAGGAACCGGGCACCCAGGGCCTGGGCCATGCCGGCACCGCCGTCGTTGGTGGCCGAGCCGCCCAGGCCGACGATGATCTCCTGCGCGCCCTGGTCCAGGGCCTTGCTGATCAGCTCGCCCGTGCCGTAGGTGGTGGTGACCAGCGGGTCGCGGGTCTGTTCGTTGACGAACTGAATGCCGCTGGCCGCAGCCATCTCGATGGCGGCTGTCCGTCCGTCACCCAGGATGCCGTAGCTGGCGTTCACGGTCTGACCCAGGGGTCCGGTGACCTGGGCCTGGATCATATGGCCTGAGGTGGCATCGACCAGGGACTGGACCGTGCCCTCGCCACCGTCGGCCATGGGCACCAGGACCATTTCGGCCTTGAGTGGGCTGCGTCGCAATCCGCGTTCGATGGCATTTGCAGCCTCCTTGGCGGTCAGGCTGCCCTTGAAGGAGTCGGGTGCAATGATGATTTTCATGGTTGTTACCTTTCCTGATCCGTCGTTTCAGAAGACCAGATAGACCAGCATGGCCACCAGGGTCATGGTCAGGCCCACCAGGAACTCAAAGGGGACCACCTTCATCCGCTCGCCCAGGGTCATGTTGATGGATTTGGCGGTTACGTGGAAGTAGTTGCCGTGGGGCAGCTGGTCGATGACCGTGGCGCCCGCCTGCATGGTGACGGCGGCGGCCACCCCCGAGGTGCCGAAGGCCAGGATGGACTTGCCGAAGGAGCTGCTGCCCAAAATGACGCCCGTGGAGGTGGAGGCTGTGGCTGCGGCCATGAGGATGCCGGCGATGGGGGCCAGCATGGATCCGGGCACGCCCATGGCGTGGATGATGTTGACGATCTGCTTGGGCAGGTCGGAGCTGGTGATCAGCCCGCCCAGGGCTCCGGCTCCGATCAGGATGAGGACCACATCAACCATGCGCTGCAGGCCGGCGCTGGTGTACGTGAGGATTTTGCCGCCCTGTCCCATGGCCAGCAGGCCCAGGATGGATGCCAGGGGCAGGATGTACATGGCATCCACCTGGAACCGCTCCAGCAGGCCGATGTGCAGAATGGAACCCACGGGGTTGAGCAGGAGCAGGACCACGGCGGTGATTGGGGCCACCAGGGAGCGTCCCAGGGAGGGCAGATCCTTGTCCTTGGAGGCTTTGGCTGCGTCCTCGCCCAGGTCGTCCATGGTGACGATCCGTCCGCGATGCTGCATGACGGTGGCCAGCAGGACGGCCATGGCCAGTCCGCATAAGGCCGGTATGAAGCTGCCGATCATGACCGCCGAGGGCTGTATGTGGAATCCCGAGGCCACCGCGATGGTGTTGGGATTGGGGGAGATGATGTTGCCGGCCTTGCCTCCGCCGGACAGCGCGATCAGCAGGGCCAGCTTGGAGATCTTGAGCCGGCTGCCGACCTCGATGGCGATGGGTGCCACGATCAGGACGGCCACGGGGATGAAGACTCCGACGGCGCAGATGATCATGGTGGCCAGGGCCAGGGAGAGGATGGCCATGCGCTCGCCCAGGCCGTCCACAATGGCCCGGGCTATCCGGTTGGCGGCGCCGGACTCCATCATGACCCCCGCCAGCACGCCGGCAGCCAGGACCCGGATGACCGTGCCCATGACGCTCTGGGAGCCGGCCACCACGATGTTGACGGTCTGGCCCAGGGAGGCACCCCCGATCAGGCAGCCTACGATGGCTCCCAGCATGAGCGCATAGGTGGTGTTGAGCTTCTTGAGAATGAGGATGATGGCCAGGGCCAGACCCAGCAGGGCGGCCCACCATGACAGGGTAATGTCCATGTCAGTTCCTTTGATCCGTAACTTGTGCCAGGGACCAGGGTCAGCATCGTCGTAGTTGCCGGACCAGTAACGATCCCATAATTTTTCTCACTTTCAGTGTGGCTCTGTTGTGCACTTTTTGCCAGGGCACCCATACCCGAAAAGCGATGGATGGCGCTGGCGTAAATGGTTCATGTACCATGTTCGTAGGGAGGCGCCATGACCATAGACCCTGCGACGGCGCAGACAATCGTCGACAATCTCAAGGATGTAATCGAGTACAACATCAACTTTTTCGACACCGAGGGAACCATGGTGGCCAGCACTGATCCTTCGCGCATCGGCAGCTTCCATGACGCGGCCCGTCAGGCGGCCGTTGACTGTCGAACCGTTGCCGTGGATCGTCGGCATCCTTATCAGGGGGCCCGTGACGGGGTCAACGTGCCGGTGGTGCTCAACGATGCGGTGGTGGCGGTCATCGGGATCACGGGTCCTGTGAACAAGGTGGGCGCTCTGGGCGGGATCATCGAGCGTATGACCGAGCTCATGCTCTTCGCCAACATGGAGCAGATCGCCCGATTCAACCGGCGGATCATGACCAGCAACCTGGTCAACCTGTTGACCCTGGAGCACAAGGACGACGAATTGATGAACGCCCTGGCCCTGGCTCTGGACCTGGATCTGCCAGGTCCACGGCGGGCTCTGGTCGGTCGGGCGCCAGGTATCCGGCTGGAAAGACTCAACCAGGATCGGCTCTACGAGAGGCTCTGCCAGACGTGCTTGTCCTTCGGGGTTCCCCTCTTCGCCGTGAGCCCCAGGGACTTTCGCATCTATGCTCCGCAGATGGAGGATGCCGAGTTGGATGAGTTCGTGACTGCTCTGCGCCAGGCCCTGGGTAGGGTGGTCGGCTCCAAGGTGGTGCTGGGCGCGGGGATGATCCAGGCGGACCCGGGCCAGTACTGGCACAGCTACCGGCAGGCCTGCGTTGCTGCGCGCTGGGCCGGGTTCACTACCGACGACCAGCGGTATCGGTACGAGCAGATGGGCGTGGGGCGGCTGATCACCTCACTGCCCATCGAGCAGTGCCGGGCCTTTGTGGATCAGGTCTTTGCTGGTCTGGAGTCGGATCGGGTGGATCGGTTCGAGAGGGTTTTCAGTGCCTACACCCGGCACAACGGCAGCATCACCCACGCCGCCCAGGAGCTGTTCATCCACAAGAACACCATGCAGAACCGACTGGATGCCCTGGCCAGAGAGACAGGGTACAACCCCCGACGCCTGAGCGATTATCCCATCCTGGCCACGGCCTTCGAACTGCGCAGATATCTGGCCTACAGGGATATTCCCGACGAGAGCGCCGAGTTGGGTGAGCATACTGGGACCGCTGACCGGCCCAAAGTGACGAATCAGGCCTGGCCGGACTCTGCGTCCTGATTCTCTGCCGTCTAATTATCGGCGGAAAGCTGCTTCAGCTCTGCACGGACCTTCTGGAGCTTGGCGAAGGCCGTGTTGCGGTCCTGGGTGGTTTTGGCCCGGCCGTGGTCCCCGGTCAGCTTGGCCTCCTGGGCCTTGAGCAGGTCGATGCGCTCGCGGACGGCGAGGCGGCTGTCCAGATCCGTGCCGTCAGCCTGGTCCAGGGTCACCTGGGCACACAGGCTGTCCCAAACCTGGTCCATATCGTCGCCGACCAGGGTCAACTTGGTCTTATCGGCAGGGCGTGGCCTGCCCAGGTGGAGCGTATGTCTGGTCTCATGACCGGCTTTGGTGGGCAGGGCCCGGCGGACGGCCGGGGTGCAGGCCAGACCCTCTTCGCCCTGGTGAATGGTGATGAAAACCATACCTGAGGAGCGCATGGCGGCGATATGTTCCAGCACGTCCTCCGGCACATCGGGGGTCTTCAGCCCGATGGCCATGACCAGCACCTCATGGCAGTGCGCGCCATCCGTCACAGGGATGGTCCCGGGCCGCAGCAGGGCCAGCATGACGATCCTGTCGACGCTGGTGGAGAAGTGCTGGCGCAGCCGTGAGGAGACGGGCGGTCGCGTGGTGAAAGCTCGTATGGGCAGTTCGCCCTTGGCTGCTGGAATGGCGGTGGTGGGCGGCAGGCCCAGGGAGAGCGCGGATACGCCTTCGTAGCTTGCGATTGTCATCCTTGGCCTTTCTGTCGCTGTTTCCGTCATTCTACCGGCAGGAGCGCGACCAGGGGCAGGAGTGTCCGTTTGCCGGCAAGGTATATTGGCTGTAAACCCGCAAGACCGGATGCGAAAAGCTGTGCGGGTTGGAGTGATGAGGGCTGAATGATGAGCAAGGATGCACAGATGACCGTAACCGACGAGGAACGTGAACTGTTGGAGGGATGGACCGAGGTCGACGGGGACCTGGATGGTTGCAGTCCCGATATGGTTCGGGCCGTTCTGGGATCCCGGCTGACCTTCGGACGCATGGACGCTCCCCGTTCCCGTCACTGGCAGGTGCCCGAGGGGGTGGACTGCTTCAACGACATCGCCTATGTGGACGATGGTTTGCGAGCCCACAAGCTGGATCTCTACCTGCCTCATGATGTACTGCTGCGCAACGGCAGGGTTACCCCGGTCTACATCGACATCCACGGCGGCGGGTTCATGTACGGCTACAAGGAGCTCAACCGGAACTTCTGTACCCACCTGGCCCAGCGTGGCTTTGCGGTCTTCTCGGTCAACTACCGGCTGATCCCCAGCACGGACTTCATGGGCCAGCTGTCTGACGTGCTGACCGCTCTGACCTGGATCAAGAACCACCTGGACGAGTATCCGGTCTCGCCCGACAGGATCTTTCTGACGGGTGACTCGGCCGGAGGCACCCTGGCGCTCTATATGCTGGCTGTGGAGTCCGATGACCAATTCGCGCAGAGGCTGGGGCTGAAGCCTGCCGGGCTGCGGCCCCGGGGTGCTGCCTTCGTCTCAGGCCTGTTCGATCTGACTCCTTACTTATCGGTGGATCCGGAAGACTCCGATACAACTGGATCCGCCACCAATGCCCTGGCCATGGTTGCTCCATCCTTCTTCAGAAGCTTCGTGCAGGCTGGTGGCGACCAGGTGGCCGACCTGACGACCATGGTCGACATGGTCCGCCTGCCGCCGGTATTCCTGAACACCAGCGCCGACGACTTTCTGCAGGGTGACGCGCTCAAGCTGGCCGAGATTCTGTGCGGGAAGGGCCGCGACTTCGAGCTGCATGACCTGAGGCCCAACCGCCTGCAGACCCTGGGACACGTCTATCCGGTGGCCATGACCTGGCTGGAGGAGAGCCGGCAGGCCCTAGACCAGATCCACGATTTCTCCTACGACCTGATTTGAGCCTCTCTGCGCGCCTGGTTCATCCGCTAGCTGGCTATGATGGGAGGAGAAAGGTGGGCATCGATGGCGCAAGGCCCCCGGTGTCTGCACCGCCGCTTACAGAGGAGTGATTCATGGACGAGAAGACCTTGGTAGAGAAGCTGAGCAACCTGGAGACCATCGACCAGCTGGTTGACCTGTCCAAGGAGATCGGCCAGCCCCTGTCATACAACGACGCGGACCAGCTCTTCGGCAGGATCAACCAGTGCAAGAATGATGTCGCACAGCTGGGCGGCGACACCATCGCCAAGCTGGCCAAGCAGGTCTTCAACATTTGAGGCATATGAATCTGAAGTATCAGATTCCATGAGGGCGGGCCGGTATCCGGTTCCGCCCTCTTCTTATGCCGGTTTCATGCCCGGGCCCGGGCCTCCTGCTCGATCTGGGCCAGGCTCTTGCCACGGGTCTCGGGCACCATGACCCAGGCGAACACCAGGGCGCACACATTGATCAGGGCGAAGAGCAGGTAGGTGCCGGTGCCGCCCAGCCGGGCCAGCAGGGTGGGGAAGACCAGGGAGAGCCCGAAGTTGGTCAGGTTCATGGCCACGTTGGCGTAGCCCATGCCACGGCTCTTGACCTGCTGGGGGAAAATCTCTGACAGGAGCAGCCAGGTGACCGGGGCCACCAGCCCTTGGACGAAGACCACGTAGATCATCATCATGCCGATCATGATCCAGGCGGCAGTCCGTGACCCGCTGCCCGGGGCGCCG
Organism: Bifidobacterium choladohabitans; assembly: GCF_016102005.1. GTDB lineage: Bacteria > Actinomycetota > Actinomycetes > Actinomycetales > Bifidobacteriaceae > Bombiscardovia > Bombiscardovia choladohabitans. The sequence goes on from NZ_JACFPL010000004.1 coordinate 129,458, forward strand.
ACGAACCGGTAGCAGACCCCGATGGCCGCCAGAAAGATGATGGTGCCTGCAAGTCCCACAGCCAGAATGGCGCGGCGGTCGAAGCGGTCGATCAGTCCCAGCCCTCCGATGGTTGCCGCTATGGCGGAGACCAGGATGACGGGCACGGTGGCCACCATGGACAGGGAGGGGTCGAAGCCCAGGGTGTCGGTGAAGATGGTCGGCGCGTAATAGTTGACGATGTTCAGCCCGGTCAGCTGGTTGATCATGGCCACGCCAATGCCCACGATCAGCACCCGCCGGAGCCAGGGGGCCTTGAAGCCGGCGGTCTTCGCGCTCGCCGGATGCGACAGCTCCCGCATGGTCACCCGGGCCTCTGCCTGGTCGCGGGTGGATTCCAGGAAGACCGCTGCCTGGTCCGATTGGCCACGGCGGATCAGGTGGGCCGGGCTGTCCTGCAGGAAGCAGGCCAGCAGGGCCAGCAGGATGGCCGGAGGCACCAGGGCCCAGAGCATGGTCCGCCAGTCGGCACCCATCCGGTCCAGGATGGCGTTGACACTGACGGCCAGCAGCTGCCAGACCACAATCATGACCGAGTTGACCGAAACCACCCGTCCGCGTTCCTCCGTGCCGACCATATCGGCCAGGTAGATGGGCACGATGGTCGAGGTCATGCCGATGCCAGCCCCGATGATCAATCTTCCCAGACCAAGCAGGATCAGGCTGGGGGCCAGGGCGCTCAGCAGGGCTCCGGGGATGGCCAGCAGGGCGCCGGCCAGGATGATGTGCTTGGGGCCGAAACGGTCGTTGAACTTGCCAGCCAGGTAGGATCCCAATGCAGCTCCTATCAGCAGGGCTGAGGTGACCATGCCCTGTTCGCCGGCAGTCAGATGCCCGCCCGGGCCGGAGCCTAGATTCATGCCGATCAGCGCGCCGGAGATGACGGTCAAGGTATAGCCATAGAGGCCGCCGGCCAGCACACCCAGGGCGGTCATCAGTTGCAGATTGCGCCGCCGTCCTTGAATCGCAGCCATGGGCTCCCTTTCGCCAGATCATCCGGGCTTAATCAGGGTAATCATAGGCATCTGGGGGAGCGGTCCGTCGACCAGGCTCGCCATTGTGGATAGGGGGAATCAGCCGGAGAACCAGCTGCTGGATTCGCTATCCGGATTCGTTATCCGGGCCCTGGTTGCGGGCTATATGAACATTTGCGGATATTGTCCACGACTTGCGCATGTCATAGGGGAGCGAAACCGCTCGATTTCGCATATGATAAACAAGCATCCACCACAAGGACATCGTGGATGCATACGGCCATGGTTCCATACAGCCATGGCGATGAAAGGAAACATTGTATGCGTAAGCTGATTCTCGATCTGGACACTGGTGTCGACGACACTCTGGCTATCTCCTATGCCCTGGGCAGCCCCGAAGTTGAGCTGATCGGCATAACCGGCACCTATGGCAACGTGCTCCTGGAGCAGGGCATCCGCAACGATCTGGCCATCACCGACCTGCTGGGTCATCCTGAGGTCAAGGTCTACCCGGGCCTGTCCCACGCCTGTAAGGCGGACTCCTTCGAGGTGCTGCCCGTCTCCGCCTTCATCCACGGCGAGAACGGCATCGGCGACGTGGCTATCCCCGACTCGGACCGCAAGGCTGAGACACAGTCGGCCGTGGACTTCATCATCGATGCGGTCAACACCTACGGCAAGGATCTGGTCTACGTGCCCACCGGCCCCATGACCAACATCGCCGCCGCCCTGGCCAAGGAGCCTGACATCGCCCAGCGAATAGGCTCCATTGTGCTCATGGGCGGGGCCCTGACCGTGCCGGGCAATGTGGACGCCTGGCAGGAAGCCAACATCTCCCAGGACCCGGACGCGGCCGATGTGCTCTTCCGCTCCGGCGCTCCCGTGACCATGGTCGGCCTGGACGTGACCCTGCAGACCCTGCTGACCTACAAGGAGACCGCCCGCTGGCGGCAGCTGGGCACTGCGGCAGGCAACTTCCTGGCGGACATGACCGACTTCTACATCAAGGCCTACGAGACCACCTCGCCCCATCTGGGTGGTTGCGGCCTGCACGATCCGCTGGCCGTGGGCGTGGCCGTGGATCCGACCCTGGTCACCACCCTGCCCATCAATATGAAGGTGGAGACCGAAGGCGCCACTCGCGGGCGTACCATCGGGGACGAGCAGCGGCTCAACGACCCGAACAAGACCATGCGCGTGGCCGTCGGCGTGGACGTGCCCCGCTTCCTGGACGAGTTCATGACCCGGATCACCAGGCTGGCCTCCCAGGCCGATTGAGGTCCTCCATCCCCGGCAAGTTCACGCAAAAGAAAGAGAATTGAAGACATTATGTCCGAAAAGCAATCCACCGAGGATTCGACAGCCGTACGATCGCTGATCCTGCTGCTGATCACCTTCGTCCTGGGCACCCTGTGCCTGCAGGGCTTCAACCTGGTCTTCCAGCAGGTCGGCAAGGATGCCGGCGCCCCCGACCAGGCCTCGCTGATCACGGCCCTGCCCAGCATCGTCCTGGGCATCGTCTGCTTCATCTACGGGTCCCTGGGTGACTTCGTATCCCTGCGCAAGCTGGTCACCTTCGGCCTGTGCATACTGTTCATCGGGTCCGTGTACGGATACGTGGCCAACACGATCATGGCCCCCAACATCTGGAATGTGATCGCGGCCCGGCTGCTGCAGACCGCCGGCGAACAGGTGGCTGGCTCGGCCTACCTGGTCGTGGCCACCAAGTACCTCAAGCCCTCCCTGAAGGTGATCTTCTTCGGCATCTTCACGGCAGGCTACCAGGTGTCTGCAGCTATCGGCATCTTTGCCGCCGGCCTGCTCAGCTCCATAGCCTGGCAGTACCTCTTCCTGATTCCCGCGGTCACCATCATCTTCCTGCCCATCCTGCTCAAGAGCCTGCCCACCGGCGGTGGCAACGGCGAGAAGGTGGACTGGCTGGGCTTCGTCATCTTCGGACTGGCCACGGCCCTGCTGACCCTCTTCTTCTCGTACACGGCCTGGTGGCTGCTGGTGGCCTCCGCTGTCTGCTACCTGATCTTCGCCGTGTACATCAGCCGGGCCAAGAGCCCCTTCATCACCCCGGACTTCTTCCGCAACAAGCGCTGGCTGATGGGCATCGGGCTGATTCTGATCTTCTACTTCATGAACTACTGCATGTCGCCCATCTTCAACGCCATCGGACGTGACGTCTACAAGGTGTCGACCACCACGGTCTCCCTGCATGTGGTCTGGGCATTCCTGGTGGCCGCCGTGCTGGGCACCACCTCGGGCGCCATTGTAGATAAGATCGGCCGAAAGACAGCCATCATCATCGCCGCCTGTCTGATGATTCTGGGCTTCGCCGGGACGGCTCTGGTGGTCAATTCCGGCCTGCTGGCCCTGACGCTGACTGCCTGTGTCTACTATGCCGGGGTCGGACTGATGTATTCGCCCATCGTCTCCACCGTGCTTGACACCTTGCCCCAGGATCAGTCGGGCCGCGGCGTGGGCATGAACGATCTGGTCATGAACGTGACAGGCTCCATCGGCATCGCCATCATCGGCGGCCTGATGGGCAAGCCCAGCCTGGAGGGCTTCAGCATCATGGGCGCTACCGGTCCGGCCGCCAACTACAGCAACCTGCTGCTGATCGGGACTGCTGTGTCCCTGCTGGGCCTGGTTGTGTATTTGGTCTGCAAGAAGACCATCTACGCCACGACTGCCGACCAGCAGTAGAACAGTTGTAGTCGACCGTCCGAGCTGGATAAGAGGAGTCGCTTCCTCTGTTCCGTTCGGGCGGTCGACTGATATGTGCGGTGGGGGCATGGGAGGGGGTGTCGGCTCTCTTGGGGTTGGGCCTTAAGTGGCACTTTTCCTCCCTGCCCCCTATATGGGCCGGGGGCGGGGGGATTGATACGCGCCCCAGGCCTTTTCTTACTCGTGCGAAGCGTAAAGCAGTCGGTGCGTTTCCCTCCGGTGGCGGCGGGATGCGAGGACTCCGCCCATGCCGGTCATGCCGGTGCCCAGGGCGAGTAGGATGCCTTCCCCTCCGGCCTTGGGGAGCACGCCTGCGGGCAGGTACGTGTATCTGAGGGAAGTGTCGGTCAGGGTGATTCCTGTGCCACCCATCATGTAGTCGACGCTGACCGTGACCGTGCCCGGCTGGTGTGCAGGCGTGAGCACGCTGACACTGTTGCCATCGCCGCGCGTCAAGCCTGATACGGCAGTCTGGTCGAATCTGACGCCGGTGATCACCAGCTGCAGGTTGAACACCACCGGCACGGGAGCCGACTTGGTGTTTCCTGTGCCGTCGCCGAGCTGGCCACTGTCGTTAGCACCCCATGCCCAGGCGTTGCCGTCGCTGCCCAGGGCCAGCGAAAGATGCCACCCGCCGCTGACCTGTGTGGCTTTTAGTCCTTTGCTCTTGTCGGTGGGGTTGGCGGGGTCGCGCACGCGCACAGGAACAGGATTCACGTCACTGTACCCGCTGATGGTGTTGTTGCCGAGCTGGCCATACCAGTTGCATCCCCATGCCCAGACTTTGTCGTCGCTGCCCACAGCCAGCGAATGATCGGCTCCGCCGCTGATTTGTACGTAGGTGAAAT
>NZ_JACFPL010000004.1:134155-134451 GCF_016102005.1 Bifidobacterium choladohabitans
ATCCTCTGGCAGGTCCGGGTACGCCTTGCGGTCAGGCTTGTTCACCCTGACAGGCGTATGCCGTTCGGTGGTCGTCCCGTCGCCGATCTGGCCACTGCCGTTCCATCCCAAGGCGTAGGCGTTGCCGTCGCTGCCCAGGGCCAGGGAATGAGCGCCTCCGGCGCTGGCCTGCACGTAGGTGAAATCCTCTGGCAGGTCCGGGTACGCCTTGCGGTCAGGCTTGTTCACCCTGACAGGCGTATGCCGTTCGGTGGTCGTCCCGTCGCCGAGCCGGCCATTGCTGTTGTTTCCCCAGG
>NZ_JACFPL010000004.1:134547-160041 GCF_016102005.1 Bifidobacterium choladohabitans
CTTGCGGTCAGGCTTGTTCACCCTGACAGGCGTATGCCGTTCGGTGGTCGTCCCGTCGCCGAGCCGGCCATTGCTGTTGTTTCCCCAGGCGTAGGCGTTGCCATCGCTGCCCACGGCCAGCGAATGCTCCCATCCGGCGCTGATTTGCACGTAGGTGAAATCCTTGGGTAGGTCCGGGTACGCCTTGCGGTCAGGCTTGTTCACCCTGACAGGCGTATGCCGTTCGGTGGTCGTCCCGTCGCCGAGCCGGCCGGAGCCGTTGACACCCCAGGCGTAGGCGTTGCCGTCGCTGCCCACGGCCAGGGAATAATCGTTTCCGGCGCTGATTTGCACGTAGGTGAAATCCTCTGGCAGGTCCGGGTACGTGTTGCGGTCAGGCTTGTTCACCCTGACAGGCGTATGCCGTTCGGTGGTCGTCCCGTCGCCGAGCCGGCCATTGCTGTTGTTTCCCCAGGCGTAGGCGTTGCCGTCGCTGCCCAGGGCCAGGGAATGATAGCCTCCGGCGCTGATTTGTACGTAGGTGAAATCCTCTGGCAGGTCCGGGTACGTGTTGCGGTCAGGCTTGTTCACCATGACCGGCGTAGTCTGCCTGGTGTCCGTCCCGTCGCCGAGCTGCCCATTGCTGTTGTTTCCCCAGGCGTAGGCGTTGCCGTCGCTGCCCACAGCCAAGGAAAAAGCATAGATATTGTTTTTTGATCCGCTGACTTGGCTGAACCTGATGCCCCGGCTGGCGCTGTCTGGCGGGGTGATGGTGGTGGATTCCCTGCCCAGCTGGCTGCCCTTGTCCGGGCTGATGCTCCACGTGCTGTTCCGGCTTGCCGGCGTCCACTTGGCGGTCAGGGTCAGATTCTTAGTGACGGGCTTGCTGAAGTCGTAGGCTACCTCGCCGGTGAACCATCCGTCGAACAGGAAGCCTTGGCGCGTAGGTTCGGGGGAGGGCCGCTTCACCCTGCCGTTGGTGGTGGGGAAATGCTGGTCTGCTGGTTCGGGTTTTCCTCCGCCCGTGTTGAATCGGACCGTGAGCGTGGATCTTGGTTCCGCGCCTCGTATCAGCGGCTGGTCGACCGTGTACTTCAGGCTCTTGGTGAAGGGCTGGCCGTCCTGACTACCTGTGATGAGAATGGCGGCTGGCCCTGGCTTGCGTGCGGGCATGTCCGCCTGCCATGAGCCGTTGTTCCTGGTGAGTTTAAGCGGCTGGCTGTCCATGCTGGCTGATTCCAAGGTGGATTCTATGATGGTGTTGATTCTTACTGGCTGGCCGGGCTGGCCCTGCCCGTCCAGGCTCCACCTGTAGATGCCGCCCTGCCTGTCCCAGGCGGTGATACTGCTGCCGATGCGAACCGCTTGCATGTAGCGTTGGTTCTCTTTATTCGCACTGGTGGGTGTTTCGCCGGGCTTCCAGGCCCAGATATGGCCGTCCTTGTCCACGATGAGGGCCTGGCTGTCGTTGGTGGTGATCCGGCTGGCTTTCATGCTTTTTGGCAGGATGAAAGCTGTGATGCTGGTTGTGCTGTCGGCCAGGTGATGGGTATGACCGTCTGTGTCCAGCAGGAGGAATCCCTGGTTGAGGGCTTGGACTTGGACGATGCGCATGCCCGGGTCCTGCTTGATGCGTTCTGGTTTGGCTTTCCCGGTGTTGATCGTCTCCAAGGTCCAGGCTTGTCCGTCCGCGTCCACGATGAGGGCCTGGATGCCGGAGGCGACGGCGGCGACGGCCTGCGCCTGCCCGGGCAGGCTGAACGTGGCCCGCTCAGTGGATTTCGGATCTTGGCCGGCCTGGTGGCTGTGGATTCGGCCCTGCCGGTCCACGGCCAGTAGCAGGTCTCCGTTCATGCTGATGCTGGTGAACCCGACATCCTGTCCGGTGTCGAAGAGCGTAGGCGCGGGCTGCTGGTTGTCCCAGGTGTATATGTGCTGGTCGGATCCGAGTGCTGCCTGCAGGTGGCTGCCGGCTGTGGCCTGCTGGTAGTGGAACCCTTCGTGAGCCTGGGCGGGGAAAGGAACCTGTTTGGGTGTGTGGTCCTGCGTCCAGGTGTGGATGCGGCCGTTGCCTGTCAGGCCGATAACCTGCTCTCCTGCGGTATGGACGTTGACATAGTAAGGCTCCTGCAGGCTGGGCGGCTTGATGGTTAGCCTAGTGCCGGTGGCGGGCCCGTGCTCCGGGCTCAGCGTCCAGTCCGTGGTTTTCGACCAGTGTGCTTTCAGGGTGGTGTCCTGGAGGATGGGGGTCTGGAAGTCGTAGGGCTGGCCGTCACGTGTCCACCCGTCGAACCGGAAGCCGGGACGTTGCGGGTTCTGCTGCGGGGGAGTGGCGAGGGTGCCGGTTTTCACAGTTGATTGGGTAGGCGTGTTGCCGTCGGCCGGGTCGAAGTTCACCACATGCGAAGTTTGATCAGCGGTATCGGACGGCTTGGTTGAAGTGAATCCTGTGTTGTCGGGTGTTCCCGTCGTCGATGACGGAGTGTTTGGGCTTGCTGTTGGACTTAATGATGTGGTGGCTTGTATTGGCGAGGGTGAGGGCAGTGGGGTGCCGGTTGTGCTGCCGGGGGGGATGCCGGGGGTTTGTTCAGCTGTGTGGGGGGTCTGACGACCCCACTCGATGAATGGGGGAGCGTCCGCGTTGGCGGATGCCGTTGCCAGGCCTGTCAGCAGGCCCAGCAGGAGGATCGTCGTCGCCGAGGCGCGACGCAGACGGGTACCCAGATGCATAAGCCGACAACCTTTCGCCCGCACCGGACACAGTCACCTCGAACATCCCCAGAAACGTGCCGATGAATCCCTGCTTACAACGTCCTATCCGTCAGGATGCCGTCCAGCTCTCCACTGCTCAAGCCAGCCCCCACGCCGGCGTACAAGCCATATCGAAACCCAGCCAACTCCCCAACACCACTACACTCATCATGCTACCTGAAAAAACAAGAACACACGACGCCGTTTGTGATATCGGATCCATATAGGTCAAGCCAGCCTCGGGCTTCGTGCCAGCACAGCGTCTCTGTTTACCGCCTCACTGAAGACAAAGCAAGCAAACATCGTATTGCAACCCGTATTTCAGCTTCAAGTTCCTTGTCTGCCCGGCGATAGAATGGGCTGGCGAATCAGGCGCGAGGGAAGCGACGGCTAAAAGTGACGACTCTGGATGATGTGGCCGGCGAGGCCGGGGTGTCGCGGATGACGGCGTCCAACGCCCTACGGGGCAAATCCTCGGTCAAACCCTCCACGGCGCGTCGTGTGCTGGAGGCGGCTCAGCGGCTGGGATACCGGCCCAATCTGGCGGCCCGGCGGCTCAGCTCGGGCAGATCCGGAATCATCGGCTTCTCCACGGTGGAGCTGGACCGTTCGCCCTTCTCTGCTGTCCTGGCGGCGGCGGTATCGGATCAGGCCTTCAGCATGGGATATCAGACCCTGATTCAGCAGACCCGACAGATGGCCAGCTACGAGTCATCCATGGTGGCAGACATCGCCACCCAATTCTGCGAGGGGACCATCCTGTCCGCGCCGGCCCTATCCGCTGATTCCATTGCCGCGCTCAATCGACGCTATCCCCTGGTGGTTTTCGACGGGCCTCGACTGGACCGATCAGTAGACACCGTGCGCAGTCCTAACCGCCAGGGTGCCCAGGCGGCAGTTGGGCATCTGATAGACCATGGTTGCCGGCGGATTCTGGTTCTTGGCGCCGCCTACAAAGCCCCGGACGAGCTGGCCCGGTCCAGCCTGGGGCGTGAACAGCGGCTCTTGGGGGCCATGCAGGCAGCACAAGGCCACGGAATCCGCATAGGGCCCGAAGATGTGGTCGACTGTGAGTGGGACCAGGGCAACGCTGACCAGGCCATGGCCGCCCTGCTGTCTCGCCGCAGGGATTTTGACGGGATCTTCGCCCTGACGGATGTGGTGGCCATCGGGGCCCTGCACGCGCTGGGGGAGCATGGGGTTCGGGTGCCCGGGCAGGTGGCCCTGATCGGTTTCGACGGGCTGGAAGTGTCCCGCTTCCTCACACCTGCCCTAACGACCATTCGCGTAGACACGGACCGGGTGGCGGCCGAGTGCCTGCGACTGCTCATGGCTCGGATGAAGGATCCGCCCGGCAGACATCAGCCCGAGCAGGTGGTCCTGCCCTTCTCACTGGTGGTGGCTGGCAGCACAGCCCGGTCCTGAGCCCTTCAACTGCGAATCAGTGCCAGAGTCAGCAGGTCAGGGGTGGGACCTTCGGCTCCGGCCAGGATCTGCACCCTGACGGCCCGGTCGGGCAGGGCGTCCAATCCATGACCGGTCAGGGGGTAACGGTCCAGTATTCTGCCGTTTTCGCGGCTTCTTACGGGCTGGCCCAATTCCAGGCCTTCCGTACGCAGGGAGTAGGGCGCGGCGCTGCCCTGGTCCCGCATGGCCACCTCCAGCATTTTCGCGCCGCCGGTGGCATCCCGCAGCCGGTACGAGAAGCAGCCTCCGGCCAGGGCGTGACGGGTGTTGATTCCCTCAATCAGCTCCTGCCGGTCATTCCTGCCCTGATACTCGTGGTCGATTTCGGACTGCTGGGACCCGCAGTCCACCCGGTCGCAGACCTGGAGCTCGTGGGCCTGCTCCTGTGCATCAATTTCTTCCAGGGCCCGGTGAACACGGTCCTTATCGCCATCCTGCGCCCAGGGCAGGTAGACCGAATATCGGGAGGCCTCGATGGAGGTGAAGGGGACCAGCAGCAGGCGTGAATCGGTCCACCCTGGTTTTCCGTCCTTTGGTCTGGAGATGGCCACCTCTATGGCACCGTCGTCCTGGGGGTGGGGCAGCAGGAAGTCCTGGGGTTCTCCCTGGAGTACAGGCAGGTCGCCCAACGGACGCAGGGGGCCGGAGGCGATGTGTCCGGCACGGGAGTCGTCAGCCTTCAGGCCTATCAGGTCGGCATCGTCGCTACGGGCAGCCATGACCTTGACGCCGCGCAGCAGGCTGACCCAGTCCGACCCATCCGGCAGGGGCTCGGCAGTCACCCGGACCCGATGGCACAGCTCCAGGCTCATTCGGCCGGTCCAGGTCAGATGCAGGTGGTCGAAGCGGGGGCTGCCATCCGGATCGGACTTCGCCGGCTCGACGGTCATGTCCGCCTGGCCTTGCGCGATCCGGTAGTCGGCATCCTCCAGCCACCAGGGATGGCGTATGTAGAGGTCCAAGGTCTGCTGACTCTTGTCGCTGGCCTCCAGATCCAGATGGCCCAGGTTGGTGGTTCCAGGGCCGGGAGCGTAGGCCAGGTTGACCCGCAGCCCGCGCTGGGACCAGTCCAGGCTGGCGGGGATGAAGAGGTTGACCGCCAGGGACTCGGATTCCTGGCTGGATTTCTTTCCGGGCCGGTGCTCGAAAATCATGGCACCGTAGCGTGCGTGGTTTTCCAGGCCGGTGCCCACACAGCACCAGAAGGAGCGCTGGGCGCTGGAATAGACCCTATAGTGCCGGGGTCGCATGGGGGTGAAGTAGACGAAGCCATGCTCGCGGATGCCCACTGTGGAAACCAGATGGTTGACCAGAACCCGCTCATAGAAGTCCAGATAGCGGGCCTGTCCGGTGCGGTCGTAGAGGCGCAGGGCCAGCTTGGCCATGTTGTAGCTGTTGCAGGTCTCCAGGCCCTCGCGGGAGGTGACCATGGCCGAGAAGTCGTCCGGAGGATTGAAATGCTCGGAGATGGAGTGGGCCCCGATGGAGACTGTGCGCTTGTCCGCCACACCATGCCAGAAGGTGTCCACGGCTGTGCGGAAGGCCTTGTCCCCGGTGATCTCGGCCAGACGCTCGTAGCCCAGGACCTTGGGTATCTGCGTATTGGCGTGCAGGCCGGTCAGCTGGTCCTTGCCGGCGGCCAGCGGCTCGAAGAAGGGACGGTCGGTCAGGCGGCGGGCCTGGCGAAGATAGCGGTCCTCTCCGGTCAGCTGATAAAGGCGGGCGAAGGCCTCGTTCAGACCCCCGTACTCGCAGGTCAGCATGGTCTGAAACTCCTGTTCGTCGATCCTGTCTGCCAGGTCGCACCACCAGCCGGCCAGGCGCAGGACCATGACGCGGGCCATTTCGGAGGCGCTCTTGGTTTGGAAGGACTGCCAGCAGTCCAACAGGCCGGCGAAGAGCTTGTGCAGGTTGTAGAGAGGCACCCAGGAGCCCAGAAGATCGAAGGACTGGGCCTGCACGTGACCCTCCCGCAGGTTCCGGAAGAGCTCGGCGCTGTGAGGCATGCCGCCCAGGAAGCCGTCGCCCGAGGCCTCCTGGCACTCGAGCAGGCCGGTCAGCATGCGGGTGGCGCGCTCCAGGAAGGGCCAGGTTTGCAGAGTCTGCCAGTAGGCCGCAAGTCCGGAAAGGTAGTGGCCGCCGATGTGGCCATCCAGACCCATGGACTCCCAGTTGGGGTATGGATCCGCTGTGGCGGTTAGGCCTGCCTCGCGCCGGTAGGGGGCCAGAAGGCGATCGGGATCCAGGCTCAGCAGGTAGTCCGCGCCGGCCTGCTGTGCATCGGCGTAGACGCTGCCGGGGGTCAGACGGACCTGCGACGGGTTGAAGTGGGGATCCGACCCGGGACGGTTCTGCATGGACTGGGATTGATGGCGCGCATCGGTCATGGCTCCTCCTTGCGGTGCCGTTCGGACAGGCCTGCGATGGCGGAGTCGGCGGCATTGCTGATGATAATTGTAGCGCTACATATATTGTCCATTCCGGCAGGCTGCCATGCGATGCCAAAGTTGTCTGGCGGAAGAATATGGGTGGCCCCGTTGCGTTGGGGGAGTTAGGGCCACCCGTGTGGTCCGGGGGTGTTTGGGGATAGTGATAACCCGGACCTACTTACACGAGGGAAGTCTTTATTGTTGTCGGGTGAGGGTTTCCATCCGGTGGCGCCTGGCTGCTGCGGCGCATGCGAAGGCGAGCAGCCCGGCGATCAGCAGGGGGACCAGGCCGCCTCCGCCGGCCCTAGGCAACACGCTGATGGAGTTGTATCGATACGTGTTGCTGGTGTCGGGGGTCTGGTCTGCTCCGTTCAGCCTCCATTCGATGGTGACGGTTGATATGCCGGGCATATGCGCCGGCGTGGCAACCGTCCAGGTGCCATCGGGGTTCCTGGTCAGGTCGGAGGCTTCAACATTGTCGAACAGGACATGCGTGGGGATGCCTAGTTCGGGGAAGTTGTCCTTGGCTGGACTGGCGGACTGGGTGTCGCCGGTGTCGCGGCCCAGCTGGCCCTTGGCGTTGTCCCCCCAGCTGTAGAGGTTGCCGTCAGATCCCAGGGCCAGGCAGTACGATGCACCTGCGCTGGCCTGGGTGAAGGTGATCCCTGCCGGGGTATCCACCTTGTTGGGCCTGCCTGCCGAGGTTTTGCCGCTGTCGCCCCAGGTGTACAGGCTGCCGTCGGAACCCAAGGCGATGGAATGCTTGCCTCCTGCGCTGGCCTGGGTGAAGGTGACGCCAGCCGGGGTGTCGACCTTGCCGGGCTTGTCTGCGGGGGTGCTGCCGGTGTTGCCCCAGGTGTAGAGGCTGCCGTCGTCGCTCACGGCCACGGAGTGGCTTACGCCTGCGCTGGCCTGGGTGAAGGTGACGCCAGCCGGGGTGTCGGCTCTGCCGGGCTTGTCTGCGGGGGTGCTGCCGGTGTTGCGCCCGAGCTCGCCGTGGGTGTTGTCTCCCCAGGTGTATATCTCGCCTTGTGTGTCCACGGCCACCGTGTGGCCCTGGCCTGCACTGACACTGGTGAAAGTAACATCTGCCGGGGTGTCGGCCTTGTCGGGTTTGTCAGCGGGGGAGCCGCTGGTGACGGTACGTCCCAGCCGGCCGGTGCCGTTGTCGCCCCAGGTGTAGAGGCTGCCGTCCGAGCCCAGAGCCACGGCATGAGATCCTCCTGCGCTCGCCTGGACGAAGGTGATGCCTGCCGGGGTCTCAACCTTGTTGGGCCTGTTGGCTGGGGTGCCGCTGGTGACTGTGCGCCCGAGCTCGCCGTGGGTGTTGTCTCCCCAGCTGTAGAGGCTGCCGTCGGAGCCCAGGGCCACGGAAAATCCGTAGCCCGCGCTGACATGGATGAAGTTGACGCCTGCAGGGGTATCCGCCTTGCTCGGGTGGCTGTCCTGCTTGCCGGCGGTGTCGCGGCCCAGCTGCCCATGGCTGTCGTTGTTCCCCCAGGTGTAGAGGCTGCCGTCGGAGCCTACAGCTGCGGAATGGATGTCTCCTGCATCGGCTTGGCTGAGCCGGATGCCGCGTTCCGGTGGCGGGGTCAGCGTGACGGTTTGGCCACCGGTCTCAGGCCCGTTGTCCTTGTCGAGCTTCCACCTGTTGCTGTCGGCACTGCTCCAGTGGGCGGTCAGAGTCGCCGAGCCGGTGACCGGCCTGCTGAAGTCATAGGCTGTGTCGCCGATGAACCAGCCGTCGAACAGGTGTTTATTCTTGGTTGGATCCTTGGCGGGGGGTTTCAGTCGGTTTCCCTCGGTCACGGGTTGGAAACCGAACCCAGTGCCACCGTCGGGGTCGAAAACGATAAGGTAATTGCCCAGGTATCTGTAGGACAGACGCGCGTCTGGACGCTCACCGTTCATCTTCCAGGTGATGACTACATCAACTCTGCCGTGGTCATGTGGGGGCGTGGTGACGCTCCAGGTGCCGTCCGGGTTGGCGTCGAGGTTGCTGCCGGGCGTCCCGCCGAAACTCACATTATCGGGCTTGGGATCCTCGGGGAAGGCGACCATGCCGGGGCGGCTGTCGTACCTGCCACTGGTGGGGCGTCCCAATTCGCCGTACTGGTTGTATCCCCAGCTGTAGAGGTTGCCATCCGAGCCGATGGCCAGGGAGTGGGAATAGCCGGCGCTGACCTGGGTGAATTTTGCGATGCCCGTCGGCATGGTCACCTTGCCGGGTTTGGCCTCATATCTGGCTGATCCGGTGTCGCGACCCAGCTGGCCGCAATCGTTGCTTCCCCAGCTGTAGAGGTTGTCATCCGAGCCCAAGGCCAGGGAGTACCTGCGTTCTGTACTGATCTGGGTGAACTTCTTGACGCCTGCCGGCATGTTCACCTTGCGTGGTCTGCGGTCTTGTGTTGCTGATCCGGTGTTGCGTCCCAGTTGGCCAGATTCGTTCCAACCCCAGCTGTAGAGGTTGCCATCCGAGCCGATGGCCAGGGATGTCCACTCTCCAATCGCGATCCACGTGTATTTCTTGACGCCAAGCGGGGTGGAGACTTTGCGCGGTGTGCGGTCTTTGAAGTCAAGGTCGCCGGTGTAACGTCCCAGCTCGTCATAAGTATTGTCTCCCCAGCTGTAGAGGTCGCCGTCCGAGTCCAGAGCCATGGAGTAGAAGGTCCCTGCGCGGATCTGGGTGATTTTCGCGACGCCTGTCGGCAGGTTCACCTTGCCTGGCTTGGCATCATATGTGGCTGAACCCGTGTCGCGTCCCAGCTCCCCGTAGCTGTTTGCGCCCCAGCTGTAGAGGTTGCCATCGGAGCCTAATGCAAGGGAATGCCAGGATCCTACGCAGGCTTGGGTGAAGTGTACGCCGGCCGGAGGAGTGACCAGCCCCGGCTGATTGTCTCTCTTGGATTCGCCGGTTGTCTCGCGTCCCAGTTGGCCTTGTTTGTTGTATCCCCAGCTGTAGAGGTTGCCGTCCGATCCCAGGGCCAAGGAATGAGAGGATCCTCCGCTGATCTGGGTGAAGCGGACGCCGGCCGGCGGGTTGACCAGGCTCGGTGTGCGTTTTTCTTCTTCGGGGGTTCCCAACTTGTAGTTGTTGTCCCCCCACCGGTAGAGGTTGCCGTCCGAGGCTATGGCCTGGGACCCGTCTTCTTCTGCCGGGATGATGTGGCTGAAGCGTATGTCTGGTTTGGTGGGCGGGGTCAGGGTGATTTTGGCGTATCCTTTGGTTTTCCCGGAGGCGGGGGAGAGGCTCCAGGCGCTTGTGCCCTTGGTCCAGTGGGCGGTCAGGGTGAGATCTGTGGTGACGGGCTGGGTGAAGTCGTAGGCCACCTTGGAGTCGCCGTTGGCGTCTTTGGCGAACCAGCCATCGAACAGGTATCCGTCCCTGGTCGGGTCTTGTTCGGGACGGCTGGCCAAAGCACCGTCCTTGACGTTCTGGGAGTCGATGCCGCTGCCGTCTGCGCTGTCGAAGACGACCCGATACGAAGTTGAACCTGCCTGAGCACGGCTTGCTGCCGTACCGGCGGATGCGTCTGTTTGCCGGTCTGCTGTAGTTTCTTCCAGTCTGGTCGGCTGGGCCGGGCCGATCGGTTTCGCGATGGCGTCGGCCGCAGTGAGGCCGCCGATGATCATGCTGGCTGGAAGGATGACAATAACTTTCAAAATGTCTACAACAATGGCTGACCGGGAAGACGCGTCCGGATGGCACATGATCGCTACAAACCCCTTTCCCAAGGTAAGGCGGTCCGATGATGAAAACCCCAAGTTTTTTCATCGGCTGCTTGCCGGGCACGTTCCCGGTAGCTAGAAAGAACGCTAGCATGCAGGTTCGGGTCTGACGGGGAGCAACACTCGGATAAAACGAGTAAAAAATATTATGTCAAGTTGGGATGCAGATATTTTCCTCTAGGCGCAGAGATAAAAAATGAAAATGAGTGGCTCCATGATGTTGGGGGGTGCGGAGCCACCCATCATGTCCGGGCCGTTCTTGGGATGCGGCCCGACCGCTTACTCGAGCGAAGCGAATTCATGCCTGTGGCGTCCGGCTGCCAGAGCACCGGCGGCGGCAAGCAGGCCTGAGGCGAGCAGGAGGAGTACTCCCGTTTCGCCTGTGAGGGGGAGGATGCCTTTGAAGGTGTAGCTGAGGTGGATCGGGGTCTGGTTGGCGGCCCCCAGGGACCAGTCCACGATCACATCAGACAGTCCCGGATTGTGGGCTGGCGTGGTCAGGGTGACCGACCCGTCCGCGTTCTGCTGCAGGCTGTTGGCTGCCGTTTGGTCGAACCTGACGCCGGTAATCAGCTGCGGCGGATATAGCGCCACCAGCGTCGGCGTAATGATCTTCGTATCGCTGTTGCTGCCGGTGCCGAGTTGCCCACGGTAGTTGTATCCCCAGCTGTAGCTCTCGCCGTCCTGACCGATGGCCAGGGAAGAAGCCGATCCTGCGCTGATTCGTGCTACCGCGAACCCCTTGCCTGCGTTGTCCTGGCCCGCTGGGGGTGACACTTGTGAGGGGACGAGCAGCTCGGAGGTGCCCTGGTTGCTGCCCAACTGATCAAAGGTGTTTTCTCCCCATCCCCAGGCTGTGCCGCTCTGGTCGATAGCCAGCGAATATGTGGCTCCGGCGATGATTTGGACGGCCTGGAATCCCTGGCTGGCATCGGCAGGGTTTTTTACCTGCGTGGGTGTGGACCGGTCGGTCAGCGTGCCATCGCCGATCTGGCCATCCGCGTTCATTCCCCATGCCCAGGCTGTGCCGTCCTGACCGATGGCCAGTGCGTGGACTTCACCGCTGCTGATCATCCTGGCCTTAAAGGTCTTGCTGGCGTTCTTGGGATCGGGCACGGGAGCTGGGTCGGCAGCATATGCGGTGCTGTATTTTCCTGTGCTTTGGCCGTTGCCGAGCTGTCCGTGGTTGTTGTATCCCCAGGTGTATACGTTGCCGTCGGCGTCCAGGGCCATGAGGAAGCTGTATCTTGCGCTTACCTGGACCGCCTTCAGCCCATTGTCGGAGCCGCTCGGATCCTTGGCCAGGGCCGGCGTCAGTTTGGGCGCGCTATAGGTGTCCTGGCTGTTGGTGGTTTCGCTGCCCCAGACGTAGACGCGCCCATTCAGGTCGATTGCTGCCGAGTCGGTGAATCCGGCGGTCACCTGGGTGGCCTTGAAGGGTTGTCCGTCTGGGCCCTTGACGGGCTGTGGCTTGGAGTGGTCTTGCCTGCTGCCGTCGCCAAGCTGGCCATATTGATTGTGTCCCCAGCTGTAGACGGTCTGGTCGGAGCCGATGGCCAGCACGTGGGTTCCGCCTGCGGCGACCTGCGTGTAGGTGAACCCGGTAGCTGCGCCGTCAGGCAGGGGGACCTTGGTCGGCGCGTACTGTGTGGCCGTCGTACTCGGATCCTGGCCCAGCTGCCCGTAGTCGTTGCCGCCCCAGGCGTAGGCATTCCCATCGCTTGTCACCCCTACAGAAAAACCGGCAAAATTATCGCTGGCGCTTATCTGGTTGAAGCGGATGCCCCGGCTGGTTTTGGGCGGGGTGATGGTCACCTGCTGGCCGCCCTGGGCATCGCCATTATTGGGGCTGATTGCCCAGCTGCTGCTGTCTGCAGGGCTCCAATGGGCGACCAGGGTGATGCTGCTGGTGACGGGCTGGCTGAAGTCATAAGCCACCTTGGATTCGCCTTTTGAGTCCTTGAGGAACCAGCCGTCGAACAGGAAGCCGTCTTTGGTCGGGTCTGCGATCGGGCGTGTGGCCTGCCTGCCTTCGGTGACGGACTGGGGTCCGGGCATGCCCGAGGGTGCTGTAGGGGAGTCACTGTCGGAAGAGAAAGTGACATGGTAGGTGTTCACGTATTGGTAGGTCAGGTGGGCGTCGGGCTGCTGGCCGTTCATGCCCCAGATGATGGTGACATCGGTCTTGCCTGCTGCATGCTGGGGCGTAATGACGCTCCAGGTGCCGTTCGACTCGGTGATGAGGTTGGTGCCGGGCGTCCCGCCGAAGCTGACGCTGACGGGTCTGAGATCCTCGGGGAATGTGACTGTGCCGGGGAGGGCGTCAGAACGACCAGTGGTCGTGCGTCCCAACTGGCTTCGGCTGTTGTCTCCCCAGCTGTAGAGGTTGCCGTCCGAGCCTAGGATCAGGGAGGAGGTATTTTCTGCGTTGATCTGGATGCAGCTGATGCCTGCCGGCAGGGATACTTTGCCCGGTGTGACATTTCTCAAGCTGTTGGCATCACGCCCCAGCTGGCCGAATTTGTTGCTCCCCCAGCTGTAGAGGTTGCCGTCCGAGCCTACGGCCAGGGTGTGTTGGTTTCCTGCGCCGAACTGGGTGAATCTCGTGACGCCTATGGGCAGCGTCACTTTGCCTGGATCGATGTTTTGTGTTGGTGTGTCGGTATCTCGTCCCATCTGGCCGTAGCTGTTGTAACCCCAGCTGTAGAGGTTGCCGTCTGAGCCCATGGCCAGAGAACACCATCCCTGTGCGGCAATCGCGGTGTATTTCGTAACGCCTTTCGGCAGGATCACTTTGTTCGGCAGGGTTCCTGGCTGTTCGCTGTTGGTGTTGCGTCCGAGTTCGCCCTGAGTGTTGTCTCCCCAGCTGTAAATGTTGCCGTCCGAGCCCAGAGCCAGGGAATAGAAGGTTCCCCCGCTGATCTGGGTGCAGGTGATGCCTGTCGGCATTGACACTCTGCCTGGCGTGGCGTCGTAGGTCGCTGATCCCGTGTCGCGTCCCAACTGGCCTCGGCTGTTGTCTCCCCAGCTGTAGAGGTTGCCGTCCGAGCCGATGGCCAGGGATTGCGAGTATCCGGCGGTGAACTGGGTGAAGTGGACGCCGGTCGGCGGGGTGACCAGGCCCGGTCTGTCAGCTGGCGTGATGGTGGTGCTGCGTCCCAGCTGCCCGTTATCGTTTAGTCCCCAGCTGTAGAGGTTGCCGTCCGAGCCCATGGCCAGGGAAAGGCTCATTCCTGCGCTGGTCTGGGTGAAGTGGACGCCGGTCGGCGGGGTGACCAGGCCTGGGGTGCCTTCTGGCGCCTTGCTCGCTGCGGTGGCTGGTGTCTCATTGGTGTCGCGTCCCAGACTTGCTTTGTTTTGTCCCCAGCTGTAGAGGTTGCCGTCCGAGCCCGTCGCCAAGGTGTGCCATAGACCCGAGCTGATGTGGCTGAATCGTACGCCGGGTTTGGCGGGTGGGACCAGGGTAATCTTGTCGCCTCCGGCGGCTGACCCGGAGGTGGGGGAGAGGCTCCAGGCACTGGTTCCCTTGGTCCAGTGGGCGGTCAGAGTGAGGTCTGCAGTGACGGGTTGGGTGAAGTCGTAGGCAAGATTGCCGGTGAACCAGCCGTCGAACAGGTAGCCGTCCCGGGTCGGGTCCTTGGCGGGCCGGCTGGCCAGTGCGCCGTCATCGACGTTTTGAGGGTCGATGCTGCTGCCGTCGGCGCTGTCGAAAGTGACGGTGTGCCTTGTTGAGCGTGCTTGGGGGCGGCTGTCAGGTGTTTGATCGTGTTCGGGTGTGGTGTTCAGTGGCGATGGTGTGGTGTTCAGTGGCGAGGGTGTTGGTGTCAATGGGGACTGGGGTGTAGTCGGCGTGGCCTGCAGCGTTGGCTGGCTTGTGTCGGTGTCGGTGTCGGTGTCGGCTGTGGCGAGGCTGCCCATGATCAGACATGCGGGCAGGATGATGGCAAGCAGAAGGCTCGCGGCAATGCATGGCCGGGCAGAAGCATCCCTATGGTGCATGATGGCTGCGAACCCCTTTCCCCAAACAGGTGGCTCGATGATGAAAATCCCCAAGTCGCTTCACGAGACGTGTGCCGGGGACCATCCCGACAGCTGTATCGCAGTCTATCACGCGCGGACGGGCAAGAGTGGGAGCAACACCCGGGTGAATAAAGAAGGGTGGCTCCGCTGTGTTGGGGGATTGCGGGGCCACCCTGTAGGGCCAGGATCGTCATAATTTGGGGATAGACGTAATCCGGGCCTGCTTACTCGTGCGAAGTCTACTGATTCAGGCTTCCGGCCTTTCTCAGGCGTCGCGCTGCCATGGTTGCTGTGATGATGAGCAGACCAACGGCGAGGGGCAGGAATATGCCGGTGCCGCCGGCCCGAGGCAGGACGCTGATGGAGGTGTACAGGTAGGTGTTGCTGGTGTCAGGGAGTTGCGTAACCCCGTTCAGCGTCCAGTTGATGGTTACCGTAACCGGCCCTGGTGTGTAAGGCGGCGTAGTCACATTCCAAGTGTCGTCATTGTTGGCTGTCGGATAAATTCCGCTCGTATTGCCGAACTGAACGAGTTTGGGAATGCCGACTCCAGGGAAAATGATCTTGCCTGGATGCGGATCATGGTCACCGCTGATGTCGCGTCCCAGCATACCTTGGTCGTTCTTTCCCCAGCTGTAGGTGTTGCCGTCCGATCCTATGGCTGAAGAGTGGTTGCCTCCTGCCTGAGGCTGGATGAGGGTGATGCCGGCTGGAGCGTCCACTTTGGTGGGCAGATAGTCGGATTTGCCGCTGGTGGTGCGTCCAAGTTGTCCGCAATCGTTGTATCCCCAACTGTAGAGGTTGCCGTCCGATCCTGTGGCGAGGGCAAAGTAACTTCCCGCCACAAACCGGGTGAAATGAACACCTGACGGCATGACGACCCTGGAAGGGGTCGCAGAAATCAGTTCCGTGTTTCCCAACTGATTTTTGTTGTTGCCTCCCCAACTGTAGAGATTATTGTCGGAGCCGAGAGCCAGCGAGAAGTTCAGGCCCGTGCTGGCTTGCGTAAATGTGACGCCGGTTGGGGCCTTTACTTTGTAGGGCAGAGGGTCATATAGGTCAGTTGTCGTACTACGTTGGCGGCCCAGTTGGAACGAATTGTTGTATCCCCAGCTGTAGAGGTTGCCGTCCGAGCCCAGGGCGAGGACATGCTTGCTGAATGGACCTGTGAAAACCTGGGTGAATGTGATGCCTTCAGGTGCAGCGATTCTAAGAGGGTCTCTGCTCTTTAATCCTGACCTGCCTTGCCCTAGTGCGCCCTCCCTATCGTCTCCCCAGGCGTAGAGATTGCCATCGGAGCCTAATGCCAAGGCGAAGCTATCGCCCGCGTAGACTCGAGTGTAGTGGATTCCCGCAGGCGGTGCCACTTTGTCTGGGGGATTGCGATTGTTGGCGAAGGTGTTGCGTCCCAGCTGTTCACAATCGTTGCTTCCCCAGGTATATACATAGCCGTCTGAGCCAAGGGCCAAGGCGAACTTTTGTCCTGCAGCGGCCTGGGTATAGCGGACTCCGGCGGGAGTTTCCACCACGACTGGCTTATCTGAGGGGGTGTGTCCAAGTTGGTAATTATAATTTGTTCCCCAACTGTAAAGGTTACCGTCTGAACCGAGAGCCAGGGAAAAATCCTGTCCCGCTTGGATCCAAGAGAAGCGGATTCCACGTGGGCCTTGCGGCGGGGTGAGTTTGACGCTCTGGCTGCCGGTTTGCGGTCCTTCCTTCTTGTCGATGGCCCAGTGCGAGACGGGACTGAAGTGGGCGACCAAGGTGATGTCGCCGGTGACGGGCTGATTGAAGTCGTAGGCTATATTGGAGTCGCCCCTGGAGTCTTTGAGGAACCAGCCGTCGAACAGATAGCCGTCCTTGGCCGGATCCTTGTTGGGCCGGACGGCCTGATCGCCATCCATGACCCGCTGGGCATCTGGTGTTGGTGTACCGCCTGCACCGTCGAAAGTGACTGTGTACGTGGAACCATCATACTTGTAGGGCAGGTGTGCATCGGGCTGATGGCCGTTCCTGATCCATGCGACTGTTAAGTCCACCCGGCCCTTTTCGTGCGCTGGGGTGCGGAAACTCAAGGTGCCGTTCTGGTTCTTGGTCAAGTCGGTAATCGGGGTTCCATCCAGCTTGGCGCTGATGAATTTGAATGCTTGTGGGAAGTCGGCCTTGTTTGGTGTGGTAACTGGCACACTGCTGGTGTTCCCGGCACCCAGCTGGCCGCTGCTGTCGTCTCCCCAGTCGTAGAGGTAGCCGTCCGAGCACATAGCCAGGATGTGCCTGTACCCCGCACTGAATTGAGTATAGGTGATGCCGTCGGGCATGTTCGCTTTGTCCGGCTGGTTTGTGGTTTCACCACCCGTATCTCGTCCCAGCTGGCCGCTGCTGTTGTCTCCCCAGCTGTAGATGTTGCCGTCGGAACCGGTCGCCAGAGAGTAGTCGTATCCCGCGCCGACCTGCCTTGTTTTGATGCCGTCGGGCAGGGCTACCTTGCTGGGCTGGCTGGTGCTGCCATACCCCCAGTTGTATGCATTGCCATCTGAATCAACAGCCAGTGTGTGGCGGTATCCTGCGCTGACCTGGGTGAAGCTCAAACCGTCCGCAGTATTCATCTTGTATGGCTGATTGGCAGGTTCGCTGGCGGTGGGGGTGCGTCCCAGCTGGCTGTTGCTGTTGTCTCCCCAGCTGTAGACGCTGCCATCAGAGGCGAGTGCAAAGGAAGCCGTGCCGCCCGCGGACACCTGGGTGAACTTTACGCCTTTTGGAAGCGGTATTGGGTTCGGGTACGCGTGCCCATAAGTCGACGAGTCACCATGGAGTTCGTCGGTTTCGCGTCCCAGCTGGCCGCTGCTGTTGTCTCCCCAGCTGTACACAGTTCCGTCCGAGCATGTGGCCAGCGCATAGTTTGGTCCTGCGCTGACTTGAACAAAGCTTTTGGAGGAATTTGTAGATGGGACCACCTGATTTGGCACGGGACTTGATGAGTGGACGAGACCTAGTCCTGACTGGCCTTTTTCATTGCTTCCCCAGCTGTATAGATGGTTACTGATATCGATGGCCACAACAAATTCGTCTCCTGCGCTGACCTGGATGAAGCGGGTGCCACCTGGAACGTCTACTCGTCCAGGCCGATCGGCAGGTTCGCCGGCGGTGGGTGTGCGTCCCAACTGCCCCTCGCTGTTGTTGCCCCAGCTGTATAGCACTCCGAGCGAGTCAAGGGCTAGTGAAAAGTCTTTTCCTGCGCTGAACTGGCTGAAGCGAATATCTCCTATGGCCGGCGGGGTCAGGGTTGCTGTCGTGTTGCCGGTGGCAGGACCATGGTTGGGGCTGAGACTCCAGGAATTGAGACCCTTGACCCAGCGGGCTGTCAGCGTGAGGTTTTCGGTGACGGGCTGGGTAAAGTCATAGGCGACATCCCCAATGAACCAGCCGACAAAGGAATAGCCTTTGCAGTAGGGGTCTGGGGGACGTACCACCCTGCTTCCACGGCTGAGCGTTGACTTTTGTGTTGACGAACCTATTGTGCTGTCAAAAGTTACTGTGTATGTTGTGGCCAAGCGTGGCTGGACCGAGTTTCCGTTGCTTTCGTCTGCCTTGTCAGCATTATTGGAATCACTGTCAGACGGGGTGGCCGTAGGAGCAGGGGAGGAGTCGGAAGAGGGAGTCGGCTTGGTGGGATTCTGGGATGCGGTAGTAGCCGACGGCGATTCCGATGTGTCTGGGGCAGTGGAAGGCGTTGATGGTGTTGCTGAGGTGTTTGGGGTTGCTGTAGGTGAAGAAGGTGTCGCGGGTTTTGTTGACGGGCTCTGCGAGATTATGGTGCTGGAGGAAGTGCCGGGGTTTTGCTTATCTACCCGAGCGGTCGGTCGACCCCCCCCCCCCGGTGCCTTCCAGAGCAGTCTGCGCGCTCGCGCTGGCTGCACTGGAATCGTTCGTGACCGGCTCGGCAGTGGCAGCAAGGCCAGTCAGAAGGCTGGTAGGCAGGATAATCGCGAGCAGAAGGCCAGCAACAGTGGATGACCGAATCTGCTTTTTCCGACGATGACGCATGATGGGTGCGATCCCCTTCCTCAAAATCAACGGCCCGTTGATAAAAATCCCAAGAAAACGAGCTGCATGCCGGGAACGGTCCCGGCTTCTATCTCATGATGCTACCACGCTCTACACACATTGACTGCGGGACTGGAATTCGGCGGAAGTGCCGGTGTCAGCCGCTGCCTTGTTGGTGTCTATATTGCGTTGTTTCCCTTTTGCTGCTGGGGTTGATGTGACAGGGGAATGAGATAAGGGGGGGGTAGGTGGCTCCGCTGAGTTGGGGTCTGCGGGGCCACCCTGTTTGACCGGGCCACCTTGGGGTATGGCCTGGCTGCTTACTCGTGTGAAGTCTTCAGGCTTGCGGGCTGCGTGCTTCCCGCTGGTGGCGTCCGGCTGCGATGGCACCAGCGGCGGCAAGTATTCCAGCGGCCAGCAGGATCATGGTCCCGCTGCTGCCTGCGCGAGGCAGCATGCCTTCGTAGGTATAAGCCAGGTGCGCCTGGGTCTGGCTGGTACCGCCAAGTGTCCAATCCACAATCACATCGGCCTGTCCTGGATTATGGGCGGGGGTGGCCAGGGTGACGGAACCGTCAGCGTTCTGCCGGAGGGCATCGATCACTGTCTGGTCGAAGCTGACGCCGGTGATCAGCAGCTCCGGGTTGAAGGTGATCAGGGCTGGGGTGCTGCTCTGAGTCGTGCCCCCGTCGCCAAGTTGGCCGTATGCGTTGTCGCCCCAGGCGTAGGCGTTACCGTCCTGGCCAATGGCCAGGGAGTGGTTTCGTCCTGCGCTGGCGCGCGCTGCTGCGAGCCCGCTGCCGGCCTTGCCTTGGCCGGCGGGCGGCGATACGCGCGTGGGCTTTGGCTGGTCGCTGGTGCCCCCGTTGCCGAGTTGACCGTCGGTGTTCCATCCCCAGGCCCAGGCCGTGCCGTTCTGGTCGACGGCCAGGGAGTGATGCACGCCGGCGCTGATCCATGCGGCCTGCAATCCCTGGCTGGAGCCTGTGGGGCTTGGCACCCGCCTGGGGGAGGGTCTGCTGGTTTTCGTGCCGTCGCCCAGCTGTCCGTGGTCGTTGTAACCCCATGCCCAGGCGGCGTCGTCATGGCTGATGGCCAGGGCGTGGTTGGCTCCTGCGCTGATCTGTGTGGCTTTGAAGGTCCTGCTGGTGTTCCCGGGGTCGGGCACGGGTGCCGGATCGGCGGCGTACGTGGTGCTGTACTCTCCTGTGGCCGTGCCGTTGCCAAGCTGCCCGTAGTTGTCGTATCCCCAGCTGTAGAGGCTGCCGTCCGTGTCCATGGCCATGATGAAGCTCCATCCGAGGCTGACCTGGGCCGCGTGCAGTCCCTGGCTTGAGCCATTGGGGTCCTTGGCCAGTGTCGGTGTCGGTTTGGACCTGCTGTATGCGGTGTAGTTGTTGTTTTCGCTACCCCAGGTGTAAACACGCCCCTCCTGGTCGATAGCAGCCGAGTCGTAGGCGCCGGCGCTCACCTGGACGGCTTTGAAGGGCTGTCCATACTCGCCTTTGACGGGTTGCGGCTTGGAATGGTCTGTGGTGGTGCCGTCGCCCAGCTGCCCGTGGTCGTTGGCCCCCCAGCTGTAGACGATGTCGTCGCTGCCGACGGCCAACACGTGGTAGCCGCCTGCCACGGCCTGCGTGTAGGTGAAACCGGCTGGCACGCCGTCGGGCAGGGGGACCTTGACCGGCGTTTTCTGCGGGGTGCTGCTGGTGGTGCCCTGGCCGAGCTGGCCCTGCTGGTTGCTACCCCAGGCGTAGGCGTTCCCGTCGCTGGCCACGCCCACGGAGAATCCGCGGAAGTCTCCGGCCTGATAGCCGCCGGCGCTGACCTGGTTGAAGCGGATGCCTCGGCTTATCTTGGGCGGTGTGATGGTCGCCTGCTGGCCTCCCAGGGAGCTGCCCTTGGCCGGGTTGATCGACCACCCGCCGGTGTCGGCTGGGCTCCAGTGGGCGACCAGCGTGATGTCACCGGTGACCGGCTGGCTGAAGTCATAAGCCACATTGGAATCACCTTTGGCGTCCTTGAGGAACCAGCCATCGAACAGACAACCGTCTGCTTTTGGATCCGGATAAGGGCGCTTGACCTGCCCGCCCTCTATGACGGACCGGTCTGCCGGCATGCCTGAAGGCGTCGGACAGGCAGCGTCCGTGGATGTGAATCCTACCTTGTATTTGGGCCCGGTGTATGTGTAGGACAGGTATGCGTCCGGCTGCGGCCCGTTCATGCTCCAGGAGATGGTGACATTCACCCATCCCTTGCTGTGCGGCGGAGTGGTGACGCTCCAGGTGCCGTCCGCGTTGGCGGCCAGCCCTGTGCCCGGTGTCCCGCCGAATTCGATGCTGGTGATCGCGGCATGGTTGGTCAGGGGAATCGTACCTGGCTGATAGGAATCCCGTTTCTTGGTGTCTCGTCCCAGTTGGCCGTTGGAGTTGCGTCCCCAGCTGTAGAGGTTGCCGTCGGAGCCGATTGCCACAGCATGATCGCCGCCTCCGATAACCTGGGTGTAGTTGACGTTCTTCGCTGGCGGGTCGATTTTAGTTGGCTGGGGATCTGTCGTATTCCAATATGGCCTTGCCAGTTGCGCATGGCTGTTGTTTCCCCACGTGTATAGGATCCCTTGGTCGTCCAAGGCGAAGCCGTTCCAGTCTCCCGCACTGATTTGGATTATGCGTGTCTTTGTGGGCACGTTGACCTTGCCTCGCGGGTTGATCCTTGCGCTGCCGGTGTTTCGTCCCAGCTGGCTGAAATTGTTGTATCCCCAGCTGTAGAGCACCCCATTCGAATCCAAGGCCAGGCAGTGCATGCCTTTGGCAATTACCTGCGTGTAGCGGACTCCGGCAGCAGGAGGATCCACTTTTCCCGGACTGTCGGCCGGCGTGGTGCTGGTGTCGCGGCCTAGCTGACCATGACCATTGCCTCCCCAGCTGTATAAGTTCCCATCAGTGTCGAAAGCCATGCAGTAGTCATATCCGGAGGTGATCCGGGTGAAACGGATTCCGGTCGGGGCGTCCACTTTGCCTGGCCTGGTGCTCGGCGTGGTGATGGTCTCGCGTCCCAGTTCGCCGTCGCTGTTGTATCCCCAGCTGTAGATGCTGCCGTCCGAGGCTAATGCTTCTGAGTGGTACTTTCCTGCGCTGACCTGGGTGAAACGAACTCCTGCAGGGGCGTCCACCTTTCCCGGAGTGTCGGCTGGCGTGGTGCCTGTGCCACGCCCAAGCTGACCATAACTGCTGCTGCCCCAGCTGTACAGGTTCCCATCCGAATCAAGGGCCAGGGAGTGATCGTAACCTGCACTGACCTGGATGAAACGAAGTCCGGCTGGGGTGTCCTCCCTGCTTGGCTGCCAGTTGTAGTCGGAGCCATACATTTCTCCCCAGTGGTAGATGCTGCCGTCTGATCCCACTGCCACTGAGTATTGGTATCCTGCACTGAACTGGCTGAAGCGGATGGTCCGAGCAGGAGGTGCAGTAAGCGTGATAAGAGTGTTGCCAGCTGTGGGGCCTTGGGTGGGTGAGAGGTCCCAGACATCACCGTTTTTGGTCCAACGGGCTTCCAGAGTCACGTCGCCGGTGACGGGCTGGCTGAAGTCGTATGCGGTCAATGTGCCGCTGATGAACCAGCCATCAAACGAATAATCGGGTCGGGCTGGGTCGGCAGGCCTCTGCGCTTGGGCGCCTTCATCGACGGTCTGATCAGGTGTGGTGGTTCCGCCCTCTGTATCAGTGAACCTGATGGTGTGCTGAGTGGTTGAGCGGGTCTGGAGATTTTCGACGTTCGTGCTTGGCGCAGCGGATGCTGTAGGTTGAATTGGCTCTAGGGGCGACGATGTGTGTAAAGGCGATGGTGTGGCCAGTGGTGGCTGGGGCATCGAAGGTACGGTTGTCGGCGTTGCCTTGCTGGGGGAAATGCCGGAATTTTGCTCAGCTACGCCAGGGGTCTGCCGACCCCCCCCCCCCTGTGCCTCCTGCTATGGCTGGCGCGCTCGCGCTGGCCACAGCAGGCTCGCTGGCGGTGGTGCTGGCATCGGCGCTGGTGCCGGCGAGGAGGCCTAGAGGCAGGACGAAAGATAGCAGAAGACTGACGGCTGCGGCCGGTCTGATCGAGATGTGCTGATGCTGACACCTATTAAGCATGATCCCCTTCCCCAAAGGCTGACCCACCGGCCCCTACCGGTTGAAATACCCTTGGAGGCTTCCATGACGTAGCGTATATCCCCATCCCTCTGTGCGAGGGTACAAGCAGGAAGCCTTGCGTCTTTCAACTATACTACGTGCCGATAAGGTTCTCTCAGGTGGAATGTCGGGGAAGTAATTCTGAGTAGAACATGAAGTTTATGAGTGCGTGTTATGGGTGCGTGGCTGGGAACGATCCATTGGTCACTAATCAGGTGCGCCATCCGGCGATGAGGGCGTGCAGGCCCTTGCGGTAGCTGGTCTCCATAAGGGCACTGATTCCATTGTCCTTAGAGGCGAAGAGCGTTTTCAGATCATCGAATCCTTGGGTATCCTCGGCCAGTCTTTTGGCCAGATCCGTGTTGGTCTGGCCGCCCACCCCGCCGACCGGGGGAGAGGCCTGGGCGATGGCGCTGCCCAGGGTCAGTCCGGCCAGGCTGTTGAGCAGGTGGATGGTGTCGGAATCGACCTTGAGCCCGTGGGCGGTCAGCTGGTTCAACCAGGTGCTGACCATGTGGAAGGACTGGTCGGTGTTGATGGGATGCGTGGCCATGAGCGGGAGCGCCCGGGGATGCGAAAGCAGCGTCCGGTGAACCTGAAGCATGACATCTTCAAGCGCTTGCCGCCATCCCATGTCCTGGGGTATGGAGTCCAGGTTGGTGGCTGACTGCCAGATGAGCTCAACGATTCCATCAAGCAGGGCGGCCTTGCTGGGTACATGGCGGTAGATGGCTGGTCCTGACACCCCCATTTGCTTGCCCAAGGCGCGGATGTTCAGGGCCTCCAGTCCGTGCTCGTCGACGAAATAGAGGGCGGAACGCAGAACGTAGTCTCGGTTCAGCGTCGTCTTGACGGGTGCCTTGGGTGGGTCAGCCATGCTTCCTCACTCCTTCCGCTGTACTCCTCTCTTGAATAGTACCGTTGCCAGGAGAGCCAGGGCGAGCAGGAAGGCCAGCAGGATACGCAGGTCAGGCCATACATCCGCCATTCCGGCATGGTCGAAATTGATTTTTCCTACGGCATCCATGGCCCAGTAGACGGGACTGCCCTTGGCCAGCTTCTGTGCCCAGTCCGGGAATCCGGAGACAGGACTGAGGGCTCCGCCCATGCCAGCCAGGAGCATGCCAAGAATGTTGTTGAAGGACATGGCTATGTTTTGCGAGGACGAGAAGATGTAGAGCAGCAGGCCGAAGAGGGTCAGCACAATCGAAATGAGCAGGCAGACCGCGGCCAGGGCCAGGACTGATCCATTGGGCCGATAGTGGTAGAGCGCCGTCCCGATCAGCATGACTAGAGCGACCTGGACCACCTGCACCATGAAGGACACGCTCAGTTTGGCCATGACCAGGTCGAAGAGGGAGACCGCCGACACCCGCATCCTGTCCCAGGTGTGCCATTCATGCTCCTGAAAGAAGAGTTGGAGGACCAGCTGCAGGGAAAACATGGCGAAAAGGATGGCGAACCCCGGAAGCGCCTGCTCTGATCCGTTCGCGCCCAGATGCCCCTGGGCCCGCAGGGAGTCACGGTAGGAGGGCAGCATGAAGGGGATGATGATCAGGGGAATGGCCACGATGACCGCCTGCAGCCAGATGCTCCGCAACTCGATTTTGAAATTCAGGCGGAAGGCTGCCAGGTAACCGTTGAAATGCATGGCGCTCACCTGTCTTCCCATGCTGGTGACCCGGCAGGATTGCTTGAGGATACACCCATGACTGCCATGTAGGCCGACTCGATGTCAGGCTGGACGATGGTGACTGACGACAGACGGGCCTCTTTCATGACCGGCTTCTGCAGGAGGCGGGCCAGCTCCTGCTCCGGACTGGACACTGGGTGGTCGGGCTCCAGGAAGCCGTCTGTCATCTGCCATCCGGGGATCTGGCCTGGGGCCTGACCGACGAAGCTAATACGCAGGGATGCCCTGGCGTATTTGTGGAGCACCTCCTGCAGGGAGCCCTGGACCTTGATCCGCCCGTCGATCAGGAAGGCCAGGTCCGCGCCCATCTCTTCCAATTCTTTGAGGTAGTGGGTGGTGTAGATGATGGTGGTGCCCTGCCGGCTCATGGCCTTGACCATGTCCAGTATTCTGGCGCGGGCCTCTACATCCGCTCCGACCGTCGGCTCGTCCAGGAAGAGCACCGGGGGATTGTGGACCATGGCCATGGCAGTGTGGAGGCGGCGCTTTTGTCCTCCCGATAGATTCTCGGCTGCTGTTCCTGACTGGGATCCCAATCCCATGAGCTCTATCAGTTCGTCGGCCCTTTTGCTGCATTGCTTGGTGTTCAGCCCTTGCAGGCCGGCCATGCCACACAGGTTGTCCCGGACGCTGAGGTGGGGATAGATTCCCAGGTCCTGTGGCGCAAGTCCGATGATCCGGCCGAAGATGCGTGAGGGGGTTCGATAGGGGTTGTGCCCCTCTACTGAGATGTGGCCTGAGTCCGGCTCGCCCAGCCCGGTCAAGGCCGAGATCAGGGTTGACTTGCCTGCTCCATTCCTACCCAGCAGACCCAAGATGCTGCCGCGCCTGACCTGAAGATCCACACCCTTGATCACCTGCCTGCTCCCGTATGATTTGCGCACCTGGCAACAGGACAGGGCGTATTCCCCCGAATTGTTTTTTACGGGTTGCAAGATGTACCTCCTGACGATCATTAGTGATTAACGATGTAAACTATAATAACATTGTTAACAACCTGGTCTCGCCAAGGTTTTCATGGGCCGCATTGTGGTCTGCGTCAGCTTTCGGATATTCTGATGTGGCTTGGCGGGGATATACGCCTTGCATTGACTTGCAAGTACTATGATTTTCGTTAGCAGTGTTGGGGCTATAGGAACTAAACGCGTTGTTTATGTTGGGGGTTTGGCCTTGTGGCTGTAAGCGTGTTGGGTGGTTGTTAATAGGTCGG
>NZ_JACFPL010000005.1 GCF_016102005.1 Bifidobacterium choladohabitans
AAACACGCTCTTGAGTTCTCAAACCACCACCACACCAACAGCTCCAAGCCCTCCGAAGAGTTCTCATCACTGCCGGGCAGCAAGAGATAAACTTACCACGAGCCAGCCAAAACGCAACTCGGCCCTTCCATAAACACCCTCAAAACAAGTAATAACAAGGCCTCAAACGGCGTGTCGTTACATGCTCCTTTCTGACTTTGAGTCTCGCGAAGATGGGCCTTCAGCCCACGGTCCCCGTTTCATGTACACATTTTATTCACAAGGCAATAATCAGGCCACAGCTGGGTCGGCGTGTCAGCATAGCCCTTTCGTGGTCGTTCTGAATTCTGGCCATAGGCAGCCATGTCCAGTGCGCGTTTCTCTTCTGCCCTCAAATGCCACTCATCCACAACTCACAGACGTCAATGTTGATATAGGTGCATATTCGCGCACCATGTCGGTCTTCGACTCATAGAATCTGTTAACAGATGGTAAGACGGGTGTATGAGCACAACAATTGCAGTACTGACCGGTGCGGGCATCTCGACTTCCGCCGGCATACCGGATTTCCGCGGGCCTGACGGGGTTTGGACCAAGCATCCTGATCAGATGAATGTTTATGACCTGGACCTGTTCATGAGCGACAAGAAGCAGCGGGAGTATTCATGGCGGTGGCAGAAGGAGTCGCCCGTCTGGAAGGCCCAGCCCGGAGTAGCCCACAAGGCACTGGCCAGGCTGGAGCAGGCAGGCATGCTGAACCTGCTGGCTACGCAGAACTTCGATGCCCTCCACGAGAAAGCCGGTAACTCCGAGGACGTCATCGTCAACCTTCACGGGACCATCGGCAGCTCCCATTGTATGAAGTGCGGCCAGGCATATCGGACGGCCGACATCATGGCCAAGCTTGATCAAGAGCCCGATCCACACTGCCACAAGCCCATGCCCTACCAGGGCAACATGCCATGCAACGGCATCATCAAGACTGACGTGGTCTACTTCGGCCAAGCCCTACCCGAGGGAGCCATGGAGAAGAGCATGAGACTGGCCAGCCAGGCCGATCAATTCTGGGTAATCGGCTCCACCTTGGAGGTGTATCCGGCGGCCTCGCTGGTGCCGGTGGCAGCCCAAGCAGGTGTGCCAATCACCATCATGAACATGGGTTCAACCCAGTATGATTCTCTGGCAACCCGACTCATCCACGAACCCATCGAAGAAGCACTGCCCAAACTCGTCGACAAAACCATCGCCGGACAGGGTTGATTCGCTGACTGCCCCGCGCAATTGCTGGAACCGATCTGCGATCTGCAGATTTCTGATGGGTCCTGCAAGAACCTGCGGGGTCCGCTATGGCAATCCTTGCGCCGTCTTCCGTCCCACCACAGGCGGGCTCCGCCTGTACCGGTCCCCTGTCAGCGTCGTTTTGGAACACCGGCACCCCTAACACGCGGATACTCTGCATCAGGTAGCGAACCCCTGCCCCAGAAGAAGGACAGCGAATCGACTCCGGAAGCCGAAGTCTTCCCGCCCGAGCAAAGCTATGATGCCCTGGACATGCCCTTATCAGCACCGATGAGGACTGGAACCAGATACCAATAGGGTCCATGAAATTCGAACAGGAATAATCGCGCTCCCCAGCTCCTCGGCATTCACTCGCCCCATCCTGTCTCTCCACCTATTCGCAGCACCAACAGAGTCAATCTGTGCTTCAAAAACACCCATAGTCACGCCGCAATGATCAGCAGACACCCCACAGATAGTCACCAAGTAGATTAAACGTGTAATAGCCGAGCTCAAACTCGCCTGAAAGACATGATCACGAGTACAAATTCATCAGGAAAAGCGCCGGCGCCTCTCGCCAGCGGAAGAAATCACCATTTAATGGTGACCGCAGCCGGCGAACCCGCTGGGCCATCATGGCGCACATGGCCGGCTGTGGCTTCCCTTGACAGCAGATGATCAAGCGGAGAAGTGCCGAATACCCCGGAATGATCATGCGTGGTCGCCATGATCCTGCAGGTTCGGCTTCAGTCCCGTTTCGTGCGCCGACAAGTTCAGTGTGGTGGGTTTCGGCGTTCCGCTGGACGAGCATGCGGAAGTATTCGCTGCGGTTCTTCAACCCCTCGCGCTTGATGGCGGCGGATACGTATTCGTCCATGGGTTCGCTCAAGCGCACGCTGTGCTGCACGCTCGGTTTCCTGCCCTGTTCGCGCTGCTTGAGCGATGGGCGCCCCATCAGGGTGGCGGACAGCTTCGTGGCGTCTGTGTCGGGGTCGAGCATGGCCTGGCTGATCCTCCCTGCTTCCTCGCCGCCCCATGCGGAGACCGGCAGCTTCGAGGGGGCCCGGTCGAGCCGGTCCATGCGGTTCTCGTATTCGCTTGCCCTCACGGTCGTGCGTCGTGTGTTCTTGTCGCTCATTGCCGTTTCCTTTCCGTCGTCGTCCTGTTCCCGCCCCGGCCGTCGGGCCAGCGGTGCCAGTAGTCGCGCCACAGTCCGCCCAGGTGCATGACGTGGAATACCCGCATGTCGGGCCCATCGGGGTGGATAAGCACTTCGAGCAGGTCGTCGTCCAATGCGCCTGGGTGCCTTTTGCACACGATGAGCGCTATCGGCGGATCCCCGAGCGTCGGCGGCGGCACGGACGGATCGTCCGGGTCGACGATCGCGGCCCATACCGGTTCGCCCATGGCCCTGAGCACCATAGCCTCGTCGAGGCAGTCCTAACCGAAATGCCGGTGCGCCGAATACGTGAACCTAATCGCCATACCACTCTTGTAATGCACTTTTACGACGATGGGAAGAGACTTCGTCCCCTTCTGCTGGGCGCGCTGCGGTGGATCGGCATGTAGTGCAATGCCATTTGTGACGGCCGGGGACGCAGGAATGGTAGCGGAATCATGGGAATATCGTATTTGAATAGTCGATATCTTGAATTGTTCTTAACCCAAAATAATGTGCTAACTAACTCTCTATGCTGCTATTCAAAATGATGACGAAATCCGGTGCTCATTAAATCAATATTGGTCAAGTGTTCCAGCGTAGAATTATGCAAAACGCTGTCGGCGTTGGAAACATGTACATAATCGTAAATCATCGCGCTAATCATAGGAATGCCCGTTGTCGGCGGGTTAGGCCGTGTGGCACAATCGATTATCTCCGGCCTTGTTCTGCAGTTAAAAGTTGGTAATGGCTGATTAATTTTTATCTTAGAATCAATTTCTTGGAATGTGCTATATGTTGATATCTCGTTTTCAGCTGTTTCTTCGTATAGGCGCAAATCCCATGAATACTGATCACTTTTAATCGCAAGACTCGCAAAACATAGTATCCATATTCCTATATAAATAATGCATGCCCGTAAACCGATACGGAACCATTTTCGTTGTATTACCGGTTTACGAACATGCGTTTTCAAACCAATCAAGCCTGCCTAAGCCTTACCATTCCGCTTTCCATTGCAGACCGGCCCATCTGGTCGTTTTTGGAGCATTTTTTACGGAATCCCTAAAGGGGTAGTCATGGCGTGGAGCGCTCTTTTGGCAAATAACTGGAGTTGAATTATAGCCATCATTGATGTATCCGACTACTACCATTACATGGTTGAAGGATCCATCATTGTCCCAATCGCCATAAATAAGACCGCCTTGACCAACCCGCCACGGGCTGTTCTCTTTGGTAAAAGCACCAGAAGAATCCTTCATATAATTATAGTTATGCTGTGCCGTTGACCAAGTATGCGAAGCCTTGGCTATACCGGCAAGATTCCATGTCCATACATGATCATCCCATATCTGCAGTGAATTGCCGAAGGTGGTTTTTAGACCTCCTGCATATATAGCTTGAGAAGCAAAATTAGCGCAGTTCCCGTTCTTTTCATCGTAGATAGGGAAGTCCGGATTCATCTTATTACCCGGAGCATCTTCAGTCCATTTTTCAGCATATTTGGACATCTTTATATAATTCAATCCCGCTCGATTCGCAAAGGGGTCTGACGATTCTCTTGTTTCAGCCGAGTTTGGAACTGATTGAGGAACATTAATCATATCCGGTGTTTCATCATTTTGTTCGTCTGGATATTGTATTTCATCACCGACAACGGTGTAGCCATCCGCATCATTGCCTTTTGTGAGTGCGATACTTATTGAATGAAGATCCGTTGCGGAGGAATCCAAATGGTTCCTGTTTTCACCAGCAATTGTAATTGTGGTACCGGCCTCTGGCACTAGTAGCATTTTAGTGGTAATTTCACTCAGTACCTGATAACCGGAGTCGGTTTTTTGAGTATCGATTAGCTTGGTTGTAGTGGATACATCTTTCAAAGATAATCCTGACTCTTTGTACGATGTAGAATTAATGCCATTCTTTTGCGCCAGCTGGTCTTCTTTATCATTGAAACGCACCCGAGCACCAGAATAGCTATTTTCAATTTTTTTACCATATCTAGTGACTATTGATTCCAGTTAGCTTGTGTCCAGGTTAGGTGTCTGCGCAGATGCTACTCCTGTAGTCAACGTTGAAAAAACTAATGCAAATGCCTATGTGATCAGGCGGCTGGAACAGAAAGAAACGGACCAGCCGAAGTCAGCAGACACAAATCCGCTGAAAACAAGCACGGATGTCAAAAATTCTGAAGAAGCATCAAACAAAGGATAAAATATAAATAGCATTTTAATATTAAAAACCACCGTTTTATACACAGTCGGCTTATCTTGCATATTCGAAGAAACGACGATGCCTATTCGTTGGTTTACTTGTTTTTTAATCTATATATGTTAATCGTGTGGAAAGATTATCAGCTTCGGGGGTAGGGCATGAACATGAAGCGAAAGAGTAAGGATGTGTGTGTACTTAGGCGAATCAAAGATTATATAAATTCGCTTACTAAGAAAAAACCGTCATATCGAACGCGCGAACAATTCGGAATTTTCGTGTTTCTGGCGACATCGGTCCTGTCCATGGTCGGTTGTGTCCATGTATTGCTAATGATTTTCGGAAAGGCTGATCCCGCCCATTTTGGCCTATGGTATCTATCTGCAATTTTGGTTGGCTTTTCCGGCCCGATGTATTTTTGCATTGGTGTAAGCGGACACTCAGCCTCTCCGCGTGAGCGGATTATAGGCAAGATGATAGCTTTTTTTATTGTTCACGCGGCATACTACCTTTGTATGATAGCTTCACTTTTGCAATTTGCTCCTAATCTTGTTCCTGCGAATGGGGTGCTGACAATGCCATATGTTTGTCTCTGGCTTCTTACTCTGGTTGAAGTTACGGCATTGTTGCTCTATATCCACGACATTTTTTCACATCTGGAGCGAACGCAGCCGAGCAGATGGTGGATCCGCACCACGCCTTATCCAGTCATAGGCGTGATCTTCCTGCTATTCGTCAATCTGTGGAACGATGATCACGGCAGGGGAGCGGATTATTCGCTGATCTTTTCTGTGGCTGTTTCCGTGCTGGCGGTCAACTATCTGATACAGATCATCAACGAGCGCATCGTCCCCAAGGAGGGCCCATACAAGAAGACCTATATGGCGGTCTATAACCGTTCGATTCATACTCGTCCGGCCTATCACCGCCCGCTGCCGAGGAGAGCGCATGCGCGGCGGCCGAAGCCGTCGTCGCCGTCGGCCGGCCGGGGGAGGGTGCATGCTGATCGGTTATGCGAGGGTGAGCACGCTTGAGCAGAACGAGGATCTGCAGACCGACGCGCTGAGGAAGGCGGGTTGCGGGAGGATCTATGTCGATCATTCTTCCAGTGCCAAGGCCAGCCGTCCCCAGTTGGACCGGATGCCGGAGGCGCTGCGCGAGGGCGACACGGTGGTGGTGTGGAAGCTGGACAGGCTGGGGCGCAGCGTGCAGAACCTGGTCGATCTGATGGACCGGTTCCATAAGCAGAGGGTGTGATTCCGCAGCCTGACCGAGAACATGGACACCAACACGCCTGGAGGGGTGCTGGTCTTCAACATCTTCTCCGCCCTGGCCCAGTTCGAGCGGGACCTGATCCGGGAACGCACCATGGCCGGCCTGACGGCGGCCAGGGCGCGCGGCAGGAAAGGAGGCCGCCCCTACAAGCTCTCCGACAAGGACGTCGCCATGATGCGCCAGCTGTACGATTCCAGGACCGTGACCGTCAAGGAGATAGCCGCCAGGTTCAACGTCAACCGAAGCACCATCTACAAGGCGATCGGACGGGCAGGGAAGAAGGAGGAGCGGGACCAGGCAAGCATCTGAAGGAACAGCGGCATCAGCGGAAGCGCCAGAGAACTATCCTTGTCCTTGCGGGGATGGTTCCTCATGCCCTGGCTGACTGGGCGGCTTTACCATTCCGGTTCAGGCCACTCTCCTCTGATCCAGCCGCGTAGCGTGTCTGTCTCTTTCACCCTGTCCACGGACTGGAGAACATCGCCGGCGATCTTCTCCGGGCTGGTATCGACAGCCCAGAATCTGACTATGCTGTCGCTTTCCACTTCCTTAGTGAATTCCATGAGCTGGTCGTGTTCGTCATCGTTTCGCCAGCGTCTCTCGGCGGGCAGATTCTCGGGGTGGTCGCACACGAAGGACAGCACCCTGACATCAGGGTTGGCTTTGGCCATCTCATACTCCTCATGCGTGTAGCTCCTGTCCCCGCGGGGGGTGAGGGTACCATACCTGCCGCCCAGGAGCAACACGTAGATGTCGGTGTCATTGAGCCTTTCGCGGATGTAGTCGAGCTGGCTGCTGTCGGAGGCCATGAAGTTCTCCATGCCGATCGGCATGAAGTCTTCCGTGGAATATAGCCTCCCCAGCACAGCCGCACGGATGTCCCTCATATCCTCGAAAGTCGAGCTGACGAACACCGTGTAATGCTTCCGCCCCGTCTGCCCAGCTTGCAGCATGCTCAGCTGAGGCACCTGGAGACCCTGCCCTCCGTCCAGTGAGCCTGTCTGCATTTCCTGTGAGTACTGGTCTGCATTGTCCACGCTAGGCGGATACTCCGGCGACAGTTGCGGGCGCTTGTGAAACATATCTGTAAATAGGTTAGTAAATAGATCTGTAGAGGAATCTGTACTTGCATTGGGCGTCACTGAAAAAAGGGGACTGTGTATGAACATGTATTCATTGAACGAACTCTCATTCGCTGGAATAATGACAGGAATCTGACTCAGCATGTCTAGGGCTTCATCAATGTGCTCCAGTGGAAAATACTTACTGTTGAGCAGCGTGTAACCAGTCTCGGCTCCAATGGATTCTCTGAAAGTGTCCAAATAATGGAGTACCTGCTTCAGGTAAAAGTAAAGCAGAGCATCGTCTCTTCCTATCGTTATTCCGATGTATCCATTGAAGTGGGCTAGCAGCGCACCCATCATCACCTGTACAGAGGACAGAAAACCGGCCAGCTCAGAAGGGTAAGCCAGCTCCTCTTCGAAACGTTCCTTCAGATCCAGACTGTCTTTCGGGACGTCGATAACTGGATTCACGGAATGAAGATACTCATCTAAGCCTTTATTGTTTTCTATAGTCTTGTTGTAGTCAGAAGCGATCTTGTCGATCCTGCGCCATGTTTCCGAGTCCATAGAAAAATCATAAGACCAAAAGACAAGATCCCCGGCTCTACTCGCCAATACACTCAGCCAATACCTCGAATAAAATTATGGAATCGAGGATGCAAGGAGGGAAGGAAGTCGGCCGTGAAGTTAGCAATTTCAACAGGTCTAAAACAATTCAGAGACAGCAAACTGGGCAGATTGACCAATAAGAAGGGAACTATCCGTGGAGCAGTATGGTCTGGAATCGTCTCTTTAATTATGTTTACCGTATTCGGACTATTCTATTTAACGGATTATCGCGGCTCAAGATCAAAAATCCCTGTGTTATCGATTACAATAACTCCTCTAGAATTTTTTGTATATGGCTTTCTATTATTTTCATGGATCTTCCCATCCGTGAAGGGGACAAAAGAGTGGAGGGACGCATACGGCATAAGTCTGTTCAAGACCCAACTTTTAATTTTACTGTCATTGTCCTATTGCCTATACCCGACTTACTTATTCAATATAAACTATCAAGATTTTTTCCATAATGTTGTTTTCACAGCCATGGTGCTGGTCGAAACAGTCGTGACTGTTTATGCCGGCTTTGACATACTCAATCTTAACAACCTACGCTGGTTTCTGAGAACCTGGCCGTACAGCGCAACGGGAATTCTTGTAATACAAACGTCTTTCCATCAAATGCAAAACACCCATCATAGCATATTTTTTGAAAACAATTCTCTGGCTAACGCTGTATTTTCTTTTGTCACTATAACTTATTTCGTCCAAGTCTTTAATGAACGATTCTGTAAGAAACAAGGAGACGAAAGCATAGAAACGTCACCGATTAATGAATACAAAGAACAATGAGAAACGCCGTGCCGCCCGCATGCTTCGGGGGGAGCCGGACGGCACGGCAAGGCCCAGCCTACAGCCTGGAGGCAAGACGCCAGGGCCCGGCTTGAGAAATGTGGATAACCGGCTGCGGGCCTTGCCGGGAGCCTGCGTCCGGTCACCAGCGGCGGACCCTGGACTGGAGCCTGGCGTAGATGGCCCGCCGGCTGGCATACCATTCCCTGGTCTGCCGGTCCTGCTCGCGGGTGACCCAGGCCAGATGCCCCGTGGACCGGCCTATATCGATCAGGCGCTCCTGCCGGCGCCGTTCGATCAGGGCATGCAGGTAGCGGCCCCTGGGGGAGTCCTCGTCGATCAGGGTCATCCGTCGGCCCGCCAGCAGCTGGCCGATGACGCTGTCGGCCACCTGCTCAGCCCTGGCCCTGCCCTCCGGAGACACTTCCTCGCCTGCCATGGCCCTTATCGTAAAGACGCGTGAGGCAGGACGTATGCTCATGAAAAAGGCCGAGCGTGATGTCGGGGCTCCCGCCCTGCACCCCGGCGACCTGGATCAGGTCGATCATCGGCTGCCGCACGTCCTATGGGACGCAAAAGGCCCGCCCCATAGGACGCTTGCCGAGCAACGGATTTGGCAGCTTTTGGCGTGCATAAAGCGGGAGCCTGCCGCAGCCAGGAGGAAAAACAGGACCAGGCCTGCGCGGGGATGGGCTGCCGGAACTCCGGAAGGACATATCAGGGTTTTCAGTCAAAGAATCCGAAGCCGAGGCGAATCATCGAGGATGGGTCCGCCACAGTAGGGCCGCGGCTGGAGGATCCAAGGAATACCCAGAGGAAAAGAGTGCGGCTTTTGACTATAGGTCATGAGTGTGGTGCCCTATGGATGAAGGGGGGGGGGGGAGCTCAAACGCTCAAGATGGCCAGAAGCGCCGGCGGGCATGGTGTATCGCCTGCCAGGAAATCGGCTATGCCGTCCTACATCATGCAGGCAAAGAGGAGATTCAGGATCGGAATGGGCTGGATGCCGTGGTTCTCGTCGGGCCCAGGCATCCTGGAGCGCTTGGAAAGGGCTGCATCGAGGTCATAGTCAAGGAAGCCGAGCACAGGGACTTCGTCGCCTTCCAAATCATGACCGTCACCGACGTGTGGCGCTATCTAATTGGGCAGCACAGGCACGACCGATAAACGGCCAGACAACACCAACCAATAATTTAAAAAAGCCATGTTATTGGGTACAGGAGAACAGCCATGAACGAATACGAGTACGAGCCTAAGACGGAACAAGAGCGCCGGCAGATGGAGAAGATGAACGCCAAGGCCGAGCGCGGGGAGCGCCTGGATGTCATACCAGGCTCCGTACGACGCAAGGATCCGAACCGCGGAGTGGATGAGGACGAGTTCTTCCGCGACCTCCAAGAGGAATTCGGCCAGATGCACCTGCACCGGGCCGAGGCCACCCGGCGAGGGCGGAGAGGGGCAGGCGTGCAGGAAGGGAAAGGAGCGCAAAATGGCCAAGCAAGTCACATCCGAGAACCAGGAGGACATCGATGCGCTGATCCGCGCAGCCGACCGGGGGGAGCTGATCCACCACCCGGAGGCCACCATCCGGCGGGATCACGGCGCCCCGCTGCCGACCGACGAGCAGGCCGCATCGCTCATGGCCCAGAGCCTGGCGAAGCTGGAGAAGCCAGAGGAACGGCGGGCCGAGGAACGGACCGCTCGACGCACCTGGAGGATCAGGGTGCCCGAGGACCTGGACGACAAGGCCGGCCGGCTGGCCAAGAAGGAGGGCATCCCCAAGTCGGCCATCATCCGCAAGGCCGTCGCCCGGTACGTCCAGGCCATGGCCGAGCAGCCGACAGAAGCCTGCCGGCCACCGCACCAGGACGCAAGGGCGCCCCACGGAATTTCAAACTTCATGGATTCCTGGGGGCGCCCTTCGTTCATGCGGTCATGCAACCGGCTGCGCGTAGGCGATCCCGCGAGGCATGCCCAGAACGGTCAGCCGGTTCTGAGCCATCCTGGTGGACAGATTCTCAACCTCCATGCACGGGGTACAAGCCTGCTGGAGCCGGCAGGAAAGAACAGAGCCGGGCGTGCGCACCGGAAGAACCGCCGCAGCCCGAAGCGAGTATGCCACCGTTATCCCGGAAAGGACCCGAAACCAGCTCATCATATCCATAAAACACCAGCAATCACATTCACCAAACATCACCACCCAAGCATCAGACCCACCAGCAATCACGAAACCACCATCAATCAACACACGCCAAGTGCACCAACCAGCGCAGACAGCAATCACGTCCAGACAAGCCACAATCAGGCCAAATTCAAGAGATGGACTTTGAATGCAAAACCCTCTTAGCCCTACTCGCAGTGATGCTAACGAGGGGCCCCTATATACCTATACTAGAAAGCTTGAGTTTTTGACTTTGATTTTGACGGTGGATAACTTCGCTTCGCGGTCATTGGGGAGACGCTCATCGAGAAGCTGTGCGAATAGATTAAGAGCGTGACAGGGGAACTGCAATCGCTACTGGACGAAACGAGGAGACATAGACGAGAACCCGAACCGGAGCAACGAGGCGGGCCTGAGCGCACGACTGCGCGAGACGAGGCAGGTGCTCGAGGAGCTCAGGAACTACCGGAGCGCGCAGATACAGCTCATCTCCAGCAGCCAGTTGAACCTCAAGGAGCAGTTGGAGGCGATAACTTCCACGACGGAACAGCCAACCAGATGCTGCTGACCAGCTTGCGCGATCAGAGGACTCAGGCGACAGACAAAA
The DNA here is from genome assembly GCF_016102005.1 of Bifidobacterium choladohabitans. Classification (GTDB taxonomy): domain Bacteria; phylum Actinomycetota; class Actinomycetes; order Actinomycetales; family Bifidobacteriaceae; genus Bombiscardovia; species Bombiscardovia choladohabitans. The sequence continues at coordinate 11,130 of NZ_JACFPL010000005.1, forward strand.
CGAGGCCTCAAGAAAGGTCATCCTCTCTGGCTACAAGGCGTTCGAGAAGAGCGTGGAGCAACCGGCCAGCAGGAACGAAACACAGCTCAGGAAGATGCACGACGGGCAGCAGCACGTGAACGAGCGGGTCTCCAGGCTGCAGGGCGAGCAGATCGGACGGATGGGCGACCGGCTCGACCGGCAGCAGATCCGCAGCTGGCTGACCGCCACTATCCCCGCCAGTGTCATCAGCAGAGGCATTCTCTGCATGATTCCGCACTGCATCCACTACAACATCCCATGCTCGTGGTGTGAGTGCAACCAAGCAAACTGGTCTTGGGTGTGTTGTCCGAACTCCGGCAAGGGAATTGTTCCAGGAATGGTCAGCGTCATCGTACCGGTTCGGATTCCGCATCGGTGTCAGTGACATAAGAGTGGCCTCAATGTGTGAGAGGCTGGAATGGGTTAGCTGTATTTGATTTAGCTGTGTTTATGGAGTATAATGAGTGACGGTGGAAGGTTTTCACCATCATATTTGTTTTCAAAGGAGAAAACTATGAGGAAGTTTGGGAGAGTTGTTGCTTCATCAATGGTAGCTCTTGTCTTGTCGACTGGAATGGTGCCTGTCGCCATGGCAAGCGGCGCTGGTGGAGGCAGTTTTACTTGTGATAAGTCCGGGATTCCAGGTTGGGGGCATGTGACCTCGTCATATTTGCATCCGACCAAAAGCCATTATGCGACCGCGAAGGGTACTGGATACGTCACAATTCAAGCAGGAGGTAACAAATGGGCTGTCGCTAAGACTGGACGCGCTCTTAAAAACAATCAGTGCTACTGGGGTGTATATTAACTCACTTACGAGTATCAGGTATGCAATGCCGTGATGCCTGGTATCACTGAGTGAACGAGATGCTGACTGACTCCTATTTGCCGGCATGTGCCCGCAGGATTTCTCTTTGTTTTGGGTGGGTGAGGTGATTTGCGAATTCACTGGATTGAACGGTTGACGATTTGGGCTTCCTTGATTCTCACCATAGTGGTGACATTCGAGATGCTTATCACTATCGACCAGGAGCTTCCTGCGGGTACTGGTACCTCTTTCACCGTCGAGAGGGTTGATACCGCAACGAAGGCGGATGCAGTGCGTGCGATTGCTCAAGCATCAAGAAATTTAGGGATTAATGTCTTCAAGATCCAACCTTCATTTCGTGATTCAATGAAGTCTCGTGTTCTCGTGGCCTTTGTGGGTGACCAAAAGTCTTTTCAACGAAATGGAGGGTACGACTATCCTTCCTTTTCAACGCGTGACCAGTCAACGAAGGTAGTTTCTTTTGAAGAGATTACCACCCAGGACTTGCGCGGAAGCTATGCGACCAATGCGGATAGGTCGCATATGGAACAGCTCGCCAAGGCTTTGTCACGTTCCCGGATAGTGGTTGACGAATCACGAGGCCTTTGGATGAATGCGACGGTATACGCGTTAGGGAAGGGTGGCCTTTGGGCGGGAGTCGCTATCATCGCCATCACATTGGTGGTGTCCACCGCGTATTCCCTATCCAGGAACAGGAAGATACATGCGGTCAAGGCAATGCACGGTTATACCAGCGGAAGGATACTCGTCGGCGAGCTGGTTCCACTGCTCGCCACGCTCGCCGTGGGATTGATGACGATTGCCTTGGTGGGATTGCCTTTCCTCTGGCTTGTCAACGGCTTCCACCAGATTTGGCGACTCCTTCGAGCGCTGTTAATCGCCGTGACCGTATTGACGGCGTATCTTGTCTTCCTGGCGTTGGCTTTAGGTGGTGCCGGTACGTTCCGCGATCGAATACCCGCCGTTCTCAACGGAGAGGGCGACGAACTCCGCGATGGCATCATCGCGGGTTTTGCCCAGTTCATGGTGGTGGCTGTTCTCTTCGGCACCATCAGCGGGTCTCTGAATAGGATCAGTGCGGTACAGAGCACCAGCCGGTCCCTGGCACAGTGGTCTCGCATCTCGGATCAATATGTCCTGAGGTTATCACTCAACACCACACAGGAGGATGAGCTCCGGGAAGCGCCTCCCCTGATGAAAGTGATCGAGGATCTTGACAGCAGAGGGAAGGCGATGCTGGTCGGGTATAATAAATTTGGCTCCGATTATTACGATGATTCTTATGAACCGGACGGAGCCGATTCGATGATAGTGAGTCCGAACTATCTCGATAAACAACCCATTGCCGGACTTGATGGGAAACCGGTTAGAGTGGTTGGAAAAGATATCGGCGCTTTCACACTCCTAGTGCCTTCATCATATAAAGGGGACCCCAGGGCTTTGTTGAAGAAATACGCCGAACATTTCAAGGGAATGTGCCAAGAGGATGTTGCCCAGAAACAGAAACCAAATTCCTGCAACCCCCACGGCGTCTTGGTCCGCACACGTTCGGGCCAAGACATATCCCTCTTCTCGGGAACGCAGTTCATGCCTGCGGAAGATCAGCAGAAGCTGTCTTTGAAAGATCCAGTGGTAGCCGTCACATCCCCATCGTCGAGGTTGATCAGCCCCATGGGATACCTATCATACACATCAATGGATAGCGTATTGTTCTCTGATCCGGAACTCCTGCAAAGCAAGCTGGACCATTATGGAATCTCCGGATACTTCCAGGGTATTGATAACGCCAAGGACTCGGTGGTGTATACGTTGTCATTATCCCGGAACGAGCAACGTGGGGACATCATAGCCATATCGTTCGGTCTGGCCGCTGCCATGATGGCCATCCTTGTGTGCTCGGCCGCGTATTGTGCAAGGCGGCGCAGACTCTCCTTCGTCCAATTCATCCATGGATACGGGTTCTTCAAAAGACATGGAGGCTTTCTTGTCATGCAGAATACCGGGGTGCTGCTGGTCCTCATGGCAGTCGGCATTATCGGCTCGATGAACAAGGTTACGGATCTGGTGGCTGGAACATTGCTCTTCGCTGTATCCAGCCTCATCATGGCCATTACCGTATCGGTATACGAATCAAGGTTCCGTGCTGACGACATTAAACGCCCGTGAATCCACGGTGCGGAGGGAGATGCATATGACAGACGCAGGCAGGCAGCCGACATTGAAAGTCGAAGGACTTACCAAGAAATTTGCGGAACACACGTTATGGTCGAGACTGTCTTTCGACGCTGGACCTGGTTCCATAATCGCAGTGAGCGGGCCGTCCGGTGCAGGCAAGACGACCCTGCTCAACTGCATCGGCTTGTTGGAGGACTTCGATGAAGGATCGGTCACTTACAGCGAAGGGACATTCCGCTCCGGTTATTTGCATAAGAGCCGGAAGGGGCAGCGAGTGTGTCTTCGCGAAAACATAGGATTTCTATTCCAGAACTATGGTCTTGTCGAACAGTGGAACGTGTCGCATAACCTGCAGATTCCCCTCAAAATGAAGAAGCGCGAGCATCGCAAGGAACGGGACGAACGAATCGGCAGAGTACTTGACATCGTCGGGATGAATGGCTCACAGAAGAAAAAGATTTACACCCTATCGGGCGGGGAACAACAGAGAATCGCCCTCGCTAGGCTCCTGCTCAAACAGCCGAATGTCATTCTTGCAGACGAGCCGACATCTGCGCTGGATCAGGACAACGCCAACGTCGTAATACGCATACTGTGCGAACTTGCCCAACAAGGCGCTGCCGTCATCATCTCAACACACAATGAGGAAATAAAGCAAATCTGTTCATCGATTATCGAAATAGGCTGATACACCCACGTCCTCCACCCGCAGACTGTGACGACTCCGGGGAAGGGACTCCGACTGTGATGAGACGCAAGGCAGCACGAGAATCGCCATAGATTGGTCCTTCAAGAACCAGCAGGGCCCATCATCCAGGCCCAGCAAAGGCATCGGCGATTCCGACTGTTCTCTCGGCGATGATCATTGTCCATCACTGTCCCCGAACATCGGGTGCCAGGCACGGACACCGGATCCAATCGGGACATAGTGCTCAGTAGTTCTGATGGACCTGGAAGCCTCGACTGCGCAAGGTATCCAGGATCTGGGTGATGTGATCGGGGCCGTTGGTCTCCACAGTCACTTCCAAGAGCACGCCGTTGTCATAGTGGCCGGAGGATTTGAACTGATCGTGGTTGAGCTCGATCACATTGGCACGCAGGTCGGCCAGGACCGTAGCCACCTTGACCAGCTGGCCAGGTACGTCGGGCAACTCCACGCCGAACTGCATGATGCGTCCGCGGGAAATCATTCCCCGCTGGATGACCGCACCCATGGTGACCGTGTCGATGTTGCCGCCCGAGATGATGGGGACGATCACATGCGGCCCCGGGGCCGACCGGAAGACCTCGGACTGCAGATCCAACTGGCCCAGCGCAGCAAGAGAGACGGCGCCAGCTGCTTCGACCACCAGTTTGTGCTTCTCCAGCATGAATAGGATCATCTCGGAGATGTCGCTTTCGGTTACCTGGACCAGATCATCCATATAGCGGCTGAGCAGGGCGTAGTTCAGATCGCCGGGACGCCTGACGGCCACGCCCTCGGCGGCCGTACGCATCTGATCCGCTGAGACCACATGACCAGCTGTCAGGGATTCACGCCAGGCCGGAGATCCGACTGGGGTGGCTCCAATGACTCTGACCTCAGGCTTAAAGGTCTTTATGGCGAGCGCAACGCCAGCGCCCAGCCCGCCCCCACCCAGGGGAACCACGATATCGGTGACATCGGGCACGTCCTGAAGAATCTCCATGGCGATGGTCCCCTGGCCGCAGACGACCTCGTAGTCGTCAAAGGGCGGAACGAAGGTCATGCCGCGATCGCGTGCCAGCCCCAAGGCATAATCAGAACTTTCATCGAAGACCTCACCCTGCAGGACAACCTCGGCACCATAGGCCCGAGTGGCATCGACCTTGAGCGGCGGCGTGATTCGGGGCATGACGATGGTGGCCTTCGCGCCCCGGCTGCGTGCGGCAAAAGCCACCCCCTGGGCATGATTGCCAGCGGAAGCGGTGACGATGCCGCGGTCCAGCTCGTCCTGATTCAGCGAGGCCACCTTGTTGTAAGCTCCGCGAATCTTGAAAGATCCGGTCAGCTGCAGATTCTCCGGCTTGAGCAGAACGCGATGGCCTATCCGAGCACCCAGGTCATTGGATTCCTCGATAAGGGTGTGGCGGGCTACACCTTCCAGACGTTGGGCGGCTTTGCGCAGATCAGCGGCGTGATCGGCCTGAAGACAGGCGGTGATTGTTGAAGTATCCATGCTCCAAGTATGGTCGGCCGGACCCGACCAATGGGGTCAGCCGTCAACATGGTGGACACCCAAACTTATCGAAAAACCAAAACCTGCGGGCAATCGGACGTCTGGGCACCCGAAGACCGGACAAGCATGAGAGCAGACCTGAAACAACCAGACCGATAACCAAGCCAGCCACCAGCCCGCCCGTGAACTTGACGGACTTCACGAGCGGTCACCGGTAGTGGCTAACAGTCGCAGGTGATGGCTTGCGGTCGTCTGCCTTACTTGTCGTCAGTGAGCTGGGCATGCGCCTCGTCGACCACGGTATGGTCGTCGCGGAAGTCGTGGGATGCCACGGGCTCATTGGAGTCACGGGCCACACCGGCACCCAGGTCGGCCAGCAGCAGAGTGACCGCGGTCGGATCGTTGACCCGCAGCCGGGCCTTGGTCTGGCCGGGCCCGACCTTGATGGTCCAGCCCTTATCGGGCATAACGGCGAACATGGTCTCGTCCGTTTCATCGTCGCCCAGGGCCATTATGAAGTCGTAGTCGCCGCTGTTGACGAAGGGCAGGATGGCCTGGCCCTTACTGGTGGCCACAGGGGTGACTTCGACGACCTTGGAATTTTCCATGATCATCAGCCCCAGGCCGACCACTACTCCGCGCAGACGACGGAGCAGATCCTGGCGCTCCTGGTCGGCCACCTGGGCATCGCTCATCCGGTAGTGCCAGGCCACCGCATCCGACTTGCTCTCCACGAAGGAGTGAGGAACCCTGGTGGCCGATTCATCCATGATGGGCCGGATCACCTTCTGCCAGGTATCGGAGTCGGGCAGGCCTTTCGCCCGCTGCCACTCCTCCGAGTCGCTGCCGGGCAGGTTGCGGTTCCAGGCGCCATGCTCGGCAATCAGCCCCACCGGCAGGTCGCCGAACCAATCCTGCATGATCTGATGGCTGCGGCCGGAGACCAGCAGGAAGTCCACATCGGGGTTGCTCCCCACCTGGGTCAGCAGACGACGGAGGGCCTGGGTGGGCTTGGCCCGCTCAGGACGGCGAACCAGCGGGGTCAGTGTCCCGTCATAGTCGCACAGGACCAGACGACGATGAGCACCGTCCCACTGACGGACGATGGCGTTGTGGTGATCCATACGCAGCCTCCTATCTGTCATGCCCGGAGCGGACACCTGCCGCAGGGAGTCGAGGAATGAGGTGCACCAGTTGGCTGCGGTGCGCACCTTGAGTCGGGCCTGCATGCGGATGTTGCGCCGCTTGGACTCCTCGGGGGTGATCTCCAGGGCGTTGTGGAGGGCCTCGCAGACCATGTCGATATCGTAGGGATTGACGATGAAGGCATCGGTCAGTTCGTCTGCCGCCCCGCACATGTCCGACAGGACCAGGGTGCCGTCGCGTCCGTCATGGCAGGCCAGGTATTCCTTGGCCACCAGGTTCATCCCGTCACGCAGGGGGGTGACCAGGGCTACATCGCCAGCCGTGTAGATGCCGCAGACCGGCTTGATGGACAGGGAGCGGGTGATGTAGTGGATGGGGGTCCAGGCCAGCAGGGAGTAGCGGCCGTTGATTTCGCCCACCAGCTGGTCCACCTGGGCCTTGAGCCGCTGATAGGACTCGACGACCTCCCGCGAGGGGGTGGCCAGCAGGTAGTAGGTGACATGGCCCACCCACTCAGGGTACTTGTCCAGCATGCGGCCGAAGGCCTGAAGCCGCTCGGGCAGACCCTTGGTGTAGTCCAGACGATCCACCGAGACGATGACCTTGTTGGACCGGCTGCCCACCGAGGAGGCCGCCTGCTTGGCCAGCGTGGACTCGGGGATGTCCTCCTTCATGTAGTGGCTCCACCAGTTGGCGTCCGATGCGGCGGCTTCGTTGGCCGCCACCCCTTCAGCCGTCACCGATGTGCGATAGCGATGACGGGGGGACTTGCCGCAGACCTCGTCGATCCCTCGCCGCATGGCCCGAGCCAGGCTGGAGTGGGCGGTACGCCGGTAGAGGTTGTAATCGATGCCGATGGGGAAGGCGTCGATGGCTGCTCTGTGGCCGTCAGGCATCTCGACCACGCCGTCCTGGTTGACCGGCAGTTCGGGCAGCAGCCTGTGCAACGAGGCCAGGAAGCTGGCGGAGAAGTCCACGGTATGGAAGCCGATCAGGTTGGCACCCAGGACGCCCTCCAGGATCTCGCGGCTCCAGGGCAGGGAGCGGAAGATCTCGGCACTGGGGAAGGGCACGTGCAGGAACCAGCCGATGGAGGCATCAGGATAGCGTTCGCGCAGCATCTTGGGCAGGAGCATCAGGTGGTAATCCTGGACCCAGATGGTGTCGCCCTTGCGGATGAGCGGCTCCACCACCTGCGCGAAACGCATGTTGACCTTGCGGTACATCTCCCAGTCCTCCTGGCGGAAGACGGCCTCATGCGAGAAGTCATGGAAGAGCGGCCAGAGGGTGTTGTTGGAGAAGCCGGCGTAGTACCCGTTCAGCTCCTCCTTGCTCAGGAAGATAGGTATGCACCGGCTCTCCCGGTAGGCCTGCCGGATGCCGGCCAGCTCCTTTTCCGAGTACTTCTGAGGATCGATGCCGCTCCAGCCGATCCAGAGGCTGTCCTTATGGGAACGGTGGTAGGGGCCGATGGCTGTGGCCAGTCCGCCCACGTTCTGCCGCAAGGTGTAGGAGCCGTCATCCCGTGCCTGTAGTGACATTGGCAAACGGTTGGAGACGATGATCAGACGAGACATGCAACCCGCTTTCTTTTCCCGTCCGCGCCGGAATCGTCGGGATTGACCACGGCGCGGACCCATAGCCCCGGGACCCGGGGACCCAACCGGTCCGTACAGGCCCATCAGGGCATCGCTGACTTCCACTCTAGCCGGGAAAACGTGCCGACGGCGGGGTTTTCCTCAGAGTCGGTAGACGAAACCCTCCCAGGGGGACAGGCGGCCGGTCAGCAAGGAGCTGGCAGTCTGCTCGGGCCGGTAGGTGGATATGAGGATCCGGTCGGGGTCCACCGCTCCAAGGGCCATGGAGGTGAGCCCGGTCTGGTCCAGGCCCAGAAGCGCTGCGGTTTCAGGCGGCAGTGAGGCCGGGCGGCTGCTCAGGTTGACCACAACCAGCAGGCGCTGGCAGGGCAGGGCGTCCAGAACGCTGTCAGCTTCGGGTCCCGACTTGGGTTCCGGTGCCTGGTCCAGGGAACGGGTGAATGAGTAGATCTGGTCCGCATCCGGATCCAGAAGGGTGAAGTCACCGGCCGCCACGACCGGATTGGTGTGCCGCAGGCGGATCAGCTCCCGGTAGAAGGCCAGGACCGAATCCGGATCACGCTGCTCAGTCTTGGCATTGACCTTGTCCCTATTGGGGTTGACGGCCAGCCAGGGCTCCTTGGGGGCGTACGGAGCCGTGAAGCCTGCGAACCTGGTGGAATCCCACTGCATGGGGGTACGGGCATTGTCGCGGCTCATATAGGCCAGGGCGGCCATCATGGACTCCGGATCCTGCTCGTGCGCCTGGTCGACCCGCTGGTGGTAGAGGTTGATGGACTCCAGATCCTGGTATTGATCCAGGCTGGTGAAGCCGGCGTTGGTCATGCCCAGCTCCTCGCCCTGATAGATGTAAGGGGTCCCCCGGTGCATGTGCAGGAGGAGCCCCAGGGCCTTGGCCGAACGCGAGCGCAGCTCCTCGCTGGAGGTGTCGCCCCAACGGGAGACGATCCTGGGCTGGTCGTGGTTGTCGAAGTAGAGGCTGGCCCATCCGGCCTTGGCCACAGCCTGCTGCTGCTCGTCCATGGCCGTCTTGAGCCGGGAGACCTGGAAGGGGCGGATGTCCCACTTGCTGTCCCCCGTGTCAACCTCGGTCTGGGTGAAGAGGAAGAGCATGTCCAGCTCGTGGCTGGCGGGGTCGGTGATCTGCCCGCTGCGGGCAGGTGCCAGGCTGGGAGCCTCCCCCACGGTCAGGTAGCCCTGCCGGCCTTGGAAGACCTGGCTGCGCATCTGTCTGAGGAATTCGTCCAGCCTGGGGCCGTCCACGCAGAAGGGCACCGAGGACGAGTACCCCTCGGGCCCTACAGGACCGTCAGCGATGGCCGATCCATCCTCGCCAGGCAGACGCCCCTCGGAGTCGACGGTCTTGGAGATCATGACGATCACATCCATGCGGAACCCGTCGATACCCCGGTCCATCCACCAGTTCATCATGTCGAAGACGGCCTGCCGGACCCGGGGGTTCTCCCAGTTGAGGTCGGGTTGCTTCTTGGAAAACAGGTGCAGGTAGTATTCGCCGCGCTGCGGATCGTACTGCCAGGCGGAGCCTCCGAAGTAGGACCCCCATTGGTTGGGCTCTGCGCCCGGGGTGCCGGGTTCGTGGCCGGCCTTGGCGGGACGCCACCAGTACCAGTCGGCGTGCGGGTCGTCCTTGTTGCGGGAGGCCTGGAACCAGGCGTGTTCGTCCGAGGTGTGGTTGACCACCAGGTCCATGACCACCTTGATCCCCCGACGGTGGGCCTGGTCCAGAAGCTCGTCCATATCGTCCATGGTGCCGAAGATGGGGTCGATGTCCTGGTAATCGGCGATGTCATAGCCGTTGTCGTCCTGGGGGGACTTGTAGACCGGGCTCAGCCAGATCACGTCCACGCCCAGGTCGGCCAGGTAGTCCAGCCGTTGGGTGATGCCCGGCAGGTCGCCGTAGCCGTCGCCGTTGGTGTCCTGGAAGGACCGTGGATAGATCTGGTAGACCACCGCGTTGGCCCACCAGGGATTGGGGGTGGCTCCGTTGGTCCGTACCCGATCGGGCAGCTGCATGCGTTCTTTCTGGGTCATGGTCCTCCTCACGAAGATTGGATTCCTGGGACTTCCTTGTTCTGTGACCTCCACTATAGGCTGCCCTGACCGCCTGTCCTGGCGGGGCTATTTGACAGCTCCTCTCATAACGCCGCTGATGACCCACTTCTGTGCGAACAAGTAGACGATCAGGATGGGCGCCAGAGCCATCAGGTAGCTGGAGAAGGCCATCGGATAGTTGGTGGCGAACTGGGAGCTGAAGACATACTGCGCCAGAGGGATGGTCTGGCTGGTCTGATCCGTCAAAACGATCAACGGCATGAGGAAATCGTTCCAGGCCCAGAGAGCAGTGGTGATGGCGATGGTCGCATTGATCGGACCCATCAGAGGGAAGATGATGGTCCAGAATATCCTCCAGGTACCTGCGCCGTCCAGGCGGGCGGCCTCCTCAAGAGCGGTGGGGATGGATCGGATGAACCCCGTGGCGATGAAGAGGTTGGTGCCCAGGCCCAACACCACGTAGAGCAGGATCAGACCGGGCACGTTGTCCAGGTGCCAGCTGCCGAACTGCTTGGCGATGGGAAGCATGACCACGGGGAAGGGGACGAACATGGCCGCGATGAAGAAGTAGTAGAGGAAGCGGAAGAAGCGCTTGTCCATATTCCTGGCTACGGCATAGGCCACGAAGGTGTTGGTCAGCAGGGTGAGTGCCACTGCGCAGACCGTGACGATGGCCGAATTCAGCGCGGCCTTGGGATAGTTGACCTTGTTCCAGGCATCGGCGAAATTGTGCCACTGCCAGGAAGAGGGCAGGCTGAAGGTTCCGGCTTCCGCAGGGGTCTTCAGAGCCGTGACCACGGTGAAGTAGAGCGGCACAAGAATCGTCAGGGAGAGGACAGCCACGGTGGCCGTCAGCCACCAGTTGACCCTTTTGAGGCGTGATCCCGGGGATCCCAAATGCCGCCTTCCCCCTCTTCCTGCTGATTGTGCCGGTGTCTGCGGCTGCATAAGCGCTGTCTGTGCCATCTCAGATCTTCTCCCCTCTTCTGGAAATGCCCAGCTGGATGAACGCAATCACGGCCAGGACGATGAAGAACATGACCGCGTTGGCTGTCTGGTAGGCGTACTCGCCTCCGGTAAGGCCGCCCTTGTAGATGAGGTAGGTGACTGTTTCCGTCCTGGAATCAGGTCCTCCTGCGGTCAGGGCCACCACCTGATCGAAGGTGTTGAAGGCATTCTTCAGAGTCAACACCAGATTGATGGTGAAGAACGGGCCAATCAGGGGGAAGGTGACCCTCCAGAATTTCTGCCACTCGTTGGCGCCATCGATGGATGCGGCCTCATAGACCTCCGAGTCGATGGTCTGTAGACCCGCCAGATATATCAGGGTTGAATAAGCCACCGCCTGCCAGACCGAGAGGAAGACGATGGGGATCCATGCATAGTGCTCGCTGGTCAGCAGGGACTGGGAGAGCCAGCCGATGCCCAGGGCCTTGCCTAGAGCCGGCAGGGGCGTCATGAAGATGTATTTGAAGACATAGCCGATGACCAGAACCGAGAGCGTGTAGGGGATGAAATAGATGACCCGGAATCCGTTCTTGAAGGCGATCTTTCCATTCAGCGCCACCGAGATGAACAGGGCGATGAAATTGACCAACAGGGTGATCAGGATGGCGATCAACAGAGTGAACAGGTAGGCGTGGCCCACGCGGCCATCACGGAAGAGGGCGCCGTAATTCTTGAAGCCGATCCATGAGAAACGCCCGTATCCCTGGGAATTCGTAAAGGAGTAGGCCACACCCTGGAGGAAGGGCACATAGAGGAAGAGCGCAAAAATCAGAGCGGCGGGGACCGCCATCCAGTAGAAGGCGCGGTCCACCTTGCGGTTGGAGAACCTTGAAGGCCGCTTTCTGGCCTTGGCTGTTACGTCAGCAGTGTGGACGCCGACGGTCTTGGATTGTGCCATGTCTGAGTCCCTACCTTTCATCATTGGAAGTTCCTTGCTTGGACCTTGTCCCATTCGTTCTGCATGGAACCGATGAAGCCATCCACATCCCCCTTGGTGACCATGGTCTGCAGATAGCCGCCGATATTGATGGAAGAGGGGATGTAATGGTCGCAGAAGTCGGCCAAGCGGTTCTGTTGGAAGAAGGGAAGAACCCCGTTCAGGGCCGGATCGCCTGCCTCCACCTTTCTGGTCGGTGTGAAGGCCGTCTGGGCCTTTGCATACGTGCGCAGCTGCCGGGGCTGCATCAGATAACGGATCAGCCGCATGGCCTCCTTGGGATGCCTGGTGTTGGCGCCCATGGTCAGCATGACGTCGTCGCCAGCCGTCAGTATCTGCTGGGAGGGGGAATCATTGGCCGGCATCTGGGCGAATCCGAGGTCCACATCCGGATCGATCATCCTGATCTGCGGTATGGCGTATGTTCCCAGGGGAAGGATCGCCACCTTGCCCTTGGCCATATTCTGAGTGCCCTGCTGGTAGGTGACGCCCTTGTCACCGGTGGAATGGCTGAAGAGCTCGACCTCGCGCCGAGCCGGCTGTGTCCACAGGGTCTTGAAATCGGTTTTCCCGGCCAGAAGATCCCTGTACCTGCTCTCAGGGACCAGGGTCCCTGCCAGAGACGCCAAGGGAGCCTGGGCGGTCCAGGAATCGGAGAGAGTGCCCTGCACAGGTTCGATGCCCTGATCCCTGAACCTGTCCATGACTGCCGTGAACTCCGACCAAGTACGCGGCGGATTGTCAGGGTCGACCCCCGCCTTTCGCCAAAGCGTCTTGTTGTATATGTACCCGCTGGCGTTGCCTGCAAAGGGCAGACCATACAGGCGCTTGGCCGAAGGATCCTTGGTCTGGACCAGATTCCTGGCTATCGACACCATGCCCGGATTGAGCTCCTTGACCAGGGGATCGTCAGTGAAATCATGAAAGACCCCGGATGCCGCGAACATGCCGAAGCTGATGTCGCCGTTGAAGGTGATGACGTCGGGCACCCGGTTTTTAACCAGACGAGTGCGCAGATCCGTCTGGGCGTCGGCCGAATTGTTGATGTTCACCCGGATGTCAGGGTTCTGCTTCTCAAACTCTGCCACCATGGCCTTGAATTGGTCCGCAGCCTCGAACTTGAACTGGAAGAAGTCCAGGGTGACTACACCTGAACCTGCCGAGCCGCAGCCCGCCATGACCACGATGGTCAACAGAGCCAGGAGTGAGGCGACTCCGTTGCGGACCCAGGCCGATATTCGGCCAAGCCCGAATCCTTCCCTACTGCCGATATCCTTCATATTTGGCTCCTTTACCATCCGCACGGGCAGCAATGACCTAGATGCTTCTGCGGACCAGCATAAGGGGCCGGGATATTTCATTCCCAGTCCCGGCGAGTTCCTTTCGTTAAGAAAGTAATTAGGATAGGCTGTTCAGTGTATGGGGTTTGTCCGTAAGGAGGCGCCGTGGCCGACAGAGACAACCAGAGATCCAACCGCCACGAGAACACCGACCGCTCAGGAGAGGCACGGCCGTTCCCAGCCTGGTTCACAGCCTCCGAATACACCCACCGCATCGCCGTTGAAATCCTCCAGCACGGCCCGATCTCCAGAGTGGCTCTGGCGCGGCGATTCAACCTGACCCAGGGTGCCGTATCGCGCATCACCAACGATCTGACACACCGCGGGGTCATCAGGGAAGCCGGCACTCTACCGCAGGCAGACGAACCAGGAAGGCAGGATGGCCGCAAGCATGGTCCCGGTAGCGTAGGAAGACCGCAGCAGGCCCTGGTCATCCGCCGGGAAGCCAAGACCTTCATTGGCATCAATCTTCACGGTGGCACTGCGCTGGCCACGGCGACGGACCTGGCCTGCCGACCCGTCGGCCGGCCCCACAGCCATCACATTCGACAACGAAGCCCGGGCCAGGTTGTAAGGATGCTGTCGAACCTTACGCAGGACTGCATGCGCGAAATCAGCCAGGCCGGGCTGCCCAGCCCCTCCGGCCTTGCCGTCTCCCTGGGCGGACGGGCGGAGCAGGACAGGGTCGTCACCTACGCCCCCTTCCTGCATTGGAGCGAGCCCGTTGATCTTGCCGCCCAGATGGAGGACACATGTGATCTGCCTTGTCTGGTCTTCAATGATCTGGATGCCCTGGCCCTGTACGAAGGATGGTTCGGCGAGGGCATCGGGCTGGATCGATTCGCTCTGATCACCATGGGATCCGGCATCGGCTATGCCTTAAGCGAGCACGGCATGCCCGTCTCCTCACCAGATGAAGGTTTTGGGCTGATCGGCCATCAGCTGGTGGATCCGGACGGACCGGTCTGCTATCTGGGCCATCGCGGCTGCGCCCAGTGCCTGACTACAGGATCCCTGGCTGAGCAGTACTCGCATGCCATCGGCCAGGCAGCTGGCCTTGACAAGTTGGTCAAAGACCTGGAGGAAGACATGCCGCAGGCGGAGACCCTGCTCAATCTGACCGGTTATCGGCTAGGGGTGCTGATCGCCCTGGTGGCCAACGTGGCCCTGCCCGAGAAGGTTCTGGTGGGCGGGGAGACCTCCTATCTGATGAAGAGGTGTACCGAATCCGTACGCAAGGGCACGGCCTCATTCCGCCACAGCCAGATGGTCGATGTCCCCGTGAAGATCATCGACGGCGACTGGCTCCGCTGGGCCCAAGCCCCCGCGGCCAGAGCAATCGCCCGGTACCTGCAGGGTCCCGAAGAGACCGATAAGCCCGAATGAGTGGGGAAACGGCTGGATTGATTCAGATACGGCTCGCTTCAAAAATCACTGCCTCCGCCGGATGGATGACCGGTGGCCGGATTCCCTGAGCGCCCAAGGTCGCACCCGGGAGGACCACGCCTTGGGGACGCCACCAGCCCAGAGGGCTTTGTCCGTTGCCGATCCGATCCAGGTCACAGCAGACATCCAAGGGTCTGATCCGGTAGTCAGCCTTGGAATCCAGGCCGGGAAGCGCCAAGGGCTGCGGGGGGTAATTGACCGAGGAGGTCAACTGGGTGAAGCGGTAGAGTGCCTGCGAGCCGTCAGCAGAGACCACCCCATCCAAGCGGACCGCCGGGTCTGGTGCATCACCGTGTACTACATGACCGGTATGCAGCATATGCCTCCACTGCTTGTAAAAATCGATCCAGCGCCCCAGCTCATCCAGCTGGTCCCGGGGCACGGCAAGCAGGTTCCATTCCACGCCCATATGACCGAAGAAAGCCATGGCAGCACGCAGACCGAGCGAGGTGGCGCGGCCGGTGGAATGGGCCGGGGAATCACCCACATGCTCACCCATCATCTCCGGCGGCACCAGCAGGGATGTGTACCGCTGGATGTCGGCCCGTTCGACCGGATCAACGCAGTCCGAAACCCAGACCCTATCGGCATACTGCAATACGCCCAGATCGATGCGGGCGCCCCCTGAAGCGCAGGACTCTATCTCCAAACCAGGATGCCTGGTTTTCAGGTCACGCATGATTCCATAGATCGCCTCGGTCTGCGCATGCACGGCGGGACGTCCCGACCAGGGAGAGCAGGCCTCGGTCACGTAGCGATTGTGATCCCATTTGATGTAGTCGATGCCCATAAGCGCAATGAGCGAGTCCATAGCCTCGAACATATAGGCAAAGGCATCGGGATTGGTCAGATCCATGACCTGCTGGTTGCGTCCTACGACGGGCAGCCGGGAAGGCCTCGGGGACATGACCCAGTCAGGATGTTCGCGAAAGACGTTTGAGTCCGGACTGATCATCTCGGGCTCGAACCAGAGGCCGAATTCCATTCCCAGCTGATGCACCCTGGCAGCCAGGGCCTCCAGGCTCTTAGACCCCTCGGGCCATACCTGCCGATCGATGGACCAGTCCCCCAGCCCGGACTCATCCGAACGCCTGCCCTGGAACCAGCCGTCATCAACGACAAAACGCTCCACACCTATACGGGCGGCCTGTTCGGCCAGGGCAGCCAGCTTGTCATAGGACTGGTCGAAGTAGACCGCCTCCCAGGTGTTCAGAGTGACGGGTCTGGGACGTGAGGCCAACCCAGGATGCAGGGACCGCAGGAAAGCATGATACCTGTGGGCCGCCTGGTCCAGCCCCTTGCCACGGGAACCATAGAGCCAGGGCGTGGAATATACCTGCTGGTCGGAATGACCGTCAACAGGAGGAAGCGTGATCTCCCCGGCCATCAGAATCTCGCCGCCGCCCAGCAATGCGGGAGCCGAAGGAATCCTCTCGGCGCTGAGCAGACCATTGCCGCTCCAGCCCAAGTGGACTGTGTATACCTCGTCATGTTCGAATCCGAACCCGGGTCGACCAGCGCACATGACCAGGGAGGAATCAAAATCCGGCCGGCCCACCAGGCTTGGACGCTCCAGACGGCCTACGGTCAAGGGCTGACGTTGTGGACTGCGCTCGCGCAGGTGGTGACCGGTGGTGGTCAGAATCTCGGTTGCCTCGGCCGGCAAAGGAAAAGCCAGCTCCAGGCCGTTGACATCCAGATCTCTGGCCGTGTCCAGGTTGAACAGGTCCGCACGCTGCCTGACGAGGCCGGACGGAAGCACCTGGCAACGCCAGGTCAGCCCCACGCCCTGGTCCCGGTCACGGGCCTGAACCTTCAGCGTCGGGACAGCGGAGTCGTCAGGCCGGATCGGTTCTGCACCCAGATCGACTGATTCCACCTGGAAGCAGCAAAAGACCTCAACACCGCCGCGGCTGATACGCAGTCGGCGCTGTCCGGTCCAAGCCTCGGACTGGGTCGGAAGGATGCTGGGCCAGGCCGTCAGATCCAGGCCTCCCGAGACCCGCTGCGGGGCCAGAGCGTCGTAGGTTCCCAGAAGGGCCTGCGGATCGGCCACTGGATCGCCCCAGTGAACTATCCGCGGCAGACCCTTCCCCGGGAAGAGGACGGCAAGGGACAGCCCGGATTGCTCCATGTAAACCAACCTGAGGGGAACCCCCGGATTCGATTTGCTCCGATAAGACCCCATCCTTGGGCCGTCGCGATGATCCTCCATGACACCTCCGCCATAAGTCCGGCGATGCCGGTCGCCGACACTGATAAATCAGGCTCCATGCTAGGGGCCCGCGGCTAACTTGTCTGGAAGTGCGTGTTTTTCTTACTTGGGAAAGTAATTCATGGAAATCTGCTCAGTAGCCCCTTGGCATCACCCCTGATCGGACTGCTCCTCATGGTGGACGCGGAAGGCCAGCTCGGCCAGGTGGACACCGTGGGTCAGGAACTCCTGGGTCCGGCAGACGTAGTCATGCTCGCGGCCCAGGCGCGCCAGATAGCCGTTGATGTAGTCCACCTCGGTCGGACGGCCCTTGGACATGTCCTGGTACATGGAGGGGTAGTGGAGCGGGTTGCCCACGCGGCTGACATAGTCCACCTCGTCCAGGGTCTCCTGGCGGGTCTGGATCAACTGCTTGCCGGCCCGCTCACAGGCGTCATAGGCCTCGTCGATCAGCTGTCGGGACATGTCCTTGGCCCCCGGGTAGGAGATGAACTGGCCCATGGTGATCTGGTACATGGTGCAGATGGTGTTGACCACCGAGTTGAAGATGATCTTGGCCAGGCAGGTGCCCTCGAAGTTCTCGGTCAGGATGGGGTTGAGGTTGGCGGCCTTGAAGTCCTCGGCCATCCGGCGCTCCAGGTCGGTGGTCTGCTCGGTCATGGCACACAGGTGCATGGAACCGCCCCCGGACTTGCCGATGAAGTCCACGTCGCCCGGCCCATTGAGGACCGTGCCGATCATGGCCGTGCCGCCGTAGATGCGCTCCTTGGGGAAGTACTTGAGCAGCTTGTCGAAGTGCCCCCAGCCATTCATGGCCGAGAAGACCACCTGATGGTCTCGGAAGAGCGGTGCGCAACGCTCCAGGACCCCCTCAAGCTGCATCTGCTTGAGCATGACGATCCAGACGTCGGGGTCGCCCTTGTAGTCCTCGGGGGTGTAAATGTTGACGGGCACCAAATGCCGATTCTCATGATCGCGGGAAACATAGACACCTCCCTGGTCATGAACCTTGTCAATATTGGGCATCCAGGTATCCACGAAATCCACCTGCAGGCCGGCCTGCTCCTGCAGCAGCACGCCCAGCCGATAGCCCATGGCTCCGGCACCGATGACCGTATAACGCATCGAAACACACCCTCTTTGTTCTCTTGATTAGGCAACGCACCTCCGGGGACCGGCCCGGGGGATACCAAGCAGTATGCCGAGACGGCAGAAGGGAACCGAGGCAACGGTCGCATGGTGGACATAAGGACTGGAATACGCCCGGATCTCTGCACCTTGGAGGACTTGGCCGCATACGCGGACATCCTGTCATCCCGGAGAAAACGTCGACCTAGGCTGGAACCCATGCAGAAAGAGCAGAGCGGATCCGGAGGGATGGACCGGCGGACCCTGGCCATCCTGGTCCTGGTGGGCGTGATCAGCGGATTCCTGTCGGGGATGTTCGGCATCGGCGGCGGATCGATCATCGTACCGGCCCTGGTGTGGACCGGACTGCAGCAACGGCAGGCCTCGGCCACCTCGCTGGCCTCCATGATTCCCATGTCGCTGGCAGGGGTGGCCTCCTACGCCCTGGGCGGGCATGTGGACTGGCTGGCCGCCCTGCTGCTGGCCGTGGGCACGGTCATTGGGGCGCAGATCGGCACCTGGCTGCTGGACCGGCTTCCTGAGGTGATACTCAGGTGGCTCTACGTGGGCTTCCTGATGGCAGTCATTGCCCAACAGCTGCTGTCCACGCCCTCCAGGGAGAGCAGCATCCGGCTGAGCCCGGCGGTGGCCTTGATCATTCTGCTGGTCGGCGTCCTGATCGGAACCCTGTCAGGGCTGCTGGGCGTAGGCGGCGGAGCCATTGCAGTACCGGCCCTGGCCCTGCTGGGCGCCAGCGATCTGATCGCCAGGGGAACCTCCCTGCTGGCCATCCTGCCCAGTTCATTGTCGGGAACGTTCACCAACCTGCGCCACCACCTGGTCCACGCCGGTCAGGGGCTGCTTCTGGGGATCGTGGCCGCTCTGACCACGCCGGTGGGCACCTGGGCGGCCTCAGGGGTCAGCGCGCGAGTGGGCGCCAATCTGTTCGCCGCCTACCTCTGTCTGATTGTTTTGCGCTGCATCTGGGCGGCCCTCCAGGTCACCCCGGCCTTCCAGCGGTACAGGGCCAATCACAACCACAGCTGAAAACGGGACTCAGTCCTGGCGGTGCCGGGCGAAGAAGCCGGCAAGGATCCCGGCGCATGCCTGTTCACACATACCGCCCAGCACCTCGACCTTCGTCCCGGTGTGCGGGTCACGGGGCAGATCCCAAACCGACCCGCAGGCCCCCATCTTGGGATCCCAGGCGCCGAAGACCACCCTGCTGAAGTGGCAGGCCATCAGCGCTCCTGCACACATGGGGCAGGGCTCCAGGGTGACGACCATGGTGCACCCTGCCAAATCCCAGCCCGCGTCGGATTTCCCGATGGCCTCCATCTCGCCGTGGGCCAGGGGACGGCCCAAGGCCTGCCGCTGGTTGAAGCCCCGACCGATGACCCGGTCCGAGGCATCCAAGACCAGGGCGCCCACGGGCACATCCCCCCGGTCTCCGGCTATGCCGGCCAGCCGCAGGGCCTCCTCCATGGGCGCCTTCCACCGTTCTTGCACGGGTTCAGTCTGACAGTCCAGCCCGACAAGTCGGTTCAGTTGATCATGCCCGCGATGCGGCGGCGCACATGGCGCAGATGGCCCTTGGGCCGCCCGGACGTGTCGATGCCACGCTTGGCCAGGAAGGCACGGACCATCTTGTCGCCCTCGCTGAAGATCAGGACCGTCAGCCCAATCACCAGGCAGATAAGCCACTGGCTTGCACTCAAGGGGGCCATGCCCAGAACGCCCGCAACCGGAGCCAGATACATGGCCCCCGCATGGATGCCCAGGGCCACGAACGAGGCCACCAGAAGGAAGGTGTTGTCCAGGGGATTGAGTTGGAAGATCAACCTGTTCTCGGACCTGGCCGACATGGCGACGAAGAAGTTGAAGAGGACCAGCAGGGTCAGGGCGATGGTCCGGGCGTGGGCCAGATCCATTCCCGCGTTGATGTTGAGGCGGAAGAGGACCAGGATGCAGGTGGCCATCCAGAGCCCGCAGACGGCCAGTCGCGCCCAGAGCACCCGCGAGAGCAGGCCCTCTCCGGACGAACGTGGGGGCGACTCCAGTTCATCCCCGTTGCCTGGTTCGAATCCCAGGGCAATATCCTGGACACCGTTGGTCACGAAGTTGATCCAGAGCATCTGCAGGGGCAGGAAGAGCAGGGGCTCCTCGGAGATCACATTGACCCCGACGGCGATCATGGCGGCTGCAGCCGTGGACAGGAGGAAGTAGGCGGATCCGCGGATGGCCTTGAAGATGACCCTCCCCTGGCGCACGGCCTGGGTGATGGTGACGAAGTTGTCGTCGGTCAGGACCACATCGCTGGCCTCCCGGGCCACGTCGGTGCCGGAACGGCCCATGGCGATGCCCACCGAGGCGGCCTTCAGGGCCGGGGCGTCGTTGACGCCGTCGCCGGTCACAGCCACCACATGGCCCTCATCCTGCAGGGCCTCCACAATGCGCAGCTTGTCCTGGGGGGAGACGCGGGCGGCGATGGAGGTCTCGCGCAGACGGGCCCGGAGGACCTCGTCGCTCATCTCCAGCATCTCGCTGCCGGTCAGCGCCTGGTCGGTATTCTCAAGACCCAGTCGGCGGCCTATGGCGGCTGCGGTCACCGGGTGGTCGCCGGTGATCATGACCACACGGATGCCGGCCCCGGCGCAGTCGGCGATGGCCTCGCGCACGCCGGGTCGAGGCGGGTCGAGCATGCCCTCAAGCCCCAGGAATGTCAGATCGTCTGGCCGACGGCGGGAAGCGGGATCCTGGTCAGGGGAAAGGACCCTGCTGGCCACGCCTATGACGCGCAGCCCCTGGGAGCCCATGGCTTCGTAGGACTTGTGGACGGCCTGGGTGTCCAGGGGAACAACCTGGCCATCCGGGTCCAGCATGGTTCGGCTCATGGCCATGACCGCGTCCGGGGCGCCCTTGACGTATTGGGTCAGGGTGCCGTCAGGGCTGCGGCGGATGGTCATGGAGTGGAGCAGCTCCGGCTCGTAGGGGGTCTCCATGACGATAGGAGCCTCCAGGTCTTCGGTGGTCACGGCCCCGGTCTGGTCGGCAAGGCGGGCCATGGCCATATCGACCGCGTCGCCGCTGTATTCGATGCCGCCTTGTTCATTCGGCTGCCGGTGGGCCTCATTGGTCAGAGCCCCGGCCCGGGCAAGTGCGGCCAGACCACGCATACGGTCGTCGTCGGATACAGCCGCTGCACCCAGGTCCACACCCTCGACGGGGACCGGCTGGCCGCCACCCAGGGTGAACTGTTCCACGGTCATGCGGTTCTGGGTCAGCGTGCCGGTCTTGTCCGAGCCGATGACGGTGATGGAGCCCAGGGTTTCAACGGCCGGCAGCGAACGGACGATGGCATGGTATTCGGCCATCCTCGAGACACCCAAGGCCATGGCCACGGTCAGCACGATGGGCAGGGCCTCGGGCATTGAGGCCACCACCAGGGAGACTGCAGACAGGAAGGCCCCGGTGGCGTCGCCATTGAGGATGGCTCCGCCGATGAAGACGAAGATGGCCACCAGGATGACGGCGACGGCGATGCCCACCTCGGTACGGTGGATGATCCGCTGCAGGGGCGTGCGGCCCTTGGCCACTTGGACCAGATCGTTGATCTCGCCCAGCTCGGTGTCGGAACCGGTGGCCACCACCAGCCCCCGTCCACGGCCACTGGTGACCATGGTGCCCGAGAAGGCCATGCAGTGCCTGTCGCCCAGGGCTGCATCGCGGTCCACGGGGTCCGTATTCTTCTTGGCATCCTCGCTCTCGCCCGTCAGCATGGCCTCGTCGATGCGCAGTTGGAGGGCTTCGATCAGCCTCAGGTCGGCGGGGATGCGGTCGCCGCTCTCCAGGAGGACCAGATCGCCCGGAACCAGCTGGTCGGCGTCAATCTGCTCCATCCGGCCCTGGCGCACCACCCGTGTGGTGGGGGTGGACAGGGTGGTCAGGGCCTCCACGGCCTTGTCGGCCTTGGACTCCTGCACATAGCCGATGATGGCATTGAGGAAAAGGACCAGGAATATGGCCGCAGCGTCCACATAGTGCTGCAGAAAAATGGTGATGATGCCGCAGACCATCAGGACGGCGATCAGGGGGCCGGCGAACTGCTCCAGGAAGAGCTTCCAACGGGGTTTGGCCTGGGCCTCGGCCAGGCTGTTGGGCCCGAAGATCTCCAGTCGGCGTGCGCTCTCCTGCGTATCCAAACCCTGGTCCCCGGTGTGCAGGGTGTCCAGCACAGCCGAGGTCTCCAGGCTATGCCAGTCGGTGTCGTCGAAACGCATGTCAGCCCCTGCTGCCGCAGCGTTCTGATTCTTAATGTTTGTAGACGTCATGGATGATGTCATCGGTCAACCTGGCCTTTCCAAACCGGATCGGTCATTTGTCCCCGCATGCGACCCTCTGCAGTCTTTCCTGCAATCTTCCTTCTGGACCGGGGGATGTCCAAAAGCATCGGGGAAACAATAGCGTGAGCGTAAATCCCCAGGGTCAAGAGATGGGGCTCCATGGTCAGCCACCGCAAGCAATGCTCGCTGGGAGGTTCGGAGCCTTCCCGGTCTTCAAGAGTATACCGATTAAGCCGGCTTTTCATGCGTTTACGAGGGGTCCACGGGCCGGATTTTCACAAATTTTCGCCCATCGCGAGCGCAGTCTGTCCACCATTTTGGCTTGAGGTGTCAACTTAGCGCACATTGTCCATTAATGCTGTTCCTGGATATCCCCATTCCGTATACTGGTCTGTGCGACGTCGATCCTCATGCGACCCTGCACTCGGAGATTCCTTCATTGGTCGAACGAACCCTGCTAGTCGGGCCTGCGGCAGCCCGCCCGGGATTGCGTGGCGGAAAGGAAGCCCGTGGAAACATTCATCCTCATTCTGTGCATACTTGCTGCCGTCCTCGTCTCTTCCTTCATTTCCAGATTCATTCCCCGGATCTCCACCCCTCTGGTTCAGATCGTCCTGGGCGCAGTCATGGCCCTGTTGCCCGTTTTCCCACGGATGCGGCTGGACCCTGAGCTGTTCATGGTCCTGTTCATCGCGCCCCTGCTCTACTACGAGGCCCACACCATCAACAAGGTGGAGCTGCTCAAGGGATTGCGATCCTCTCTTTCCCTGGCCATCGGACTGGCCGCCCTGACCATGATCATGGTGGGGGTTATCCTGCATGCCGCCTGGCCCATGTTCCCACTGGCCGCGGCCATGGCCCTGGGCGCCGCCCTGGGGCCCACCGATGCCGTGGCCGTCTCCTCACTAGGGGAGAGCGCCGACCTCACGCCAGACGAACATTCAATCCTTGCCGGCGAATCGCTCTTCAACGACGCCACCGGTGTCATCGGCTTCCAGTTCGCCATCCTGGCTACCGTGACCGGCTCCTTCTCCCTGCCCAAGGCCCTGGGCGAGTTCCTCCTCGAGTTCGTGGGTGGCATCGGCTTCGGCCTGATCATGGGCTTTGTGGTCAACTGGCTCTTTGAGTCGGCCCGCCGCCTGGGCTGGGAAACCACCACTACCCGGATCCTGCTGGAGCTCTTCCTGCCCTTCCTGATTTACATGGTCGGACAGGACATCCTGCATGTGTCCGGAGTCCTGGCCGTGGTCTCCACCGGACTGCTTATCCGCTTCGACCACACCGGAGTGGGACCCAATACCTCCAAGGCCAACATCGTCTCGTCCAGCGTCTGGAAGGTGCTCTCCTTCAGCCTCAACGGTGCGGTCTTCGTCCTTCTGGGCATGCTGCTGCCGGCGGCCATGGGCACCAGCTGGCGAGACCGGCGGGTCAGCAACTGGATGCTGGTAGCCACCATCACCGTGGTCTGCCTGACCGTGATCGTGCTGCGCTTCCTCTGGACAGCCAGCGTCCTGATCTTCACCAAGGATCGTGGAACCGGCAGCAGACCACGGGTCACGTCCAAGCTCCTCAGGTCGGCTGCCGTCATGACCTTCGGCGGCCCCAAGGGAACCATCACTCTCTCCCTGGCCCTGACCATCCCCTATATGACCGACGACGGTTCCGCCTTCCCCATGCGCAGCGAGCTGATCTTCGTGGCCGCCGGGGTCATCATCGTCACCCTGGTGCTGGCCAACTTCGCCCTGCCGCTGCTGGCCCCCTCACAAAGCAGCGAGGTGCCGGCCCAGCAGGTCGAAAAATCCATCAAAGTGCTCAGGGGCACGGTCCGTGAGCTCTCAAGCAGGATTACCGACGAGAACCGGCTGGCCATCCAGCAGGTGATCAAGCAGTACAACCACCGCATCGCCAAGCTCAAGTCGCAAATCGGCCAGTACTCCCCCAAGGACTTCCAGGACCTGCAGGTGCAGACCATGGAGTGGGAGCAAGACTACATGGAGGAGCGACTGAGCCGGATCGAAGAGGCCCAGGATCAGCTGGAGGAGAAGCTTAAGAGCGAAGACCCGGATATGGAGCAGGCACCTGCACCAACGCAGTCCGCCACCGGGAACGAGACCGGGGCCGAACCCAGCACCGAGGCCGAGACCGTAGCCGACAGGGATGCCGACGCCCAGCTGATCGACCAGCGCAACGAGCGCGGAGACGACCAGGACGAACTGCTGAATCTGCGCAGCCAGGAACAGGCCGCCCGCAGGATCCTGTCCACCATATCCGGGTCCCTCTTCCACCTGGACAGGGGCGGGGAGCTCCGCTGGAGGGCCTACACAGCCCGCAGACGTATCAGAGGCCTGTTGCACAGCCAGTTCCACCGCCTGAAGCACCTGACCCAGCCGATCGACAAGGACCAGGTCTACGTGGCAGGACGCCACCTGCAGGCGGAGATGAACCACTTCCTGATCGAAAAGCTTTACTCCGAGCTGGGCAAGGGACGCTTCAAGACCGAAGACCTGCTGACCACCATCATCAACCACCAGATGATCGAATCCTCGGCGGAGGGAAAGACCGAATACGCGGGGATACCCGCCGTCAGGGATCAGGTGGAGGAGGCCAAGCGCGAAGGGTATGCCATCGAGCTGAGCCAGATCCAGGACATGGTCGAATCCGGGGAGATCTCACGCACGACGGCCAGGAAGATGCGCCGCAACGTCTACGTCATGCAGGTCGACGCCGACTCGGCCCTGTGAGCCGATCTACATAAGGCCCGAGGTCACATCGATCTCGCCCAGCCACTGGCGAAGGTCGTTCATCTCGCGCATGTCGACGGCATGTTCCATGTGGTCGTATTCGGTGGTGTGCAGCCAAACGTGCTCGTCCAGCCAGGCGGCCAGAGCACGGAATTCGTACTTGGGCACCGTGGTGTCGTCCGAGCCGAACCCCAGGAAGACCGGCTTGTTCAAACCGGCCAGGCGCTCATCCGCGGGAGCGGTGCCTGGCACCAGGCCCGGGGCCAGAAACCCGGACAGACATATGGAGGCCCGGTAACGCTCAGGGTTGACCCGAAGCAGATGAACAGCCAGCATGGCCCCCTGGGAGAAGCCCATGGCCACCACAGGTCGGTCCTCGGGGATGTTGGCTGAAACCCAGGCATCCACTGCCCGGGCCGCTGCGTAGCCATCTCGATCCAGGTCCTCCTGCTCGGGGCGCATATCGTGAAACCAGGTGTAGCTCGGGCCGAACATGCCACGCTCGCTGCCTGGCACCACCATGGGCGCCCGCAGGGAGGCGTAGTCATTGTAGGGGGCCACGTAGCGCATCAGGTCCGCCATGTCATCCTCGTTGGAGCCCCAGCCGTGCATGAGTATAAAAATGGGCCGCGAGGGGTTGGCTGTGCCCTGCTTGCGGGACCAACGGACCTGCTCGACCTTGAGCTCCTGCCCAAAACGGCCGGGCACCACCGTGGAGGGTCGACCCACCAATCCGCCGTCATCCTTTTGTGCTTGATCCATACCTGCCACGATAGTCGACAGGCCCGGTCATTCAATGCTGGCCCATGAGCGGCTCGGCCTGGCCACCCCACTGGCCTTGCAGCCCGGTCACCTGGGCCTTGCTGCCCACCACCATCCAACGCTTGCCGGTCAGCAGCCATAGATCCTGGGGCTGCAATCCGCCTCCGTAACGGGAGAGCAGGTCGGGCACGCGGGCGCGGATAGGCCCCTTGGCCAGGGAGGCAGCCGAATCGTTGTCGAAGACGACGTAGGCCATGGTCGTATCCGTGCAATACCGGGCTTGGGAGATGCCCACATATCCGCCCGGGCTGATGTCATGCCAGCCGGAGGCGCACTGTCCGGCAGCCTTGTCGATACCGCCGGTCATGGCCTGGGGCGAGCTGGTGGGCGCTTCGTCACGCGCAGGAGCCTTGATGATGCCCTTGGGGGAAGAGTTGGCAATAAGCAGGCCTGCCAGGGTCAAGAGCATTCCGCAAATCAAAAGAATAATGCCCGCCGAACCCACCGATGGCCGGTTCGGGCCCGGTCCTGAGTGACGGGCTATGATGACCAAAATTATGGTCAAGAGGGCAAAGGCCACGGAGACACCCACCCAGGCGGAGATGCCCACCTGACCTATGACCCCCAGTCTGGAGGGGGCTATGGCATGGGCCAGCAAGGCCGCGCCCGCCAGGGCCGAGACCAGTCCCGTGACTGCGGCAAACCGACTCCAGATGTTGGCATGCGCTATCTGAATGGGACGCTCATCAATATCCGGGCGAGGAGGATAGGAGGCTGGCAGACCCTCGTCATACCCGCTGTCCGCCAGCCGCTGATCCAGCTGGTTGAATCCATCGGCCATCGACCTCGCCACCTTTCACGGTTGGTTTCAGTCTATGGGGGCGGACGCATACAGACCAGCGACGGCGGCCAATGCTTCACCATCCCAACATCCTGCCGGGCTGATAGAAGGGCCTGGTTGGAAGTGCATAGTTGCTTATCCCCACGGCGCTCGGCATCAGCACAGGCCCTATGACGGGGAAGGCCCCAGAGTTCAGTTGACGTTCAGCCCTTGATGTCTCGGGGATCCTTCTTGCCTATGGTGCGCTTGTCGCGGATTTTGTTGCCGCCCTTGTTATGGATATTGACCTCGCCGCCGCCGGACCGGTCTGCAAAGACCTTGGCCTGCTTGGTGGCCTCCGCCTTGGTGGCGAAGGTGCGGGAGACGCGTGAGGCCCCGGCCCGCTTGACTGTCCACAGATCGCGATCCTCGTCATATTGCACGTGATAATCAGCCATGATGGCCGTCCTTTCCATACTTCCCTGTACCCCCCTCATCTTCCACTGCCGGACCTGAGGCACCGTGCTTCGACACTCCAGAACTTCCAGGAATATTGTTCATCAATGATGGTGCTAATAGAGGCTTTCCGCACTGTTGCCGGGCTTGCAACTTTTAGGTCAGGTATCGAAGATTCGATTATGGGCAAGAGAATAAAAATGACCAGAGCAAATTACTATAAGGTGATTTAAGTGGAACGAAACTACTGATGTTGAGTTACCTACTTGGATACAGGATCTGGGTTGGATGCATATTCAGGCAAGGTGGACACATCTCCATTAACCTTGAGATTCTAGAGGTTTGAGCAGAGTCCTGTCTGCAACCATAGGCGCGATTGGTTCGCCGATGCGGAAAGCAGCGTGCCCAGAAGCCACCAAGTGTTGGTAATGGCTTCGAGGAAGCACTCCATCAGCTGGTCAGCAGGCGTCACGTCGGCATAGTCGCGGATTGAGTTGACAGGCACCACGTCCTTAATCTCATGCCAACAAGCCAAGCTGCGATATAACTTCCTCACATTGGATGTGGCGAGCAAAAGCCCGCGCATACGCCTCAATCAGCCGCGAAGACACAAACAAGGCCACGCCATGATTCGTGCCGTCTTTTGCTATAGTCGCCCACCTTGCAGATCGCACGGTTAAACCTTTCACAGATGAGAAACTCTTCAGTAAAAACTGGCGGTCAAGCGGAACAGGATTAACGGGGAATGTGAGGAAGCGTCTGCAAGTGGCTCTTCATACCTACAGATGCTGTAGCCTTGCGGCTATGGCATGCAGGGGACGGAAATCGGATAAAACAGGCGAGGATACGGAGAAGACCGACCTTCGCCGCATGATCCATGTACCCGCTCATGCCGACCTTGTCCTATGGTTTCTAGGCCTGGTTCTGTTGCTGCCAATGAGCTGGGGCTGGTATAGCAAAATTCCTATTCAGTTCTTTATGGCATTCCCGTATGCCGTTGATTTTGCCTCGGACACTTGGGTGAACAGGATAATTGCGACCACCATTGTGGGGCTTGTCTGCTGGCTGATAAGCGGCATTGTCCATATAGTTGCCTTGTATAAACAGAAGTCGCGCAAAGCCCGGAAATGGTGGAACGTCTTCGCAAAAATCCTACTTATCTTAGTGACGTTGATCGTCTTGCTGCATAGTCTGGCTGGGGTACTGTTCCTCTCGATAGACGTCAGCGATATTCCCCTGTGAGTAAACGCTGATGCTGACACTCACTCACCGCCTATAAGTCAATCAGCTTCATCAAACGTCTAACGATCTGGATTCGCAAGAAACGCAGCATACGCTCGAGCAAGGGTCTCTGCTTCATCCTTGGTAGGAGGCCGGTCAGGATCAGATGCGATCAACAACTTATACATACCAAAGCTGAAACTTTCCAAATCCAAATTTCAATGCCATTGGCGATTTCCAGAAAGGAGAACGGACGACTGGAATCGGACTCATGGCCTAGATTAGTCCTCAACATCACCCCTCATCGCCACCAACATGGCCAACAGCCCAACACCAGCCATTTACGGATCCCCATCATCCTGAACATGTAGACCCCGGCAGGCACCACCTGCTCAACGCCAGCAGCCAGGTCCTCAGCGCCACCGGCGACCAGGCATACTTCAAGGACTTCTTGACCATCCGCGTCACCATGCGCCTAGGCTTCGGGGTCCTACGCCCTGAATGGCTCGCCCGACTCACCGTAACAAGACATCAGCCAAGCAGCTAGACAACACATCTAAAAGGAAACCACCGCAGACAACCGCCGCGAATAGCCGATCCAGCAAGCACCACGCCTACCCAGCCACACTACAAACCTATCCCGGGACGTAAGCCGGGCAAGACCCCTATCTCCTCCAGCCCGTACTAGGGAGCGGATCAGAATCATAGCCAAAAGCCAAGAGAAGCAGCAAATACGAATGTCTCGTGAATACAATCTGTTTATTGCAAGGGGTCGAGCAGAGATGCCCAGTCCATATTGCTATTTCTGTCTATATAATTGAAACATGGCTTCGAGAATCTGTTGGCATTGCGGCCGTTTTTCGCATATGACCCCACAAGGGTCGCTCATATCAGGTGACCTCAATAACGCTCCTCTCTATGCAGAGGTTTGGTTTGCCATCTTCAAGTGTGACTCATGCGGCTACGCGACATTGGGCATGATTGATTACAATTTTTCGCTATCGGATGTCGGCGTGAGTCAAGCTCAAGAAGACTTCCTGGACGACAGTGAGGAAATTAAATGGATTCCAGAAGCAGCCGTCGGGATGGAATATGAGGACGTTCCTACGGAAATCGCTTCCGTTGCTTCCGAGGCGTATTCCTGTTGCTCGATCTCCGCCTACCGTTCAGCAGTACTCATGGCCAGAACTGTGCTGGAAGCGACCGCCAAGGACAAAGGCGTCACCTCCGGGTCCCTGTATGAGAAAATCGACGAGTTGGCAGCAAAGACCATCATCACCAGACAGCTAGCCGAAGAAGCACATGAAATCCGGCTGCTGGGCAACGATATGGCCCACGGTGATCTGAATACGCCCGTGTCGAAAGAGGACGCCGAAGAAATCCTAGGCTTTCTCGATTCCGTACTTGACTATGTGTATCAACAGCCTATAGCCATAGAAAGGCGCAAGAAAGTTAGGGAGCAACGCAAACTGTCCAAAAAATGACAGCGGCATGCGCGCGCCTTGCCTGGCCCTG
Source organism: Bifidobacterium choladohabitans (assembly GCF_016102005.1). GTDB lineage: Bacteria > Actinomycetota > Actinomycetes > Actinomycetales > Bifidobacteriaceae > Bombiscardovia > Bombiscardovia choladohabitans. The sequence continues at coordinate 41,102 of NZ_JACFPL010000005.1, forward strand.
ACGGTAATACCCACCAGGTAGAGCATGTTTGGATTTCTTTAACGAGCTAAGGCCCGACGGTATGAAGCCATTGGCCCTTAACTATACTTGCCCGCAGACATTTTCCCTCCTCCCTTTCCGCAGACGCGGCCGGCTGCCCTGTGACTGACAGCGGATTAGAGCCGAGGTCAAGGTCAGGGTAGGTGGTAGATGCCGGGCCGAGCAGTATGCGAAAGGCCGCAACGGCATCAACATGGACTGCGACTACATCATCCCAGGCGGCGACAACATCCTGGATAGGCTACAATGGCTTTCATCGACCTGCCGTAAAGCCAGAACCGCAAGAGAAACCGCAGTGCACAATGCATGGTATCGTGAAAGCTAGGCTCCATTCGGTCGGAGAAAAATTCGGAATCTATTCATCCTGCCATAAGACTATGCACCGACCATGACCCAGAGGTAGAGTTAACAACTCTCCAGCTTCAATTTAGGGCGGTGCATGTCAACAGCAGCCGAATAAGCGATTAAAGGCGTAGGGAGTCTCCCACGAGATTCAGTATCAAGATTAAGTTGACGATCAGTCTTGAACTTTCGCACAACCCATATAGACAAAAGAGCACTATAAGACCTATAGCTGCCCATTTCCGCCTGTATAACAATCAAGGTCGGCTGCTTCTTTACCTATTCAATAGCTATGCGTCAACGCTAGGGCTTGTACATCCGCGCTATATTGTTGCCATCAATCAGTTGTCAGACCTAAACAAACAACCATTTTCCTTGAAAACTCAGAATTCCAGTCAAGAGCGGGCGACGGGAATCGGACCCGCCTCTGAAGCTTGGGAAGCTTCCATTCTACCAATGAACTACGCCCGCAAATCCGGCCCCGGGGTCAGACCTCGGCCAACCGCATGCGAGTCACCATGGTAGCAGGTCTCGGCGATGTGCGCGAATCACCAAGTCCGGGCACGGTTGCGAGACAGGTCTTCAATCCACTTTCAGACGGTACCGTCAGGCTCGATCAGGTCAGCCACCACCGTGGAGCAGGCCCCAAGCAAGGCGGCATCCTCACCCAGGGCCGAGCGGTCGACCACAAGGGGGCGCCGGAAATCAGTGGCCAGGGCATAGTTCATGGTCTTCTCCATGGCACTCAGGAAAATGCGATTGACCACCCTGGAGTCGCCCAGGACAGCCACGCGAGGAATGTCCATAAGGCCGGCGGACATGGTCAGAACACGGCCCAGCAGTTCGCCAGCACGGCGCAAAATGCTGGCCAAATTGTCAGGATCCCGGTCCATTGCAGCAGTCAGCTTGGGAACGCTGATCAGTGATTCCAGGCAACCGCGCTTACCGCATCGACACTGAGGACCGGTGGGATCCACCACCACATGACCGATCTCGCCTGCCGCGCGATTACAACCGGTCACCAGCTCGCCGGAAACCAGCAATCCTGCCCCAACTCCGTCGCCCAGATGGACCAGCAACAGGTCGGACTGGCCTGAGCCAAACTGCCGCTCGGCCAAAACCTCATTGTTGGCATCGTTGTTGACCGTCACCTCCAAGCCTGTCTTCTCATGCAGATAGCCGCGCAGGTCGGTCTGAACCCAGCCCAGGTTAGTGGCATCATCCACCACGCCTTCAGCACTGACGATGCCGGGACTGGATACGCCGATGCCCATGACGGGGTGGGTTGCCCGCTGCATCAATGAATCAGTCAGCTCCCCCACCAAGTCCAGGGGGACCTTGCCGTCAGCGGTCAGAGGAATCTCCTCACGCGCCACTACCTGTCCGGTCAGGTTGAGCACCGCCCCCCTGAAGACGTAGGGCGTGGAAAGGTCCAGGGCCAGGATGCTGCGCCCGTCGGGATTGATGCGCAGCAGCCGTCCCCGCTTGCCCGGCCCGGTGGATTTGCTATAACCCACTTCCATGAGCAGATGCTCGCCCAGCAGCTCGGCCACGATGTCTGATATGGCGACCCTGGTCAGCCCTGAGGCGCGGGCCAGATCAGCCCTGGTCATACTGACATCGGGGTAGAGCAGTCTGAGCAGGATGGCTCGGTTGTGGTGCCGCACCGACTTGGGCAGCGCCTTGGACAGGTTGCCTGTATTGCTGGTCATGATTCGCCTGACAATAGATAATGCGGGAACGGGGACCCGCCATGGGGATTGGGCCTTGAACCCCGTGATCACGCCCATCCATGCTTGCACCTTATATTGTAAACTCCCTTGCCTGGGCAGGTCCATACCTCGCCATTGCGGCACTGAAGCTGCGGGTTTTCAGGACTGCGCACTAGCATCGTGAGCAAGACCACGGGGACAGCCAATAAAAAGTTCAGTTTCCTAACAATTAAGTGTTAGGCTGTTAACAGATACCAGAAACAGCTGCATCCCCCCGCTGAGCAAAGGAGCAATCGCCATGACCACGACACCGAACCATTCGGGAGTCTCACCGTCCGCCATAAATCCCCGATACCTGCTGGGCAATGAAGCCAACCGCATCTTCATGGCCTCGCAGACCTACGGTTTCCTGGACTTCGGGCGGGGGTTCCCCACCGAGCAGGGCGGCGCCGGCTGGCTCAATGACGACGGCACCATCGACCCCGAGCAGGGAATCCAGACCTGGATCACCTGCCGGATGACCCACGTCTACGCCATCGGCAGCCTCCTGGGCTACCCGGGGGCATTACAGCTGGTCCATCGTGGCGTCCAGGCCCTTCAAGGCAACCTGCACGACGACGACCACGGTGGATGGTACCCCTCGGTCTCCTGGCAGGGCCAGCCCGAGAGCGGCAAGACCTGCTACACCCACGCCTTCGTGGTCCTGGCCGCATCCTCGGCCATGCTGGCGGGTGACCCCGACGGACAGGATCTGCTGGACCAGGCGCTGGAGATCTTCAACCGCTACTTCTGGGATGACGACAAGGGCCTGGCCGTGGACACCTGGGACAGTGGCTTCACCCGGCTTGACCCCTACCGGGGGCTCAACGCCAACATGCACAGCACCGAGGCCTTCCTGGCCGTGGCCGATGCCACCGGCAAGGAGGACTACCGCGAGCGCGCCGGCCGCATCATCGACCAGGTCATCAGCTGGGCTGAGAACAACCAGTGGCGCATCCCCGAGCATTTCAACAGCGACTGGCAGGCCGACCTGGACTACAACCAGGACAACAAGGCCGACCAGTTCAAGCCTTACGGGGCAACGCCGGGCCATGGAATCGAATGGGCCAGGCTGATCACCCAGTACGCATTAAGCAGGTTCGATCAGGAGGCCGACCGCCGCCGCTACATCGAGGCAGCCGAGCACCTCTTTGCCAGGGCTGTGGAGGATGGCTGGGCCGCCGATGGGGCCGAAGGCCTGGTCTACACCACGGACTGGCAGGGCCGCCCTGTGGTCCACGACCGCATGCACTGGACCCTGGCCGAGGCCCTGAACACCTCGTCCACCCTCTATGCAGCCACCGGCAAGGCCACCTACGCCGACTGGTACGCCACCTTCTGCAGCTACATAGACCACTATCTGATCGACCACCAGGGCGGGTCCTGGTGGCATCAGCTGGATGCCGACAACCATGTCATCGGCACGGTATGGCCCGGCAAGTCCGACCTCTACCACGCCTTCCAATCCACCCTGATCCCCTACAACGACCCGGCGGTCTCCATCGCTACAGCCATCAAGCAGGCCTGCGGACAGGGACGGGCGGACCAGGACCAGGCCCGCTGAAATCCATGGCAGCATCGACCCCGCATCCCAAGGCGGATACAGATAGCGCCCAGGACCGTTCAATCAGCCTGGGAATAGACATCGGCGGCACCAAGATCGAGGGCGTGGCCATGGACGGCGGCAAACACCTGCTGGCCTGCCATCGAATCCCTACACGCGAAGGCAACCAGGCGGTTCATGACGACACGGTGACACTTATCCGCCACTTGTTGAATCAGATGGGCCCAAATCGGGGTCCTGTCACCGTAGGCCTGGGCATCCCGGGGCGCGTGGATGCCGACCGTGGAATAGTGGATGACGCAGTCAACCTGGGCATCCGCCACATGGATCTGGGCCCTGCCGTTGCCAAGACGACCGGCCTGCCCGTCCGCGTCGAGAACGATGTCAACATTGCTGCCCTGGGGGCCGCCTCGCAGGATGGCGACACCCTGGTGGCCCCTGGGACCACACCCCACTCCGTGGCCGCCCGGAACCAGGCCCGACGCCCTGCATCGGAGCCTGGGCGTGACGGTCCCAGGGCCCTGCCCGACCAGGACGACCATGTTGTGGTCTTCATCAATCTGGGTACCGGTCTGGCAGCGGGCATCATCCGCGGGGGCCGAATCGAACACGGAGCCAGTGGGGCGATAGGCGAAATCGGCCACATTCCGGTGGACACCCACCAGTTCCCCTGCAAGTGCGGCCAGTGTGGCTGTCTGGAGACCGTGGCCTCAGGTTCGGCAGTGGAAGCCCTTTGGCCGGGAATCGCCCACCCCCTGCCCGACCTGATTGCCCAGGCAAGCCGAGGGAACCAGCACGCCCAGGAAGTCCAGGACATTATCGGCCATGGCATCGCCCTAGCCGTACAGATTGTGGCCCTGACCATCGATCCGACAGTCATCATCCTGGGCGGAGGCATGAGCAAAACCGGTCAGCCCCTGCTGGATCTGGTCACCGAGTATCTGAATAGGAGCGCGGCCTGCAGCCACTTCATCGCCTCCCTGAGTCTGCCCGACCGGTTGCGCCTGGCCCCGGCCGACCTGCCCATCGCAGCCATCGGCGCCGCCCTGGCAGGACGCATGGCCGCCGACAGTCGCCCATCCGAGCTTATTGGAAAGGAAATCGCATCATGACCGAAATCATCATCGTCAAGTCGCAGGAGGAAGCCGGCCAAATCTATGCCCGCTGCACGGCCGACCTGATCCGGCGCAAGCCCGACTGCGTGCTGGGTCTGGCCACGGGGTCCAGCCCCTTGGCGGCATACCAGGCACTTGCTGATCTGGTCCACAAGGAGAGAATCGACGTCTCACAGGTGCGCGGCTTCGCCTTGGACGAGTACGCGGGGCTGGATCCGGCCCACCCCCAGTCCTACCGTTCCACCATCGACCGGACAGTGGTCGAGCCTCTGGGCCTGGACCCCGCCAAAGTGAGGGTGCCCAATGGAAACCTGGACACCATCAAGGACGCTGGCCGCGTATACGACCAGGCAATCGAGGATGCCGGCGGGGTCGACCTGCAGATCCTGGGCATCGGCACCGACGGACACATCGGCTTCAACGAGCCCGGATCCTCCCTGGCCTCGGGCACCCGCATCAAGACCCTGACCGAACAGACCCGCATCGATAATGCCCGCTTCTTCGACAATGACATGGACCAGGTGCCCACCCACTGCATCACCCAGGGAATCGGAACCATCCTCAAGGCACGCCAGCTGGTCCTTCTGGCTTTCGGAGCTGGTAAGGCGGAAGCCGTGGCCGAGAGTGTGGAGGGCGGTATATCGTCCTTCTGCCCAGCCTCCGCCCTCCAGATGCACCCCCACGCCACAGTGATCGTGGACGAGGCCGCCGCCTCCCGTCTGCGCAACCGCGACTACTACAAGTGGGCATATGCCAACAAGCCTGACTGGCAGTCCATCTAGAAGGCAGACCAAACATGTCCAAGGAAGCATACGAGTCGGCGGGGCTTGCGGTCGAGTCATCCCTGAATGGACCGACCCATCCCCTTGTCCTGACCGGCGCAAGGCTGATAGACGCCCGAGGCATCAGGGAAGATGGCTGGATTCTGGCCTTGGAGGGCAGGATTGAACAGGTCGGGCAAGGCCGGGAGAGCCTGGAATCCGCCCTGAGGGCCGCTGGCCTGCCCAGCCTGCCCCCCTCCTTCCAGCCTGGATCCGATAACCATGACGTGTCTGCAAACGGCGTAGAGTTCATCGACGCTACGGGCTTCATCCTCACCCCCGGGTTCATCGACATCCACTCCCACGGCGGCTGGGTCCACTCCTTCGATGACGGCGACGAGGCCATTCGCACGGCCAGGGCCTGCCATATGGTCCATGGAACCACCAGGCAGGTGCTCAGCCTGATCACCAACCCGGTCGACACGATGTGCACCAATCTGCGCTCGGTCAGGCGTGTCATGGACTCCAGACCAGATGTGCTGGGCGCCCACTTGGAAGGGCCCTTCATCGCCCTCTCCCGTAAGGGCGCGCACGATCCCAAGTGCCTGCGCGATCCTGAACCAGCGGTTCTCGACCGCCTCTTGGAAGCTGCCGACGGTTGCATACGTCAGGTGACGTTGGCCCCCGAGCGCGACCATGGCTACGAGGCCATAGCCCGCCTGGCCGAATCCGGAGTGGCGCCTGCGGTCGGCCATTGCGATGCCGACTACGACCAGACCCGCCGCGCCTTCGATGACGGCGCCCGCATACTCACTCATGTTTTCAACGCCATGAACGGCATCCACCACCGTCAGCCAGGGCCCATTCCGGCCGCTGTGGAGGACCGCCGGATTACGGCCGAACTGATCAACGACGGTTTCCATGTGCAGGACCCCTGCGTCGACCTGGCTTTCAGGCTCTTCCCCCATCGGATAGCCCTGGTCACCGACGCCATGGAGGCCACCGGCTGCGAGGACGGCGCCTACAAGCTGGGTTCCCTGGATGTAACAGTGAAGGGCGGCCACGCCCGTCTGACCTCCAACGGGGCCATCGCCGGCTCAACCCTGACCCTGGATGTGGCAGTCGGCAGAGCTATCCAGGCCATCGGCCTGCCAGCCCCCCAGGCCGTGGAAGCCGCCACGCTGACACCTGCCCGGGCCCTGGGACTGGACCGCCCCAACCCGATTACCGGTGCTCCGCTGGGCCTGCTGGCACCCAGCTATGCTGCCGACCTCCTCCTCCTGAACCCGGCCGAATGGTCCGTCAAAACCGTGGTCTGCGATGGTCGCAGAATTCAGATCTAAAAGACGGATAACCAAAAGCCTCCGATTCCTCGTTGCCTCTATGACAAGCTGGATTCTTCGCAGCTGAGGGCATTAAGGCGGAAACGGTCAGAAGGCCCGGCCTGATGTCTGGCCCCTCTGACCGTTTCCGAATTTATCGACCAAGGCAGCGGGGAGAGAGCCACCGCTATTGACAGGTGTACAGGCGCATGAGCCCGTTGGTCTCTCAGTACCCCACCTGGGCTCCACGCCCGGAATTCACCTGGGTCTGCTGCCCCATCTCCTGGCTCATCTGCATCAGACGGGCTATGCGCTCCTCGGTGGGAGGATGGGTAGAGAATAACCTACTGAACCCTTTGACCGAGAAAGGGTTCTCGATCATCATGGCAGCGGCGCTCTGGGTGCCAGCGGTCTGAGGCATGGGCACGGCCTGAGACCCGTAGGATATTTTGTTCAGTGCCGATGCCAGAGCCGCCGGGTCCCCGGTCAGCCGGCTGCCGTCCTCGTCGGCGTCATACTCGCGGGTTCGGGAAATGGCCATCTGGATCAGGGATGCGCCCAGGGGGGCCAGAATCGAGCTGATCAGCACACCCAGGAGGCCGAAGACGCCGGAATCGTTATCCCTGTCCCGGCTGTCGCCGCCGAAATACATGAGGGAGTATCCCAGGTAGGTGATGACCGTGGCCATGGCCGAAGCCACAGCAGAGGTCAGGATGTCATGGTTATAGACGTGCATGAGCTCGTGGCCCAGCACTCCGCGAATCTCTCGCTCGTTGAGGATACGCAAAATCCCCTGGGTGCAGCAGACGGCGGCATGGCGCTCGTTACGGCCTGTGGCAAAAGCGTTGGGAGAGTCGGTGGGGGCGATGTAGATGCGGGGCATGGGCTTGCCGGCCCTCCCCGACAGTTCTCGGACGATCCGATAAAGGTCGGGAGCCTCCTGCTCGCTGACCGGCCGGGCATGCATGGAGGCGATCGCCACCTTGTCGGAGAACCAGTAGGACCCGAAAGTGGTGGCCAGGCCTATGAGGATATAGATGCCCAACGTCCCCTGGCGACCGCCGGTCAGCCACCAGATGAGCATAATAACGGCCCACATGAGGGCGAACAAAAGCGTCGTTTTCAGGCCGTTGAAATGTCCGTGAACCTTCAGCTTGCCATTCATGGATTCCATGGTAGACAATGCCGCTGAATTTTTGCTGAACGACCGCTGAAAAGATGAGGCTGGCGATGTCCCCTCTCCATTTCAGAACAATACGATTGGATCCCCGCTCTTCTTGTCATGAGGCTTAGGAACATACCGGGCTTTCTTCAACCTCCCGTTTTCATCGAAGAATCGACGCAGGCTCATGGTCTTTACCCCAAAATGGTCTGCGATGTTAGGGATCTTGGGCTCTTTCTTCATGTGCTGCCCCTGTTGCAGCGGAACCCGCTCCTCGTCCGTCACGATGACTGCTCCCTCGACCTTGGCCACGGCGATCAGCCAGGGATCCGCCTTGCTCTCTGGCTCCCAACATTGGCGTGACTCTTCTGCGTAATACCCGCAGGTGACCAGATAATCCTGGATTTGCGCATAGACCTGCGCATATCTGTCGTCCTTATGACTTATTTGGCGGCCTTTGAACACTGCACGCACCCAAAGATCCAGCATATCGGGATCAGCGGCTTGCTCGTTGACCAGCTCGTCGTAGACAACATCCACCATGGCAATCGCCTTGTCCTCAGCCAGCTTTTCCATCCATCGCCAGAAGGGATGGAACTCCTTGTAGTCGAAAGGATGGTTGAGCCGGTAGGAGGCGATGAAGATGTTGGAATCAGGCAGGTAGAGGGTAGCGGTCATATCAGCTTCTTTTCACGAATCAATCCCTGATAAGACTGCGGGGAGCGCACCCCCACCAGGTCGAAGCCCTCAGTCGGAGCCAGTCTGCCCCCGTCCATGGCGGCATTGACCAGGCGGACGAAACCGGTGTCAACCCTGGAGGCATTGGTCCTGTTGCCATTACCATGGGTTTCCTGCTCCTGATGATGAGCGGCCTTGTCCTGAAGATGCCGATCCATTCGTGCCCGCAGTTCCTCGAGCGTATCCTCGTCAGTCAAGCCGAACTGATGGGCCTGTATCCCCATGGCCAAGGCACTCAGATGGAAGTCGTCAGCTATAGACTCCGCAGCGTCCGCCGGCACCTTGCCCGTGTCCAACTTCTCCTGCCAGAGCCGCCGGAAGCGCTCATCGTCAATCACGGCCATTACCACCGCCCGGTTTATCGCGCGCTCCATGGCCTTGCGGTCCCCTTGTCCGTCAATACCGTCGAAGAGCTCCTGAGTGCCCAGCAGTACGTGCCCCACCTCGTGAATCAAGGTGAAGATCATGCCGTCAAAAGAATCGTTTCTGTTGATGAACACCAGCGGAGCCATGTCGTCGATCAACACGAATCCCCGGAACTCCTGAAGATCCAGCTTGCGGGATCTGGTAGACCCCACCTGGGAGTTGAGCATGATCATGATGCCCGCATCAGAGGCGCGTTCCTTGAGCTGACGGAAGCGATCGCTGGAATTGCCGCCCTCCCAAGCAGAGCGCCCATCCAACCCAAGGGTGGAGCGGAGCGCATCAGCCAGGGCATCGCCCTGCTCGGCATCGCGCACCGAACCGACCAGTGGGTTGGCATCCAGGCCGGACTCAAGCAATTCATCCCTGGCCCACTCCTGCCTGAATCGCATCTGGTCGATGGTGTCCTGCAGATTTTTGCTGGGCTGCACAGACGTATTGCCTACGGTCCGGTACTGGACCAGAGGCTCAGAACGACGCTGGGGCACAACCGACCGGACCAAGGCACCGAAGGGCACATGCAGGGCCCTGCTGAGCTGCTCTACCTTGTTGAAGGATATAGACACGGGTTCCTTGGATTCCAGCCAATCCGGCAACTGGCCAAGCCCTCGGCGCTGAGACAGGGCCACTGGATCGGCATCACCCTCCTCAACGGCCCACTGGAGGGTGGCCGGATAGAGAGTCAGGTTAGCCATGTCACGCTCCTTCGATTCCGTGATGGGCTCTAATGACAATGATAGCTGCGCGAGACTTATCCCTCCGCTGTGAGCAGCCAGTAGCCCAGATCAAGAAAACAGGGCCTGGCTGAGGATTCATGAACCTCATCCAGGCCCTGCCATTGCCGATCTAAGAGAGATCGACTACTCGCCGTGCGCGAGCTGGCGGAGCTGGTCGGGGTCGATGACCTTGATATGCTCGCGGCCGGCCTTGGCGCCCTCGGCACGCTCGTAGGCATCCACCCGCTTCCAGCCGGCGAAGTCGATGGGCCGGATGCCCTTCTCCGCCAGGAAGCGATCGATCGACTCGTCGTCGCGGTCCTGGGCGAAGCGGCCACGAGTCGGGCTGGCGGCCAGGTCATCCAGCATGTTGCCGATGGTCTCCAGGGCATCGGATTTGGTGGATCCGATCAGGCCCACGGGCCCCCTCTTGGCCCAACCCGTGGCGTAGAGACGATCGATGGGTCGGCCGTCCTGCCCCTCGGGAGCAGTGGTCACGCGACCGTGGATGTTGGAGAGGGTGTAGCCGGAGAAGTCGTAAGGAATGCCGGGAACCTCGGCAGGCTTGTAGCCGATGGCGTGGTAGACGGCCTGAACCGGGTACTCCTCGTACCGGCTGGTCTCCTCCATGGCGCCCTCGGGCGTGACCTTGGTCTTCTCCACCCGAATGCCGGTCACCTTGCCGTCCTGGCCGATGATTGCGGCTGGCATCCGGTAGAAGTGCATATAGAAACGACGGTCGGCGGGGTTGCCTTCGAAGTCGACGCCGCCGTCCTCAGCCATGTCCTCGGCCATCTCCCTGATGGTGAAGAGCTCCTCCAGCATCTGCCTGGTCAGCTTGTCGGCACCGGCCCGGTCGATGGTCTCCTGATCCAGGTCGAAGTCTTCCTCGTCGATGACGATTTGCACTCCGGGCAGCTTCTCCAGCTCGCGCAGCTCCTGGACCGAGAACTTGGCCTGGGCCGGACCGCGACGGATGAACATGTGCAGTTCACGGGCCTGGTTGCCCTGAATCCCCTGGTAGACGTTATCGGGGATGTCGGTACCCAGCAGGTCGTCGGCCCGCCGCATCAGGATTCTGGAGACATCCATGGCCACGTTCCCGCCTCCGATGACGGCCACCTGCCTGGCATCCAGGGGCCAGTCCTGGTCAGCGTCGGGATAGCCGTCATACCATTCGACGAAGTGGGCGGCCCCGTGAACGCCATCAAGCTCATGCCCGGCAATCTCCAGAGGACGATCGTCCACAGCGCCGGTGGCGAAGAGCACCACATCGTAGCGCTCAAGCAGGTCATCCAGGTTGACGTCCTTGCCGAACTCCACATCCGCATAGAGATGGATCTCGGGGTTGTCCAGGGTCTTCTCCAAGGCGCCGGCGATGTACTTGATGCTGGGATGATCCGGGGCCACGCCGTAACGGACCAGGCCGAAGGGAACGGGCAGCTTCTCGAACAAATCGATCCGGGCCCGGTCGCCCAGACCCAGGTCTGTCCCCTTTTCCCGAAGTTGCCGCAGCAGGATGTCAGAGGCGTAGACCCCCGCAGGCCCCGCGCCTATGACGGCCACGCGCAGGGGTGAGTCGGCTTCCTCGCCGCGGGCCGGTGCGGGCATGGTGGAATCATTGACATTAATATCGCTCATGCTTGTCAGCCTAACGCAAAGCAAAGGTAGGGAACAGAGTTAGTCGGGCTCCATCCCCGGGACTTTCACCAAGCGTCGCGAAATGGCCTCAGTCCCGGTCTATCAGCGCAGTCAGGGCCCAGAGGATGGAAACCACGTCGATGGCCTCCTGCGTAAAGGCGCCGACAACCACCGGAATCAGGTCGAAGGCGGCGCAGAGCATACCCACTGTGGCCAGGGTCAGCCCCAGCATGACCGCCTGGAGCATGACCCTCTTGGTCCTGCGGGCGATGGTGATCGACCTGGGCAGGCAGGCGATGTCGTCATTCATGATCACGGCCTGGGCGGACTCGGAGGCGGCCGTGGTGGTTCCGTCGGTGATGGCCATGCCCACGTCTGCAGCGGCCAGGACCGGAGCATCGTTGACCCCGTCCCCCACCATCAGGGTGATGGATTTGGTCACTGACTCACCAAGGAATTTGGACAGCCAGATGTCCCAGAATGGCTGCCGATTGGGCTCCTCCCTGGAAGCCTTGGCGATCAGATTGGTCTTGTCCTCGGGGAAGAGGCCGGCATGCACGTCGGTGATACCCACCTGGTCGGCGATGATCCGGGCCGAGTCCTCCTTGTCGCCGGTGACCATGGATAGACGGGTGATGCCCAACTCCCGCAGCTGGGTGATGGTCTGGGCGGCATCCGACCTGGGCACGTCCTTCATGACGACCCTGGCGGCCAAGACCCCATCAATAGAGACGTAGGAGGCCATCTCGTCAGGTGCCAGGGGGCCGAACAGATCGCTCGAATGCCCGTCAGCCACGAACTGGGCCCTGCCCACCTTGACCTGGTGGCCGTCGACCTGGCCCTGGACCCCGTTGCCGGAGTCCTCCCGAACCTCCCGCGCGTGCAGATGGGTCTGGCCCTTGCTCCGTGCCCGCAACCGCTCCTGGGCAGCGGCCCCGGCCTCGGCTATTCCGTTGGCCAGGATGTGGACCGAGTAGGACTCCACAGCGCCCGCCATGGCCAGAATCCGGTCTGTATCGACCTTCTGCTCCCTACCCTCAGGCAGGTCGATCTTGGCTACTTGGGGACGTTTTACGGTCAACGTGCCGGTTTTATCGAAGAAGATGTGCGAGACCCGGCCCAGATTCTCGATCACGTCCTGGGTCTTGATCAGCAGCCCCGCCTTGGCCAGCCTCCCGGTCCCGGCCATGTAGGCCACGGGGGCGGCGATCAGCAAAGGGCAGGGGGTTGCCAGGACCAGAACCTGGGCGAACCGGGTCGGCACACCGGAGATGATCCAGGCCACGCAGGCGATGATGAAGGCCACCACGGTGAAGGGGACCGCCATCAGGTCGGCTGTTCTGACGACTGCAGCCCGGGAGTTCTGGGCGGAGCGCACCAGGTTGAGGATTCGCTGGTACTGGGAGTCCCGCGCCAGCTGGCGGGCCCGCATCAGGAAGGTACCCGAACCATTGACCGCTCCGGACATGACCTGGGCGTCCTGGTAGAGCCTGCGGGGCATGGGCTCCCCGTTGATGGTGGACATATCCAAGGTGGCGGTGGGGCTGATCAGCTCGCCATCAACAGGCACGGTCTCGCCGGGCTTGACCACCAGGAGGTCGTTCAGACGGACCTTATCGACATCCACCGTGCTCCAGTCGCTCTCCTTGGGAAGGGCATGCTCCCCCTCCGGCAGGTCCGCCTGTACCACGTGGGCCACCTGGGGGGCGGCCTGGACCAATACGGTCAGGTTGTTCTGCGCCTTGTTCCCGGCGTACTGCTCGATGGCATCGCCCGAGTAGAGCATGAGGACCACGGCCCAACTGGCCCAGTACTGCTGGACGGCGAGGGTGGAAAGGATGGCGACCACGGCCAGGATGTCCACGCCCACGTGGCCCTGGCGCACGTCATCGATCATCCCCTTGAGGGTATCGACCAGCGAGACGGCCACCAGGACGGCGACCAGCCATTGGGCAGCCTGGCGATAGGGGTGCCAGAGCAGGCCCATGACCAGCCCGCAAATCAGAACCACCCAAAGCATGGGGACCTTCTTGGCGAAACCCAGGATTTTTGACATGACCACTTCCCCGCTCCGGACTTGTCTACCTGACAGCCGTAGCCGGATCACGGCTCTCTTCTGCTCTTGACATTCCAAGCCTATACCGCGCGGGAGTCAGCGATGGACGGCGAGTATGACAAGGGGGCCGCACCCGTCAAAGTGACGGGTGCGGCCCCTGGGTTCAGTCCCGGATCACTGCCCGAAGAAGAAGCGGAAGGGATCCATGGAGTCATCGTCGTCGCCCGAACCGCCTTGGTCGGAGTCGCCGTCCTGGCCACTGCCGTCCGAGTTTCTCCTGTTGGTCCTGGGCTTGCCCTGCACGGTCTGCTCCTCGCTGTCCAAGGTGGCGTTCACCTCGGCGGTCTTGCCGTCGCGCACCACGGTAATCTTGACCGAGTCGCCGAAGGCGGCAGCCCGGACGAAGCCCAGCAGGGAGTAGTTGTTGTTGACGGCATGGCCATTGAAGGCCACAATGGTGTCTCCGACCTTGATGCCGGCCTTGTCAGCCGGGGAGCCCGAGACCACATTGGTGACCTTGGCACCACCGCGGGTGACGCCGTCGGCCTGGGCCGTGCTGCTCTGGATGGTGACACCCAGGGAGACGTGCTTGGCCTTACCATCCTTGATGATTTCATCGGCAATCCGCTTGACCAGATTGGACGGGATGGCGAATCCGATGCCGATTGACCCTGCCTCAGACTTGGAGGAAGCCATGGAGGCGATGGAGGAGTTGATTCCGATGACCTCGCCGGCCGCGTTGAAGGTGGGGCCGCCCGAGTTGCCGGGGTTGATGGCCGCATCCAGCTGGACCGCATTGGTCACGATGGGGTTGTTGTTGCTCTCGTCCATGACCGAGACCGGGCGGTTCAGAGCCGAGACGATGCCGGTGGTGGCCGTGTTCTCGTAGCCCAGGGGGTTGCCGATGGCCATGACGTTCTCGCCCACGGCCAGCTTTTCGGAGTCGGCGAACTTCACAGGCTTCAGGTCGGAGGGCGCCTGGTCCAGGCTGAGGATGGCCAGATCGGCTGTGGTGTCGGTGCCGACAACCTTGGCCGTGTACATCTGCCCGTTGGAGAGGGTGACGTGGATCTCCTGGGCACCATCGACCACGTGGTTGTTGGTGACCACATGGCCCTGGGTGTCGAAGACCGCGCCTGATCCGGCACCCACCCCGCTCTTGGTCTGCACCTGGATGGAGACCACGGACTCGGAGACCTGCTTGCTGATGCCCTGCCAGTCAGGAGCCTGCCCGCCCTCGACCTTGGCCGTGCCCTGGCCCGAGGAGTTGGAGGAGACCCCGCTCAGCGAGGAGGACGAGGGCAGGGTGATCCATCCGTTGGACAGGGCCGCCCAACCCAGACCCAGCATAAGAGCTGCGGCCACCAGGGCGGCCACCACGGCGGTGAAGACGTACTTGCCCGTGCCGCTCATGTTGCTGCCGGCGTTGTTGACAGGACCAGGCCGACCGTTGGGGCCGGCGGATCCGAAGGGTGCATAGGGACCCTGGCCGGAGGGTCGGCCGCCCTGGGGGTTCTGACCGACATTCTGTCGAGGCTGGCCAGGCTGGCCATTCTGACCGAACCGGCCTGGCTGTCCGTATTGTCCGAAGAAACCCTGCTGAGGACCGGAGCCATACCCTTGGTTCGGCTGCTGGTTGGGCTGCTGCTGACCCTGATTGTTGGCAGGCGGACGCGAGCCTGCTGGCGCGTAGGCTCCATACTCGGGCGCAGGCCGATAGTAAGGCTGCTGCTGCGTCGGCGCATCCTGCCCTGTGGTCGAGCCACTGGAAGCGGAGGCTGGAGTCCCGGTGCCGCTATCGCCATTCGACCCGTTTTCCGTGGTCGCGGGCCGTGCATCGCCACCAGGCATGGCAATAGGGGTCGTGGGCCTCTGATCCCAGGCCTGAGTCTGCTGGTCCCCTTCTTCTGGCGTGGGGACTTGAGCAGAGTCGGTCTGGTCCGCGGAAGCTCCCGTCTCCTGCTCTTGATTGGCGGCC
Source organism: Bifidobacterium choladohabitans (assembly GCF_016102005.1). Lineage (GTDB taxonomy): Bacteria > Actinomycetota > Actinomycetes > Actinomycetales > Bifidobacteriaceae > Bombiscardovia > Bombiscardovia choladohabitans. The sequence goes on from NZ_JACFPL010000005.1 coordinate 56,710, forward strand.
CCGCGCTCGATGTGGCTTGGCTGCCAGGACTGACCGTCATCGCCGCCCCTCCAAGGGTCGGCCTTGTGCTCTTCAGCCATTTCTGCTCCTTCGGATCGATGCCGCTGCCTGCTATTCGGTCACGCTTGTCAATCTACCCCGTCGCCCGCGCTTTTTGCTGTTTCCGGCTGACAGGCGAAGCGGGTCCTCGCATGCATTGCTTCCAAGTCTAGAGCCGAGATGCTGAATGTTGTCTGGACATTGCATGAAAGTCACATCGACTGTACGCAAGGCAGCAGGCGGACGGTTGGATGTCTTGGATACAGTGGAGCCATGAGCCTGATCACCAACCCGCTGGGAGCCACGCCAGGGCGACCCGGCGACCGCGCCGCATTCTCATTCGAGACCCTGAACCGCCTGCCCGACAGCCCGGAAGGCCTGGGACGCAATGGCCGCCGCTATGGCCGCACCGGCATCATCCACACTCCTCACGGAGACATCCACACCCCCGCATTCATCCCCGTGGCCACCCAGGCGGCCATGAAGGCCGTCCTGCCCGAGCAGATGCGGCAGCTGGGCGCCCAGGTCCTTCTGGCCAACGCCTTTCACCTGTTCGAACGCCCCGGCCCCGACATTCTGGACCAAGCCGGAGGTCTGGCCAGGTTCATGAACTGGGACGGTCCCACCTACACCGATTCGGGCGGCTTCCAGGTGCTCTCGCTGGGTGCTGGTTTCAAGAAGACCCTGGCCATGGACGTGACCGGCATGAAGTCGGACCAGGTGATCGCCGAAGGCAAGGAGCGCCTGGCCTTCGTGGACGAGGACGGGGTCACCTTCAAGTCCCCGCTCAACGGCGACCGGCACCGCTTCTCAGCTGAAATCTCCATGGGCATCCAGCACCGCATCGGCGCCGACATCATGTTCTCCTTTGACGAGCTGACCACCCTGATGAACACCCGCACCTACCAGGAGCAGTCAGTGGAGCGCACCTTCCGTTGGGCCAAACGCTGCGTGGAGGAGCACCACAGGCTGACCCGGGCGCGGACCGGCAAGCCCTACCAGGCCCTGTTCGGCGTGGTGCAGGGGGCCAACTACGAGGATCTGCGCAGACGCGCCGCCCGCCAGATCGCCTCCCTGGACTTCGACGGCGTGGGCATCGGAGGCGCTATAGAGAAACGGCTGCTGGGGCAGACCTGCGCCTGGATCTGCGACGAAATGCCCGAATCCCGACCCAGGCATGTGCTGGGCATCGCCGCTGTGGACGACATCTTCGCAGGCGTGGAGAACGGAGGAGACACCTTCGACTGCGTATCCCCGGCTCGTTGCGGCCGCAACGGGGCGGTCTTCACCCGTGACGGTCGCTGGAACATCAAGCGCGCCCAGTTCAAGGCTGATTTCAGACCCATCGAAGAGGACTGCGACTGCTACACCTGCACCCACTACTCCCGGGCCTACATTGACCATCTGCTTCGGGCCCATGAGCTCAACGGCTACACCCTGGCCACCATCCACAACGAACGCTTCTTCGTGAGGCTGCTGGACGAAATCCGCCAATCCATCGACGGCGGCTACTTCGACGAGTACAAGCAGGAGACGCTGGCCAGGTTCTACGCCCACGGATCCAAGGGCTGAACCAACACGCCATTATTGCGCCGCGCAGACAACCGTGCTAACCTTTCCAGTTGTCTGCGAACGTGGCGGAATGGTAGACGCGCTGTCTTCAGGTGGCAGTGAGCTGATGCTCGTGAGGGTTCAACTCCCTCCGTTCGCACAAAGCAATGTCTTCGGCTGATTGATGTCAGTCGAAGACATTTTTTATTGCTCCGATGGCGGTCGAGGCTGTTCAGGTTATTTGGCCTTACGGCCGTTGCAGATCGGGCCAGTCTGATTCATCCTCTTGTAGCCTGCCACCCGACCGTGCAGTTTTGACGACTTGGAATGATCATTCGATGTCCTGGTCGTCGAAGACCTTGCGGCCCCGGTAAAGATCGAGGTCCAGCTCATTCTCGGTCCTGGCCACGATGACTGCTGTATTGGCGGCACCAGCCACGTTCACCAGCGTGCGGCCCATATCCACAATCTGGGAAATAGGCTGCATGATAGCGATGAAGGGTACGGGCAGGCCAGCTGCGGTGAAGAGGGATGTGGCGGTGATCGTGGCTGTGCCGGGCACGCCCACCGTCCCCACCGAAACCACCAGGGCAAAGACGATCAGGAGGGCGAAGCGCAGGGGGGTGTAAGGAATCCCCTGGGCATTGATGGCGAAGACAGCCAGGAGGACGGGCCAGAGCCCGGCGCATCCGGGCATGCCCAGATTGGCTCCCAGGCTGGCCACGAAGGAAGCCGTCTCTTCGGGAACGCCGGCAGAGCGCAGTTGACGGACCGTGACAGGAATGGTGCCGATGCTGCTCTCGGAGGTGAAGGCCACCACGCCCGCCGGCCAAAGTGAGCGGAAGAAGGGCAGAGGATTGACCCGGCCGACCAGGGCCAGGATCAGGGGTTGGACCAGGAAGAGCTGAATGGCCAGACCCAGGTAGGCCACCAAGAGCACAGCCAGCAGAGGCAGAAGGCTTTTCAGATTGCTGCGACCGATGGCGGCGGCGATCAAGGACAGGACCGCATAGGGGGTGAAGCCGACCACGATTTGAGTGGCCTTGGACAGGACCACATTGCCGGCTTCCACGAAAGCCTTGAAGGGGGCCACACTCTGCTCGCCGCGCGGGGTGGAGGCGGCCTTGTTCAGAGAGACCGCCAGAAGGATGGCGAAGATCACGACGGGAATGACCTGGTTCTGGGCCCAGTTTTCGACCAGATTCGAGGGGAAGAGGCCGACCAGGGTATCGAGCACTCCCGGCACCTCGTGGGACTTGGTCCCCTTGGGCAGGGCCTGATTGAACCCCTTGCCGACCTGGAAAAGCAGCCCTAGAACCAGGGCGATCACGGCGGCTGTGAAGGTATTGACCATGAGCAGAACGATGGTCTTCACACTGATGTTCTTCAACCGACCAGACCCCCCGATGCGGCTGATGCTGGCGATGATGCTGAAAAGCAGGAGGGGTACCACCAGGGCCGAAATGACCTCGGACCAGACGTTGCCGAATGCCCCCACATAGGTCGTGTGACCGGAGAAGCCCACACCCACCAGGATTCCCAACACCGTCGCTATGATGACCCGCCAACTGAAGTTGACCTTGGTCTTCCTGCTCAGCAGGGCCAGTCCCGCAAAGAGAATGACGACCACTATCAGGGCCGCCCAATCCCAACTTGTTTCCGACATTGCCTCTCCCTCATCGATCCGTTCTCCCCAGGACCGAACGGCCCGGGGTTGGGGTTCAATCTAACAGGAAAGAAGCGGAAGTCCAGCGATTCCCGGAAGAACGCCTATACCCGCTGCTTATGGACTGCTATTCCAGGGCGGATTGAGCCTGTCTGACGAGGGCCGCTAGGAGCGGACCAGGCGGGCGATGGCCTCGGAAGCCTCCTGCATCTTCTCGTCGGCCTCCTCGCCTCCCTTTTCGGCGGCCTCGCGGACGCAATGGTCCATATGGTCGTCCAGCAGGGTCAGGGCCACTGACTTCAGGGCACTGGTCGAGGCGGCGATCTGGGTGAGGATGTCGATGCAGTAGGTGTCTGACTCGACCATCTGCTCGATGGCCCTGACCTGACCCTCGACACGCCGGAGTCTGGTGATGGTCCGCTTTTTGTCCTTGGCATATCCGGGCACGATTCACTCCATTTCTGGTCGACCCATGGCCTTCATGGCGGAGCCAGGGCTGACTCGAATTCATGAAACCCATCTCGAAATTCACTATCAGTATACCCCTGGGGGGTATAGTGGGCCACATGAGCAGCATCCTGGTCCTTATCGCGGCCCTGGCCATCACGGCGGGCATCATCTGGTACTTCTTCGCGCCCAGAAAGGCCACCCAAGCCAAGGATGAGGGCGGCGTCCAGACCGTCCACATCACGGTCAAGGGCGGATACAGCCCCCAGCTGATCCAGGTCCAGGCCGGGCGGCCGGTCAAGCTGGTCTTCGACCGCCAGGAGAGCGGAGAGTGCTCCTCGCATGTGGTCTTCAACGACTTCAACATCGACAAGACCCTGCCCGCCTTCCAGACCTCGACCGTCCAGCTGACCCCGCCCAAGGCCGGCGACTACCCCTTCGCCTGCGGGATGAACATGCTTCACGGGATGCTCCGGGCCACCGACGGACCCACGACCGGCAGTACCGAAGCACAATCCGAACAGGCACAAGGCAGCCAGCCACAAAGCGAGCGCCCACAAGCCGAACCCACCGCACCCGCCAAGTCCGCCCAGGCCAACGGCGGCAACGACCAGGACGAGGCGGATCAAGAGCGCTCGGCAGAAATCCGCGATCTGACCAGACGATTCATCGTGGCCCTGGTCTTCACGCTCCCGGTTTTCATCCCGGCCATGTTCGGCATGTTTCTACCCATGCCTCACTTTCTGATGAACCCCTGGGTCCAGCTGGTCCTGATATTGCCGGTCATGTTCTACTCGGGCTGGCCCATCCACCGCACCGGATGGCTGGCTCTGGCACACCGGGCACCGGAGATGAACTCCCTGGTCGCCCTGGGCACAGCCACGGCCTTCCTGTACTCACTGGTGGTCACCGTGGCCCCGCAGCTCCTGCCTGAAGGAAGCCGTGAACCCTACTATGAGGCCGTGGGGACCATCATCACCCTGATGATTCTCGGCCAGATCCTGGAGGCACGGGCCCGGCGCGGCACCGGCGATGCCATCCGCGCCCTTATCGGACTGAGGCCCAAGACCGCCACCGTGGTGAGGACCGGCCAGGACGGCAGGGAGACCACCCAGGAGATCGCCGTCGACGATGTGGCCGTCGGAGACGTGATTCAGGTCCATCCAGGCGAGAAGTTGCCGGTGGACGGTCAGGTTATCTCCGGTTCATCCTCAGTGGACGAATCCATGGTGACCGGCGAACCCATGCCCGTCCTCAAACAGGAGGGCGATTCCCTGGTCGGAGCCACCGTCAACGGCACAGGCTCCCTACGCTACAAGGCCACCCAGGTAGGGCAGGACACGGTTCTGGCCCAGATCATCCGGCTGGTCAAGACGGCTCAGACCTCCAAGGCACCCATCCAGAAGCTGGCCGACCGGATATCGTCAATCTTCATTCCCGGGGTCATCCTGGTGGCGCTCTGGACCTTCGTAGCCTGGTGGGCGTTCGGCCCCATGCCCCGCGGAGTATACGGAATCGTGGCGGCGGTCTCCGTCCTGGTCATCGCCTGCCCCTGCGCCCTGGGACTGGCCACTCCTCTATCCGTGACGATCGGTACCGGACGCGGCGCCCGTGCCGGCGTGCTCTACCGGTCGGCGGAGGCCCTGCAGGGGGCACATGACGTCGATACCATCGTCCTTGACAAGACCGGCACCATCACCCAGGGCCGGCCTGAACTGGCTGATGCCCTGAGCGTGCATGGGCTGGACGAGGACCTGCTGATCAGAGCGGCTGCGAGCGCCGAGAGCAATTCCGAGCACCCCCTGGCCCAGGCCATCGTCCAGGCTGCCAAGGATCGGAATCTGGATCTGGTCCCGGCCGAGGACTTCGACTCGGTCACCGGCGCCGGCATCGATGCGACCTTCCCCTCCGGCTCTTTTGACGGAAGCAAGGGCACCTCGCATGTTCTTGTCGGCAACCGCAGGCTGCTTGAGGGCAAGGGAATCGAACTTGAGGACGAAATGGCGGACCAAGCCGGCCCGCAATCCCTCTTCGACACCGCTCGCAGCTGGGAGGATCAGGGCCGCACGACCATCTTCGTAGCCATCGACGGCAGGCTTGCCGGGGTCCTGGCCGTGACCGACCAGGTCAAGTCCGGCTCCAAGCAGGCCATCCACGACATGAACGAGCGCGGCATCCAGACCATCATGCTGACCGGCGACAACCAAGGCACCGCCGAGCAGGTCGGCAGCCAGGTCGGAGTCACCCGGGTGGTGGCACAGATCCATCCCGAGGACAAGGCGAGCATCGTCAAGGCCCTCCAGGCCCAGGGGCACAAGGTGGCCATGATCGGCGACGGCATCAACGACGCCCCGGCCCTGGCCCAGGCCGACCTGGGCATGGCCATCGGTACCGGAACGGATGTGGCCATCGAGTCCGCCGATGTGACCCTGGTCTCGGGCGACCTGAACGCGGCCGTCAAGGCCATCGACCTGTCTGCCGCAACCATGCGCAACATCCACCAGAATCTCTGGTTCGCCTTCGGGTACAACGGCCTGGGCATCCCCATCGCCGCCGGCGTGCTCTACCCCTTCATCGGCCTCCTGCTCAACCCCATGATCGCCGGCGCAGCCATGGCCTTCTCATCCCTATCAGTGGTGCTCAACGCCAACCGGCTTCGGCACACGCCCCTGAAGGCCAGGCCGGTCAAGGAGGCCAAGCCAATCGACATGGATGCCCTGACCAGGGACCTCAGTATTTCCACCCACCAAGAACACAACCAAGAGAAAGGAAACGAGATGGGACTCTTCCATCGTCATGACGACATGCAGCAGGATCAGGCAACAACGGGCAAAGTCACCGACCCGGTCTGCGGCATGACCATCGACCCCAACACAGCCGCAGCCAAGCGCGACTACCAGGGCAAGACCTACTACTTCTGCTCGCAGAACTGCGTCAATACCTTCGATGCCGACCCGGAGAAGGTGCTCAACAAGTAAAATTGCAGGCGTATCATATTCCTGTAGACACTTTTTATGTCTACAGGAATATTGGTGACTATCATGCGTCTGCTCAGAATGGTCGTCGAGGGCCTTGAACCCTTTGAAAACCAGACCCTGGCCCTGGATCTTTACGCCCGCGACCAGGTCCGCTCGAAAACCCCTGGCAACGGACTGACTTATCTGGAGAACAGTCCAGGCAGTCACATTTACGCGCAGAACGTGCTGTGCCTTACAGGCATCAATGCATCTGGCAAAACCACGGCACTCAACGCCCTGGCTCTGGCTGTCAGCATTCTGAGCAGGGATGCCAGCCCTATGCTGTCCTCCGTCAGGTCCCTCAGCGCTTTCGGGCCCAGCCTGCAGATCTCTTTGATATTCGAGTCCAATCAGCAGTTCTATCTGCTCAAATCACAGCTGGATGCGGTCCGGAACGACAACGCCGATGAAAGCACGGACACGCTAGCAGATAGCACTTATCAGTTTTCTCAGGAACAGCTTTGGAAGTATCCACGCAAGTCCCTGCCCAAGTCCGTGCTTCGCAATACAGACGCTTTCCAACAACGCTCGGAACTGATCAAGGTCCGGCGTCCGGCAGCCCAATCCTCAGGCGATGCATCCACCGACACCTATCTGACCAAGGAGGCCTTCGACTACCTCTCGCCTCACTCCAGCATCGTTCTGCCAAAAACCAAGACGGATCTGACTCAGGTCATCGCCCGCATCGGACCAGAAACGTACTTCCCCATCGTTCCAGTCGGCACCATTGCCGATCCCGTACTGCACGTCTTCGATGACAGCATCGACTACTTCCATATCGACCAGGAACACCGCGCCCATCTGAGATTCGCCGGCACCTCTCAAGAGGTGGTCATGTCCAACATGGACACGGGCGGACTGCTCTCCCTGGGCACAGTCCGCGGATCCCGAATCGTCAAAGTAGCCATCCGGGTCCTGCGCACCGGCGGCTATCTGCTGATCGACGAAATCGAGAACAGCATCAACAAGGAGCTGGTGCGCATGATCATCAACCTCTTCATGTCTACGACCAGCAACCCTCACGGCGCCACACTGGTGTTCACGACCCACTATGCAGAGCTGCTCGATCTGATCCAGCGCAAGGACAATATTTACTTCCTCAGACGCGGCGAGGACGCGCGCAAGGGCATTCAGGCGATCAACTACTCAGAGGCAGTCAGGCGCGGGGAGCTTAAGCACAGCGAAGTCTTCCTATCCAACTACATCGGAGGCACCGCTCCCAAGGCAGCCGAACTCAAGGCCATGCGACAATACGTAGCTGGCCAGGTAGCCGGGCAAGAACATCATGCATAGTAGGCGGGAGGAGCTTGCAAGGGCCATCGGAGACGACGCAGTGCTCTTCTCCTGCGAAGGCGTGGCCGAGCAGGTCATCATCGACAAGCTGGTCACCAAGCATCTGACCTTCATCGATCAGGATCGCATCATCACCGACCCCTACAACAACGATGCCTGGTCAACCCGCGACAGAAGCGGCGAGAACCTGGCTCGGGACTTCCTGACCCAGGACTACGGACGAGACGTGACCATCTTCTGTATACAGGACCAGCTGGGCCACCGCACCTTGCTACGCCAGCCTTACGCTGAACATGCCCGGACCATCAACGTCACCACGCATCCCGAGATCGAGATGCTGATCGTCTGCCGCGAAGACAAGCTGGACGAGTACAACAGTTGGAAGTCGCACCATCGCGGCGCAAAGAACAGCAAGCTGAAGCCCAGTCTCTTCTGCAAGGAGGAGCTGGGCAAGGACGACTACAACTTCCGTAATGTCAAGAAATATCCCTTTCTGAATCAATACTGGGATGATGCGGATACGCTGGTCAGAGCTTTGGAACTGTACAGGGAAATGACCTCGGCAAAAAAGCAGGGCGATGACTTTCTGCTGGCAGATCTGCTCAACATCTGATCAGCGGTCGTCAGCGAGCTGCCAGGGCTGGTCGAAAAAGTCGAAGATGCGTTCCAAGTAAGGCCTCAGGACCTTGTCGGGCATCTGGTAGAGCTCGTGCATGCTGTCCGGGATGCGGACCAGCGTGGCCTGGCAGCCGCCCTGCTGGACCTGGTCGACAAAACGGTTCTGGGGCATCGGCAGCACAAACCGGTCGGGCTGAGCCTGGAAAAGCAGCAGAGGGGTCTCCACCCGGCTGCACCGGTCGGGACGCAGTATAGCCCGGCTCATCTCCAGGCTCTCCCTTACCCAGCCGAAGGTGGCGGCGCTGGTCTGGTAGTGCAGCTCCTTGGCCCGCAACTTATGGGTCCAGGCCACCCGAGTCTGGCTGCCATTGGGGTACTTGCCCATGTCCAGCTCGGGACGGAATGGGCCGAACCCCGGAACCATGCTGCGCGAACGGCCCATCATGCAGGCGGCGTTTGTCGCCGTCCAGGCCACCGAGGGCATGAACCCGGTCCGCGGCGCAATCATAGGTGATGACAGGACCGCCTTATCGATAAGCGAGGGGAAGGTTTCCAGCATCCGCGCAGCCACGCCGCCGCCCATGGAGTGAGCATAGAGGACCATGGGATTGTCCTGGGCATACTGCTGGCCCACCTGGGAGCAAAAGGCGGCCAAATCCGCCACATACCGCTGCCAATGATCCACCCAGATCAGGCTGGGATCGCTCACACCACGGCCGGAGAAACCGTGCCCCCAATGCTCGGGAATGCAGACGGAGTACCCCTGCATCAGGAAGTACCAGGCAATCTCCTGGTACTTGTCGGCGAATTCCGAAAAACCGAAGGAGATGATTACGGCCCCGCGCACTCGAGCCGAGCCGGACTCCACTGCGCCCTGGCGGAAGAGCGTCCTGTCATAGCAGACGTAATGCAGGAGCCGCGAGGGGTCCACACCGCTGAGATGGGCCTTGTCCAACACGGTTCCCCCATCCTCGCCGCCGTCATGGGAGATCATCCATCCATCACTGCGACAGGAGGCCAGGTCAGGAAGGACGCGATCCTTCATGATTTGGTCGTAGCGGCGCTCCTCAACCAGTTGGACGCTCATGCTCTCACCCTATACCACCTGCCGTTGGACTCGGCCCTACATGAGCCGGGTGCTCTCGAGGTTTCTGACAATCCAGTCATTGAAGCGGATGACGGGCTTGCGCAGGACCAGCCCCAGCAGCAGCGAAGGCACCAGGAAGAGGGCCAGGGTAGCCATCTCCCGCCAGAACTCCATGCCATAGGCTCCGGCAACGGCCGACTGCATGGCTCCGATGGCGTGGACGAAGGGCAGGAAGGGATAGACCCCCTGGAAGAAGCCGGGCAGGGTTTCCATGGGGAAAGTGCCGCCCGAGCCGGCCACCTGCATGACCAGGAGGATGACGGCGATGGCCTTGCCGATGTCACCGAAGGAGACGACGAGGGTATAGATCAGATTCATGAAGACGAAGGAGGTGAAAACCGCCACCAGCACGAACATCAGCGGATGGACGCATTGGACCTTCAGGTAGAAGAGGTCTCCCAGGGCTATCAGGCAACCCTGGAGGATGGCCATCAGGGCGAAGACCGCGAATCTGCCGAAGTACTCCTGGTAGAGCTGAAGGCCGAAGCGGCGGGCGTTGCCTGGCGACTCCGGGCGGAAGGCTCCCCAGGAGCGGCGGCCATCGGAATCCTCATCCAGGTCATCGGCCCTCTTCCAGGCATCCTGCAGGGAGTCCAGGTGCAGGATGAAGGCCTTCTTCTTGTCTGACAGAGCCACCTTCATCATGGCAGCCAGAATGGTGGCACCCACCCAGATGGAGAGGATGGTGTAGAAGGGGGTCATGGCCGACCCGTAGTTCATGACCGGGAAGACCGCATGCCGATGGATGCCGACCGGCGAGGACAGAAGTGCGGCCAGGGTTTCGGAATCCCCGCCCAGCAGGGATTTGACCTCCTGCGTATCCTTGCCCTGAGAAGCCTGGGTCAGGTGTCCCCCCAGGTCGGTCAGCCGCTTGGAGGCCTGGTCCAAGCGCTGGGAGATCTCCCCCAGCTGGTCCTTGGCCTGGCCGATGTCATTGGTCATAGGCCCCGTCAGCGCAGAGGCCCCCTTGACGGTTCCATTCAGACCTGTCAGCAGCCGGTCGGTCGAGGTGACCACGGTGTCCATGGAGGAAGCCAAGTCGTCCAGGCGGGGCTTCAGATCATTGCGGTACTGGGTACGGACCTGGTCCACCGAGGCGCGCGCCTGGGCAATCCTGTTCTTCAGGTCCTGGCGCTGACCGCCCAGCTTGTCCTTGCCCTCCTTGGCTGTCTGGGAGGCCTGGCTGATCCGGTCGGCCAGGTCGTGCTGGGAGGCTTGGGCCGCGCGCATTCCGGCCTGGGCCTGATCGATGGCGGTCAGCAGAGCCTGGCGCTGGTCAGCTGTCAGATTGGCATCGGATTCCACAGTGGCACGCAGATTCTCCAGGTTGGCGATCATCCCGTCGTAGTCAGCCGCCGAGTCTCTGATCCGCTGGCTCAGATCGTTCAGCTGGCTGCTGACGGCATCGCTCTGCTGGCCCACCTTGTCGAAGGCGTCGTCGATCTTGGAGCCGATGGTGTCATAGGCGCCCGAGGCCTGGTCGAGAGCGGTATCGACCGCCTGGGCCGACCCGGAGAGGGACTTGCCCAGATTCTTGGACCCCTTGGTTCCCTGTTTCAGGGCCTTCCTGGCATCGGCCATGGCGGAGTCGGACCGGCCCAGGATCCTGCCGGTGGAGTCGATCATCTTTCCTGAGGAGTCCAGAAGGCCCGCATAGGCATTCACCTGGCTGGAGGCGGTGGTCAGCCGCTGGGACATCTGATCGATGTGGTCGGTCGTCCTTGCCAGATAATCCTGGACCTGGGGGCTCTGGGAGTAGGTGAAGACCTGGCTGGCCAGGTCGATCCCCACCTGACCCACGGTCTTGACGAAGGTCTTGTCGATGGTCGTCGCCACGGTGTCGGCCCCCTGCTCGGTGACATGGGGGGCGATGGCGTTCTTCTTCTCGTTCAGGTAGTACTCGAGGTTGGCGTGCTTCACATCCTGCGAGAAGAGGGTCATCATGTCCGCGCTGAAATCCTTGGGGATGACGATGGCGGCATAGTACTCGCCCGAGCGCACCCCCTCCAGGGCCTGGTCACGGTTGACGAACCTCCAGTCCAGCTGGTCGTTGGCCCGCAGCGTGCTGGTGACCGTCTCCCCCACGTTGATCCTGACCGGAATCAGGTCGGACTTGTACCCCTTGTCGGTGTTGGCCACGGCCACCTTGATGGCCTTGGTGTTCTTGTAGGGGTCCCAGCTGGCGGCGATGTTGAACCAGGCATAGAGGGCCGGGACGATGATCAGGCCCATCAGGACGATGATGGCGATGACGTTGCTGGTGGCATCGGCCAGGTCCTTGCGCAGGATCCTCCAAATGTTCCTCATCAGCGGTCACCGTCCTCGTGAGCGTCTTCCTCATCGTGGTTCAGGACTGATTCGCGCACGGCCGTGGTCAGCCTGGTCATGGCCGAGGGACCCTGCCGACGCGGGCGGATCAGGGTGTGGAAGTCCATGCCGGGACGCTCGGCCAGACCCAGCTGCTGAACATAGCTGTCACAGATGTACTCGACGATGATCAGGTAGGCGTCTATCAGGACAATGGAGGCGATGCAGGCGATCAGCATGACGATCTTGGCCTCGGTGCTGAACAGCAGGATAAGGAAGAGCACCGGCAGCAGGACCAGGACCAGACCAGCCCGGATCAGCGTTGGATAGAGGGACAGGAAGCGATGCGCCCGCCGCCTTATGACGGCGCGGTAGTCGCCCTCGCCCAGGATGGAGCGGGCCAGGCTGCCCAAGCTCAGGCGACGGTCGGCCGAATGGTTCTGCTCGGTCAGCATCAGGTCGGTGGCGCCCAGCCGCCGATCGAAGAGGGCATTCAGGTTGAGCAAGTACCGCCGCACCACCAGTCCGATCAGGAGAGCTGCCGGCAGGTACCAGAAGACGTGAAGCATGTCCTGCCAATAGTGGTTGCCGTACATGCCGCCGATGGTCTCACGCATGGCGTTGATCCCGTAGGTGAAGGGCAGCCAGGGGTTCAGATTGCGGAAGAAGTCGGGCATCATCTCAATGGGATACATGCCCGAGGAGCCGGGTATCTGCAGGATGACCAGGACCACGGCCAGGGCCTTGCCGATGTGTCTGAAGGAAGCGGCCAAGGCATAGATGATATTGATGTAGACGAAGGAGGCGAAGACCCCGGCCAGGACGAACAGGGCCGGTTGCTGGCACTGGATGCCCAGCATCAGGTCACCCACTGTCGCAATCAGCGCCTGGAAGAAACCGACGAAGACCAGCAGAAGCCAGCGGCCCAGGTAGGCCTGGGTGGCGGTGCACCTGCGGATGCCCTCCTTGTCGACCTCCAGCTTGTAGATGGCTATCAGGATGAACCCGCCCACCCAGAGGGCCAGATTGGTATAGAAGGGTGCCACGGATGACCCGTAGCTGCTGACCGGGTAGACCGTGTGCGAGGCCAGCTCCACCGGCGAGGCCATGGCTTTCCCGAAGGATTCCGGGCTCAATCCCAGGGTCTGGGACATCCGGTTCCAGGCGGCCGAGGACCCTAGAGCGGCCACATCGGTGCGAACCCCCTCCAGGTCGGACCTGACCGAGGCCAGGGAGGTCTTGGTGGTGGACAGGGTCGACTGGGCCTGGCCGATGGTGGAATCCAGCTGATCCAGCAGGGCATCGGTCTGGGCGGCCGTGGTGGCCAGGCTGCTCAGGGCACCTTGAAGCGAGCCGTTGGAGGCGTTGAGGCTGTCCAGGCCGGTAAGGAGGTTGGGCATGGTGGTCCCCGTCAGGCTCTGGCTGGCCGCAGTCAGGGCCTTGATGCCTGTATCACCGGTGTCTGTCATGGCCGAGCTCAGGTCCGATGCGGCCTGCTTGCCTGAGTCCAGGGCCGTGGAGGAGTTCTTCTTGAAGGCATCCAGGGATGCCTTCTGCTGCTGGTTGGTCTTTTTCAGATTATCGATCTGCCGCTGAATACTCTCGTAGGCCGGATCCCCGGGATGCAGCCCGGACTGGTCCAGACCCGACTGGAACCGGTCCACGGCCTTCCCGTTGGTATCGACCAACTGACCCAGGCCGGAATTGACCCGGTCCACCTTGTCTTGGGTGGCATTCAGATCGGCAGTGATCCCGCCCGCAACTGTATTCACATCAGTGACCGCGCTGGACAGCCGCACCGACCCGTCCGCCAAGGCCTGGTTCAGGGCGGAGGAGAAGCGAAGACTGTCGTCACGGGTCCTGGTCATGTGGTCCTGGGCCTTGCTCAGGGTGGCCTGAGTGGCCGATATCTGACTCTGCAGGTCCTTGATGTCGCTTCTGGAGCCGGCCACGGTCCGCCGGGCCTGGCCCATGGTGGAACCGATTCGTTCAAGCTGGCCGTCCGTCCGATCCAGCTGGCCGATGATGTCCCCCAGATCACCCACCACCTGGCTGCGGCTCTGCTCGGCCGCGCCCTGGGCATCGCCGGCGGTCTGCAGAACCTTCCCGGCCAGCGCATCGCTGACGGCCGAGACGAAAACGGTGTTGATCTCCTGATCGATGGTGGAGGCGCCGGTGTCGGTCACCTTGGGAGCGATGGCGTTCTTCTTCTCATTGACGTAATAGTTCAGAGCAGGCCTGTTCCCGGTCCCCTCGACGATGCCGACCAGGTCGGCGCTGAACCGTTCAGGGATGATGATGGCCGCGTAGCACTGGCCCGAGTGGACCTCTTCAATGGCTCTCTGATCGTCGTCCATGAACTTCCAGCCCAGGCTTTTGTTGGCGCGCAGCTCCTGGATGACCGATCTGCCGGCGTTGATCCTGCCAGTTTCCGCGGATTGCGCTCCTCGATCCATGCTGACGACGGCCACGGGAAGGTTCTTGGCGTTGCTGTAAGGGTCCCAGAGGGCCATGATGTTGAACCAGGCATAGAGGGAGGGCAGCACGGCCACGCCGATGGTCACGACCAGGGCCACGGGGTTGCGCAGTATTCGCCAGAGATCTCGCCTGAAGATGGCCAACACGGTCTTCACCGCCAGGCACCTCCTTCTTGTCTGTCCGGGGGATCACGGCACTGGCCTGCTCCACGCGGATTGGCTGCATCCTCCCGGGACCTACGTCCGGCCCGAGTATAGCCACCCTTCCTTACTGGCCCGGACCAGTCAGCTGATTGTGAATGCCCATGCAAGGCCGGAGGCGGCAGGGCAGACACGCGACCAGTGGTGGTTTCATCGTATATGAGTAAGGACTGAATCTATCGGCATCACGCAAGGCCGGACCCTCAGGGCAACACGGACCCAGACGACGGTTTATGACTTGGACACGAACAGACGTGAGACCGCCATCGACAGGGCCACAGCCAGACCCATGGGCATAAAGGCCATGACCGGCAGGTGGCATACCTCCATGAGCATGAGCATGGCCATGAGCGGAGCCTGCTGGGAGGCGGCCAGCAGGGAGGCGGCGCCAATGACGGCACACTGCCAGACCGGCAGGCCGGGCACAAGGCAGGCCAGCAACAGCCCCAGAACAGCACCCATGGCGGATCCCAGGGCTATGGAAGGCGTCAAGGTGCCGCCGAAGGCCCCGGCACGGATGGTGGCTGTGGTCAGCAGGGCCTTGGCCAGTGCGAAGAGGACCAGGAGGGCAAGGGACTGAGTCAACTGGAGCCCGGAGAACCCGGCAGGCGGGCGCTGATCCATGCCCATCTGGGCCAGAGCCCGGCCGTTGCCCATGACCTGGGGAACAGCCAGGGCGACCAGACCGGTCAGCAGAGCAACCCCCGTCAGCTGCCAGATGGCCGCAGGACCATTGGTCCTATGGGCCTCTGCCCAGGAGGTCATCCGCCGGAATCCGGCCCCCAGCAGTCCCATGACCGGTCCGATCAGGAGGACCACTGCCATGAGCCAGGGCCGGAAGGACTCGGAACCAACCTTATAGTAGGGGGCAAATCCCTTGATGGATCCGCCGACCAGGGTAGCCAGGGCTGACATGGCCAGATTGACCGTCACCACCTCGGCATCCACCCGCCGCAGCAGCACCTCGATGCCGAAAAAAGCCCCGGTCAGAGGCGCAATGTAAATGCCGGCGAATCCCGCACCCGCAGCCGAGGCAACCAGCAGCGGGCCGTCCTGATCACGCAGCCCCAGCCGTCGGCCCATCCTGGTCCAGAGACCGCCCAGAAGGGCCCCGGCCTCGCGAGGGGCCACCTCCCTGCCTATGGAGCCACCAGCAGCCACAAAAAAGATCTGGGTAAGCACATGAACCACAGTCCGTCCCGGGGGCATAGGCGCACCTTTGACAGCCTGGCCTACCGAGGGAACCAGCCTGTTCCTCGTCCGCAGCCAGGCCCAGACCAGTCCGGCCACCAGTCCGGCAATGGTCACTGAGACCAGCCTTCTGATAGGCGGCACCACCTCAGCCGTGGGAGCCTCCGGAGTCTCGGTGAAACCCAGTAGACCGGCCTGAGTCAGCTCGAAGAACCTTGCCAGCAGGCCCGAAGAAAGTCCGACCAACAGACCCAGGCAGAGCACCGAGACCGCCAGGCCCCAGCTGCGGGGAAGCCGGAATCCGCGATTGGGTCCTGGAGTCTGGTCAGGCTTTCGTTGGGTATGCACAACCCCAATCTAGCGGAAGCAACCGCCAGCAGAGCGTCAGCCCAAGCAGCCTTTCTGTCAGTCCGTCTTGTTCTTGAGGGCCTCCCGCAGGAAGTCCCGCTGCAGAATAAGCAGGTTCTCGGCCACAGTCTCGTCATTGGTCATGTGGGTGATGCCAGTCAGCGGCAGGACCGTATGGGGACGGCCGGCCGCCATCAGAGCGCCGGAGAGCCTCAGGGTGTTGGCCACCGAAACGTTATCGTCCGCAAACCCATGGATCAGCATCAGCGGGCGACGCAGCGAGGGGGCGTCATCAATGATCCCGTTGCGGCGGTAGACGGCCGGGTCCAGACCCAGATAGCGTTCGGTGTAGTGAGTGTCGTAAAGAGTCCAGTCCGTGGGCGGGGCGCCAGCGCAGGCCGCATGGATCCGGTCGGGAGCCCGCAAAACCGACAGGGCCGACAGGAAGCCGCCATAGGACCAGCCGATCATGGCCACATGCCCCAGGTCGGCCTCGGGAGCGAAGTCCGGCAGGGCCTCCAGAGCCTCAAGCTGGTCATCCAGAGTCACCTGGGCCATGTCCTCGAAGATGGCCCGATCCCAGGCAGGACCACGACCAGGCGTGCCCCGGCCGTCGGCGGTCAGGACCAGGAAGCCCTGATCAGCCCACCACTGGGACTCCCAGTAGTAGGACTGGTTGAAGACGACCTGCTGGGCACCTGGCCCGCCATAGGGTTTGAGCAGGACGGGCAGGCTGTCGGCGCTGGCGTAGGGGCTGGATTCGGACGGCCTGACGATGGCTGCGAACAACTCGTGCTGGCCCATGCGCACGAAGTCCACGTTGGGGGTGAACCCGGGATCGCTGCTGGTGTCGGCCAGAACGGCGCTCATGGCTCCCTGGCTATTGATATGACCGGCGTCCACGGCCCGGCGATCAGGGCGATCCTGATGCTCCGGCCGTGCAGGTTCGCCAGTCTGCCGAACGCTGCTGTCGGGGCGGGCTTCGCCCACCAGGCCCAGCCCTTCAGCGCCCAGTCGGTCCAAATCCCCGTCAGCCCCCAGGTAGCAGTGGCGCACCTGTCCCTGCGCCGAAGCCATGGTCCGGCCGCTGACCACAATGCCATGGCCGGCTCGCGAGGCGGACCACACCCCAGGCAGACGGTTGAGCACATGGATGGAACCGTCGTAGCCCAGACGCATCAGGTCGAAGCTGCGGGGGTCAGTGGAGACCACCGCCAGCACATCGCGGTCCCCCACGGACAGCACCTGCCGAATCTGGCAGCCAGCCGGGGAGAATACCCTCCCGTCCAAACGTAGCCGCGTGGTGTCGGCTTCAGTATCGATGAAGGCGTCCACCAACCCACCCTGGGGCCGGTAGGCCGGCAACCCGGGCACCAGGTCGATCCACTGGTCGTTGCCATGCTCCTGCAGCACCCTGGTGGCCACCTTGGGCGCCACCTCGGGATCAAGCAGGGTCATATTCTGTCCCGGCTCCAAGCCCTGACGGGTATCCGGGACCTGCACATCCAGGATCCTGTCCTCGGTCTGGCGGCGGTTCTGAACCAGCAGCAGGGGCCGATGCCCGTCCTGCCAGCGGACCACAGCCAGGTACTCGAAGGCCTGATGGTCCCAGTCCACCTCACCCACCCAGGGGTCGGCATTATCCTGGCCCAGGAGGACCAGGCTCAGTCCGACGCGGGCGTTGGCGGTCAGAGCCTGGGGATACCGCCGGGCGCGCGGCCCGACCTGGGGATTGGCCGGATCGCTGATGTACCAGATCGGCTCATCGGAGGAATCAGTGTGCTCGACCAGCAGTGCCTTGGAATCCGGCGACCACCAGAACCCCTGGTAGCGGTCCATCTCCTCGCCGGCCACGAACTCGGCCAGCCCCAGCCGCATCCGATCATCGGTGCCTGGGCGCAGGGCCAGGACAGCCCTTTCTCGATCCTGCCCGGCATCCTGCCCAATGGTGACCACCATCAGGCGGTCGCCAGTGGTATAGGCCACCATGCTGCCGTCCGGGCTGATGGCAGGATTGAGCACAGGCGAATCGCTGTCTTCCAAACTCAGGACCCGCGTGGAGGCGGTGAGACCATCAGGGGCAATCAGCGAGAGCCAGAGCCGACCGCCCAAGGCAAAGACCACCCGATCCCCGGCATCATCCACGCTGTAAGTGACAATGCCCTCACCGCCCTCTCGCGAGCGCTCCCTGCGGGCCAGCTCGGCGGCCGGCACCTGTTCCTGGTCCGCATCCTCCAGCAGGGCCCTTGGGTCAGCCAGGAGCACCTCATGGTGGCGGCCTTCCTGGTCAAAGACGGACAGCCAGAGCCCGGTCACCAGGTCTTCAGGTCCGTCGGAGCGCAGGAATACGGCCCGCGAACCGTCCCCCACCGCCAGGGCCGACCGTGGCGCACCCAACGTAAACCGCAGGGTCCGGGCCTTGGCCCGCGGATATGCCTCCATCGCCCGATCCACCTCTTCGGCCATGCTCGCTCCTCGAATATCTCTGACATGATCCCCATGACCATGTGTCTGCCACGATGATAAGCGCCCAGATGCCAAAGGGGAATTCGAATAACTCAACTGCGATGCGCTGCCCGATTATCAGCAAGCGTCAATCGTTCTACATGAGAAATTTTTATCGCCGATAAGGCATATTCCCGGACTACGACCAGCCGATGACCATTCCGTGCGCTAGAATTGTAGCGTGTTGTCGCCAAAGATTGGTCGATGATGCCTGTTTCCCAGGGGTCGGGGTGTCAAGGCAGGACACCCCCATGAATGTATCTGGGGAGCAACCGACAATAGAGAAAATAGAGGTAACCGATGAATATCATGGTTCGTTTCAAACGCGCATGCGCAGTACTCGCTGCCGGCGCCACCCTGGCTGGCGGCTTAGCACTGCTGCCCACCGTGGCCCAGGCTGTGGAGAGCAAGAATGTCCAGACCAAGGCCGCTCCTTACACAATCATATTCCACGACTCCTATGGTCCTCGGGGGGATAAGGGGCAGGAGAAGACAACCACTCTGCACACCGACGCCAGCGGCAAGCTGGATCCCAACACCAACACGATTCCAGAGCCTACAGTGCCCGATCAGAATATGAAAGCTGATGGCTGGTCTATCAATGGATTTGGTGGCCCAGCTGATGACCCAGATTCACAAAAAATCGACTTCAACACCCATGTTTTCACCGAAGACGCGGATGTCTATCCTCACTTCGTCCAGATAAACCCCATCACTTACAACATCACTTTCGTCACTATAAATCCGGAAGATATCGAAGAATCCACCGCGAACGTGATGCAAACCAATGGTGAGGGAAAGCTATCTGAGGAACCCACGGTTCACAACTTCGATGGTTACACCTTCGACGGTTGGTTTAACGAAAATGGCGGGTCCCGTTACGTCCCCGGTGGCACCTACAACGCAGACACTACTTTCATGGCCAGGTACACCAAGGTGACCACTCCCAACGAGCCTAACAAGCCTGGTCAGACCGCTCCGGTTGACAACAACACCAAGCAGCCTGCCAAGGACAACAACAAGGCTCCAGCCAAGGATCCGAATAAGAAGGACACCAAGAACAACAAGAACAACAACAATCTGGCCAAGACCGGCGCCGACGCCACGGCTCCTCTGGCCATCGCCGCTGGCCTCTGCCTGGCTGCCGGCATCACCCTGGGTCTGCGTCGCAAGCTGGCTCTGTGAGTCCGCAGGCTTCGGCCTGACCTATGATGATTGAAGTTCAAAGGCCCCCGGTCCATTGTGGCCACGGGGCCTTATCCATACCCGGCAGTCGCGGTCGTTCGAACCTGTTCATTGGAGAAATTGCAAGCATCCGACCGCCCATTACCCCCTTCCGGCAGGGTCACGTACTATGAAAGGGTTATATGGAAAGGGATGACTATGAGCGTTCTCGATCGTTTCGAGAAGAGCGTGGAAGGCGCCGTTAACGGTGTCTTCTCGAAGTTCGGCTCCAAGGACCTACAGCCCGTCGACCTGTCGAGCGCCCTCGAGCGTGAGATAGACTCACAGGCCATGCCCGTCGGTCGCGACCGCACCGTGGCGCCCAACGAGTATCGATTCAGACTATCCACACCAGACTTCGACCGCATCGAGCAGTGGGGTTCGGAGGCTCTGGCCAACGAGCTGGCAGACAACCTGACCAAGTACGCCGAAAGCCAGCACTATGCCTTCGTCGGCCCGGTCGTGGTCATCTTCGAGGAGGACCTCAACCTGAACAAGGGCGACTTCCACCTGTCTGCCGAGTCGGTCCAGGGCAACGCGGCACCTGTGACCACACCCGAAGAGTCCAAGGACTGCCCGGTGTTGGAGATCAACGGTCGCCAGTACCTGCTGACCGCCCCCATCACCACCATCGGCCGTGGATCCTCCTGCGACATCGTCATCGACGACGCAGGCATCTCCCGCCGACACCTGCAGATCGAGATCACCGACAAGGGCGTGGTAGCCCGCGATCTGGGGTCCACCAACGGCACCTATGTAGAGGGGCATCAGGTTCCCGCAGCCACCCTGCTGGACGGCAATACCATCACCATCGGCCGTACCCGCATCCTCTACTGGGCATCGTCGCAGGAACAGGATTCGTAAGTCGCCCAGACCTTGAAGTAAGGTCGAATCATTATGCTGACTGAACTGACATTCGCCATCCTCAAATACGGATTCCTGGCTCTGTTATGGGTATTCGTATGGCTGGCCATCCGTTCACTCCGCAAAGACATCGAAACCTTCAGCCCCAAGACTTCTCATACCCGCCGACGCAGTGAACGCGCAGCCCAGCGCAAGCTGCCCGCAGCCGCCAGATCCGTGCCTATCGCCCCGGTCAGCAAAACAGAGCCTGCAAGCGATGAGCCCTCCCTGCTGGTGGTCATCGACGGACCCCTGGCCGGCTCCTCCACGCCGCTGTCCGGACGACCCATCACCCTGGGCCGCTCCTCCTCGAACACCCTGGTGCTGGACGACGAGTTCGTCTCCGGCCATCATGCGCGGGTCTACCAGGATCCTGCATCGGGCCGATGGGCCATCGAGGATCTGGGGTCCACCAACGGCACCGTCGTCTCGGGGCAGAAAATCACGGCGCCGACAATCCTACCGGCGGAGGTTCCCGTGCGCATCGGAGCCACCACCTTCGAGCTGAGGTAGTCGCCCATGACCAGGAACGATGCGAACAAAAAGCTGTTCCTCTACTCCACGGCGGTTTCTGACGTGGGGTACGTGCGCAGCAACAACCAGGATTCCGCCTTCGCCGGTGAGCGCCTTGTGGCCATGTGCGACGGCATGGGCGGCCACGCAGGCGGGGATACGGCCTCGACCATAGCCATCCGATCCCTGGCCCACATCGAACGCGACGACCGGGAGCAGGACGTGCAGTCCCTGGCCCGGATGATGGAGACCTCGGTCATCGCGGCCCATGACGCCATCGTGGGCAAGGCCAAGCGCGAACACCGCCTGTCAGGCATGGGCACCACGGTCACGGCCCTGGCTCTGGCCGACGACTCCTGGGTACTGGCCCATATCGGCGACTCCCGGGCCTACCTCCTGCGGGAGGGCAAGCTGATCCGGATGACCCAGGACCACTCCTACGTGCAGCATCTGATCGACACCGGCCGCATCTCCCCGGCCGAGGCCCGCAACCACCCTCAGCGCAACGTGGTCATGCGGGTCCTTGGGGACTTCGACATCGACCCCCGCCCGGACATCTCCATCTCCAAGGCCCTGCCCGCAGACCGTTGGATGATCTGCTCGGACGGCCTCTGCGGCGTTCTTGAGGACTCGACCATCGCCGAGGTGCTGTCCTCGGTCTCGGACCAGGCGGAGTGCGCCCAGCAACTGGTCACCTTCGCCCTGAAGGCCGGCAGCACCGACAACGTGACCGTGGTCATCGCCGATGCCACGCTGGCCCTGGATGCCGATGCCTTCGATCTGCCCCATCAGACCCCTCTGGTCGGCGGCGCAGCCAGCTCCAACCTGGAGGCCCTGGCCGACATCCTGGATGAGCCCGTAGCGGCCGCACCGCGCCTGCGCGACGAGTCCCGGGAGTCCCCCGCCAAGCGGGCCGCCGACCTGACACAGGACCGGGATGCCGGCAAACAGGAGGACGAGGATGACGAAGGCCGCACCGCCCAACCCTCGGCTGCCCGCGAGGAGAGCGGCGAACGGCATGTGCCCGATACCAGCGAAATCCCCATAGTCCACAAGAAGGACGGCTCGGACTCAGCCGACCCTTACGACCCGGACGTGGCCGACGCCATCCACAAGGAGCACCTGGAGCAACGCAAGCGCCAGCGCTCACGGCACCGGCGGATTCGGCTGATCCTGGCCGGCATCATCGCCCTGGTGATCCTGGTCCTGGCCGGAGGTACGGCGGCGGCCTACCGCTGGAGCCAGGAACAGTACTACCTGGGCACGGATCAGGGCCGGGTGGCCATCTACCAGGGCGTGCCCACCAAGGCCTTCGCCCTCTCGCTGTCCCACCCGGTGCAGACCACGGACATCGCTGTCAAGGGGCTTCCCCAGTCCTGGCGTGACCAGCTGGAAGAGGGCATCACCGTCTCCAGCATGGACGATGCCAAGGAGCACGCCCGTCTGATCCGCAAGGAGGCCGGCGACCTCAAACGCGAGCAGGCCAAGGAGACCAAGGACGAGTCCGACCAAGCGTCGACTTCTCCTTCAGCCTCGCCCTCACCGTCGGAAACCGATCAGAGCGGGCGGCAGTAGTCATGATCATCACCCGTCTGCGCCGCATAGGCCTTCTGCTCTTCTCCCTGCTGGTGGGGTTCATCGGCTTCTTCCAGATGTTCGCCCGTGCGGCGGGCCGCTTCCCCGGGGATTACGCCGCCCTGCTGGCAGTCACCGCCGCCCTCTTCATCGCCCTCTGGGTCCTGCTGGAGATTTTCCAGCCTTACGGCAGCCAGGCCATCCTGCCCAGCATCGTCATCCTGAGCTCACTGGGTATCACCCTGATCACCCGCATAGATCTGCGCAACGCCCGGATCGGCCAGCCCACACGAGTGGGCTTCACCCAGCTGATCTGGCTGTGTCTGGCCCTGGTCCTGTGCGGACTGCTGGTGGTGCTGCTCCGGGACTACAGGCTGCTGCGACGCTTCTCCTATGTGAGCATGGTGGTGGGCCTGGTCCTGCTCCTGTCGCCCATGCTGCCCGGCATCGGCCGCGAGATCGGCGGCGCCCGCATCTGGATAGGCGTAGGGTCGCACACCCTGCAGCCCGGCGAATTCGCCAAGCTCTTCCTGGCCTTCTTCTTCGCCGCCTATCTGTTCGACCACCGGGACCAGCTGGCCGTGGGCGGCAAGAAGTTCCTGGGCATGCGGATGCCCCGAATCAAGGACTTTGGCCCCATCATCATCGTCTGGCTTATTTCGCTGGCAGTCCTGGTCATCCAGCATGATCTGGGCACCTCGCTGATGTACTTCGCCATGTTCGTCTCCATGCTCTATGTGGCCACCGGCCGCACCAGCTGGATCGCCATCGGCTCGGTATTCTTCGTCATCGGAGCCGTAGCCGCATCCATGATCTTCGCCCATGTGGGCGCCCGTGTGGACGCCTGGCTGCACCCCTTCAGCGATGCTGAGTTCGGCAAGGCCTTCGGCGGGTCCGGCCAGCTGGTGCGCGGCATCTTCGGCCTGGCCGCCGGCGGGCTGACCGGCACCGGCCTGGGCCAGGGACGCCCCTGGATCACCCCCCTGGCCAACTCCGACTTCATCTATACATCGGTGGGCGAGGAGCTTGGGCTGAGCGGCCTGCTGGTGGTCCTGGCTCTCTACCTGGTCATCGTGGCCTCGGGCATGATCACGGCCATGAAGATCAAGGACGGTTTCGGCAAGCTCCTGGCCTCCGGTCTGGTCTTCACCATGGCCTTCCAGGTCTTCACCGTGGTGGGCGGCATCACCTTGGTCATCCCCCTGACCGGCCTGACCATGCCCTACATGGCGGCGGGCGGCTCCAGCCTGGTGGCCAACTGTATCCTGGCCGTCCTGCTGATCATCATCTCCAACGCAGCCAATAAGCCTGCGCCGCAGGTCAGCTCGGACACCTTCAAGTACGAGGCCCTGGCCGTGCTGCGTCAACAGGAGACCAGCAAGCGCAGCGGACAGGACGACTCGGACTTTGATTCGAACCCCGACGACCAAGAGTCCCGCGGTCGTCATGCCGGGCCGACCGATCAGGATGAGGAAACCGACCTGCCAGCCACCGGCCGCATCCCCGTCCGCCAGGTGCGAGGAGGTGGACAGTGAACAAGGCCCTGCGTCAACTCTTCAACGCCGTCATCATCCTCTTCGTCATCCTGGGGCTTTCCAGCTCCATCATCATGGTGATCCGGGCGGGCAACCTTAACTCGGACCCCCGCAATCTGCGCGCCCTCTATCACGAGTATGCGGCGCCCAGGGGGGCCATCCTGACATCGGACGGCGCCGTCATGGCCCAGTCCGACCCCATCAACGACTCCTTCCAGTACCAGCGGCACTACCACAAGGGAGCCGTCTACTCGCCCATCACCGGCTACTACTCCATCACCAGCCCGGCAGACCGGGGAATCGAGGCCTCGCGCGACCGACTGCTGAGCGGCCAGTCCGACAGCCTGTGGATGGACCGGCTCAAGTCCCTCTTCACCGGCACCCAGAACAAGGGCGCCTCCATCGAGACCTCCATCAATCCCAAGATGCAGGAGGCCGCCTACGCCATGCTGGGCAACTTGTCCGGTTCCGTAGTGGCCATCGAGCCCTCCACAGGCCGCATCCTGACCATGGTCAGCACGCCGAGCTACAACCCCGAAGACCTGACCGCCCACGACAGCGGGGATGCCTCCCAGGCCTACCAGAAGCTGGCCTCCCGTTCCGACAACCCCATGCTCAACCGGGCCACCTCGCAGCTGTATCCGCCGGGGTCCACCTTCAAGGTGGTTGTGGCCGCCGCCGCCCTGGAGTCCGGCCAGTATCACCCCGACAGCCAACTGCCGGCCGGGGCCTCATACACCCTGCCTGGCACCAATTACAATCTGACCAATTCCACTTCCGCGGCCAACGGATCCAACGGCAAGATCAGCCTGGAGAACGCCCTGGCCTACTCATCCAACACGGCCTTCTCCCAGCTGGGGGTCGCCCTGGGCGACAAGACGCTGGCAGCACAGGCCCGAAAGTTCGGCTACGGCTCCACCATCACCCTGGACGGGACCAACTCCACAGGACGGCCCATGAAGGCCGTGGCCTCCAAGTTCCCCGAGGACCAGTCCCAGGATCGGCTCGCCTTGGCCTCCATCGGCCAGGGGGACACCCTGTCCACTCCGCTGCAGGCTGCCATGACGGCCGCTGCCGTGGCCAACGGGGGCAAGCTCATGCAGCCGACCCTGGTGGACCGGGTGCGCTCCAGCGACCTGAGCGTCATCAGCGAGACAACGCCCTCAGTCTACTCACAGGCCTTCTCCTCGGACACCGCCAAGGCCCTGACCACCATGATGGAGGCAGTGACCACCAAGAGCTACCCGAATCTGGCCATCCCCGGCATGCAGGTGGCCGCCAAGTCCGGCACGGCTCAGATCGGTGCAGGCAATACGGCAAATGACGGGTGGATGATAGGATTCGCTCCGGCCGACAAGCCCAAGGTAGCCGTAGCCGTTGTGGTGCATGGAATCTCCACCTACGGCATAGATGCCGCCGGGCCGATCATGAAACGCGTCATGCAGGAGGCTGCCAAGTGAAACTCATACAAGGACAGCTCATCCATCGACGGTACCGACTGGACCGCCGCCTGGCCCAAGGGGGCATGGGCGAAGTCTGGAAGGGCTACGACATAGAATTGGGCCGCGTGGTGGCCATCAAGGCCCTGCGCGAGGATCTGACCAACGAGGAGTCCAAGCTGCTGCGGCTGCGGGCGGAGGCGCACAATTCCGCCAACCTGGCCCACCCCAACATCGCCGCCCTCTTCGAGTACTACGAGCACGACGGCATCGGATTCCTGATCATGGAGTACGTGCCCAGCCAATCCCTGGCAGAGATCTACCGGGACCGGGGCGCCCTGGACCCGATCGAGCTGCTGCCCATCCTGATACAGACGGCCCGAGGGCTCTATGTGGCCCACTCCCACGGGGTCATCCACCGGGACGTCAAGCCAGCCAACATCATGGTCTCCGACACCGGCGAGGTCAAGATCACCGATTTCGGCGTCTCCTACTCCACCAACCAGGGACAGATCACCCAGGACGGCATGGTGGTGGGCACGGCCCAGTACATCTCGCCCGAGCAGGCCCAGGGCCTCCAGGCCACGCCCCAGTCCGACATCTACTCCCTGGGCGTGGTGGCCTACGAGGGGCTCTGCGGGCACCGACCCTTTACCGGAGCAACCCCGGTGGACATCGCCGCGGCACACGTCAACGACCCTGTGCCGCCACTGCCCGACTCGGTGGACAACCAACTCATGAACTTCGTCATGTCCATGCTGGCCAAGGACCCGCGAGACCGCCCGGCGAATGCCCTGGTGGTCTCGCACACGCTGGCCAGGATCGAACAGCGGTTGCTGGATCAGCAGCTGGGCGAGACGGAGGTCATCGACCCGCGCGCACCCATGCCTCGACGCATTGTGAGCAGGCCACACGCGGCAAAAGACATCTTCAGGCCCTTCTGGGGGCACTATGGAGAAGGAAGCGCACAGCGCGGCCTTGAAGCGACGAACGGAGGGGATACCCTATGAGCATCACACTGCCGCCGTCCCTAGCGGACGGACGCTACCGTCTGGGACAGCTGATCGGACGCGGTGGCATGGCCGAGGTCCACAAGGCTGTGGACACGCGTTTGGGAAGGACGGTCGCGGTCAAGATCATGCGTTCCGATCTGGCCAACGACGAGGTCTTCCTATCGCGGTTCCGCCGGGAGGCCCACTCGGTCGCGCTGCTCAACAACCCCAACATCGTCTCCATCTACGACTCTGGCGAGGAGATACTGACAGACGACCAGGGCAACCATGAGCGGGTGCCCTACCTGGTCATGGAGTACGTCAAGGGCCAGACCCTGCGGTCCATCCTCAAGGAGAACGGGGCCCTGAGCCAGCGCGACAGCGAGCAGGTCATGCTGGGCATGCTGAGCGCCCTGGACTACTCCCACCACATGGGCGTCATCCACCGGGACATCAAGCCCGGCAACATCATGATCTCGGAGCAGGGCATCGTCAAGGTCATGGACTTCGGCATCGCCCGGGCCATGGACGATTCGGCCGCCACAATGACCCAGTCCCAGGGCGTGGTGGGCACGGCCCAGTACCTGAGCCCCGAGCAGGCCCGCGGCGAGAGCGTGGACATGCGCTCCGACCTCTACTCGGCCGGCTGCGTCCTCTACGAAATGCTGACCGGGCGGCCGCCCTTCAACGGGGATTCGGCCGTGGCCATCGCCTACCAGCACGTCACCGAGGTGGCCACCCCGCCCAGCACCATCGTGCCCGGTCTGCCGAAGATGTGGGATTCCATCTGCGCCAAGGCCATGGCCAAGGACCGCCAGAACCGGTACGCCACAGCCGCCGCCTTCAAGAGCGACATCCTTGCCTTCATGAACGGCGGGACCCCGGTGGCTGCCGCCTTCAACCCGCTGACCGACCTGGCCAACGTCAAGGCCCGCAAGGATGCCGAGCAGGGCACCGAAACGGCCACCATGCCGCTGACCGAAGAGGAGACGGCCGCCACCCAGGCCTTCAACCCTGTTCAGGACCCGCTCAATCCGGCCGCTGCCACCGATGTTGCAACGGCTGAGCGCACGGTCACCAAGGCGGCCCAGAAGAAGTCCAAACGGCGCAAGAAGATCATCATCGGCGCCATCGTGGCGGCTTTGGTCCTGGTGCTCGCCGGACTGGGCGCTTGGAATGTGCTAAGCCGAAACCGCCATCCGATGGCCGAGGTGCCTACCATCAACGCGCAGATGTCGCGTATCCTTGCCCGTGAGAAGGTCACCGCCGCAGGCTTCCACTACCAGGAGAAGGAAGACAACGACTCGGCCGAACCCAAGGGGACCTTCACCAAGCAGAGCCCCAAGGGCGGAAGCATGGCTCCCAAGGGCTCCACAGTGACCGTCTGGTTCTCCTCCGGACCCAAGGACACGGCCATCCCCGATGTCAAGGGCATGACCCAGCAGGAGGCCCGCAGTGCCCTGGAGAAGGCCGGATTCAAGGTCTCCCCCGCCGCCTCCGTGGAAGACAGCCAGGACGTACCCAAGGACCACGTGACCCGCACGGATCCTGCCGCGGGCCAGAGCGTGGCCAAGGGGACCAGCATCCTGGTCTACATCTCCTCGGGCATGACCAAGGTGCCCGATCTGTCTGGCAAGACCAAGGACGACGCGACCAAGACCCTACAGAGCCTGCACTTCAACATCACCATCCGCGAGCAGGCCTCCAACACCGTGGCCAAGGACATGGTCATCAGCACCGATCCGGCTGCCGGGTCCTCCATCCAGCAGGGAGCCATGATCACGGTCACCGTGAGCAACGGCATGCAGCTGGGCAACTACGTCGGCATGACCCTGGGCGAGGCCAAACGCAACCTGGGCCAGGGTGTCAACATCACGGTCAACGGCCCCAACAACGACAACGCCGTGGTCACCGGCCAGGATCCCACATCAGGTTCCTCCTTCGACAAGTCCAAGGACACCATCACCCTGACCACGGCCATCAGCGTCCCGCCCTTCTCCCAGGGCGAGACCTTGGGCAGCTATCGGCAGAAGCTGACCAACAGCGGCGTCAGCGCCGACAGGATCACTTCCGTCGGCAAGGACACGGACAAGGTGACCGCGGTAAGTCCCGGAGCCGGGAGCAGGGTGGACGACAACACCCCCATCACGGTGACCACCGTCAGCTCCACCAACTGACCCTATGGCCCGGCGGTCAAAGTCTTGCCGCCGGGCCATATCGTTGGTCATATAGCCGGACAGAGCAAATACGGGGTGAGCATAGCGGCACCTACCGGACTGTGTCATCAGGACCATGACCACAGAGCATGGCTACCGGGGTGTCTTAGATAACCTTGGGCAATCACTTCTGGCAGTCGGCAATGCATGACATCAATAGGCGGCGGGGCCGCAGAATCACGTTGAATCCTGCGGCCCCGCCGCTCTTCCATGCCACCCAGGTCAGAAGGTGGAGTAGTTGGACATCTGTCTGAGCATGGGCACGTTGCTGGCCAGCCACGGGAAGCCCCATTCCATCAAGGCACAGGCCAGAGCCAGCAGGAGCAGAATCAGCAGAAGCCAGCGAATCGGAGCTATACCGGACTGGTGCCGCAGCAGCCAACCATAGAGGCTGATCATGGGCTGAGGCTTCTCGCCCTTGCGAATCTGCCGCAGCAGGGGGTAACGCCAGGCTGCCAGCGCCGCCAGGTAGATGATCAGATAGGCTGCTGCCAAGACCAGGAAGACCGGCTGCAGAGAACCCAGCCTGGCCATCACCGAGCCCTTGTCGTCTGCGAAGGCCACGTTGCTGCCACGGTCGCCCAGCAGTTCCTTGGGCACTCCGTCGGACACCTTGGCCCAGTAGTCGAATTCGCCCCAGCTGATCCAGCGGTGGGTGGCTGTGGTGTACTTGGGCTCGCAGGTGGTCAGGGTGATCATGCGCCGATCAGGAGCCTGGTTGGGCGAATAGGGGTTGGGAGCGATAACGCTGACTTCGTTGGCTGCGACGATCTTGTAGCGGGTGTAGTGGTAGACGTACCAGTAATCCTTGGTGCGCAGGACGATGGCATCGCCGACTCGCAGCTCGTCCACATGTCCCAGCGGCTCACCATAGCCGGCGCGGTGTCCGGCAATGGCCACGTTGCCCATCTCGCCAGGCATCTGCGTATTGGGGTAGTGTCCCAGCCCCGCGTAGGCCAGCTCTCGGGGCGACGTGCCCTGAACCACGTTGCGCTCCCAATGCTGTCCAAAACGGGGAATGTAGGCCTGGGCAATCAGTTCACCCTCGGAGGCCTGCTTGGGCTGCACCGGCGGATCCCCCTTCTGAGGCTTGGCCACCTTGCGGGTGTCGCCCGATCCCGGGTTGCTCCAGGAGGTCGAGGCCCGGGCCTCCAACTGCTGATGCTCGGACTGCACGCCGGTCCACCAGAGCTGCCAGACCACGTAGAGTGCGCAGACGACTGCCAGAGTGATCAGCAGCTCCCCTACGATTTCTGCAATGCCCACCAGCCAGGTTCGCCGCTTATCCGCCGGTTTGTCGACCGACGTTTTGTCGTTCTCCGAGTCCTCTGTCGTCATTTACCGTGCCTTCTCATCTAGCGATGCGTACTGGAGTGGCTGCAGGACAGCCGTCGTCTCAGGGAATCTCAGATTATCCGAAGATTCGACATTCCAACCCAGACCTACCGTATTCACATACTCCTTGTAAATCCGGATGGATGGCGAAGCATTCAGGGACTTGGTCATCCGGTCGACTGGCCCTATGGCTGAAATCTTATATGGCGGCGAGTACTTTCGGCCATGCAACAGCAACACATTGCCCACGCATCGCACGGCCGTGGTGGGCAGAACCCGCTGATCCTGGATCCGCATGGACTCGGCTCCCCCGGCCCAAAGCGCGTTGACCACGCTCTCCACATCCTGCTGATGGATCACGTAATCGTTGATGTTGGCCGTTGACCCGTCGGAGCCCACCTTCTGCTGCCAGAGCGGGGAATCATTGAGGGTCACCGTCAGTCCCGGCCCCTGGACGGCCTTGAGCACCGTGCCCGAGCCGGGGTCCTCGCGAGCCTGGTCCGAGCCGCCCTTGTCGTCATCGGTCAGGGTCTTCAGCGCGTTGATCTGCGAGCTCATGTCATTGATGTCCTTGCGCAGCTCGGCAGCCTTGTTTTCTCGCTCCTCCACAAGCCCGGCCGTGTCCGAGGTGACCGTGACCGTCCTGTTGACCCGGATGTTGGTGGTCAGCATGAACCCGACCAGGGCCAGCACCACAGCCACAGACACTGTGCCGACCAGGGACCTGCGCGCACCGTGCCGTCCCGTTCGTCTGGCCATAGGCATACCTTCATCCTCGTCTGCGATAGTATTACGTTCGAGTCTAACCGCTACTATGGCTTAGTAGATCTACTGAAGGAGAATAACCTCATGGCAGAGCATCAACTCCATGATGACGAAGACCAGGCGGTGGACAAGGCCAAGACCGCCGACACTGGCGAGGATGCCGAGGACGAGGAGTACGGCCTGTCCATGGACAAGGTGGAGGCCGTGCTCAACCAGAGCGTTGACAAAAAGCACATGACTCCGCAGATGCGCCGCATCGTGGAGCGTCAGGAGGAGAACACCCGCCGCGTGGAGGACACCATCAAGAGCACCAAGGCCAATCCGCGCTGGTTCGTGCCCCTCTTCGTCACGCTGATGGTGGTGGGCCTGATCTGGATCGTGGTCTACTACATCTCCTCCGCCAGAGGCAGCGTCTTCCCCATCCCCGGCATCGGCAACTGGAACCTTGCCGTGGGCTTTGGCATTCTGCTGATCGGCTTCCTCATGACCATGTGGTGGCACTGATCCAGCCGCATTGTTCTTCAGGAACCCCGCAACCGTCCAGGCACGGCTGTGGGGTTCTTCGTATACCCATCCACACCTGAGCGTCAGGCTTGCGTGGATTCAAATCCACCGTTTCGAGACCGGAGCCAAAGTTATCCACAATCGCCCGAATTCCTCGTGGGCAGTCTGAGACACTCGTCCACAACCCTACTGCTGATTGGGTTCTGTCTTCATTTATCCACTTTTTACAGGCATATATGCACCAGTTCTGAATACTTATTCCCAGGTTATCCACACGATTGTCAACAAATGTGGATAGATGACATCCATGTCATTTGACCAGAGGAGGCGGGTACTGATTTTCAGAGCATGGGATTGAACATGTTGCAGCCCAGAGCCAGCAGGACCAGGGCCGCCAGGAAGATCAGCGTGGGCAGCAGCCAGGAGAGCAGACCATGCACCCGAGAGCCGGGCCGGCCCATATGCAGCAGGGCCAGCATGAAGAGGCCGCCGACGATGAACCCGCCAACGTGGTCCTGCCAGGCGATGCCGGGCACGAACAGGGGCATGCAGAAGTTGATGCCCATCCAGACCACCAAGGAAAGGATGTCAATCCCCAGACGGCGGTAGACCACCAGGATGGCGGCGAAGAGTCCGAAGAGCGCGCCCGAGGCCCCGATGGCCGACGTACCCCATCCATTGGGCGCCAGGACAGCATAGACCATCAGACCCAGGTCTCCGCCCAGCCCGCTGATCATGTAGAGGGCCAGGAAACGTCCATGCCCTATCAGATTTTCCAGGACCGGCCCCACAACCCAGAGGGTGATCATGTTGAAGAGGATGTGCGAGACATTGGTGGCGTGCAGAAAAATGTTGGTCACAAACATCCAGGGCTCATGAATGGCCGCAATCGGCACGAAGGCCCAATAGCCCAGCAAAAGCCGCTGATAGCGAAGGGGAGCCAGCAGGTACAGGGCCATCTGGATGACCCAGGCCACTATGCAGATCAGGGTGATGGCTATGGTCACCACCGGCGCATGGTCACCCCAGTACCGCCGGATCCATCCCAGCGGCCCCCGACCGTTTCCTCCGCCTTTGAAACTGGTTCCCATGCCATTGACCATGAACCATACCTTACCTGACCGTCCGGCCTGGGTGTGCGGTTTCCGTGCCTCAATGGCACCGATGCGCCCCATAGTTCGCCGCTTTCTACTAGGATGATGACTAGGTCGGTCGAAGTGGGCAGGACCGACGAAAGTCGTCGAAAGGAGCCAAACATGGAGAATTCATCTTCAAACGGCTGGAAGTTCTTTGCACTGCTCTTCGGCACGCTGCTGGCCGGCGTTGTCGCTCTGTTCGTATACAAGCAGCAGAACCCGGATTACGATCCCTGGGAGGAGCCCTGGGAGAACAGCTCATCGCCAGTCGACCTGGGCCTGGCCAAGGATGAGGAGGACAAGGGATCCGAGGATCCTGAGACCCCTCTGCAAGCGGGCGCACAGGCCTGACCGTTCCGGTCGGGAAGGAATCCGACCCAGCGTCAAGGACGTGAGGGCAACGGATTCCTTTTTTCATGCCTGAATTCGGCCCGGCTGCAACCTGCTGGACACGCCTGTTGGGGCGGCGCGCCACAATGGAGCCATGAGCGCCATACGGGAAGCAGACATGGAAGAAGGCCGCCGGGATTTTCTGGCCTGGCGGGATGCAGCCAAGGAGGCCGCGAACAATCTGGGTCCGGGGGGCGACCGACTGTCAGTGGCCCCGCAAACCGACAGGCGCAGCAAGGCCATGGCTGTCCGCTATTCCCTGCACATGCTGGAGATCAAGGCCCCCGGCCCCGGCGTGGAGGTCAGGGTGGCCCCCTGGGGAGCCGTCAAGATTCTGGACGGACCGGCATCCGACCCGCATAACCTGACCCCACCCGACGTAATCGAGCTGGACCCTGATGTCTGGCTGCGGCTGGCCGCCGGCATCACCAGCTGGAGCGAAGAAACCACTGCAGGGCATATCAGCGCCGTAGGCGAGCGCGACGATCTGCACGAACTGCTGCCCCTGGTATGAGGCCGGCTACTTGCTCGACGACCCCTTGGCTGCAGTCTTCTGATCCTTGCGGTGTTTGAGCGCGCTGGGCACGGGAATGGGAATGCGCTTGTGGGGCTTGGGCGTGGCTGGCATCTCCCCGGAGGTGGCCTTGGCAGCAGCCTCGGCGGCCCACCGGGCGTAATCGTCCAGATCATCGTCCGCGGAATCCTCGGGGTCCTGGCCCCCCGATTTGCGAGAATCCGGCTTGGAGTATTCCTCTTCAACCATTTTGAAGGGATCTTTGCCCCTGGTTCCGGGTTCCTTGCTGCTGAGCTCTTTGGCCAGCTCGTCGTAATCCGTGTCCGTTGTCAGATATTTGAGCTTCCGGGCTATTTTCGTCTGCTTAGCCTTCTGACGTCCGCGGCCCATCCGACCCCCTTCGCCAGGTAACGTGCACTTAGGCAACTTGAATGTGAATTTGCATCATTTATGAGAGTACCACCTGAGCATCTTGTCGGCTCGGACTTTTACCATAAAAGCAATTCCCAGAAGGACATTCGGCACGACGGCAAGGGTGGGACCATGCAGGAAGAAGTCACAGCGGCAGGCAACGAGATCAGCGACAGCTTCAGAGCCGCCAAGCATCGGTCCGACCAGGTGCTGGCCGAACTGGACAAGAATCCGAGCCGCTACACCATGCTGACCGGCGACCGCCCGACCGGCAGGCTCCACCTGGGCCATTACTTCGGGTCCATCCGCGAGCGCGTCCAGATGCAGAATCGCGGCGTGCACACCAACATCGTCATCGCCGACTACCAGGTCATCACCGACCGGGACACCACCGAGCACATCCGCGACAACGTGCTCAACCTGGTGCTGGACTATCTGGCTGCGGGCATCGACCCCAGGAAGACCATGATCTTCACCCACTCGTCCACCCCGGCAGAGAACCAGCTGCTGCTGCCCTTCCTCTCCCTGGTGACCGAGGCCGAGCTTCACCGCAACCCCACCGTCAAGGCCGAGATGGAGGCCAGCGGCCACGCCCTGACCGGTCTGCTGCTAACCTACCCGGTCCACCAGGCCTGCGACATACTCTTCTGCAAGGCCAACGTCGTGCCCATCGGCAAGGACAACCTGCCGCATGTGGAGCTGACCCGGACCATCGCCCGCCGCTTCGACGAGCGCTACCCCGGCGAAGCCCCGGTCTTCCCCGAGCCTGATGCCATCCTGTCCGACACCCCTGAGATCCCGGGTCTGGACGGCCGCAAGATGAGCAAGTCCTATGGCAACTCCATCATGCTGGGCGCCACCGCCGAGGAGACGGCCAAACTGATCCGCAAGTCCCCCACCGACTCCGAGCGCAGGATCACCTTCGACCCCGTCAACCGCCCCCAAGTCTCGGCCCTGCTGACCACAGCCGGCCTGGTGACCGACCGGAGGCCCGAGGAAATCGCCGAGGAGATCGGCGATGCCGGCTCGGGCGCCCTCAAGGCCTATGTGACCAAGTCGGTCAACGAGTTCCTGGCACCCCACCGCGAGCGCCGGGCCGAGCTGGCCAAGGACATGGACACCGTGCGCGACATCCTGGTCGAGGGCAACAAGCGCGCCAACCAGATAGCCGAGGAGACCCTTGATCAGGTCCGCTCGGCCATGGGCATGCGCTACTAGACGTCGTACCGCCAGGAGCGGTCGGTCAACACCCGGGCCGTGACCAGGCCGATGGGCAGGCAGATGATGACCATGAAGGCCCGGAAGGCCCAGTCCAGGGCGTTGAGCGTATTGAACTGCCCCAGGTAGAACATGGCCCGGTACATATACAAGCCGGGCACCATGATGACGATTGAGGGCACGGTCAGGCTGATTCTTGGATAGCCCAGGTGGGGCGGCAGCAGGCCGTGACGGACCGAGGAGCGCCAGACCGTGGCCAGCATGCCGGCCAGGAAGGCACCCAGGAAGGCGGCCATCTCCGGAGGGACATGGAGCAGGTCCTGCATCTCCAGGCGCATGGTGTCGGTCAGAGCACCGATGACGGCGGCCACCAGGGCCATGCGCTGGGGCGAGTTGAAGAGGACCGAGAAGCCCCAGACCCCGCAGAAGGCCGCAATCATGCGCAGGCCGGCCATCAGCCAGGGGCTCAGGTTCATGGGTTCAAAGCCCTGGGGGTTGAGCATGACCATCCGCGCCACGGCCCATCCGCCCAGTGTGGCCACCAGGATGATCGAGAAGGCGTAGGTGATGCGCTGCACCCCGGATGGGAAGTCCAGCTTGGCGATGTCCAGGCCGCCGGTGACCAGGGGGAAGCCGGGAATGACGAAGAGGATGGCCCCGATGTAAGCCGTGTCGTGCTTGAGGGCCACCGGGTCGAAGATGCCCACCAGCCTCAGCGTGCCGACACAGGCCAGGGCGGCGATGATGACCGCCACCCCGGTGGCGAAGAACTGGTTGATCCGCCTGCCCAGCATCTGACGGCGCACCCACTGGCCTATGCCAGCGCCGACGAAGGCTCCGGCCATGTCATAGGGGCCGCCGCCCAGCAGGAAGACGAAGGCTGCGCAGGCCACGGCCGAGGCGAAGCCCGAGAAGAGGGGCGAATAGAGGGGTTTGCGTCGCTCGATCAGGTCCAGGCGTTCGTGCGCCTGCCGGACTGTGATGCCACCCCTAGCCTGTGGCTTTGGGGACGCGGGCTTGTCAGAGGAGGCAGGCCGCCCAGCCGCAGAATCGCGCCCCCGGCTGGTTGCAGAAGATTCAGTGGCTGCAGAACCGGCGGCACTCGAATCTGAATTCTCAACCGCATCGGCAACAGAAACGGAAGCAGACCTGGAATCTTCGGAACCATCCGAGGCCGTGGTGGTCGGCATGGCCTCCGAACGAGGCGTGGAGCCTACAGTGCCCAGACCGGCGGCCGTCCTGGTGTCCATGGCCGCCGCATCGATCCGGTTCTGGCTGATCTCGTCCTCGTTGTGTACGACGGTGGCCACCGCATCCTTGAGCGCCTCGGCAGCATCCTGGTCCTGGGCCAGCACCTCCTTGACAGCCTTGCGGGCCGCCGCGTAGACGTTCGGCTCGTCCAGGTTGTCCACCAGCTCCCGGGAGACCACCGTCATGGCGTGGTAGGTCCCCGCCTGCCCGCACTTGACGCTGAGCCAGTCCGCGAAGTGCTCCAGCAGCCAGATCCGCTCGGTGTTGACCCCGGTGGTGGGCAGGTCCACCACCTCGGTGATGCGGGACACACCATCCGTGCAAGTAGCCTCGATGTCCGTCAGGTTCACGTCGGCCCGCACATGCACGCCCATGGGGTAGGCAATCCTATGCATCATCTCGCGCACGCGGAAGCTTCCCGTGCCGGCCCCCAGCTCCAGCATGCCCACCCGCACAATCAGGCTGGTCTTGGCCGCTATGCAGGCCTCGACGATGGGCTTGTCGTAATCGCGTTCAATGTCCTCCATGTCCAGCGGAATGGAGTGGGTGTGGTACTTGCTTACCCGTCTGACCTCGGCTGCGGTCCTGCCGCGATAGCCGTCCTTGGAACTCCTGCTCTTGAATTTCACACCCACATTCATACTCCACCCGGGTCACGTGCCCTTGCACCGGCGCATGGGACCATGAAACGTATTCGACCCGAAAGCGTCCTAGAATGGGCCGCGAGCCATCGAACCGAAGGCTGTGGGCCTGCAACGCCGACCACCAATAACCGCGGAGGAGCCGTGGAATGGTCGAAGACCGGGCAACCTGCGATTCGACAAGGAGGACTGATGACAGATAGTAATCAGCAAATCACGGCTGCCGATGCGACCCTGGTCACGTCCGGCACCGGGACCAAGGGGCCGGAGGAACGCAAGCTGCCTCAATCGTTGGATGAGGACATGGCCTTGTGCCTGCGGCTGCTCAGGGATGTGTTGGGGGAATTCGATCAACAGCTGCTCAAGCGGTTCGACTCCCTGCGCGAGGACGTGATGACGGCCAGCGCCGAGCACTTCAACCGCCACCCCTCGGACCCCGTGCCTGACGAGGACGGCCTGTCCAAGGCCGTGGCCCTGATCGACGACACCTCAATCAAGGATTCCCAGCTGCTGGCCCGCGCCCTAACCACCTACTTCCACCTGGCCAACCTCTGCGAGGAGAACTACCGGGTGAAGGTCCTGCATGAGCGCGAGGGCAAGGTGGACCTGAAGGTCAAGGGCACCGACCCCATCAACGAGATGACCAGCGCCTACAGCCAGCTCCTTCAGGAGATGGGCCCGGCCAAGGCCTCGGAGCTGCTGGAGAAGCTGGAGTTCCACCCCGTCTTCACCGCCCACCCCACCGAGGCGCGGCGCAAGGCCGTGGAGGGCAAGATCCGGCGCATCGCCAACCTGCTGGCCGTTCGCCGCGGCCTGGGCGGTTCCGAGCTGGAGGAGAACGAGCGTCTGCTGCACAACGAGATCGACGCCCTCTTCCGCACCTCGCCCATCGCAGCCAAGAAGCCGACGCCCGTCGAGGAAGCCAACACCATTCTGGACATCTTCGACGCCACGCTCTTCGAGACCATTCCCAAGGTCTACCGCCGCTTCGACGACTGGATGCTGGGCAAGAAGGCCGGCATGGTCAAGCCCGTCTGCCCCGCTTTCTTCCACCCGGGCAGCTGGATCGGCTCCGACCGCGACGGAAACCCCAATGTGACCGCCAAGGTTTCGCGCAAGGTGGCGCGCAAGTTCTCCGACCACATGCTTGAGGCGCTGGTCAAGGCCACCACCACCGTGGGCCGCAACATGACCATGGAGGTGACCACCACGCCGCCCAGCCCCGAGCTGAGGAGCCTGTGGAGCCACCAGAAGGAGATGAGCGAGCGCCTGACCGATCGGGCCACCACCATCTCGCACAACGAGCTGCACCGGGCCGTGGTCCTGGTCATCGCCGACCGTCTGCAGGCCACCATCCAGCGTGATGCCGACCTCATGTATGCCGACTGCGACGACTTCATCGCCGACCTGCGCGTGGTCCAGGACTCCCTGGCCAAGGCGGGTGCGGTCCGTCAGGCCTACGGCCCCCTGCAGGATCTGATCTGGCAGGCCCAGACCTTCGGCTTCCACATGGTGGAGATGGAGTTCCGCCAGCACTCCCTGGTCCACGCCCGCGCCCTGGAGGACATCCGCGAACACGGCCTGCACGGCGAGCGCGGCGAGCTGCAGCCCATGACCCACGAGGTGCTCGACACCTTCCGGGCCCTGGGAGCCATCCAGAAGCGCAACGGCCAGAAGGCCGCCCGCCGCTACATCATCTCCTTCACCAAGTCGGCGCAGAACGTCAAGGACGTCTACGAGCTCAACCGGCTGGCCTTCGAGCATGCCGAGGACGTGCCGGTCATCGACGTGATTCCCCTGTTCGAACAGCTGGAGGACCTGCAGAACTCGGTGGACGTGCTGGAGGAGATCATCAAGATCCCCGAGGTCCAGGCCCGGCTCAAGGAGACCGGCAACAAGATGGAGGTCATGCTGGGCTACTCCGACTCCTCCAAGGACGCCGGCCCCGTCTCGGCGACCCTGGCCCTGCACTCCGCCCAGGAGCGCATCGCCAAGTGGGCCGAGAGCCATGACATCGACCTGACCCTCTTCCATGGACGCGGCGGCGCCGTAGGCCGTGGCGGCGGCCCTGCCAACCGTGCCGTGCTGGCCCAGCCTGTGGGCTCGGTCAACTGCCGGTTCAAGCTGACCGAACAGGGCGAGGTCATCTTCGCCCGCTACGGCAACCCGGTCCTGGCCATCCGCCACATCGAGTCCGTGGCCGCAGCCACCCTGCTCCAGTCCGCGCCCAGCGTGGAGGAGCGCAACACCACCATGACCGAGAAGTACGCGGACATGGCCGACGAGCTGGACCAGGCCGCCCACGAGCGCTTCCTGGACCTGCTGCACACGCCGGACTTCGCCCCCTGGTTCTCCATCGTGACGCCTCTGAACGAGATCGGCCTGTTGCCCATAGGCTCACGACCCGCCAAGCGCGGACTGGGCGCCAAGTCCCTGGACGATCTGCGGACCATACCCTGGGTCTTCTCCTGGGCGCAGGCCCGCATCAACCTGGCCGCCTGGTACGGCCTGGGCACCGCCTGCGAGAAGTTCGGCGACCTGGAGACCATGCGTCAGGCCTACGAGGAGTGGCCCCTCTTCAGCACCTTCATCGACAACATCGAGATGAGCCTGGCCAAGACCGACGAGCGCATCGCCAAGATGTACCTCTCCCTGGGCGACCGGGACGACCTGAGCCAGAAGGTCCTCTCGGAGATGGAGCTGACCCGCAAGTGGGTCCTGCAGATCGTGGGCGACGAGTGGCCCCTGCAGCACCGCCACGTGCTGGGCCAGGCCATCCGGATCCGCTCTCCGTATGTGGATGCCCTGTCGGTGACTCAGGTGCGCGCCCTGCGGGCCCTGCGTCGTCGCAACGACAAGGAGGAGCTCAGCAAGAGCCAGCAGGCCGACTTCATCTACCTGATCCTCTGCACCGTTTCGGGAGTCGCCGCCGGCCTGCAGAACACCGGCTGATCCCCGCTTGACAGTTTAAGGATGAGGCCCCGTTCTCTTGCAGATAGCAGGAGGCGGGGCCTCATTACATCCAGTCGTCTCTTGACACGAGTTTTGCGTTTTTTCGAGTAAAATGTTGAGTGTAGTGGTGTTGGGGAGTTGGCTGGGTTTCGATATGGCTTGTACGGCTGGCGCTGGGGCGGCTTGAGGACTGGGGAACTGGACGGCTTCCTGACGGATGGAACGTTGTAAGCAGGGATTCATCGGCACGCTTGGAGGGATGGTGGAAGCGGCTGTGTCCGGTATGGGTGAAAGGTTGTCGGCTTATGCATCTGGGTACCCGTCTGCGTCGTGTCTTACCGGCGACGATCCTCCTGCTGGGCCTGCTGGCAGGCCTGGGCGCCGCGTCCGCCCAGGCGGACGCTCCCCCATCCATCGAGGGGGGCCGCCGGACCCCCCACACAGCTGAGCACACCCCCGGCAGCGCAGCCGGCACACCGCTGCCCTCGCCCTCGCCGCTGGAAACCGCCCCGCC
This sequence comes from Bifidobacterium choladohabitans, assembly GCF_016102005.1. Classification (GTDB taxonomy): domain Bacteria; phylum Actinomycetota; class Actinomycetes; order Actinomycetales; family Bifidobacteriaceae; genus Bombiscardovia; species Bombiscardovia choladohabitans. Next base: position 97,545 of record NZ_JACFPL010000005.1, read on the forward strand.
CCTGAACCCCCAGGCATCAAACCCCGGCACCCCGTTAACGCCGAAGGACACCACCAACGGCGCAGACCCCTCTCCGGCCAAGCCATCCGACAAGACGGACGAGCAGGCCGCGCACACGGTGCGCTTCGACCCGGCCGACGGCAGCAAGCCAACACAGGCGAGCGTGAAGACCGGCACCCTCGCCACTCCCCCGCAAGAAAACCCGCAACGTCCCGGATTCCGGTTCGACGGGTGGACGCTCGACGGCCGGCCCTATGACTTCCGGATCCCCGTCCTGAAGGACACCACCCTGAAAGCCCAATGGTCGAGGATCACGGACTGGACGCTGAGCCCGGAGCACGGGCCCGCCACCGGCACCCGGCTGACCATCAGCCCGCCCGACAGGCAGGAACCCTACTACACGAGCATCCAAGCCGCAGGAGACCAGATTGTGGGCCTGACCGGGGACGGCCGCATCCACACCTGGACACAGGACCACACACCCGTGCAGGTGCCTTCCCCCACGCAGGCATCCGACGGGTTCCACTACCTGCAGGCCGCGGCAGGCGACCAATGGCAGGCGGCACTCGGATCCGACCAGCACATCTACACCTGGGACAGCCAACAATCAACGCCCACCATCCTCGACACCGGACAGGACACCCGGTTCACCAGCATCAGCCTGAACGGAGACCGGCTCCTGGCCGTGGACCGTAAAGGACAGGTCCACGCCTTCCAAGACTGCCAGAAAGACAGCCGGGACCCGAATCCGAAACTCCTGGAGCAGGCCACGACCATCCTGCCCGGGAAGGCGCAGGCCGTCACCGCCGCCGCCTCCGCCAGCCGGACCCTCATCGTGGACTCTGACGGGCAGGCCTGGACCTGGGAGACGAGCAGCCCCGGCGATGTCAAGCCCGAACCCGTCAGGCAGGACCCGGGCACGCGCACCGTCCAGGCGCAGGCCCTCAACCAGGGGTTCCTCCTCCTGGACGCGGACGGGCAGGCCTGGTACCTGGCCGACAGCACAACCAACCCGACAGCCGTCAGCCCGCCGGAGGGCATGAAAGCAAGCAGGATCACGGCAGACAAGAACCAGGCCATCATCACCGACTGGGAGGGCCACGTCTGGGCATGGAAGCCCGGCGAAACACCCATGCGCGCCGACAACGGGAACCAGCCATACACGCAGGCCGTCCTTGCAGACGGCAGGATCACCGCCATCAGCAGGCAGGACGGCCTCCACCAGTGGAGCCTGGACGGGCAGGGCCGGCCCGGCCAGCCGGCAAGACCCGACACCACCACAACGCCCACCCTGGAAACAGCCAGCATGGACGGCCAGCCACTGACACCCGACAAGAGCAACGACGCCTGGCAGACGGACATACCAGCCCACACGCCAGGATCAGCCACCATCACCATCACCGGCAGTCAGGACGGCCAGCCCTTCACCAGAAGCCTCAACTACACCGTCGACCAGCCGCTGACCAGAGACATCCGACAAGGCTCCACCCACACGGTCAGCTTCGACACAAACGGAGGAAGCCAGGCGCCCCAACCCCAACAGGTCCCCTACCCGTACGGGCGAGTGCAACGGCCCACCCCCGACCCAGTGCGCGAAGGCCACCAGTTCGACGGATGGTTCATTAGCGACATCGCCTACGACTTCAGCAAGCCCGTCACCGACAACCTCACCCTCACCGCCAAATGGACACCAAGCACATGGACCATCAACCCCGACAAGGGCAGCCAGTTCGGCAACGAAACCACCACCATCACCCCACCCCCTGGCCAAGGCATCAAATTCAACCAGATCAGCGGCTCAAGAGATTTCGGAGACAGAGGGTTTACTTTGGCGGTCGGCAGTGACGGAAACGCTTACGCATGGGGAAGAAACAACTACGGCCAGCTCGGCGACGGGACACTCACACAGCGAAACAAACCCGTCATAGTGAAAAAGCCTGCAGGCGCGTCGGCGGATTTCACCTACGTGCAGGTCAGCGCTGGGGATGAGCAGTCGTTGGCAGTGGGCAGCGACGGATACGTGTACGCATGGGGGAATAACGAATCGGGGCAGCTCGGCAACGGCAGTAGCGGCGGCTATTCGACCGTTCCCTTGCGCGTGATTGACCCTAACGATCCCCGCAGTGGGCTGACAGCTGTACAGGTGAGCGCCGGATACTATCATTCCTTGGCGCTTGATGCGAGAGGGAACATCTGGGCATGGGGATTCAACCAGTTTGGCGAGCTCGGCAACGGCAACAACATCAACTCAGCAATCCCCACGCTAGCGCAATACCCCAGGGATGCAGGCACAGTGACAGCCATACAAGTCAGCGGAGGATTTCACCATACGGCGGCAATAGACACGAAGGGGAACACCTGGTCATGGGGATGGAACTGGTTCGGCCAGCTCGGCAACGGCAACAACATCGACTCAGCAATCCCTGTGCCAGTGCAATACCCCAGGGATGCAGGCACAGTGACAGCCATACAGGTGAGTGCCGGAGCCGATCATTCGTTGATAATAGACACAAAAGGAAACACCTGGGCATGGGGATGGAACCAACTGGGTGAGCTCGGCAACGGTTCCAGCAGCGCTGACGCGAATCCTGTTCCAGGAATGGTGAAATATCCCGAGAACGCGGGCACAGTGACAGCCATACAGGTGAGTGCCGGCGGCTATCACTCGCTGGCGATCGACAAGAACGGTAACGCCTGGGCGTGGGGAGGCAACGATAGCGGTGAGCTTGGTATCGGCACTACTAGCAAATCGGAGATTCCCGCGCTGGTACAGTACCCCAAGAATGCAGGCGCGGTGACAACCGTACAAGTGAGCGCTGGCGGCTATCACTCGCTGGGAATCGATAAAGAGGGAAAAACCTGGGCATGGGGATACAACCAGTTTGGTCAGCTCGGCAACGGCACTATCAGCAACTCATCGATTCCCACTCCGGTGGCGTTCAACCTGTCCCCGGTGATCAGCAGCGTTACGTTCGACACCAGCCCTGCCACGAATCTGAACTATATAAACGACAGCAGTGTCACGGTCTTGACACCTGAACACCTGCCGGGCCCGGTCACGGTCAGCGTGGGCTACACGCTGGGCGGCGAGGGAAGCACCCTGATTAACAAGTCCCTCACCTACACGTACCTGCCTGCAGGCGTGCTTCCCCGGGCTGGAGGGGAAGGCATCCTCCTCGCCTTCGCTACGGGCATGACCGGCATGGGCGGGGTTCTGGCTTCACGCCGCCACAGGAGGGAAGCACACCAACTGTTGCACGCTTCGCACGAGTAAGACAGGCCTGGGACGGATCAATCCCCCCGCCCGCGCCTGGAGGAGGCGGAAACACGGCCGGAACGGCCACGGGCATACAACCACAGCCAGCCCGGCCGCTGTTTACTCATTCCGTCAGCCATGAGTTCCGCCGACACTGGATCTGGCTGTCATAGTCATTGCGCGATGATAGGGTTGTATCACTGTACAAAGATGCAGAAGCGAATGACATGCACCGTCTGTTGGGGAGACAGTCGGCAGAGTTCTTGGGAGGCTCTGTAAATGGCATTATCGAATATTCCCCACTGTACTTCGCACGAGTAAGGCCGGGTTCCCATCACTGCAATCCGGCGAATTGGCGGCTGTGCCCATCCCAACCGAGCACGGCCGTCATCTACTTCTAAACGGCGGAAAGATACCCGTCGTAGCGCTCGGGCCTGTTCGAAAACTCCAGGCCAGCCAGCTGATACCAGGAGTATCGGCGGGTGCTGCCACCGTCAGTCCAGATCTCAGGGCAGTCATTGACCAGCCAGTCCGAGGGAATGGCATGGGCGCCACCGGTCGAGGCCAGGGCCAGCGCCTGCCTGAGCTGGTTCTCCTGATCGGCGGTCAGACCGCCGGGACGGGCTGAGAAGAAGAGCGGGGTGCCGGTCCGCGCCAAGAGATCCATCCACTGGCGGTTGAGCTCCCAGTCGATTGAGTCGGATATGCCCACGCAGTCGGCGTCGGTGGCGTAGAAACTCCCGTTCTGGGGCAAGCGGAAGGCCAGGGTGTTGACCCCGATCTGCCTGGTCCGCTCCCACTGCAGGCCGCTGGTCAGGCTCCGGTCGTAGAAGTGCCAGCCATCCTGGCTGGGCAATGTCCTGGCGAATCTAGTCCAGGGCCTGCGGGCGCTGTCTCCCTGTCGGCATCGGTGGTCAGCGTGATTCAGTCCGGCTCTCCCAGGCTAAGGCTGGTTGGGTTCATGATGCAGTGCTCCTTCATCCCTGTGGTGTAGCAGATGGCGGCGGGTCAGACCCGGATCAGGTCGATCAGGCGGATGGTCTCGGGCTGGCAGCGGGGTATGCGGATGCCCACGCGCTCCAGATAGGTGCCAGTGACCTCGACGGTGCCCAGCGGATCCGTCGGATCCAAGTGCTCCAGCGAGGCCCTGGGCTTGGCAGGATCGGTCCAGGTCGGGAATACGTAGATAAACACCACGATTATGCAGGGATTCGTCCAACTGGACGTGGACCAGGATGGCACGGCTGCGGCCGGGGGCCATTACGCCATGAGCCAGGACCGAAAGGAGTGGTCTGGGTCGGAGGATTGGTCAGGATGTAGCAGGATAGAGCGTAATCATTCCATATTGTCGAGCCGATCATGATGACGACGGTCACCGCTTGCACCACGAAGGCGGCGGACTGTGTAGACCGTGGATAGCATCAGCAATTTTCCATCAACGTAATTCAGAGGCTTACACCAGAAAAGGCACCGACATCATCGCCACAAAGGCATTGACGTCAGCGCCTTCTCAGAATCTGTTCAGGCTCAGACCCAGGGTCAGGCTCCGATCAGATCCAGCATTTCAGGGACGGACTTCTTGCCGAACTCCACGGTCTCCTGGCCGTCCTTGCGGATGACGATGCAGGGGACGCTCATGACCTGGTACTGGTCCTTCAGCTCGGGGAAGTGGGCCAGATCGTAGGCCTCGGCGCGCACCTTGCCGTTCTGGGCCGCCACCCGCTGGGCGGACAGGACCGTGGTCGGGCACATGGTGCAGGTCAGGGAGACCAGCATCATCACATCCACCTGGTCCTTGATGGCATCGATCCGGTCCGAGGTGGGCTGATCCACCTGCTGGCCGGGGCCCGCCGCATTGTAGAGGGCCAGGACGAAGGAGTTGAACTCGTGGCCGCTGGGCACGCCGTGGAAGGCCAGCCCGGTCGGCTGGGAGACGCCCTGGTCGTCCACGCGGCAGATGCGCACGCTGGGCCGGGCATCGGGCAGGTCGCCGGCGGGATCGTAGTCCTTGCCGTCTTCATCCGTGCGGGAGTCGACCCTGGAGGTCAGCTTGCCATCGGAGAGCCCGACCAGCTCTCCCACGAAGGCTTCCAGCTCCTTGGAGACCTGACTGCCGTCCAGATCCAGGGCCAGCTCCAGCTTTCCGGTCATCTTGCCGAAGACCATGTCCAGCTGCTTGCGGATGTCGGGCCCGAAGAAGCCGGAGGTCTTGGCCGGGGCCTGGTCGTGCTCCTGGGCCACAGGCGCTGGCGAGGTGCCCGAGGCCAGGGCGGAGTTCTCGGCCTGCCGCTCGGAGCGGGCGTAGGGGGAATCTTCGGGACGCGGCGGCACCAGGCCGGTCTTGTCCGACATGGTGGATGCGTAGCGCTCCAGCTCCACGGCGGCCACAGCACCATCGGCGGTGGCGGTGATGACCTGGCGCAGGTTCTTGACCCGCAGATCCCCGGCGGCGTAGATGCCGGGCACCGAGGTCTCCAGGTAGCCATGGGTCAGCACGTAGCCGTGGTCGTCCAGATCCACCACACCCTTGAGCATGCCGGTCTGGGGCACGTAGCCAGCGAAGACGAAGACGCCGAAGGTGCCGCCGTCCTGGGGCTTCCAGGTGGTGGTCTGCCCGCTCTTGCGGTCCAAAATGGTGGCCTCGACCAGCCCGCCGGGGCCTGCGGAGACACCCTTGAGCTCTGTGGAGTAGTGAATCTCGATCTTGTCGTTGTCCCGGGCCTCGTCAGCCACGGCAGCGTCGCAGGTGAAGTCCTCCTCGCGCACCAGCAGGGTCACCTTGGTGGCGTACTTGGTCAGGAAGACCGACTCCTCGGCTGCCGCGAACCCGCCGCCGACCACCAGGACCTCGCGCCCGGTGAAGAACTCGCCATCGCAGGTGGCGCAGTAGGCCACACCGCGGCCCGCGTACTCCTGCTCGCCCTGGAAGCCTATCTTGCGGGGGCTGGCGCCGGTGGCGATCAGGATGCCGAAGGTGCGCAGGTCGCCCCGGGAAGTGTGGACCACCTTGATGTCGCCCTGGGCCTCGATGCCGGTGGCCTCGGCGCTCATGAACTCGGCTCCGAAGTTCTGGGCCTGCTGGCGCATGGTCTCGGTCAGCTTGCGGCCGTCGGTGCTGGCCACGCCCGGGTAGTTGACCACGTCGGCCGTGATGGTGATCTGGCCGCCGAAATCGTCCTTCTCCAGGATCAGGGTGCGATACCGCGCCCGGGCCAGGTAGAGTCCTGCGCTCAGGCCTGCAGGGCCGCCGCCGATGACGACCACGTCATAAAGATTCTTATCTTCCGTCATGAATGCCTCTTCCGAAGGAATGCACGGATGTGCTGGTTTTGGATGCTGGTCGTGAATACAGAAAAGGGAACCCGCCCTGGTCGCTTCCGATCGGCGAGTTCCCGATGTTGGCAGCTGCGGATCAGAGCTGGCCGACCAGATCCAGGCTGGGCTCGATGGTGTCCTCGCCGGGCTCCCACTTGGCAGGGCAGACCTGATCGCCGTGCTCGTAGACGAACTGGGAGGCCTGGACGCGGCGCAGCAGCTCGTCGGCGTTGCGGCCCACGTTGGAGGAGATGACCTCGTAGGCCACGACCTTGCCCTCAGGGGTCAGAATGAAGTCGCCGCGCTCGGCCTTGCCCTCGGCCTCGTTGTAGGTCTGCAGGTCCTTGGCCAGGGTTGCGGTCGGATCGGCCAGCATGGGGTACTGGACCTTGGCGATCTTCTCGTTGGCCTCGTGCCAGGCCTTGTGGACGAACTCGGTGTCGCAGGAGACGGAGTAGATCTCGCAGCCGATCTTCTTGAAGTCCTCGTACTTGCTGGCCAGATCCTCCAGCTCGGTGGGGCAGACGAAGCTGAAGTCCGCAGGGTAGAAGAAGAGCAGGGACCAGTGGCCCAGCAGATCCTTCTTGGAGACCGGGAAGGTCTTGTTATCCTGATAGGCCTGCGTGGTGAACTCAGTCAATTCGTGCTGAAGCTGTGACATGAAAAAAATCCTTTCGGGAGCGTTGGGAATGTCGGCTTGAAGCCGAACCTGCTTCCGTGTTTCATGCTAGTCAGGTAGCGCTATATGGGGAAGACGGAGGTTCACCGCCTGGGTGTGACATAGGGCACATGGGGCGTCCATACCCTAGCATTGGAGGCATGGCATTATGGCTGAACATCCTGCTCATTCTCTTCTTCCTTCTGCTCGGTTCCGTCTTCTCGGGGACTGAACTGGCGCTGGTCTCCCTGCGAGGCTCGCAGCTGGAGCAGATGGAGCAGCAGGACGCGCGCGGCGCCCGGGTGGCCCGCATCGCCCGGGACCCCAACACCTTTCTTTCCGCAGTGCAGATCGGCGTGACGCTGACGGGCTTCCTGTCGGCCTCCTTCGGCGCATCATCCATCGCCCCATACGTGGTGCCCGTCCTGACCGGATGGGGCGTACACGAGGGTCTGGCCAGCACCCTGACCACGGTGATCCTGACCCTGATCATCTCCTACTGCTCCATCGTCATCTCCGAGCTGGTGCCCAAGCGGATCGCCATGCAGCGCACCGAGGCCATCGCCAGGGCCGTCGTTCCGGCCATCGACGTCTTCACCACCCTGTGCAGGCCGCTGATCTGGCTGATCGGCAAGAACACCGACCTCATCGTGCGCATCCTGGGCTTCGACCCCCAGCAGACCGACACCGAGGTCAGCGACGACGAGCTGCGGATGCTGGTCTCCTCCAACACCAACCTGAGCAAGGACGAGCGGATGATCCTGGGCGACGTCTTCGATGCCTCCGAGACCAGCGTGGCCGAGGTCATGCGCCCCAGGGCCGACGTGGTCTTCATCGCCGGGGACATGCCCCTGCAGGAGGCGGTCGAATTCGTTCACGACGAGCCTTACTCGCGCTACCCGGTGACCGGACGCGACTTCGACGACGTGCTGGGCTTCGTCCACGTGCGCGACCTGATGGACGTGCGCAATCCCCAAGCCAAGACCGTAGCCGACGTGACCAGGCCCGGCATCGCCCTGCCCGGCACCTCCAAGCTCCTGCCCAGTCTGGAGAAGCTGCGCAAGAAGGGCATCCACCTGGCCGTGGTCATCGACGAGTACGGGGGCACCGACGGCATCGTCACCCTGGAGGACATGACCGAGGAGCTGGTGGGTGACATCCGCGACGAGTACGACCTGCCCGAGGAGCAGAACCCGGCCCATCCCCAGGCGACCGCCTTCGTCAACGGGGTGGCCACGGTCGACGGCGGCATGACCATCGAGGACTTCGCCGACCTGACCGGGATCGAGCTGGAGGATGGGCCCTACGAGACCCTGGCCGGCTACTTCCTGGCCCAGACCGGGCGGATGGGGCAGGTGGGCGACGTGATCCACTCCGACGACGGGTATGACATGGTGGTGACCAAGGTGGATGGTCGGCGCATCGAGACCATCGAGGTCAGGCGGCGCCAGGAGGCTGAGGACCAGGCTGGCGATGATGACGAAGGCGGCGAAGACAGGAAAGATGAAGACAGGTCGAATTCCAAAGCGGGAGCAGACCGAAGATAACCGGACCGGGTCCAATCTGACCGAGACGACGCTACGACCGGAGCCTAGCTATCGTCCAACCGAATCCCAGCTGACAGTCAGCCGGTGACCGGCCACACGTCAGTCAAGGGAAAATGACTATCAGCGTAGCCGATGGTCCGTGAATGATTTCACTGGTTGATTCCCGCAAAATCCAAGCGTTTCCTTGCCTTTTCCTCTAGTCTGGAAGTACATGGTCGGGCTGACCCGACCGCAGACATAATTTCATATTTAAGGAGCGATTATGGCATTGAACTTTACCGTACCGGGACTCGACGAAGCGACCAGCGAAAAGGTCATCGCCATCCTGCAGAGCCGTCTGAGCCAGGAACAGGAGACTGCCCTGATCCTCAAGCACGCCCATTGGAACATGAAGGGCAAGGAATTCATCGGCATCCACGAGATGATGGACCCCGAGGTCGATTCGGTGCTGAACATGGCCGACGAGACCGCCGAGCGCATCGCCACCCTGGGCGGCTCCCCCGCCGGACGGCCTGACGACATCATGAAGAACCGCGATTGGGATGGCATCACCATGACCGGCCGCCAGGATGCTCTGGACTACCTGAAGGCCCTGGACACCTACTACACCACCTTCATCAAGCGCGACCGTGAGGCCATCAAGGAGCTGGACGACCTGGACATCGTCAGCTCCAACATTCTGCAGGACCACGTGCAGGAGCTGGAGCACTTCCAGTGGTTCATGCGCAGCCACCTGTTCTGAGTTTATTGAGTTGCTAAGTTACTGAGTTCTGAGAGCTCATCACCGCTCCGATAAGCGGTAAGCCAGCGGCCCTGCATCGTGAAAGGTGCGGGGCCGCTGGCATTTTCTCTAACCGAGATAGACTGCTGGGCTTCAGGATAGAATTGACACTTGGGAGACGGCCGGGCGCCGCCTCACGCCGGGAAGACTGGTCGGCCATGGAAGACCGAACCCTACCCGCCCGACCAGGAGCATCATGCCGCCCACGCCTACATTCCCAACATTCTCTATCAATCCACGTCGTCAGGATTACGACGATTCGAATTCGCAACAGAATCTCAAACCCTTCAATCCCGGGCAGTCGGATTCCCGATTATCAGACCCCCAACTTAATTCCGGACCGTCGGATTCCAAGCCATCGAATGCCCAACTATCAAATCCACAGCGTGGGCAAGGCGAATCTGACAGGGGCCAGCACAACAGATTCCATCCTTCAAACTTCTTCGCCGCCCTGTCATCGTTGGCTGAAAACGATCGGATCACCGGGCTATTCATGATGGTCTGTGCCCTGGTTGGGCTGATCCTGGCCAACCTGCCAGAGACCGGGCCGGGGCTGAACGCTCTTGCCGCTTGGATTCCTCTGGATCTGCCCGGTGGATTGAACCTGTCCCTCAAGGACTGGATACAGGACGGGCTGCTGACCATATTCTTCCTGACCATGGGTCTTGACCTGCGCCAGGAGGCTGCCACGGGCACTCTACGCGACCACAGGCAGGTCCTGCTGCCCATGCTGGCCGCCCTGGGCGGTGTGGCCGTTCCGATCCTGATCTACTGCCTGTTCAACCTGGGCTCCCCCGCTGGTTTGCGTGGCTGGGCTGTCCCAACGGCCACCGATGTAGCCTTTTCCCTGGCGGCTCTGCAACTGCTCCTGCCCAAGGCCGGACCCACCCTGCAGGCCTTTTTGATGACCCTGGCCATCTTCGACGACCTGATCGGCGTCCTGCTGATCGCCCTGGGCTACTCCAGCTTGGGACAACCGAGCTGGCTGCTTGCCTGCCTGGCCGGCCTAGTGGTCTGGGCCCTGCTGGTCCGAGCGGTGAGCCGTTCCTTCCGGCTCTGGCGACCCTTGATGCCGCTGTTCCTGCTGGGTGCCCTTGCGGGCGGTCTGCTGGCCTGGTACGGCCTCTTCAAGGCTGGAATCCACCCGGTGCTGGCGGGAGTGGCGATGGGCCTATTGACCCCTGTTGCCAGGCCGAATGCGGCCGAAGCGGAAGCAACAGAAGCGGAAGAACCTTCGGCCAGTACCGCGCCGGACATAACTGAGCCAACCGAGCATAGGCCAACCTATACAAAACCATCCGGTACCGAGCCGACCGAGACCCATCCACCAGTGACCAGTCAAGCCAATACCAAACCAGCTGGGTTTGAACCAACTGGGATTGAGCCAAGCCGCAACCCGACGCCATCACCGGCCGAACGGCTGGACCACTTCCTGACCCCTTGGAGCGCCCTGGTGGTCCTGCCCGTGTTCGCCTTTTTCTCGCTGTCCATCCCCCTGGATCAGCTGGGACCCGGACTGCTGACGGACCGGATCTTCTGGGGCGCCACTCTGGGACTGGCCTTGGGCAAGCCCCTGGGGATCATGACCATGCTGATTCTGGCAGGTCGTCTGGGACTGCGGCGACCTGCCGGCTCCACGACCGGGAACTTGATCGGCCTCTGCCAGCTCTGCGGAATCGGCTTCACCATGTCTTTCCTGATCGCCAGCCTGGCCTTCGCCGGATCCCCGCACTTGGAGTCAGCCCTGCTGGGCGTGCTGGCAGGGTCAATCCTGTCCGTGCTCATCGTGGCCGTCGACACAATTCCCGGTCGACTGCGTTCCGCCAGAAACACATAGGCTTAGCTGCCAAGACCCAATCTCCGCCAGACCCGGTTCCCGCCGGAATCAACCTGCCAAACTCGGTTTCTGACAGAATCAGTTTTGACAGCATCGGTCCCTTACCAGGCTCAGCTGCGACGGTAAAGCTTGGTGTAGGAGCCCTCGGCCCGGGGACGGACCACGATTTGGTCGATGTCCACAGTGTCGGGCTGCTCCAGGGCCCATGTGACGCATCCTGCGATGTCGTCGGCGGTCAGCGGGTCGGGCACCCCGGCATAGACCGCATCGGCCCGGTCGCTATCACCGCCGAACCGTTTCAGTGAGAACTCATCGGTGTGGACCAGGCCCGGGGCGATATCGACCACGCGTACCGGCTGACCGATCAGCTCCAGCCGCAGAATGCGGGCCATGACCCGTTCCGCCGCCTTGGAAGCGCAGTATCCGCCGCCACCCTCGTAGGGCTCGATGCCTGCCGTGGAGGAGATCACCAGGACCGTGCCCTCCGCCTCTTTCAGGGCCGGGAGCAGCTTCTGGATGACCCGCAGGGTGCCGATGACGTTCAGCTCGTACATGCCGCGCCAATCGTCCAGGCTGGAGGTAGCCACCGGATCCTTGCCAAAGGCCGCGCCGGCGCAGTTGACCAGAGCCTTGACCGGCCCGCCCTTGAGCACGGCATCGACGGCCGCCTGGGTGGAGTCCTCGTCGGTCACATCGCATACCTCATAGGTGAAGTTCTGACCCAGCTGGTCAGCCAGAGCCTTGAGATTGTCCTCGCGCCGGGCCAGGCCGACCACTTTCCAGCCCTTGTCAACCAAGGCCCGCACACTGGCCTGGCCGATGCCGCTGGAGGCGCCGGTCACCACGGCGCGCTTGATTGTCTTCTTGGATTCCGTCATTTCATCCGCTCCTTCATGATCAATTGCCCCGGATCAGCTCCACACGCACCTCCGGGCTACAGGGAGCCTGCCTGACTGCTGCAGGATCGCCCCTCTTCCTCAACGCTAGCGCACCAGCAGGGGCGGCGGCAGTCTTCCATCGGTCTTCGATGACAAATGTGGTGGAGTAAACCAACCTTGAGCATGGTCGGAACGAATCAAAGCAAGATCGGGCTGAATCAGACCGCATGGTCAGGTTAGATCAAGATAGACAGAGCGGATCGAAAATCAATCCAGTTTCGCACCAGAAGACACAGCAGGATTTCGGGCGCGAAATCATCAGCACGTATTATGCTACAGGTTCGGAATTTACAAGCTCGCATTGCACAAGTTCAGAAATCACGCGGAGTTGATGGCTCCGGAAATCATGGCTCTGGGAGTCATAGCTTCAGATGTCTAAGCTTCTGGAGTCACAAAGCCAGATAGCAGTTGAGTCGACGACGGCGCTCGGTCCAGTCAGGCATATAGCAATCCATCCGCGCGCGGAAGCCGGGGCCGTGACCATGCTCATAGAGGTGGGTCAGTTCGTGAACCAGCACATACTCCAGCAGGTCAGGAGCCAGCCAAGCCAGCTCGGTGTTGAGCCGGATGCTGGCAGTGGCAGGGGTGCAGGAGCCCCAGCGCGTTTTCATCTTCCGCAAACTGATACGCTCAGGCCGACGGCCTACTACAGGAACCCAACGATCCAGCAAAGTCGGCAGCCTCTCCTGTAGAATTCTCTTGGCTTCGGCCTCGGACCGGTCCGGCGACAGCTGACCATCGGCTCCGGGTTGGGTGTAGACATCGCGTGAACGGGCCAGACGTTCCCTAGTGGTTGCGATCCAGCGGCGCTTGCCGTCGATAAAGATGCGAATCCGGTCATCACTCAAGGCCAGAGGCGCTGTCACTTCCAGATGGCCGTCAGGCGGCTTGACCCGCAGATAGACGTTGGCAATCCGCTTCCTGATGACCAGAACCGTCTCGCCGCCGACCTCCAGCTGCTCCGACCGGACTGGTTCCGCACGCCGTTTCCGCCTCATAACCACCATTCTTCCGCCAAGACGCGACGCGACGCCGCCGAGATTGACTTGAGGGGACACTATGGTAAGCTATCCATTTGTGTGATTCTTCGGTCACACGGCATGGGCCTGTAGCTCAGCTGGTTAGAGCGCATCCCTGATAAGGATGAGGTCGGAGGTTCAAGTCCTCCCAGGCCCACGCATTTCTTGCGCGGTTGAAGATACTTCCACATTTACGGGGCTATGGCGCAGCTGGTAGCGCATCTGCTTTGCAAGCAGAGGGTCGCCGGTTCGAATCCGGCTAGCTCCACAGGTAGGTTTGAGGTCTTTTGAAAACCATCCTTATAGATTGCCCTCAGCTAAATAAACTTGTTAAAAGAGACGTGCTCGTAGCTTGGGATACAACCATAAAATAGATTTGTCAATCAATAGAATTCTTGCGATGAGGGACATCATAGTTGTAAGCAATACGCTGCTTTTCCACTGCACCTTAGGTCACTCTTTTCTATAATTCATGAACAGCAGCCTCAAGCGGTGCACTGGAGGGGTACAAATAAATCAATATACTTTAGAAGTATAATTCAGTTGTTTAGTGAATTTCGTCCTAGTAGAAGAAATAAATAAAATTGTTTCCTTCAAGAGAATCAGAGGTAATGACGACAAATCAGGTGACTACTCTTTTCTTCCATCTGCCTCATCGATTGAACTGACAGTCGGGTCTATCCGGGCAGTGCAATCGCCACCACCATCACCATTAACATCTGATCGCGCAGAAGTTGCTTATACAACATCACCTAGCAAAAAGTAAAACAATAGCTGTTGCTGCCGTCGTTATACAAAAAGATATCCTCCGTCTGCAATCATTCCACTTTATGAAAGACTTTGGGAGTTATTAGATATTCATTTTAGATAATCAGGCGGATTCATAACAACAGAGTCAAAAAACTGATTCTTTAATATCGGCTCAATCACAGCACACAGAACAGGAGCTGCGATGCTATCTATGATACTCATACGATTTACTTCCTTATATGAGACTAGGGAATATCAACGGTAATTAATTGACTCGCTGCAACTGGGGACTGATCTAAATTTAAGCAACGCTGACATGTACAAGAACGTTAACTGCAGCGTACTTCAAAATATTATTTCAGAGTTGGCAATTATGATCACTATACAATAAATAGCTTCTAAACAGATAATAAGAGGACTCCACATTCTCTACATTTCCCTCTCTAACTCAAACAAGATAAAATGTCCATTGTCAAGACATCTTATGGTAAGGAAATAGCTCATATTGGAATAGATGGGAGAGCCGATGCTGAATACCTCACAATGGCCACGTATCGAATTAAACGTTATAAGCGAGATACGATTAGACCCAAACAACGTCCGGCTCGAGCATACAAACGCGAAAATTGATGCTGACATCATGCAGGATCTGTTTACTAACGAGCAAGCTCTAAATCTCGTCCAAGGCATCTCCAGAAACGGCTACTTTACTCACGAGATTCCTATAGTGCTATCTCAAGAAGGTAAATATATTGTCGTTGAGGGGAACCGTAGAGTAGCCGCTCTCAAAGCCATTCAAAATCCAATGCTCGTACCTGATTTCCAAGCACGAATTAAAAAAGCCACCGAATCCATCTCTGAAGAAACCAAAAAATCGCTCTCCAATATCGAAGTCCTTGTTGCGCCCAGCAAAGACGAAGCAGAACAACTTGTAGCGGCTATACACACTTCTAATTTACGGAAACCATGGAGTCCCCGTAGGCAAGCAGCTTTCTTTCAAGCGCAAATCGATGCAGGCAGAACTCTTAAAGAACTCGTAGATCGTTATCCAACGATTAAAGTAAGACAATTCGTTTTTCGTGCAAGAATGCTAAATCTATTCAAAAATATCAAGTACGCCGACCCCGAGCTCCAGGATTATGTAAACAGCAAGAAATGGATGACAACTTCTTCAACGTTAACACGAATCTATACGTCGAAAGATTTCCTTGCTCTTACCGGTATTAGTATGGATGATCAAGGACATATCGTAAAAGAAATATCAGACGCAGCACTCAAAAAAATAGCCACAATCATCGTTGAGGGGATAAAATCAGATAGAATCAATACGCGTACCATCAACTCTACTAAAAGTACAACCTTTAAGTTGTTAATTAACAAACTCGAGGAAGTTGTAAATGATGAAAAAGTTAAGCAAACTTCAAATTCCTCGCCCGAAAAAGCCAGCAACATAAATGAAGATGATCTAACTTCACAAGATGATGACAATCTAAATAACGAACAACGTCATGAGGAAAGCAAAAATAATAGTACTTCCAGAACGTCAAGCGGGCAATCACGTTATCAAGACAATATAAAGAATAGAAAACGACTCGATTTCAACGGAATTAACATTCCAGAGACATATCCAGAAGGAATAAAAAAACAATTAAATGAAATATCTCAAATTAACGTATATCAATACCCCAATCTTACCTATATAGCTATACGATCTACTCTAGAAAAAACCATAAAAGCTTTTGCTGCATTTAAAACGGGAGATCCGGACATCATAAAGCAATCCGGAACAAACGTTAATGGCTTCGTATATCTGAGCAACACACTTGAGTGGCTTCTCAAATACGCCAAAAAAGAATACACGCTATTGGTTCCATCTATAAAAAAGGTTATCTCAAACAATCGTTTCAACTACACAAGCAGCAGAGACGCACTAAATGCTGCCAATCATAACTATCTCTATTCCGTAACTCCAGAGGACGTTTTTAACGCTTGGTCGTCGATAAACCCTATCATGAGGTATGTGACAAGGATATGAGTAGAACTGTCTCGCATATTTCTACAAGGCGCCCCCGGATTTCTCCACTTCGATATCCGGGAGGGAAGTCTGCTTTGTACCCGCGGTTGAGAGCAATAATACGTGACATGGGTTTAGCGGGGTGTACCTATATTGAGCCTTACGCAGGAGGCGTTGGTGCCGGCTTAGGGCTTCTAGTTACTGGACAAGTAGAGCATGTCATAATAAATGATTTAGATCCTGCAATTTATTCCTTTTGGAAAACACTGTGTGTCGATAATGATTGGCTTATCGAACAAGTCGCCACGGCCACATTAAGCATCGACGAATGGAAAAGACAACATAAAATATATAAAGCGGCCGATACAAGTAAAAGAAGAGAGCTGGGATTTGCAACTTTCTATCTGAACAGGACCAACAGGTCAGGCGTGCTGACCGCAGGTCCGATTGGCGGTTTTAAGCAAAACGGAACTTACAAAATAAATGCACGATTTAATCGAAAAGATTTATGTGAACGTATCAGAATATTAGGTCTTTATTCTGACGCCATAGTGCCTATTATGTGCGACGGTATCGATGTAATAAATAGGTATGCCGGACAAAAGAATACGTTCATTTACGCCGATCCTCCCTATTTCGAAAAAGCGAAATCACTATATCTTAATGCTTTTCAGGCAGAAGATCACAAAGCCTTGGCGCATGTTCTTAACAATCACAAAGATGATTCATGGCTTCTTACATATGATGATGTTCCACAAGTTTACGAGTTGTATAAAGATCGCAGGAAAAAAAGATTTCAATTAAACTACTCTGCCAACAAAGTGATGAAAGCAACGGAAGTCGCAGTGTTTTCTGATACCGTTTCTGAAGTAAATACATGCTGGTAGGGTAGATGACATTTGTCGTTGTCATTCGACTGTTTATTAAATCGCAATTATTCCCTAGCCATATATCTATAAACAATCCGAGATATTCTCTATTCGGATTAATATATTTTAAAGTTCAATTATTTGAATCTTTTTCAATATCCGTTGACCTATAAACGTTGGACTCTTTCGTTAAGAGTAAGCGCTCGGGAGGCACACTATTATTTAGTTCACCCAAACGGCAAACTATCCCTCTCAAATACCGGCATAGAATGGGTGTCTTATCGAAATCGCAAATGGAATAATTGATAATTCAGAGAGTTTCATTATGTATAAATAAATATTGTTTTTAACGCATGAAGTTCAGCTTTGTGCCAATTAGGTAATAGTCTGTTAGTATTATAACACAACCTCTAGAAGATGGCTTTGAAAGTTGATACATTTTTTACTGGAAATTAGGAGCTGTCGTCTACTTAACAAGAGTAGTGCATTAGGATGGACTCTATATATCTACTATTTTTAGAAAAATGCCATCTGTAACCTTAATAATTCAGTTGGTCAGAAGAAAAAGCCGTAAGCCCGACAAAACCGAATTCTTATACTCCCACTATGTTAAAATGTTCTTCATCCTCTTCCACATGCGGATAACTCAATCGTCCGAACCACGTCACCTAAAGAGAAATCCCCCTCTGGCTGTTGGCAAATGAATAATATCACGTTCGATAAGTTAACGGCACGGTCAACATCATTACGATACTTGACAAATTCACACGAAATATAAAATTTCTCTTAGTCTATGCATCAGTCATGGTCATATCTAAATTGCGTCAATCTAATATAAAATTCGATACGATTTAACTATGCTCGCTAAGACTTTGTATGCATTTGACTCAGTGCCGATGAGCGAATTACATCTACGACAAGACACTTCTGAATAAAAGATGGCATATCTTCCTACTTTGTCTTCCTTAAGTCTAGTTTCTAATTGAATTCTGCAAACGAGGCACCCGCATGCTCAGCTTACAACCGTGCTTATTACTTCATAATGATTGTTGGCGACCTAAATCTAAACCAAGCTTCTACATAGTTGCAACTGTTAAGCTCTCGACAATTTTGGTTTATGTTTATTGAAACTCAGAGTTCATACAGAGATAAGCTGGCCATCTTCTAGCGTCAGCAACCGGTCAACCCGAGCAAGGACCGAGGGACGGTGGGAGACGATCAAACAGGCACGGTCGCCCTTCCGCTTAATAAGCCTGGTCAGAACCCGACCCTCCAAAAGAGCATCCATATTGCTGGTGGGCTCATCCAGAAGCATGAATGGCGCCGAGCTCAAAAAGGCGCGAGCCAGGGCCACTCGTTGCCGCTGCCCCTCGGACAGATCCGAGCCGTTGTCAGTAAGCAGATGATCCAAGCCGTCGGGCAGCTGGTCAATCAGATCATCCAGGCAGGCGTCATGAGCTGCCTGCTCAATGTCCGCTCTGCTGGCATCGGGCCGGGCCAGAGCGATGTTATCCGCCAAAGTAAGGCTAAATATATATGTATCTTGACTCACCAGAGCCTGCTGGACACGCAGGTCGGCGGTGTGGATGGTCTCAATAGGCAGACTGGAAACCGTCAGATCCCCACCACTGCGCTCCTGGAACCGCATCAGCAGGTCGATCAAGGTGGACTTGCCAACCCCATTGGCCCCCTGGATACCAATCAACTCGCCAGGTTTGATGGAAAGATCCAGGTTATCCAAAACCGCGATTCGGCCGCCATGTTTACCCGAGTCAGTCTTGTCCGTGTCAGTCTTGCCGGCATAGGAGAAGGAAACCGCCTTGGCCTCCTCTCCAGTGAACTCCGTCAGGGGATTCCCATAATCGGATTCCACCTCACGCACAGGCGGCTTCTTGTCCAAAAGCGCGAAGACCCGCCTGGCAGCAGCCAAAGTAGGCTGCAGGCCAGCACCTAGCCGGGCCACAGGTATCAAGGGAGCGAAGGAAGAGAGGAAGCCGACCAGTCCGATCATTCCCCGGGCCGGATCCACCAACCCTGCCGAACCTAGATGGCAGGCCATCAGTGTGAAGGCTCCAGCACAGATCAGAGTGACCACGTTGGTGACCATGTCGTTGGTGATGGTCCGCCCAGAGGTGCGCCCCCGGGCATTCAGCATCTGATCCGTGGCAGCTCCCACCCAGCGACGGGTGTTGCCAAGAGCTCCCAACCCCGCCAGCTCTGTACGGCCCTGCAGGGTCTCCAGAAGTAGAGAGTGCAAATTGGCCTGGGCCGTCCGCTCCTGCATGGCCACATTAAAGGTGGGCCTGGCGCTCAGGATGGGGATGAGCAGGCCGACGATCAGGTAGGAGACCAGGGCGGCCAGACCCATCCAGGGCGAGAGCCAGGTGAGCAGGGCCAGGTTGGCCAGGGAGGTCACCAGGGCGATGGCGATGGGCGAAAGCGTATGGGCGTAGAAAATCTCCAGCAGCTCGATGTCATTGGTGATCACCGTCACCATGTCCCCGCGCGCCTGGTCGCGCAGGCCGGCCGGGGCCAGGGACCGCATCTTGTCGAAGACCGTCGTGCGAATGTCACGGAGCATGCTGAAAGCCATCTCGTGGTTATAGTACTGCTCCCCATAGGCCATGACCCCACGGCTGAGAGCAGTCAGAACCGCCACCAGGGCCCAGACGACCCACTGGCCATTCAGCGGCGGCCAGTCCGCGACCAGGCCGATCAGGGCCGCTGCGGCCGCCATCATGCTCCAGACTGCAAAAAGGTGACCCAGACTGCCGCAGAGGATGGCCTTGCCCTCCGTGCCGGCCAGAGGCTTCATCAGCCGGGCCATGCGGCGCATCATCGTCAGATTGCCGGTCGTCTGCTGCATGTCGTCACTCCCCGTCCTCATACTGTGCCTGCTCCTTCCACTGGGCCGCGAATCCGCCCCCGGCATCCACCAGCTCACGGAAACCGCCGCTTTCTGCCAGACGGCCCCCCTGCAGGAAGAGAATGGAATCGGCATTGCGGACCCCAGCCAGGCGGTGGGTGATGGTCAGGACCAGGGACTCCTTGCCCAGCGCGTCCATCAGGGCTGCCAGTGTAGCGTCATGCTCGCGGTCCACGGCGCTGGTAGCCTCGTCGAAGATATAGAAAGGAGAACGCCGCAGGAGCCCACGGGCAATGGACAGGCGCTGCCGCTGCCCTCCGGAAAGGTTGCCTCCCTCGGGGTCGATAGGAGCGTCCAGCCCGCCCTTGCTCTGGACAAGACCGGTCAGGCCGACCTGGTCCAGCGCATCCTGCAGCTCCCAATCCGAATAGCCCAGTCCGGCCGGGTCCAGATTCAACCTGATGGTCCCGGTGAAGAGGTGATCGGTTCCCCGAACCACGGTCTGCAGGCCGACCAGATCCTCGCGCGACAGGTCGCTGATCTGGCGCCCGCCAATGGACAGCTCTCCGGCATACCCCTGAAGGCGCCCGGACAGCAGGCCCGCCAAGGTGCTCTTGCCGGAGCCCGAAGCGCCGACCAAGCCCACATGTCCCTTGGCAGGCAGATCGAAGTTCAGATCGGTCAGAGCCTGGAAGCCGTCAGGATAGGTGTAGGTCAAATCGCGAGCGCTGATGCCCAGCGAATCATCGCCAGACATATCCGCCTGATCTGCTTGCTTCGAAGCGGATTCCGAGTCAGACTCCCGAACTGCTACCTCAGAAGTTTCGAGACTCGCTTCCGGAGCCACATCCGAACCCGTACTCTTGCATGACTCAGGAGCCGTCCCTGGAGCCGCCGACTTCTCGTCGCCCCCCTGCCGCGCCTGAAGGATATCGTCGATGGCCTTGCCCTGCTTGATGGCGACCATGCCGGAATGCATCATGTAGACCAGCTGGCGCTCAGGTGCAAAGAGCCGGACCCCGGCCAGGGCGACGACCAGGCAGGACAGCATTCGAGAGGGCCCGCCCTGTCCGATCAGGACTGTGGCCGCGACCGCCAGGATGAGGCTGGTGTAGATGACCACGTCGGCCTTGATCAGCGAGCGCAGCTGGCCGCCAAGGACCCCCATGGTTATCCGGCGGAACCCCTCGGACTCCTCGGCCAGGTCATCAGCCTGCCGCTGGTCTGCCCCGAAGATCTTCAAAGTGTTGAGCCCCCTCAGGGCATGCTCGAAGTGGACACCGACCTTGTCATACTTGCGCAACTGGCCCAGCTGCACCTTGATGTTCTCGCCCATGGTGGGCTTGGAGGCCAGGGGCAGAGCCACCATGCCGATCACGACGATTGCCGCAGCCAGGGGACTGACGGGCAGAAGGACGATCAGAGTCACGACCAGCATCAGGGCGGTCTGGACCAGGGCCGGAATGTAGGCCGTGAAATAGGAGACGACCGACTTGACCCCCTCGGTGGAAAGCCTGGCCAGGGTCTGCGCCGGAACGCCCAGGTCGTCCTCCTGCCTGTTGGGGTCGAA
The DNA here is from genome assembly GCF_016102005.1 of Bifidobacterium choladohabitans. Lineage (GTDB taxonomy): Bacteria > Actinomycetota > Actinomycetes > Actinomycetales > Bifidobacteriaceae > Bombiscardovia > Bombiscardovia choladohabitans. The sequence continues at coordinate 118,965 of NZ_JACFPL010000005.1, forward strand.
CACGGATAGATACAGGGCCTGGGAGAGCGCCTTACCCATCCCATCGGCCAGCCGGGCGCTGACGGACTTGGCAACCGCCTGGGCCAGGAGCCGAACCAGAATCAGCACGCCTATCAGCGCCGCCAAGGGTCCGGGCCGACCGGGCACCCAGGCAAGGGCATGGGGAACAGGCAGGCCAAGGGAACGGCCCACGGCCGCGATAGCCACCGGCAGGAGGAGCACCTCCGCCAACGCACCGATCGTCTGCAGGAGGGCCAGCAGGAGGCTGGCGCCCATCCTGGCTCCCGGTAGATGAAGTAGTCGCTTGCTGATCATGCCTGTCCTCCGTGCCGCCTTTCTGATACGCCCCTCTCAGTGGACACTAACAAAATCCTCGCGCGGCGGGCAAGAGACATAAAAAAATATCATTTACTTTCCCTCCCGGCCCTCCTAAACTTGACGGCACAACCTGAAATCGGCGGATATGGCCTAGGGCCGAGCGACCGCCACCCAGATGGGAGCGATCCTTTATGAAAGCACTGAAGACAAAAGACCTGGTCAACGTCGGCATTTTCACGGCCCTCTACTTCGTCAGCATGGCGGTGGGCAACTTCATCACCGTCTTCCTGGCTGGCCTGGTCATGCCCGGCCTGTCCTCCCTCTTCATCCCCGCTGTGGTGGGGCTGGTCTCCGGCCCGGTCTACATGCTGATGATCCGCCGGGTGCCCAGGTTCGGGGCCATCACCATCGTCGGCGTCATCATGGGCCTCTTCCTGCTGGTCTTCGGCCACTTCGCCCTCTCCTTCATCCCCTACGCCTTCTGCGGCCTGCTGGCTGACCTGGTTCAGTCCTCGCTCAGGGAGAGCCGTCCCAACCTGGCCCGCTACCTGAGCTACGTCATCCTCACCTTCGGCTGCACCGGCCCAGTTCTGCCCCTCTGGTTCATGAAGGATGCCTATGTGGCCAGCCTGGTCCGCCGCGGCAAGAGCCAGGAGTACATCGACGGGGTCTTTGCGCCCATCACCGGAGCCACCTTCCTGGTCTGCATTCTGGCCACCCTGATCGGCGCACTGCTCGGTGCATGGATAGGCGCCAGGATCGTCGACAGGCATTTCAACCGGATACCCGCCAAGCAATGAGGCCCATCTCCATCTACACCAGATTCCTGCTGGTCATCTTCGCCAACGCCCTGATTTTCGTCACCCTGCCCACCCCGCTGGTCCTGGCCATCAACATCTACTTCTGCAGCTTCCAGGTCATCGTGGGCAGGGTCAGGAAGGGCCAGGCCTGGCTTCTGGTCTGTCTGGTATTCGCCCTGGGCGCCTCCCTGGCCATGGTCTTCCCCGAGAACCTGCCGGGACATTACCTGCTCTTCCTCTTCGTCGGCGTGGGCAGGATCCTCCCCCTGGTGCTGGTTGCGGCCTTCATGATGGGCACCACCAAGGTCTCGGAGCTGGTCTACCTGCTGCGCAAGATCCACGCACCCCAGTGGCTGGTCATCCCGGTAAGCGTCCTCTTCCGCTTCTTCCCGACCGTCAGGCACGACTATGCCCAGATCAGGCGGGCCATGAAATTCAGGGGGATCGCGGTCACCACCGGAGACATGGTCCGGCATCCGATGCGAACCATGGAGTACATCTACGTCCCCCTGCTCAATAACGCCACCAATGCGGCCTCCGACCTGACCTCGGCCGCCCTGACCAGAGGGATCGGCGACCCGGGACCCAAGACCTCCATCCAACGGATTACCTTCACCGGACTGGATGCGCTCATGTGCGCCCTGGGTCTGGTCCTTATGGGATGTGGAGCCTATGTTGCAATGTTCCAGGCTTAGCTTCACCTACGAGGGCGCCAGCAGGCCTTCCCTCGAAGAGGTCTCCTGCCGGATGGACCGAGGCCGACTGACCGTGATCACCGGACCGAGCGGATGCGGCAAGACCACCCTTTCCAGGGTCATCAACGGCCTGATTCCCGAACTCTACGAGGGCAAGCTGGAGGGGGAGTGCCTGATCGGGGGCGAACCCACCACGGCCCGGCCCATCTACCGGCTTTCGGAGCAGGTGGGGTCGGTCTTCCAGAATCCCAAGACCCAGTTCTTCACCACCGACGTCCGCAGCGAGCTGGCCTTCCCCCTGGAGAACACCGGGGTCCAGCCGGAGGCCATCCGGGAGCGCATAGACCAGGTGGCCGACCTCTTCGGCATCGCCCCGCTTATGGACCGGGACATCTTCTCCCTGTCGGGGGGCGAGAAGCAGATGATCGCCATCGCCTCCTCCTGCATGATGGACCCGCAGATCCTGGTCCTGGACGAGCCCTCCGGCAACCTGGACGTGGAAGCGGTGGCCAGCCTGGCGCAGATTCTGGGCCGCTTGAAGGAGCGGGGCCTGACCATGGTTCTGATCGAGCACCGCCTCTACTACCTGGACGGCCTGGCCGACGACTTCCTGGTCATGAAGGACGGCAGGCTGGCGGAGCACCTGACCCCTGCCGCCATGAGGGGGCTGGATGGCCCAAGCCGCCAGGCCATGGGGCTGCGGGCCCTGAATCTGAACGCGACCGAGAATGCGAGCGCCCCAGCCAGGGTCACTACCGAGAAGACCCCCGACCTCTTGCGGGTCAGGAACCTAACCTATGCCTACCACCACGACCAGGATCCTGCCCTGGATGTGGACGACCTGACCCTGTCCAGCGAGGACATCACCGGCATCATCGGCCGCAACGGTGCCGGCAAGAGCACCTTCGCCTCCGTCCTGACCGGACTGCTCAAGCCTGGCGACAGGTCGGAAATCAGCCTGAACGGGACCAGGCAGACCAGCAGGGAGCGCGTCGAGGACTCCTACATGGTCTTTCAGGATGTCAACTATCAGCTCTTCAGCGAGACCGTGGAGGGCGAAATGCTTCTTGGGGCCAGGCGAACCGACCTGTTCGAGGAAGTGGCACGAAAGCTGGACCTGGAGCGGCTCCTGGGCCGGCACCCCAACACCCTCTCCGGCGGGGAGAAGCAGCGGGTGGCCATTGCGGCCGCCATACTGTCTGGCAAGCGCCTGGTGGTTCTGGACGAACCCACCAGCGGCCTGGATCTGCTCCACATGAACCAGGTGACCGGGATGATCCGCTACATGCGCTCCCTGGGGGTCATGGTGATCGTCATCTCACACGACCAGGAGTTCCTGGCCCAGACCTGCCAGCGGTTCATCACCTTCCGCCAGGGCAGACCGGTCAGGGACAGCCGCAAACTGGGCAACCTCCTGCAAGCCCTCTGAACCTCCGAACCCTTGCAAGGTCGGCGAACATGACGCCTCCCGGCAGGCGGTTCTCCTGTGCTCCGGACCCCACAAACGTATACAGTAGTGGGGAAAAGAGCATCAGGAGGGCGTCCCTTGCGTCGGACGACCCCGCCGCACAGCCAGGGTTACGAGAGGGCATGATGGGCTATATCGACGTCATCGGAGAGACGAAACGGTATGTGACCGGCGAGACGACCATCGTGGCCAACAATGAGGTCACCTTCTCCATCGAGAAAGGCGAACTGGTGGTAATCCTCGGCGCCTCGGGGGCGGGCAAGTCGACCGTGCTGAACATTCTGGGCGGCATGGACACCTGCAACGAGGGCCAGGTGATCGTGGACGGGAAGGACATCGCCGGCTATGACGCCCGGCAGCTGACCACCTACCGCCGCTATGACGTGGGCTTCGTCTTCCAGTTCTACAACCTGGTGGCCAACCTGACCGCCAGGGAGAACGTGGAGCTGGCCTCGGAGATCGTGGACGACGCTGCCGACCCGGTCCAGACCCTGGTCGACGTGGGCCTGGGCGACCGGATCGATAACTTCCCCGCCCAGCTTTCCGGCGGCGAGCAGCAGCGTGTGGCCATCGCCCGGGCCGTGGCCAAGAACCCCAAGATCCTGCTCTGTGACGAACCCACCGGGGCCCTGGACTACCGGACCGGCAAACAGGTGCTGCGCATCCTGCAGGACCAGTGCCGCAAGAAGGGCGCCACCGTGGTCATCGTCACCCACAACGCGGCCATCGCCCCCATCGCCGACAGGGTCATCCGCATGCACGACGCGCGGGTTCAGGCCGTGCAGACCAATGACAGCCCCGAAGACATCGAAAACGTGGAGTGGTGAGGATGCAACCCGTCAGGAAGGTGCTCTGGCACGACATCCGGGTCTCCCTGCGCAAATCCCTGGGACGGTTCATCTCCATCGTCTGCCTGGTGGCGCTGGGTTCCTTTGCCCTGGTCGGGTTGAGCGTGACCGGGCCGGACATGCGGCAGGCCGGCAACGCCTACCTGTCCGACCACCATCTGGCCGACCTGATGGTCATCAGCAGCTACGGACTCGACCAGGAGGATCGGGATGCCATCGATACCGCCCCCGGCAACTCGGGAATCGAATACGGATATCTGAAGGATGTGGTGCTCAAGGGCACCGACAAGAGCCTGCGCATATACTCCGCCCCCGACCGGATCTCCACCTATGAGCTGGTAGAGGGATCCATGCCGACCAGGCCCGACCAGATAGCGGTCGACACGGCCTTGGGTGAGAGCCACCCCATCGGCAGCAACATCCAGGTGGACGAGAAGGCCGACCAGCTGGGCAGGAAGGTCTTAAGGCACCACAAGCTGCGCGTGGTGGGCACGGTCAGGTCGACCGAGATCCTGAGCAAGGTCAACATGGGCCCCTCCACAGCCGGCTCCGGGTCCCTGGACTCCTACGCTGTGGCCACGCCCAAGGCCTTCGACTCGGACGAGTACATGATCGCCCGCCTGACCTTCAAGGACCTGGACCGGATTCAGGACCACTATTCCGACCAGTACATCCAGGCCCTGCAGACCCACAAGGACGATCTGAACAGGATTCTGTCAGGCCGCCCAACAGCGAGGCTCAACGCCATCAAGGCCCCCTTGAAGAAGAAGCTGGACCAAGGACAGGACCAGGTGGACCAGTCCAGAAACGAACTCGAGGGGAACCGGCAGCAGCTGGAACAGGCCAGGAAGGATCTGGACCAGGGTGCCCAGAGCATCCAGTCCGCCAAGAACCAACTGGCTGCCAAGACGGTGCAGGCCCAGGCGGCCATCGACCAAGGGCAGCAGGAGGTGGATCTGAGTTCGGCCGAACTGGCTCGAAAGCAGAAGCAATACCAGTCCTCCGCCAGCCAGGTTGCCCAGGGCAGGCATCAGGCCGACCAGGGGCAGCAGGCCATCGACCAGGGACAGGCCAAGCTTGATGGTTCCCGTCAGCAGCTGGAAGGCGGCAAGGCCCAGACCGATCAGGCTGTAGCCCAGGCCCAAGCGGCTCAGACACAATGCAGACAGGGCATCGCACAGGTCACCGGCCTCATTCAGACCATCGACGCCCAACTGGCCACACCCGGGCTGACCCCCCAGCAGCAGGAGGACCTCAACCACAAGAAGGCCGGGCTCCAGGCACAGCTGGCCGAACTCAACCGGCAATCACCGCAGATCGATGCCCTGGTGACCAAGGCCAAGACGGGCCGCGATGCCTTCATGACCAACCAGTACACCCCCGGCATGGCCCAGGTTGCGGCCAACCAGCAGACCCTGGATACAAAGCGTCGGGAGCTGACCCAGGCAAGAGCCAAGGTGAACGAAGGCGAGCGCCAACTGGCCCAGGGCAAGACCCAGCTTGACCAGGCCTCCGCACAGCTGGCCCAGGGCAGGACCAAACTGGCCCAGGCCCGGCGGCAGCTGGCCGACAGCCGGGCTTCGGCCCAGGGGCAGATCGACCAGGCCCAAGCCACCCTGAATCAGAAAACCGCGGAATACCGGGCCAAACTGGACAAATTCAACAGGGAGAGCCCGAATGCCCAGAAGAGGATCGACGACTCCCAGAAGAAGCTGAACAAGGCGGCGGACCAGCTGAGCCGACTGGAAAAGCCGGTCTACGCCCTGGACTCTCGTCGTGAGGCGCCCGGCTCGGAGGGCTATAAGGTCTACGCCTCCGTCTCCTTCATCGTGGACTCGCTGGCCAAGGTCTTCCCCTACTTCATGTATCTGGTGGCCGCCCTGGTCACCTTCACCACCATGACGCGCTTTGTGGACGAGGAGCGGATCAACGCAGGAACACTCAAGGCCCTGGGCTACAGGGACCAGGATGTCATGGCCAAGTTCCTGGTCTACGGCGGAGCGGCCTCGGCCCTGGGCGCGCTTCTGGGCATCATCGCCGGCCACACCCTGCTGCCCTGGATCGTCTACCAGGCCTATGTCCACGCTTTCGACATGCCGCCCATCCACTACGGCTTCCACCTACCCATCACCCTCCTGGCCTGCCTGCTGGCCTTCCTGAGCGCCGTTGTCCCGGCCTTCCTGAGCGCCTGGCGGGAGCTGCGCGAAAAACCGTCGGCCCTCCTCCTGCCCAAGCCGCCCAGCGCCGGTTCGAAGATCTTCCTGGAGCGCATCCCCCTGATCTGGAACCGACTCAGCTTCACCCACAAGGTCACCGCCCGGAACATCTTCCGTTACAAGCAGCGGATGCTGATGACCATCTTCGGGGTCTGCGGATCGGTGGCCCTCCTGATGGCCGGATTCGGCGTGCAGGGGTCCATCTCCGCCATCAACGAGCACCAGTTCGGCCAGGTGATCCGCTACGACCTGATCGCCGCCGAGAACAGCCAGGCCACATCCGACCAACGCCAATCCATCAAAAAACGGCTGGAAAAGCCCGATGTGAGCCGTTCCCTGAACGTGCGTTACGAGGAGATGAGCAAGACGGCCGGCCACAACGCCGACAAACAGTCCATCACCATGATCGCGCCTGCCAGCGCCAATCACCTGGACGACTTCATCCGCATGGATACCCGGGCCAGGCACAAGCCCCTGAGCCTCAAGGGCGATGGCGTGATCCTCTCCGAAAGGATCGCCCAGCTGACGGGGACCAAGACCGGCGACAGGATCACCCTGCAGGATTCAGGCGGCAGGGACAGGACCATGCGGGTGGACGGCATCTGCGAGATGTACCTGGGGCACTTCGTCTTCATGAGCCCGTCGGCCTACAGGACCGTCTTCCATCAGGACTTCTCGCCCAACGCCCACCTGGTCACCTTCAAGGACTCCAGCGCGGAGAACACCAGAAGGCAGGCCGCCTCCTTCATACGTATCGACGGGATCCAGGGGGTGGTGCAGAACACAACCCTGATGAGCCAGATCGACACCGTGGTCAAATCCTTGAACATGATCATGCAGGTGCTGATCATCGTAGCCACCCTGCTGGCCCTGGTCATCCTCTACAACCTGACCAACCTGAACGTTGAGGAGCGCATCCGTGAACTGAGCACCATCAAGGTGCTGGGCTTCTACGACCGTGAGGTGACCATGTACATCTACCGGGAGACCATCCTCCTATCGGCCATCGGCGTCCTGGCCGGGTATGGGTTCGGGGCCTGGCTGCACCACTACATCATCACCACCGTTCCACCGGACAACGTCCTCTTTGACCCCTCCATCAGCTGGGTGGCCTTCGTCGTGCCCCTGGTCATGATCACGGTCATCACGGCCGGCCTGGGCTGGATGGTCAACAACAAGCTCAAGCATGTGGACATGCTGGAGGCCCTCAAGTCGGTGGACTAGGCCATATCGGCATTTACCCATGCCAATGGCGTAAGCTGGCACTCCAAGAGTCCATAAGTCCATGCCATTAAAGCCATTGAGAATCCAGAAAGCTGAGGACGACGGTGCTGCAGATCGAACACATCTCCAAACAATACAAAACAGGGGACTTCGTCCAGCAGGCCTTGAATGATGTCAGCGTCAACCTGCGCGACAACGAGTTCGTGGCCATCCTGGGCCCCTCCGGGTCCGGCAAGACCACCCTGCTCAACATCATCGGCGGGTTGGACCGCTATGACCAGGGCGACCTGATCATCAACGGCACCTCCACCAAAAAGTACAAGGACAGGGACTGGGACTCCTACCGCAACCACACCGTGGGCTTCGTCTTCCAGAGCTATAACCTGATTCCCCACCAGAGCATCCTGTCCAACGTGGAGCTGGCTCTGACCATCTCGGGCGTGCACCGGCAGGAGCGGCGGGAGCGTGCCAGGCAGGCCCTGGAGCAGGTGGGACTGGGTCAGCACGTGAACAAGCGGCCCAACCAGCTCTCGGGCGGGCAGATGCAGCGGGTGGCCATCGCCAGGGCACTGGTCAACAACCCCCGCATCCTCCTGGCCGACGAGCCCACCGGAGCCTTGGATTCCGAGACCTCCATCCAGATCATGGACCTGCTCAAGGAGGTGGCCCAGGACCGGCTGGTGGTCATGGTCACCCACAACCCGGAGCTGGCCCACCAGTACGCCACCAGGATTGTGGAGCTGCACGACGGATCGGTTATCAGCGACTCCGACCCCCTGCCCGACGACCAGGTGCCCATCCGCCGGGCCCGCCACCGCACCTTCGGCAAGGCCTCCATGGGACTGCTGACTTCACTGTCGCTGAGCTTCAACAATCTTCGGACCAAGAAGGCCCGGACGGCCCTGACCTCCTTCGCCGGGTCCATCGGCATCATCGGCATCGCCCTGATCCTGTCGGTATCCACCGGGGTCAACCGCTACATCGACAGGGTGCAGCGGGAGACCATGACCTCCTACCCCATCACCATTCAGGAGCAGTCCTTCGACCTGAACAAGATAGTGGACTCCGCCCAGGAATCCCAGAAGGAGGCCAAGGCGCACAAGGATCTCAAGGCCATCCAGCCGGACGACTCCAGCATCAAGGGGGCCTCCAGCCTGACCAGCAGCATCACCCAGAACAATCTGACAGACTTCAAAAAATACTTGGATAATCCCAAGAGCGAGATCCACCAGTATGTGGGGTCCGTGGGCATCCAGTACTCCTACGCCACCAAGTTCGCGGTCTTCGGGCACGACCCGGACGGTAAGCTGGTCTCTGCGGAAAAGGTGACCATGAGCGGGCAGGACGACGCCAGCTCCACCGCCAGCCAGATGGCCACGGCCAACACCGACAGCGACATGGGCGACATCCAGTCCATGCAGATGTCCTACCTGACCGGCAAGACCGAGAAGAACAAGGCTCCGGAGATCTTCGGCGAAATCATGCCGGGGGCCGATGCCAAGACCACCATCAGCAAGGTGGTGACCGACAACTACCAGGTGGTGAACGGCACCTGGCCCAAGGCCAAGGATCAGGTGGTCCTGGTGCTGGACAAGAACAACCAGATGCCCGTCACCAGCCTCTACAAGCTGGGCATCCTCCCCTCCAGCCAATACACCGACATGATGAACAAACTCAACAGCGGGCAGGAGGTCAAGGTCGACACCAAGCCCATCGAATACGCCAAGGCCATGGACCAGAAACTCTCCCTGGTGCCCGCTGCGGACCAGTATGCCAAGGGGACCGACGGCCACTACCACTACATCGGCGACAGCACCGACCAGATGACCAAGGCCGCCGATCAGGGCCTGCAGCTGCACATCGTAGGCATAGTACGCCCCCACCAGGGAGCCAAGGCCACACCCCTCAAGGTAGGCGTCGGGTATACCCGCCAGCTGACCGACTACCTGATCGACCAGGCCAAGACCAGCCCCATCGTCACCGACCAGGAGGCCGACCAGGGCCACAGCGTCCTCAACGGGATGGCCTTCGCCCCTGCCGACGATGCCGCCAAGGCCAACGATGCCAAGGCCTACATCGCATCCTTGGGCGTCAGCCAGAAGGCCAGCATGGCCCAGGAGATCATGAAAGGCTCGGCAGCCATGGCCGGCCAGGAGGCCCAGGGCCGGGCAGGGGCCGCTGCAAGAGCCCAAGGTTCTGCGGGCATCCCCACGGGGGCCTCCGCCGAGCAGCAGACGGCCCAGGCCTTCGACCAGTACATCGCCGCCGCCCCTCAGGAGGCCCTGGTCGCCATCTACAACCAGTACGTCTCCACAGGCACCTACGCCGACAACCTGAGCGACTTCGGCCTGATCTCCCGGGACGCCCCCTCGCGCATCAGCATCTACACGGACAGCTTCGAGAACAAGAATTCCGTGGGCGACTCCATCAAGCACTACAACGACAAGGCCGCGGAGAAGAACAGGATCGTCTATACCGACTACGTGGGCCTGATGATGAATTCGGTCACCACCATCATCAACGTCATCACCTACGTGCTGATAGCCTTCGTCGGGGTCTCGCTGGTGGTCTCCTCCATCATGATCGGCATCATCACCTACATATCGGTTCTGGAGCGGACCAAGGAGATCGGCATCCTGCGCGCCATGGGCGCCTCCAAGCGGAACGTCTCCAACGTATTCAACGCCGAGACCGGCCTCATCGGACTTCTGGCGGGCCTGCTGGGGGTGGGCATCACTCTGCTGCTAATCGTTCCGGCCAACAGCATCATGCACCACTTCATGGGCACCACCGAGGTGAATGCGGCCCTGCCTGCCTCGGGTGGCGTGGCTCTGGTCATCCTGAGCGTGATCCTGACCCTGATCGGCGGCCTGATCCCCTCGCGGAAGGCAGCCAAGCAGGATCCCGCCACCGCCCTGCGCACCGAGTGAGGCTGGGTGACACCGGCAAAGAAGTGAATTCCCGCACAGTAGGGCCCTAAGGACAGTCTCTCTTTACTCGGGAATGTCATAATAAACCCCGTGAATGAGCAATCCAATCAGATGACAGATCCACAGAAGAGACAGCCGCTCTTCCCCGGGCGAGCCTTCATCAGCACCGTCCTGGACGTGGTCGAGAGCAAGAAGACCATGAGCGGCGCCCTGACCGGCAAGTACATGCAGCGAGCCACCATGGCCGGCCTCTTTGTGGGTATCTTCTTTACGGCCTTCTTCGTCATCATGGGCCAGGCCGGCCAGAACCCCGCCGACCACGGTCTGATCCTGGCAGGCCGGGTCCTGGCGGCGACCACCTTCGGCTGGGCCCTGGTCCTGATCTACTACACCAACTCCGAACTGCTGACCTCCAACATGATGGTGGTCACCATAGGCGCCTATCACAAGCGTCTGGGCTGGCTGGCCTCCCTGCGGATCCTGGTTCTCTGCCTCCTGGGCAACCTGGCCGGAGCCCTGATTGTAGCCGTCATCCTGCGTTTCTCGTCCATCGTCAGCGGTCCCACCCTGGACCAGATGCTGGCGGCTGCGGCGACCAAAACCGGCTACGTTTCCGGCGGTCCCATGGGCTTCGCCGACCTGTTCGTTCGCGGCATCCTGTGCAACTTCTGCATCAACATCGCCATGCTCATGGTCTATAACGGCAAGCTTTCCAACGACTTCACCAAGTGCATCATCATGGTCGTGGCCGTCTTCGTCTTCGCCTTCTGCGGATTCGAGCACTCGATAGCGGATTCGGCCCTCTTCCTCATCCTGGGTGTCTTCGGGCGGGTCAACGCCTGGAAGGCGATCCTGGTGGTCCTGGTGGCCATGCTGGGCAACTACATAGGCGGCGGCATCCTGATCGGCCTGAACTTCGCCACCATGAACGACGAGCGACACTTCAAGGCCTGATAGCCTTCCCACAAGCCACCATCCACCTGCTCACCTTGGTCTCATACGCGCTCATGGGCCTGAGCGAAAACACCCATCATGAAGAAATTCGAAAGCCTGCGTACTGGCAGAAGGCGGAGGTTCATGATGAGCGTGAGCCAGACAGCAGCCGACAAGTCTGGTGCAGGAGTTCTACGACCAGGTCTTCAGCCAGGGGGATATCAGCAGCCGCTCCAGGACAGGGATGTCTCTTTCAAACTGAGTCCAAAATCCTCCTTGATCATCCAGTCACCTGCAGCGTCGATATGGTCAGTCAAGATGGATTCGGCTGTTCCCATGTCGTTTTGCTGACCATATAATCGCGGTCTGCTCGGCAATCCGTCTGTGCGAAAGAAACCCGCGCCCGCATTCATGGCCGTCTCCCAATGGCCCGGGCCTCCCGGTCGTCTGGCGATCAACATTGACCGACCAGAGCCGCACGGGAGCCCCGGAATCATTACCGTCCCAGACTTATGTATGCACGATGCCCCCTTACAATTGGCACTCAAGCCCGATCACCTGCCCGCACCTATTCGGTCTTGTCCGATTACTCAAGCAGGTTGCTGCGCAGGGCCTCCACCTGGTCGGGTCCGAACCCTAGAGCCTGCTGGGCGTAGGCGAAGACGTCGCCGTAGGCGTCGATCATGAGCTGGCGGGCGTAGATCAGATATTCCTGCTTGACATAAAGTGCAACCGCCAGTGCGTCCAGTGAATCCTGGTCGAAGCCCTTGTCGCGGAATTGGTCCAGTAGCTGATTGTTGGCCGCGACCCTCTCCTGGTTGGTCTTCAGGTAGTCCGCGAATATCTGGTCGTCGTCCACCTCCAGCAGCCAGAGCACCAGGGCCGCGGCGAACCCGGTCCTGTCCTTGCCGGCAAAGCAGTGGAAGAGCGTGGCCCCCTGGGTGTTGCCCACGACGATGCGCAGGAAGCGCCCAAAACCTTTCTGAGCGCCTGGATTCAGGACCATGTCGTGGTAGGTGCCCAGCATATGGTCATTGACCCGATCGACCGAACCGATCGAGGCGAAGTCGTCCAAGCTGGTATTGCGGGCACCGATCATACCCAGCAGATCGATGTTGGTAAAAGTGATGCCTTCGATTGAGTCGTCAGGACTCTCCTGTATCTCGAAGGGTCGGCGGAAGTCCACGACCTGCGTGACTTGGTAGCGTTCGACCAGATCCCTCCTGGTCTCCTCGTCCAGGCCGACCAGCTGCCCGGACCGGATGAACCCGTGGGGACGGACCCGGCGGCCAT
>NZ_JACFPL010000006.1 GCF_016102005.1 Bifidobacterium choladohabitans
CAGATACCCCAACACCACACTCTGACCAACACACAACCAAACCCACACACAGAACCTAAAACAACGCGTTTAGTTCCTATAGGCCTACTTTACAATAACTTTTGACTTATTGCATCTTTTTGTCAATAATTTATGGAAGACTTTTAACCGTCACGCAAGCAATACTTGTATTGCGTCTCAGTGTAAAGTTCGCTGTAGCTTTTCGCGTTGTGGATTCGTATGGTGCTCGGGGTTTCGTCGGGCTGTGGATTGGGGCTGGGTATGGCTGGTGAGTTTCTGTCCCTTGAGGGTGTCTCCTATCATTACGGTTCGGGCGGGGCCGGCATCACCGACGTGTCCCTGCAATGCCCGCCTGGGTCATGGACGGCGATCATGGGGCCCTCGGGCGCGGGCAAGTCGACCCTGCTGAATTGCGCCTCGGGCCTGCTGCCGGTCGACCAGGGCTTGGTGCACATCGGGCAGCATGACCTGGCCCGGATGGGAGAGGCCGACCTGACACGTGTCAGGCGTGACCTGATCGGGTTCGTGTTTCAGGACTACAACCTCGTCGAAGCGTTCACATGCCTGCAGAACGTGATGCTGTCCTTCCTCTTCGGCGGGCCGCGCATCGAGGTCGACGACGCCGTGCGGGCCCTGCAGGCGGTGGGTCTGGATGGTTTCGCCGACGTCTATCCCTCGGACATGTCGGGCGGGCAGCGGCAGCGTGTGGCGGTGGCCAGGGCTTTGGCCTCGAGGCCCTCGGTCGTCTTTGCCGACGAGCCGACGGGCGCCCTGGACACCGCCGGCTCCCAGCTGGTGCTGGACGCCTTCGGCCAGGTGGCGGCGCGGGGGTCCACGGTGCTGATGGTGACCCACGACCCGGATGTGGCGGCCCGTGCTGGCAGCACCGTGTTCCTGGTCGACGGCCGCATCCACTCGGTGTGGTCGGGCTGCACGGCCGAGCAGCTGGCCATGCACCTGGCCGAGACCACGTTGAGCGGGGCCGACCGGTGAGCGCGGGCATGGCCTCCCCGGCCCAGCAGGCGAGCCGACCCTGGCGCAAGCGGCCAACAAGGGCCAGCCTGTCCTTCTCCCTGGTCAGGGCCCACCGCTCCTCCTACTGGATCATGTGCCTGGCCGTGTTCGCCGCCACGACCCTGTCCTGCGCGACCCTGCAGGCACGTCAGGCGGGCCTGGCCTACGACGGCCTGCACGGCCTGGAGGGCCTGAACGCCTACCACCGCATTCTGACCAAGGCCTACTACGACCTGGCATTGAACACTGTGTCGCTGATCGCGCTGGTGTTCTGCCTGCTGGTGACGGTGTTCCTGGTCCTGTCATCGGTGTCCTTCCTGGTCCAGGAAAGGCGCCGGGAATACGGCCTGATGCGGCTCAACGGCGCCTCGGGCAAACAGGTCGTGGCCATGGCCCTGCGAGAGTTCTCCCTGCCCCTGGCCCTGGCCGACGCCGCGGGATGCCTGGCCGGATCCCTGCTGACCGTTCCTGTGGGCATGGCCTTCATAAGGGCCATGGGCACCACGGACATCGACCTGCTCTTCCACCCCAGGGCCCGCCTGTGGGTGGCGGCCGTGGCCTTCGCCCTGATGATGGCGGTCTGCCTGCTGGGCGTGTGGCTGGCCACGCGCAGGCTCGGGGCCGAGACCCCCCTGAAGCTGATGACACAACCGGCCGTCAAGGACAAAAAGGCCAGCCGGTTGCGGATCGTATGCTCCCTGGCCCTGTTCCTAGCCTCTATCACGGTCGCCTTCATGCCGGTCGACCGCTCGGAGTCCTACGACCGGCTGCTGGGCTTGATCGTCCTACTGATAATCACCGTGTACGTGGCCGCCCCCCTGCTGGTCCCCCCGGTAGCATCCCTGCTGGGCCTGCTGGCCGAAAAAACCGCGGCCGGACCGGGCCTGCTGGCCCGGCAACGGGTCCGCAGGGGCAGGGCAGGCGCCACGGCCATAGCGTTGCCGGCCATGATGGCGCTGACCATTCTGGTCTCCTTCACCCTCATCATGCAGGCGGGCCGCATGAGCTCGGTGGTGCTCAGCATCGAGCCCATGAAGGCCGACGTGGTGGCCTCCTCGGACGACCTGTCCCAGGCCGGCAGGATCTCGCGCACGCTGCAGGGGCTCGGACGGGAGGTCGGCACAGCCGACATCTACCAGACCCAGCAATGGGTCCTGACCGACAAGCACGGAAACATCCAGATGGACACCTTCCTCCAGGTCACCTGGGCCCAGGCCCGTGACCTGGCCGACCCCAGCCACAAGGACACCGCCCCCAAGGTGCTCCAGGGCAGCCTGGCCGACCTGGGCGCCGGCAAGGTGGCCATAAGCAGAGCATACGACAACCAGCGCAAGCCGGGCGACACGATCACCCTCATCGACCGCCACGACAAAAGACACCAGGTCCAGGTCGTGGCCGTCATCGAGCCGCCCAAGACCACCCCCCACGTGAACATGGACATGCTCACGACCGAGGATGGCCTGCCCAGGGAGGGCGAGAACGGCCGACTGTACGCCTTCATCACCGCCCGCGACCACACCCAGGCCGACGACATAGCCCAACAGATAAGGGACACCACCCACAAGATCACCGCCTTGAACAGGCAGGACTTCATCGACGACTACATCAAGACCAGCATCAAGGAGCAGCAGGGAACACCGCTCATGATAGCCGGCGGCACCATCCTGGCCCTGATATTCCTCGTCCAATCTATAGCCATAGGAATCAGCGAACGACGCATGCAGAACCGGCGCCTCAACCAGATGGGCGTCACCCGCGGCGCCCTCGCCTGGTCAGCGGCCATCGAGACCACACTCGACGTCACCGCCGGCATCATCCTCTCCCTCGTCGCCGTGGCCATCACCGAGGCATCCGTGGCGATAAGCTTCGTCCGGGACGGGGTCGGCATACAACACACACCCATCATCGCAGACATCTTCCTACCCATGTCCCTCCTGCTCCTGGCCGTCGCCATAGCCACCACCATCCTCTGCACACGCCTCACCCACAAGAACCAACCCACAAAACACTAGAGGCCAGGCCAACCATGAACTTTATCCACGTCGTCAGGAAATACATGCCGGGGCACATTCTTGCATACACGGCAAGCCTTCTGCTGGGAATCCTCGCACAAGCGGTCGTCCTGCTGCAACCACAGCTCAGCGGAGCCCTCATAGACGGCGTGCAACAACACAAAGCAATCGTATTAATCGCGGTGCAATTGGGAATACTGTTCATTCTTGGCGCTGTATTGCGGGCTATAGGAACTAAACGCGTTGTTTATGTTGGGGGTTTGGCCTTGTGGCTGTAAGCGTGTTGGGTGGTTGTTAATAGGTCGGG
>NZ_JACFPL010000007.1 GCF_016102005.1 Bifidobacterium choladohabitans
AGATACCCCAACACCACACTCTGACCAACACACAACCAAACCCACACACAGAACCTAAAACAACGCGTTTAGTTCCTATAGGCCCTGATGCCGGAGAGACCGTTCTGTATCAGCATAGAGGCTAGATTGGCTGAGCTCTGATAAGGATGCGAAGGGTAAGGAATACGAGCGGTGTCCATCTCAGTTACACCCCTTTAGATAAAAAAGTGCCGCCCTAGTGTGCATATCATATAAATATGATAGAGGCAGTGGCGGCTTCTAACAAGCTTTAATATACTCGGGATATCAGTTAGAAAGCTTCATCAAGATAAAGCTTCACAATATAAACACATTTCTTATCGGATGGTCTTTCTTCTATCATGAGCTACTGCAGATCACCCTTCAATCGGCAAACATAAAACTGGTCGGCTCGGCCGGGGTTGTGGTCATCGGCGGCTGCGCCTTGATGTCTGGCCGCCGCTGTCGCACGCCTGCGGCGTGCTGCTGAAGGGGTTGGGAATGTGGTGTTTGTGCCGCCCCCTTCCATTCTGGCCCGGGCCGCTGCGACTCAAGCCCCGAGCGTCTCCGCCCACACCCCGCTCCGGCCGAGGGGGCCGAACAGCATGCCCCCTCGGCCTCCGGGGGAGTGTTCGGATCCACGCGGGGGCTTGACTCTCCGCTATACCCGGGCCGCCATTCCAGGCGTCGGCACAAACAGTCCCGGCACCAAGGAAAGGAACACCCATGAACACCACAACCAGCCTCCAGGACGACGTCAAGCAACTGAGCCAGGACCCCCAACTCATGCTCACCGCAGGCCGACAGGCCCTCGACAGCATCATGCGCATACTCGACGGCACCCACCAGCCCGAAGCCATAGGACACGACCGGCTCACCCGCATGGCCGCGCTGATAGAAACCTCACTGCCGCACCGCGACGCGCTCCTGGTCGCCGCCATCAACCCCGACACCACCCGAGACGACCTGACCACCATCACCGAACAACCCCACGACCCCGCCGCCGTCAAACTCATCTTCACCAGCCTCACCACCTGCTTCGAAGGCCGGACCCCCGTCAACCAGGAACGCGCCGACAGAGCCTACAACCTCTTCGACCAGCTCACCGCCGCCGTCGGCCCCACCCCACACCTCAGCGCCTCCAGAGCCTACCTGGCCTGGGCCGCCCGCGACCCCGACCAAGCCAGCTCATACATGGTCCAAGCCCTCACCCTCGACCGAACCAACAACCTCGCAGCGCTCATCGCCCTGGCCCTCAGTAAGAACATCAACCCCACCGACGACTAACACCACACACAACCAAACCGAAGAGGTCTCCTCCCAAACCAAGGAGGAGACCTCTCCGCGTCCGATGCGTTTCTCCCGCCCCATAAAAGGGGCACTCGAATCCGCTTCATTCCCTAGGAATGATCGTTGTTTAGATTAATCATGCTTGTCTGCAGCATCAACGGCATGAATGACGAGTAGGGAGATGAGAATGGTGAGAACCTCAGTTATCAAAGATGAGAGCGCCATGGCTTCCCACCTGCTGAAGGCCAAGGCCATCAACCCCATGAGAAACACAAAACTCACAACTTCGCTAACAAGCTTCTTCAAGACCTTGTGACTGCTCATGCTAAACAACACATCCACCAACGCATCAGTTATGTAGGTACCAAAGAACCACAACAGAAAGATAACGATGGTACCCAAAACCCCACGCCACCCATGCACCCAGGAACGAACGCCACCGAAAGGGAGCAAGCGATAAGTGACACCAATGCCGACCGCAAAAGGAAAGACAAAACCCAACAACACAGTTCCGAAAAAACCAACACCGGTAATCGCATCCGAAACCGTTACATGGTCTGATCGTCCACGGTCACTCATCGCTCACCCCTCTCTCCATGAATCAGAGGAACAAATCAACCCATGTCGCCGTGTATTCAGCAATATCGTAAGGGATGCCCAGCTGCATCAAACCTGAGACGATAGCGGCATGAGTCCAGACGCCGGTGGCTTCCAGGAAGTCTGCAATCCGACCGGCCCACGGAGCAATCTTGGCAGGAAGCTTGGAACCTCCCCAGCGCAGAAGCTTAATGACAGCTTTCTTGGCGATCGTCGTAGCCCAATTCCTCGATTGGAAGCCATTACCGGCAGTGCCATCATGCATCGAGAATGCATACTCGGTCAGGATGCCAGCACCTTCATAATCACCGTTTTCCCATGCGGTATCCGCTATCTCCAGCACATCCCTCGGAGTCAGCGAATCGGTGACTTGACTCACGATAGATGTCGAAGCGGTATCCACAGGCTCTGCAGCCATCGCCTGACTGGGAACCATGGCGACTCCCATAGACAGCGCAAGTGGAACAGCAACGCTGGCGAGCAACCTACTTTTGATAGTGTTCAGAGCTTTCATCATAAGCCCCTTTCCGTTTGTTGAGTCAATTCATCCTTGATAACCAATAACGAAGTCAGCGGTGTCAGCCATGGCACCTCTGACAACCCAGCTAAAACTGGAATACTGCACTGATAGATAGGCCTAACTATCATTCTTGAGTTATTACATCAACGGTGACAGTAGCACCACCGTTACACCATCATAGGGCTATAGGAACTAAACGCGTTGTTTATGTTGGGGGTTTGGCCTTGTGGCTGTAAGCGTGTTGGGTGGTTGTTAATAGGTCGGG